>NZ_PNFB01000003.1 GCF_003347015.1 Brachybacterium sp. YJGR34
CGCATTCGCACCCTTCACATACGTCGCATGATGCTTCGAGTGATGCAGCTCCATGATCCGGCCCGAGATCGAGGGATCCAGCGCCCCGTAGTCGTAATCGAGATCCGGAAGCGTGTAGTCCGCCATGATCAGTCCTTTCGTGAGATCGATGGCTCAACCCTAAGACTTCGAGCGCGCTTGAGGTCAACCGGGTCCGTCATCGGTGGACACCTCGGTCCGGAGCGTCCGTCGGCTCCGCACCTCAGAGCTCGTCCGCCCCCGGGAGATCCTGCAGGCGCCGCGGCCCGGCGCCGGTCTCGGCGAGGGCGTCGTCCGGGTTCAGCAAGGCACAGGCCTTCAGGGAGAGGCAGCCGCAGCCGATGCAGCCGGTCAGCTCGTTCTCGAGCCGCTCGATCGCGCGCCGCCGCTCCTCCAGCCGCCGCTTCCACCGGCGGGAGGCGCGCTGCCAGTCGTCGTGGGAGGGTGTGCTCTCCATCGGGACGTCCCCGAAGGCCTCCTTGACGTCCCGCAGCGGCATGCCGAGGCGCTTGGCGACGGAGATCAGGGAGACCCGGCGCAGCATGTGGCGGGGGTAGCGGCGCTGATTGCCGACCGTGCGCACCGAGCCCACCAGGCCCAGCTGCTCGTAATAGCGCAGGGCGGAGGGGGCCACGCCGGTGCGCCGGCTCATCTCCCCGATCGTCAGCAGCTCCTCGGGCTCGTGCACGGCGTTCACAGTTCGACTCCCGGCGTCGTCATCGCTTGACCTCAAGTGCACTTGAGATCCTACGCTCCTGGCAGAACCCGATCGGAAGGACGCCCCGTGACCTATGTGATCGCACTGCCGTGCGTGGACGTGAAGGACCGCGCCTGCGTCGACGAATGCCCCGTGGACTGCATCTACGAGGGCGACCGGATGCTGTACATCCAGCCGGACGAGTGCGTGGACTGCGGCGCCTGCGAGCCGGTGTGCCCGGTCGAGGCGATCTTCTACGAGGACGACACCCCGGACCAGTGGGCGGACTACTACAAGGCCAACGTCGAGTTCTTCGACGACCTCGGGGCGCCGGGCGGCGCCGCGAAGATGGGCGTGATCGAGAAGGACCACCCGCTCGTCGCCGCCCTGCCCCCGCAGCCCAACCCGCTGGAGTGAGCCGCCGCCGCGGTGCACCCTTGACCGATGCCGGGTCGGGGGCGTTCGCTGGTCGCCATGAGCACACCCTCCGTCCCTGAGCCCGTCGCCTCCTTCATTGAGGCCGTCAACCGTCATGACCAGGCAGGATTCCTCGGCGCCTTCACGGCCGACGGGGTCGTCGACGACTGGGGCCGGGAGTTCACGGACCCTGCCGCGATCACCACCTGGAGCGACCGGGAGTTCCTCGGCGCCCAGGGCGTCCTCACGCCGGAGGAGGTCACGGTGGACGGCGACCGCATCACCGTCGTCGGCGACTGGCGCAGCACCCACGCCAACGGCCGCAGCTCCTTCGCCTTCGACGTGGTCGGCGACCGGATCGCCCGGATGACCATCCGCGAGGGCTGAGCCGCCTTCGCCCTCAGGGCTCCGGCGTGAACGGCAGCCTGAGGTGGAGCCGCCCGCCGCCGTCGGGCCCGGCCTCCAGGACCAGCGTCCCGCCGCGCGCCTCCGCCCGGGCGCGGTGGCGGGCCAGCCCGGAGAGCACGGGCGCCCCGGGGCCCGGTCCGCTCCCGTCGTCGTCGACGACGAGGTCGAGGATCCAGGGCGGGTCCGGGGCCGGCTCGACCTCGGCGCGCACGACGACGCGCGCGGCCCCGCCGTGCTTGAGCGCGTTGGTGACGGCCTCCTCGACCGTGTAGACCACCACCAGCCGGTCCAGCAGCGGCAGCAGTGCGCGATGGGCGTCCACGTGCGCCTGCATTCGGGGGCCGAGCTCCACGGTGGCGGCCACGCTCGTGGGCAGGCGGTCCAGCAGCGCACGGATCGCCTGGTAGGTGCCCAGATCGGCCCCCGAGGGGAAGAGGCTGTGGCTGAGCGATCGCACGTGCTCCTCCCGCAGCTCGTCGAGGTCCTCCGCCCACCCGCGCAGCTCCCCCGCCCGCGCGCTCCCTTCCTCGGCCTCCGACGCGGCCTGCTCGAGACCGCTGGCGATGACGACCAGGCGGTGCTGCACGGTGCCGTGGAGCCGGTCCGCGACCATCCGGCGCACCCGCAGCTCCTCGTCCTCGAGCTCGGCGACCGCCCGGCGCGCCGTGCGCTCCTCGGCCTCGCGCCGCTCCCGCTCGCGGTCCTCCCGCTCCAGCAGCGCGGCGACCAGGAACCCGGCTCCGAGCGCGACGGAGTACCCGAGCATCCCCGTGGCCCAGACGGCCACCCCGCCCGGAGCGCCCGGCTCGACGGTGGTGGCCGGCAGCAGCAGCGCCGCGCGCACGAGCGCCTGGATCGCCGCCAGCGCCGGGGCGAGCACGAGGCGCCACCTCCAGGAGCGCACCCGCATCGCCAGCAGCATCACGGCCGCGACCAGCACGAGCCCGACCACGAGCGTCACCCCGCCCACCCACCACATCAGGGCGGCGGCAGACCAGGCGGTGCTCCACTCGGTGGCCTGCTCTGCCACGAGGAGAGCGAAGGCGGCCACGTTGAGCGTCGCGACCAGGGCCGCGATCGGTGCCCGATGCCCCCTCATCGCTGCCAGGTGCGGCCGGTCTGCTCGAGGAAGGTCAGCACCGCGCGCACCCGGCGGTTCGCCCCCTCGCCGTCCACATCCAGCCGGCGGTAGATCGACAGCAGGTGGCTCTCGACGGAACGCACCGAGAGGTGCAGCCGGTCGGCGACCGCCTCGTTCGAGAGCCCCTCGGCGACCAGGCGCAGCACCTGGAACTGCGCGCTGGTCAGCCCCGCGACGGGAGTGCCGGCGCGCGGCCGGGACCGCTGGACGAGCGAGGGGTCGATGACCACATCGCCGTCGGCGGTCGCCGCGATCGCGCCCAGCAGCACGTCCCGGGTGAAGGTGGAGCGCTTGGAGAGATAGCTCCACGGCTCGCTGACCTGGTCCTGGACGGAGAGGAACAGTCCCATCACGTCGAGGCTGGACAGCAGCAGGACGGCCAGGCGCGGATCCGCCCGCTGCAGCTCGAGCCCCAGGGCGATGCCGTTGCCGTCCCCGAGGTTCACGTCGAGCAGGGCCACGTCCGTGCTGCGCGGGGCGATCGCCAGGCGCGCGGCGGCGGCGCCGTCGAGCTCGTGGACCACGCGCATGGTCGGGGCCTCGTCGATCGTGCGCACCAGCATCGAGCGCATCAGCGCCTCGTCCTCGACGACGCTCACACGCAGGGGGCGCGGCCTCGCCCGGCCGTCGACCCTGCTGTGCATCGCGCGTCCTCTCCGAGCCACCACGGCTGTTCATGCGTGCTTCCACGCAGGGTCCCGTCCCGAGGCGGTCTCCCGGTCGTTCCATTGTGGTGCCAGCTCCACCGGCTGGCAAAGACACCGCAGCGATGGAGGATCCCATGACCACCGACACCACCAAGAAGAGCCCGAGGCGACGCCGGCTCCTCGCCCTCACCGCCGGAGGCCTCGTCCTCGGCATCAGCGGGATGGTCACCCTCGCCTCGTGGACGGACACCGAGGTCGCCGAGGGAAGCTTCGCGGCCGGCACGTTCGCCCTCGAGTCGAGCACCGACGGAGAGACCTTCTCCGACACCACGCCCCCGGCCGAGGCCCTGAGCCTGTCCTTCGACCCCCTGGCCCAGAACCTCTCGCCCACGGACTCCGCCTCCGCGGTCTACGCGATCCGCCTCGACCAGTCCTCGAGCAACGCGGCGACCGTGGACGGCGCCGTGACCGCGAGCGGCAGCGCGGCCGACAACCTCGACTACACGATCGAGCAGGTCAGCGACATCGACGCCACCGAGACCATCGGCACCCTGGTCAGCGGGGAGTCGGTCGCCGCCGGCACCTCCCACGCGGATCTCTTCACGCTCGACGAGCTCAGCGACGTCGTCTACCTCAAGGTGACCGTCTCCGCCGACGCCGATCTGGGCCAGGGCGAGACGGCGGACGTGACCTGGACGCTGACCGGCACCTCGGGCGCCGGCCTGTCGTGACCGGGCGCCGCGGCGCCCGGGCGCTGGGCCTCCTCGCGGGAGGCCTGGCACTCGGCGTGGCCGGCTCGCTGACCGTCGCCTCGTGGCAGGATTCCGAGGCGGCGGCCACCACCTTCGTGGCCGGCACCTTCGAGACCCAGTCCCAGGGTGCCGGCGGCGACTGGGCGCATCACGCCCCGGGCTCCGCGGCGAGCCTGTCCGCGGACCTCAGCGACCTCGCCCCGGGCGGCACCTGGGACGCCCCGACCGCCGGCGCATCCCACTACGGGGCGCTGAACGTGCGCACCGCACGGGGCAGCACGCGCGGCGGCGAGGTGCTCCTGGAAGGGGTCACCGCCGAAGGCGCCCTCGCGGACGCCGTCGAGTACCGGGTGGTGGCCCGCAGTGCCTCCTCGGCACCGTGCACCGCCGCGGACTTCGGTCCCGACGCCCGCTACCTCGCCGGCGGGCCGGACTCCTACGTCGACCTCGGCGCACCGCTCGACGCGACCAGCGCGGAGGTGGGCGCCGACGGCGCGGACCCCCTCGGGCTGTGCCTGGACCTGCGCGCGGCCGCCCCGACCACCGGGGCGACCGGCGCGGAGGTGCAGGGCACCAGCGCCCGGATCGACCTGACCCTCACCGTCACCCAGCTCTGAGGAGACCCCGATGACCGTCACCGCCCCCGCCCTCCCCGCCGCGCCGGCAGCCCGTCGGCGCCCCCGGCACCGCACCGCCCTGCGTCTGCTGGGCGATCTGCTGCTCGCCGCCGCGGCCGCCCTGGGCCTGCTGTGCATGGTCCTCGCCCTGCTCACGGGGGTCTTCGGGTTCCGCGTGATGCTCTTCAGCTCCGGGTCGATGGAGCCCTCGATCCCCGTGGGCTCCGCCGCACTGGTCGCCCCGACCGCGGCGGCCGACGTGGAGGTCGGGGACGTCGTCACCGTGGACCGCGCAGCGGGAGAGCTGCCCGTCACCCACCGCGTGGTGGCCGTGGAGGGCGCCGACGACCCGGCGCAGCGGCTCCTGACCCTGCGCGGGGACGCCAATGCGCAGAACGATCCCACCCGCTATCTCGTGGACGAGGTGGGACGGGTGGTCGTCTCCGCCCCCGGCGTCGCGCCGCTGGTCGCCTCGGCCGGGACTTCCCGGGTCCTCGCCCCGCTGGGGGTCGTGGCGGCCGGCTGCGTGGTCTGGGCCCTGTGGCCCCGCGGCGGCACCGGGAGCCGGGAATGAGCACCGTGCGGCGGATGATCGCACTGCTGGGCCTCGCCCTCGCGCTGCTCCTCGGGGTGCCCGCACTCTCCCACGCGGAGGGGCCGCAGCAGGTGGTCCGCGGCCAGCACCTCGAGCTGTTCGCGGAGGGGCTCGAGGGCGCCCATGCCCTCACCCCCGGCGCCACCGCGCGCTGGGCGGTGCGGGTGGCGGCGCCGGAGGTCGAGGAGGGCACCATCCACCGGGAGCTGATCGTGGACGGGGACCTGGCCGCCTGGGTGCAGGTCTCGGTCGCGTCCTGCACCCAGCGCCCCGCGGCGAGCTGCGCCGGGAACCGGCCGCTGGTCGCGGAGCACACCCCGGAGGCCGGCGCGGCCATCGACCTCGGGCAGCAGGACGCGCGCGCCGAGGACTGGCTGCTGGTGCGGATCACCCTCGATGAGGACGCGCCTCCGGCCGCCCAGGGTCTCTCGGGATCGCTGCGCCTGGTGGCGCACGGCGCCGGGGAGCAGATCTCCGTCGCCCCCGAGGAGGAGGGGCCGGGCACCGAGGACGGCGGGCCGGGCACCGGCGGTCCCACGTCTCCCGCGGACCCGGACGGCGACTCCTCGGATCCCGCGGGCTCGGACGGCGACTCGGCGAGACCCGCGGACCCGGGCACCGGCTCGGACACGGGCACGGCGGGCACGGGCTCGTCGGCCGACGGCGACACGGGCTCCGGGACCTCCGGGGCAGGGGGCTCGAGCGGATCGTCGTCGGCCCCCGCGGGCGACGCCACCTCCGTCGCGACCGTGCGACCCGTCACGAGCTCCGCCACCGGCGGGAGCTCCGCCGAGGGCGGTCTCCTGGGCCGCCTCGCCGCGACCGGCACCGACCCGCGTCTCCTCCTGCTCGCCGCCCTCGCGGCGCTGCTGCTGGGAGCCGCGCTCCGCGCCCGCCGCGAGCCGGCACGGGCCGGCACCACCGCACACCGAGGAAGGAGCCGATCATGAGGACCACCGAGACCGCACCGCGGGGGCTGCGCGGCCGAGCGGCCCTAGCCGCTTCGCTGCTGCTGGCCCTCGTGCTGGGCGCCTCGGCCGTGCCGACGCAGCCGACCGACGCCGCCTGGATCTCCGAGGAGGCCGGCACGCTGACGGCGACGGCGGGGTCCGTGGCCGCCCCGGACACCACCTGCACCGGGCGGAGCGCCGCTCCCAACCTGCTGACCCTCACCCCGCCGGACGAGGGCCTCGAGGTCACCGCCTACCGGGTGACCGTCCTGGTCCAGGACGGGGACGGCACGGTCCCCGGCGGCTGGCAGAGCGGCACCACCAGCGAGGGATACCCGCTGCTGCCGGCGAACACGCCCACCGTCGTGCCCGCCTCGACCACCGCCGTCGCCTGGGGGATCTCCGGGGATTGGAACAACGAATGGAAGGGCATCGTGACGGTCGAGGCGCTGGGCCCGGGCGGGTGGAGCTCGCAGAGCGTGCAGCACGACTGGACCATCGGCTTCGATTGGCTCGGCATCGGCTACGGCACCTGCACCTGACGCAGTGCCGGGAGGTGCACGCTCAGCCCCGGGCGGCGGCCTCCAGCCGCTCCACGTCGAGCTTCTGCTGGGTGAGCATCTCCGCCGTGACGGCGGCGGCCTGCGGGCCGGCCAGCAGGTCGTAGAGCTGCTGCGGGATCACCTGCCAGGAGACGCCGAAGCGGTCCCGGCACCAGCCGCATTGGGATTCCTGCCCGCCGTCCGCGATCAGCGCATCCCAGAGGCGGTCCAGCTCCTCCTGGCTGCCGACGGTCACCTCGATCGAGGCCGCCTCGGTCTGCGGGAACATCGGGCCGCCGTTGAGGAGGACGTAGGGCACCCCGGCCAGCTCGATCTCGACCGTGAGCGATTCCCCCGCGGGCGGCGAGCCCGGGGAGTTGTCCGTGGGTGTGTAGGGCATCGACCCCACGATCCGGGAGTCCGGGAGCAGAGAAGTGTAGAACGCGGCGGCCTCGTCCACCCGGCCGTCGAACCAGAGGCATGTGCGGATCCGTGTCATGGAGTCAGCGTGCGCCTGCGGGGGCGCCGGGTCAATGGTCCGCCGGCAGCTCCGTGAGCAGCGGCGTCCAGTCGTCGCCCAGCGCGTGCAGGCGCGCGAGCTCGGCGAGGGCGGCGAGCCACCCGGCCTCGTGCTGGGCGGCGCTGTCGCGCTCGTCCTCGAGATAGCCGGTCTGGAGGAAGGTCAGGACCGTCCCGCCGCCGGACTCCTCGAGCTCCCAGCGGATCCTCGCACCCTCCGCATCGGACCAGGCCAGGGCCCTGCCGGGCTCGACCTCGTCCACCGTGCCCTCGAGGCCGAAGGTGGTGGACCCTCCCACTCGCGCATCGAGCTCGACCTCCCAGCCGAACCACCGCGCGATCTGCTCCGGGTCGACCAGGGAGGCGAAGACCGCCTCGCGCGGGGCCGCGATCTCCACCCTCGCCCGGATCTCGAGCGGCCGATCGGGACGGAAATCCGCGCCCGGCGTCAGCGGGCGGCCCTCCACGTGCTCGGTGAGCCGGGCGAGGGCCAGGCCCCAGAAGGTGTGCATGCTGTGCAGGCCGTCGCGTCGGCCCGTCGGGGCCATCAGCTGCTCGAGGGTCGGCAGGCCGTCCTGGCGCAGATGCAGCACGGCGCCCTCCTCGCCCCCGGGCTCCAGTGCGATCTCGACGACGGTGGACGTCCCGTCGAGGATCCACTCGAACCGGAGGCGGTCCTCCTCGACGGCGAGCAGGCGCTGGTGAGCGCGGTCCCCCTGCGGTGTGGTGCCGCCCCAGAACGCAAAGCGCCCCGCGGCCGGCGACACCTCGGCATTCTCCGCCAGCCAGGTGCGCAGAGCCTGCGCGTCGGTCAGGGCACGGTGTACAGCGCGGGGCGGGGCCGCCGGGCGGATCTCCAGGTGCAGCGTGCCGTCGGACATCGAGCGGCCTCCTTCGTCCTCGGGGGTGGGCACCATTCTTCCCCGCGGGACCTCGGGCGTCGCCCGCCCCGCGGGATCAGGCGGCGGAGCACAGCGCCGGACCGGGCATGATGTGCCCATGCGCTCGCGGCACAGCACACTCGGGGAGTACTCCCTGGCCCTCGGACTGGGGGCGATCGTCTGCTC
Organism: Brachybacterium sp. YJGR34; assembly: GCF_003347015.1. Classification (GTDB taxonomy): domain Bacteria; phylum Actinomycetota; class Actinomycetes; order Actinomycetales; family Dermabacteraceae; genus Brachybacterium. The sequence continues at coordinate 8,371 of NZ_PNFB01000003.1, forward strand.
GCTGATCCCCGTCATCGGTGATGCGATCGCCGCGCCGCTCGCGATCGCGGCCGTGGTCCTGGGCGTGGTGGGCATCCACCGCTACGACGCGGGACGCAGCTCGCGAGTGCTGCTGGCCGCGCTCGGCACGGCGCTCGGCGCGATCGCGCTGTTCCTCATCGCCCTGATGCTGATCGTCACGCATTCGGGCTCCTGACCTCGCCGTCGCCGTGCCGTCGCGCCGCGGATAGGTCAGCGACTGCTGTATGGTCAGTGCATGCTGACTCTAGCCGCGCGCACGGACGTCATGAACCGGCTGGGCCGGGCGATGGCGGACTCGAGCCGTTCCCGCATCCTGCTGACCCTCCTGGACGGGCCCGGATACCCCGCGCAGCTCGCCCACGAGCTGGATCTGACCAGGACCAACGTCTCCAACCACCTCGCCTGCCTGCGCGGCTGCGGGATCGTGGTCGCGGAGCCCGAGGGCCGTCGCACCCGCTACGAGATCGCCGATGCCCACCTCGCCGCGGCGCTCGGCGCCCTGGTGGACGTGACCCTCGCGGTGGACGAGAGCGTGCCGTGCACGGAACCGGCCTGCTCGGTGCCCGGGTGCCGCAGCGACTGCGAGGCCGCCGAATGACCGCGGCCCTCGCCCCGGAGCGCCGGGAGCTCCTGCGCCGCCGGATCCGGTTGGTCGTCGCCCTTACGATCACCTGGAACGTCATCGAGGCGATCGTCGCGCTGCTCGCGGGCCGCGCCGCCTCCTCCGCGGCGCTGATCGGCTTCGGTCTGGACTCGATCGTCGAGGTGCTCTCCGCCGCGGCCGTGGCCTGGCAGTTCTCCGCCCCGGACCCGGAGCGCCGCGAGAAGGTTGCCCTGCGGATCATCGCCGTCTCGTTCTTCGCCCTCGCTCTCTACGTCGCGCTCGAGGCGGTCCTGGGGCTCGCGGGATTCCGGGATCCGGAGCACTCCTCGATCGGCATCGCGATCGCTGCGCTGAGCCTCCTGGTCATGCCGGTGCTGAGCATGATCGAGCGGCGCACCGGTCGCGAGCTCGGCTCTGCCACGGCCGTCGCCGATTCGAAGCAGACCCTGCTGTGCGCGTATCTCTCGGCGGCGCTGCTGGCCGGCCTGCTGCTCAACAGCCTCCTGGGCTGGGCGTGGGCGGACTCCGTGGCCGCGCTGGTCATCGCCGTCTTCGCCCTGCGGGAGGGGCTCGAGGCGTGGCGGGGCGAGGCCTGCACGGCCCCTGCCGCGGTCCTCACCGGCGAGCGCGAGGGCTGCGCGGACTCCTGCGGGTCAGAGCACCGCGCCGACGGCGGCTGAGACCGTCTCGCCGTTCGCCGCTGCGGCGCGGGACTCCAGCAGCGCCGTCAGGTCCCCCGTGCAGGTCCCGCAGCCGGTGCCGGCCCGGGTCGCGTCGGAGAGCTCGGCCGGCGTCGAGCAGCCCGAACGGATCGCCGCGCACAGCACCCCCTTGGTCACCCCGTTGCACTGGCAGATCGTCTCCGCATCGCCCCTCTCCGCCACGGGGCGCACCGCGGCGGCGCCCTGACCGCTGAGCGGGCGGGCCAGCAGGTGGACGGGGTCCCGCGGCACGGGCGTGCGGCGGGTGAAGGCGGCGCCCAGGGTCGCGGCGATCTCCTCGTCCCCGATGACCGTCGCGGCGATGAGGTGCCCGTCGTGCACCACCACCTCGGTGTACCGCCCGCCGTAGGGATCGCTCATCCGCACCGAGCGCAGGGCATGGGCCGTGGGGGCCGGACGGTCGATCCGGCCCATCGTGACCAGCGCGAAGCCGACCGCCTTGACCCGCATCAGCTCACGGCCCGGCGGGGTCGCGCTCAGCGCGCCCGGACGCCGGGCGAGGGCGTGCACCAGCTGGCGGGACTGCTCCCAGCCCTGGGCGACCAGGCCGCTGGCGCCGCCGGGCGGCTGGGCGCAGTCGCCGATCGCGAAGACCGCGGGGTCCTCCGCCGTGGCCAGGTCATAGCCCACGACGACCCCGTTCTCACAGGTCAGGCCAGATTCTTCAGCGAGGTCCGCGTGCGGGACGGTCCCGGCGCAGAGCACCAGGAGCTGGGCTGGGATCTCGGCGCCGTCGGTGAGCTGGACGCGCTGCAGCCGCCCGCCGGGGGCGTCGACGCCGGCCGCGCCCGTGCCCATGACCACGCGGATGCCGAGCCGCTCCACGGAGGAGCGGGCGATCTCCGAGGCATCGGGGTCCAGCTGACGCTCCATGAGCCGGTCACGGTGATGGACCAGGGTGACCTCCAGGCCCCGGGCGGCGAGGCCCGTGGCGACCTCGAGGCCCAGCACGCCCGCGCCGAGCACCACGGCCTGGTCGGCCCGCAGGGTGGAGGCGATGATCCGTCGCGCGTCGTCCAGGTCCTTCAGCGCGCTGACCCCGCCCACGAGCTGCCCGTCGGCCCACACCCCCGGGATCTCGGGGATCCGTGGGGCGGATCCGGTCGCGAGCACGGCCCGGTCATAGGGGTGCTCCCGGCCGCGGGAGTCGAGAACCACCCGTCGGCCGCGGTCCAGGCGCACCGCGCTCACCCCGCGCAGGACCTGCACCCGTTCATGGCGCGGGGCGGCGAGGGTGAGGGCTCCGGGGTCGACGGTGCCGGCGACCAGGGAGGAGAGCATCACGCGGTTGTACGGGTCGTGGTCCTCCTGGCCCAGCACGGTCACGCGGGCCTCGGGGTCCGCCTCGACGAGGTCCGCGGCGAAGCGGGAGCCGACCATGCCATGTCCGATCACGACGATCCTCATGCGAGGTCCTCCTCCTGCTCCGGGGCGCGGTGGACCTCCACCGCGGTCATCTTGAACTCCGGCATGCCGGAGAGGGGGTCGGTGGCGTCGTTGGTGAGCAGGTTGGCGCTGCCCGGGCCCGCGTAGTGGAAGGGCATGAAGACGGTGTCGGGACGGATCGCCTCGGTGAGCACCGCCGGGGCCCGCGCCTCCCCGCGGCGGGTGCGCAGGTGCACCTCCGTCCCCTCCTCGATGCCCAGCCGGTCCGCGAGCAGCGGATGCATCTGAACGAAAGAGTCCGGCCGAGCCGCGAGCAGCGAGGGCACCCGCCGGGTCTGGGCGCCGGACTGGTACTGCTCGAGCAGCCGGCCCGTGGTCAGGTGCAGGGGCGCGTCCTCGCGGACATCGTCCTGCGGGGGATGGTGCTGGACGCCGATCAGCCGCGCACGGCCGTCCGGGGTGGGGAAGCCGTCGAGGAAGACCCGCTCGGTCCCCGAATGATCAGCCGACGGGCAGGGCCACTGCACGCCGCCCTCGCGGTCCAGCCGCTCGTGGCTGAGCCCGGCGTAGTCGGCGAGGCCGCCGGCGCTGGCGCGGGCCAGCTCGTCGAAGACCTCCGCGGCGTCCGTGGGGAAGCCGGTGTCATGGCCCAGCCGCGCGGCGAGCTGATGGAGGATCCACAGCTCGCTGCGCGCCTCGCCGGGAGCGGCGCGGGCGCGACGCCGACGGATGACGCGGCCCTCGAGGTTGGTCATGGTGCCCTCCTCCTCCGCCCACTGGGCGATGGGGAGGACGATGTCGGCCATCTGCGCGGTCTCGGAGGGGACGGTGTCCAGCACGACGAGCAGGTCCAGGGCGGCGAGGCGCTCGCGGACGGCCCCGCTGTTCGGGGCGGAGACCACGGGGTTCGCGCCGGCCAGCAGGAGGATCCCGGGTCCGCCCGGGCGTCCCAGGGAGTCCAGCAGCTGCACCGCCGGGACGCCGGGGCCGGGCAGGTCCGCGGGATCGACGCCCCAGACGCGGGCGACGTGCTCCCGCGCGGCGGGGTCGTCGATCCTGCGGTACCCGGGCAGCTGGTCGGACTTCAGCCCGTGCTCGCGGCCGCCCTGCCCGTTGCCCTGCCCGGTGATCGGGCCGACGCCGGAGCCGGGACGGCCGACGAGCCCGAGCAGCAGGGCGAGGTCGATCGCCGCGGTGACCGTCGCGGTGCCCTGGGTGGACTGCTCGACGCCGCGGCCGGTGAGGATGTAGGCGCCGCGGCCACCGCGCGAGGGGGAGGCCGCGGCGAGCCGCCGGGCGATGCCGCGCAGGGCCTCCGCCCCGATGCCGCACACGGCCTCGGCCCGTTCGGGCCACCACGCGGAGGCGGCGGTGCGCAGCTCGGGGAGCCCGGTGGTGCGCTGCTCGACGTACTCCCGGTCCAGCAGGCCCTCGGCGAGGACGACATGGAGCAGAGCCAGCAGCACCACCAGGTCGGTGCCGGGGACGGGGGCAAGGTGGGTGCCCGCGCCGTCCTCGGTGAGCGCCGCCGTCGCCGAGGTCCGGGGGTCCACGACCACCAGCCCGCCCCGCTCCCGCACCCCGGCCAGGTGCTGGACGAACGGCGGCATGGTCGCGCCCACGTTCGACCCCAGCAGCAGCACCGCGTCCGCGCCGCCGAGGTCCGCGAGCGGGAAGCCGAGACCGCGGTCCATGCCCAGCGAGCGGTTCGAGGCCGTCGCCGCGGCGGCCATGCAGAAGCGCCCGTTGTAGTCGATGTACCGCGAGCCCAGGACCACGCGGGTGAACTTCCCCAGCGCGTAGGCCTTCTCGTTGGTCAGCCCTCCCCCGCCGAAGACCGCGACCGCGTCGGGGCCCGTGGTCGCGCGAGCATGGCGCAGGTGGGCGGCGACGAGATCCAGGACGTCGTCCCAGCTCACGTCCTGGAAGCGGCCGTCGGCACCGCGGCGCTGCGGGCGGGTGATGCGGTCCGGCGCGGTGAGCACCTCGGCCGACGTCCACCCCTTGCGGCACAGCCCGCCGCGATTGGTGGGGAAGTCGCGGCCCTGCACCTCGAGGACGGCGTCGCCGGGGGTGGGGGCGGCGGGAGCGGTGAGCGTCTGGGCGCACTGCAGGGCGCAGTAGGGGCAGTGCGTCGGCGTCCCGCGCTCCGTGGGGGTCATGGGCCCAGGCTGGGCGGCGAGCCTCCGGGGGACCGCATCGTGGTCACCGCCTGGTACCCGAGGTCACGATGCGGTCACGGGCCGCGGCCGTGGGTGACCGCGACCGGTCCTACCGCTCGCGGCTCTGCGGGCGACGGCGCAGGAAGTGCCAGGCCAGGCCGAAGAGGAGGGTGAAGACGACGGCGAAGAAGAGCATGGTCGTGCGGTAGGCGTCGACGTAGGCGTCCTGGGACGCGGCGATCACCTGATCCCAGAGGTCGGTGCCCTGCGCCCAGGCGGGGATCTCGTCGTCGGAGAACCAGCCCACCACCTGGCTCTGCTGCGTCGGCGTCAGACCGAGGGCCGCGAACCGTTCGGGCAGGTCGCGCCCCAGGCCCCCGTAGAGCAGCGTCGAGCTCAGCGCCGAGCCGAGCGCGAACGCGGCCTGACCGATCGCCGGCTTGCTCGCCACGGTGGCGCCGACGAGGTCCGCCGGCGGGATCTCGACGAAGAACTCCCCCGCGGCGGTCTCGGTGAGCATCCGGGAGAAGCCGCCCAGCACCAGCGCGATCGCGAACACCCAGTAGGGGGTCGAGGTCCCGGCGAGCACGAAGAGGTACATCGAGACGGCCACACCGCCCAGGCCGATCAGCACCAGTGCCTGCGGCCGGATGCCGCGCGCCGCGAAGCGCCCCGCGGCGAAGGCGCCGAGCACCATCGCCACCGTCGCCGGGAGCTGCCCGAGGGTCACGTCCAGCGGGGTGTAGGAGTACAGGTACTGCCACATCAGCGCGAGCTGCAGGACCATCACGGCCTGCCACATGTTGAAGGAGACGTCCGCGGTCAGCGCCCCGGCGAGGCTCCGGTCGCGGAAGACCGCCACCGGGAGCGCGGGCTCCTCATGGTGGTGCTCCCACCACAGGAACACCACCAGGGCGACGACGCCGAGGGAGACCGGGAGCAGCACCCGCACCGAGAGCCAGCCGTGGGAGGCGTCGGAGACGCCCCAGATGACCGCCACCAGCGCGATCGCGACGAGCACCAGCCCGAGGGGGTCGGACCGGCGCCGATGCACCGCCTTCGACCGCGGGACGAAGAGCTTGTTCAGCACGAGAGCGAGAGCGCCGACGACCACCACGACCAGATAGCCCAGACGCCAGTCCACCCCGACCAGCCACCCGCCGAGGACCGCCAGCGGCAGTGTGAAGCCCACCTGCCCGGTGAAGTACAGCGACATCGCCCGCGGGACCTGCTCGGGGGCCACGGTGCGGATCAGCGCCATCGACAGCGCCAGCGTCCCCGCCAGACCGATGCCGGTGACCACCCGCCCGATCAGGTAGACGGCGAAGACCGGGGCGGTCGCCGTGATGACACCGCCCACGACCAGGGCGGCCGCGCACCACAGGAGGGTGAGCCGGCGCCCGTACCGGTCGCCGATCGTGCCGATAGTGAGGATGGAGGCGGCCAGGGCGAGGGTCGCCGCCGAGGCCGCGAACGATCGCTGGGTGGCCGACATCCCGAACTCGGCGGCGGCCGAGACCAGCGCCGTGTTGTGCAGCGACACATCGGCGGCCTGGGCGACGCCGGCGACGGTGAGGGCGAGGATCGCCGGTCCCGGGCGGCGGGCCACCCCGTCGGGCGTCGCGGTGCCCGGCGGCGCAGGCCCGGAGGGCTCGGTGCTCACATCGCGCTCACGAGGCGTCGTGGATGGTCACGCCGCGCTTGAGGGTGCGCAGCACGCGGATGTCACGGATCTCGTCCGTCGACACCCGCAGCGGATCGGCGCTGAGGACCGCGAGGTCCGCGAGCTTGCCCACCTCGATCGATCCGCGGTCGTCCTCGGTGAAGTGCTCGTACGCGGCGTTGATTGTCAGCGCCCGCAGCCCCTCCAGCGGGGTGATCCGCTCCCCCTCGCCGAGCACCACGCCGCCGGTCGAGGTCCGCGCGACCGAGCTCCACAGCAGCAGCAGCGGGTTGATCGGCGTGACCGGGTAGTCGGAATGGTTGCTGGGCCGCAGCCCCTTGTCGATCGCGGAACGCATGGGCGAGATCCCGAACGCCCGCTCCTCGCCGAAGTTCGCGATGTGCGTGTCCCCGAAGAGGTAGGTGTGGACGGTGAACATCGACGGCTCGAAGCCCTCGGCCGCGTACTCGTCCAGCTGCTCCCCGCGCATGACCTGGGAGTGGATGGGGATGGTGCGCCCGGTCGGGGTCGCCCCGGCCGCGACGGCGGCACGGTGCGCCGCCAGCAGCCGGTCCACGGCGCCGTCACCGTTGCAGTGGGCGAAGACCTGCACGCCCTGCTGGTAGGCCGCGGTGACGACGGTGTCGGTGAGGTCCTGGTCCATGTTCACCAGGCCGTGCCAGTGCTGCTCGCCGCCGGGCCCCCCGTGGCGGTACTCCTCGGTCACGTAGGCGGTGCGGCCCTGGGGCGAGCCGTCGATGATCAGCTTCACGCCCTGCACGGTGTGGCCGCTGACGGAGGTGTTGAACAGGCCAGCCTGGGCCACGTCGTCGAACTCCGGATAGGCGACCAGCGACCGGACGTCGACCAGCAGCTCGCGCTCGGCGGCGAAGCCGCGCAGCTTCTCCACCTGGGCCCGGGTGGCCGCGCCGTCCTGCACCGTGGTCATGCCCCAGCGCGCGTACTCCGCGAGCATCGCGTCGGCCTCGTCGCGCCCGTAGTCCAGCAGCCCGAAGACGAAGGGCATCCACGCCTGCTCCCAGAGCACGCCGTCGGGCGCGTCCGTGCCGGGATAGCGGCCGATGGTGCCGCCCTCGGGATCGCTCACCCCCGCCGTGTACCCCAGGTCCTCCAGCACCCGGCTGCTGACGACGCCGCCGTGGGCGGAGACGTGCACGATGACGACCGGATGATCCGGGAACTCCCGGTCCAGGATCTCGGCGGTGATCGCGCCGTCGTCGTCCATCGCGTCGGGGTAGTACCCCCATCCGATGACGTACTCGCCGGGGGCAGGGCGGTTGCGGTCCTTGGCCTCGTGCAGCGCGCGGAGGAGGTCGTCGACGGTGCGCACGCCCCCGACCGGGGGCGCCTGCAGATCGGCGTGCTTGATGAACGGAGCGCCCATCGACACATGGCTGTGCGCGTCGACGAAGCCGGGGATCACGGTGGCGCCCTCGAGGTCGAGGGTCCGGGTGTCGGGCCCGGCGAGGGCGCCGACCTCGGCGGCGGTGCCGACGGCGCTGATCGTGCCATCGGTGACGGCGACGGCCTCGGCGATCGTGTCGGCCTCGTCCACCGTGATCACCGTCGCGCCGGTGAGGATCAGATCAGGGGTGCTCATGGGTATCTCCTGTCTCGGAGCGGCGGGGAGCTCAGCTCGGGTCGGTGGTCGGGTCCTCGAGAGCGGCGGGCCGCCCGTCGATGGTCAGGGGGCCGTCCACCAGGCGACCGGCCCTGCGGTCCCGGTTCGCCTTCGCGAACAGCAGCGTGCTGATGACGGCGAAGACGGTGAGGAAGCCGGCGATGATGAACATCGTCCCGTCGAAGGCGGTGACGAAGACGTCGGAGGCCTCGTCGACCACCTGCTGCACGAGCTGCGGGTCGTAGCCGGACAGGTCGCCGCCGGAGATGTACTGCTGGATCATGCCGGTGAACTGGCCCTGCTGGGCCGGCTCCACGTTGGCCTCGGCGAACGCCTCGGCGATGCCCCGCCCGTACTGGCCGAACAGGAAGGTCGAGGACAGCGCGGTGCCCAGCGCGAAGCTGGTCTGGCCGATCGCGGTCTTCGATGACGCCATCGCGCCGGTCAGCGCGGGCGGCGGCTTGGCGACGAAGTACTGACCCATCGTGGTCTCGTTCAGCATCCGGGCGAAGCCGCCGACGATCATCGGGATCGCGAAGAAGAGGTAGGGCGAGGTGGTGGTGGACAGCCCGAACACCACCATCGTCCCGATCAGCAGGACGTGGCCGATGAGGAGGTTGACCCACGCCGGAACGCCCTTGGACAGCAGGCGGCCCGCGATCACCGCTCCGATCACCATCGCGATGTTCATGGGCAGCTGCCCGAGGCTGACCTGCAGCGGCTGGTACTGGTAGACGTACTGCCACAGCATCGACAGCTGGATCATCACGACGGCCTGCCACATGTTGAACGAGAAGCCGACGGCGACCGAGCCCGCGAGCTCCGGGTCCTTGAACAGCTTGACCGGGAAGGCGGGGTCGGCGACCCTGCCCTCCCACACGATGAACAGCACCAGGAACACCAGGCCCACGATCACCGGGATCAGGACCTGCGCCGACCCCCATCCGAAGCTCGCGGCATTGGAGAGGCCGTAGATCAGCCCGATCAGCGCGATCGCCACCGAGCCCAGCCCGACGTAGTCGAACCGCCCCACGTGGTCCGCCTTGGCCTCGGGCAGCCCGCGCATGCACAGGAGGAAGGCCACGGCCGCCACGATCGGCATGGCGAGGTAGCCGAAGCGCCACCCGAATCCGGCCATCCACCCGGCGACGACCCCGAGCACCAGGGCGGCCGCCGTCTGTCCGGCCAGCCAGAACGCGACGGCCTTCGGGATCTTGTCCGGCATCACCTCGCGCAGCAGCGCGAAGCTGAGCCCGAAGGAGGCGGCGATGCCCACGCCCGTGATCCCGCGGCCCAGCATGAAGATCGCCGTGGTCGGTGCGATCGCGGTGATCACGCCGCCGAGGATCGCGACCAGGAGCCCGGCGAGCATCACGCGGCGCCGGCCCAGCCGGTCCCCCAGCGCCCCCGTGGTGAGGATGAACGCCGCCAGCGCCAGCGTCCCCACACTCGCCGCGAAGGCACGACCGGAGCTCGACATCTCCAGGTCGACGCTCGCGCCGACCACCGAGATGTTGTTGGCGGTGGGGTCGACCACCTGAAGGCACGACGCGGCCGTGAGCGCCACGAGCGCGGCCGTGGCCCCCTTCTGACGTGTAGCGGACGTGGTGGACATACCGACCTCTCGCGTCAGATCTTCAGTTGGCTCTTCGCAAGCTACTCGCGCGCGCTGTCGCAGGTCAAGAGCCTGGCGGCATCGGCACCGGGAACCAGATCCCGGTCCTGGCCGGCGGCCCCGAGCCGTACCATCCGATCGAGCAGTCCCGGCAGGTGCGCCACGGGAATCCGACCTCCCCGGCTCAGCGTCACGGCCCCGTGCAGGCTCGCCCATCACGGCAGAAGGCCCCGCATCAGCGGGGCCTTCTGTGTTCTCGAGTGGAGACTAGGGGGGTCGAACCCCTGACCTGAAGCTTGCAAAGCTACCGCTCTACCAACTGAGCTAAGTCCCCGTATGTGGTTGTGCCGATCCGCAGTGGCCGATCAGACGCGGGGAGCGGCGGCGTCCTGCTCGGCGGAGACGCGCTCCGCCTCGGTCCACAGATCGTTGCGGATCCGATCGGACTCGATCTTCCGCCAGGCGAGGATCCCGGCGGCGGCCGTCCCGATCAGGACGGCGGTGACCTTGATGAGCTGTGCCACGAGTTTCCTCCGCTCCTCGAAGTGGGCCTAACTGGACTTGAACCAGTGACCTCTGTCTTATCAGGACAGCGCTCTAACCGACTGAGCTATAGGCCCGTGGGGGCTGGGCCCCGGATCGCTCCGGACTCATCCACCGACCGACAACGCTACCTCGCGCAGGGCCCCGCGTCCAACCGGCGGGCCCGGTTGTACGGGAGGTCACAGGAGGGTCCCCGCCTCCTCGGGATTCGCTCCCATCCGATCCGCCGACGGCTCCGAACCCCTTGTGCAGCACCACCTCGGTGGTGATCCGCGCCCGGCACCCCGGGCGCGAACCGCACTGAACACCAGGAGAACCTCATGAAGGCTCGAAAGATCATCCCCGCCCTCGGAACGCTCGCCGCCTCGCTCGCGCTGCTGAGCGCCTGCTCCGGAGGGCCCGACGACGACTCGATGACCGAGGACTCGGGGGACGGCATGTCCACCTCGGACGGCGGCGGCATGGAGATGGACGACGACTCCATGACCTCCGACGGCGGCGGCATGGAGATGGACGATGAGTCGATGACCTCCGACGACGGGGGCATGGAGGACGAGTCGATGGACGAGGAGTCCATGGACGAGGACGACGACATGTGAGGGAACGCCGGGGCGCAGGCCCACTGCCCCGCCGACCCTGCCCCTCGTCGGCCGCCATCGGCGGCGACGCACCCCGTCGACGTCATCGATGCCGATCCGATGCTCCCCGCCATGGCGGATCGGCGCTGATCGGAGCACACTGCTCGCAGGCGGGCAGCGCGCGGGCACGTCTCCGGACGTCGACCCCGCACCTGTCCGCCGTGACCGAAGGAGCCGCGCATGTCTCCCCCACCCACCGGTGTCGCGCCCGGGCGTGGCAGCGCCGGGGACCCCGAGGGCTTCGACCCCGCCGTCGCCGCGGAGGCCGAGGCCCCGGCATCCCTCGCTGCGCTGCTGCACCGTGCGTCGCTCGGCGACGAGGGCGCCTTCTCCCGCCTCTACGACGAGGCCGCGCCGCTGCTGTTCGCGCTGATCCGACGCGTGGTGCGGGACGTGGCGCTGAGCGAGGAGGTGCTGCAGGAGGTGTTCGTGGAGATCTGGACGCACGCGACCCGCTTCGATGCGCGCCGCGGATCGGCGCACGGCTGGATGTGCACGATCGCGCATCGCCGCGCCGTGGACACGGTCCGGGCCTCCGAGGCGACCCGGCGCCGCGACAGCGCCGAGGGCGAGCGGATCCTCGCCGAGCAGGTGGTCGATGCGGCGGAGGAGGGCGTGCGCCGCGTCGAGTCGCAGCGGGTGCAGACCGCGCTGCGCTCCCTGACCGCCCACCAGGCCGAGGCGATCCGCCTCGCCTACTTCGGCGGGTACAGCCACCGGGAGGTGGCGGCCCTGCTCGACATTCCCGTCGGCACGGCGAAGACCCGGATCCGGGACGGGATGATCGTCCTGCGGGACAGGCTGGGGGTGGCCTCGTGAACGAGCGACAGCACGACATGACCGGCGCCTGGGCGCTCGACGCCCTCGGCGAGGAGGAGCGCGCGCGGCTCGAGGAGCTGATCGCGCAGGACCCGACGACCGCCGCTGAAGCCCGCGCCTTCCAGGAGACCGCCGGGCAGCTGGCCCGCGGGCTCGATCCCGTCCCGCCGCGCCCCGCGATCAAGGACGAGCTCATGGCCCGGATCGCGCAGACCCGCCAGCTCTCCCCGGCGCTCAGCGAAGAGGACGCAGCCGGCGCCGATGCCCCCGGAGCGGAGCCGACCGCCGCGACGGACTCCGCTGCGGACCCCGTCGGCACCGGTGTCGACACCTCCCCCGAGGCCGCGCCGGACGCCGAGGTGGTCCCCCTGGACCGCTACCGCACCGCCCGGCGACGCACCCGATGGCTCGCAGCGGCCGCCGCGCTGCTCATGGTCACGACGATCGCCGGCATCGGTCTGTGGAGCGGCGAGCGGGCGGCGGAGGAGGAGGCGCGGGCGACCATCGCGGCCATGGAGGCCGAGCGCGCCTCGCAGGAGGAGGCGATGGCCTCCACCATCATGGCGGCCAAGGACGCCACCCAGATGACGATCCCCGCGCACGGCGGCGGGAGCCTGGACCTCATGTACTCCCGGGACGAGAAGGCCATGCTCGTCAAGGCCTCCGGGCTGCCCGAGCCGCCGGAGGGCAGCGCCTACCAGCTGTGGGTGATGGGCGAGTCGATGGAGAGCGTCGGCATGATCTCGGAGGACGAGGAGATGGTGATGGCCCACGGCGAGCTGCCCGAGTCCTCGATGCTGGAGCTCACCATCGAGCCCGCCGAGGGATCCGACCAGCCCACCAGCGAGGCCATCGCGAAGGGAATGCTGACATGACCGCCTCCTCCGCCCCGGCTCGCCGTATTCCCTGGTGGTCCGCTGTCGCGGGCGTCGTCGCGGGGATCGTGCTGGTCGCCGTCGCCGAGCTGCTCTCCCTCGCCTTCTCCGCCTCCTCGGCCCCCTTCGCGGCCGTGGGCGGCGCGTTCATCGACATCGTCCCGCCCGCCCTGAAGGACGCGGTGATCGCCCTGTTCGGCACCGCGGACAAGCTGGTGCTCAACGCCTCGATGGTCGCGGTCTACGCGCTCCTGACAGCGCTGATCGGGGGTCTCGGGGCGCGGCGGCCCCGTCTCGCCGCCGCGCTGCTGGCCGGGCTGGGCCTGCTCGCGGCGGCCCTCGCCCTCACCCGCGCGCAGAACACGGCCGCGGACACGGTGCCCACCCTCGTGGGCACCGCCGTCGCGGTCCCGCTCCTGCTGCTCCTGCTGCGCGCGGTGCGCGGACCGGCGCAGGCCGCGCCAGAGGCGGAGGGAGGCGACGAGGAACAGAGTGCCTGGTCGCGGCGGCGCACCCTGGTGGGAGTGGGCGCCCTGGGCGTGCTCGGCGTGCTGATCGCGGCCGGGGCTCGCGGGGTCACGGCGACGCGGGAGGCAGCACGCCGGGCCGCGGAGTACGTGCTCCCGGCACCGGCCGACCCCGCTCCGCCGGTCCCGGACGATGCGCAGGTCGACGTCGAGGGGATGGGTCCCTTCCTCACCCCGAACGAGGACTTCTACCGCATCGACACCGCCCTCGCAGTGCCGCGCGTGGACCCCTCCACCTGGGAGGTGCGGATCCACGGCCTCGTCGAGCGCGAGCTGACGCTGAGCCTCGAGGAGCTGCTCGCCGAGCCGATGACCGAGGCGCACGTGACCCTGGCCTGCGTGTCCAACGCCGTCGGCGGGTCCCTGGTGGGCAACGCGACCTGGATGGGCGTCCCCGTGCGCAGCCTCCTGGAGCGGGCCGGCGTCCAGGAGGGAGCGGACATGGTGCTCTCCCGCTCGGTCGACGGCTTCACCGCCTCGACCCCGCTCGAGGCCCTCACCGACGACCGCGACTCCCTGCTGGCGGTGAGCATGAACGGCGAGCCCCTGCCGCAGGAGCACGGCTATCCCGTGCGGATGGTGGTCCCGGGGCTGTACGGCTACGTCTCGGCGACCAAATGGCTCGCCGAGCTGAAGGTGACCCGCTTCGACGAGGACACGGCGTACTGGTCCACGCGGGGCTGGTCCGAGCGCGGCCCGATCAAGATCGCCTCCCGCGTGGACGTGCCCCGCCCCTCCGCCACCGTCGCCGCGGACGAGGACGGGGCGGTGATGCTGGGCGGCACCGCCTGGGCTCAGCGGCGCGGAATCGCCGGCGTCCAGGTGCGGATCGACGACGGCGCGTGGCAGGAGGCCGAGCTCGGCGCCGACGTCGGGGTCGACGCCTGGGTGCAGTGGTCGCTGCGCTGGGCGGACGCGACTCCCGGCCCCCACACGGCGACCGTGCGGGCGACCGGCGGCGACGGCGAGGAGCAGACCGCGACCGAGGCGAACCCCGCCCCGAACGGGGCGAGCGGCTGGCACACGGTCGACTTCACCGTGGAGTAGAGCCGAGGCGCGGCGGCCCCGCGATGGGGGCCGGACGGGCCGGACTCGCCCGTCAGGCGGTGCCGTCGCCCGGAGCGCCGGGCCGTCCACGGGACGGCGCCGGCTCCGGGATCAGCGGGGCAGGCCGTCCTCCGCCACCAGGCCGTGGGCGAGGACCAGCTCACGCAGGGCCTCGGGGCGTGCGGCGAGCTCGCGACAGATCGTCGCGGCCTCGCCCTCCACGAGCTCGTCCCCGGTCAGGGCCGCGAGCGCGCGGAACAGCTCCTGCTGGTGCCGCCGCAGGGGCAGCGGGCGCACGCGGGCGAGGACGCCGCGGTGCGAGGCGTAGAGGTCGAGATGCGCGGGGCGCTGCCCGGTGGCCAGCTCCAGCGGGAAGTCCGCGGCATCCAGCCGCACCCGGTCGTAGTTGGGCTCGGTCTCGTCGATGGCGGCGAGCTGGTCGTCGTCGAACCAGGTCGCGATCAGCTCCCGCCGCTCGCCGACGGCCCGGAAGGGCGCGGCGGGGACGAAGCCTGCCGCGGCGGAGTTCGCGACGTACCCGACGCCCAGGCCGTGCACGGTGCAGCGCACGAAGGGGGTCGCGAGGTTCAGCGACCGGGCCGCGCGACGGTACTTGCGGGCGATCGTCGCGGGTGCCTGGTTGGAGCCGACGGCGAGCACGAGGGTGCGCTCGGCCAGCGGCGCCGCCCCGGCCGCGGCGAGGGCGCGGTCGATCTCCTGGGCGTCGACGAGCGGCGGCGTCCCCTCCGCGGCGTCGGGCGGGCCCGAGCGTCCTGTCTCCAGGTCCAGGACGCCGGCGTCGTGCAGGAGCACGGAGCGCAGGCCGCCGTCGATCCACGGATAGTCCTCCGGGGCGGGCAGGGCCGGCGGCGCGGCGATGGTCGTCGTCTCGAGCGCGGGTGAGGGCATCCCCCGAGCCTAGCGAGGCGCCGGGCGACCTATCGTGGCCCCATGAGCGAACAGCGCGCGATCGATGCCCTGGAGGCCTCCGGCCTCGACTACGAGATCACCCGCCACGGCCGGGTCGGCTCCCTGGCCGAGGCCGCCGCCGCACGGGGCGTCGAGCCCCGGGACCTCGTGAAGACCCTGGTGGTGCGCCGCGCCGCGGGCGATTTCCTGTTCGTGCTGGTCCCCGGCGACCGGGAGATCTCCTGGCCGCGGCTGCGCGCCCTGCTGGGCGTGAACCGCCTGTCCATGCCGGAC
Source organism: Brachybacterium sp. YJGR34 (assembly GCF_003347015.1). Lineage (GTDB taxonomy): Bacteria > Actinomycetota > Actinomycetes > Actinomycetales > Dermabacteraceae > Brachybacterium. Next base: position 23,838 of record NZ_PNFB01000003.1, read on the forward strand.
AAGGAGGTCGCGCAGGAGGTCACCGGCTACGAGCGCGGGACCATCACGCCGTTCGGTGCGACGACCGCGTGGCCGGTCGTCGCCGATGCCGAGCTCGCGGGCGATCCGCGGCGCCGGATCTCGATCGGCGCCGGCGCGCACGGCGTGGCCGCCACGATTCCCGCCGAGGCCGCCCTCGCCCATCTCGGCGCCCGGATCGCGGACGTCACCGAGCCCCAGGAGAGCTGACCCGGCACTGCCGCGGACGCAGGCACGCAGGCACGCAGGCACGCAGGCACGCAGGCACGCAGGCACGCAGAATGGTGCGATTCCGTGCCAGATCCGGGCGGCGGTTTCAATGGGTCATTGCAACAGGTGCTCGGAGAGTACCTCGTAGGGAGTTGCGAACCCGAGTCGCTTGCGGGGTCGTCGGTTCATCTGGTCGGCGACGTAGTCCAGGTCTGCCTGGGAGTAGCTGCTGAGGTCGGCGCCCTTGGGGAAGTACTGCCTTAGCAGCCCGTTGGTGTTCTCGTTCGTGGCCCGCTGCCAGGGCGAGTGCGGATCCGCGAAGAACACCTCGATCCCCGTGGCCTCGGAGACTTTCTGATGCTGAGCCATCTCCCGGCCCTGGTCCCAGGTCAGCGTGCCCTTCAACGTCTCCGGCAGGCCTTCGAGCTTCGCGACCAGCCCCTCACGCGTCGCCTCAGTGCGATTCTTCGAGGGATCCAACCAGACCAGAATCAGGTAGTTCGAGTGCCGCTCGACGACCGTGCCGATCGCTGAACCACCGTTCTCCCCCACGATCAGGTCACCCTCCCAATGCCCCGGAATCGAACGGTCCAGTGCTTCGACGGGACGGTCCCAGATCGAGACCATGTCCTTGATCCGACCCTGCCGAGCGTCCGGACGGCGCTTGGCCCACCGGATCGTGCGGCCCGTCCGGGTCAGGGCCTGGAGCTCACGCTTCAACCCGCCCCTGGCCTGCAGATAGATCGTCTTGTAGATCGTCTCGTGACTCACATGAAACCTCGGCTCATCAGGATGCTCGCGGCGCAGGCGCCCCGCGATCTGCTCCGGCGACAGTTTGAGGTCGAGACCAGCCTGCACATCCCCAAGTAGCTCAGGATCCGACGGGATCTTCAACGGCTTAGGACGACGCCGATTCTCCACTGCCTGACGATGCCCGGCCACGGGCCGGTACCGAGTCCGCGGCTGATCTCCCACGCTGCGCTTGATCTCCCTCGAGATCGTCGACGGGGCTCTGCCCAGGGCTTTCCCGATCGCACGCAGCGAGGCACCTTCCTGCACCATCTCCTCGATCTGGAAACGCTCCTCGAGCGTCAACAACCGGTCCGGGTCCTTCCACCGCTGAGGCCGTATCCCTCCAGCCGCAGCCACGAAGCGATTGACCGTCGCATGACTGGTCTCGAACGAAACACTGAGCTCACGAGAAGACAGGCCCATCCCACGAGCATCCCAGAACGACTCGATCTCCCGCCTGGACCGCTCACCGAACCCCGGCGCACCACAACGAATCACAACACCCTCCTCAGCTCAGGTGTTGCAACCACCCCTAGAACCCGCGGGCGTGAAATGGCTCCGAATCGCACCATTCTCGACGCCGCGGGCTGGCGCCACCGCAGGGCCGGCGCCGCCGCGGTGCCCCGGCACCGCGGGCGCGGCTACTCGTCCGTGAAGGTCATCTTCAATCCGCCCAGCAGGGCCGCCACGAGGTTGTACAGGAAGGCCAGCAGCGTCCCGAGCGCGGTGATGATCACGACGTTCACGACGGCCACGATGGTGCCGTAGCTGGTCATCTTCGAGAAGCTGAAGAACTCCATGAACGGCAGGGGGTCGCCGCCGTTGAGGTCACGGCCCAGCTGGTCGATGCGCTCCCACAGGCCGATCGCGTCCACCAGGTTCCACAGCAGCACCACGGCGACCACGGTCGCGATGCCGATCGCGATGGCGACCAGGAAGGACAGCTTCATGACGGAGAAGGGGTCCAGCCGGGCCAGGGTCAGGCGCACCCGGCGCGGGCCGCGGCGCTCGGTGTCCGCGGAGCCGGCGGGACCGGGCGACTTCTTCGGGCTGCGGCTGGCGCCGCGCGCGGCCGATCCCGTGCCGGTGGCGAAGGACGCCTCGGCGGGGGCGGGGGCGTCGTCGACCTGCGGCACGACGGAGGTCCTCTCCTCGTGCGCGGCGTCGGTGCGGGCCGCCGCGGGCGAGTCCGTCCCCGGCGAGGCCGACGACCCGGACGTGGTCCGGGAGTCATTCGTGCTCATCGATCACTCCTCGTTCGGGTCGACATCGTCGGCCGGCGACTGGTCGGGCTGGTCCGAGCCTAGATCATCGGCCGGAGCCGATGCGGTGCCCGCACCGTCTGCGACGGAGATCTCCTCGGTCGCAGCGGCCTCGGAATCGTCGAGCGCCGGGGCCTCGGCCTCCTCCTCATCGACCTCGCTCTCCTGACCGGTGGCCACCAGCAGGATGCGGTCACCCTTGCCGGGCTTGGCGAAGGTGACGCCCATGGTGGTGCGGCCCTTCGACGGGATCTCGTCGACCCGGGAGCGGACCACGCGGCCGCGCTCCATCACCACCAGCAGCTCCTCGTCCTCCTCGACCACCGCGGCACCGGCCAGGTGGCCGCGGTCGTCGGGAAGCTTCGCGACCCGGATGCCCAGGCCGCCGCGGCCCTGCAGGCGGTACTCGTCCACGTCGGTGCGCTTGGCGAAGCCGCCGTCGGTCACCGTGACCACGAAGGTGCCGGGGCGGACCACGTCCATCGCCAGCAGCTCGTCGTCGTGGCGGAACTTCATGCCGGTCACGCCGCTGGTGGCGCGGCCCGTCGGCCGCAGGACGTCGTCGGCCGCCGGGAAGCGCACCGACTGGCCGTTGCGGGAGACCAGCAGCAGCTGGTCGTCGCTGTTGACGGCCCGGGCGGCGATCACACGGTCCGGCTCGGTCCCGTCGATCCCGTCGATGTCGCGGAGGTTGATCGCGATGATGCCGCCGGTGCGGTTGGAGTCGAAGGCCGTCATCGGCGTCTTCTTCACCAGGCCCGAGCGGGTGGCCAGGACCAGGTACTCCGCGTCCTCATAGCCGTCGATCGTGAGCACCGAGGCGATGTGCTCCTCCGGCTGGAAGGCCATGAGGTTCGCGACGTGCTGCCCCTTGGAGTCGCGCGCCGCCTCCGGCAGCTCGTACGCCTTGGCACGGTAGACCCGTCCCTGGTTGGTGAAGAACAGCATCCAGCGGTGCGTGGTCGTGGTGAAGAAGTGCTCGACCACGTCGTCCTCGCGCAGGGACGCGCCGCGCACGCCCTTGCCGCCGCGCTTCTGGGCGCGGTACTGGTCCTCCCGGGTGCGCTTGACGTAGCCGCCGCGGGTGATGGTGACGACGACATCCTCCTCGGGGATGAGGTCCTCCATCGACATGTCGCCGTCGAAGGGCAGGATCGTGGTGCGGCGGTCGTCGCCGTACTTGTCGACGATCTCCTGGAGCTCCTCGGAGACGATCTCCCGCTGGCGCACGGGGGACTCGAGGATCGCCTTGTACTCCTCGATGAGGGCCTGCAGGCGGTCGTGCTCCTCGATGATCTTCTGGCGCTCCAGGGCGGCCAGTCGGCGCAGCTGCATCGCGAGGATCGCATTGGCCTGGATCTCGTCGATCGCGAGCATCTCCATCAGGCCGGTGCGGGCCTGATCGGCGTCGGGCGAGCGCCGGATCAGCGCGATGACCTCATCCAGCGCGTCCAGCGCCTTGAGGTAGCCGCGGTAGATGTGGATCTGCTCCTCGGCCTTGCGCAGGCGGTACTCGGTGCGCCGGATGATGACGTCGATCTGGTGCTTGGTCCACTCGCGCACGAAGGAGTCGATCGACAGGGTGCGCGGCACGCCGCCCGCGAGCGCGAGCATGTTCGCGGAGAAGTTCTCCTGCAGCTGCGTGTGCTTGTAGAGGTTGTTGAGCACCACCTTGGCCACCGCGTCGCGCTTGAGGGTGATGACCAGGCGCTGGCCGGTGCGGCCGGAGGTCTCGTCGGTGATGTCCGCGATGCCCTGGATCTTGCCCAGCTTGACCATCTCGGCGATCTTCCGCGCGAGGTTGTCGGGGTTGACCTGGTAGGGCAGCTCGGTGACCACGAGGCTGAGGCGCCCGTTGATCTCCTCGGTGGAGACCACGGCCCGCTGGGTGATGGAGCCGCGGCCGGTGCGGTAGGCGTCCTCGATCCCGGAGGTGCCCACGATGGTCGCGCCGCTGGGGAAGTCCGGGCCCTTGATGAGGCGCAGGCACGCCTCGAGCAGCTCGGGCTTGGTGGCCTCGTGGTTCGTCAGCAGCCACTGGACGGCGTCGGCGACCTCCCGCAGGTTGTGCGGGGGGATGTTGGTGGCCATGCCCACGGCGATCCCGGAGGAGCCGTTGACCAGCAGGTTCGGGAAGCGGGCGGGCAGCACCACGGGCTCGTCCGCGGTGTTGTCGTAGTTGCCCTGGGTATCGACCGTCTCCTGGTCGATGTCCCGCACCAGCTCGAGAGCCAGCGGCGCCATCTTGCACTCGGTGTACCGGGGGGCGGCCGCGCCGTCGTCGCCGGCGGAGCCGAAGTTGCCCTGCCCCAGGATCAGCGGGTAGCGCATCGACCACGGCTGCACGAGACGCACCATGGCGTCGTAGATCGCGGAGTCGCCGTGGGGGTGGTAGTTGCCCATCACCTCGCCGACGACCTTCGCACACTTGGAGAAGGAGCGGTCGGGACGGTAGCCGCCGTCGTACATCGCGTAGACGATCCGACGGTGCACGGGCTTGAGGCCGTCGCGCACGTCGGGCAGCGCCCGGGCGACGATGACGCTCATCGCGTAGTCGAGGTAGGAGCGCTGCATCTCCTGGTTGAGGTCGATCTGGGTGATGCGGTCGACCTCGTTCTCGTCGAGCGGGTCGACGAGGGTGACGGTGCGGCGCGCCGCCTCCTCGGCGGAGACCTCCTGAGAGCCGGCGGGCATCTCCTGACCACCGACGCCGACGCTCTGCGCGGGGGTCGGCTCGGTCTCCGGGGTCTGGTCGGGGTTCGTGGGGTCCTGCGGGGTGTCGCTCATGGCGAGGAGGGCCTTTCGGGTGGGGCCGATGGATCAGGGGACCCCGGGGGCGCGCGGGCGGGCCGGCGCCGCTCCGGAGTCGACGTCAGATGTCGAGGAAGCGGACGTCCTTGGCGTTCTCCTGGATGAAGCGGCGGCGGGACTCGACGTCGTCGCCCATCAGGACGGAGAAGATCGTGTCCGCGTCGGCGGCCTCGTCGACCGTGACCTGCTGGAGGGTGCGGCTGGCCGTGTCCATGGTGGTGGACTGCAGCTCCTTCCAGTCCATCTCGCCAAGACCCTTGTACCGCTGAATGCCGTTGTCCCGGGGGATGCGGCGACCGGCGGCGCGGCCGGCCTCGAGGCGCTCGTCGCGCTCCGCATCGCTGAAGACGTACTCGTGCGGGGCGTTGGTCCACTTCAGGCGGTACAGCGGCGGCATCGCGATGAACACGTGGCCCAGCTCGATGAGCGGCCGCATGTAGCGGAACAGCAGCGTCAGCAGCAGGGTGCAGATGTGCTGGCCGTCCACGTCGGCATCGGCCATCAGCACGATCTTGTGGTACCGCAGCTTGGTGGCGTCGAAGTCGTCCCCGATGCCGGTGCCGAAGGCCGTGATCAGCGAGCGGACCTCCTGGTTGTCCAGGGCCCGGTCCAGACGCGCCTTCTCGACGTTGAGGATCTTGCCGCGGATCGGGAGGATCGCCTGGGTGCGGGGATCGCGGCCCGACACGGCGGAGCCGCCCGCGGAGTCGCCCTCGACGATGAAGATCTCGCACTCGGCGGGATTGCGGGAGGAGCAGTCGCGCAGCTTGCCGGGCATGCCGCCGGTCTCCAGCGGGGACTTGCGGCGGGTGGCGTCGCGGGCCTTGCGGGCCGCCTCGCGGGCGGCCGCGGCGGCCTGCCCCTTGAGCACGATCGCCTTCGCCTCCTGGGGATGGGACACGAACCAGTCCTGCAGCTGGTCGGTCATCACCTTGACCATGAAGGTGCGGGCGATGGTGTTGCCGAGCTTGGTCTTGGTCTGGCCCTCGAACTGGGGCTCGCCGAGCTTCACCGAGACGACGGCCGTGAGGCCCTCGCGGATGTCCTCGCCGGTCAGATTCGCGTCCTTCTCCTTGAGCAGGCCCTGGGCGCGTCCGTAGCGGTTCACGATCGAGGTCAGCGAGGACCGGAAGCCCTCCTCGTGGGTGCCGCCCTCGTGGGTGTTGATCGTGTTGGCGTAGGTGTGCACCGACTCCGAGTAGGAGCCGGTCCACTGCATCGCGACCTCGACGGAGATCTTCGCGGTGGGGTCCTCGGACTCGAAGGAGATGATGTCCGGGTGGATCACCTCGGCCCGCTTGGTGGTGTTGATGAACTCGACGAAGTCCTGCAGGCCGCGCTCGTAGTAGTAGGAGACGCTGTGCGGCCCCTCCTCCTTCTCGCCCTCGAGCTCGACGTCCACGAGATCCGCGTCCTCGGCGTCCTCGGACTCGGCGACCCGCTCGTCGGTCAGCGTGATCCGCAGGCCCTTGTTGAGGAAGGCCATCTGCTGGAAGCGCTTGCGGAGCGTCTCGAAGTCGTACTCGACGGTGTCGAAGATCTCGCGGTCGGCCCAGAAGGTGATGGTGGTGCCGGTCTCCGCGGTATCCTCGCCCTTCTCCAGGGGGGCCTCGGGGACGCCGCGGGAGTACGCCTGGCGCCACACGTGGCCCTGCCGACGGATCTCGACCTCCATCCGGATGGACAGGGCGTTGACCACGGAGGAGCCCACGCCGTGCAGGCCGCCGGAGACGGCGTAGCCGCCGCCGCCGAACTTGCCGCCCGCGTGCAGGACCGTCAGCACCAGCTCCACGGCGGGCTTGCCCTCGGTGGGGTGCATGTCCACGGGGATGCCGCGGGCGTGGTCGACCACGCGCACGCCGCCGTCGGCCAGCAGGGTGACCTCGATCGTGTCGCCGTGCCCGGCCATCGCCTCGTCCACGGAGTTGTCGACGATCTCCTGCACCATGTGGTGCAGTCCGCGCTCCCCGGTGGAGCCGATGTACATGCCGGGACGCTTGCGGACGGCCTCGAGTCCCTCGAGGACGGTGATGTCCGAGGCCTCGTAGTGCTCGGGGGCGTGGGCGGCCCTCTCTCCGGCCGTCGTGGCCGCGGGGCCCGCACCGCCGGCGGGCGCGGGATCCGCAGGGGCTGCTCCGTCGGCCGCTCCGGGGAAGGTCTCCGGCGTGCCCGCGGGCACGTCCTGATCGGGCATGGGGCGGTCGCTGTCGCTCACCGGATGTGGCTCCTCGCAGTCCAGGGTCCCCCGTCAGGCGGTGGCGGGGGTGGTTCGGCGTGCCTCGGGAACGCTTCCTCCGGCAGGCTCTTTCACGCGGGCGGCCCACGCAGGCCTCCTGCGCGCACACGCGCGCGCGAGGCGATCCGTGGGCCACGGTGCTCGAGCCGGCGCCGCCCGCATCCGCCGTGGCGTCCGGGGCGTCGGCCGAACCGTCCCCGAGTCTATCGGACAACGGCCCGTGAACCTATTAAGCGGGCCGATCCTGTGGATGACGCGATGCTGCGGCCGCGCCAGACGGCTCGGGACGCCCTCTGGAACAGGCTCCCGGGGCGCGGCACGGGGTCCCCTGTGGACGACGGGGTCCTGACGCGCCACAGGGGCCTCAGCGGAGTGCCGCGACCGCCGCCGCTGCGCTCAGCCCTCCGCGCGCAGACCGGCGAGCACCGCGGCGGTGGCGAGAGCCGCCGTGGCCGCCTCGTGCCCCTTGTCCTCCTGCGAGCCCTCCAGCCCCGCCCGGTCGCGGGCCTGCTGATCGTCATCGCAGGTGAGAAGCCCGAATCCCAGGGGGACGCCATGGTCGAGGGCGACCCGGGACAGGCCGTCGGTCGCGGCGGCGCAGACGTAGTCGAAGTGCGGGGTGCCGCCACGGATCACCACGCCGAGCGCGACGACCGCATCGTGCTCGCGCGCCAGGGCGTCCGCGACCACCGGCAGCTCGAAGCTGCCGGGGACCCGCACCACGGTGGGCTCGGTGACCCCCGCCTCGGCGCAGGCGCGCAGCGCCCCGTCGAGCAGACCGTCCATCACCTCCTGGTGCCAGCGGGCGGCGACGATCGCGACGCGTGTGCCGCGGTGGTCCTGGATCTCGAGGTCGGGGCTTCCGTGTCCGCTCATGCGGTCTCTCCGTTCGCTGCGAGGGACACGGGCAGGTCCACGAGGTGGTGGCCCAGCCGGTCCCGCTTGGTGGTGAGGTAGGCGAGGTTCTCTCGCGTGGGGTGGGTGGCGAGGTCGACGGTGCCGACGACCTGGACGCCCCCGGCCCGCAGCGCGCGGGCCTTGTCCGGGTTGTGGGTGAGCAGCTCGATCGCGTCCACGCCGAGGTGCTCGAGGATCCGCGGGACAATCGCGAAGGAGCGGGAGTCCACGGGCAGGCCCAGCTCGAGGTTCGCCTCGACGGTGTCCCGGCCGGCGTCCTGCAGGGCGTAGGCGCGCAGCTTGTGGGCCAGGCCGATGCCGCGGCCCTCGTGGCCGCGCAGCAGGATCAGCACACCGCGCCCCGCCCGGTCGATGCGCTCGAGGGACTCCTCCAGCTGGTCCCCGCAGTCGCAGCGGCGGCTGCCCAGGACATCGCCGGTGAGGCATTCGGAGTGGACGCGGGTGAGGACGGGCTTGTCCGTGGTGATGTCCCCCCGGACCAGCACCAGGTGCTCCGCGCCGTCCTCACGCACCGCGAGGGCCCGGAAGGTGCCGTGCCGGGTGGGCAGGTCGACCGGATCGGTGACCTCGAGCGTCGCCGTGCGGAAGCGGACCAGGTCCTCGATGGAGATCATCACCAGGCCGTGCTCGTCGGCGAAGTCGCGCAGGGCCGGGCCGCGCCGCAGGGAGCCGTCGTCGTGGACCAGCTCGACGATCAGCCCGACCTCGGAGCGGCCCGCCAGGCGGGTGAGGTCCACGGCCGCCTCGGTGTGACCGCGCCGGGTCAGCACCCCTCCCTCGCGGGCGCGCAGCGGCAGCACGTGCCCCGGCCGGATGAGGTCCTCGGGCCCGCTCGCCCCGGCGGCGAGGACCTGCAGCGTGCGGGCACGGTCGGCGGCGCTGATCCCAGTGGTCACGCCCTCGGCCGCGTCGACGCTCACGGTGTAGGCGGTGCGCAGCGGGTCGGCGTTCTCGGGGACCATGAGCGGCAGGCGGAGCGCATCGGCCCGCTCGGCGGGCATCGGTGCGCACAGCAGGCCGCTGGAGTGGCGGACCGCGAAGCCGATCAGCTCGGGGGTGGCCGCGCTCGCGGCCAGGATCAGATCCCCCTCGTTCTCGCGGTCGGCGTCGTCGACCACCACCACCGGCCTGCCGGCGGCGATCGCGGCGATCGCCGCGGGCACCGGGTCCAGGCGCACGCCGCTCATCGCTGCCCCCCGCGTCCGCCCAGGAGCTTCTCGACGTGCTTGGCCAGGATGTCGACCTCGAGGTTCACGCCCTCCCCCACGGCGCGGCGGCCCAGGGTGGTGCGGGCGAGGGTCTCGGGGATCAGGCCGATGCTCACCACTCCGTCCTCGACGGCGACCGCGGTCAGGCTGACCCCGTCCACCGCGAGCGATCCCTTGTCGACGACGTAGCGTTCGAAGCTGCCGCCCGCGGCATCCTCGGGCAGGGCGATCCGCAGCAGCGTCGTCCCCTCGTCCTCCTCGCGTGCGAGGACCTCCCCGACCCCGTCGACGTGGCCCTGGACGATATGGCCGTCCAGGCGTGCGTCCGCCCGTACCGCCCGCTCGAGGTTCACGCGGTCCCCGGGGCGCCGCCGCCCCAGGGTGGTCGCGGCGAGGGTGGTGGCGATGACGTCGGCGCTCCAGGTCTTGCCGTCGTGGGCGGTGACGGTCAGGCAGCAGCCGTCCACGGCGATCGAGTCGCCGAGGGAGATGCCCTCCAGGACGTGCGGGGAGCGGATCTGCAGCGTGGCGGCGGAGTCGTGGTGGGTGAGGGACTCGATGGTGCCGAGCTCCTCGATGATGCCGGTGAACATGGTGGTCCTTCCAGAGGGGACGGCGCGGGGCCGCAGGGTGAGGGAGAGGTCGGTGCGCCCGTCAGGGGAGGTCAGGGGCACGGTCCGGACCAGCTCGAGGTCGAGGCGCTCGGCGATCGTGGTGATGCCGAGCTCGCCGATGCCGGCCGGGCCGGAGCCCAGCAGGGTCGGGGCGAGGTGGACGATCAGCTCGTCCACCAGGGCGGCGCGGAGGAAGGCGGCCAGCAGGGTGGGGCCTCCCTCGAGCAGCACGTGGCGCTGCCCTCGGTCGTACAGCGCCTCGAGGGCGCTCGTCGGGGAGCGCGTGGCGAGCGCGAGCATCTCGCCGGCGCCCTCCGCGGCGGGCAGCAGCGGCACGGACCCCGTGCCCATCACCGCCCGCAGCGGCTGGCGGGCGTGCAGGGTGCCATCGGGCCGGCGAGCCGTGAGCGCCGGGCGGTCGGCACGGGCGGTGCCGGTGCCCACCAGCACGGTGTCGCAGGTGGCGCGCAGGAGATGGACCTCCTCGCGGGCGGCGGGGCCGGTGATCCAGCGGCTGCTGCCGTCCGCGGCGGCCGCCCGGCCGTCCAGGGAGAGGGCGACCTTGGCGGTCACCAGGGGACGGCCGTGCCTCAGGCCGTGCTCCCAGCCGCGGTTCAGGGCGGCGGCCGCGGCGGTGAGGTCCTCGGGCGCGTCGGGGTCCTCGTCGAGCAGGGCGATCTCGACCCCCGCCTCGGCCAGGTGCTCGAGGCCGCCGGCGGCCACGGGGTTCGGGTCGCGCCGGGCGATCACCACCCGGCGGACCCCGGCGCGGAGCAGGGCCTCGGCGCAGGGCGGGGTGCGGCCGCGATGGGTGCAGGGCTCGAGCGTGACCACGGCGGTGGCGCCGGCCGGGGAGTGCCCGGCGCGATCGGCTCGCGCGAGGGCGTCGGCCTCGGCGTGCGCGGTGCCGGCGCCACGATGACGGCCCTCGGCGAGGATCTTCCCGTCCGCGTCCAGCAGCACGCAGCCCACACGGGGGTTGGGTCCGAGGGGCACGGCGGGGTCCGCCGCGAGCTCGAGGGCGCGGCGCAGCGCGCTGCGCTCGGTGTCGCTGATCATGCTCTCTCCTCCGCTCCGCGATGCTCGCGGTCCGGAGAGAGGGAGGGGTCACGGGGATGCCGTCGCCGCGGGCTGCACGAGGGCGGCACGCAGGGTGCGCCGACGACAGGGCCCGAGGACGTCATCGCGTGCGCTTCCCATCCGGACTCTCACCGTCGGTCCAGGAGTTCCACCTGGTCAACCGAGGGCCAGAGGCCATCGGGTCGCGGACTGTCACCGCCGGCTCGGAATTTCACCGACCCCAGTGCACGCGAGCTCTTCAGCTCGTCGCCGTCCAGGCTAGCAGTGCCCTGCTCCGCCCGGTCCCCGATAACCCCCGATGACGTCGCGCCTCACACGGGCCCGGCCGCGCCTCAGACGCGGCCCTCGCGCTCCCACCTCGCTGTGACCAGGGGGAACAGAGAGTCGCGGGAGGCACGCCGGTGAGCACCCAGGGCCGGCAGGGACGGGTCCTCCGGCCACCGTGCGGCATCGACGAAGAAGCCGAGGATCCCGACGAGCACGTCGGTGGCGACCTCCCGCGGCTCTCCGACCCCGTCCATGAGGCGATCGATCCGGCCGTCGACGTCGAGCACGCCCGAGGGATCGGGGATCGAGCTGAGCAGCTGGAGAGCATCGGCGAAGGCGCTCCCGCGACTGGCCCAGGCCCAGTCGACGAGCAGGGCGGAGCCGTCCTCGGTGAGCAGGATGTTGTCCGCGCGCAGATCGCTGTGGCACAGGGTGCTGCCCGCGAGCGCCGCGATGCCCCTCCCCGCCGCCGCGCGCAGCGCGGCCAGGCGCGGGATGATCCAGGGGTCGAGATCCGTCGGCAGGTCCGCCGCGACCCGGTCAAAGCCTCGCAGGTCGCCCCCCAGGGACTCCTCGAGCGTCGGCAGATCGGACACCGGGGTGGGGGTGGCCGTCCGCCGCAGCCGGTGCAGGGCATCGAGTGCGGCGTCGAGCTCCTCCGGCACCCAGGGCTGCCGGGGCATTCTCCCCTCCACCGCCTCGATGACCAGGACGAACCAGTCCCCACAGGAGAAGGCATCGAGCAGCGCCGGGGCCGGGATCGACGCGGGCATCCTGCGCAGGGCGTCCGCCTCGCGGCGATTCAGGGTGTCGGACCCGGTGTTGATCCGAGGTGTCACCGCCTTGACGAAGAGCTCTCGCTCCTCGGGCCCGGTCACGATCTCCGCGCTGCTCCGCGAGAATCCCCCGGTCGCGGAGCGGGTGCGGACGACAGGGCCGCCGACCAGCTCCTCGACGCGGCGCCGCACCTCCTCCGGCAGATCGCTCCACCGCAGCCTGCTGCTCATCGGGTCCTCCGCTCCCTCCAGGCGCCGCTCACCCGTACGTGTCCCGGGGGCCACGCCAGGTCACGGTGCGCCGTCCCTTCTTCCAGCTGCGCTCGGCCGCGGCAGGACCGGTGACCTTGAGCTCCGAGACCGCGTGGGAGCCCACGTGCTCCTCGATGGTGGTGATCAGCTGCGGGGTGAGCATCCGCAGCTGCGAGGCCCAGGCCGAGGAGGAGGCGCTGACCACCAGCACCCCGTCCTCGAAGGAGACCGGGCGGCAGTGTGCGGAGATCCGCTCGCCGACGATCTGGTCCCATTCCTCCAGGACCCTCCCCGAGGTCATGCCCGCGCTCCAACCGAGGTTGCCCAGCACGGTGCGCAGCACGATCTCGATGCCCTGGGGGTCTCGCGGATCGGGGCGGGACCCGGAGTACCCGGGCGAGCGCCCGGACCGATCGCGTACGTCCCTGGCCTGCGTCTTCGCGGAGATCGGGAAGAGCCCGCGGTCGCGGGCCGCGGCGCGCGAACGGTTGACGGTGCGACGGGCCAGCTCGAAGGGGTCCGACGGGGCGGGCAGCTCCGGGGGGTCGAAGAAGATCCGCTCCTCGGCGTCCGCGGAGTCCGCGTCCCGCGCGCGAGGGTCCGGGGAGGAGGCGGTCCTGGTCTCCTCGTCCGCGGCGCGCACGGGAACGCGCGGCGCCGCCTCCCGATCGGCGGCGGGAGCCGGGCCGGACCAGGTGGACAGGTCGTAGGGGTTGGCCACGCGCGGTCGCTGCGCCTCCCCGCCCGGACGCCGCGGTGTCACGGCCGGCCTCCGCTCTCCCGGGGCACCGCCTCGCCGAGGCGCACGTCGACCACGTGGATCTCGCCGTCCAGGGAGTCGGGGATGTCGGTGTCGTTCGCCGTGGTGATGAGCACCTGGGAGGCGGTCGTGATGATCTTCCCCAGGCGGTCCCGGCGATGGACGTCGAGCTCGCTGAAGACGTCGTCGAGGATGAGGATCGGCTCGCCGTCGCCGAGGTCCCCCTCCTCCAGGCGCAGCAGATCGTAGGAGGCCAGCCGCAGGGCGAGGGCGAGGGACCAGGACTCGCCGTGGCTGGCGTACCCCTTGGCGGGGAAGTCGTGGAGGCGGATCTCGAGGTCGTCGCGGTGCGGCCCCACCAGGGTGGTGCCGCGGTCGATCTCCTCGTCGTGCCGCGTGCCCAGCAGCGCCAGCAGCGCATCGTGGATCTCGGGGGCCGGCGGGAGGGTCCCCGGCGGGGCGGCCAGCTCGTCGAGCACAGCGGAGCGGTAGGCGATGTCCGCCGGGGAGGTCACCTCGCCGCGCTGGTCGGGCGGGAGATCGAGCGCCTGCTCGGCACCCTCGTCCGTCGCGACCCGCAGGTAGGAATATCCCAGGTGGGGACGCAGACGGTTGACCAGGTGCAGACGCGCCCGCAGGAGGTCCGCGCCCAGTCGGGCCAGCTGCTGGTCCCAGACCTCGAGGGTCGAGGAGGCCGATTCCGCCGGGTCCAGGCCGCCGACGCTGCGCCCCGACCCCCCGCGGCGCATCGAGCGCATCTGCTTGAGCAGGTTGCTGCGCTGCTTGAGCACGCGGTCGTAGTCCGCCTTCACCGCGGCGTAGCGGGGGGCGATGAGGAACAGCAGCTCGTCGAGGAAGCGCCGGCGTCCTTCGGGATCGGCCTTGACCAGCCCCAGATCCTCGGGGGCGAAGAGCACCGCTCGCACCTCGCCCAGCAGATCGCGCAGCCGTGCGACGTTCTGCCCCTGGAGCCGTGCCCGGTTGGAGCGACCGGGGGTGATCTCGAGGTCCACCTGCAGCTCCCGCCCGGCGCGCAGGAAGGATGCCCGGACGATCGCCGTGCTCTCCCCGCGCCGGACCAGTGCGGCGTCATGGGGGACCCGATGACTGGACAGGGTCGCGAGGTACCACACGGCCTCGACGATGTTGGTCTTGCCCTGCCCGTTCGGTCCCACCATGACCGTGATGCCGGAGCGGACGGGCAGCGTGAGGCGGGGGTAGGAGCGGTAGTCGGTGAGCTCGAGAGCGGTCAGCTGCACGGAGGGAGCACTCCCTCCCTCAGATCCGCATCGGCATGATCAGGTACTTGTACGAGGTGTCCGGCGCGCCCTCCAGGGAATCCTGGCCGGTCATCACCGAGGGCTTGATCGAGTCGGTGAAGGTGAGCCGGGCGAACTCGGTGCCCAGCGCGCCGAGCCCGTCGAGCAGGAACCCGGAGTTGAATCCGACGACGAGGTCCTCACCCTCGAGGTGGGCCTCGAGCACCTCGCTGGCCTGGGCATCGTCCCCGGCGCCGGCCTCGAGAGCGACCTGTCCCTCGGTGAAGGAGAGCCGTACCGGCGTGTTGCGCTCGGCGACCAGGGACACGCGCTTGACCGCGTCGACCAGTGCGCCGGTGTTGACCACGGCGGTGATCGCGGAGGAGTCCGGGAAGAGGCGCCGCACCGGCGGGTACTCGCCGTCGACCAGGGTCGAGGTGGTGCGCCGGCCGCCGGCCTCGAAGCCGATGAGGTTCGCAGAGGCGTCCTCGTCCAGGGCGATCTCGACGCTGCCGCCGGTGGAGAGCGAGCGTGCCACCTCGTGGAGGGTGCGCCCCCGCACCAGGGCGGTCAGCTCGGTGCCCGGGGTGGAGGGGTTCCAGGTCAGCTCCCGCAGCGCCAGGCGGTAGCGGTCGGTCGCCATCAGCGTCATGGTCTCCCCGCTGATCTCGGCCTTCACGCCGGTCAGCAGCGGGAGGGTGTCGTCCTTCGAGGCGGCGACCGTGACCTGCGAGATCGCCTGGGCGAAGACGTCGGCCGCGACGGAACCGGCGACCGACGGCATGGACGGCAGCTGCGGGTACTCCTCCACGGGCAGGGTGGCCAGGGCGAAGCGGGCGGAGCCGCAGCGGACCTGGAGCTTGGTCCCCTCCAGCGCGATGGAGACGTCCTTGTTGGGCAGCGCCCGGACGATGTCCGAGAGCATGCGGCCCTGAACCAGCACCTCACCGCCGGTCTCGACCTCGGCCTCGAGCCGGATCTGGGCGCTGACCTCGTAGTCGAAGGTCGACAGCTGGAGCTCCCCGCCGGAATCGGCGCGGATCCGCACACCCTGCAGGATCGGCATCGCCGGCCGGACGGGGAGGGTGCGGGTGGCCCAGGAGACGGCGTCGCCGAGGACGCCGCGATCGAGGTGGAACTTCACCGTTGCCACTCCTTCGCAGTGGTCGAGTGCCTGAACTTGAACGAACGGAGCACAGCGTATCGGTTCCGCGGCGATGCCGCCGACACACCGGCGCCCTTGCTTGACTTTCCCGCTTTCCGCGGAGGCGACCGTGCGCTGGTGCTCGGCCCCCTGGGGTCCGGGCTCTTCCCGTGCCCCGGCCGCCGGCTCGCGGCGGCTCCGTCGCGGTCCCCCGCAGCCCGCCCCGTCCACACCCCCGTCGAGCCAAGAACTACAGTCCTCTTCTTCACGGCTGTGGATTCCGTGGACAACCCTCGTCGTCGCTGGTCGCCACGGCTGACGCCTCCGTGGACGGAACGTTGACCGCCGAGCGCGGCTCGTGAGCGTGCTGTGCACGATCCGCCCCCACCGTCGGATTCTTGTCATTCATCGGTGCACATCGGCTCCTGCGTGGATGGCGTTCGATCCACACTGTCCACAGAGTTATCCACAATTGGGGAGAACTACACGATGACCAGGCGTGTTGTTCAGTGCTTGTTCAGTGCGGTGTCCGGGCCGCCTCTCGGAGGAGGCGGCGCCGGGGCGAGGTCACTTCCGAGCGCCGGAGCTGGAGCTCTTGATGCGCGCCGTCAGCTCTGTGACCTGGTTGAAGATCGCCCGGCGCTCCTTCATGAGCTCGCTGATCTTCTTGTTCGCGTGCATGACGGTGGTGTGATCGCGGCCGCCGAACTCCTCGCCGATGCGGATCAGCGGCATGTCCGTGAGCTCGCGGCAGAGGTACATGCCGATCTGGCGGGCGGAGACCAGCCGGCGCGAGCGCCCGCTGCCCACGATCTCCTCGACCGAGAGCCCGAAGTACGTCGCGGTCTGGGCGATGATCGTCGAGGCGGTGATCTGGGCGCCGTCGTCGTGGGAGAGCAGATCCTTCAGGACGGACTCCGCGAGCGTGACGTCCATCGGCTGACGTGAGAGCGAGTGCAGCGCCTGCACCCGGATCAGCGCGCCCTCGAGCTCGCGGATGTTGGTCGCGATGTGCGAGGCGATGTACTCGAGCACCTCGTGGGGCACCTCGCCGGTGTTCTCCTGGGCGACCTTCTTGCGCAGGATCGCGATGCGGGTCTCGAGGTCCGGCGGCTGCACGTCCGTCATCAGACCCATCTCGAAGCGCGATCGCATCCGGTCCTCGAAGCCCCCCAGCTCCTTGGGCGGCAGGTCCGAGGTGATGACGATCTGCTTGTCCGAGTTGTAGAGCGTGTTGAAGGTGTGGAAGAACGCCTCCATCGTCTCCGGCGCCCGCTGCAGGAACTGGATGTCGTCGATGAGCAGGATGTCGATGTCGCGGTAGCGCCGCTGGAACTCCTGGGCCTTGCCGAACTGGCCGGACTGCACGGAGTTGATGAAGTCGTTGGTGAACTCCTCGGAGTTCACGTAGCGCACCACCACGTCCGGGTAGAGGCTCTGGGCGTAGTGGCCCACGGCGTGCAGCAGGTGCGTCTTGCCCAGGCCGGAGCCGCCGTAGATGAACAGCGGGTTGTAGGCCTTGGCCGGCGTCTCGGACACGGCCGAGGCCGCGGCCTGCGCGAAGCGGTTCGAGGATCCGATGACGAAGGTCTCGAAGGTGTACTTGCCGTTCAGTCGCGAGTCCTCGCCGAGGGTGGAGCCGCTCGGCCCGGCCGGGCGTCGCGGAGGCGGTCCGGGTGAGGGGGCGGAGGATCCGGTGAGGGCCGACAGACCGGCATAGGCGCTGGGATCGTCGGCCGCCGCCCCGCGGTAGTCGCTGTGGGTCGCGAAGCGATCCGCCCCGGAGCCGGAGGTCGCGGACGTGGCGGAGCTGCTGCTGGGCAGCACGGGCCGGCCGGGCTGATCGACCGCAGGCAGCACGGACCCCTCGTCGCGGCGGAAGGGCGCGGACCTGTGGACATCCTTCACGGCGCTGTCCACAGCGTTATCCACAGAATGTGCATCAGTGCCGGTGGATCGAGGCGCCGGCGGCGCCGGCGGCGCGGAGTATCCACCGGACGCGGTGGAGGAGTCGTCGTCGCCGTCGTCCTCGAGCAGGAGCGTCTCGTCGACCGTCACCGCGAAGCGGATCTCCCGGCCCGCTGCCTCGGTGAGGGCGGCCTTCAGCGAGCCCGCGATCCGGTGCTCGAACAGCTCCTTCGCCGAGGTCGACGGCGCTGCGACCAGCGCAGTGTCTGCGACGACGGCCATCAGGCGCGAGAGCGTGAGCAGCGCGATGACGCGCTGGGAGACGGTGTCGTCGCGACGCAGCGTCCGGAGCGTGTGCTCCCAGATCGCATCGGCGCTCGCGTCTGGCATCAGGTCTCTCCCTCGGGGACGGGCGGGGCGTTCGGAACAGTTTTCCACAATAGCTTCTGTATTGTGGATCGCGAGTGTGGACAACCGTGAGGATGCCGACCCCGCCCGCTCCGACCACCCGTTCGACGGGTGAGAACCTGGCCACACCCCGGCTCCCCGGGCGCTGCGCCGTTGACCTCGTGCACCCTCGCGCCTAGCATCGTGCAGTCAGCGCTGCGCGCCGTCCCGATGCGGTTCCCGGGTCCACTGCGGATCCCTTCCGGTGTCGGATCGGAACTTCGGCAGCTGCCCCGCCCCGGCGGGTGCGCCCGGACACCCCGTTCGTGCAGCAGACCTACAGACCACCGCGAGCGGCACGCCCGTGCCCACGATCGAGGAGAACCATGAGCAAGCGCACGTTCCAGCCGAACAACCGTCGCCGCGCCAAGAAGCACGGCTTCCGCGCCCGGATGCGCACCCGCGCCGGCCGCTCCATCCTGAACGCCCGTCGCGCCAAGGGCCGCGCCGAGCTCTCCGCCTGAGGCGGACGCGGGGAATGAGCGGCGACGAGACGTCGTGACCCCGTGAGCTGGTCCCGTCACCGGCTCCGCACCGGCGACGAGTTCCGCGCCGTCACGCGCGGCGGCGTCCGCAGCGCCCGATCCCACGTGGTCGTGCACCTCGCCCTGCTCCCGCAGGGGGACGGGGTGCCCCGCGTGGGATTCGTCGTGTCCAAGAAGGTGGGCAACGCCGTGGTCCGCAACCGGGTGACGCGTCGGCTCCGGGAGATCGTGCGCCGCCGTCTGGAGACCTTGCCGGCAGGCTCCGGGATCGTGCTGCGCGCGCTGCCGGGCATCGACGACCAGCCCTTCGCGGAGCTCCAGGAGGAGCTGGACGCCGCGCTGACCTCCGCCGAGCGCAAGCTCGCCCGGCGCCTCGAGGCACGGCGATGACCGGCCGCGGGCTCGTCCTGGCGATCCTGCGTCTCCCGCGGCGCGCGCTGATGGTCCTGGTGCGCGCCTACCAGGTGGGCATCTCGCCCTACACCCCGCCCGCCTGCCGCTACGACCCGGTGTGCTCGCAGTACGGCCTCGAGGCCCTGCGGGTCCACGGCGCGGCGAAGGGCACGCTGCTGACCGCCGGGCGGATCCTCCGCTGCAATCCCCTCTCCCGCGGGGGACCGGATCCGGTCCCGGCGCCCGGCATGTGGAGCAATCCACGGCGACTGCGGCACCCGGCCCCCTAGGGCCTACTCTTGTCCGAGACTCCCGATCACAGCCGGCACCTCGCATGAACGACATGCGCATCCGTGCGGCAGGAAGACCAGGCCGATGAATCCGCTGTTCCCCATCGAATGGGCCGTCGCATGGCTCATGGTGCAGTTCCATGCGCTGCTGTCGACGTTCATGGACCCCGACGGTGGCTTCACCTGGGTGCTGTCGATCGTCGGCCTGACGGTCGTGGTGCGAACGCTCATCATCCCGCTGTTCGTGCGCCAGATCCGAGCCTCCCGGGCCATGCAGACGGTCTCCCCGGAGCTGCAGGCCGTGCAGAAGAAGTACAAGGGCAAGACCGACCAGGCCTCGCGCCAGAAGATGGCCGAGGAGACCATGGCCATCTACAAGGAGGCCGGCGCCAGCCCGTTCTCCTCGTGCCTGCCGGTGCTGCTGCAGATGCCGATCTTCTTCGGCCTCTTCCGCGTGCTGTACAACAAGCTCCCCGAGGCGGCCTCCGGCACCGGCTTCGGCCCGCTGACCCCGGAGCTGGCCCAGAGCGCGAGCACCGCCACCTTCTTCGGCAACGTCACGATCGCCGACAGCTTCCTGAACTCCGGCGACGGTGGGATCACCACCAAGATCGTCGCGGGCCTCATCATCGCCTGCATGAGCGCGGTCACCTTCTTCACCCAGAAGGAGCTGACCATGAAGAACATGCCCAAGGCGGCCCTCGAGGGTCCCATGGCCAGCACCCAGAAGATGATGCTGTACATGCTCCCGTTCATCTACGTGATCACGGGACCGGGCATGCCGATCGGTGTGCTCGTCTACTGGCTGACCACCAACGTGTGGACCTTCGTCCAGCAGTACATCGTCATCCGCGCCACCCCCACGCCCGGCTCCGACGCGGAGAAGGAGCGCCAGGCGCGCATCAACCACCGGCGCGAGAAGAAGGGCCTGGAGCCCCTGGACTTCACGCCGCCCAAGAAGGTCTCCACCGAGCCGGAGCCGGAGCCCACCCTCCGGGTGCAGCCCCCTGCCAAGAACAAGGGCGGCAAGAAGCTCACCGATGAGGAGAAGCTCGAGCGCGCCCGCGCGGCCCGCGCCCAGGCCGCGGAGGAGCGCCGGAAGGCTCAGGAGGAGGCGGGCGAGGCGCCGCCGGAGCCGCCCTCCCCGGGCAGCAACGCCCTGAACAAGGGCTCGAAGAAGAAGCGCAAGAAGTGACCCCGCCTCCCGGGAGCACAGCCGCTCCCGGGAGTCACCCCACATTCCCAGCAGTCCCGGAGGACGTCCCCCATGAACGACACCACGCCTGATGCCGCTGCGGCCGACGCCAGCCCGGTGGAGGAGACGACCGCGCCCGCCCCGTCGACGGTGAGCCCGGCGACGGGCGACGCCGACCGTGGCACCGCGGAGAGCGCCGCGGAGCCCTCCGCTCCCTCCGCCGTGGAGGAGACCGAGGACGAGGACCACCCGGGTGAGTCCTCCGAGGAGCGGCTGCGCCGGCTCGAGCAGGAGGGCGACATCGCGGCCGATTACCTCGAGGAGCTGCTGGACATCGCGGACCTCGACGGGGACATCGACATCGACGTGGACGGCGACCGCGCCTCCGTGGAGATCCGCGGCGCGGACCGGCTCGCCGACCTCAACCGCCCCAAGGGCGAGCTGCTGGACGCCCTGCAGGAGCTCGCGCGCCTGGCCGTGCAGACCGGCACCGGCAACCGGTCGCGGCTGATGCTCGACATCGGCGGCTTCCGCGCCGAGCACCGCAGCAGTCTCGAGGAGCTCGCAGCCGGGGCGATCGCCGAGGCGAAGTCCTCCGGCGCTCCGGTCCCGCTGCGCGCGATGAACCCCTTCGAGCGCAAGGTCGTCCATGACGTCGCCAAGCGCGAGGGTCTGCGGTCCGAGTCCGACGGTGACGGCAAGGACCGTCACGTCGTGATCTACCCGGCGTCCTGAGGCCTCCCGTGCTGTCCCTCCCGGACCACCTGCGCCCGTCGGCCGAACGGCTCTTCGGTGACCGGCTCGAGCTCGCCGAGCGCTTCGTCGACCTGCTCGCCGAGCAGGGGCCCGAGCGCGGGCTGATCGGTCCCCGTGAGGTCGAGCGGCTGTGGGAGCGGCACCTGATCAACTGCGCCCTCCTGGCCGACGCGATCCCCGCGGGGGCGCGCTTCGTCGCGGACGTCGGCTCCGGGGCGGGGCTGCCCGGGGTGGTCCTCGCGATCGCCCGGCCGGACCTGCGCATCGTGCTGATCGAGACCATGCAGCGCCGCACCACCTGGCTCGAGGAGGTCGACGACCACCTGGGGCTCGACCTCGAGGTGGTCCGTGCCCGCGCCGAGGAGCTCCACGGTCGGCGCAGCTTCGAGGTGGTCACCGCCCGGGCGGTCGCGGCTCTGGACAAGCTCGCCCGCTGGACGCTGCCGCTGGTGGCCGACGACGGTGTTCTGCTGGCCATGAAGGGATCCTCGGCCGCCGAGGAGGTCGAGAAGGCCCGGCCCGTGCTGCGCCGGCTCGGCGGCGAGGACCCGACCGTCACCCGGTACGGGGTGGGCGAGGTCGAGGTTCCTACTACAGTGGTCCAAGTGCGTCGTCGAGCGATGGCGACCAGGAAGGGAGATCCACGTGGCTGAGCAGCGCGATGAGTCCTCCCCGGGACAGGGCGCGATGGAAGACACCCCGCTCATGCGCGAGCTCACCCGGGACCACGCCCGTCGCAGGAAGCTCGAGGGTCTGGAGTTCGGGCATCCGGACACCACACGCATCATCACCATCGCCAACCAGAAGGGCGGGGTCGGCAAGACCTCGACGACGGTCAACCTCGCGGCCGCCCTGTCGATGGGCGGGCTCGAGGTGCTGGTCATCGATGCGGACCCCCAGGGGAACACCTCGACCGCGCTGAGCATCGAGCATCATGCCGAGGTGCCGAGCATGTACGAGGTCCTCGTGGAGTCCGCTCCGCTGTCCGATGTCGTGCAGGACGTCCCGGACATGCCGCACCTGCACTGCGCCCCGGCGACCATCAACCTCTCGGGCGCGGAGATCGAGCTGGTCTCCCTGGTGGCCCGCGAGAACCGTCTGCGCAACGCGATCCGGGAGTACCTCGAGCAGCGCGAGGAGCGGGGGGAGGTCCGCCTGGACTACGTGCTCGTGGACTGCCCGCCGTCCCTGGGCCTGCTGACCGTCAACGCGCTGGTCGCGGCCCGTGAGGTGCTGATCCCGATCCAGGCCGAGTACTACGCGCTCGAGGGACTCTCGCTGCTGCTGAACAACATCGACCTGATCCGCCAGCACCTCAATCCCGAGCTCGTGGTCTCCACGATCATGCTGACCATGTTCGACGCCCGTACCCGGCTGGCCTCACAGGTCGCCCAGGACGTGCGTGACCACTTCCCGGAGCAGACGCTCGAGACCTCGATCCCGCGGTCCGTGAGGATCTCCGAGGCGCCGAGCTACGGCCAGACCGTGCTGACCTACGATCCGGGATCCAGCGGTGCGCTGGCATACCGGGCGGCGGCCTACGAGCTGAACACACGACCCGCTCCCTGACCTCCGATCGGTCGTGGGCCGCGATGACGCGCCCCGCCTCCGATCTCCCTGCTGGTGACGACATTTCTCGGAAGGACAACGGCCATGACGCAGAAGCGAGGACTCGGTCGAGGACTCGGTGCCCTGATCCCGGGCGCCGGCTCGACGCCTGCGCCGGATCCCGAGCTGCGCACCCGCACCCGTCCGTCCCCCGAGCCCGAGACGCGTGCGTCCACCCGTCCGGTGGACATGTTCTTCTCCGGCGAGGAGGTGCGGGCCGACGGCGCCGCGCAGCGTGGGCGCCCCGGTCCCCGTGACCTGGCGACCGACATGGCCCGCGCCGCGGCACAGCGCCGCGAGCGGGCTGGTGCGCGCAGCACGGCCGCGGCGGAGGCGGAGAGCTCCCAGGTCGCCGCGGAGCCGGCCTCGACCACCCCGACGCGCAGCACGAGCCGCTCGACGAAGGCCACGGCGAAGAGCGCCCCGAAGACCGGCTCGAAAAGTGCACCGAAGACCAGCGCGAAGAGCGCCCCGAAGACCAGTTCGACGAGCGCACCGAGTGCCGGCTCGAAGAGCGCGGGGAAGGCCTCGGCGAAGAGTGCGCCCACGGCTGCCTCCTCCACGAGTTCCTCGAAGCGTGCTGGGGCCGCGAAGAGCGAGTCCGGCACCCGCCCGACTGCCAAGAAGTCCTCCAGCGCCTCGTCGTCGCGGAAGGCTTCGACCACGAGCGGCGGCAGCCGGTCCGCGAAGGCTGCGGTGTCCTCCGGGGCGGCGGCTCCGGCCCCGCAGAGCGTCGAGGAGCAGACGTCTGCGCAGCAGCCGGCCCCGACGCCCCCCGAGGTCTCGGCACCGACTTCGCCGCCCGCTCCCGTGGCGGACGACGCTGCCGCGACCCTGCCGACGGATCCGGCCACGGACGACACCCCCGTGGTGGACGTCGAGCCGGTCGCCTCCACCCCGGTGCGCGCCACCGCGGACGAGCCCGCTCCCGCCGCGGAGAAGGAGCCGTCCTCGGCAGCGCCCGTGGCATCGACCGAGATCCCTGCAGAGGCCGGCACCGCCGTGGAGGCCGACTCGTCGGCGGAGACGGAGTCCGCGCCGACGAGCCCGGAGCCCGTGAGCCCGGAGCCCGCCATCGCGGAGCGCACCAGCCCGGAGCCCGCCACTGCGGAGCCCGGGCGTTCGGAGCAGGCAGAGGACTCCTCCTCGTCGCGACTGCTCAGCGTCCCCGGGGCGGAGTTCGCGGAGATCCCGATCCATGAGGTGCGCGAGAACCCGCGCAATCCCCGCACCCTGTTCGACGAGGACGAACTCGACGAGCTCGCGTACTCGCTGCGCGAGGTCGGCGTGCTGCAGCCCGTGGTGGTCCGCCCGATCCCGGTCACGGAGGACGGCGAGTCCTTCGAGCTGGTCATGGGCGAGCGCCGGTGGCGTGCCGCCCGCCGCGCCGGCCTCACCTCGATCCCCGCGATCATCCGCGAGACGAGCGATGACGACCTGCTGCGGGATGCGCTGCTGGAGAACCTGCACCGCACCCAGCTCAACCCCCTGGAGGAGGCGAACGCGTACCAACAGCTGCTGGACGACTTCGGCTGCACCCAGGACGAGCTCGGCGAGCGGATCGGCCGTTCCCGCCCGCAGATCACCAACACGCTCCGTCTCCTGCGCCTCCCCGCTCTCGTGCAGCGTCGCCTGGCCAGTGGTGCGATCAGCGCGGGACACGCGCGCGCCCTGCTCTCCCTGGACGATCCGGCGCTGATGGAAGAGCTCGCCCAGCGGATCGTGTCCGAGGGTCTGTCGGTGCGTGCGGTCGAGCGTCTCGTGGCTCGCGGCGAGCTGCAGCAGCCGACGCGGACGCCACGGCGCAGCACCTATGATCCCCATGTGGTGGAGCTGACCAGTCGGCTCTCGAACCGCCTCGAGGCGCCCGTCCGCATCGACGTCGGCAAGCGCAAGGGTCGGATCACGCTGGAGTTCTCGAACCTCGAGGATCTGGAGCGGCTCGTGGAGAACATGGGCCTGGACGCCACGCTGCTGGCCTCCGACGAGCACGCCTGAAGTCTGCAACTGTCACGACGGGGTCCGCGCGATGGCGCGGGCCCCGTCGTCGTCTGGGCACCCTGACGGGCAGGCAGGGCTGACCACTCGCCGCTGTGAGCTGTGTCACAGAGGGTCCCTGGTGTAGGTCGGAGGCTCCAGCGAGCTGCTGTGCCCCGTCCCCGAACACCCGGTGGAGGGACGGTGGGTGATCTTGCGTTGGCCCTGGTCACCACCTCTTTTTCCGCTGTCCACCATTGTGCAAAAGTCTGTGGACGACGGCTGACCGCAGGCCTTGTCGTCTCCACAACAGGAATCGCGCTCGCGTATGCATTGCGGCCCGACCGCGCCCACCTAGCTCAACAAGCGCGGACTCCGGCCCATGTTCCACGGGAAACGATGCCACGGGGGTCGGTAGCGAAGGACAGTGTGTCTGCACTGGCATGTCCGATGGGGAGGGCGGACTCGTTCGGTGTCATGCGTTCTACGTGAAACTCCTCGCGTGTGCGCTGTCGCGTGTCAGCGGACCGGTGAGCATCCGGCCGCTGCTCGTCCAGAGCACCTTCTACCCATCCGATTGCGCGCGATGCCGTTTCCCGTGAAACGCTAGCGAGTGGTCGCCGTCCCGTGCTGACGGAAGGCCCCAGCCCTCGACCGGGCACGAGCGGGCCTCGCTACCGCACCTCGGCGTCGCAGCCGTCGGGTGCATCTGCGTTCCGCCCCCGGGCGTTCTATGTGAAACATGGGCGCTGCGAGTGGCATGCGCTGCAGTAGTACGGCAGAAGGTAGCGCGGGAATCAGTTGACCTCGATGACGTGTCGCCCAGTACCGTCGAAGCGAGTTCCACGTGAAGCATGGTGGAGGAGCTTGCGCACTGGCGGCATGCAAGGGGTCACGGTTTCACGTGAATCGTGCACTCGAGCCGTCGTACTTCGCTCGTGCCATGGCCACGCTCACCGTGCGCGGTGCCACGTGAAACCCTCGCGGGCCGACGAGCCAGCTGAGCAGTACCGCCCGTCCCCGTCCCCGCTCCTGCGTTGCCAGGGCTTGAGTGCGGAAGCTGGAGCGATTGTCCTCGGACCCGCCACTGGTGCGCGCTGCTCAGAGTTTCCCGTGAAACACGGTGAGGGCAGGCGAGCTTCCGATTCCCGGCTTCCCGTGAAACGCGTTGACCCCCGGATGGCCGGCCAGTGCCGTCAACGGTGGTACCCGGCACTCGCGACCGGTGCGGATTCTGGTAGTGGACGTACACGTGCCGATCTGAGGAGCTCGTCGCGAGGCGCGCGAGTGCGCGATCGCGGACCTCTGGCCTCGAAAGATTCCTGCCATGCTCGCCATGCTGACGCTGCTACGTCGTCTCCGACGGCGTTCTACACTGCCCGATCGTGTTTCCCGTGAAACTCCGTGCAGGCCTACCCCAGAGGCCGAGAGCGTCATGCTGCGATTCTGTCGCGACTCCGCGTCCGGGGATGGAGGGAGGTTCACGTGAAACTCTCGGCGTCATCGCCACGAGACGGCCTCCGATGCTGAGGCGTTGAGGCCAGCTCCTTGCAGAGATGCATCCGGCCCGACGGGACACTGGGGAGTGTCGCTGGTCGTAGTGATCAGTGGTCACTTTACGGCCCGTGTCTCCTCGGTTCCCCGTGAAACATCAAGAGATCTCCGTACTGCGGCGTGTCCGGGGCTTGTCCACCTTTGACAACAGCAGGTGCGTGCCTTGGCGTCCGGTACACGCATGTTTGTCGTGAAACGTTGAGGCTGCGGTGCGTGTTGAGCACGAGCTGGCGCAAAGCGTGGCTCATCAAGGAGTGGCGGACATCACATGCTTTGCGTGCAGCCAGAGCGGATCGGCATGAGCGGCCCGCTGGGGAGGACGTTTCCCATGGAACCCCCCAGTTCGCGGCGCGACAACACTTCCGCACGCAGTGTTTCACGCGAAACGGCGCAGTGATCACAGCACGGTTCTGCAGGAAGTGCGGTCCATCTCGCGTTCACCGCGTGCGAGTTTCACAGTGAACGCGTGGCGAGGAGAGGTCGACGCCGCGACCCGAGCGGTGCATGAACAGAGGGTGGCGAGCAGATGGCGGCCACGCTCCGCTGCGCTCTGTCACGTGGAACAGGCGCCGGTCGTGATGCGGTGCGGAGCGGTTGTGGATACTCGCGGCGCAGCTGTGCACAGTGTGCGTAACTCTGTGGACAACGCTCTTCCTTCCGGTGGATGACAAGAGCGTCGAGAGGATGTTCCACAGGAAACCGGAGATGCTGCAACCCGGCGTAGGAGCATCACTGCAGGTCAGGAGCCTTCAGTGAGTGCCTTCGCGGTACCATCCATCCACACACCACTGTGGATAACACTGTGGACGGAGGCGTGGCAGGATGTGGACGGCGGTGTGGACAGGCATGTGGACAAGTGCGACGGTGCACGTCAGGCTGGGTCGTCGGTGTGCGGTGGCGGGGGGTGCGGGCCGCCTGCGGTCGGGGTCAGATCCGGCGACCAGCTCCCCGGGGGAGGAGTTCTACGGTCGCCAGACGGCTCGGGGACCGAACTCCTCATCGATCTCGTGCTTGGGCAGTGCGCCGCTGCGTCGATGCACCAGTTTCCAGGGCCCGGGGAGAGACGTCTCCTCGCCCGCCGGGGTGCGGCCGTCCAGGCGCTCGACCGTCGGCGTGGCAGGGTCGGTGGTCCCCGCCGTCGCAGGCAGCGCGCCGATCCATGTCGGCAGCACCTCGACCTGCAGTTGGTCGAGGATCTCCTCGGAGGGATCCTCGACGAGGAGTGTGGTCACCTCGGTGCCCCAGCGCCGACCGAGCTCCAGGAGCACGGTCGGCGCCGGACGGGAGGGCCCCGCCCAGTCGGCGCTCACGAGGACCACCACGGGGGCGCCCTCGTCCGGCAGGGGCGGCGTGGACGGGGTCCTCATCTGTGGTCGCCGGAGCGGAGCGATCAGCGGGCGGCGGGCTCGGGGAGCGCGTCGGCGGCGCTGTCGACCTCGGCGGCCGCGCGGTCGGCGAGCCAGCGCTCGGCGTCCAGGGCGGCCTGGCAGCCGGTGCCGGCGGCCGTGATGGCCTGGCGGTAGGTGTGGTCCACGACGTCGCCGGCGGCGAAGACACCGGGGAGCGAGGTGTAGGTGCTCCTCCCCTGGCAGACGATGTAGCCCTCGTCGTCGAGCTCGAGCTTCCCGCGCACGAGGTCGGTGCGGGGCAGATGCCCGATCGCCTCGAAGACGGCGGAGGTCGCCACCACCCGCTCCTGGCCGGTGACCGTGTCGCGCAGGGTCACGGACTCGACCTTCTCGGTGCCGTTGATGCTCACCAGCTCGGAGTTCCACGCGAAGGAGAGCTTGGGGTCGGACTCGGCGCGGCGCGCCATGATCTTCGAGGCCCGCAGCTCGTCGCGACGATGGACGAGGGTGACGGACTTCCCGAAGCGGGTGAGGAAGGTGGCCTCCTCGACGGCGCTGTCCCCACCGCCGACCACGATGATGTCCTGGTCCTTGAAGAAGAATCCGTCGCAGGTCGCGCACCAGCTGACGCCCTTGCCGGACAGCTCGCTCTCACCGTCGACGCCGAGCTTGCGGTAGGCGGAGCCGGTGGTGATGATGATGGATCGCGCGCGATAGACGGTGCCGTCGTCGAGGGTGACGGTCTTGATGTCGCCCTCGAGCTGGAGATCCACGGCGTCCTCGTAGATGACCTCGGCACCGAAGCGCTCGGCCTGCTCCTGCATGGCGGTCATGAGCTCCGGGCCCTGGATACCGGTGGGGAAGCCCGGGAAGTTCTCGACGTCGGTGGTGGTCATGAGGGCACCGCCGGCATCCAGCGCGCCGGCGACGACGATCGGCGCCATCTCCGCACGCGCGGTGTAGACGGCGGCCGTGTAGCCCGCCGGGCCGGATCCGACGATGACGACCTCGTGGACGGTCTCGTCGGCCGGGGTCTCCGGTGCCGTGACCGGAGTGACCTTCGCGGCCGGCGCGGGGCCGCCGAGGATGTTGAGGGCCTGGATGGGCTGCGACATGGGTGGTGTCCTTCCGTGAGGATGGTCGAGGGCGGTCAGCGGGAGGACCGTCGTCCAGTATGGAGCAGGTGGATCGTGAGGGCCGGGCCGGGGTGCGTGCTCAGAGCGAGCCGATCATCACGTGCCCGGACCAGAGCCGATCGGAGGCGGGGTCGGCGGTCGCATCGTCGTCTGCCCCGCACCCGGGAAGGACCACGGTCGCCGAGACCGTCCCCCCGTTCGCGCGCAGCGTGTCGCGGTCCATCGGGCCGTGGACCAGCAGCCAGCCCTGAGTCTCCTCGGCGCCCCACGCGACCTCCTCCATGATCAGGATCGATTCATCGAGCCCCTGCTCCCGCAGGCACTGACCGGCGTTGAAGCTCGTCTTGGGCTGGATCGACCCGGTGTCGACGAGCCGCTGCACCTCCGTACCGACGGTCATCTCCGTGACAACGGGCAGACCGGAGGAATTCTTCCCGGCCCCGGAGCTCGAGTCCACCGCCGAGGCGGCCGAGAAGGACTGACTGGTGGTGGAGACCTGCAGCGATGCCGTGAGCTGAAGACCCAGCAGCCCGGCCCCGATCAGTGCGACGAGCACCACCCATACCGGGATCCCGAGGACCATGCCGAAGCGTGATCTCGTCCCGCGCCCACGGCGCATCGTCCCCCTGCGCAGGGCGCGCGGCGTCATTCGACCCTGATCTCCGCGATCCGTGCGCGGAACCGGCCGGATTCCTTGCTGTCCGGCGGCAGGTCGGGGATGTACAGCGCGACCCGCTCCGCCTCGATCGGCTCGTCGGGCTCCAGCCGCACCTCGCCGTCGCCGGCGAAGGACCCGGTGGCCAGCACGTCGCCCAGACTGCCGTCCTCGCCCACCGCGCGCAGCTCGAGCGTGCCGCCGTTGTTGCGCGCGGTGGTGACCGTGACCGCGGTGAGGGTCGAGGGCTCGGCGAAGTTCACCCGGATCCCCACGCCCTCCTTCGTCCCGCCGAAGTCCGGGCTCGCATAGTGCATGGTGGACCAGAAGGTGGCCGGGTCGCCGTCGTCGAGGCGCTCCTGCTGGTCGGTATGGTCCGGCTCCTGGTCGGTGCCTTCGGCGAAGAGCTCGGTCCCGGCCATCTGCGGCGGCGGTGGGGCGGGATCCTCCGTCGGCTCCTCGGTGGGCTCGACCGGAGCCTCACCGGTCTCCTCCTCCGCGGGCGCGGAGGTCTCCGGCGGCGCGGAGGTGGCCAGCGGATCGTTCATGACACCGCGCAGACCGCTGGTCACGGCCGTGACGGCGAAGATCAGCGCGGCCATGACGATGACCACGCCGCCGATGATGATCCACTGGGACTGCAGGGAGCGGCGCTCGCGGTCCTGAGGGCCGAGCGTGAAGGTGTCGGGGTCGTCGGCGTCCACCGCGACCCCCACCACGTCCCGGAACAGGGTGCTCCGGGCGGCCAGGGCGGACGTCTCATGACTCGGCTCCTCCAGCAGCGAGCGCTGACGGCCGTGCACGACGATCGGCCCGTCGGGACGGGCTGGCGGCTCGGACGGGACCGGCGCGAGCGGTACGGTCCGCTCCTCGACCGGTGGCGCCTGCGAGGGCGTGGGGACCGAATGATCGGGCGTCGCGGCGAGGGCCTCGGGCGCGGGGTCGCCTGCCGGAGGCTGCTGTGGACGGCCGTCGGAGGCATCCGGAGCGGCGGTGGGCGCGAGCGGCCACTGCGTCCCGGGGGTGCGGGACGGGAGCGGTGCGCCGTCCGCGGTCGGTGCGGCGGACTCCGCGCCGTCGGATCCCACGCCGTCGGATCCTGTGGCGGCGGCACCGGCGGCACCGGCGGCGACCGCCCCGCCGGTGGCTGCCGGTGCACGGGGAATCGTGACCTCGAGATGGCCGGGGAAGGCGCTCGAGGCCCGCTTCTGATCGAGATGGAGCTCCTTGACCAGCGCCGATGCCTCGGCGGAGGTCTGAGCCGCCGCGGCCGGCGGCCGGGCGACCGTGTCCTCCTCGGGCAGACCGTCCGCGGAGTCCGACGGTGCGGGCCCCTCCTCGATCGAGGGGACCGGGGGGACCGGTGCGGTCGCACCGGCGGCCGCCGCGGCGATGGCGGGCTGCGTGATCGTCGGCTCGGGCTCGGGCTCGGGCTCGGGCTCGGGCTCGGGCTCGGGCTCGGAGTCGGCTGGGTCGTTCCCCGCCGCGGCACGGGGATAGGCCTGGAGCGTCACCGGGATCGACTGCCAGGGCTCGAGCACCTCGATCAGGGCACGGGTGGTCTCGGGGACGTCGTCGGCCGATTCGTTGAGGACCAGGTCGCACAGCAGATCCAGGTCCTGCGGGATCTCGGTGTCCACGAGCGCGGAGGGGGCGGCGACGTTCCCGCTCGCATCGTGCTGCGGGCTCTGCCCCGTCAGCGACCGGTACAGCAGCGCCACCAGGGCTGCGGTGTCCTGGAAGGAGGCGACCTCCCGGGAGCGGTCCAGCCCGGGATGCGCGGCGGCCTCCACCCCGATGCCGAGGATCGTCACCGCTCCGGAGGCGGTGTCGACGAAGAGGCGGTTGGAGTCCATGAACTGGTGACGCACGCCCCGACGGCGAGCCACCTCGAGGCCGCTCGCGGCCTCGCCGATGATCGCGCGAGCGGTCTCGGGGTGCAGCGGCCCCGCGGACAGCAGAGCGGCGAGCGGCGGAGCCGGCGGCAGGGGGTACTCGACCACCGTCGTCGGCAGGGGGACCTCGGCCCCGGTCCGCGGGGTCGAGCTGTCGCGGGGATCGTCGAACACCACGATGTCGCGGACGGGCAGGAGGCGGGGGTCCTCCACCAGGTAGGCGCGGCGCACGGCATCGGCGGCCTCGAGCGCCGCCTCGCCCTGCACGATGAACAGGATGACGCTCTCCGAGGTGGCGACGGAGCGGGCGCGGCGCCACACTGCGCCGTCGGCGACGCCGGAGAGCGGGATCTGCGCCTCCAGGGTCCACCGAGAACGCAGTGCGTCCTGCTGTGAGTTCGAGTTCACGGACCGTCCTTCTCCTTGGTCGGCGACGGTGCGCCGTTCACTGGCTTGGCCCATGCTACGAGGTCGCACGGCGACCGCGGCGGGTCAGCCGGGTCACGACACGCTGGGCGTAGCCGACCAGCACCCGGACCTCCTTCACGTGCAGCAGCCAGCCGAGGGCGGTGAACACCGCCGTCATGACCAGAGCGATGAGGCCGCCCAGCACCACCGCCGCGAGACGGCCGGACCAGATCAGCTCCCCGGCCAGCCCCACCAGAGCGGTGCCCACGGCCCAGCTCGCGACCGCCGCGCCCAGCAGCTTGGCCGCGACGACGGCGCCGGCGGCGAGGCTCGGCGGCACCGTGCCCAGGCGTGACGCCCGCCGCCGCAGCTGCCACATGCCCACCAGCCAGGCCACGAGATTGCCGAGGCTGGTGGAGCCCGCTGCCGCCATGGTCGCCCACATCGGGTCCACCAGCAGCAGGATCAGCGGGACCGCGGCGAGGCTGATCACGGCGATCGGGATCTGGGAGAGGAAGGGGGTGCGGGCGTCCTCGTAGGCGTAGAACACACGCTTGATCAGGTACAGCGCGGCGAAGGGCACCAGCCCCAGCATGTAGGCGACCAGGACGGTGCCGTTGGCGCGGGCCGCCGTCTCGCCGGTGCCGCCGCCGATCACCCACATGATCGGTCCGGCCAGGGCGATGAACACCGCGGTGCACAGCATCATCGGGACCGCGAGCATGCGGTTGGTCTCGGCGTAGCGCGCCAGTGCCCCGGCGTGGTCGCCGTCGACCGCGCGTCGTGAGATCGCCGGGAACACCGCGGTGACCACGGCGACGGCGATGATCCCCTGGGGGATCATGAAGGCCATGTAGGCCCAGTCCATGGTCAGTAGGGCGGGATAGCGGGCGGCGAGCTCGGGCTGGTCGCGCAGCTGCTCGGTCATCCGCACCGCGCCGCCGGCGGCCCAGCGCGAGGCCCAGATCCCCAGCTGGCCCAGTCCCAGCATCCCCAGCGACCACAGCCCGATCCGGCTCAGCTTGCCCAGCCCCAGTCCGCGGAAGCCCCACCGCGGGCGCAGCTGCAGGTCGAGCTTCTTGACGTACCAGAACAGGAACACGACCTGCGCGGCGGAGCCGCCCACGTTGATCGCCGCCATCGCCACCACCATGGGCATCGTCCATGCGGCGGGATCCCCGGTGCTCCCCCACATGCCCAGGAACAGCAGCGCCCCGATGATGCCCACCAGGTTGTTGAGCACCGGCGCCCACTGGTACGGGCCGAAGGAGTCGTGGGCGTTGAGCAGCTGTCCGCACATGACGTAGAGCGCGGAGAAGAAGATCTGGGGCATCATCCAGTACCCCAGCTGCACCGCGAGGGCGTAGGTCTGCGGGGGCAGGACGCCGCTGGTGAGGGTCAGCAGCAGCGGGACGGCGATCATGCAGATCACGGTGACGCCGAGCGACAGCGTCGCGACCAGGGTCATCAGGCGCGAGATGTAGTCGCTGCCGCGGTCGGGGCGTTTGACGGCGCGCACGATCGCGGGAACCAGGATCGCGTTCAGGGTGCCGCCGCCCACCAGCAGCCAGATCGTGTTGGGCAGGGTGTTGGCCGCGCTGAAGGCGCTCG
Organism: Brachybacterium sp. YJGR34; assembly: GCF_003347015.1. Lineage (GTDB taxonomy): Bacteria > Actinomycetota > Actinomycetes > Actinomycetales > Dermabacteraceae > Brachybacterium. The sequence continues at coordinate 57,112 of NZ_PNFB01000003.1, forward strand.
CGGCAGAGGTCATCGACCCGGCGAGGATCATCCCGAACAGGAAGTTCCGCACGAAGCCGAGCAGGCGCGAGATCATCGCCCCCGCGGCCATGACGACGCTGGCCTGCATGAGCTTCGAACGGCTCGAGGGCGTCCCCTGGCGACGATGGCGGGGGATGTGCCGGACGCGGAGCGAGGTGCTCATCGGCCCACCTCCTCGTCCTGGTCGTCCTGGTCGTCCTGGTCGTCCTGGTCGTCCTGGTCGTCCTGGTCGTGCCGGGCCCGGGCGGCCCAGATCCCGGCCGTCTCGTCGATGTCGGGGGTCGAGCGTCCGCTGAGGGAGAGCTCGACGGGGTCCTCGGGGCTGTGGACGGCGGGTGCCCGCGAGGAGGATCCGGTGCGGCGCGCCCGGGCCACGCCCACGATCACGAGCACGCCCATCGCGATGACCAGGACGAGCGTGGTCCAGTTCTCCCAGGACGGATTGACCGTCAGGGGCACGTGGACCGGTTCGGTGAGGGCACGGCCGTCGTCGGTGGTCAGCACCGTGGTGAGGGTGACTGATCCGTTGGCGACGGCCTCGACGTCGACCATGGCATCGACCTGGGAGCGCGCGGGGACCACCACCTCCGGGCTCTCCCCGATCCGCACCAGCGGCTTGTCGGAGGTGACCTCGGGGCGGACCGTGATCGGGGTGTCCAGATCGTTCGTGATGGTGATCGGAACGCCCGCGGTGTCCGAGATGACGTTGTAGCCGGAGGCGGGGACCACCTGGATGCGGCCCTGCAGGGTGTCGGTCATCTCCGCGGCGTCCTGCGCGTGCTGGGCGGGGACCTCGGGGTGGCCGCGCCACCGCTCGGAGGTGCCGGCGAGGACCTCCCGCCGCGGGGCGTCGAGCGCGGCGTCATCCTCCATCGCGGCCCCCAGGGCATCGAGGCGCTCCCAGGTGCGCTCGAGGTCCGTCAGCACGTGGGGGGCGAGCGGTGCGGGCCCGGTCGCCTCCGGCAGGTGCTGCCAGCCGCCCTCGGAGGTCGGGGCGCTGGGCAGCACCTCCTCGGCGCTCACGGTGCCCAGGGCGTACAGCTCGTCGTCCTCGTTCTGCGGGTCGGTGCTCCAGGTCTGACGATCGGTGGCCTCGAGCAGGTCGCCGGTGCGGCCGGTCTCCACCCAGGGCGCGTCGGCGAGGGCGTCCAGGGCCGCTCCGGCGGCCTCGGCGTCGAGCGGGACATCGGGCGAGGGGGCGATGAGGAGGTGGCGCGGCGCGGTCGTGTACTCCGAGGCGATCGTCGCGGTCTCGGCGAGCAGGCGCTGCTGGGTCTGCTCGGTGTCGGAATCAGCGGTGAGCAGGGAGAACTCCTCGGAGAGGGTGGGGTCGGGGGCGAGCAGCGGCAGCAGGGTCCCCTCGGTCCGCCCGGACGCATACAGGCCCACCGAGCTCGGGGTGACGGAGGATGAGGGGTCCTCCCGCAGGGAGCTCGAGGGCACGATCGCGGCGGTGGCACCGGTCTCGAGCACCGACTCCAGCGCCTCGGCGTCGGCGGCCGATCCCTCGATCGCCAGCGCCGAGGCCCGCGGCTCGATCCCGGTGTCCTCCCGGACCTGGTCCGAGGCGTCGCGGGCCGCGTGCTCGAGGGTGGTGGTGCCGGCCTCCTGCAGGCTGCGCATGTCCGCCCCCGCGTAGGGCATCGCGAGCACGGTGCGGTCGCCGGCCGCTTCCTGCAGGGCGGCGGCGAGCGAGGAGGATCCGGGCCCGGGCGCGTACTCCAGGATCGGACCGGAGGCGTCCTCGTCCTCGGGCGTCTGCTCCTCGGTCCCCTCGGGGGGCGGGAGCGGCTGCTGCGGCGGATCCAGCAGGGAGGGGTCCAGCCACCAGTCGACGTCCTCGCGCACGGCGAGCTGCTGGACGTCGGACATCGGTCCGGAGGCGACGGACTCCTCGAAGGCCGCGGGATCGGAGATCGTGGCGGCGGCGTCCTCGGCCGCGACCGGGAGCAGGACGGACTGCGTGATGGAGGCCTCGACGTCGTCGGGCCGCCACACCACGAAGGAGCGCAGCGAGCCCAGGGGCTCGTCGTCCGCGACCGCGGTGACCGACAGGCGGCGGGTGCCCCAGAAGTAGGGCTCCTCGGCGTAGCCGAGCTCCTCGGCGGTGGCCTCGACGCTCAGCGTGACCGAGGCGCCCGGCGCCAGCTGCGCGCGCTCCGCGGAGCGGGCGAGGGCGGCCCCGGAGGTGTCCGGAGCGGTCTCGGACTGCCAGCTCTCGAGCATGCTGCGATCCGTCACCCGCGCCACGCGCGTGCGCATCTCCAGGGAGAGGTCATCCAGCGGCTCGGAGGAGGTGTTGGTCACCTCGATGCGTGCCTCGACCGTCCCGCCCGGGGCCAGTGACGTGGGCGTCAGGGAGACCAGATCCATGCTGATGCCGGCGTCCTCCGCCGCGGGCGGCGGGGCCGCGGGCGCGGCCTGCGCCGCGGGGATCACCGTCGCCGGGCCGCTCACCAGCACCGATGTGGCCACGATCAGTGCCGTCAGCAGCGCCGCGAGCACCGGGCGCACGGACGGCGGGGACAGCGACATGGTGACACTGTAAGCGGCGGCTACCGTAGAGAGGCTGGGGTGAGCGCGTTCTCCCCCGTCGCGTCGCGCCTCCCGGCCGCCGCCCGCCCCGACCAGAAGGACCACCTCGTGACCGATCCCGCCGATGCGACCGATCCCGTCGCCGCCGCGCGCCTCGAGACCGCCCGCACGCGCGCGGCCTCCATGTTCCGTGCGCTGCCCGAGGAGATCCACGAGCTCGGACGCCGCTTCGAGGCCGCCGGGCACGAGCTCGCCCTGGTGGGCGGGCCGGTGCGCGACGCCGTGCTGGGCCGCTCGAGCGCGGACCTGGACTTCACCACCTCGGCGCGCCCCGCGCAGACCGAGGAGATCCTGCACGGATGGACCCGCGACGGGGCGATCTGGGACATGGGCCGCGACTTCGGGACCCTCGGCGGGGTGCGCGACGGGGTCCGCGTCGAGATCACCACCTACCGCACCGAGACCTACGATCCGGCGAGCCGCAAGCCCGAGGTCGCCTTCGGCGACACGCTCGAGGGCGACCTGTCCCGGCGCGACTTCACGGTCAACGCGATGGCGGTGCGGCTGCCCTCGCTCGAGCTGGTCGACCCCTTCGACGGCCTCGGCGACCTGGCCCGCACCCTGCTGCGCACGCCCGTCGCCCCGGAGCAGTCCTTCGCCGACGACCCCCTGCGCATGATGCGCGCGGTCCGCTTCGTCGCCCAGCTCGGCTTCCGGATCGAGGACGCCACGGCCGACGCGATCGAGGAGCTCGCCGAGCGCATCGCCATCGTCTCCGCGGAGCGGGTGCGTGAGGAGCTGGTCAAGCTCCTGCTGGGCGCCCATCCACGCGGCGGCCTCGAGCTGATGACCGAGCTGGGCCTGGCCGCCCACGTGCTGCCGGAGCTGCCCGCCCTGCAGCTCGAGATCGACGAGCACCACCACCACAAGGACGTCTACGAGCACTCCCTGACCGTGCTCGACCAGGCCATCGACCTCGAGAGCGCCCCCGGCTCCGGCGGGCCCTGCGAGCGGCCCGACCTGGTGCTGCGCCTGTCCGCGCTGCTGCACGACATCGGCAAGCCCGCCACCCGCCGGTTCGAGCCCGGCGGGGAGGTCACCTTCCGGTTCCACGAGACCGTCGGCGCGAAGATGACGTCGAAGCGGATGAAGGCCCTGACCTTCGACAAGGACACCACGAAGAAGGTGGCGCGCCTGGTCGAGCTGCACCTGCGCTTCCACGGCTATGTCGACTCCCCGTGGACGGACTCCGCGGTGCGGCGCTACGTCACCGACGCCGGTGACCTGCTCCAGCACCTGCACCGGCTGACCCGCGCCGACGTCACCACCCGCAACCGGCGCAAGGCGCGCACCCTCGCCCGGGCCTACGACGAGCTCGAGGCCCGCATCGACCATCTCGCCGAGCAGGAGGAGATCGGGAGGATCCGCCCCGATCTGGACGGCAACCGGATCATGGAGATCCTGGACCTCCCCCCGGGCCGCGAGGTGGGTGAGGCCTACAAGCACCTCCTGGAGCTGCGGATGGAGCACGGCCCCCTCGGTGAGGAGCGCGCGACCGAGGAGCTGCGTCGGTGGTGGGCGGACCGGGAGGGTCGCTGAGGGTCGGCTGTGATCGCCCTGTGCAGGCAGGGGCGACCGGTGTGAGCGAGGAGACACGGGACGTGCACACCCTGTGTGTTTCTCCGCTGGGGCGTGACGAGGCGGCCAGGAGCGTGCTCATACTGAGGAGCTGAGCACCTTCGCGTGCTCCACCCGACCACGTCCCCGAAGGACCAGGAGCAGCCATGAGCGATTCACGACGCTCGTCCCGCAGCTCGTCGGCCCGATCGAACCGATCGTCGAAGCCGACCAGCGGTGGTGCCCGTCGCGCCGCAGGAGTGCGCCGCGCACCCTCCCGCGCGTCCTCCGGGGCCGCCCCCGCCCCCAAGGGGAGCAGCCGCACCGGCCGCACCGGTGCCGCCGCCGGCTCCGGGTCCGCCCCGACCTCGCGGACCTCGGTCGGCGCCCGTCACGCCGGCACCGGCGCCGCGGCCGGCCGCCGCACGAAGGTCGCCGCGACGAACTTCCTCAACTACCCGCGCGCAGGGAAGAAGAGCCCCTGGCGCTTCCTGCCCTCGCTGCGCATGATCGTCGGTGCCATGGCGCTGGCGGTGCTCGCGGTGGCCGGGCTCGGGATCTGGGTGTACAGCACCACCGAGGTGCCCGAGCCCTCCGACTTCGCCCTCGCCCAGACCAGCCGCGTCTACTTCGCCGACGGTGAGACCGAGATGGGGACCTTCAGCGAGGTCAACCGCACCGAGCTCCCGGCCGACGAGATCCCGCAGAACATCAAGGACGCCGTGGTCGCCAGCGAGGACGCGAGCTTCTACGAGAACCGCGGCGTCTCCCCGCGCGGCATCGCCCGCGCCTTCGTCAACAACCTGCAGGGCGGTGCCCGGCAGGGCGGCTCGACCATCACCCAGCAGTACGTCGAGCGGTACTACACCGGCACGAACACGTCCTATCTGGGCAAGGCCCAGGAGGCCGTGATGGCGCTGAAGATCGACCAGGAGCTGAGCAAGGACGAGATCCTCTCCCGCTACCTGAACACCATCTACTTCGGACGCGGCGCCTACGGCGTGCAGGAGGCCTCGCAGGCCTACTTCGACAAGGACGCCGCGGACCTCACCGATGCGGAGGCCGCACTGCTGGTGGCGGTGATCCCCGCACCGTCGTCCTACGACCCCGCCGAGAATCCCGAGAAGGCGACCCAGCTGTGGGACCGCGTGATCACCCGCGAGGTCGCCGAGGGGATGATGACGGAGGAGGAGGCCGAGGCCCTCGAGTTCCCCGAGACCGTCGAGCCGAGCTCCGAGAACAGCCTCGGCGGCACCAACGGCTATCTGTTGGACGCGGTGCGCTCCGAGCTCGTCGCCCAGGGGTTCACCGAGGACGAGATCAACACCGGCGGCTTCACGATCGTCTCGACGATCGACCCCTCCGTCCAGGACAACTCCGTGCAGGCGGTCGAGAACCTCCCCGAGGACCGCCCCGAGCAGAACCACGTGGGCACGATGACCCTGGATCCCTCCACGGGGGCGGTGCTGGGGATGTACGGCGGCGAGGACTTCGTCTCCCAGTCCCGCAACGACGCCACCCAGTCCCGGATGCAGGCCGGATCGATCTTCAAGACCTTCACCCTGATCGCGGCGCTGGAGGACGGCTACCCGCTGGACTCCCGCTGGGACGGCAACTCCCCGAAGGAGTTCCCGGGCTGGGAGGTGAAGAACTTCGGCGATGTCGACTACGGTCAGGTCACTCTCGCGAAGGCCACCGAGAGCTCGATCAACACCGCCTACGCGGAGGCGAACCTCGAGGTCGGCCCCGAGCGGACCCGGGAGACCGCCGTGAACCTCGGTCTGCCGGAGGAGACGCCGGGGCTCACGGACGACGCCTCGAACGTGCTCGGCTCCGCCTCGCCGACCGTCGCCGAGATGGCCGAGGTCTACGCGACGATCGCCAACGGCGGTGTGCACCACGACGCCTACATCGTGGAGTCGGTGACCCGTCCCGACGGCTCGTCCCGCTTCCAGCACGAGGACACCGGCCAGCGGGTGATGGACGAGGACGTGGCCACCAATGCCACGGTGGCGCTGCAGGGCCCGCCGACCACCGGCTCCGCCCGTGACCTGCAGAACGTCATGGACGGCCGCCCGGTGGCCGGCAAGACCGGCACCTCGGAGAGCTTCCGCTCGGCGTGGTTCGTGGGCTTCACCCCGCAGCTGGTCACGTCGGTGGGCATGTTCCAGCCCTCCGAGGACGGCACCAGCGAGGAGCCCCTCACGCCCTTCGGCGGCGCCGAGAACATCACCGGCGGCACCTTCCCGACGGCGGTCTGGGGGGACATCATGTCGACCTCGCTGGCCGGCGAGGAGTACCTGGACTTCCCCGAGGAGGCCCAGCTCGACAACGAGACCCGGGAGCGCAGCGTGCCGGAGCCGCAGCCCACGCAGGCGCCCGCCCCGACCCAGGACCCGACCCAGGAGCCGACGGAGGAGCCCACCGAGGAGCCCACTGAGGAGCCGAGCGAGGAACCCACGGAGGAGCCCACCCAGGAGCCGACGGAGGAGCCGAGCGAGGAGCCGACAGAGGAGGAACCGGCCGAGGAGCAGCCGGCCGAGGAGTCCGAGGACCAGCCCGCCGAGCGGACCCAGGAGGAGGAGTCGCCCGCCGCCGAGGAGGGCGGCGACGACCCGGCGGCCGGGAACATCCGCCCCACCGAGCAGCCCACGGCGCAGGATGAGGACGGCGTGGAGACCGCCGGCCCGGGCAGCGGCAACGGCAATGCCGGCGGCAACGGTGGCGGCGGCGGGAACGGCAACGGCGGGGACGGCTGAGCGGCGGTGCTGTGATCCCCCGCGCACGTCCGCGGGGGCTCTGGCCCTCACCCCGGCCGGCGGGTAGTCTTGGCCGGTCCGTGACGTGCGTCGCCGATGCCCGCAGCGGATGGCATGAACCCTCCTGCCACGGAGAGACCGTGGCCGCAGAGACCACAGGAGGTGGGTACCAGAACATGCGCAAGTACGAAATGGTCGTGATCCTCGACCCGTCCGTCGATGAGCGGACCGTCACCGGAACCTTCGAGAAGCTCGTCCAGGTCATCCCGACCGAGGGCGGCACCGTCGACGAGGTCGACGTCTGGGGCAAGCGGAAGTTCGCCTACGAGATCGACAAGAAGTCCGAGGGCATCTACATCGTCCTGCAGTTCACCGCGACGTCGGCGACCGCTCAGGAGCTCGATCGCCAGCTCGGACTCAACGAGTCCGTCCTGCGCACGAAGCTCATGCGCCTCGACGCCGCCAAGTGATCAGCGCTCGCTGACCCCCGCACCACCCCACCCCACCCCGGAGCAGAGGAGCACCCATGGCGAATGACACCGTCATCACGGTGATCGGCAACCTCACCGCCGATCCGGAGCTGCGGTTCACGCAGTCCGGGATCGCGGTCGCGTCGTTCACCATCGCGTCCACCCCCCGCACCTTCGACCGTCAGTCGAACGAGTGGAAGGACGGAGAGGCTCTGTTCCTCCGCTGCTCCATCTGGCGCGACGCCGCGGAGAACGTGGCCGAGTCGCTCGAGAAGGGCACCCGCGTGGTCGCCCAGGGGCGCCTCAAGCAGCGCTCCTTCACCGACCGGGAGGGCAACAACCGCACCAGCATCGAGCTCGACGTCGACGAGATCGGGCCCTCCCTCCGCTACGCCACCGCCAAGCCGAACAAGGTGCAGCGCGGCGGCGGAGGCGGCGGTCGCGGCTTCGGCGGCGGCGCCCCGCAGGGCGCTCCCCAGGGTGGCTTCGGCCCCCAGGGCGGTCAGGCTCCCCAGGGCGGCTACGGCAACGCGCCCCAGGGCGCTCCCGCCGCCGACCCGTGGGCCGGCGGGGGCAACCAGGGCGGGTACGACGATCCTCCCTTCTGATCGCCGCGGCGATCGATGATCCACCACTGATCCATTCCATCCCGGGTCTCCGCCCGGGCTCCCCTCAGAAAGAAGGAGCACCACGATGGCCAAGCCTGTTCTTCGCAAGCCGAAGAAGAAGCAGAACCCGCTGAAGGCCGCCGGTCTCGAGACCGTCGATTACAAGGACGCCGCGCTGCTGCGCAAGTTCATCTCCGACCGCGGCAAGATCCGCGCCCGTCGGGTCACCGGCGTCTCCGTCCAGGAGCAGCGCAAGATCGCGAAGGCCGTGAAGAACGCCCGCGAGATCGCGATCCTGCCCTACTCGACGTCCGGCCGCTGAACGAGGAAGGCACTGATATGACCAGCAAGCTCATCCTCACCAACGAGGTCACCGGCCTCGGCGCCGCCGGCGATGTCGTCGACGTCCGTGACGGCTACGCCCGCAACTACCTGCTGCCCCGCGGTCTCGCGACCCCGTGGACCAAGGGTGGTCAGCGTCAGCTCGACCAGATCCGTGCCGCGCGCGGCAAGCGCGCGATCGCCAACCTGGACGACGCGAAGGCCCTGAAGGCCTCGCTCGAGTCCAAGCCGCTCGTCATCGCCGAGCGTGCGGGCCAGAACGGCCGCCTCTTCGGCGCGGTCGCCTCCAAGGAGGTCGCCGAGGCCGTCTCCGCGCAGTTCGACAAGAGCATCGACCGCCGCACCGTCGAGTTCCCGGCCCCGATCCGGGCCCTCGGCGAGCACAAGGCGACCGTGCGTCTGCACGAGGACGTCTTCGCGAACCTCGCGATCCAGGTCGTCGCCGCCAAGGGCGCCGTCAAGGCCTGATCGACGTACTGCGAGCACCCCCGCACCAACTCGGTGCGGGGGTGCTGTGCGTCCGGGGTCTAGCCGCGGGCCTCGACGAGCCGCTCGAAGAGGAACTCGTAGGGCAGGTAGGAGACGTCGTACTCGTGTCCCCGCTGGTGCGGCAGCAGCTGCGACATCTGGAGCAGCCGCCATCCGTCCTGGAGCGCGTCCAGGCCGGTGGGGTAGGGCGGCTCGTCGCTGTCGCCCATGGTGGGGCGGGAGCGGCCGGTGCCGTCGTAGCGGCTCCAGCCGATCACGGCGGAGTCGAGCGCGGAGGTGCCCAGGTACAGGATCAGCACCTGCTGGCGCAGATGGGGATCGATCGGCGTCTGGGCGAAGGATTCGTCCACGGAGAGGGTCATGAGGGTCCTGTTCTGCGGGTCGGAGGGAGTGGGTCGGGTGGGCCGGCTCAGAGGCCCCAGCCGGCGGCCGTGGCGTTCGAGCCGAGGCGGACGTCCGTGGCGCCGGGGGCGACGAGCTGCGGGCGCAGCTGCTCGCGGGTGAGGTAGTTGTCGATGTCGAAGAGCTGGTCCCCGGTGAGGGTGCGCCAGAGCTTCGCCCGGTTCACCAGCTCGAGACGGGCCTCGGGGGCCCGCGACCAGCCGAAGGACGTGGTGAGCTCCCGCAGCACGCCCGGGTCGTCGATGTCGTCGGTGTTCCACAGGCGCAGCTGGCGGACCGTGGGGTTGAAGCGGATCTTGAACATGTAGCGCGCGACGTCGGAGTCGTTGCGCCGTCCGCCGTGCCAGATGCCGTGGTGGAGGAGGACGATGGTGCCGGCCGGGCAGGTGAGCCGGGTCTGCCCGGCGAGGTTCTGGTAGCGCCCGATGCCCGATTCATTGGTTCGGCGCAGGTGCGTGCCCGGGACGCTCAGGGTCCCGCCCTGCTCGAGGGTGACCTCGCGCGGGTAGTACATGAGCTGGGCGTCGAAGGCGTCGGTGCGGGTGTCGAAGATGGCGTCGGCGTGCATGTTCTGGGCCTCGCCGCCGCGCGGCGGGCGGACGTGCACCGCATGGTGGTCGATCACCGGATCGGGCCCCACGAGGCTCTGCACCGCCCCGGCCACGACGGGGAGGTCCAGCAGCTCCCTGACGAAGGTGCCGCGGGGGAAGGCCGTGTCCAGGGGCGTGCTGTAGGGGTGCCCGGGGATGCCGGCGTCGAGGACGTCGATGGCCCGCTCGTTCATCTCCTCGGGGACCACCCCCTCGAGGGCGATCGCCCCGTGGGAGACGAAATGGGCCATTTCCACCGAGGTGAGCAGGTGCTCGCGATCGACCGTCGCTGTCATGACGGGTCCTTTCCAGGGGTTCACGGGTGATCTCAGCAGGTCAGCACCGACGGTGGCACCTGCTGCGGATCGAGCCTAGGCGGGCAGGGGTGGCGTCCGGATGGTGCTGATGCGGCGCATGGTGGTTCAATTCCCTCATGTCCACCGTGAGCGCCTCGCCGGCGCCGCTCGATCTGACCAGCCCGCCCCAGGTCCAGAACGTCGGTCGCAGCACGCATGGCGTGCGCTCGGGCGAGGACGTGTTCCGGCTGCCCGAGCTGTGGTCGCTCCACCTCTACGCCTACGAGGCCGAGCTGGAGGTCGACGGGGTGCTGCACGTGGTCACGCCCGGCACGGTCTCCCTGGTCCCGCCCGCCTGCCTGATCCGCTATCGCTACCGGGGTCCGTCCACCCATCTGTACGCCCACCTGCGCGGCGATCCGGTGCCGCCAGGGAGCTCCGCACCGGGCGGCCGGCTCGAGGTGCTGATGCGGCCGGGTGCGGAGCTGCCGGCGATCACGGACCTCATGACCTCAGCTCTCGCGGCCGCCGCCACGCGGCCCGCGCGCACCCGCGCCGATCTCTGGACGGCGCTGCTCCGGCTCGACGACCGGCCGTGCAGCAGCGATGCCCGGCCGGCCCGGGACCACGTCGCCGCGGCGATGTCCTACATCGAGTCGCGCTTGCCGGAGCCGGTGACGATCCCCGAGGTCGCCGCCCACGTGGGCATCTCCGCCAACCACCTGGCGCGCGTGGTCGGCGCCGAGCTGGGTGAGACCCCGGTGGCCTACATCCGGCGGCGACGGATCGACCATGCGCGCCGTCTGCTCACCGGCAGCACCATGTCGATCCCCGCCATCGCCGCGAGCGTCGGCTTCAGCGACCTGCAGGCGTTCAACAAGGCCTGCCGCGCCGTCACCGGATCCTCCCCGCGGGTGCTCCGCAGCAGCGGCGGATGAGCACCGCGCGTGCGGGCGAACGCGATCAGCGGTCGAGCTCGGCGAGCACCTCCATCGCGCGGCGCAGCTCGTCCTCCCGCCCCGAGAACGGCAGGCGCACGGCGTGCGACCAGCCCGCCCCGGTGGGGGAGAACAGCGCCCCGGGGCTCAGCGCGATCCCGCTCCGCGCGGCACGCGCCACCAGGTCCCGGGCCTCGAGGCGCGTGCCCTCGGCCCAGAGCGAGAGGCCGCCCGCGGGCGGGCGCCAGCGCCAGTGGGGGAGCTTCTCGGCGAGCTGTGAGGTCACCGCGGTGTAGGAGCGCTCGATGTGCTCGCGGCAGTGGGGGACCCCGTCGGCACCGTCGGCACGGCCGGCCGCCAGGAGCCGGGCGGCGAGCTGCTGCTCGAACAGCGGCGCCCCCAGGTCCACGCCGAGGCGCAGGTGCGCCAGAGCATCGGCGTCCTCCTCGGACGTGCGCACCCACCCGATCCGCAGCCCCGCCCACAGCGACTTCGAGAGCGATCCGACCAGCAGCGTGCGCGCGCCTCCACCGGCGACCGGCGGCGGCATCGCCGCCCCCCGCCAGTTCATCCCCACCAGGGTCTCGTCGATGATCAGCGGCGTGCCGGTCCGGGCGGCGGCCCGCAGCAGGTGGAGGCGGGCCTCCCCGCCCACCAGGGCGCCGGTGGGGTTGTGGAAGTCCGGGGTGAGGATCGCGGCGGCGAGCGCACCGGAGCCCACCGCGTCCGCGATCGCGCCGGCGTGATCGGGGAGCACGTCGATCGGCACCACGCGCCGCCGGCCGGTGGTGATCACGCGCGCGGAGTTCGGGTATCCGGGGTTCTCGGTGCCCACGCGGTCCCCCGTCCCCGTCGTGGCGAGCAGCGCGAGGTGGAGGGCGCTGACAGCCCCCGTGGTGACCACCACCTGCCGGGGTGATGTGGGCAGCCCGCGGCGGGCGTAGTGGGCGCAGATCTGCTCGACGAGCGCGGCGATGCCGTCGGCCGGGGCGCTGCCCCAGGCCGGATCCTCCGTGAGGTGCGCGGCGACCTCTGCCGCCTCGGCGGCGAGGCGCGGATGCGGCGGCAGCACCGTCGCGCGCAGATCCACCGCGCCCGGTGCCAGAGGTGCGGCGCGGGCGGTGAGCGCCTCCACCGGACCCGCGGCCGACGGCCCTCGGACGGTGCGGCCGGATCCGCGGCGTGCGGCGAGGATGCCTCGGTCCCGGGCGGCGTCGAGGCCGCGCACCACCGTCCCGCGGGAGAGGCCGAGTCCCTGGGCGAGCTCGCGCTCGGAGGGGATCCGCGCCCCGGGGGCCAGTCGACCCTCGGCGGCGAGGCTCGCCAGGCGCGCCGCCAGCCAGTCGGCGCGCCCGCGCGCGGGCGGCGGGCCGAGGAGGGCGAGCAGGGTGCTGGAGGACACGAGCGGACGCGGCATGGTGCCAGTGAACCAGAGGTGGCCCTGTCCGAATGGTCCACCTGCTGCCAGGATCGTGCCATGCCCGCTCCGCTCGAGAACCTCTCCCTGCGCGACCAGCTGCGCGCCGACCGCCTCCCCCTGCGCCTGATCACCCTCGCCCTCGGACTGACCGGCTTCGGCGTCGGCATCGGGCTGATCCTCCGCGCCGCCCTGGGCGCCGCGCCCTGGGACGTGCTGAGCGTGGCGCTGTCGGACCGGACCGGGCTGAGCGTCGGCACGCTCACCGTCCTCACCTCCGTCGTGGTGCTCCTGGCCTGGATCCCGCTGCGCCAGCAGCCCGGCATCGGGACGATCGCCAACGCCCTGTGGGTGGGCGTCGCGCTGGACATCACCCTGTTCCTCGTCCCGCCGGCGGACAGCCTGCCCCTCGCGCTGGTTCTGCTGGTGGGCGGGCTGGCGCTGAACGCCGTCTCCGACGCGGTCTACCTCGGCGCCCAGCTGGGGCCCGGTCCCCGCGACGGCCTCATGACGGGCATCCATCACCGCTGGGGGCTGCGGATCGGGCCGGTCCGCGCCGTCATCGAGCTCGGGGTGCTCGGGATCGGCTGGCTGCTGGGAGGGCCGGTGGGTATCGGCACCGTCCTCTACGCCCTCGGGATCGGACCCATCGTCCATCTGGTCCTGCCCCACGTCACGATCCCGGTGCGGCGGCGCGGCGCGGGGCGGACCGTGACACGTCCGGGCCGTGCCGTGCACCAGGAACGGGTCGCGGAGCACTAGGCTCGTGCGGTGACTTCTCCACCCCCTGCGGATCAGCACGACGGACACCTCGCCCGGTCCCTCGGCCACGGCCAGATGGCGATGATCGCCATGGGATCGGCGCTGGGCACCGGTCTCTTCCTCGGCTCCGGCGAGGCGATCGGCATCGCCGGCCCGGCCGTCATCGTGTCCTTCGCGCTCGGTGCGATGATCGCCGCGACCATCGCCCTGGCGATGGGCGAGATGGCCTCCCGTCATCCTGTCCGCGGCGGCTTCGGCACCCTCGCCGCCCGCTACCTCTCCCCGTACTGGGGGTACCTCAGCCGCTGGCTGTACTGGATCGTCACCGTCTGCGTGACCGGTGCCGAGCTCGTGGCCTGCGCCGCCTATCTGGCCTACTGGTTCCCGGCGGTGCCCCTGTGGGCGGGCATCCTGCTGTTCGCCGTGGTCATCGCCGCGATCAACGTCACCAGCGTCCGGTCCTTCGGCGTGATCGAGTTCTTCCTGTCCTCGATCAAGGTCATCGCGGTGTTCGTGTTCATCCTGGTCGGTGCCCTGCTGGTGATCTTCGGGCTGCCCGGCCAGCCGGCGGCCGGCTTCGGGGAGATGGTGGCCGACGGCGGCTTCGCGCCGATGGGCTGGGCCGCCGTCTGGGTGGCGCTGTCGGTGGTGATGTTCTCCTTCGGCGGCATCGAGCTGCTCTCGATCACCGCGGCCGAGGCCAAGGATCCGGCTCGCTCGATCCGCACCGCCGCCCGGACCACCATCGTGCGTCTGTCCTTCTTCTACGTCCTGTCCATCGGCGTGGTGCTGTGCCTGGTCCCCTGGCGGGAGGCGGCGAGCACCGGCGAGGACGTGGCCACCTCCCCGTTCGTCATGGTCTTCGACCGGGTGGGCATCCCCGGCGCCGCCCACATCACCAATCTGCTGGTCCTCATCGCGGCGCTGTCGGCCGCGAACGCCAACCTCTACGCGGGCAGCCGCATCCTGCACTCCCTGGCCTCCGACGGTCTCGCCCCGCGCATCGCGGCCTACACCACCGCCCGCAAGGTGCCCGTGGCCGGCATCGCCCTGAGCTCGGTGGGTCTGCTGGGCGCCGCGATCCTCGCCTTCAGCGGCGTGGGCGGTGTGTTCGGCTACATGATGAGCCTGGTGGTGTTCTCCGTGATCCTGGTCTGGGTGCTGATCCTCGTCACCTATATCGCGTTCCGCCGCCGCGGCGACACCGGGGCGACCTTCCGCATGCCCGGCGGGTCGGTGACCGCGGGCGTGGGACTGATCGGCCTGCTCTCGGTCCTCGCCACCGTGACGGTGAGCTCGAGCATGCAGATCGCGGCGATGGTGGGCGTGCCCGCCGTGCTGCTGGCGACCCTGCTGTACGTCGTGGTGCTGCGCCACCGCATCGATCCCCGCCACATCGAGGAGGCCTTCGAGGAGGCCGAGGAGATGCGCTGAGCATCTCCGGACGTGGCGTTCGTTACTCCGGCGCGCCCCGACTTGGGGACGGGGTTCATCAGGGGTAACCTGGTGGAACCTTCGGCCTCGGCGCCTCGAGACCCGGTGCCGGAGATACGCGCAAGTGGCGGAATTGGTAGACGCGCACGGTTCAGGTCCGTGTGCCGGAAACGGCGTGGGGGTTCAAGTCCCCCCTTGCGCACCGCAGGTCAGGCCCCGGTTCACTCAGTGAGCCGGGGCCTCGTGCGTGCACGGGGTGCCCCAGCGGGCATGATGTCCCCATGAGCAACGATGCACAGGCCACGGACTTCACCCTCGACGGCCACGGCGGCACCCTGGTGGGCCGCGCCTGGTCGATCCCGGCACCGCGCTGGGTGGCGGTGATCGCGCACGGCTACGGCGAGCACGTCGACCGTTATGAGTGGGTCGCGAGCCGACTGAACGCCGGAGGCGCCGCGGTCTACGCCGCGGACCACCTCGGCCATGGCCGCAGCGACGGCCAGCGGGTGCTGATCAGCGACTTCGAACCCGTCGTGGATGACCTGCACCTCGTGGTGCAGCACGCCGCGGCGGGGCACCCCGGGCTTCCCGTGGTGCTCATCGGACACTCCATGGGCGGGATGATCGCCGCGCGCTACACCCAGCGGCACGCCGACGCCCTCGCCGCGACGGTGCTCTCGGGGCCCGTGCTGGGCTCCTGGGTCACCGTCGAGGAGCTGCTGGCGCTGGAGGAGATCCCGCCCACGCCGATCGACCCCGACACCCTCTCGCGCGACCCGGCCGTCGGCACCACCTATGCCGAGGATCCGCTGGTGTGGCACGGCGACTTCGCACGGCCCACGCTCGAGGGGCTGCAGCAGGCGATGCGCACGATCGAGGCCGGCGGCAGCGTGGGGGACCATCCCCTGCTCTACCTGCACGGCGAGGCCGACCAGCTGGTCCCGCTGCCGGCGAGCTGGGAGGGCCTGCAGACCTTGCGCGGGGCCGCGACCTCCACGAAGACCTATCCGGGAGCCCGGCACGAGATCTTCCACGAGATCAACCGCGAGGAGGTGCTGGAGGACGTCCTCACCTTCGTCGAGCGGGTGCTGGGCGACGGGATCAGATGAACTCGAGGGGGTCGAACTCGTCGATCTCGATGATGCGCACGCGGGGCAGACGGCTGGTGAACGCGGCGACGTCGTACTCGAGGTCGTGGAACTCGATGCCCGGGATGTCCTGCAGGTCCGTGGCCATGAACTCGCGGAAGCCCACCAGGCCGGTGCGCCGCTCCGGGGTCGAGGCCAGGGCCTCCATCTGCGGGGCGAAGTCCTTGTCGTGGCTGACCAGCAGGACGTCCGCCGGACGGCTCTGGAGCGCCTCGGCGGTGCGCTGGATCGCGATGTCCACGACCTTGCCCTCGCCGCGCAGCGGCACCACCTTGTACCCGATGGCGATGAGGGCCTGCACGAAGCCCGAGGGCAGGCTGTCCTCGACGGCGAGGAAGAACAGCCCCTTCACGGACTGCTGCCACGTCGCCTCGGCGTGATGGATGAGCTTGTTCCAGCGCGGGCGCTCCTCCGGCTGGGGGCGCCGGCCGAGCACCGAGACGCCGAGGGTGGCGTCGATGTTCTCGCCGTCCACCAGGAGGTACGTGGTGCGTTCGGTCATGGGTCGACCCTACGCGCTCCGGCCCGGGCGGGATACCACCGGCACCGCCCGCCCCGGGCACGCAGAGAGTGCGCACCCGGAACGGGCGGCGAGGGCGTCGGCCTCAGACCGGCTGGACCCTGCCGGTCACTCCGTGCGGATCGATGACGTACTTCGTCGCCACGCCGGAATCGAACTTCGCATAGCCGGCCGGGGCGTCGTCCAGCGAGATCGCCTTCGCATTCACGGCCTCGGCGATCTGCACCGTGTCGCTGAGGATCGCGTTCATCAGCTGGCGGTGGTACGTCATGACCGGGCACTGGCCCGTGGTGAAGGACAGCGCCTTCGCCCACCCCAGGCCGAGGCGCAGCGACAGCGACCCCTCCTGGGCGGCCTCGTCCACGCCGCCCGGATCGCCGGTCACGTACAGCCCGGGGATCCCGAGCGAGCCCCCGGCGCGGGTGACGTCCATGAGCGAGTTCAGCACCGTCGCCGGTGCCTCCTCCGCGTCCTTGCCGTGCCCGCGGGCCTCGAAGCCCACGGCGTCCACGCCGGCGTCGACCTCCTCGCGGCCCAGGATCCGGGCGATGCCCTCGCGCGGATCCTCCGCCGAGACGTCGATCGTCTCGCAGCCGAACGAGGCGGCGTTGGCGAGACGATCCGCGTTCATGTCCGCCATGATCACCACGGAGGCCCCGAGCAGCTGGGCGCCGACGGCCGCCGCCGTGCCCACCGGGCCCGCTCCCGCGATGTACACCGAGGAGCCGGGGCCCACGCCGGCGGAGACCGCGCCGTGGAAGCCGGTGGGGAAGATGTCCGAGAGCATGGTCAGGTCCAGGATCTTCTCCATGGCCTGGTCCTTGTCCGGGAACGTCAGGAGGTTCCAGTCCGCGTACGGCACCAGCACGTACTCGGCCTGGCCGCCCACCCAGCCGCCCATGTCGACATAGCCGTAGGCGCTGCCGGGGCGGTCGGGGTTCACGTTCAGACAGATCTCGGTGCGGCGGTTCTTGCACATCTCGCAGCGACCGCAGGAGATGTTGAAGGGCACCGAGACCAGATCACCCTTCTTGATGAACTCGACACCGGGCCCGGTCTCGACCACCTCGCCGGTGATCTCGTGCCCGAGCACCAGGTCCACCGGCGCCGTGGTGCGGCCGCGCACCATGTGCTGATCGGACCCGCAGATGTTCGTGGTCACGACCTTGAGGATCGCCGCATGCGGGAGCTGTCGGCCGACGTTCGCGGGGTTCACCCCGGGGCCGTCCTTGAGCTCGTAGGTGGGGTAGTCGATGTCGATGACCTCGACCTCTCCCGGACCCTTGTAGGCGATCGCGCGATTGCTGGACATCAATGAGCCTCCTCGAACGGGGGGCGGCCCCGGTGCTCCGTTGCACCCGTCGTCGAGCCGCACCAGCCCCAGCCTGAGTGGTCCAGCTCACAGAGTCAACGGTGGAAGAGGCCTGATCAGAGTCAGCTCGGTGCGACGACGGCCCCGGCACCCTCCTCCGCCGAGGATGCCGGGGCCGTCGTCGCGATCGCTCAGCCCAGGGCGACCTCCTGGCCGGTCGCGGCGGACTCGTAGATCGCCTCGAGGATGCGGACGATCTCCACGCCGTGCCAGGCCGGGGCGATGGACTCGGCCCGGCCCAGTCCGGCGTCGACGAAGTTCTGGATCTCGAGGCCGAAGCCCACGCCGAACTCGAAGGTCCGCGAGCCGATCTGCGGCTCGATGTTCACCACCGAGTCGTGCATCTCGGTCGCGATGTGCAGCGCCGGCTCGAGCTCCGCGCCGCCCTTCTCCCCGTACACCGACACGTCGATCGAGTCCTTGGTGGCGTGCAGCGAGTACGAGCAGTCCAGCAGCAGCGAGGCGCCGTTCTCGAAGCGGATCACGGCGTTGGCGAGGTCCTCGACGCTGTTCTTGTCCGGGTCGTAGTCGGCGACCTTGTAGCGCGGCATCGTCGTGACGTTGGCACGGTTGCCGAGCCGGTCGTAGGTGTTGCCGCTGACGGAGACCACCTTCGGGGATCCCATCAGGTACCAGCACAGGTCCAGCACGTGGATGCCGATGTCCAGGAGGGGGCCGCCGCCGGCGATCTCCTTGTCCGCGAACCAGCCGCCGGGGTTGCCCACGCGGCGCAGGCAGCTGGCCTTGGCGTAGTAGATCTCGCCCAGCTCGCCCGCGTCGATGAAGGACTTCAGGACCTGGCAGTTGGGGGAGTGGCGGCGCACGAAGCCGACCTGCACCACGCGGTCGTTGGCCTCGGCGATCCGCTGGATCTCGAGCGCCTCGGAGAGGGTGCGGGCGATGGGCTTCTCGACCAGCACGTGCTTGCCGGCCTCGATCGCGGCGATCGCCCAGGCGGCGTGGGAGTTGTTCCAGGTGCAGATCGAGACGCCGTCGATGTCCTCGGAGGCGAGCAGCTCGTGCGGATCCGCGTAGGCGCGCTCGGCGCCGTACTGCTCGGCGACGGACTGCGCGCGCTCGAGGTTCATGTCCGCCACCGCCACGAGCGTGACGTCCGGGTTCTCGGCGTAGGCGGTCAGGTGGGACTGGGCGATGCTTCCGGCGCCGATGACGCCGACTCGGAAAGTCGTCATGGAGAGGTCTTCCTTCGATGGGGTGGTGGTCAGGCGGTCTCGAGCAGGTGCTTGGCGTTGGCGAGGCCGCGCTCGCAGCCCAGCAGGCTGTCCTCCCAGCCCTCGAACTCGATCGCCGCGTAGCCGCGGAAGTCGGAGTCCTTCAGGGCGCGGGCCACGGAGCGCAGGTCGATGTCCCCGGTGCCGACGACGGCGCCGCGCAGGTGCTTCCCGCCGCGGCTGCGGAACCAGCCGGTGCCCGGCGAGGCATCGGCCGGTCGGATGTAGAAGTCCTTGAAGTGCACGACCATCGCGTAGGGGAGGTTCTGGGGGACGGACACCTCCGGCGCCTCGTCCACGCACACGAAGTTGCCGACGTCCAGCGTGGTGAGGAAGTTCGGCTCGTCCACGGCGTGGAGGATGCGCCGGATGCGATCGGCGGACTGCACGAAGAAGCCGTGGTTCTCGAGGCTGGTGGTGATGCCCTTGCCCGCGGCGTAGCGGGCGATCTCCCGGCAGGCCCGCACGATCCGCGGCAGCGCCGCCTCGAACAGCGGCGTGTCATCGCCCGAGTGGCCGGGATGGGCGGCGACGTCGTGCCGCATCCGGGTGATGCCGAGGCGCTCGGCGAGGTCCACGTACTGCCGCACGCGCGCGATCTGCTCCTCGAGCGCGGCCTCGTCGCCGGTGGTGAAATCGGCCCCGACGGCCAGATTGGTCAGCGGCACCCCGGCGGCCTCCGCGGCGGCCCGGACCTCCTCGACGTACTCGGCCGAGGAGTTGATGGTGGGGATCGGGGAGTCCGCGGCGTCGGAGAGGACCGCGAGCTCGAGGTGCTCCCCCTCGCTGCGCGCGACCCAGTCGATGACGTCGATCAGGGTCATCTCCCCGGTGGAGAGCTTGGGATGGAAGCTGTAGGAGCTGAAGCCGAAGCGGATGTCGGTGGTCATGGGATGTCCTTCGCGGGGTGGGGGTCGGCGGCGGTCAGGAGACGGGCCCAGGGGGCGGGGACGGAGGGCACGCCGAGGAGCTCCGCGGAGCCCTCGGAGCAGGCGAGCCCGAGGGCGCCGACGAGGGCGCCGTCGGTGGTCAGGCGCGCGCCGACGACCTCGGGTGAGTGCTCGGTCATCAGCAGCCGGTGCAGCGCCCGGCGCAGCGGGTCCAGCAGCGTGTCCCCGGCGCGGGAGAGGCCCCCGCCGACGACCACCAGCTCCGGGTCGAGGGTGAGCAGCACCGTGGCCAGGCGCGGGGCGATCTCGGCGCAGAACTCCTCGATCTCGCGCCGCGCGTCCGGGTCGCCGGCGGCCGCGCGCTCGAGCAGGGGCCGGGCGTCCTCGCCCGTGGACCAGGTCAGGCGGCCGCGCTCGGAGCTCGCCGTCCACCGCATGCCGCGCTGGCTGCCCAGCTCACCCGCGAGCCGGTGGGCGCCCTGCCAGATGGCACCCTCGACGATCACCGCGATCGAGACCCGCCGGCCCAGCTGGACGAGGACGATGCTGTCGGCCGTCGGGCCGAGGTGGTGCTCGGCCAGCGCCGCCAGCTTGATGTCGTTCTCGACGGCGACGGTGCAGCCCAGGCGCTCGCCGAGGCCGCCCACCAGGTCCAGACCCACGAGGGACGGGGCAGCGAGGCTCTGGGTGATGCGCCCGTCGGCCCCGAGGATGCCCGGGACGGCCACGCCCAGCGTCCGCGGGGCATGGCCGGTCTCACGCACGGCACGGGCGAGGTCCTCCCGCGGGTCCTCCGCCGCCAGCGCGACCGCGGAGCGCGCCAGCGGCGTGCCGGCCGCGTCGGTGACCAGGCAGCGCACCGAGCGGGCGCCGATGTCGAGCGCCGCGACGCTCCCGACGCCCGGCGCGAAGGCGAAGCGGCGCGCCGGGCGGCCGGCGCTGCCGGAGGTCGCGGCCGCGGCGGGGAGGACGGTGCCGGCCGCGAGGAGGTCCTGGAGGACGGCGTCGACGGTGGGGCGGGAGAGCCCGGTGTCGGCGGTGATCTCCCCGACGGTGAGGGCGTCCTCGGCCTCGCGCAGGGCCAGCACGCACTGGCGGGCGTTGGCCCGACGGATCGGCGACGACGTGATCATCGGTCTCCTCGTCATCGCGGGCACCGGTCCGGCATGATTTCGCAACCGGGTTTATGAATGGACGCGACCAGTCTTGCCGTCCCGGGCGGCGGCGTCAAGACCGGTAGCGTGGTCGAGGAGGGAGGTGAGGCCGATGAGCGGTCCCGCACTGCATCAGTCCTACGCCGAGGCCCTGCCCGACCTCTCGGTGCCCTGGCGGGCCGAGGCGCCCCCGGACCCGGCGGTGGCCTGGCTGAACGAGGATCTCGCCCGCGAGCTCGGTCACGACCCCGCGTGGCTGCGCGGCGCGGAGGGCATGGCGCTGCTGACCGGGCAGATCGAGGGGACCACCGCGCAGGCGTACGCCGGCCATCAGTTCGGCAGCGCGAACCCGCAGCTCGGCGACGGACGGGCCGTGCTGCTGGGCGACCTCGTGGACACCCGGGGGCGGCGCCGCGACCTGCACCTCAAGGGGGCCGGTCGCACCCCCTTCGCGCGCGGCGGCGACGGCAGGGCGCCCCTGGGGCCGATGCTGCGCGAGGCCGTGATCGGTGAATGGCTGCACGCCTGCGGCGTGCCGACCACCCGGGCGCTCGCGGTCCTGACCACCGGCGAGCCGATCGCACCGCGGCAGGGCACCGCCCCGGAGCCGGGCGCGCTGCTGGTGCGGGTCGCCGCCAGCCACCTGCGGGTGGGGACGGTCCAGTACGCGGCCTGGCACCTCGGGCCCGAGGTGACCGGTGAGCTCGTCGAGCACGCGATCACCCGGCATCACCCGTCGGCCGACGGACCCCTGGGGCTGCTCGAGGCCGTCGCCCGCTCCCAGGCCGAGCTCGTCGCGCAGTGGATGCTCCTCGGCTTCGTGCACGGGGTGATGAACACCGACAACATGGCGCTCAGCGGGGAGGGCATCGACTACGGACCCTGTGCCGTCCTCGACGAGCACCGCCGCGGTGCCGTCTTCAGCTCGATCGATCGCGGCGGGCGCTACGCCTACGGGAACCAGCCCGGCATCGCGCTGTGGAACCTCTCCCGCTTCGCCGAGGCCCTGCTGCCCGTGGTCGACGCGCGCACCCCGGACGATGCCGTCTCGCAGGCCACCGCCGTGCTCGAGGGGTACGAGGGCTGGTACCGCGACGCCTACGCCCTCCGCCTCGGGCGGGCACTGGGCGTCGACGCCGCGCCGGAGGAGGTGCTCGCGCTCGGCGAGGAGGTGTTCGCCCTGCTCGAGCGGCTGCGCAGGGACCACACGCGGTCGCTCCGGTCGCTCGGGGCGGGGGACGCCGCGGTGCTCGCCGAGGATCCCGCGCTCGCGGCGCGGTGGCGGGCCTCCGGCGGCGGCGCAGGGGGCCGCGAGATCGTCACCCCCGTGTACGTGCCGCGGAACATCGCGCTCGAGGAGTCGTTGCGGGCCGCGCACCGCGGAGATCTCGCGCCGGTGCACGAGATGCTGGACGCGGTCCGCTCCCCGTTCACGGTCCGCGAGGGCCTCGAGCACCTCGAGGGACCGGGCGAGGGCACTGAAGGTTTCACCACCTTCTGCGGGACCTGATCTCCCCCGAGACCATGCTCTGACCTGCACGCCTGGACGTGACGGAGATCATAGTGGATGCTCGGGCTCCACCCTGAGTGGGAACTGGACCCTGATCCCGATCACCGGAGGACGTCATGGACTTCCTGTCGAGCGTGAACTGGGCGGAGTTGGGACTGAAAGTCCTCGCCGCCATCGCCATCCTCGTGGTCACCGCCGTGGTGGCCGCCCTGGTCAAGAACGGCGTGGCCCGTCTGACCCGTAAGATCCCCGCCCTCCAGCGTCCCGGTGTGGACGGGACCGGCCTCGGCAACTCGATCGGGAGCATCGCCTCCATGATCGTGTGGCTGCTGGGGCTGATCATCGTGCTGGGCATCTTCCAGCTCTCCCAGGTGCTCTCGCCCGTCGTGGTGATGCTCGAGCGCGCCCTGAGCTATGTCCCGAACATCATCGGCGCCGTCTTCGTCTTCATCATCGGTCTGACGATCGCGAAGATCGTGAAGGCGCTGATCCAGACCGCGCTGAACGCGGTGGACTTCGGTGCGCTCCTGGGCACCGCCCAGACCCGCCTGAACAAGGTCACCGGCGGCGTCGCCGGATCGGCCGCCTCGCCGCAGCACGCGGGTCAGGCGCCGCAGGGTGCCCCGGGCTCCTCCTCGGCCGCTCCCGCGTCCTCGCCCACGGCCGCCTCGAAGGTGCCCGAGATCATCGCGCAGGTCGCCTTCGCGCTGATCATGATCGTGGTGTCGATCGCGGCGCTGCAGATCCTCGGCATCGCCTCCATCTCCGAGCCGGCCTCGGCGATGCTGGCCGCGGTGTTCCTCGCGATCCCGAACATCATCGCCGCCGTGGTGCTGGTGGGGATCGGCGTGCTCATCGCCCGCTTCGTCTCCGGCCTCCTCCGCCCGATCCTCGAGGGCGCGGAGGTCGATGCGTGGCTGACCCGGCAGGAGATCCTCCCGCAGGGCTCCACCATCACGCCGACCGTGCTGCGCGTGGTCGAGATCGCCGTGGTGCTGTTCTTCGCCGTGATGGGTGCTCAGGTACTCGGGTTCTCCCAGATCACCGCGCTCCTCAGCGAGATCCTCGAGCTCGGCGGCAGCGTGCTGTTCGGCGGTGCGATCATCGCCGCCGGCTTCTTCATCGCGATGATCGTCGGCAAGCTGCTCTCCGGCACCGCCGCGACCATCGTGCGCTGGTCGATCATCGTCCTGTTCACCGCCATGGGCCTGCAGTCCATGGGCGTGGCCGACTCGATCATCGAGATGGCCTTCGGCGCCCTCGTGATCGGCGGCGCCGCCGCGGCGGTGCTGGCCTTCGGGCTCGGCGGCCGGGAAGCGGCCGCCCGTCAGCTCGCCAAGCTCGAGCAGAAGCAGGAGCAGGCCCCTGCTCCGGCGCCGTCGGCCGACGGCGGATCCGTGGTGCCCCCGCGTCCGGACACGCTGGGCTGAGCATCACGCACTGCGAGGCCGCCGGGGATCCGTCCCCGGCGGTCTCGTCCGTGCTCAGCCCAGCGCCGCGAGGATCCGCTCGTCGACCGCACGGCGGGCGCGCAGATGCTCGCCGACGTCGTAGGAGAAGGACGAGTACGTCAGCGTCCCGCCCTCGTCCACGAGCGCCTTCGCGCTCGGCACGTCCGTGAGCTCCCCCAGCCAGGTCAGCGCCCGATGGTCGGCCATGGCCTGCGCGAACACGCGGTGGCGGATCGAGGGCCAGGGGGTGCCGTCGGGCCCCGGGTAGACGGCGAAGGCGTCACCGCCGTAGAAGGCGCCGCCGGCGCAGGTGTCCTCGAAGGGGTCCAGCGGCGCCAGGGAGAACTGCGTCCACCAGAAGTTGTAGCCCCAGTGCAGGAAGCCGGGGGCGTCGAAGGCGAACAGCTGCCGGCCCAGCACCCGGTTCCGCACCGAGGGCAGGGCGATGTAGCGGTTGGCGACCTCCCGGTTCTGGGAGACGCAGTAGTACACCCAGGGCCTCCTCCCGGCATCCAGGAAGGGGCCAACGTGGTCGCTGGCGACGATCGGGGTGGGCACCAGCCCCTGCTCGGCGAACTCCAGCGAGCTGAGCGCATCGACGATCTGCGCTCCCTCGAGCAGGTCCGCGACCTGCTCGCGCGCCGCCTGGTAGTCCTCGATGTGGTCCTCCCCCGGCTCGTCGCTGAGGTGCCACAGCACCTGGCCGTCCCAGTGCGCGTCCAGGTGCGCCCGCAGCGCAGGGATCAGTGCCTCCAGCAGACGGCGATAGGTGGGGGAGGTCGCGGGGACGTGCCATCCGAAGCGGTCCTCGGGGCCGTCCGGGGTGTCGACGCGGATCGCCGGCGTCGCACGGGCGCCCCACTGGGTGAACAGGTGGGCGATCTCGAGGGAGACGATCCCCAGCTCGCGGCACATCCGCAGCCAGCGGTCCAGGCGCGTGAAGTCGAAGGAGTACGCGCCGTCGACCTCGCGGATCCCCACCAGCTGGACCGTGGGCCGGCGGTGGTCCACCGCGGTGTCCAGCGGGGGCGTCCAGGTGGGGGTGAGCACCGAGTTCACGTCCATCTCGCGGGCGGAGGCGAGGCAGGCCCGGATCAGCTCCCAGTGCCGTTCGGAGAACACCTCGACGTCGTAGTACGTGGAGAGGCTTTCCGCGTGGAGCCAGTGGGTGTTGGTGATCTCCAGCGGCGGCAGGCGGTGGGGATGGACCTGCAGGCGGACCGTGTGCTCGGCCAGCGGCCGGTCGTCCTCGCCCACGAGGGCGAGCGTCAGCGCGTGGTCGCCGGCGTCTGCCTCGTCCATGGGGAGCACGTCGACCCACAGCGCCTCCCAGCGGCCGGGGGAGACGGTCGTCGAGTCCCCGGCGAGCGGCTCGAGAAGGTCCGGGTACGCGCCGGGAGCGGTGACCAGGTAGTGCGCGTCCGGGTCCGGGGGAGCCGGGGTGGAGACCGGCACCCGGCGCACCGCATGGACGCGGGCGCGGGCGGCGAGGGCGCCGCGCAGCTGCACGCGCAGCGGGACGGGGGCGGAGGCGTCGTCGATCCTCACCGCGAGCTGCACGGAGAGCCTCTCGCCGAGGAATCCGGAGGCGTGGGCGCCCCCGATGAGCTCGGCCGGGCGCGGGGGACGGTCGCCGAGCACCTTCTCCAGGGAATCGGTCAGGACGGACTGCACGGGGATCTCCTCGCGGGCGACGACGGTGTCGGGCGGTGGGCCCGGTCCATCCTGGCACGTCGGCGCCGCGATGAGCCCGCGCCGAAAAAGCGTTGCCCCGCGGGGCGGGGGGGTCTACGGTGGTCGGACACTGGAAAGGAGGTGATCCGAGAAGTGATTTCTTATCGGACATGTGAGGTGGCTCGCCGCTGAGGCGACCATCGACCTGACCCGCTCCGGCGGGCCTTCAGATCGACGGACGCGCAGCGAATACCACCGAGCTGCCGGGACCCCCAGGGGTCGGATCTCGTCCCTCCGACCAGCGCCTCGTGCGCGACCTGGGGGTCTTCCCCTGCCCGGATACCCTGCGGGCATGACGCAGAGCCCCCTGACCCTGATCTCCCCGGACCTCGATCCCGGCGCCGTGGTGCGCGAGGAGGCGGAGCCCGGCGCGGGGATCGTCCTGCTCCTGCACGGCCTGGGCAGCCATGAGGGTGACCTCGCGGGTCTGATCCCGCTGCTGCCGGCCCGTTTCACCTATGTCTCCGTGCGGGGCATCCACCGGTACGGGGCGGGTTTCGCCTGGCTCGAGCATCCGCTCGATCCCGAGCGCCCCGCGGCGCTGGAGGCCTCGGCCCAGGCGGTCGAGCGCTGGATCGCCGCGCAGGAGGCCCCGGTCGTGGGCGCCATCGGCTTCTCCCAGGGCGGGATGCTCGCCCTGCAGCTGCTGCGTCGCAGCCCTCGCGCGCTGGACTTCGTCGTGAACCTCTCCGGTGCGCCCTTCCCGGCGCCGATGCCCGGCGATGCCGCGCTCGCCGAGGCCTCCCCGCCGGTGCTGTGGGGCCACGGCGGCCTGGATCCTCTGTTCGACGAGGACCGCGAGGAGCAGGTGCGCCGCTACCTGCGCGAGCACACGCAGCTGAGCGAGGTGCTCCGCCCCGCCCTGGGTCATGCGGTGGACGAGGTCGAGGTGGAGGCGATCGTGCGGTTCCTCGCGGAGCTGCCGGGCACGGATGCTCCCGCCGGCGGCGCACCGGCCTGAACTCCGGCGCGGGAGCGCGCGTGACATGCCGTCCACAGCTCTCCCGCCCTCGGGGGTCTGGTTGTAGCATTCCCTCATTCCCCGGCCGACGGTCGGCCGGGCGATGAGGAGCACCAGGAGACCATGAGCGCCGCCAGCGACGCCCCCAGTGACAGTCGAAGGCCTTCGGGCCTGAGCAGACGCACGTCCCACGGGGGGATCCGTCCATGGACCTGATCGGTCCCCTCATATCCCTGGCGGTCGGCCTGGTGCTGATCGCCGCCTGCGGTGGCTTCGTGGCCGCCGAGTTCTCCCTGATCACCGCCAACCGCAACGACGTCGAAGCCGCCGTCGAGGCCGGCGACAAGCGCGCCGTGGGCGTGCTGCGGGGCATGAAGACCCTCTCCACGCAGCTCTCCGGCGCCCAGCTGGGCATCACCGTCACCAACCTGGGCATCGGCTTCCTCGCCGAGCCCGCGATCGCCGCGCTGGTGAGCCCCCCGCTGGTCGACCTCGGACTGACCGCCGTCGCCGCCCGCTCGGTCTCCGTGATCATCGCCCTCGTGCTCGCCACGGGGATGACCATGATCTTCGGCGAGCTGGTCCCCAAGAACCTCGCGATCGCCGAGCCGCTGAAGACCGCGAAGTTCGTCGTCGGCTTCCAACGGGCCTTCACCACCGTCTTCAAGCTGCCGATCCGCCTGTTCAACGGCAATGCGAACGCCGTGGTGCGGATGCTCGGGGTCGAGCCGCAGGAGGAGCTGAGCTCCGCCCGCAGCGCGGAGGAGCTCTCCGTCCTGGTCAAGCACTCCGCGGAGGAGGGTGCACTGGCGGAGGAGACCGCCTCGCTGGTCCAGCGCACCCTCGCCTTCGGCGACCGTCGCGCGCACGACGCGATGGTGCCCCGCGGGCGGATGGACTCCCTCGAGGTCGACCAGTCCGTCGCCGAGCTGCTGGAGCTGGCCCGCACCACCGGCCACTCCCGCTTCCCCGTGCTGGACGACGAGAACGAGATCGCGGGCGTCGCGCACATCCGCCACGGCCTCGCGATCCCCTTCGCACAGCGCGCGCGCACCCGGGTCGACGCCGTGATGGGGCCGGCCACCTTCGTGCCGGACACCGTCCCGCTGGACGACCTCATGGACACCCTCCGCGCCGGCGGCCTGCAGATGGCCGTGGTGGTCGACGAGTTCGGCGACCACGCCGGGCTGATCACCCTCGAGGACCTGGTCGAGGAGATCGTCGGCGAGGTCCGCGACGAGCACGACGAGGAGATGGACGACACCCCCGAGCCCGACGGCTCCTGGGACCTCGACGCCCGGATGCGGCCCGACGAGGCCGCCGAGCGGCTCGGCGTCAGCGTGCCCGAGCACGAGGACTACGACACCCTGGGCGGCTTGGTCACCCTCGAGCTGGGACGCCTGGCCGAGGTCGGCGACGAGGTGGTGGTCGACACCGACCCCGCCCCCGGGGAGGAGCCCGCGCGACTGCGGATCCGCGTCACCGAGGTCGACGGCCTGCGCATCGAGACGGTGCACGCGAACGTCGAGCAGGTCGACCCGGACCATGAGGACGACGAGCCGAGCGACGCGCTCCGGCGCGAGGAGAGCGGGGTGCGGCGATGAGCACCGGCCTCGGACTGACCCTCACCCTCGTGCTGCTGGCGCTGAACGCCTTCTTCGTCGGCTCCGAGTTCGCGCTGATCTCCGCGCGCCGCTCGGTGATCGAGCCCAAGGCCCTCGAGGGCCACTGGGCCGCGAAGGTCACCATCGGCGCGATGGAGCAGATCTCCCTCATGATGGCCGGTGCCCAGATGGGCATCACCGTCGCCTCCCTCGCCCTCGGCGCGATCAGCGAGCCGGCGATCGCCCACCTCATCGAAGGGCCGCTGGAGATGCTCGGAGTGCCGGGCGCCTTCACCCATCCGATCGCCTTCGTCATCGCGCTGGCGCTGGTCACCTACCTGCACGTGGTCTTCGGCGAGATGGTGCCCAAGAACATCGCACTGGCCGGACCGGAGCGGATGGCGCTCATCCTCGCCCCGCCGATGGTCGCCGTGGTCACCGTGCTGCGTCCCCTGCTGTGGGTGCTCAACGGCTGCGGCAACCAGGTGCTGCGCATCCTCGGGGTCACCCCGAAGGACGAGGTCACCAGCGCCTTCAGCCGTAATGAGGTGGCGGCCATGGTCAGCGAGTCCCGTCAGGGCGGTCTGCTCGAGGACAACGACGAGGCGCTGCTGCTGGGCGCGCTGCGCTTCGATGCGCGCAGCGTCGCGAACCTCGTGATCCCGCTGGATCAGGTCTCGACCCTCGCCGAGGGGGCCACCGCCGCCCAGGCGGAGGCAGCCGCCGTCGAGGGCTACTCCCGCTTCCCCGTGCAGGCGGCGGACGGGACGCTGACCGGCTACGTCCACATCAAGGACCTGCTGGACGCCGTCCAGGAGCGCCGCGACGCCCCGATCCCCGCCGCCCGGGTCCGGACCCTGCCCGCGATCGGCGCCGAGGAGCCGTTGCGCCAGGCGCTCGCTTCGATGCAGGACTCCGGCGCCCACCTGGGCGCGGCCACCGATGCGGACGGCCGCGTGATCGGCATCGTGACCCTCGAGGACATGCTGGAGGAGCTCGTGGGACAGATCCGCGACGACTCGAGGATCGCCGCATGAGCGCGGGATCCGGGACCGGCGGGCCCGGGGAGAACCTCTGGCTGTCGGCCGTCCGGGAGAACCCCGAGCACGCCCGCGGGTACGCCGAGCGCTGGCGACGGCTCGAGGCCTCCGGTCAGGACCTCCACGGCGAGGCGCGGCTGATCGACGCGATGGCCGCCCGCGGGTCCCGGATCCTCGACGCCGGCTGCGGCACCGGACGCGTGGGCGGCTATCTGGCCCGTGCCGGGCACCAGGTGGTGGGCGTGGACCTCGACGAGCATCTGATCGAGGTGGCGCGCGAGGACCATCCCGCGGTGCGCTGGGAGACGGTGAACCTCACCGCCCTGGACCTGCGGGAGGAGGACGGTGCCCAGATGCTGTTCGACCTGCAGGTCAGCGCCGGCAACGTGCTCGCCTTCCTCGCGACCGACGAGCGCCGGCCCGCGCTCGCACGCCTCGCGGAGCACCTCGCGCCCGAGGGCCGGCTGGTGGTGGGCTTCGGACTGGATCGCGGCTATGCCGCCGAGGACTTCGGGGCCGACGCCGCCGCGGCGGGACTGCATCTCGAGCAGCGCTTCAGCAGCTGGGACCTGCGCCCCGCCGCCGACGACTTCCTGGTGGGAGTGCTGGGGCGGGCATCTCGTCACAGCTCGCGGGCATAGGGTCGCGGCGCCGCGGAAGCAGAGCGCCCCGCCCAGTTCGCACAGGAGGAAGAATGTCGGAAGTCCTGGTCGTCATCGGTGTCGGTGGGATGGGGGAGGCGATCGCCCGTCGGCTCGGAGCCGGGCGGACGGTGGTGCTGGCCGACTTCGACGTCCCCGCGCTCGACCGCGTGGCCGAGGCGCTCCGCGGCGACGGGTTCGCCGTCCACACCGAGCAGGTCGACGTCTCCTCCCGGGAGTCCGTGCAGGCGCTCGCCCGGGCGGCGGCGGCACGCGGGCCGGTCACCCAGGTCGCGCACACCGCCGGGCTCTCTCCCGTGCAGGCACCCCTCGAGGCCGTGATCGCCGTGGACCTGGTGGGCGTCGCGCTGGTGCTCGACGAGTTCGCCGAGGTGATCGCTCCGGGCGGGGCGGGAGTGGTGATCGCCAGCATGGCCGGCACGCAGGCCTCCGACTCCCTCCCCGCGGAGGTCGAGCACGACCTGGCCACCACGCCCACCGATGAGCTCCGCGCGCTGCCCGCCATCGCCGGCCTCGACCATGCCGGCCACGCCTATGCGATCGCGAAGCGCGCCGCGCAGCTGCGGGTCCGGACCGCGAGCCTGGCATGGGGCCGGCGCAGTGCGCGCATCACGTCCCTCAGCCCCGGCGTCATCTCCACCCCGATGGGGCAGGCGGAGCTTGCCGGGGACAGCGGCGCCTCGATGCGCGCGGCCGTCGAGGCCTCCGGGACCGGACGCCTCGGCACCTCGGCGGACATCGCGGCCGCCGCCGCGTTCCTCCTCGGACCCGAGGCCACCTTCATCACGGGCACCGATCTGCTCGTCGACGGCGGCGTGATCGCCGCGGTGCGAGCGGGAGCGGCCACGCTCGGCGGGTGATCCGCCGCGGCGGATCCCGGAGCGTCAGCCGCCGATGCGACCGCCGCCGGTCTGCTGATCGGTGTCCCGCATCAGCCTCGCCTGCTCGGCGGCGGTGAGCTCCTCATCGCGCACCAGCGGCAGCTCCCCGGTGCGGGTGAGGTGCCCGCCGTGGCTCTCGGAGCCGGGCACCGAGGTGACCGTGGTCAGCAGGAACACGGAGTCGTCGAGGGCGTGTACGGCGTGGCGCTGGTGGGTGAGGGCCTCGATCTGACCGGTCTCGACCACCACCGCCTCCTCACCCGTGATCCGCACGCTGCCGCGGATCATCTGGATCGAGGCGGCAGGCGGGGAGTTGTGCTCGGCCAGCTGCTCGCCCTTCTTCAGGGCGATCACGGTCTGGCGCAGCGGGCCGTCGTTGATGAGCAGCTCCGCGTGGCGGCCGTGCTCCGCCGTGCGGGCCAGATCGATGGCCTTGGTGATCGCGTCGGACAGGGCAGCCATGGGAACCTCCAGGTGAGCGTCGCCGGTCCCTGCCCAGTATCCGTCAGTTCCCCGGATCCGTCAGGCCGTTCGCGAGTCCGCGCGCCCGATCCAGCATCTCCCGCTCGCCGACGCCCAGGGCGCGCGCCGCCGCGGCCACGTCCCGGAACTCCGGTTCGCGGCGCGCCACGGACCCGTCAGCCCCCCGCGCGACCTTCACCGCGATGCGCTGCCCCTGCACCTCGATCGCCGTGAACTCGCGGGAGCGGATCTCCCGCTCCACGCGGTGCCGCCGCACTCCGAGGGTCCCGGTGCGGTCCATGAGCAGCGCCGCGACGCGGGCCTCGTCCCCCTCCCGGACCAGGGCGTGGACGGTCACGGCGGGGCGGCCGTGCTTCATGACGATCGGGGTCAGCCAGGCATCCAGGGCGCCGTCCTCCAGCAGCTCCTCGAGCACGCCGGGCCAGAGCCGGGGGTCGAGGTCGTCGACGTTGGCCTCGAGCTGGAGGGCGGCGGCGGGGGTGTCGTGGACGTCGGCGGCCCGGGGGCGGCCGACGAGCACGCGGACCACATTGGGCCGGCCCGGCGTGTCCTTGGTGCCGGCGCCCACGCCGAGGGCCTCCGTGACCAGCTCCGGCTGCGGACCGGCGGTCCCGGCGAGGGCGCGCAGCAGGGCGACGCCGGTGGGGGTGGCGAGCTCGCCGATCCCGGGGGCGACGCCCGCGGGCACCTGGCGGCCGCCGTGCTCGTGGGGGCCTCCCTGGGCATGGGCGGGGAGCGGCGTGTGGGCGGGGGAATGGTCGTGCGCGTGGCTGTGGCTGTGGCCGTGCCCCTGCGTGTGGTCGTGCCCGTGCCCGTGGGCCTGCCCGTGCGCGTGCCCGCGGGCGGGGAGGATCTCGCCGGCGACGGTGGGCCAGCCCAGCGTCAGGCGCGCGACGGCCGGGACCGGCACGGGGATGTCCCCGTGGGCGGCGCGGATGCGCCCGCTGCCGACCGCGAGCACGCTGCCCACCGCCTCGGTGATGCCCAGCTGGCGCCAGGCCTCGCAGGCGCCGATGACATCGGCCAGGGAGTCCAGCGCGCCGACCTCGTGGAAGTGGACCTCGTCGGCCGGGACTCCGTGGGTGGCGCCTTCGGCATCGGCGAGACGGCCGAAGGTCGCCAGGGCGAGGTCGAGGGTGCGGCCGGGGACGTCACCACGGCCGCGGGCCTCCTCGAGCATCGCCCGGATCGAGGCCCAGGTGCGGTGCGGCGGATCCTCGACCAGCACCTCGACGTCGATCTTGGTGGCGCGCTGGCCGCCGCGGTCCACCGCCGAGCGCACGAAGCGCACCGAGTCCGGGACCAGGGCGTCGAGCACCCGCTGGACGCCGTCGAGATCGGCGCCGGCATCGACCAGCGCGGCCAGCAGCATGTCCCCGGCGATCCCGGCGGTCGCATCGAGATAGGCCAGGCGGGCGGGGGTGGATTCCATGGGCACGATGCTAGTCGGGCCGGAGACGAGGCTTCGTCACCAGACCGGGTCCCCTGCTCCCTCAGAAGAAGTGGCCGAACAGCCCGCTCAGTGCGGCGATCACGACCGGGATGCCCAGGTAGAGCGCGCCGATCCAGAATCCCACCCGGCCGGGACTCCGGTGCGGCGCCCGCACCCCGAGCACGATCGCGAGGAGTACGAGCGCCAGGCAGGTCGTCTCCGTGAAGCTCGCGAGGGAGGTGCTGTGCGCCTCGATCGCACCGAGGACGCCGCCGCGGGTCTGGATCGAGGGGATGAGGATGCCGACGACGGCGCAGGGAAGGGCGATCCAGGAGGGGATGCGCGTGGTGCGGGAGGGGCGCTCCCGAGGGCGGGGCTCGGCCGCTGACTGGGCGGTCATGGGGCCTCCTCGTCCACGATCGGGGTGAAGTCCACGGTAACCGGGTCGTTCACAGGTGTCCATGGAGCGACGGCGCCCGGAGCGATCGGGCATGATGCCCCGGTGACCTCCCCGCCCCTCGCCCGTTTCGACGACCTGACCGCCGGCACCGCCGTGCAGTTCAGCCGCGTCGACCGGGTGATCCGGGCGGACCACCTCGAGGACGTGGTGCCCGCGCTGGCGGAGGTCGAGCAGGCGGTCGCGGACGGCTCCTGGGCGGCGGGGATGATCGCCTACGAGGCCGCCGCGGGACTGAACCCGGACGCCCGGACGCACCCGCCCGTGCCCGGCCTGCCGCTGGTGTGGTTCGCGCTCGCCGCGGCGCCCGATGCCGAGGTGCCGCCGCCGACCACGGGGGACGGATTCACCTGCGGGCCCTGGGAGGTGGAGGCGGATCGCGCCCGTCATGCACAGCAGGTCGCCGCGGTGCGCTCCGCGATCGCCGAGGGCGACACCTACCAGTGCAACCTCACCACGCGCCTGCGCGCTCCCTTCACGGGCGACGCCTACGGGCTCTACGGCGAGCTCGCCCAGCGCCAGCGGGGCGCCCACCACGCCTATCTCGACCTGGGACGCTTCGCCGTGGCGAGCGCGAGCCCCGAGGCCTTCCTCGCCCGGGACGGCGACGAGATCACCACCGCGCCCATGAAGGGCACGGCCCCGCGGGGCGAGAGCCCTGCGCAGGATCGGGCCGCCCGCGCGGCGCTGCTGGCCAGCTCCAAGGACCGCGCCGAGAACATCATGATCGTGGACCTGCTGCGCAACGATCTCTCCCACGTCTGCGAGCCCGGGACCGTGCAGGTCACGGACCTGCTGCGCTGCGAGCAGTATCCGACGCTGTGGCAGCTGACCTCGAGGATCCGCGGACGCGCAGCCCCGGGGACCGGCCTGGTGGAGATGCTGCGGGCTCTGTTCCCCTGCGGCTCCATCACCGGCGCCCCGAAGCTGTCCACCATGGACCTCATCGCCCGCCTCGAGGACTCCCCGCGCGGCGTGTACTGCGGCGCGATCGGCTACCTCGAGCCCGGCCCCGCCCCGCGCGCCCGCTTCAGCGTCGCGATCCGCACCGCGGTGGTGGACCGCGCGGAGGGCGCCGCCGAGTACGGCGCCGGCGGCGGCGTCACCTGGGACTCCACCGCCGCCGGCGAGTACGACGAGCTGCTGGTCAAGGCCCGCGTGCTGCCCGTCGGCTCCCGGGAGGCCTTCGCCCTGCTGGAGACCGTCGCCGTCCGCGGCGGCGCGCCCCAGCACCTCGAGCAGCACCTCGAGCGGATGCTCGGCTCCGCTGCGCACTTCGGGATCCCCGTGCGGCGCGAACAGCTCGAGCAGGAGGTCGCCGCGGTCCTGCCTCGCCTCACCGGACCCTCGCTGCTGCGCCTGCGACTGCGGCGCGACGGGACCGTCACCGCCGAGCCGCGGGACCTGCTGCCCACCCCCGAGCCCGCCCGCCTCGCACTCGATGACCGGCGCACAACGCTGCCCCTCGGCCTCACCGCGCACAAGACCACCGTGCGCGACCACCTCGCCGCCGCGCGGGCCCGCCACCCCGGGGCGGATGACACGGTGATCATCGGCGAGCACGGACGCGTCGTCGAGACCACCATCGCGACCCTGGCCGTGCGGCGGGACGGCCGCTGGGTCACGCCGCCGCTGGCCGATGGGGCCCTGCCCGGCGTGGGCCGCCGTCTCGCCCTCGAGCGCGGCGACCTGGTCGAGCAGGAGGTCGAGATCGACCAGCTCCGCCGAGCGGAGCAGATCGCGGTGATCAGCTCCGCCCGCGGCTGGCGGACCGCCGTGCTGCTGCCCTGAGCAGGGCTGTGTGCGATCTGTGCACATCCTGCGCGGAACCAGGGCGCCGCATGGCGGTGTGACCCGCGTCGCCCTAAGGTGGGTGGCATGAGGAGTTCAGGAACCCACCAGGACCGGTCCGCGAGCCGGGTCCGTGACCTCGCCCTGCTGACCGGCGGGGCGCTGCTGCTCCTGGTCGTCGGCATCGGCGGCGTCACCGAGGTGCTGACGGGCACCGGCGCCGTGCTGGCGGCCGATCTGGTGATGCCGTGCGCGGTGGAGGGCGTGCCGGTCAGCTGTCCCGGATAGGTCGAGCACCGCGGCGTCCATTCTCTCGGTGCCCGGACCTGGGTAGAGTTCATCGGAGTCCACCACACGTCTCTTCCCGAGCTTGATCCCTCACAGCAGCGGTCGAGCACCTGGGACCCGACTCCGCCCGATGACCGGCGGCAGCCGCGTTCGATGGACCGCGGAACGGACGACCATGCCCGACGCAGCGGTGGGAACGGCCCTGTCCAGCCAGCTGTCCCGTCGCCGGATCAATCTGATCTTCGGCACGGTGATGCTGGCGATGCTGATCTCCTCCCTGGATCAGACGATCGTCTCCACGGCGCTGCCGACGATCGTGGCCGACGTCGGCGGCGCGGACCATCTCTCCTGGGTGGTCTCCGCCTACCTGCTCACCCAGACCGTGACCGTGATCCTGGCCGGGAAGTTCGGTGACCTCTTCGGACGCAAGCTGATCCTGCAGCTCAGCGCGGGCGTCTTCGTCGGCGCCTCGGCGGCCTGCGGTCTGTCCGAGGACATGCTGTGGCTGATCGTCTGGCGCGCCGTCCAGGGCATCGGCGCCGGGGGCATCACCGTCACCGCGACCGCGCTGATCGCCGACGTCGTCCCCCTGCGCGATCGCGGCAGGTACCAGGGTGCTCTGGGCGCCGTCTTCGGCGTCTCCACGGTGATCGGCCCGCTGCTGGGCGGGCTGTTCACCGATCATCTGTCCTGGCGGTGGGCGTTCTACATCAACCTGCCGCTCGGCATCCTGGTGATCGCGGTCGCCGCCGCGACCATCCCGAGGATCAGCAGGACCGAGCGTCCCCCGATCGACTACCTGGGCATCGTGTTCATCGCGCTCGGCGCCTCGGCGCTGACGCTCGCCGTGAGCTGGGGCGGGACGCAGTACCCGTGGGCGTCGCCGACGATCATCGGGCTGTTCGTGGGCGCGGCGGTCGCTCTGACGATCTTCCTCGTGGTCGAATCCCGCGCCCCCGCCCCCATCCTCCCGCTGCGGCTCTTCCGCTTCCAGGTCTTCAGCATCTGCGTGGTGCTGTCCTTCGTGGTGGGCTTCGCGATGCTCGGCTCGATGACCTTCCTGCCCACGTACATGCAGTACGTCAAGGGCATCTCCGCGACCGGCTCCGGTCTGCACACGCTGCCGATGGTGGCAGGCATGCTGACCACCTCGATCCTGGCCGGAACGATCGTGGGCAGAACCGGCCGGTACCGGATCTTCCCAGTGCTCGGCTCCCTGACCATGGCGTTCGGGCTGTTCCTGCTGTCGCGGATGGACGCGGGGACCTCGACCCTGATGATGTCGGCGTCGCTGCTGGTGCTGGGACTCGGCATCGGCCTGTCGATGCAGGTGCTGACGCTGATCGTGCAGAACACCAGCGATTACTCGGACCTGGGGGTCGCCACCTCCGGCGTGACCTTCTTCCGGACGCTCGGCGGATCGTTCGGGACCTCGCTGATGGGAACGGTGTACGCGAGCTCGCTGCGGGACGAGCTGCCGCAGGCGGTGACCCAGGCCGGTCTCGATCCGCGCCAGATCGATCCCAACAGCGTCTCCCCGAGCGTCCTGGATCAGCTCACCGATGCGCAGCGGGCGCCGATCGTGGACGCCTACGCCGATGCACTGCAGACCGTCTTCCTCGCAGTGGTGCCGGTGGCGCTGCTGGCCTTCGTGCTGTCCCTGTTCCTCAAGGAGGTGCCGCTGCGCGACTCCCACCGGGCGGCCGCGACCGATGTGGGCGACGGGTTCGCGATGGCCGGTCACGAGGACGACCAGCGCGCCCTGCAACGGGCGGTCGCCCACCACCTGCGGGTTCAGCCCCCGGAGACCTTCGCGGAGATCCGCCGGGCCTCACGGACGGCGATGGACGGGGCCTCAGCCTGGTGCGTCCGGCAGGTCAGCATCCGCCAGAGGATCGGCGCGGACACGGGCCTGGCCGCGATCGCCGCGCGGGTCCGGATCCCCTCCGCGGTGCTGGCCCCTGCCTTCGCCCAGGCGGTGGGCGCGGGGTACCTCCGCGGGGACGCCTCCGGCTATCAGCTCACTTCCGCCGGCCAGGCCGAGCTGGACCTGGTGGAGACCGCCTTCCGGGAGTGGATCGGCTCCGAGCTGTCCGACTGGGGCGAAGGCGACGAGGAGCTGGATCAGGCGCTCGATCAGCTCGCCCGGCGTCTGGTCGAGGACGAGGAGCTCCCCGTCCCGGAGTCGGCGGCGCGCTGACGCGCCGTGCACTCAGCGGGTGACGTCCACCTGCCCCACCCAGGAGATCGGGGAGACCCGGCCCTCCTCGAGCTGGTACTGGCAGCCGACGATCCCCAGCTCGCCGCGGGCGACGGCGTCGCTGATGACGCGGGAGCGCCGCATGAGCGCGTTGATCGTCGCATCGAGGTGTCGCCGTCCGACGGCGTCGACGTCGATGTGCTCGGCATCGACGTAGGGGCTGACCTGCTGGGTCGCGAACCACTCCTGCTGGACCGCCGGCTGGATCTGGCGCAGCTCCGCCTTGATCGCCGGGGTGACCTCCCCGGGGGTGGCGGTGGTCTGGTCGATCGCGGCCTTCACCGCGCCGCAGGAGCCGTGGGCGAGCACAACGATCACGGCGACGCCCAGTTCGGCGACGGCGTACTCCATGGTCGCGGTGGTGTTGTCGTTGGCGATCTGCCCGATGTTGCGCACCACGAAGAGGTCGCCCAGACCGCAGTCGAAGAGGATCTCCGCCGCGACCCGGGAGTCCGAGCAGCCCAGGAAGGCCGCATTCGGGGCCTGGCTGCCGCGGAGCTCGCTGCGGCGGGCGGCGTTCTGCTGGGGGTGCAGCAGCTGCCCGGCCATGAAACGCTCATTGCCCTGCGCGAGGTCGTCCCAGGCCTGCTGGACGGTGACACGGGGAGAGGGCATGGTGAGCTCCTTGAGGTCGTTCTGCGGGATGCCGGCTCAGAATACTCCTGCGCGACGACGGGCCCGGCGCTCGCGTACCGTGGGACGACCGAGTGCCGCCGGCCGTGCGCCGCCCCTCGGATTGCCCCGCACTCCCCGAGGAGACCTCGTGCCCGTCACCCTGCGCCGGCGCCGCTGGGCGTTGTACGCCCTGTTCCTGCTGCCCGGTCTGAGCATGTCCGCCTGGGTGACCCGCACCCCGGCCGTGCGCGACCTGCTGGACGCCTCGATCGCCCAGATGGGGCTGGTGCTCTTCGGGCTGTCGATCGGCTCGATGGCCGGGATCCTCAGCTCCGGACCGCTCGTCATGCGCTGGGGCACCCGGCCCGTCGTGCTGGCCGGCTCCCTGCTGATCGTGCTGGCCATGCCCACCATCGCCATCGGCGCCGCCCTGGGGATGCCCATGCTGACCGCCGCCGGCCTCGCCCTGTTCGGCGGCGGCATGGGCGGCGGCGAGGTGGCGATGAACGTCGAGGGCGCCGATGTCGAGGCGCAGGGAGGCCGGCCCTTCCTCCCCGCCCTGCACGGCTGTTTCAGCCTCGGCACCGTGATCGGCGCGGGACTGGGGATCCTCGCCAATGCCACGGGCTTCTCCGTGGTCGCCCACCTGGTGCTGACCGGGGTGATCGGCGCGGGCCTGCTGGCCTGGGCGATGCCGGCCATCGCGGCGGGGACCGGACGGATCTCCGCGACGGAGCGCGCCCGGCAGGCGTCCACTCCGCGGCCCGCGATCTGGAAGGACACCCGGCTGGTGCTCATCGGCGGCATCGTCCTGGCCATGGCGCTCGCCGAGGGCACCGCGAACGACTGGCTGCCGCTGGTGATGGTCGACGGGCACGGCTTCGGCGCCACGATGGGATCGGCGGTGTTCGCGATCTTCGCCGCCTCGATGACCGTGGGCCGCTTCGCGGGCGGGCCGATCGTGGCCCGCGTGGGCCGCTCCCGGGTGCTCCTGGCCAGTGCTCTCTTCGCTGCGACCGGCCTGGCGCTGATCGCCTACGTCGACCACCAGGGCGTGGCCGTGGGCGCCGTGGTGCTGTGGGGCCTGGGCGCCTCGCTCGGCTTCCCGCTCGCCCTCTCCGCCGCCGGCGACTCCGGGGAGAACCCCGCCGCCCGCGTGGCGCTCGCCTCCACCATCGGGTACCTCGCCTTCCTCGTGGGCCCGCCCACCCTGGGACTGCTCGGGGAGCAGATCGGGCTGCGTGGCGCGCTCGTGGTGCCGTTGGCCGTGGTCCTGCTGGCCGCCCTGCTCGCCCCCGCGACGGCGTCCCGGCCGCCGGCCCCGGAGCGGGCCGGGGAGGACGAGGACGACGAGGAGCTCGCGCCGAGCCGCTGAGCGGTAGCGTGGGGCGATGCGCCTGAGAGCCGTCGCCGTCGTGGTCGAGGACGATCACTTGCTCGTCATCCGTCGCCAGAAGAACGGCCGCGAGTACACGGTGCTGCCGGGCGGTGGCGTGGAGGAGGGCGAGAGCGTGCCCGAGGCCTGGCTGCGTGAGCTCGCCGAGGAGACCGGGCTGGCGGGCGTGCTCGCTGAGATGCTGCCGGTGCCGGTCGAGTCCGACGCCCCGGCGCTGTACGCGCGGGTCCGCACGTCCTTCGCGACGCCCGTGCTGGGTGGGCCCGAGCTCGATCGCGGCGATGCGGTGAACCTCTACGAGCCCGCGTGGGTGCCGCTGTCGCAGGTGGAGTGCATCGGACTGGTGCCGGAGGGGGCGCTGACGGCGGTGCGCCGCGTCATGAGCACGTCCCTCGTCCCGTCGCCGACGGCGGCCGACGGGCTCGTGTCGGGACAGGAGCACGGGGTGACGCTTCGCGCGGCGGGCCCCGAGGACGCCGCGGCGCTGTGGCCCCTCGCCTCCGCGCTCGCCACCTCGTACGAGCCGACGCGGGAGGGCTTCGGTGCGGCGCTGGACCGGATTCTCGAGGACCCCGATGCGCGCGTGATCGTCGCGGCCGATGGGGATCACCTCCTCGGGTACGTCCATGTGCTCGTCCACCCGGCCTTCCACGCCGACGGCGCGATCGGCTGGGTCGAGGAGCTGATGGTGGACGGGAGCCGACGGGGCGAGGGGATCGGGCACGCCCTCATGGACGCCGCCGAACAGTGGGCGCGCCGTCATGGGGACGTCGCCTACCTCGCCGTCGCGACCCGGCGGGCCGAGGCCTTCTACACGGCGATCGAGTACGAGCGCTCGGCGACCTACCTCAAGAAGGCCTTCCGCTGAGGGTCAGGCGAACAGCTCCAGCAGGCGGTGACAGCGCGGAGGATCCTCGGTGAGTCCGCGCTCGAGCCCCCACAGCAGGTAGGACATCGAGCGCACCAGCACCCAGTCCCGCGCCCTCGATCGGGGCACGCCGGCCGCGGCCACGAACGCCTCGACGGCGCGGTGCACGTCGCGATCCTCGGGCATCTCGTCCAGTCGGGACCACAGGGCCCGGCCGATGTCGTACTCGATGTCGCCGCACAGCAGCACGGGATCGACCACCGTCCAGCGGTGGCGCTCCCCGGTGAGGACCTGCTCGTAGTGCAGGTCGCCGTCGACCGAGGAGCTCCCGGGGTCGCAGTCCGCGCGACGGCGGGCGGCGGCCGTCGCGGCGGTCAGGAGCACCTCGGGAACCGGCTCGTGCAGCGCCTGCCATCGCCGCTCGAAGTGCGCCGCCTCCTCGGCGGCGATCTCGCTCGTGCTGAGCACGTCC
The DNA here is from genome assembly GCF_003347015.1 of Brachybacterium sp. YJGR34. GTDB lineage: Bacteria > Actinomycetota > Actinomycetes > Actinomycetales > Dermabacteraceae > Brachybacterium. The sequence continues at coordinate 98,013 of NZ_PNFB01000003.1, forward strand.
TCCGGAGCGGGCACGGCCAGCTCCCGCGCGAGGCGCCCGAGGGTGGCGGCGGCCTCCGGGAGGGGCGTCGTGGCCAGCGAGCGAGAAGGGTCGAGCCGTTCGAGCAGCATCGACCCTTCCGCTGGATCCGCCGCGAGCAGCTTCACGACGCCGCGGCCGTCCCAGTGGGCGAGGGCGGCGACCTCACCGGCGATGTCGTCCCCGGGCGGCGAGAGCCGGAGCACGGCCGGACGCGAGCCCTGGAGCACGGGGACGACCAGGGCGTTCGACCCGTGCCGGCATGGCCCGTCGACCACCAGCCCCCATCGTGCGCAGTGCGCGGAGACCAGGCCGGGAAGGCGGTCCAGCCACTCCCTGCCCGCGACGTCGTGCCACCAGCGCGGCATGGCGCGGAATGACGGAGGCACCGTGATCGCGGCGCCGTCCCGGCCGTGCCGCGTGGCGGGCTCAGGCACCGGAGATGTTGACCTGCCAGACGATCCCGAAGCGGTCCGTGATGGAGCCGTACACGTCGCCCCACATCTGCTTCTCCAGCGGCATGACGATGGTTCCGCCCTCGGAGAGCTTCTCGAAGGCGCTGCGCAGCACGGACTCGTCATCGCCCATCAGCGAGAGGGTCACGTTGTTCCCCTGTACGTGGCCTTCGGGGGACATGCCCTCGATGACATCGGCGGTGTAGAGGCGGATGAGGTCGGTGACCTCGAGGGAGCCGTGCATGACCTTGTCCGCCTCGGGATGATCGGCGGGCACGGCGCCGGCCTCCCCGAAGGTCACGAACTGGGGAGCGGTCCCGAGGGCCTGGCCGTAGAACTCGAAGGCCTCGCGCGAGGTCCCGGGGAAGTTGAGGTAGGGGTGCAGGGCGGCGGGCATGATGTCCTCCTCGACGGCGGCGCCCGCTCGGTGCGAGCGCTCACGACGAGCGTAGGGGCACGGACCGACACGGGGAAGACCGGGTGCGGCACAGGTAGCGTGGAGCCATGATGGACCGTGCTCACAACGTGGTCGAGCTGATCCCCTACAACGACGAGTGGCCCGCGCGGTTCGCGGCCATCGCCGCCCAGCTGAGCGCGGCCATCCCGGATGCGGTCATCGAGCACGTCGGCTCCACCAGCGTCCCGGGGCTCTCCTCGAAGGACACCATCGACATCGCTGTGGGTGTCGAGGACATGTCGGCGGTTCTCGAGCCGCGGGTCCTCGAGCAGCTGCGGGACCTCGGCTTCATCTATGCCCCGGCGTCTTTCGCCGACGACCCGGAGCACGCCTTCTTCGCGCGGATCGTCGACGATCACCGGACGCATCACCTCCACGTCGTGCTGCGAGGATCGGCGACCTGGGACGAATACCTGCTGTTCCGCGATTTCCTTCATGCGGTGCCCGAGGCGAGGGAGCGCTACGAGGAAGCGAAGCAGGCGCTGGCTCGGCAGCACGCTCAACACCGCTCCGAATACGTGGACCGCAAGCTCGCGGTCGTCGACGGCCTTCTGGAGCAGGCGCGGGTGTGGTCCCACTCGAGAACGTCCGCCGCGGCCGCATCTGGCGCTCCCTCACCATGGCAGGACGCCTCCCTTGCCGCGTTGCGGAGGAACCTCCCGGAGGCGGAGGTCGAACCGTACGGTTCCGTGCTGGTACCAGCGTCCATGGATAGCTGGAGCGACCTCGATGTGTCTGTCCGGGCCGGCGAGACGTTCCATCTCGAGACGGCGCTCGGCTCGCGGATCTGGGCCTATCAGGCCGTGCAGGACGAGCGTCAGCAGGTGGTGCGCACCGTGCTCGAGGACGGTCGGCGCATCGACCTCGGGGTCACCGGCGCCGAGGTGCTGCTGCCGGAGCCGCCCGAGGACAATGCGGTCCGCTTCGACGCTGCTCTCGCGGCAGTGAGGTTCGGACGCGGAAGCGACCTGATCGGTCTCCATCTGGTGCTGGGGATCTTCCGCGAGTCGCTCGTCCACCGGATGCTCGCCGCGGACCGATCTGCCTCCACAACCCACCATCGCACGGCGACCGACGAGGATCGGCGAGCAGCCGATGGACTGTCCCTGCTGAGCTCGCCGCTCGCCCCTGCGACCGCTCGAGCGGTGTACGACCACTACGGCGCGGTGCGTGCCGAGGTCGATCCGACGTTCCTCCCCTCTCCCGGAGGCCTGGAGGCGGTGATCGCCCGAGGGAGGGCGTGCCGCGGCTGAGCGATCGGCGCCGGCGCGAGCACAGGGGCCCCGGCCTCCTCGACCTCAGCTGCTCGCGCTGTCGTAACGGCGCAGGGCGAGGCGCCAGTGGACGGCGGTCAGCCCGCCCCCGAGTCCCACCACTGCCGCCGTCCCGACCAGCGGGCCGGCCAGCTCACCGCCCAGGAGCACCTGCGCGGGCAGCGTCGCGATCAGCAGGGAGGGGACGAGGGTGGTGAAGCCGAGCAGCGGCAGGCGTCGGAACGCCGCCCGCGGGTACTGACCCGCCTCCCGGAGCGCACCGACTATCTGCTGGGCCGGTTCCGCGGAGCTCCACCAGAAGGACAGGAAGCTCGCATTGACCCAGAACAGCGCCCACGCCACCGTCCCCAGCCCCATCAGCAACAGGCACCCGGCGACCGCGCCGAGCGTGGGCGCGGCGTCGGCCGTCGCGAACGCACCCACCACGAGCGCCGCGCCCACGAGCAGGCGTGTCAGCTCCGCCGGACGGACCCAGCGCAGGGTGAGGGCGAGCAGGCCGGGGATCGGCCGGATCAGCAGCAGATCCAGCTCCCCGGTGCGCACGGCACTGTCCAGGCGCAGCAGGTTCGGGCCGATCACGGCATCCAGCAGCGCCGTGGCCAGCGTGAACAGTCCGACCACGAGCACGGCTGTGGCCTCGTCCCATCCGCCCTCGGCCGTCCGGGCCGTCTGGGCGATCACCAGCGCGGGCACCAGGGAGATCGCGACGTCGACCACGGCGCCCAGCGCGATGAGGAGGGTCTGAGTGCGGAACTGCAGGTCGCGGCTGATCGCCTGGCGCCAGCAGGCCAGCCACCATCGCAGGATGCGCCCGCTCATGCCCCGGCCGCCTCGTAGCGGCGCACGCCCAGCCTCCACACCAGCATCACCGCGGCGACCGCGGCGCCGGTCCAGCCGAGCATCGCGAGCCAGTCCGCACGCTCGGCGACGCCGGAGCCGGTGAGGATCTCCAACGGGAAGGAGAGCGTGAAGCGGAAGGGCTGGAATCGCAGGGCCTCCTGCACCGGCCCCGGCAGCAGCATCAGCGGGACCACCGCTCCGGAGAGCAGCCGCTGGACGAGGAGCACGAGGGACTGGACCCCCTCGACGTCCTCGAACCAGAACGCGAGGCAGCCGATCAGCACGTCCAGCGCGAAGGTGAGGATCCCGGCGCACACCAGCGCCGCCATCGCCGCCAGCCAGACCGCGGGGTCACGGGGGAGGGTCACCTGCGCGCGGAACACGACGCCGAGTCCCGCCACCATCGGCAGCAGGACCACGATCTTCACCGCCTTCTCCGCCACATTGTTGGCGACCAGGTGGGCGAGGGCCGGGCAGGGACGGACCAGCCAGATCGAGAGGCCGCCGGTGCGGATGTCCTCGGCGAGGAAGGCCGCGGTCCAGCTCGAGGTGACCATGGAGACCACTGCGACCAGCACGAACCAGGTGACGATGCGGTCCGGTGGCACCGGCGGGGTGGCGCCCTGCGCGATCGCACCGGTCCACACCACGAGCGAGACCACCGGCGGGACGACCCCGCCCAGCTGGAGCAGCACCACCCAGGCGCGGTGCGTGAGCGTGACGGTCAGCTCCCTGGCCACGAGCGCCGCTCCGGTCGCGAGCAGCATGCTCATCGCTCCTGCCTCCCGGCACCGGCCTGCTCGGTGTAGGCACGGTCCATCACCACGTCGAGATCGACCTCCTGCACGCTGAGATCCCGGAGCCCGCCGAGGGCGAGGACCGCGGCCACCGCGCCCTCGAGCTCCTCCTCCGTCGCCTCGAGGACCACGGTCTGCGAGCCATCGAGGCCGGCGCCGGCGGGCAGATCCTCGGTGCGCGGCGGATGATCGAGCACGGCACGGATCTGCCGACGGGGCGCCAGCCGTGCTCGGAGCCCGGCCAGATCCCCGTCGAAGGTCAAGTGCCCGCCGGAGATCAGCAGGATCCGTCGGCACAGGGCCTCGACGTCGTCCATGTCGTGGCTGGTCAGGACGATGGTGGTGCCCAGGACCCGATTGGTGCGGGCGAGCATCGAGCGCAGCGCCAGCTTCGCCGTGACGTCCAGGCCGATCGAGGGTTCGTCGGCGAACAGCAGCGGCGGCGAATGCAGCAGGGACAGCGCCAGCTCGCAGCGCATGCGCTCGCCGAGGCTGAGATGACGCACCGGGACGTCGAGCACCTCGTGGAGGTCGAGCACCTCGGTGAGCTCGCCGAGGCGCCGACGGTAGGTGGGCCCGTCCAGGGCGTACATCGCCCGGTGGACGAGCATCGAGTCGGCGGTGGGGACGTCCCACCACAGCATCGACTTCTGGCCGAACACCACGCCGATGGACTGCAGGAACTCGGCGCGTCGCCGTGCCGGCTCGTGGCCGAGCACCCGCACGGTGCCGCCGGTGGGGCGGACCAGGCCGCAGCACAGCTTGACCAGGGTGGTCTTGCCGGCGCCGTTGGGACCCAGCAGGCCCACGAACTCGCCCGGGGCGATTTCGAGATCGAGCGGGGCGAGCGCCTGATGGTGCTCGGTGCGCCGGCCGACGAAGGCGCGCAGCGCCCCGCGGATCCCGGGATCCTGATGATGGCGGCGATAGGACTTGGACAGGGAGGAGGCCCGGATGACGGGCTCGGTGGACGAGGGGGACTGTGCAGGGGACATGAAGCGCCTTGGATCTCTGAGCGCGCGGCGGTGCCGCGATGACCGGGAGAAATGCTGACTCTGCCGCCAGCCGGCGCATCATCCGGGCCCCCTGCACGTCTCCGTGGGCAGGGGGAGGTGGGACGGGCGGGCCTAGCGGCCCGCGTTAGGTGTCACGAGATGCACGAGGAGATCGTACGTCGCCGGCGGGGTGGCGTCCACGGGCTTGGGGGCCGCGCCCGCCCAGGGTCGCCCGTCAGCCCGTCGACGAGTCCACGGCACCTGCCAGGTCGACCAGAAGCATGGGGCTCGGTTGAGGCGGCAGTGCATACGGCCGTGGACAATGCGCATCATGAGCCCGACAACTGAAACCACGGCAGGATCGTGCGTCCTGGTGTTCCGAAGGATCCCCAGCACCGTTGCCGAGGTGACCGGAGACTATGAATCCTTGGCGGGTGCCGTGCACACCGAGGAGGAGGCGCAGGCGCTGGATAGGGACAGCCACGAGGTCTCCCTGACCTGGGAGGTTGTACCGTATATCGGCTCTGCTCCCGGATACGGCGCATCGAGGGTCTGGGTCGCCGTGGACACGGCGCTCGGAGAGGCCGTCGCCGCCATGAGCCCTTCGCCGCTGGCCGTCTTCGACGACCCGACCGGGGCCATGACATGGCGGCAGAACACCGTGGAACCGGTGATGATCTGGGAGGTAACCCTCGGCAGGATCGACCTCTCGTGTCCGCAGTGGCCACGCCTCGATGGATAGGAAACCACCTCTCAGGGAGAGAGGTGCAGCTGTACGCTTCGCGGTGATCGAGGCGGCGCTGGCCGTTCAGTGCACCACGTCGTAGACCAGCTTGACGACCCCGTTGGCGTAACCCTCGGTGCAGCGAAGGGAGAGGTTCTGCGCCTCCCGGTCGATGTGGTCGAACACGCTCTTGCCCGCGCCCAGCAGCAGCGGGAAGACCAGCAGGTGGTAGCGGTCGATGAGGCCCGCCCGGGCGAGATTCCGGGCCAGCTCGGCGCTGCCGTGGAGGAAGATCGCCCCGCCGTCGCCGTCCTTGAGCGCGGCGACCTCCTCGGTGGAGCGGAGGATGTCCAGATCGCCCCAGCCCTCGATCAGGGCGTCCTCCTCCAGGGTGGTGGAGACGATGTGCTTGGGCAGGTCCCGGTAGGCGGCGTGGTCCTCGGAGTCACGCCAGATCGGGGCGAAGACCTCGTAGCTGCGCCGGCCGAACATCAGGGCGGAGGTCTCCTCGAGCTCCTCGGCCTTGAGCGCGAAGGCCTCGGGGACGAACGGGGTTCGCATCACCCATCCGCCGCTGCGGTGTCCCTCCGCCTCGCTTCCGGGGGAGTCGACGATCCCGTCGACCGACATGAAACCCGTCCAGACCAGCTGCCTCGCCATCTGCGCTCCTTGCTTCCTGCGCCCGGAACCGCTCCGGACCGACCTGTGATGCGGGCTACAGCATGTCCCGAGTCTGCCGAGCTTTCAAGCGTTGACGCGAAGCGGCTTGCCTGGTCATACGCTTGCGTCCTCTCGGCTCGAGATCCGCTCGAGCACCTCGAGTGTGGTGCGCGCCCGGAGCGTCGGCGGCTCGTCCCCGGTCCAGGGCCGGTCGTGGCTCACCCACCCTGTGCGGCACCCGGCCTGCTGCCCGCCCAAGATGTCGGCCCGGACGTGGTCCCCGATCATCCAGGGCGCCCGGTCCCCGGCGAAGCCGTCCAGGGCGGCGGCGAAGATCCCGGCCGACGGCTTCTTAGCCGCTACCGCCTCGGAGATCACCACCCGATTCACGACCTCGGACAGCCCGCTCACCTGCAGCTTCCGAGTCTGCTGGGCGACGGTGCCATTGGTGACGACGACGAGGGTGTGGCCGTCGCGATGCAGCGCGCGCAGGTGCTCGAGCAGCACGTCGTAGCAGCGCACGGCATCGACGTGGTCGTGCAGCAGGGTGTGCACGAGCTCATCCCGGGAAGCGGTCATGGAGAGGCGTTCGATCAGGCCGTCGGCGAGAACGGCGCGATGCGTGTAGCCGTGACCGTCCGTGCTGAGCAGCCAGTCGAGGTCCTCGGCGGTGCCACCCTGGGCGGCGACGAAATCCGCGGCCCAGCGCTCGAAGGCGCCGTCGCGGTCCACCAGGGTGTTGTCCAGATCCAGGAGCAGCAGCATCGCGCGCCTATCGAGCGGTCCCGGCAGGGAAACTCTGCCGTCCCGCCACGCGGTCGATCGCGCGGTCGTCGGGCGCGACGCCGGCGGCCTCGAGCGCGAGGAGCGCGGCCCCGCCCAGCGGGTCCAGGCGCGGCGTGACCGGCTCGAAGCGTCTCGGCTCGCTGCACTCGAGGAGCTGCTCGAGCCGTCCACGGAAGCTCGGTGCGGAGGCGAGGGAGCCGGTGCAGGCCACGGGGATCGTCGTGCCGCCCACCACGGGGGCGAGCAGCCGGACACCGCGCGCCGTGCGTGCGACCAGGTCGTCCAGGGCGTCGCCGGCGAGCTCGGAGTCCTCGGCCAGGGCGGTGACCTGCGGTGCGAGGTCGCCGTAGAGACGCTTGGCATCGTTGCGGTCCGCCGCGGAGCGCGCGAGCACCGCCGCGCGGAGCGCGGGGATGTCGGCGGCGCCGAAGTGCTCGAGCGTCGCGGGCAGCAGTGGGTCCGTCGGCGCCGCGTCGCCCACGAGGATCCGCTGGACCACGTCGTGCACGAGGTGCCGCGCGGCGCCGGCGTAATGCCCGAGCTGGCCGCTCTCGGTCTCGGTGCCCTGCTCGTCGATCCCGAGGATCATCGACCCGGTGCCCGCGACCACGACGATGCCCGCTCGCCCGGAGAGAGCGCCACGGTGGGCGATGACCGCGTCGTTGACGACGACCTTCGTGCAGCTCAGCTCCTCGAGGTCGACCATGCCGGTGATGTATCCCCGATCGCCGCCGTCCTGGTTCGAGCCGCTGCGCGGGAATCCCGCGATCCCGGCGGCCAGGCCCGTGGCCTTCGCCGGATCGAGGTCCCCTCGCTCCAGGGCGGCCGCGATCGCACCGCGGACGTTCTCCCGCGCGTCGTCGTTGTGATGCGGCGCTCCGCCACCTCCGACGGCGTCGGCGAGCCGCGTCCCGTCGAGGCCGAAGCAGCCCACGCGGGTGTGGGTGCCGCCGGCGTCGAGGCCGATCACGTACTGGTCCTGCGTCCTCGCCTGGATCATGGCGACGAACCTATGTCATGGAGCACCGGCTGGGGTCCGAAGCCGCTTGGCCATCCACCGCGCCGGGTCGGCGACGTGGTGCTCGATGAGGTGCTCGTCGATCCACGTGTAGCGGTCGACGTAGTCGATGCCGGTGTCTTCGTAGCCGCGGCGCAGGTAGAGCCGCTTCGGGCCGTCCTCGGTGACGCCGAGGCCCAGCATCTGGTGCCCGCGTTCCCGCGCCTTCTGCTCGAGCAGGTCGAGCATTGCGGTGCCGATGCCGCGGGACTGCAGCTCCTCGGGCCAGACCTGCAGGCCGTTGATCTCGGGGCAGCGGGGCACGGCCTCATCGAGGCAGCCGTCCCAGCGGATCTCCGCCGAGCCCACGAACGCGTCCGGGCCCTCCCGCAGAGTCGCGAGGAAGTAGGTGCTGGTGCCGGCGAGCTGCCGGGCGAAGCGCTGCTCGTGAGTGCGGGAGTTTCCCGTCGCCGCCCAGCACTCGAGGGGCTCGAGGTCACCGGCGGCGCAGGGGCGCAGGAGGATGTCGGGCGCGGGCACGGCTCATTCCTCGCTGGTCGCCGGCCCGCGGTGCGATCTGTCCTCGAGCTGCGCGCTCGTCGGGGAGGTCCGAGGGGCGGCCGCGACCGCGAGCAGGTCCAGGCGGGCGAGGTGGGCGTGGACGGTGAGGGCGAGCTCCGCGATCGGGCGCGGCGGCAGGTAGCCGGAGGCGCCCGCCGCAAGCATCCGGCTGACCGGGCCCCGGTAGTGGACGTCCAGCTCCTCGTCCTCGATCTCCGTGACCAGCACGCGCGCCGTGGGGAAGCGGTCGCGCAGCGCATCGAGCAGCTGGGGGCTGATCGGCGGGACCAGCAGCACGTCGGCCGATGGCGGGGCCTCGTGGAGATCGAGCACCAGGTAGTCCGTTCCCAGCCCCTCGGCCAGGTGCCCGCGCACGCGCTCGGAGAGCTCCATGGCCGTCGCCACCACGGTCACGCCCTCAGGGACCTGCCGCCGCTCGGGCGGCGGCGCCGGGCCGCCGATGATCGAGCCCTCGAGGATCGAGGAGCGGACCACGAGCGTGCCCAGCGGCTCTCCGGCGCGGGAGAGCGTGACCTCCTCGCCGTCGAGCGCCGCCTCCAGGGCGGCGGCGACGGCGGGCGGCAGGTCCTGCAGGTCCAGCGCGGCGCCATGCCGTCGGCTCATGGTGGCCTCCTTGCCCGGGGGTCCCTCCACTATGGGGTCCGGGCCGCCGCGCCGCTACCCCTGCATCACCAGGCGTAGGCCTCCGGGGCCGGCCCGCCGGGACCGGGGAAGATCTCGTCGAGCGCGCTGAGGTCCTCCTCGGTGAGGCCGATGTCCAGGGCCGCGATCGCGGAGTCCAGCTGCTCCATGGTGCGCGGGCCGATGATCGGGCCCAGCACACCCGGACGGTGCAGCAGCCACGCGAGCGCTGCCTGGCCGGGGGCCAGGTCGCGCTGAGCGCAGAAGTCCTCCCAGCGATCGAGCTGGTCGGAGATCTCCGACGGGTCGTGACGCCGATCGGCGGCGCCGCGGCGCACGCCCTTCTCCGAGCGCCCGCCCAGCTTGCCGCCTGCGAGCGGGGACCAGGCGATGACGCCCAGGCCGTAGTGCTCCGCGGAGGGCAGCACCTCGAGCTCGACGGTGCGCGAGAGCAGGTTGTACAGCGACTGCTCGGAGACCAGGCCCAGGCTGTGGCGGGCGCGGGCGGCCTCGTTCGCCTGCGCGATGTGCCAGCCGGCGAAGTTCGAGGAGCCCACGTAGCTGATCTTCCCCTGCGCGACCAGCACGTCCATCGCCTGCCAGATCTCGTCCCAGGGTGCGGTGCGGTCGATGTGGTGCATCTGGTAGAGGTCGATGTGGTCCGTCTGCAGGCGGCGCAGCGAGTCGTCGACCGCACGGCGGATGTGCAGCGCGGAGAGCCCGCGATCGTTGAGGCCCGGCCCCATCTGACCATTGACCTTGGTGGCGAGCACGACCTCGTCCCGGCGTCCCGTGCGCGCGAGCCAACGGCCCACGATCTCCTCGGTCCGGCCCCGATGCTCGGCACCGCCGTAGACGTCGGCGGTGTCGAAGAAGGTCACCCCCTCGTCGAGGGCGCGATCCATGATCGCGAAGGAATCCTCCTCCGAGGTGTGGGGGCCGAAGTTCATGGTACCGAGGACGAGTCGGGAGACGGTCGCTCCGGTGCGTCCGAGCTGGGCATACTGCATCGTGATGCGCTCCTCGTGGTCGCGGCGGCGTCGCGGAGAGGCGAGCGGGGTCCGCCGTGGAAAGCGTACGTCCCGCCTGACGCCCTGACCAGGGAGGGCCGCGGGCCGGTCAGGCCCGCACCGCCACGAGGTCCCGCACCTCCTGCAGCCAGAGACGGCCGAGCGCCGCCCCGTCCGGCAGGGAGTCCTCGCGGTCCCAGCGCCAGGTGGTCGCGATCGCCTGGGAGAGGATCCGGCAGTCGGTCAGCAGCGCGGCGTCGGCACCCGGGTAGTGCTGCGCGACCTGCGGCGGGGCATGGGCGAGATCGAACTCGACGGGCCCGGAGCACATCGTCTCGAAGTCGATGACCAGCACCCCGTCCTCGGTGTTCAGCAGGTTGCCGGGATGGGGCTCACCGTGCAGCACCTGCTGGCCCGGTCGGCGGGCGATCTCCGCGCCGAACCCGCCGAGCACCTCGCGCAGGAAGGAGCGGTCCGGGCCGGGCAGCCGCGGCGTGCGCGCGGAGTCCTCGACCAGGGCGAGAGCGGAATCGACCCGCGTGGTGAAGGACGGAACCTGCAGGTCCGCGCTGCGCATCGCCGCGTGCAGGTGGGCGAGGGCGCGGGCGTACTCCTGCGGCGGCAGCTCCCGGTCGGTGCGCGGCGCGTGGAAGGTCCACAGACCGATCTCGAACCCGCCGCGCTCGTGCACCTGCGGCGCCGTGCGCGGCTCCGGGGCGCCGACGGGGGCTCCCGCCGCAGCGAGGATCCGCGCCCGGTCCAGCTCGAGCTGCGAGGAGAAGCCCGCGGGGGCGACGCGGGCCACCGTGTCCGCCGGCAGCAGGCGCAGCGTGAGGCGATTGGAGTCGTGGAGGTCGACCGTCTCCTGCGCGGGAAGGCCCAGGGAGTGCGCGAGCTCGAGGGCGGCGGTGCGGGCGCGGACAGCCTCGTCGGGGTGCATGGAGCGAGCGTAGGGCCGACGGGCGGGGCGCACCATCGAGACGCCGGTCGCCGGCGCTGTCCGTGCTCGCAGCTACCCTGACGGGATGGACGCCGTCGTCAGAAAGCAGCTGGATGCCATTCCCGGTGGCCTCGATCCGGAGGCGCCGGCGCATTCGCCCGGGACGAGCGTCGCGCTGCGGAGCATCCGAGAGTTCCCGGACCGCTCGCCGGCAGTGAGCTTCGCGGTGGCAGGAACGGTGCTGCAGGACGACGAGGAGCTGGCCGTAGTGATGACCCGTCCGGGGTCCGATCGAGCGGCCCGGGCCGGTCGGCGGATCGGGCCGCGTGGCCGCAATGTGGTCGCGAAGGGCTGGGACGGCTCCTACTCCCTGGCCACTTGGGAAGGGGCGACGGTGGTCCGCGTGCATCCGCGCGGCCACTGTTGGTCCCTGTGGCGATGGCATGACGGCGAGGACTGGACCGGCGGCTGGTACGGCAATCTCGAAGCCCCCTGGAGGCGGACCTCGATCGGGTTCGACACGCAGGACTGGGCCCTGGACGTCGTCGCTCAGGGCACTCCGGGGCCGACGCCGCTGAGGGTTGGCCTGAAGGACGAGGACGAGCTCGCCTGGTACATCGAGCAGGGCGTGATCTCCCCGGAGCTCGCCGCCCACACCCGCGCCCTCGGCGACGAGCTCTGCGAGATCCTGCTCCGCGGGGAGGGACTGGTCGCTGCGGACTGGTCACGGTGGGCGCCCCCGTCCGACGGCGAGCCCACGACGTTGCCCAGTGAGTGGCGTGTGCTTCCCCTCTGAACCGTGCGCCATGATGGACAGGTGCCGGGCGGCGGAGCCGTCGGCCCCGGCACCGACGCCACCGACGATCACAGGAGCTCCCATGGCCCACGCGCTCGATCCCACCAAGGCCCTGCACACCTGGTCCCTGTTCCGCACCATGGGCCGCTTCGTGGCGCCGGGCTCGGCCCCCTCGGGCGTGCTCACGGAGAATGCCAGCACCGACGGGCTGGACCTGCTCGAGCTTCCCGGGCAGCTCGCCGCCCACGGCTTCGCGAGCGCCCAGCTGTGCCACTTCTACCTCCCGCGCACGGACTCCTCGTACCTCGCCGAGGTCCGCGACGCCTTCGACAGCGCCGGCGTGGACCTCGAGGTGCTCCTCGTCGACGACGGCGACGTCACCCACCCCGAGCACGGCGAGCAGCAGCAGCGCTGGCTCTCCGGCTGGATCGACGTCGCCCGGCAGCTCGGCGTCCCGCGGGTGCGCGTGCCCGCCGGGGATCAGGCGCCGACGGAGGAGACCCTCGCCCTCAGCGCCCGCCGGCTCGGTGCCCTGGCCGCCGAGCACCCCGACCTCCGGGTCCTCACCGAGAACTGGAAGTCACTGCTGGTCGACGCGGCCTCGACCCTCTCGCTGCTCGAGCGGACCGACGGTGCCATCGGCCTCCTCGTCGACACCGGGAACTGGACCGGCGAGGACAAGTACGAGCAGCTCGCGCAGGTCGCCGGCCGCGCCGAGTGCTCCCAGGTCAAGGCCCGGGAGTCCGCCCCCGGCGTGCTCGACGCCGAGGACCTGGTGCGCGCGCTGACCGTGCTCCGCGACGAGGGGTACGCCGGGCGGATCTCCTACGTCTACGCCGGCACGGACGATGACGAATGGGGCCGGCTGGACCAGATGCACGAGATCGCGGGCGCCGTCATCCGCTGAGCCCGGTACGGGGCCGACGGGCGCGCGCCCCTCACCACTCCTCGTGCTCGCGTGAGTCCCAGGCCTTGTCCTCGCCCCGGTCCAGACTCGCCAGCAGGGTGCGGTCCTCCTCGTCGAGCCGGACGGCGGAGAGACCGAGGTTCTGACGCTGGCGATCCGGATGCGAGGACTTGGGGATCACCACGATCCCGCGATCCACGGCCCAGCGCAGCGCGACCTGCGCGACGGTGGCGCCGTGCTTCGCCGCGACCGTGCGGATCGCGAACTGCTCCGGGAGCCCGTCCCGGGTGCCCAGCGGACCCCAGGCCTGGGTGAGGATGCCGCGCTCGCGGTGGAAGGCGTCGGGCTCCTGGCGGGGCAGGGCGGGGGAGAGCTGGATCTGGTTGATCTCCGGCCATTGGCCGGTCGCGTCGTGGAGCTCCTGCAGCTGCTCGGGTCGGAAGTTCGAGACGCCCGCATGGGCGACGAGACCCTCCTCCCGGAGCTCCAGCAGGGTGCGCCAGGTGTCGATCGCGAGGCCGCGGGAGGGGTTGGGCCAGTGGATGAGTGCGATCCCCACCGAGGGGAGCCCCAGGCGGCGCAGGGACTCGAGGATCCCGGTGCGGGCGGCCCGGCGGCCGTGATCGCCACCGGCCACCTTGGTGGTCACGAGCACCTCGGCAGGGTCCACACCGCTGCGGCGCAGCCCCTCGCCGACGGCTGCCTCGTTCCCGTACTGGGCGGCGGTGTCGAGCAGCCGGTATCCCGTGCGCAGGGCGGAGGCGATGACATCCGCGCCGGCAGGGCCCTGGGAGCCGCCAGTGCCGAAGCCGATCAGCGGGATGCTGGAGCCGTCGGCGAAGGTGGTGGTGGGGGTGGTCATCGTGAGGGACCTCCTGGTCGGTGCTGTGCGGGCGTGCGACCTGCCTCACACTACGCGGCGCCGCGTCCGGTGAGCGCGGGGGCTCTCGCCCTGCCGGGCGCGGAAGCGGTGCGAGAAGTGCAGCGGGTCGGCGAAGCCCGCACGACGGGCGACCTCCGCGACGGGGTCGCCGGTCATCTCGAGCAGCCGGGCGGCGAGCTCCATCCGCTGCGCCTCGACGTACCGGGCCGGGGACGTCCCCACCTGAGCGGTGAACAGGTGCGAGAACCGTGACGGGGAGAGGTGGGCGATCTCGGCGAGAGCCGCGACCGGCAGCGCCTCGTCCAGATGGGCGTCGATGTGCTCCATCACCCGCAGCACCCGCTCATCGAGGCGGTGCCGGCGCGGGTTCTGCGCGTCGATCCACAGCAGCGCCGCCTCGACCCCGTTGAGGGCCAGCAGCTCCGGACGGCCGACGGGCAGACGCGAGGCGCGGGCCGCCTCCCGCAGGTGGCGACGCACCCGCTCGGCCACCTCGGGATCCAGCGCGATCCGGCCCAGGCCCGGCAGCGGCTGCGGCCAGTCCAGGAGCGCCAGCCAGGGCGCGGGAGGGTGGACGTGCGCGTGCAGCAGGTGCCAGTGCCCGGCGGCGGGGTCGGTCCCGTAGTCGTGGAGCGTCCCCGGTGCCAGCAGCACCGCCTCGCCCGGCGCGGTGAGCAGGTGCTGCCCGTCGGCCCCGTGGAGCAGCCCGCCCCCGGCGACCGTGAGCAGCAGCAGCCAGTCGTCGGTGCCGCGGGAGCGGCGGACGCGATAGCAGGCATCCTGTGCAAGCTCTCCGGCCAGCACCCTGCCGAACTGCGGGGCGGGCATCTCCGTGGGCGGCACCTGAGTGGGCATAGCAGGATCCTCCATGTCCGCGACGACGGGGCGCATTCCCTCCCATGATCCCCCAGACCACACTCGAGGTCATGACCACCACGCGCAGCGCTCCCACCGACCACCCCGATCCCGCCGGTGTCCCCGGGCTCGAGATCCTCGACGCCGCCGTGCTCGACGCGGACCGTCTGACCGAGGCCTACACCCGCAGCGGCGCGGTGCACCTGCGCGGCGTCCTCGATGCCGAGGAGGTCGCCGAGCTCCGCGAGACCTTCACCGCGCACATCGAGTCGGGCGGCGCCGGCGGCGCCGTCGACGAGACCCCGGAGGGCGATCCGCTGCACGCCCACCCGCGGATGATCCAGCCCCACCGCGGCGAGCACGCACCCGGCCGCCTGGCGCGTCGGTGGATGCTCGAGGACCGCATCATGGGCCGGGTGGCCGGCGCCGTGGGCCCCGTGTGGGCGGCGCAGTCGATGTTCTACTTCAAGCCGCCCGGCGCCCGCGGCCAGGCCATGCACCAGGACAATCTCTTCCTGCAGTCCCATCCGGAGACCTGCATCGCCGCCTGGATCGCGGTGGACGACTGCGACGGGGAGAACGGCGGTCTGGGCGTCGTGCCCGGCACCCACCGCTACGAGATCACCTGCCCGGAGGACGCTGATCCGGCCGAGTCGTTCACCTCGGTCGCCGTGCGGATCCCCGAGCACCTGCGGGTCGAGCAGACGAAGATGGCCGCGGGGGACATGCTGATCTTCCACGGCAGCCTGGTCCACGGCTCACAGCCCAACACCAGCACCGATCGGTTCCGGCGCTCGCTGATCTTCCACTACGTCCCCGAGGGCGGGACGGAGGTCGCCGCCCTGTACCAGCCGCTGCTGGACGCGGCGGGCCGCGAGATCCGCATCGACGTCTCCGAGGGCGGCGGCGCCTGCGGCGAGGGCTGGACCCCGAGCAACCACTGAGCCGGCGGCCTCCCGGCCCGACGGGCGGGCCGGGAGCGGGAGGTCACTTCACCGCGCCCTGGGTGAGGCCGGAGATCACCCACCGCTGGGTGAACAGGTACACGATGATCGCCGGGGCCATGGCCATGAGGTAGCTGGCGAAGGCGATGTTGTAGCTGTTGTTGAACTGCGACTGGAACATGTTCTGCAGCACCGGCAGGGTCTGGAACGTGGGGTCGGAGATGATGAGGCTGGGCATCATGAAGTCGTTCCACGACTGCAGGAACGCGAAGATGCCGACGGTCGCGGCCATCGGCCCCAGCAGCGGGAAGATGAGCCGCCAGAACACCTGCCAGGTGGAGGCGCCGTCGATCCGCATGGACTCCTCGAGCGAGATCGGGATGGAGCGCAGGAAGGCGGAGAACAGCATCGTGTTGAACGCGAGGGCGAACACGATGTGGAGGATCGCGACGCCGATGGGATTGTCCAGCCCCAGGATGCCGGTGAGCTGCACCTGCGGCAGCGCCACCACGGGGAACGGGATGAACATCGCCGCCAGCAAGTAGAAGAAGGACCAGCGGAACAGGCGACGATCCCAGTTGCGCACGATCGCGTAGGCGGCCAGCGAGGAGATGATGATCTCCCCGGTCACGGCGACGATCGTGATGAAGCTGGACATCGCGAGGCTGCGGGGGAAGGCCGTCAGCTCCCAGGCCTGGACGAAGCCGGTGACGGAGAGGGGGTCGGGCAGGGCGAAGGCCTCGCCCTCGACGGCCTGGGCGTCGGTCTTGAAGGCCATGTTGACGGTGACGAACAGGGGGATCAGCACGGCCAGGGAGCAGACGACGAGGATCACCGTGGCGGGGATGTTGGGCCGTTCTTTGCCGATCCTCGAGCGCCGGCGGCGGGTCGGGGTGGTGGGCTGCGTGGGTGTGGTCGTGGTGCTCATGATCCGAACGTCGCCTTCCCGCGCGTGAGGCGCAGCTGCACCAGCGCGATGATGATGCTGATGATGAAGAAGACCGCGGCGTTGGCCATCTGGTAGCCGTAGTCGCCGCCGTCGAAGCCCTTGAAGATCGACATGGCGACCGTGCGGGTCGCGGTGCCGGGGCCGCCGTCGGTCAGGCCCACGACGATGTCGTAGGCGTTGAGGTAGTTCTTGAAGCCGAGGATCGTGTTGATCACGATGTAGCCGCTCACTAGCGGCAGCGTGATGTGCCAGAGGCGGCCCACGGCGCTGGTGCCGTCGATCGAGGCCGCTTCGTACAGCTCCTCGGGGACGGTGACCAGGCCGGCGACGTAGATCAGCATCGCCCCGGGGATCGTCGACCAGGCGGTGACGATGACGATCCCGAGCCAGGCCAGGTTCTCGTTGGCCAGGATCGAGGTGGAGAGCACGTCGATGCCCAGCGCCTGCCCGATGACGGGCAGGGAGTTGGAGAACAGGAACTTGAAGACGAAGGCGATGATGATGCCGGAGATGACCATCGGGATCACGTAGATGGTGCGCAGCGCGGTCTGGAGCCGGATCCGGGAGGTGAGCCCGAGCGCGAGCGCGAAGGCGATGAGGTTCGCGGCGATCACCGTCACCAGCGAGAAGCCGAGCGTGAAGGTGTAGGCGCTGACGATGCCCTCGTCGCGGAACACCGCGATGTAGTTGCGCAGGCCGATGAAGTCCCAGTCGCCGAAGCCGATCGAGTTGGTCAGCGAGTAGAGGAATCCGAGGACCGCCGGGAGCGTGATGGCCAGCGAGAACAGGATGAGGGCCGGGAAGAGGAAGAGGTAGTAGATCGGGTCGGTGCGGCGCCGGGTGGACCGGACCGCGGGGGCGGTGACGGCGTCGCTGCCGGTCGCCCTGTCCAGGTCAGGGGGCGTGGTCTGTGCCATGGGAGTGGTCCTTGAGCGTTGGCGGTGAGGTCAGGAGCGGAACGCGAGGCGCGCCCAGTCGGAATCCAGGCGCGCGAGCATCGTCTCCGGGTCCGCCCCGTAGACGATCGACTGCAGGTAGTTCTCCCAGGGGATCGTCAGGGGGATGAACTGCGAGGGGCCGTGCGTGACCATCCCCTTGTCGTAGAACTCCTGCATCGGGGCGATGCGCGGGTCCTTGGCGGGCGGGGCGTCCTTCGTCGTGCCGAGGGCGAGGAGCGCCTCGTTGTACGGGTTCTGGACCTCGGGCGTCATGAAGAAGGAGAGCAGCTCCCGCGCGGCCTCGTGCTGATCGGCCGCCTCCGGGATCCACAGCGCGAGGTCGACGCCGATGCGGATCTTGCGATCGTCCGGATCCTCGGTCACGGGCAGCGGGAAGGTGGACAGCTCCTGGTCGGACTCGGCCTTCTCCGCCTCGGCGAGCGCCCACGGTCCCTGGAGGAGCATCGCCGCCTCGCCGCGGGCGATGGCGGTGTTGCCGTCGCCGTAGGCGCGGGAGGAGGCATCGGCCTGGTGGTAGGGGAGCAGCTCGAGCATCCGCTGGATCGGCTCGAGCATCGTGGTCTGGAAGGAGACCTCGGAATCGGGGCCGACGTCCTCGCCGATCTCGTTCATCCGGTCGTAGAACGACCGCACGTCGATCATGCCGCCCACCACGTAGTCGAACAGCCCCTGATTGATCGTCCAGGGATCGGCGAAGGTGCCGTAGATCGGCGTGACGTCCGCGGCCTGCAGCGTCTCGCAGACCTCGATGAACTCGCTCCAGGTCTCGGGGACCTCGAGGCCGTGCTCCTCGAAGATCCCGACGTTGTAGATGACCGCCGCACCCGCGACGGAGAACGGGATCACGGAGGTGCGGCCCTCGTAGGTGGGGTACCAGGCGGCGAGGTCCATGACGTCCGGGCGGATCATGTCCGCCTCCGGCATGTCCGCGAGGTCGGTGAGGGCGCCGCGCTCCATGAAGCGCGCCATCTCCAGGTTGTAGTTCTGGCAGGCGATGTCGGGCGGGTTCTGGCGCACGAAGCTCGCGGAGAGGTTCGTGGCGATGTCGTGGGTGACGTCGATGTCGGGATGATCGGTGCCGAAGTCCCCGAGGAGGCCGGCGAAGTACTGGATCGCCTCCCGCTTGGACTGGTAGAAGGTCACCGGCGTGGCGCCGGCGGCGCTGCAGCCGGACAGGCCCGTGGCGAGGGCACCGCCTGCGGCGAGCGCTCCACCGGCGGTGAACAGGCCGCGCCTGCTCAGCTGCAGGCCGGGCGGAGGGGATGGGGGCATCGTCGACTCCTTCGTCGTGGTCGTCTCGCGGTGAGCTCGGCGGTCAGTGGTGTGCCGCGCTGCATGGTCGATTCGTATCGATGTCTCATCGATGGCGGATGAGGATCGTGCCGGATGGCGACGGCGGGAGCGTCGGTGCTCCGTGCCGTCACCCGGGTCCTGTCCCCGGGTGGCCGCGAGAGTACAGGGCGAAGGTGACCGATGCCACTTCCGAGGACGGTCGGCGCGTCCCGGTCAGACCTCGGGGCGCAGCTCGAGGTCCCAGGCGACCACGGCGCTCTGGCCGGACCTCGCGGCATCCGCCGCCTCCCGCGCCCAGGGATGCAGCTCCCAGATGTTCGGCGGGCCCGGAGTGAGCGGCTCCGCGTCCTGATCCGGCGGTACGGTCACCTCCGGGCGCAGCACCTCCTCGCACGCCCGGACCACGTATCCCTGGACCAGCGCGGCGCGCAGATAGTCGCCGAGACCGTGGTGGTAGCCCGCGATGTGGCCCACCCGACCGTCGGGCGCCGTCTTGACCAGCGGGTACCGGGACGAGCCGAGGAAGTGGGTGCGGGTGTCGAGCACGAGGAGGTGCCCGCCGGGGCGCATCACGCGGGCGGCCTCGGCGAAGAACGGCGCGAGGTCCGGCAGGTGGGTCAGTGCCAGGCTGCACACCACGTGGTCGACCGAGCGATCCTCCAGCGGCAGCTCGGTGAGGTCCCCGTTCGCGAAGCGCACCCCGGGCACGGCGCGGCGGGCGCGGCGCAGCATCTGCTCGGAGGCGTCGACGCCGATCACCTCGTGCCCCCGCGAGAGCAGCTGTGCGGAGACGGCGCCCGTGCCGCAGGCGGCGTCGAGCACACGCCCCGGCGCCAGCCGGTCGAGCATCGGGGCCAGCAGGTCGTCGCGCAGCGGGAAGCAGCCGTTGTCCTCGCCGTCGTAGCTCCCGGCCCAGCCGTCGTAGCCGTCGGCGACCGGAAGCGGCGGGACGTCCACGCCGGGGCCCAGCTCCTCGGCCCGCTCCAGCAGGTCCCGGATCTCCGCGATCCGCGCCTCGGAGAAGGCGCGATCGTGCTCGCCGGCGAAGGCGCGCATCAGGGCGACGCCCTCGAGGCCGAGGAGGTAGGCCAGCGGGTGCTGATGGATGACGCGGTCGGTGGTCGGCTCGGACATGCCGCCATTGTTCGAGCTGGCGCCCTCCGGCGCCACCGGATATCCGGCCGGGACCCAGGGCCGGCCACCGCTGATCGATAGGCTCGTCGCACACGCGGCGCGATCCGCCGCGGCGAGAAGGAGGACGGATCATGCTGCTCGAGCGCATCTACGACGAGGATCTCTCGCAGGCCAGCTACCTGGTGGCCTGTCAGAGCTCCGGCGAGGCGCTGGTGGTCGACCCGCGGCGCGACATCCAGGTCTATCTCGACCTCGCCGCCCGCCACGGGCTGCGGATCGTCGCCGTTACCGAGACCCATCTGCATGCCGACTTCCTCTCCGGCACGCGGGAGCTGGCCGCCGCCACCGGTGCCACCGCGTACGTCTCCGGCGAGGGCGGAGAGGACTGGCAGTACGACTACGCGGCGGAGCGACTGCACGACGGGGACCGGATCGTGCTCGGGAAGGTCACCGTCACCGCCCGGCACACCCCCGGCCACACCCCCGAGCACCTCACCTTCCTGCTCACCGACGGCGCCGTCGCGGACGAGCCCGGCTACGCGCTCACCGGCGACTTCGTCTTCGCCGGCGACCTGGGCCGCCCGGACCTGCTCGACGAGGCCGTGGGCATGCAGGACACCCGCTTCGCCGGCGCGCGGCAGCTGTTCGCCTCGCTGCGCGAGGTGTTCCTCGCCCTGCCTGATCACGTGCAGGTCTTCCCCGGTCACGGCGCCGGCTCCCCGTGCGGGCGGGCCCTCGGCGCCCTGCCCTCCACCTCTGTCGGCTACGAGCGGCGCTTCGCGTGGTGGGCGCCGGCGCTCGCGGACGGCGACGAGGAGCGCTTCGTCGCCGAGCTGCTGGACGGGCAGCCCGACGCCCACGGCTACTTCGCCCGGATGAAGCAGCAGAACCAGGCCGGCCCCGTACTGCTGGGCGAGCTCCCTCCGCTGCGCGCACTCACCCCCGAGGTGCTCGCGCAGGGGCTCGAGGACGGCACGCTGGCCCTCATCGACACGCGGCCGGTGGCCGAGGTCCATGCCGGGACGGTGCCCGGAGCGCTGAGCACGCCTGCTCCCGGCGCGGTGGCCTCCCACCTCGCCTGGTGCGTGGATCCCGCGCGCGAGACCGCACAGCTCGTGATCCTCGCCGCGGACGAGGCGAGCGCCGCCGCGTACCGCGACCACGCCGTGCGCGTCGGCGTCGACGGCATCAGCGGATACCTCAGCTCCCTGGACTCCCTGCCGCTCGCACCGCCCGCCACCGTCGCCCCGGCAGAGCTCGAGCAGCTGCGCGCCGACGCCTCCACCGCGCTGCTGCTGGACGTGCGCAACCGCAGCGAGCACGCTGCGGGCACCATCCCCGGCGCCGCGCACCTCTCCGCCGGCAGGGTGCTGTTCCGCCGCGACCAGCTGCCGCCCCCCGAGGCAGGACGGATCATCGCCTTCTGCCAGTCCGGGCTGCGCAGCGGCGTCGCCGCGTCCGCGCTGCGCCGCGCCGGGTACGACGTCGTGGAGCTCGAGGGCAGCTACGCCGGCTGGTCCCGCTGGCGGGATGTGCAGGGGGAGCCCGCGCCGGCGTGAGGCGGCGGGGCGTCTCTCAGCCCTCCGGGTACCGGGGTGCAGCCGCCTGGAGCGGGAGCGCGAATCGCTCGATGATCGTGGACGCGGACTGCTCGGGCGAGCTGTGATCGGTCTCGATCTCGAGATCGACCGGGGGCTGCTCGACGGGCGCATCGGAGCCCCGCAGCCGCCGGAGCGTCTCGAGGTCCTGGAGCTTGTGGAACTCCGCTCGGTCGGGGTGCCCGATTCGGCGCTCCTGCTCCGTGGTGCCCACCGCGAGGCGGACGAAGTGCACGGTGCCGCCCTGGTCCTCGACCACCTCGCGGGCCCGCGTGGGGAAGCCCGCGCCCACGGTCGCCTCGGGGGCGAAGGTGAAGACGAGCGAGCGTCCGGAGCGTGCCGCCTCGGTGAAGACCTGCAGCCAGAACTGCTCGCGCAGGCGGATGAAGGGCTCGCTCCCGAAGGGGAACACGGTGGTGAGCGTGTCGACGACCAGGTGATTGTGGAAGACCGGATAGCCGACCCTCGAGGACAGAGCCCGTGCGGTGGTCAGCTTCCCCGCCGCCGGTGGGCCGTGCAGGAAGAGCAGTCGCATGGAGCCAGCGTGGCCGCCGCCGGGCCAGGGCGCAACGGGATATCCCTCCATCACCAGGTGCTCCTGGTGCTGGCCGGCGCTACTCTGGCAGCTCCCCCGGGTCAATCAGGAGAGGTCGACGACCAGATGGCCGAACAGACGTGGCACACCCGCCCCGAGACCACCGCGGACGCCCCGGCGATCCGCGAGATCCTGCTGGGCGCCTTCCTCACGGCCGAGGAGGCGAATCTCGTCGATGCGCTGCGTGAGGACGCCTCCTGGATCGATGGCCTCTCGCTCGTGGCCGTCGCCGAGGACGACACCGTGGCGGGGCAGGCACTGCTGACCCGCTGTCACATCGGCCAGACCCCGGCGCTGTGCCTCGCCCCGTGCGCGGTGCTGCCCTCCCACCAGCGCTCCGGTGCCGGCTCGGCGGCGATCCGCGCCGCGCTCGCGGCGGCGCAGGAGCAGGGCGAGGCATTCGTGGTGGTGCTCGGTCATCCGGAGTACTACCCGCGGTTCGGTTTCGACCGGGCCTCCGCCCACGGGATCTCGCTGAGCATCGAGGTGCCCGACGAGGCGCTCATGGCCCTGTCCCTGGATCCGGCGCGGCCGCTGCCTTCCGGCGTGGTCCGCTATGCCGCGCCGTTCGGGATCTGACCGGACGCGGCAGGTGCGGCCTCGAGGAACTTGAGGGGCCGCGGCCGTCGGCGGCCGGATCAGTGCTCGGCGGCGGGGACCGTCTCCGGCATCCACAGGAATTGCACGCGCTCCATGACCGGCTGTCGCTGGGTGTTCTGGAACGCCGCGACGGACCATCGGCCGTCCTCGTGCACGAGCGTGTAGGTCTGGATCTTCGTCGGTGTGCCGGGCTGCTCGCCCTCGTAGGTGTCGCCGCGGACGGTGAGCACGACGACATCGCTGGTCACGAACTCCATGGCGAGATAGGAGTGGTGCAGCCGGGTCTCGCCCAGGACTCCGTCGAACAGGGCGGCATGACTGTCGACGATGTCCTGGCGGCCCACGTAGTGGGTGCCGGCGAACGTCGTGTAGGTCGCCCCGGCGGTGAAGGCAGACCCGTACGCGGCGGCATCGTGCGCGGCCCAGGCGTCGACGAGCCCGTCGACGACGCCGCACACCTCCGCGACGGCGTCGGGATCGGCCGAGGCGCCGCTGACGGGAGCATCGGCGCAGCGAGCGACCCCGGCCTCCGTGACGCTGCTGGTCGCGCGCAGGAACAGGTAACCGCCCGCGCCCACCAGGACGAGTGCTGCGATGACGGCGAGCACGGCCCGTCGCAGACGGCGGCGGCGGGAAGCGCGTCTCCCGGTGGCGGACTCTCCGGTGGTGGGACGAGGCGGCGCAGAGGGGGCAGTCATGGTGTCCTCCGAGGGAGCATGAGACACTGTGTGCATGGCCGCAACTATTGCATGACTGCAACGAAGGAGCAATATGGATCTGTCGACGACCTATCGCCGGTACCTCGCGGCCGTCGTGCGCTTCCACCTGGTGGGCGCCGATGTCGCCGGGATCGGGGTCACGGACTACCAGGCCGCGAGCCTGCTCGACGCGGAGGGTCCGCTGACCTCCGGTGAGCTCGGCCGTCTGCTGCGGCTCTCGCCCAGTGCGACCACCCGTGCCGTCGACCGGCTGATCGCCGCGGGCATCGCCGAGCGCACCGCCGATCCGTCGGACCGCCGCCGAACGCTGGTCCGGCACACGGGGCATATGCCCGATGGCCTGCTCGAGTTCTTCGAGAGTGCGCGCGAGCCGATCGGGGCGGCCATCGCCGGGCTGAGCGACACGCAGCGAGAGGGCCTGGAGGCCTACCTCCTGGCGGCGACCGAGGCGTACGGGGAGGCCGTCAAGCCAGAGTGATCGGCCGCCCGCTGATCGCGGGGTCGGCGTGTGGGGCGGAATCACGGCCAGCATGTGCACACGAAGGTCCTCGATCGAGCCGTCCTGTGCACATTCTGGCTCTACTTTCTGGCGGTCGCTCAGGTCATCGCCGACGTGAGGCGGGGGTTCGGGGGTGAGGCTGTCCGGGTCGGGCCGGAACGGCCTCCCGGGTGTGTGACGAGCTGTGGCCGCCCACCCCTTGAGGAATACCCCTGGGGGGTATACGTTGACGGGGAAGGACAGCATCCCGGAGGAGAGGACCACCATGAGTCACCAGTCCCCGGCGCCCCCGCCGACCGACCACGCAGAGCATCACGGCCCGGCGGACCACGCGCGTCACGCCGACCACACCGACCACACCGGCCACACCGGCCACGGCGCGCAGGGCGAGCACGGCGGCCATGGCGAGCACAGCGGCCACGGCGATCATGTCGCCCAGTTCCGCCGCCTGTTCTGGATCATGCTGGTCCTGGCGGTGCCCGTCGTCGGCCTGAACAGCATGTTCGCCCACCTGCTGGGCTACCACCTGCCCGAAGCGCCCTGGGTCGCCTGGGTCTCCCCGCTGCTCGGCACCGTCATGTACGCCTGGGGCGGCAAGCCCTTCCTCACCGGTGCCGTCTCCGAGATCCGCGCCCGGCGGCCCGGGATGATGCTGCTCATCGGCCTCGGGATCACCGTCGCCTTCCTCGCCTCCTGGGGAGCGAGCCTCGGCGTGCTCGACGCCCAGCTCGAGGTGTGGTGGGAGCTCGCGCTGCTGGTGGTGATCATGCTGCTGGGCCACTGGATCGAGATGCGCTCCCTGGCCCGGACCTCCTCCGCCCTGGACTCCCTCGCCGCTCTGCTGCCCGATCGCGCTGAGCGGCTCGAGGGGGAGCGGATCGTCGAGGTCGACCCCTCTGAGCTCGCCGTGGGCGACCTCGTGATCGTGCGCCCCGGCGCCGCCGTCCCGGCCGACGGCGCGATCGTCGACGGCGCGGCGAGCATGGACGAATCGATGGTCACCGGGGAGTCCGCGACCGTGCGTCGCGAGCGCGGCGACCAGGTGGTCGCCGGGACCGTCGCCACCGACTCCGGCCTCCGGATCGAGGTCAGCGCGGTGGGTGAGGAGACCACGCTGGCGGGCATCGGCCGGCTCGTCGAGGAGGCGCAGAGCTCCAGCTCCCACGCCCAGCGCCTCGCGGACCGGGCCGCGGGCTGGCTGTTCTGGTTCGCCCTCGGTGCCGCGCTGCTGTCCGCGACGATCTGGCTGCTGGTCGGCGTCCCGGACCAGGCCGTCCTGCGCGCCATCTCCGTCCTGGTCATCGCCTGCCCTCACGCCCTGGGCCTCGCGATCCCGCTGGTCGTGTCGCTCGCCACCGAGCGGGCCGCGCGCGGCGGCGTGCTGATCACGGACCGCCTGGCGCTCGAGTCGATGCGCACCGTGGACACCGTCCTGTTCGACAAGACCGGCACCCTCACGGCGGGCGAGCCGGCCCTGACCGCCATCGCCCCCGCCGCGGGCCACGACGAGAAGGAGATCCTCGCCCTCGCCGCCGCGGTCGAGGCGCCCAGCGAGCACCCTCTGGCCCGTGCGATCCACGGCGCGGCCGGGGAGCGGGAGCTGCCGGTCCCCGGCGCGGAGGACTTCACCTCCTCCCCGGCCGTCGGCGTGCGCGCCGTGGTGGACGGCGCCGTGATCGAGGTGGGCGGACCCGCCCTGCTGGAGCAGCACGGCGCGTCCGAGCTGCCCGACGTCGACGCCTGGCGCGCCGAGGGCGCGATCATCCTCCACGTCCTCTCCGACGGCGAGGTGCTCGGTGCGCTGCGCCTGAGCGATGCGATCCGGCCCGAGTCCCGCGAGGCGGTCGACGCCCTGCATGCGATCGGCGCCCAGGTCGTCATGATCACCGGCGACGCGCAGGCGGTGGCCGAGTCCGTCGGCCGCGAGCTCGGCATCGACCGAGTCGTGGCCGGGGTGCGCCCCGAGGGCAAGGCCGCCGCGGTCGCGGCGCTGCAGGAGGAGGGGCGGACGGTCGCGATGGTCGGCGACGGCGTCAACGACGCTCCGGCACTCGCCCAGGCCGACGTCGGCCTCGCGATCGGCGCCGGCACCGACGTCGCCATCGGCTCCGCCGGCGTGGTCCTGGCCTCTTCCGACCCGCGCTCTGTGCTCTCGGTCCACGAGCTCTCCCGCGCCGCCTACCGCAAGATGCGCCAGAACCTCTGGTGGGCCGCCGGGTACAACCTGCTCGCGGTGCCGCTCGCGGCGGGTCTCCTCGCCCCCATCGGCTTCGTGCTCCCGATGAGCGTGGGAGCGCTGCTGATGTCCGCCTCGACCGTCGTCGTCGCGCTCAACGCGCAGCTCCTGCGCGGGCTCGACCTGCGACCGGAGGCGAGCGCCGCCCGAGTGCTGGGCCGGGACGGAGGGTCGTGAAGGACGCCGCGCCGACGTAGCCGGGAAAGCCGTGGCGCGTCGACGGGACGGCGCATACGGTCGGCTCATGACGGCGACGACGCCCGCGGGCTTCCCGACTCGCCTCCCCGAGGTGCATGTCGACCTCCTCGAGGAGTGCACCTCGCAGGTCGTGACCTGCGACGAGCTCCAATGGTGGTTCGTGATCCCCCGGGTCGGGGAGGCCACGGCGGCGGCGTGGTACGACCGAGCCACCGCCGAGCTCACCGCGGTGCGGCGGACGCGACGGCCCGCCTCCGCGGTGAAGGGCGCCGCCGGCGACGTGCTGATCGAGATCGAGGAGTCGACCTACGCCCCCGAGGACTGGCGCGGGGTGGGTCGGAGGGACATCCGGTTCACGGCCCGCCTCGGCCCGCATCGAGCTGAGTTCCTCAGCGTGGAGCAGGCCGGCATACGCACCGATGTCTCCGCACCCGACTTCGCAGCGAACTGGTGCGACTCTCTGGGACGGACGATCCGCGAGAGCGGGCGAGTGGTGACCGAGGGCCCGCGCACCGTCGTGACGGTCGCGGAGGAAGGGGCCCGTGTGGACCTCGTCGACCTCACGGTCGACGGCGTGACGCGCCGCTGTGTACGCGTCCTCGACATCGCGCCCGGCGCCATGCCGAGCGAGTTCGGTCAGGCGATCATCGACCTGGAGACCGGCAGGACCCTCGCCTACTGGCAGTACCGGCCGGAGACCTGGGACGACGACGCGCCGACCTGGCTCGCCGAGCATCCAGGCGTGGACCTGACCATTGACGGCGTCCGGTACCAGCGCAGGAACTGCACCGGCCGGGACGAGATCGCCCTGACGGACCACGCGTTGGCACTCCGCTGAGGAGGCCGCCTCCCCGGACCCGCCTCAGCCGCGCTGGAGACGGCCGCGGACCACCGTCGCGTACAGCACCGACATCCCCGCCACGAAGCCGAGACCCACCGCCAGAGCGGTGTGGTACTCGCTCTCCCACACCATGATCCCGAAGGTGAACAGGATGAAGGCGATCGCGAACAGCTGCCCGCAGGGCCACAGCGGCACCGGGAACTCCAGCGCCGCGCGCTCCTGCCGCGTCATGCCACGGCGGGAGGCGACCTGGGCCAGCAGGATCATCAGCCACACGAAGATCGTCGCGAAGGTCGCGAGCGAGGCGACGATCGTGAAGACCTCGTCCGGCAGCGCGTAGTTCAGGACCACGCCGATCACCAGGACGCCCAGCAGGGCGAGCGTGGTCACCACCGGCACGCCGCGCACGGTGTGCGCCATCGCCCTCGGCGCGAGCCGCTCCCGGGCCATGCCGGCGACCACCCGTCGGGCGCCGAAGAGGTCCGCGTTGATGGCCGACAGCGCCGCGGTGATCACCACGATGTTCAGCAGCGCCGCCGCCCAGTTCACCCCGAGGGTGGTGAAGATCTGGACGAACGGGGACTCCTCACCGGTGATGAGGTGCCAGGGGGTCAGCAGCAGGATGATGCCGATCGCGAGCACGTAGAACAGCAGGATCCGCACCGGGACCGTGTTCACGGCGCGGGGGATCGCCCGGGCGGGGTCCTCCGCCTCGGTGCCGGCCACGCCGATGATCTCGGTCCCGCCGAAGGCGAAGAGCACCAGGACGAACGCACTGATCATGCCCTCCACGCCGTGGGGGAAGAAGCCGCCGTCGGCGGTGAGGTTCGCCAGGCCCGTCGGCTCCGTGCTGTCGCCCAGGCCGAACACGAGGATCGCCGCGCCGCCGGCGATCATCGCGATCACCGCGCCCACCTTGATGATCGTGAAGACGAACTCGAGCTCGCCGAACCAGCGCACGCTGGCCAGGTTCGCCGCGCCGACGATCAGCAGCGTCACCGCCACCCAGATCCACTGGGCGGTGTCGGGGAACCAGAAGCGCATGTAGATCGCGATCGCGGTGAGGTCCGCGAGGCACACGATGAGCATCTCGAAGGCGAACATCCACCCGGTGATGTACCCGGCCCAGCGGCCCAGGAAGCGGCGGGTGTACTCGGCGAAGGAGCCCGAGATCGGCATCCGCACCGCCATCTCGCCGAGCGCTCGCAGCATGAAGTACACGACCGCACCGCCGAGCAGGTACACCAGCAGCACGGAGGGGCCCGCCGCCTGGATCGCCCCCGCCGAGCCGTAGAACAGCCCCGTCCCGATCGCGGAGCCGAGGGCGATGAAGTGGATGTGCCGTGCTGTCAGTCCGCGACGCCGCGAGGCGGTCGTGCGGGCAGGGGGCGGCGTGGTGGTGGTGCTCATCGAGGGGGAGTGCTCCGAGGTACTGAGGACGGGAGGCGCCGATCGCGCCCCGTTCACGGTACGACCGCGCCGGGGCCGACAGGACGTGTGTCCGGCCACGTCCGGCGCGAGCCGACGACCGTCAGAGCGCCGGGCGGACCGCTTCGGGAGCGGAGGAGGCCCTCGCTCCCGGGCGGGTCACGGCGCGCCAGGCGAGGATCGCGCCGACGGCGCCCAGCAGGGCGAGCCCGCCCAGGACGGCGGATGCCGTGGCCATCCCCGCCCTGGCGCCGACCAGGCCGGCGCTGAGATAGGTGAGGATGAAACAGGCGTGGGAGAGCGAGAAGTCCGCGGCGAACAGGGCGGGCCGATCGGCCGCGGGGGCATTGCGGCGGATCACCCGGCCCGAGGGCGTGAGCACCATCGAGATCGCGGTGCCGAGCAGGAACCACAGCAGCGCCACGGCCACCAGCGCGGGGGCGCGATCCAAGGATGCAAGGGCCAGCCCGCCGCCCAGCAGCAGCGCGGGGATCAGGAACGTCCCGGTGATCATGACCCCGCGGTCGGGGCGATGGTCGAGGTAGCGGGGAAGAGCGAGGGCCACGACCATCTCGCCCAGCCCGCTCGCGGCCAGGAGCAGCGGGATCGATGCCTCGTCGAGCCCCAGGCGCTCCCCGGCGAGCACGGCGGTGTTGACGATGATCATCGCCGTCGCGCAGGCCACCGCGAGATACATGCCCAGCAGCCCCCGCAGCTGCGCGATCCCGACGTACAGGCGCATCCCGCGGGTGAGGCGGTCGAGGAAGCCCGTGGTGCGGGTGTCAGCCCGCTGTGGCAGACGCGTGCTGAGCACGAGCGCCGCGGAGAGCAGGAACCCGGCCACCGTGCCGAGGAACAGGTTGCTCGCGCTGAGCACGAGCAGCAATGACGCGGCGAGCATCGGGCTGATCACGGACTCGAGGTTGTAGGCGAGGCGGGAGAGCGAGAGCGCCCGGGTGTACTCCCGCTCCTCGGTGAGCACGTCCGGGAGGATCGACTGGAAGGTGGGGGTGAAGGTCGCCGAGGCCGCCTGCAGCACGAAGATCAGCACGTAGATCTGCCAGGCCTCGGTGACGAACGGCAGGCTCAGGGCGACGCCCGCCCGCACCAGGTCCGCGGCCACGAGCACGCCGCGCCGCGACAGCCCGGCGGTCAGCGCCGCCATCACGGGGGAGACGATCACGTACGCGAGCATCTTCACCGTCAGCGCGATGCCCAGCACCCGGCCACCCTGGTCCCCGGCCAGCTCGTAGGCGAACAGCCCCAGGCCGACGGTCAGCAGACCCGTCCCCAGCAGCGCCACGATTTGCGCGGCGAACAGGTGCCGGTAGGTGGCGTTGGCGAGCACCTCACGCATGAGGGTCGCCGGGTCGGTGGTGGGCGGGGGAGCCGCCGAGGGTGTGCTGGGCCTGGAAGATCGCATCGGCCACCAGCTGACGGGCGTGCTCGTCGACGAGGCGGTAGTAGGCCTTGGTGCCCTCGTGGCGCGGGGTGACGATCCGCGCCATGCGCAGCTTCGCGAGGTGCTGGGAGACCGCGGCCTGGGAGCGCCCGGTCAGCTCGACCAGCTCCCCGACGGTCCGCTCGGTGTCGCGCAGCGCCAGGATGATCCGCACCCGCGTGGGGTCCGCGAGCATCGCGAACACCTCCACCGCCAGCTCCACGTACTCGCTGTCCGGGGTCAGCCCACAGGCCTGGGTGTTCTCGTTCATGCGCACACACTAATATAAGGGAGTGTGCATACTCAAGGAGCGGGTGGATCCTCCGGAATCGGGCCCGAGATCGTCAGGTTCCCGAGCGGTCGAACTCGATCACGGTGCCGCTCCCGACGGCCTCCATGCTCGACGTGACCAGCTGCTGCGCCAGAGGACTGAGCTGCGCGCGCCGCTGGGACCCGTCTAGCCATGCGACCTGGC
This sequence comes from Brachybacterium sp. YJGR34, assembly GCF_003347015.1. Lineage (GTDB taxonomy): Bacteria > Actinomycetota > Actinomycetes > Actinomycetales > Dermabacteraceae > Brachybacterium. Next base: position 128,519 of record NZ_PNFB01000003.1, read on the forward strand.
GCAGTTCGTCGGGAGGGATACGGAGATCGGCCGTCGTCGAAGCCCCGAGGGATGCCTCGTAGACGAAGGCGAGTGCGCCGTGCGGGTCCTCCGCGGCCGGGCGGAGGTGCCCGACCGCCAGCAGCCTGCCCAGATGGATCGCGATCCCCAGCTCCTCGTGGCATTCGCGCACGCAGGCGTCCGACGGCGACTCGCCGGCCTCGACCGAACCACCCGGCAGATGCCATGTCTCCTTGTAGACAGGGTCGACGCAGAGGACCTGGTCGTGACCGTCGTGGAAGAGCGCGCTGGTGATCACCCGCTTGCGGGGCAGTGTCGCCAGGAACTCCGCAGGGGGCAGCTTCCGGCTCACTGCGGGTCCCCGCTCGCCCCGGTGACGGACGCGTCCGGGAGATGTCGCCGCAGGTCCTCGTCCAGGTCGTCCATGAGCTGGTGGTACGCCGCATTCAGGTCGATCTCGTACTCGTCGGCGAGCACGAGGAGTGACCACAGGCAGTCGGCGAGCTCGTGCGCGAGGGCGTCCTCGAGATCGGCGCGGGGCCGGACCTCGGCCTTACCCAGCACGAGCTTCGCCAGGTCACCGACGTCCCCGACGAAACCCAGCATCACCTCCTCGGTCGACCATGGCCGCCGTGAGCGGGACACGTCGACGTCCGCGAAGAGCGACCTGACCTGCCTGGCTCGTGCGGTCATGTCCGGGATCGACATGGTGGGACTCCTTCGTCCGGAGGCGATCGGCGCTCGCCGATGGCGTCCCGGCGAGCGTAGCGGGCCGGCGTCGTAGATGCTGGGGCCATGGACCAGGCTGTCATCGTCGACCACGACTCCGCCACCGCGCCGGCCGGGCCGCTGCTCACGCTGTTCCACGGCGCCCCGGGGTCAGGGAAGACCACGCTGGCCCGCCGGCTCGAGGCCGAGGGAGTCGGCGTCCGGCTCTGCACCGACGACTGGCAGGACGCGCTGGGCCTCGATCTCGCCGACGAGATCCTCCACGAGCGCCTGCAGGCCCTCCTGTATCGCCACGCGCTGACCCTGCTCGAGCGCGGCGTCGACGTGATCCTCGAGGACGGGCTCTGGATGGAGGTCGAGCGTCGCCGCGTCTTCGCCGACGCGCGCGAGCGCGGTGCCCGCATCCACTGGCACGTCTTCGAGGTCCCCGCCCAGGAGCTGCACCGGCGGCTGGTGGCGCGCAATGCCGCCGGGGACACCGGGGCGGTGCCGATCCCGCGGGCGGAGTTGGAGCGGATCCTCGGCCTCATCGAGCCGCCCACACTCCAGGAGCGGTCCTCCGTCGACGCCCTGACGGTGCATCGCTGAGCCTCAGTCCTCCCGCATCCGTGCCCGCAGGACGTCGAACTCGCAGCCCGGCGCATCGGGGTCGAAGCCGTGCTCGAGCAGCCAGCGCGCGACCGTGAGGCTGCGCAGCGACCACCAGCCGCGGATGATCTCGCGATCCGCGCCCTCCCCGTAGCCGGCCAGCAGATCCTCCAGGCGCTCCTCGTGCCCGAGCGTGAGGGTGGCGAGGTCGGACTGGGCATCGCCCGCGGCGCCCTCGGACCAGTCGATGATGCCGGTGACGGCGTCGTCCTCGACGAAGACGTGCGCGATCTGCAGGTCGCCGTGGACGAAGCGCGGCGCCCAGGGTCGCAGCGCGGCCTCGGCGATCTCGCGATTGCGGTGGACGATCTCCGCGGGCAGCGCCTGATTCTCCAGCAGCCAGGCGCACTCGCGGTCGAGCTCCTCCCGCACCTCGTCGAGCGCGGGGCCCGTCCACGGCGGCGGCGGTGCGTCGTGGAGTCGGCGGATCGCCGCTCCGGTCGCGGCCCACGCCGCGGGCGAGGTCGAGGCGGTCCCGCCGAGCGTCCCGAGCGGCGTGCCGGGCACGGCGGTGAGAGCCAGGACGTGCGGCTTCTGCCAGAGCACGGCCGGGGTGGGCACGGGAGCCAGGCCGATCACCTGCGCCTCGCGCTCGACGCGGCCCGCCTCGCCGTCCACCTTCAGGAACGTCTCGCCCACGCGCATCGTGGTGCGCTCGCGGTGGGCGACCACGATCTCGATCTCGTCCATGGGCTCATGCTGGCAGAGAGGTGCGGAGACGACGCCTTCATTCGGCGCCGGCGCGGGCCCGGTGACCTCCCAGCACCTGGTCGATCACGTCGGCAGCCCGGGATGCGCCACCGGCGGCGGCGCACTCCTCGCGCATCCGTGCGAGCCGGCGATACACCTCGGGGGCCGCCGCCACGGCGTCCACGGCAGTCCACAGGGACTCGGCGTCGAGGCCCTCGGGGCGGAGGGAACGGCCGAGCCCGAGCTCCTCGATCCGATCCGCGTTCGCTCGCTGCTCGGCCATCTGTGGGACGGCGACCATCGGCACCAGGTGGTCGATGCTCTCCATCGTGCTGCCCATCCCGGCGTGCGTGACGAACGCGCGGGCATGCCGGAGAACCGCGAGCTGCGGCACCCGGGAATGGACCTCCACGTTGCCCGGGACCGGTCCGATGCTCTCCGGGTCGACCTCGTCGCCGACGGCGAGCACCACGTGCCACGGGCGGTCCGCGGCCGAGGACGCCACCATCCGATAGAAGTCGGGCCGCGAGGTGTAGGCGGTCCCCAGCGAGACCAGCAGCACCGGCAGGTCGTCCTCGGGAGGTGTCCAGTCCGCCTGGAACGTTCGCTCGGTGAGGGCCGGTCCCACGAAATGCCAGCCCGTGAAGGAGTCGCCGGCGTACTGGAAGGCGCGCGGGATGGTGACCAGCCGGGCCGCGGCCAGCTCGCCCCGCATGAACCCGCCGATGTCGCGGATGCCCTGTCCACGGAGATAGCGACCGATGCGCAGCATCTGCCACAGGAACCGCGGACTCAGCGGATTGATCTTCGTGTACTCGTTCATCGACCAGTGCTCGTTGCCGACGAAGTTGGGCCACGTCTCGACCGCCGGCACCGCCCAGTGATGAGCCAGGATCCTCCCCCACCAGGCGAGCGTGCCGTCGTGCAGCACGAGGTCCGGCGGTGGGGTCCCCAGGAGCTGGGCCACCATGGCCTCCGTCTCGTCCAGCAGCAGGCCCATGGCTCGGATCAGCTCACGACCGTGCATCTGCGGCGGGCCGCCGTCGATCCGCTCCCAGGTGGAGACGACCGGTTCGAACCGGGCGCCGGTCTCGACGATGCGGTCCGCGAACATCTGCGGAGCCCAGTAGGTCACCTCGTGCCCGCGGCGGACCAGTTCCGTCACGATGCCGAGGGTCGGGTTGATGTGCCCGGCGCCCAGCGGACCGTACGCGTGGATGGTGGCCATGGCAGCGATGGTAGGCGAGTGGCCGCGAGCCGCATGCCGCCCGACGCCGCTTCAGCTGCGGCGGTCTCCGCCGTCGGCAGGACGGGCGGAGATCGACTGCACGCGCACCGTGACCTCCCAGGGCCGTTCCGGGCCCGGGGTCGCGTCGGAGTCGTCCAGCGCGTCCTGCACGGCGGTCTGGAGGGCTTCGACGATGTCGCGGACGGGGGCCACGGGCGCCAGCGCCACCTCGATGACGACGGTCCGCGCCGCGGCGTCGACGTGGAGCCCGTAGCGGTCGCGGGAGGTGCTGTCGCGGCGCAGCCGGGCGTCGAGGGCCCGGAGCGTGGTGGTGATCCCGGGTTCGACGCCCTGCACGCCGGGAACGGCGTGGACGACGGCCAGGAGGTCGGCGGCGGTGGTCTCAGTGCTCATGGATGTCCTCGATGTGGATGTCCACCACGGTGGAGTCCAGCCCCACCTGGTCGCGGCAGGCGGAGGTCACCGCGGCCCGGACGTCGTCGGCGAGCTGCAGCAGGTCGGACGAGGTGGCCGGGGCGGAGATCCGGCACCTGATCCGTGCGGGCGTGCCGCGGGTGCGCAGGCCGTTCTCGCCGGGTTCGTGCTCGACGGTGGTGCGCAGGGCGATCACCCCGGGGACGGAGTCCACGGCGCGGCGCACGAGGGTGCGCAGCGCCAGCTCGGAGAGCGTGTAGGGGCCGGCCGCGGTGGGAGGCATTTGCACCTGTGCGCCGTGGCGCACGTCCGCTCGGACGGACTCCTTGATGGTGGACAGGGCGGTCGCCGAGAGCTGCACGGAGTGGTCGCCCTGCTCTTCGAGGGACGTCCATTCGTCGTGGACGGAGCGGATCAGCTCGAGATAGCGCTGTGTGGCGGCGTCGTCGGAGTCGTGCATCGTGTTCACCTCCATTCCTTCATGCGGTCGAGGATGTGGCCCCGCGCGCGGGCGATGCGGCCGCGGACGGTGGATTCGGTGGCGTCGACGACCCGGGCGATCTCCTGGTAGCTCATGCCGTCGATCTCCCGCAGCACCCAGCAGGCGCGCTGGTCCTCGTCGATGGACTGCAGGATCGTCGCGAGCGCCTCCATCTGGGCGTTCGCGAGGGTGGACTGCTCGGGATGGCCGGCATTGCGGCCGGTGACGCCGCCGACGCTGTTCCCCGGAACGGCACGGTCGAGGTCCTCGTGCTCGGCGGCGCTGGTGCCGCGGCGGGCGGCGCGGCGCAGGACCCCGATCGCGGCGCGATGGGTGATCTGGGAGACCCAGCTGCGGAAGGCCGACGGGTCCGCCAGCAGGTGCACACGCTTCCAGGCCAGCACCAGGGATTCCTGGACGACGTCCTCGGCGTCCATGCGGTCGTGCAGCACGAGGTAGGCGATGCGGAACAGGCGTCCCTGGTGGCGGTCCACGAGCGCCTCGAAGGCGCCGACGTCCCCGTCCTGCGCGCGCAGGACGAGGGCGCGGTCCTCGTCGTCGGGGAGGCCGGGCATCAGACCAGCGCCGTCTCGGCCGGAGCGGCGGTGCTGTGCTCTCCCACCCGTGCCGTCCGCGGGGCGCGAGCGGAACTCAGACGGACCAGGAGGTCCACGCGGACGGGGGCGGTGCCCAGCACCGTGGTGACGTCGTCGATCAGGCGGCGGCGCACGGTCTCGGCGACCCAGCCCGTCTCGGACTCCTCGGACACGGACACCGTGGACTGGATCCACGGCTCCGCGGCGCCGCCGCCCAGCCGGAGGGAGGCGTCGGTGACGCCAGGGATGGCTCCGAGGGCATCGGACAGAGCCCGCTCGAGCACCCCCGGGGCGATCGATCCAAGCAGGTGATCGTCCCGGTCGGTGACCCGGACGCTCTCGCGCGGCGGTGCCGTGGGGATCTGGGCGATCAGCAGGAGGATCCCGCCGACGGTGACCAGCAGCGATGCCGCCACGGCGGTGGGCAGGAGCCAGCTGCTGTGGGCGGCTGCGATGTCCGCGGGCCGGGAGTCCCCGTGCGGGAGGACCGGGTCCCCGGCCGGCCAGAGGTCCAGCACGGGGGTCGCGGCGGAGGCGACCCAGGCGGCGGCGAGCATCATCAGCAGCCCGCTGAGGACCAGGACGGTGCGGTTGCGGCGTCCGGACACGGTGCGCATGGCAGTTCCTCTCGGATCGGAAGCGGGTCAGCGGAGGTGCGCGGTGCGCACACGGGGCCGCAGGGGCGTGGACGGGCGCAGCGAGGCGAGGGCCGCCTCGGCCTCCGCGCGGGTGCGGCGAGCGACCGTGGCGGTGTCCTCGAGCGGGGTGCGGACCAGGACGTCGACACGTCGACGCCGCACGGAGACCCGGGCGTCGCGGACGCCGTCGACGTGCTCGATGCGACGCTGCACGCGGTGCGCCAGGTCACGGCGGGACACGGCGGTCTGGCCGGGGACGTCGTCGGCCAGGATCGCGCGGCGGCCGGGATCGCCGGGGGCGATCCCGCTGAGCGCGAGCAGCAGGCCGAGCAGCCCGAGGAGCCCGGCGCCGATCAGGATGGGCGTGCTGTCGAGCCGGGTGGCGCCGACGGCCGAGACCGCCTCCGCGGCCGCGGCGGGCCATGCCCCGTCGAGCAGGAAGGAGCCGAACAGCCACAGGCCGGTCCCTCCGGCGGCGATGGCCAGGAGGGCCAGGACCGCGGCAGGGACGCTTCGCGCCGGGCGGCGCGCCAGGCGGGCGGGAGCGGTGCTCATCGCAGCACCCTCCGTCCCGTGGTGGTGGCGTGCAGCCAGGACACGGTGACCTCGAGCCGGCCCACCGTGAGGCCCGTCAGCTCCTCGACGCGGGCGGTGACGTGCTCGCGGAGTCCCGCCAGGGCGGGAGCGAGCGCCACCGGGAAGACGAGTCCCACGTCCAGGCGCAGCACCGCCGTGGCGCCGAAGACGTCGGCCTCCACGGACGGTCGGGCCTCGAAGTCCCGTCGGGCGCCGACGCCGAGGACGCCACCGGCATCGGAGCCGATGCCGGGGACCTCGAACGCCGCCTGCTCCGCGATGCGGGCGACGACCTGCGACGGGACGGAGGTGGCGCCCCGGAAGGTCGTGCCCGGGGAGGTCCGGTCATCAGTGACGGACATGCTCAGCTCCTCCAGCGGTCGGTCACGCCTCGGATCTCGATGCGGCCCTCGAGCGTCAGCCCGATGGCCAGCCCGAGGACGCCGAAGACGAGGACCAGGAAGAACTGGCCGAAGCTGCCGAACGCCAGCACGGCGCCCAGGACGAGGCCGACCAGCAGCGCGATATGGGATGTCTTCATGAGTACTCCTCGGTCGAGGGGGCCGGGGGCGAGCGCCGAGGCTCGCCCCCCGACCCGCCGGATCACTGCAGGTCCGTGTCGCGCGAGGCGGCGGCGGGGGCCTCGTCGTCCTGGGGGAGGTGGACGTCGACGACGTTGACGTTCACCTCGAGGACCTCCAGGCCGGTGGTCCCCTCGACCTGGTCGATGACGTTGCGGCGGATGGCGTTGCCGACCTCGACGATGGAGGCGCCGTACTCGACGACGACGGTCACGTCGATCGCGGTCTGGGTCTCGCCCTTCTCGACGCTGATGCCGCCGGCGACATTGGTCTGGGAGTTCGGGATCCGCTCGGTCACCGCGGAGAACGCGCGCCGGGCGGCGCTGCCCATGTCATGGACGCCCGGCACCTCACGGGCGGCCATGCCGGCGATCTTCGCGACCACGGTGTCCTCGAGGGTGGTGATGCCCTCCGTGGTCTGCAGCGGGCCGCGCAGCACCCGCTCGTTCTGCTCGTCCTGCCGCTTCTCGCGGCGACCCTCCTGCTTGGCGGCCTCGCGCTCCTGCTGGGAACCGGTCTGGGGAATCGAAGCGTTCGACATGGCAACTCCTTGATCGCTGCGCCAGCGTCGTGCTGGCGTCGACGTGCGATGGACACAGTGAGGACGCCGCGTCGGGCGGAATCCTCACTCTCTCACGGAGTGAGCTGCATCACAGCTGCATGGAGGTGTCGGCGCCTCTACGGTGGGCCGATGGACACCCCAACACCCGGACTCGTGCCGACGCTCGCGCCGGCCTCCGACGCCGATCACGACCTGCTGGCGCGCCTTCTCCAGCTGTATCTGCACGACCTCTCCCCGCACACGGGGGACGACGTCGACGAGCGCGGGGCCTTCCACTACGCCTGGCTGGAGGCGTACCGCCAGGAGGCGGGGCGTCACGCCGTCCTCCTCCGTGTGGAGGGCCGTCCGGCCGGTTTCGCCCTGATCCGGAGCGGGGAGGTGACGCAGATGGCCGAGTTCTTCGTGCTCGGGAAGTACCGCGGCGCCGGCGTGGGGTCCCGGGCCGCGCAGGAGCTGTTCGCCGCCTTCCCCGGCGCCTGGTCCGTCAGCCAGCTCGCCACGAACACCGAGGCCACGGCCTTCTGGCGACGAACGATCCCCGTCCCCTACGAGGAGCACGTCCACGCCGACGGGAGCGTCGAGCAGCGGTTCACGATCGAGGCCGGCACGGGCGCGGGGTGAGCCGGCGCCGGTGCGTGGCAACCCGCGCGCACCCGTGGCATTCGACCGCCTGACGTCGCATGATGGAGCGATGAGCGAGCAGACAGCGACGACGCCGACCATCGACCCGATCCCCGAGGGTCTCGCCGAACGCGCCGCGCTCCTGGGCGGTCCGGAGGGCACCCTCGACCAGGAGCAGATCACCGGCTTCGTCACCGAGCAGCTCGCCGGGGCGGACCTCGACGGCAAGAGCGTCTGCCTCATCATCCCCGACGGCACCCGCTCCGTCCCGCTGCCGCGGGTGCTGCCCGCGATCCACGCGGCGCTCGCCGGCCGCGCCGCCTCCGTGACCGTGCTCATCGCGCTGGGCACCCACGCGGCGATGAGCGGGGAGGCGATCGATGCGCTGCTGGGCTCCACCGAGCACGGCGCGCAGGCCACCTACCCCGGCTGGGAGATCGTCAACCACGCCTGGGACGATCCGGAACAGATCGCGGACCTCGGCGAGATCCCCGCCGAGCGGATCACCGAGCTGACCGGGGGCCTGCTGCGCGACGTGCCGATGCGCGTGCAGATCAACCGCCTGTGCGTCGAGAGCGACGTGAACCTCGTCGTCGGCCCCGTGTTCCCGCACGAGGTGGTCGGCTTCTCCGGCGGCAACAAGTACTTCTTCCCCGGCTGCTCCGTGCACGACGTCATCGACATCTCCCACTGGGTGGGCGCGCTCATCACCGCCAGCCGCATCATCGGCACCCTCGGCATCACCCCGGTGCGACAGCTCATCGACGCCGCGACCGAGCTCATCGACGCTCAGAAGCTCTGCTTCACCATGGACGTCGCCGCCGGCGGGCAGGACCTCGGCGCCATCGCCTTCGGTGATCCCCAGGCGGCGTGGGCGGCGATGGCGAAGATCTCCGCACTCACCCACATCACGTACGTCGACAAGCCCTACCAGAGGATCGTGGCGCTCGTGCCGGAGATGTACGAGGACATCTGGACCGGCGCGAAGGGCTTCTACAAGTCCGAGCCGGTCTGCGCCGACGGCGGCGAGGTCATCCTCTACGCCCCGCACATCACCGAGGTCGCCGCGATGCACCCCGGTCTGCGCGACATCGGGTACCACAACATCGAGTACTTCACGAAGCAGTGGGACCGCTTCCAGGACCACCCCTGGGGCGAGCTCGCGCATTCCACGCACGTCACGGGCCTGGGCACCTACGACCCCGAGACCGGCGAGGAGCGTCAGCGCGTGCGCCGCTCCTTCGCCACCTCGATCCCGCCCGAGGTGTGCGCGGAGTACAACGTGCCCTACGTCGATCCCGCGAGCCTCGACCTCGAGGCGCTGCGTCAGGACCCGGACACCCTGGTCATCGACCACGCGGGTGAGGTGCTCTTCCGACTCGCCGAGGAGCGTCAGGCCCTGTGAGCGCACCCTCCCGCACCGCCCCGAACCTCTTCCACCCCGCCGCGGAGGTCCCCGCGTCCGCGGCGATGACCCCGGAGCGCCTGGCGGGGGAGCCCCTCGCTCTCGCCGAGGACGTCGCCGAGCAGCTGCAGGGCGTGGGCCGGCTCGGCGTCGCCTACTCCGGGGGCGTGGACTCCGCGACCCTGCTCGCCCTCGCCGTGCGCGCCCTCGGCGCCGGGAACGTGGTGGCCCTGCTGGGCGTCTCCCCGTCGCTCGCCCGCCGCGAGCGGCGCCTCGCCCACCGGGTCGCCGCCGTGATCGGCGCGGAGGTGATCGAGGTCCGCACCCTCGAGGGCGAGAACCCCGACTACCAGAAGAACGACGCGGCCCGCTGCTTCCACTGCAAGGACGAGCTGTTCACGCGCATCGACGACGAGATCGTCGGCGAGCACTTTCTCGACGCCGTCGCCTACGGCGAGAACGCCGACGACGCCACCCGGCACGACCGCCCCGGCGCCGGCGCCGCGACCCGGCACCGGGTGCTGCGCCCCCTCTCCACCGCCGGCATCACGAAGGCGCAGGTCCGCGAGATCGCCCGCGCGCTCTCCCTGCCGGTCGCGGACAAGCCCGCCGCCCCCTGCCTCGCCTCCCGGGTGCCCTTCGGGCAGGAGGTCACCCCGGAGAAGCTGCGCCAGATCGACGACCTCGAGGACGCCGTCTTCGAGCAGGGCTTCAGCGACTGCCGGGTGCGCCACCACGGGAACGTCGGCCGCATCGAGCTACCCACCGAGGAGCTGCCCCGCGCCCTGGAGCCGGAGGTCCGCACCGCCCTGCTCACGGCCGGCAAGGAGGCGGGCTTCGCGCACGTCACCCTCGACCTCGACGGCATCCGCTCGGGGCTGTTCTCCCTGCAGGTGGTCTCCTCCGGAGTGGGCGGGCATGGCTGAGGGTCCTGCGGCCGACGGGCGGATCGACGGCTTCCTCGACCTCGACCTGGACCGCGGCCACCGCCGCGGCGCCCCCGAGGCGGTGCTGTGCGACGCGAAGACCGTCCCGCAGGTGGCCGCGATCGCCGAGGAGTACGCGCGCCTGCACGCCGCCGGCCGCGAGGACCTGGGACCGGTGCTGTTCACCCGCGCCGACGAGCAGCGGGCCCAGGCCGTCCTCGCCGCCCTGCCGGAGGCGCACCACGATCCCGACGCCCGGCTCCTGGCCTGGCCCGCCGAACCGCCGCCGGCCACGGGCGGGCTGGTGATCGTCGCCTGCGCCGGCACCAGCGACCTGCCCGTGGCCCGGGAGGCCGAGCTCACCGCCCGCTACCTGGGTCGCCCCACCGCCCTGCTCGCCGATATCGGCATCGCCGGGCTCCACCGCCTGCAGCGGCGCCTGCCCGAGCTGCGCGAGGCCGCCTGCGTGGTGGTCGCCGCCGGCATGGACGGCGCCCTGCCCACGGTGGTCGCCGGGCAGATCAGCGCACCGGTGGTGGCGCTGCCCACCTCCGTCGGCTACGGCGTCGCGAGCGGCGGCGTCACCGCAGCGCTGACCATGCTCTCCGCCTGCGCCCCGGGCATCGGCGTGGTCAACATCGACAACGGCTACGGCGCCGGCCACCTCGCCGCGCAGATCGCCCGCTGGGCGCCGCCCCGCTGAGCACCCCGATGGACTCGAGGGAGGTTCCCGCCGTGTTCGACCGCGACCGTGCCGTCGAGATCTTCACTCGCGTGCGCGCCCTGCCGTATGCGACCGATGCCGCGTACGACGCGCCGGGCCTGCGGGAGCGAGGCCGCGGCAACTGCGTGGCGAAGGCGGAGCTGCTGGCGGAGGAGCTGCGCGGCATCGGGATGACCGTGCGGCTGGTGTCCTGGGAGTAAGAGCTCCCGCGCCTGGTGGAGGCGCAGGCGCACCTGCGATTCACGACGGACGTGCACACTGCGCCCCAGGCGCTCCTCGGCGACGACTGGGTCCTGGTCGACGCCACCCACGATCCGCCCCTCGCGCGGCTCGGGCTGCCGGTGGGGACCTGGGACGGGACGCAGGGGACACGGCCGGCTTACGACGTGATCGGCGAGGTCGTCGCCCTTGACGACCCGCGCGCCGAGGAGCGCCTCGCGCAGAGCCGGTCCCGCATCGCCGGGCAGGTCGAGGCGACGGACCCCGAGGCGGTTCAGGCCTACCTCCGGGACCTCAATGCACTGCTGGAGAGCGTGCGGAGCGAAGGAGCCGCGTCCGTGTGATCGGCACGGCGGCACGCCGTCACCGCAGGGGGCGGCCTCCGCGGAGCATCCCGCGCAGCAGGTCCGTCTCGCCCTCGTCGCCGCGGCGGTCCAGCGCGGTGCGCAGCGCCTTCGTCGCCGCCTCGTGCTCGCCGAGCCGCGAGAGCATCTCGCCGCGGATCACGTGGAAGGGTCGGTGCTCGGCGAGCTCCTCCCCGAGCCCGTCGAGCTGCGCGAGGGCCTCACCCGGGCCGTGCGCCTCGCCGAGGGCGACGATCCGGCCCAGCCGCACGATGGCCGTCGGCCAGTGCGCCAGCAGCGCGTCGTAGAGCGCGACCACCTCCTCCCAGTCGACGTCCTCGTGCCGTGCGGGCGCCGCGACGGCCGCCGCGATCGCGCCCTGCAGCAGGTAGGGGCCGCGTGCGCCACGAGCCAGCGCGTCCAGCACGAGGGCGTCGGCCCGCTCGACGAGCTCGCGGTCCCAGGCGGCGCGGTCCTGCTGGGCGAGGGCGACGGGGCGGCCGTGCCGATCGCGGCGGGTGGCGGTGCGGGAACGCAGCAGCATCGCCTGCGCGAGCAGGCCCTGGGTCTCGGTGTGCGCGGGCCGCAGCGCGGCGAGCAGCTCGAGGATCCGCGAGGCGGCGCGCAGAACGTCGCCGTCGGCATCCCGTTCGCCCGTGGCCAGCAGCACGGAGACCACGTCCAGGACATCGATCAGCCGGGCGTCGATCTCATCCTCGGCCGGGACGCGGCAGGGGATGCGGCTGAGCACGATGCGCTTCTTCGCGCGGGTCAGGCGAGCGGCCATGGTCGATTCGCTGACCAGGAACGCCGCCGCGATCTGCGCCGTGCTCAGCCCGCCCACCAGTCGCAGCGTCAGGGCGATGCGGGCCTCGGGGGCGAGCGCCGGGTGCGCGGCGAGGAAGATCAGCCGCAGCTGCTCGTCGAGCACCACGGCACGCTCCTCGTCGGCGATCCGCGGCGGCGCGTGCTGCCCCTCCTCGCCGGGCGCGGGCTCCGGTGCCCCCTCGTCCCACACCAGCAGCGGGAGTTTCCGGTGCAGCGTCTCGCCGCGGCGCAGGGCGTCCAGAGCGCGGCGCCGCGCGGCCGTGGCGAGCCAGCCGCCGGGACTCGCGGGGATGCCGCCGGACCGCCAGGCGGTGAGGGCCTGGACGAAGGCGTCCTGGACGGCATCCTCCGCGAGGTCGAGGTCGCGCGTGAGCCCGACGGTCGCGGCGAGCACGGAGCCCCAGTGGGCGCGGTGCGCGGCGGCGACGGCGTCGGCGACCTCCGGGACGGTGGACGGTCTCACGCGGTGACGCGCCCCTGGGTCCCGGGGGCCTCGTCGCCGGGCATCGGCCGGACCTCGACGCCGCCGCCCTGGTGCAGGATCGGGTTGCGACGGGCGACGGCGAGGGCCGCGTCGAGATCCGGCACCTCGATCACGTAGAAGCCGACGATCACCTCGTTGACCTCCACGAACGGGCCGTCGACGAGACTGTCAGCGCGGATCGAGGTGGTGGCGTCGTGATCCTCGAGCGGGCTGCCGAAGATCATCACCCCCTCCTCGAGCAGCTCCTTGCCGTGGGCGTCATGCTCGGCGACCTGCGCCGCGAGGGTCTCGGGATCGGTGGTGGCGGCATCGAGGGGGTGGTACAGGAACACGGTGTAGCGGGCCATGGGGATCATCCTCCTGACGGGGCGGCGCCTCTCGCCGTCCTCATCATGCTGTCGCACGGGCCGCTCCAGATCGACAGCCCGCGGCCGACGGATTCTCCGCGGTCCGCTCCGGGCGGTGCCGCCCGCTCACCGCTCGCCCCCGCCGGACGCGGATCCGTGGGCGACATCATGCGTCGCCACGCTTGTGTTACTTGACCATCCGGACGGTAAAGTAACGAGAGCTCCCGCTCGTCGCCCAGGAGGTCCCATGCCCGCCGGCTCGCCCGTCCCCGCGCGCCCCGCGCACCGCCCCTCGGCCCGCGAGGCGATGCTCGGCGCCGCCGAGGCGCACCTCGGCGCCGGAGGCACCCTCACCCTCGATTCCGCCGCCCGCGCGGCGGGCGTCACCAAGCCCGGGCTGATGTACCACTTCGCCACCAAGGAGGAGCTGCTGGCCGCGGTGGTCGAGCACGTCGCCGCGCGCTGTGAGCGCCAGATCCTCGCGCGGATCGCGGCGCGGGAGGGTGGGGCGGCCCGGGACCTCACCGCCGTCCCCGCCCGCGAGCGCTTCCTGGCCTATCTCGACTGGTCCGCGACGGCGGATCTCTCCCCTGCCGAGCTGGCGATCTTCGCCGACCCCTCGCTGCGCGACAGCATGACCCGCCGCTGGCAGGAGCAGAGCGAGCGCTGGCTGGACGTTCCCGCGGGGACGCCCACCGCGCAGCGCCGCCGCCTGCTCGCCGTGCGCCTGATGGCCGACGGGCTCTGGTTCGATCGCGCGAGCGGCCTGCTCGAGACCTCCGATCAGGAGAACGCCGCCCTGACGGAACTGGCCGAGGAGATGCTGGGGGAGGAGTCATGACCGCCTGGCTGCTGCTCGTCGTCGCCATCCTCAGCGAGGTCAGCGCGACCCTCGCGCTGCGCGGGGCGTTGGACCGGCCCGCCCTCTACGCCGTGGTCCTGCTCGGCTACGCCCTCTCCTTCACCCTCCTCGCTCTGGTGCTGCGCCGCGGCATGGCGCTCGGCGTCGCCTACGGGATCTGGGGCGCGAGCGGCGTCATGCTCACCGCCATCCTCTCCGCGCTGCTGTTCGGGGAGGCGCTGACCGCGCTCGCGGGACTCGGGATCGTGCTCATCGCCGCCGGCGTGGTGGTGGTCGAGCTCGGTGCCCAGCGGGCTCGCGCCGCGGCGCAGCGTGCGGCGGCCACGGCCGGGGCGGGAGCGTCATGACCGCCTGGCTGCTGCTGGGAGCAGCGGTGCTCAGCGAGGTCAGTGGGACCCTGTCCCTGCGGCTCGCCGCGGGTGGGCGACGGGCCTGGTACGGGCTCGTCCTGCTGGGCTACGCGGTCGCCTTCGCCTTCCTGTCCTTCGCCCTCGCGGCCGGCATGCCCCTCGGTGTCGCCTACGGCGTCTGGGCCGCGGCGGGCATCGTGCTGACCGCACTGGTCTCGCGTGTGCTCTTCCGGGAGGCGCTCACCCCGGTGATGGCCGCCGGGATGGGGATGATCGTGGCGGGCGTGCTGCTCATCGAGCTCGGCGGGGTGCACTGAGGGCGGTCCGGCCGCACGCCGGGTCCGATCACGACGACCCTCGAGGGAGGCGCCACGGCCGGAACCGCCCTGCTCAGCGGGTCGCCGCGAGCAGGTCCATGATCTCGGCGGGCCCTCCCGGCCAGGAGTGGTAGACGTTCCGCCGAAACGCCCCGTCGCGCATCAGGGGCGTGCCGGCGCCGTAGTCGCCCTCGTTCAGCGCCGTGCGCGCCGCCTCCGGCAGATCCTCCCAGTCGATCAGCGGGTGCAGCGTGCCCGGGGCATCGTGCAGCCACATCGAGTGGGTGACCGTCTCGCCGTACCGGCTGTAGCCGAGCATCGGCCGGCCCTCGTGGGTGACCTCTGCCGTGGGTTCGACGGTGAACAGCCGCCCGTGCTGGGAATAGCTGAAGGAGATCATCACGGCGTCCTCCGGACCGCTCGTCTGCCCCTCGCGCAGCCAGACCACGGCCCCTTCCCAGTCGTGACGGTGCCCGCGGCCGGGGGAGGGGCAGTCCTTGGGGAAGTACCAGGCGTACACGATCGCGCGGTGCCCCGGCAGGGCGACCGAGCGCGAATAGGCCTGGCCACGGGAGTCGCGCCCGCCCTCGGCCACCGAATCCGCCGGCAGGCCGGCGCTGATGCGGCCCGCGGCGTCGACCCCGGGGTACGGGACGCAGCCGGTCAGCGGCGCCAGGTACGGCTGGAACCGCGCCGCCAGGATCTGCCGCTCCTCGACGGGCTCCACCTCCTCGAAGCCGACGATCTGATCGTGGGGGAGGGTCGGGATGCTCATGCGGTGCGCTCCTCGGTCTCCTGCAGGCGGGCGTCGAGTCGCTCCAGCAGCGGCAGCAGCTCGGACGGGGTGGCGATGGTGCGGTCCGGTGCCTCGAGGGCATCGGCCGGTACGCGCGGATAGCGCGGTGTCCAGGCCAGGTGGATGCTCGTGATCCCCAGGGCGTTGGCGCCCTTGATATCGCGGGCGAGATTGTTGCCCACCATGACGCAGCGTGACGTCTCGGCGGCCTCCAGGTCCAGCGACCCCAGGGCGGCCTTGAACATCCGGGGGCTGGGTTTGGAGTGGCGCACGGCCTCCGAGCAGGTCACCGTTTCGAAGAGATCGAAGACCCCGTGCTGCGTCAGCAGGTTCTCGAAGGAGCTCAGCAGCCCGTCGGCGACGAGTCCGAGCCGGAACCCGGCGGCGTCGAGATCGAGGAGCATCTGTCGTGCACCCGGGATCATGTCCCCGGAGATCACCACTCCGTCGTCATCGCGGATCTCGGTGCCCTCGTCGATGAGGGTGTCTCCGCAGTCGAGCAGTGCGATGAGGCGTCGTGGTCTCACGGGGATCCTGTTCTGGAGGGGGGAGGTCGGAGCGGGCTCTCGGCCCGGTCGATCACGGTAGGGCGGCGCGGTGGCTTGTTCTTGAACACGTGCGGGGCCTGCGGATGAATCCGCTCCCGGAATTTAGCGCCATCGCTCGCCGTGAACTCGGCGTGATGAACGATCGATGAACAGGACTGAAGAGATGTGCTCACGGTCGAGAACAGCCGGACTGCTGCTCTAGTATCCGAGCGGCCGCCCAGGAAAGTGGTCGCTTCATTCTCGTCGAGGAGTTCGTTCGTATGTCAGGACCATTGAGGATCGCCGTTCTCGGGGCATGGCACGTCCACGCCCGGGATCACGGACGGGCTCTGGCCGCGCACCCGGGCGTGGAGCTGCTCGGGATCTGGGACGAGGAAGCCGGCCGCGGCCGGGCGCTGGCCGGGCAGCTGGACACGGAGTTCATCGCGGATCGCGAGCACCTGCTGGGTCGCTCGGATCTGGACGGCGTGGTGGTGACCACCGCGACCCGCGACCACGATGCGATCATCGCCGCGGCGCTGACCGCGGGCCGGCACGTGTTCACCGAGAAGCTGCTCTCGCCCACGGTCGCGGGCTGCGAGGAGCTCATCCGGCTCGCCGATCAGCACGACCGAGTGCTCACCGTCTCCCTGCCCCGCCTGTCCCTGGGGTGCGTCAAGGCCGTGCGCGAGCTGCTGGAGGCCGGCACGCTGGGACGCGTGGTGTCCTCGCGGGTCCGGCTGGCCCACGGTGGTGCGCTCACGGATCAGCTGCCGGAACGGTTCTACGACCCCGCCGAGGCCCTCGGCGGCGCGTTCACCGACCTCGGGGCCCACCCGGCCTGCATCACCCAGCTGATCCTGGGGGAGGAGTTCGAGCGCGTCACCGCCAGCTACGCCCATGTCACCGCACGCGCCGTCGAGGACAGCGCCGTCGTCACGGTGACCACGGCCGACGGGGCGATCGGTGTCATCGAGACCGGCTTCGTCACCCCCTCAGGGCCCCTCACCCTCGAGGTCCACGGCACCGAGGGCTCCGTCCACGTCGGCCCCGACGCCGATCGGATGCACCTGCGCACCGCCGAGGGATGGTCCCGGATCGAGGTGCCCGAGGACGACCCGGCACCCCTGCAGCAGTGGGCCGAGGCGATCCGTCGCCATGAGCGCACCAGCGAGAACCTCGCCCGCGCCCGTGCCCTCACCGCCCTGGTCGTCGCCGCGAACGCCGCGGCACGCTGACCCCACCTCGCGAAGGAGACCCGACATGACCCCCACCGCCCCTCTCCGCGTCGGCCTCATCGGCGGCGGCAACATCGCCGATTCCCACCTGCGCGGCTATGCCGCCAACAGTGCACGCGTCCAGGTCATCGCGGTGGCCGATGCCGACCCCAGCACCCTCGCCCGTCGTGTCGAGCAGACCGGCGCCGCCGGCTATGCCGACTTCCATGCCCTGCTCGCCGAGGCGGAGGTCGACGCCGTCGACATCTGCCTGCCCCATCACCTGCACCGTGCCGCCATCGTGGCCGCTGCGGAGGCCGGCCGGCACATCCTGTGCGAGAAGCCGCTGTGCCTCACGGCGGAGGAGGCCGTCGCCGTGCGCGCCGCCGTCCAGGCCGCCGGCGTGACGTTCATGTGCGCCCACAACAAGCTCTACCTCCCGGCGGTGGCGCGGGCCAAGGAGCTCGTCGACTCCGGCGCCCTGGGCGAGGTGTACGAGGTGCGCACCACCGATGCGTTCTTCAACGACTTCGATCCCTCCACCATGGGCTGGCGTGCGACGGCGGCCACCTCGGGCGGCGGCGAGTACATGGACACCGGCTACCACCCCACCTACCTGCTGATGCACCTGGCCGGAGCGCGCCCCCGCTCGGTGTTCTCGATGATGTCCACCCACCGTCTGCGGTTCATGGAGGGCGAGGACTCCGCTCAGGTGCTGGTGCGATTCGAGGGCGGCGCCGTGGGGCAGATCGCCACCTCCTGGGCGTACCCGCGGGTGCCGGGCGCGGAACGCTTCGCCGTCATGGGGGAGAAGGGCTCGCTGAGCTCGGACGGCACGACGCTGCGCGTCGCGCTGCGGGAGCAGGAGGCCGAGCAGGTCTACGCGCTCCGGATGCGCGACCCCTTCGAGGCCGAGATCGCCGACTTCGTGGACCGGGTGCGGGACGGTCGCCGCCCGCTGCACGGTGTGCAGGAGGGGATCGACACCCTCGCGATCATCCTCGCCGCCTACGCCAGTGCCGAGTCCGGCAGCGCCGAGGAGGTTCTCGCCCTCTGAGCCGGTCGTCCCCACCCGGCCGCGTGCCGCGCGCGGGGGCGCGGGGCACGCGGTCAGGGGGCCGACGTGGCCGCCGGCTGCCCGGCGATCCCGCGCAGCGGGAGCTCCTCGGCATAGTGGCAGGCCGAGAGGTGCCCGTCGGCCGCCTCCTGCAGCGGCGGGGTGGTGATGCGGCACAGCTCGGTCGCGTAGTGGCACCGCGAGGAGAACAGGCAGCCCTCGGGCCGATCGGTGGGGCTCGGCACCTCCCCTGTGGGCACGATGCGCTCGCGCGAGGCGTCCGGATCCGGCTGGGGGACGGCGGACAGCAGCGCCTCGGTGTACGGGTGGCGGGGCCGCGAGAAGAGGCTCGCGGTCTCCGCCAGCTCGACGATCCGGCCCAGGTACATCACCGCCACCCGATCGGAGAGGTACTCGACGATCGACAGGTCGTGAGCGATGAACAGGTAGGACAGCCCCAGCTCGTCCTGCAGGTCCTTGAGCAGATTGATGATCTGGGCTCGGATGGACACGTCCAGCGCGGAGACGGCCTCGTCGGCCACGATCACCTTCGGGCCGGTGATCAGGGCCCGGGCGATCCCGATGCGCTGGCGCTGGCCGCCGGAGAAGCTGTGCGGGTAGCGACGCAGGTGCGAGGGATCCAGGCCGACCTTCTCGGCGATCTCGCGCACCCGCCGCTGCAGCTCCTGCCGGCGGGGCCGACGGGTCGCGCGCAGCGGCTCCGCGATGATGTCGAAGACCGTCATGCGCGGGTCCAGGGACGACATGGGGTCCTGGAAGATCATCTGGATGTCCGGGCGGTAGGAGCGCAGCGCACGACCCTTCAGAGCGAGGAAGTCGATCTCGCGACCGCTCCCGGCGGAGTGCCCCCCGTCGCCCTCGGGGTTGTACATCACGGCTCCGGAGGTGGCGTCGATGCCCCGCACGATCACGCGGCCCAGCGTGGACTTCCCGCAGCCGGACTCGCCGACGACGGACAGCGTCTCGCCCCGCTCCAGGGTCAGCGAGACGTCGTCGACCGCGGGGAAGGACTCCGTGCGCGAGATGCTGAACTCCTTGGTGACGTGCTCGATCCGCAGCAGGGCGCTCATGCGGGGGACTCCTCGGGGACGGCGGGGGCATCATGGCGGGACGGCTGGGGACGGGCGGCGCCCGTCGCCGTCGGCTCCGGGGCGGGAGCCTCGGGATCATGCAGGAAGCAGCGCACGTGATGGGCCTCGGTCAGCTCCAGCAGTCGCGGCTCGGCGGTCTCGCAGACCCCCTCGATGCGGTCCGTGCAGCGGCCGCGGAAGGAGCACATCGGCGGCAGGTCGATCGCCTGCGGCACGGTGCCCTCGATCGCATGCAGGCGCTCGTCGCGCCTCATCCCCAGGCGGGGGATGGAGCGCAGCAGCCCGCGGGTGTAGGGATGCTGGGGATCGGCGAACAGCTCCCGGACGGGGGCCTGCTCGACGATCCGCCCCAGGTACATCACCGCCACCTCGTCGCAGGTCCCGGCCACCACGGCGAGGTCGTGGGTGATGAGCACGATCGCCATCCCGGTCTCGGCCTGCAGGTCCTGCATCAGCTCGAGGACCTGCGCCTGGATGGTCACGTCCAGGGCGGTGGTGGGCTCGTCCGCGATCAGCACTTCCGGCTCGCACGACAGCGCCATCGCGATCATGGCGCGCTGGCGCATGCCGCCGGAGAACTGGTGGGGGTACTGGTCGATGCGCCGCGCGGCGTCGCCGATCCCGACCCGCAGCATCCACTCCAGGCAGATCTCCCGGGCCTCGGCGCGATCGGAGGTGCGGTGCAGGAGGATCGCTTCCATGATCTGCTCGCCGATCGTGTGCAGAGGGCTGAAGGCCGTCATCGGCTCCTGGAAGATCATCGCGATCCGTCGGCCGCGCACCGCGCGGATCATCGGCCCGTCGCGATCGAGCTCCATCACGTCCAGGTCGCCCGACCCGTCGGTGCCGTGCAGCCGCACGCGTCCGGACTCGCGGAACCGGCCGGGGTTCAGTCGGAGCAGCGTCTTGGCGGACATCGACTTGCCGGAGCCGGACTCGCCGACGATCCCCAGCGTGCGCCCGGCCCGCACCTGGAAGGAGACCCCGTCCACGGCGCGCAGCAGCCCGTGCTCGGTGGGCAGATGGACCGTCAGGTCCTCGACGCTCAGCACGGTCGCCGGCGTGGTGTCCTCATCGATGGTCGTCATCGCGTCCCTCACTTGTGCGGATCGGCGGCGTCACGGAGACCGTCGCCCAGGAAGTTGAAGGCGAGCACCGTGAGGATCACGAAGCCCAGCGGGATGAGCTTCCACGGATAGATCGCCACGTTGGTGACGTCCTGCGCTTCCTGCAGCAGCACGCCCCAGGAGGTCGCCGGGGCCTGCATGCCCAGCCCCAGGAAGCTCAGCGCGGTCTCGCCGATGATCATCCCCGGCACCGCCAGGGTCACGGCCACCACCAGATAGGACAGGAACCCCGGGATCAGGTGCGTGCCGATGATCCGCAGCGGCCTCACCCCGGCCACCCGGGCCGCCATCACGTAGTCCTCCTGCTTGAGCGCCACGAACTTCGAGCGCACCACACGGGCGAGCGTGGTCCACTCGATGAACGCCATGATCACCGTGATGTACAGGAACATCGTCACGACAGGGACCCGGGACGGGATCGCGGCGGCCAGCGCCATCCACAGCGGCAGCGTCGGGAACGAGCGCAGGATCTCGATGACGCGCTGGATCAGGAAGTCGACGGTGCCGCCGAAGTAGCCGGCGATCGACCCGATGAGGATGCCGAGGACGAAGCTGATCGCCACCCCGACCAGCGGGATCGTCAACGAGACCTGGGACCCCAGCAGGACGCGCGAGAACAGGTCGCGGCCCAGGCTGTCGGTGCCGAACAGGAACACCCGGCCGCCGCCCTCAGCGCCGAACAGGTGCGTCGAGGAGTGGAACAGCCCGAAGAAGGACCACTCCGAGCCCTGGGTGAAGAACTCCAGCCGATGGATCTGGTCCTGGTCGGCCACGAAGATCGGGCGCAGCGTCTCCGGGTCCCGCTCGAAGCTCAGCCCGTAGACGAAGGGGCCCACGAACCGGCCCTCGTGGAACAGGTGGATCATCGTCGGCGGGGCGTCGACGTAGTCGGAGTCGTAGCCGGCCAGAGAGTACGGAGCCAGGAATCCGGCGAAGGCCGCGCTGATGTACAGCAGCGCCAGCAGCACCATGGAGATCTGCGCCAGGCGGTGCGAGGAGAGCTTGGCCCACATCAGCCGCCACTGTCCGGCCGAGTAGTAGTTCTCGCGGCGCTCGGCGGCGGCCTCGAGGGCGGACGTCCTGCGTCCGCGGATCAACCCCAGGGTGGGGGAGACGGCGCTCATGCCCGAGCTCTCCTCTCGTCACGGATGCGGGGGTCCAGCCAGGCCAGGAGGATGTCGGAGATCAGCGTGCCGATCACCGTCAGGATCGCCATGAAGCCGAGCCAGGCCCCCGCGAGGTACATGTCCTGGGCCATCAGCGCGGAGAGCATCACGGGCCCCTGCGTGGGCAGGTTCAGCACGATCGCGGTGATCGTGGACCCGGTGAAGATCGCCGTCAGGGACCAGCCGATGGTGGAGACGATCGGGTTCAGCGCCGCGCGCATCGAGTACTTGCGGAGGTTGGTGGACTCCTTGACCCCCTTGGCGCGGGCAGTCATCACATGCTGCTTGGTCATCTCGTCGAGCATCTGCCCGCGCATGACGCGGATCAGCTCGCAGGTCGAGGCCGTGCCGATCACCACCACCGGGATCACCAGGTGACCCAGCAGGTCCACGACCCGGGCCGCGCTCCATCCGGCCCCGGAGAACTCCGGGGACTGCAGCCCCAGCATGGGGTTCCCGAACCAGGTGTACGAGAGGTACATGAGGATGATCGCCAGCAGGAAGTTGGGTGTCGCCATCCCCAGGAAGCCGACGGTGGTGAACACGTAGTCGCCCAGCGAGTACTGCTTCACCGCGGAGTACACCCCGATCGGGATCGCCACCAGGTAGGTGAAGGCCATGGCGGCGAGGGCCACGATCAGCGTGGTGGCCATGTACCGCTCCATCACCGCGAGCACGGGCTGGGAGTAGGCGAAGCTGTACCCGAGGTCTCCGCGGGAGAGGATGCCCCAGATCCACGCCAGGTACTGCACGTACCAGGGGTCGTCCAGGCCGTACCTCTCCCGCAGCGCCTCCTGTTCGACGGCGGAGAGCTGCTCGCCCTCCTGCTGCAGCTGCAGGACGCGGTGGCTGACGAAGTCCCCGGGCGGCAGCTGGATCACCCAGAAGACGATCACCGAGATGATCAGCACCACCGGGATCATCGTCAGGCACCGCCGGAGGACGTACTTCAGCACCGCGGCACCTCCTTCGCGCACGCACGGTGACTCACGCCGTCTCGACCTCCGGGTCGATGAAGGTGAACTGCGCGGGCCGGCCGTGGCCGAGGTCGCGGAACTCGTCGGCGAAGGTGGTCTCCGCCGGCACGTTGGCCATGTTGTTGCTGACCGAGAACAGGGTCGGGACGGGCCCGGTGTAGCCGAGCGCCCACAGGTTCTTCTCGTGCAGCTGGATGATCTGCTCGGCGTAGTCGTCGATCGCGGCGGAGTCCGTCTGGGCGGACATCTCGCGGTAGAGCGTGATGAGCTCCATGATGTCCCCCGTGGGCTCGACGCCCTGGGCGCCCTCGGCGGCGTACCAGGTGCCGTACTGCGTGTGCCACGGCGTGCCCGCCCGCAGGGGCACCACCGTGTCGGGGCGGAAGATCGGATGGATGCCGCCGATCACGCCCGAGGTGGTCAGCTGCAGCTGGCCCGAGTCGTTGAGATCCCCGAAGCGGCCGCGGTCGACGAGCTCGACATCGGTCTGGATGCCGACGGCCTCGAAGTGGTGCTTGAGCAGCTCCTCGAACTGGCCGGCCTGCGGGGCGTCGGACTGCTGGGTGATGACCAGGCGGAGGGCCTCGCCGTCGGGGCGCAGGCGCCAGTCCCCGTCGCGGGTCAGCCCCAGCTCGTCCAGCAGCTCGTCGGCGCGGTCGACGTCGTAGCTCGCCCACCTCTGGGCCCAGTCCTCCTGGTGGAAGGGGCGGCCCTCGGCGATGGACGACTGCTGCGGGGCCCCCAGGCCGAGCGTGAGCTGTTCGGAGAGGGCCTCGCGGTCCACCGCCACCGAGAGGGCCTCGCGGAACCTCGCGTCGTGGAAGAGCTCGCGCAGGGTCTCGTCCGGGGGCTCCATGTTGAACTGGACGCCGTTGGAGTACCAGCCGGCCGGCTCCCACTGCCGTACCTGGTAGCCGCCCTGCTCGGCGTTCTCCTGCAGCAGCGTGAAGGAGCCGAACTCGAACTGGCCGATGTCGAAGTGGCCCTCGAGGACCTGCAGCTCCACGTGGCTCGGGTCCTGGTAGGTCTCCAGCGACAGCTGATCGATGTAGGGCAGCTGATGGCCCGCGGGATCGGTCTTGAAGTAGTAGGGGTTGCGCTCCCAGGTCACCTGCTCCGCCCCGGCGTCCTCCGTGGGGATCCAGGCACGCAGCATGGGCCGGTCGGACCAGAACCAGTAGTAGTAGCAGGCGGACTCGTACCAGCCCGCGAGGTCCTCGAAGCCGCGCTCCTTCGCGATCTCCAGCGCGGCCTCCTCGCCGATGAACTCGTCGAGGATCTCCTCCATCCAGTGCGCCGGGGCGAACATCCACTTGGCGTCGATCGCGACACGCTCGAGGAACATCGGGCGCGGGTGCTGGAAGGCGACCTGGACGGTGTGGTCGTCGACCGCGGAGAACTCCGCCATCGCGCGCTCGCCGGTGCTGGGGTCGGTGGACCAGAAGGCGTCGTAGACGCTGCGACCGAAGATCTCCGGGCGCATGATGTGCTCCCACCACATCATCACGTCGGCCGAGGTGAAGTCGTGGCCGTCGGACCACTTCATGCCCTTGCGCAGGTGGATCGTGTACTCGGTGAGGTCGTCGTCGACCTCGAAGCCCTTGGCGACGTTCGGCTCGACGCCGTCGCCCTCGACGGTGAAGCGGAACAGGGCCTCCTCGGTGGGCTTGCCGATGTCCCAGGGGCCCTCCTGGGCGGAGCGGGTGGGGAAGTTCCAGGTTCCGCCATGGGTGCCGATCTGCTCATGGACGGGCTCGATCATGATGTCCTCGAGGGCGGGCATGCGCTCGGCCACGGGCGGCAGCTCGCCGGCCTCGACCCGCTCGGCGAGCATCGGCGACTCGACGAGGGAGTCGGCCGAGGTGATCTCCTCGACCTCGTTGAGAGCGGCGACCTCCTCGGAGCCCGCCCCCTCGGAGCCGTCCGCGCAGCCGGCGAGGGCGATCAGTCCCATGCCGCCGAGCGCTCCGAGCGCGGTGCGGCGACGGATGTCGGCAGTGCCATGAGTAGGGCTCGAAATGGCCATCTGAAACTCCTCCGGGTGGGCATGCTGTGTTCCCCGTCGATCTCCGGGGCGGCGTCGGAAGTCGACAGTACGGAGAGAATTCGTCCGGCCGATGAACAGGGTTCGCGGCGGGGATGAACGGGAGTCAGGAGGAGTTGTGAGATGCGCTTTATTGAGCGCGGACGATCGCTGAATTCAGTGATCGAGGGCTCCCCTCCGGTGACATCCGGGTGAACGGTGGAGGAAGGTCGCTGGTCAGCGGGGCCGGAGGCATCGAGGGGCGGTGCGGGCGGCAGTACCCTCCGAGGTCATGGCCCAGCAGACCGGCAAGCTCACACTGCAGGACGTCGCCGCCCGGGCCGGCGTCTCGAACGCCGCGGTCTCCCTGGCCCTGCGCGGCCGCCCGGGCGTCTCGGAGGCGACGCGCCGGCGGATCCTCGCCGCGGCTGACGAGATCGGCTACCGCGCGGTGCGCCGCGCCACGGGGCGCTCGGCGCCGGGGACGGTGGCGGTGCTGCTGCGGGACATCGTCAGCGTGTTCTCCCACGACGTCGTCTCCGGGATGGAGGCTGCCGCGGCCGATGCGGGACTGCGACTGATGTTCTTCGACGGCCGCGGCGATCTCGAGCACCTGCGCGCGGAGTTCGACGAGCTGCGCGTCGAGAGACTGCAGGGGATCGTCACCTTCGGGACGGCGATCCCGGGCGAGATGCTGCAGAAGGCCGCTCAGCGCACACCCGTGGTGCTCGTGGGCAAAGCGGGCGAGACCGTCTCCGGGGTGGACATCGTCAGCAACGACGACGTGCTCGGCGCGCGCCTGGCCGTGCGGCATCTCGTCGAGTGCGGCCACGTGCGGATCGCCCACCTCGCCAAGGGCGGCCTCCGTGCCGAGGGGTACACCCTGGGAATGCGGGAGGCCGGGCTGGAGCGATATCTCCAGCTCGAGGGCGGCAGCACGGAGACGCTGCGGCCGGCGATCCGCTATCTGCTGTTCTCCATCCTCCAGGAGGAGAATTCCCCGACCGCCGTGTTCGCCGAGACCGACGGGGTGGCCATCGACTTCCTCGGCGCCGCTGTGGATGCTGGGCTGCGCGTCCCCGAGGACATCAGCGTGGTCGGCTACGACAGCACCCGGCAATGCGAGATGATCCGTCCCCGGCTGACCTCGGTGCGCCAGCCCCGCCATGAGATGGGCATCGCGGCGATCCGGCTGCTGCGGGAACGGGCCGCCGGCAGGAGCGAGGACCGGGACCTGGTCCTGGAGCCCGGCTTGGACGTGCGCGATTCCTCCGTCGGTCCCCGCACCGCCAGCTCCGTGGTCGCCCCGTCCTCCCTCAGCGCCCGCTATCGGCGCCTGCGGGTGCGCTGACGGCCCCGCGCGGGGTGTCCGGGACCTGATCGGTTGCCATGGGTTGCCGAGCGCGCCGGTAGAGTTGCCGCCGAAGTGCAGGACGGGCGAGGCCGAGCAGGCGGGAACGGAGCCGAGGGCAGGTGGCGGACAAGCGCGTGACCATCTACGACGTCGCGAAGAGCGCCGGGGTGGCCCCCTCGACCGTCTCCCGGGCGTTCTCGCGGCCCGGCCGGGTCAGCGCCGCGACCCACGCGAAGGTGATGGCCGCCGCCAAGGAGCTCGACTACCGCACCACGGCCCCGCCCGCCCAGGAGCGCGCCGAGCGCCACCACCGGCTCGGCATCGAGGTCCCGGACCTCACCAACCCCTACTTCGCCGAGATCGTCTCCGGCATGCAGGAGGCCGCGCACGAGCTGGGCTACCTGCTGATCCTGCTGGACACCGTCGAGGACGAGGATCGGGAGCGCTCGAGCCTCGAGAGCGCGATCTCCGTGGTGGACGGCATCGTCCTGTCCGGCACCCGGCTCTCCGACGCCGCCCTCACCCACCTCACCAAGCGGATCCCCGTGGTGGTGCTCAACCGCCGCGTGGCCGGGCTGGACTCGGTCACCCCGGATTTCGAGCACGGCATGGAGCAGGCCATGAGCCATCTGGCCGAGAACGGGACCCGCACCGTCACGTACCTCTCCGGGCCCGTGAACTCCTGGTCCGACGGGGAGCGCTGGCGGGCTGCCCGCGCCGCCGCCCGCGTCCACGACCTGCAGGTCCAGCGCCACGGTCCCTTCCCGCCCACCACCGCCGGCGGCGAGCAGGCCTTCGAGGAGCTGCAGGATGCGCTGCCCCATGCCGTGGTCTGCTACAACGACCTCATCGCCTTCGGTTTCCTGGTCTCCGCGCTGCGGGCCGGGGTCCGGGTGCCGGGGGAGCTGTCCGTCATGGGCCACGACGACATCCTGCTCGCCCGGCACATCGGCGGCGGGCTCACCACGGTGGTCAGCCCCAAGCGGGCGCAGGGCCGCGCGGCCGTGGAGCGGTTGGTGCGGCGGATCGAGAACCCCTCCTCCCTGCGTGCCCCGGTGGAGGGGTCGCTGCCCGTGCGCCTCGTGCCCCGCGGCTCGACAGGGCCCCGTGACCAGGACTGACGCGGCATCCCCGGGATGCCGGGGCGGCAACCGGTGACAACCCTGCCTCCTCCCCGGCGAGCCCTTGCGAGGATGAGCGCATGAGCAACGACGCCTTCGTGCCGCACCCCGACCGACTGCTCCCCGCCGACCCCGCCGTCCGGGAGATCGCGCGCAGCCTCTACGCGCTCGAGAAGGATCAGCCGATCATCTCCCCCCACGGCCACGTGGATCCCCGGCTGCTGCTGGACGACGAGCCCTGGACCGACCCCACCTCGCTGTTCATCACGCCGGACCACTACGTCAACCGCCTGATGCACGCCCGCGGCGTGGACCTCGCCGATCTCGGTGTGGGCCAGGGCCCGCTGACGGAGTCCGCCTCCCGCCGCGCCTGGAGCCTGCTGGCCGAGCACTGGCACGCCTACGCCGGCACCCCCTCCCGCTACTGGATGGAGCACGAGTTCCACGAGGTCTTCGGCCTGGAGACCGTGCTCAGCCCGCGCACTGCCGAGGCGATGTACGACGAGATCGCCGAGAAGCTCACCCGCCCCGAGTTCCGGCCCCGTGCGCTCTTCGAGCAGTTCGGGATCCAGGTCATGGCCACCACCGACGATCCGGTCGACGACCTCTCCCCGCACGACGCGCTCGCCGCGGACGCCTCCTTCGCCGGCCGCGTGATCCCCACGTTCCGTCCGGACAAGTACCTCGAGCCCGCCCGGGAGGACTTCGGCGCCCTCGTCGCGGCGCTCGGCGAGGCTGCGGGCGTGGACACCTCCAGCTATGACGGCCACCTCGAGGCGATGCGGATCCGCCGCCAGTACTTCCGCGATCACGGCGCGGTCTCCTCCGACCACGCCCACATCGACCCCGGCACCGAGCGGCTCGCCCTCGAGGACGCCCGCCGTCTGTACGGCGCGGCCCTGTCCGGCGCCATCTCCGCCGACGAGGCGGTCGCCCTGCGCCGCCACCTGCTCGCCGACCAGGCGCGCCTCGCGGCCGAGGACGGCCTGGTCATGACCATCCACCCCGCGGTGCTGCGCAACCACGACACCGCCACCTTCGAGCGGTTCGGCCCCGACGTCGGCTTCGACATCCCGGTGGCCGTGGACTTCGTCCACCACATCCGCCCGATGCTCAACGACGTGGGCCACCACCCCGGCTTCCGCACCGTGCTGTTCACCATCGACGAGACCGTCTTCTCCCGGGAGATCGCGCCGCTGGCCGGCGTGTACCCCTCGGTGTACGCGGGGGCGCCGTGGTGGTTCATCGACTCGCCGGATGCGATTCTCCGCTATCGCCGGGCCGTCTCCGAGACCATCGGCTACAGCCGCACCAGCGGCTTCATCGACGACACCCGCGCCTTCTGCTCGATCCCGGCGCGCCACGACATGGCTCGCCGGCTCGACGCCACCCACCTCGCGGGGCTGGTCGCCGAGCACCGGATGCGTCTGGAGGACGCGACGGAGCTGGTGTCCACCCTGCCCACCCAGCAGCCGCGCGAGGTCTTCCGCCTCGGCGACGGAGGAGAGACCGCCTGATGACTTCCACCCCCGCCTCGCCGTCCGACGTGGGCCGCCTGGTCCACCTCGGCATCGGCAACTTCGCCCGCGCCCACACGCTGCTGGACACCCAGATCGCCGGCGGCTGGTCCGTCGTGGCCTTCACGGGGCGCTCCGCGGACATGGCCGAGACGCTCACCGCCCAGCGCGGCCGCTACGGCCTCATCGTCCGCGGGCCGGAGGCGGACGAGGTGCGCGTCGTGGACGTCCTCGACGCCGTCCATCCCGCCTCCGACGTCGACGAGCTGGTGCGCCTGCTCGCCGATCCCTTCACCGCCGTGGTCACCCTGACCATCACCGAGAAGGGCTACGCCGCGGGCTCCGACCCCGCGACCTCCGCCCCGGCCCGCATCGCGCGGGGCCTCGGCGCGCGGCGCGAGGCCGGCGTCGAGGAGCCGATCGCCCTGGTCTCCTGCGACAACCTCACCGGCAACGGCGAGGTGCTGCGCGAGGCCGTGCTCGCCGAGCTCGACGAGCCCACCCGAGCCTGGTTCGTCGACCACGTGGACGTCATCTCCACCATGGTCGACCGGATCACCCCGGCCGCCGATGACGGCGCCGTGGCGACCGTGCTCGCCCAGACCGGCTTCGACGACGCCGCCCCGGTGGTCACCGAGCCCTTCAGCGAGTGGGTCCTCGAGGACCGCTTCCGTGGCCGACGCCCCGCCTGGGAGAAGGCCGGCGCGCAGTTCACGGACGACATCGCCGTCCACGAGACCCGCAAGCTGCGCCTGCTCAACGGGGCCCATTCGCTCATGGCCTACGCCGGCCAGGTGGCGGGCGTGCAGCGCGTGGACGAGGCGATCGCCCACCGCGAGGTGCGCGCCCTGGTCGAGGAGCTGTGGGCCGAGGCCCGCTCCACGCTGCCGCTGCCGGCCGAGGAGCTCGACGCCTACACCCGCGCGCTCGAGGAGCGGTTCCGCAACCCCCGCCTCGCCGACAACCTCATCCGGATCGCCGCCGACGGCACCGCCAAGCTGCCCGTGCGCGCGCTGCCCGTCATCGCCGAGCGGGGCGGGCCGTCGGAGGCGCCCGGAGAGGTCGCCGCCGTCGCCGCCTGGACCGCGTGGGTGACCTCGCGGGTGCGGGCCGGGCACGAGGTGGCCGACCCGCGGGCCGCGGAGATCGCCGCGGCCGCCGCGATCGAGGGCGAGACCGAGCGGGTGGCCGCGCTGCTGGCACTGCTGGGCGTCGGCGCCGAGGACCCGCTGGTCGGGGCCGTGGTGGCCGCGGAGGCGCGCCTGCCGCGGAGCTGATCGGGCTGGGCCCGCGCGCCCACCTCAGACGATCGAGCTGGTCATACGGTCCGGAAAGCCGCGGCTCACCGGACCCTATGACCAGCTCGATCTGCGTCTCGGCGCCGCCCCGCTCGTTCGCACCGATCGGGCCAGTCGGAGGGGGCGATGAACCCGCGCTCACCGCGTGGTTCCACAGGCTCGATCCGGTCGTCGTGGTCCGGACGCGAGCCACCGATGTCAGATGCGCCGCTCAGCGGTCTCCGAGCGGCACATCTGACAGCAGTGACCCGCCGCTGGAGGCCCGGGTGCGGGCCACGGAGGTCAGATGCGCCGTTCTGGGGTCCCCAGGCGGCGCATCTGACGGCAGCGACCCGTCGCGCCGCTGTCCGCGATCAGGCCAGGTCGGCCAGCGCCTCGAAGCGCTCGAGCCGCTCGCGGTAGTAGTCCTGGTTCCCCGCGACCGGCTCCACGCGGGAGAGCACCGGGACCTCGGCCACATCCACGCCGGGTGCGGCCTGCTCGAGGGCGAGCACCGCGGCGCCGCGCATGGTCGAGCGGGAGATGGCGACGTGGTCGATGGGGGCGCCGAGCGCGTCGGAGAGCAGGTGCAGCCAGCCGGGGATCGCGCCGGTCATGCCGCCGGAGAGGACGATCCGCTCCGGCTCGCCGCCGGCCTCGCGCATCTGGTCGGCGATGCGCAGGAAGGACAGGGCCACGCCCTCCATCGACCCGCGCAGCATGTCCTTCCAGGTGGTGGAGGCGCCCACGTTCGCCATCAGCGCCCGCGAGCTGCCGCGCCACTTCGTGCCCCGCTCGCCGGAGAAGAAGGGGACCACCAGAGGGGTGCCGGGCGAGGGCGGGCCGGAGAACAGGGTCTCGGTGTCGGTGGCGTCGATGTCGTAGGGCATGGCCAGCTCGTTCCGGCACCAGTCCAGCACCCGACCGCAGTCGCTCATCGCGGAGCCCACCAGGGTGCGCTGCCGGTCCACGCGGTAGGCCCACAGTCCGCTGGGCAGGGTGGGGATCTCGGTGTCCAGCAGCTGGCGGATCGCCCCGGAGGTCGCGGTGGAGATCCCCCAGGTGCCGGTGCCCAGTGCGCCGATGCCCATGTTCGCGGCGAGGCCGTCGCCGATCACGGGCAGCCACACCGCCCGGCGCAGCTGCGGGAACTCGGCGGCCAGCGGGGTGCCCTCGACGGGCAGCGCCTCCGAGGGGTCCAGCGGGTCGCCCATCATCGACGCGTCGATGCCCAGGGCCTCGAGCAGCTCGGGCACGTACTCGCCGGTGCGACGGTCGATCATGCCGGACCAGGCGGCCGAGGCGGTTCCCAGCGCGGGAGTGCCCAGCAGCCGGAAGGCCGCGTACTCGCCGAGGGCCATGAAGCGCTCGGTGCGTGCGAAGAGCTCGGGATGCTCCTCGCGCAGCCACTGGATCCGCGGCGCGGTGTAGGAGGAGTGCAGGCGCGCGCCGGTGCGCTCGTGCAGCGCGGGGACGTCGAGGGTCTCGGAGAGCTCGGCGACCTGCGCATGGCAGCGGGTGTCCGCGTAGGTGATGCACGGGGTCACGGCGCGCCCCGCGGTGTCGACGCCCACCAGGGAGGAGGCGAAGGTGTCCACGCCGATGGCGAGGATCTCGCCGGGCAGCGCGCCCTTGCCCAGGACCGCGGCGAGCGAGGTGCGGATCTCCTCGACGACCTGGTCGGCGTCGATGACGCTGGTGCCGTCGTCGTCGACCGTGAAGGCGTGCACCTCCTTGTGGGTGCGCTTGCCGACCTCACGGCCCGAGACGTCGTACACGGCGGTGCGAGTGCCGCCGGAGCCGATGTCGATGCCGACGACCAGGGGTCCCTGGGCGTCGGTGGCCGGGATGCTGAAGCGGGGCATGGAGATCTCCTGCGATCGTCGGGGTCACCTGCGCGGCACCGGGCACCGGGCGGCGGCGCGGGCTGCCGAGCCAGCATACGAGCTGCCGCAGCGGGCGCAGAGGCCGCGCCGCCGGTTGCCAGCGCTCCGGCGGTCGCCCTGCGGGGGCCCCGGGGACCTGGCCGTGGGCGGGGACCGTCGCTAGGCTCGCGCCATGCGACTCGCGGTGACCGGGACATTGATCGAGTGGCGCGGGCCCGCGCCCTTCGTGTTCCTCCCGGTGCCCGCGGAGGAGGTGGACGCGATCGCCGCGATCGCCCGCGAGGTCACCTACGGCTGGGGCGCGATCCCCGCGACGGTCCGGATCGGCGCGACCGAGTACACCACCTCCCTCTTCCCGCGCGACGGCGGCTACCTGGTGCCGGTGAAGCTGGCGGTGCAGCGCGCCGAGCAGGTGGACCTGGGCGACGAGGTCCGCGCCGACCTGCGGATCGGCGAGGGGTGACCGCCGTACCGCATCGAGCTCCGCACGTTCAGCGCGGCCGGTGCGGGGACTTCCCGGTGGGCGTGCTGAGATCGGGGACCACCAGCACGGGACCCTCGGCGCGCTGCAGCAGGCCGCGGGAGACGGAGCCCAGCAGGGCGCTGGCCATGCGGCCGTGCCCGCGCGTGCCCACCACCACCAGCTGCGCCGTGCGGGAATGCTCCACCAGCTGCGCGATCGGATCGCCGACCAGGACCTCGGTGGTGACCTGCAGTGCGGGGAACTCCTGTCGCAGGTGCTCGGCGTCCTCGGCGAGGCTCTCCTCGAGCTGCTGGTGCCGCTGCTCGACCACCCGCGGGTCCAGGACCATCTCGGGATACCAGCCGCCCAGGCTCTCCATCGGGGGCAGGGCGAGCGTCAGGTGCAGCGGCGCCAGGCGGTCCATCGCCGCCTGGGCGGCGAAGCGGGTCGCCAGCGCGCCCTGCGGCGAGCGGTCGGTGCCGGCGACGACGGGCGCATCGTCGTCCACCCGCGCGAAGCGCTCCGCGCCCGTCCCCTCGCCGATCACGTACTGCGTCGGGACCACCACGGTGGGGCAGTGCGCATGGGAGGGCAGGGCCGAGGAGACGGAGCCCAGGAGCCGGCCCAGGAACCCGCCCCGGCCGCGTGCGCCGACCACCGCGAGACGGGCGTCGGCCGAGAGGCGCACCAGCACCCCGGCGGCGTCGCCCTGCTCGGCGCGCAGCTCGATCTGGCCGGGATAGCCGGCGAGGCGGTCCCTCGCCTCCTCCAGCACTTCGCGGGCGGCGGCCTCGCGGGCCACGTCCTCCGGGACCGGCGGGATCGCCGCGGCCGTCGTGTACAGCATCGTCGGCACGGTGAAGGCGGAGACCACCGTGAGCCGACTGCCGGCGCGCAGCGCCGCGCGCGCGGCGTAGTGGAGGGCGAGGACGGACTGCTCGGAGCCGTCGTAGCCGATCAGCACGCCGAGCGGCCGCGAGGCGGGGTCATAGGGGATTGCGGACATCGAGGTGCGGATGTCGTCGTTCATCACGGCCCTCCCGTCGGGGGCGTTCAGCGATCGGCGACGGTGCCCCCGTGGTCGAGATCCGTCGGCGATGGTTCCATGGTAGTGACCTGCGCCACCGGCGTCACGGCAAAGGTCCCGGTCGGACGGCGGACCGCGATCACTTGGCGGGCCGCGCGGGAAGGCCCAGCTCCTCGGCGTGGCGCGTGAGCAGCTCCTCCCACCCGTGGTCGAGCGCATCGCGGCCCACGATCCGCTCCTGGTCCTGCCCGTCGAGCCGCGCATCGAGCACGCCGAGGCAGACCTGCCAGCCGGTCACCTGCAGGGCGGCGGAGGAAGGGTCCGCGAGGTCGATCTTCAGCGTCGCGCGCGCCTCGTCGACGAGCCACTCCAGCAGGTCGTCGCCGAATCGGTGGCTCAGGGCGTGCTCGCCGGCGATGGCGACCACGTCCGCGGCGAAGGCCTCGGCGCCGGGCTCCTCCCGCGCGAGCACGGGGCCCACCTCGGTCAGCGGCCGCTCGGGCACCACCGGGGACCAGGTCGCCAGCAGCTCCGGATCGGTGAGGTGCGCCCAGATCTGCTCCGAGGTGCCGGAGAGGTCCACCTCGAGGAGGACCGCGCCCTCGGTGAGGTCCACGGCGACAGGGAGGTCGAGGATCCGCTGGTCGATGTCCGGTGCATGCACGAGAGTCTCCTTCCGGGCGCCGCCGGTCGCGGCGCGGCACACCGCCATTGTGCTCCCGGGGTGGCGCGCGTGGTGGCGAGGGAGCGGCTCAGCCGGCGGTGGTGGGGTGCGGAGGGATCGAGAGGTCCACCAGGCCCGGGATCTCCCGGGCGCGGCGGGCGGCCATGGTGTGGAGAGAGGAGACGATGTGCTGCGCGGCGGGATTGCGGGCCACGGCACGGCGCACCTGGAGGCACAGCCGGCGCCGCGGCGCGGGCGGGGCGAGCGGGATCGCGACCACGTCGGCGCGCAGGTCGCGGGAGATCACCGAGGGCTGCACCGTCACGTAGTCGCCGGTGGCGACGAATCCCAGCACGGTCGCGAAGTCGTGGGGATTGACCTCGACGCGCGGCGTGAACCCGGCGGCGCGGCACGAGGCGCCGATGCGGTCGAACCAGTGCGAGTCCAGCGGGTCGTCGGTCACCCAGGCCTCCGCCGCCAGCTCCTTGAGCGGCACGGTGGTGCGTCCTGCGAGGGGGTGCTGGGCGCCGACGATCGCGACGTACCCCTCCTCGAGCAGCTCCTGGAGCTCCCAGTCCTCGCGCGAGGCCGCCCCGGCCCCCTCGCCCACGACGATGTCCATCCCCTCGGCGACCAGGTCGTCGCTGGTGCAGTCGCGCAGGACGAGGTCCAGGCGCAGGTCGGGGAAGCGGCGGCGCACGTCATGGGCGAGCTCGGGCACCCAGCTGGAGGCGATGGAGATCGCGTAGCCCAGGCGGAGGGTGCCGGTGCGCCCGGCGCGGAGATCCTCCACGGTGCGGTCCAGGGCGCTCAGCGCGTCGAGGGCACGGCCGGCCTCGACGGCGAGGGTCCGTGCCTGCACGGTGACGGTGATCCCTCGGCCGGAGCGCTCCACCAGCTCCAGCCCGGTCTCCCGGCGCAGACTGGTCAGGTGCTGGCTGATGGCAGAGGGCGTGTAGCCGAGCGCCTCGGCGCTGGCGCGGATGCTGCCGGTCTCGACGACGGACCTCAGGACGCGGAGCTTCACGGGATCGAGCATGGACCGAGCCTACGTCTGTGCAGCGATGCTGAACAGAGGAGTGCGAATCATCGCTTGTGCTGACGGGATGGTCGGCGCAGGATCGCGGTATGACCTCCGCACTGACCGGCCTCGTCCTGATCGTCCTCCTCGCCGTCCTCGCCGTGGTGCTCGGCGGGCTCACCCGCCTGCTCGCGTCCGCGATCGCCGGCCCGGCGGGGCACGGCGCGGGTCGGGACCGCTCCTGGGCGGCCCGGATCGCGAGCGCGGACGCGCTCGTGGCCCGCGAGCTCCGGCCCGACGCCACCCAGCCGATGGCCCGCATCGCGCCCGAGGGCGGAGGTGCCGGGACGGTCCTCCGAGACCCCGAGGCGGAGTCGCCGGAGCCCGCCATGTCGGCGGCCACGCCGGCCGCGGCGGTGCTCGCGCCGTCCGAGGCGGCGCCGACGCCCGCTGCGCAGCACCGGGCGATGCCGAGCCCGGCGCGGGGCTGACCCGGACCGGGTCCGCACCGCGCTCGCGGCCGGGCCCGGCCCCGACGCCGGGCGGCTCAGCCCTCGGAGCGGCCGAAGCGCGGCGCCGGCAGCGGCGGTGCGACCGCTGCAGGGGACTGCTCGAGCAGCGCGAGCGCCTCGTCGACCCCGCGGGCCAGCTGCGGGTCCTCCCCGGCCACCCAGGCGTTCGGCGGCAGCGGCACCTCGATGTCCGGCTCCACGCCGTAGTTCTCGATCGCCCAGTCCTCGCCCCGGAACCAGCTGGCGTACTTCGGCTGGGTGACGCCGGTGCCGTCGACCAGATCGTAGCGGCCGTCGATGCCGATCACGCCGCCCCAGGTGCGGGTGCCGATGACCGGTCCGATCCGCATCGCCCGCGAGACCGCGCCCACGATGTCGCCGTCGGATCCCGCCTCCTGGTTGGTCACCAGCACCACCGCACCGCGGGGCGCGAAGGCGGGATAGGTGCCGGGCGTCTCGTGCCGCGGGTAGTCCCAGGACAGCACCCGCCGGGCGAGGCGGTCGGTGACCAGCTGCGAGGTGTGGCCGCCGCTGTTGTAGCGCACGTCCACCACCAGGCCCTCCTTGGTGGTGGCCGCGCGCAGGTCACGGTGCATCTGCGCCCAGCCGGAGGAGACCATGTCCGGGATGTGGAGATAGCCCAGCCGGCCCTCGGAGAGATCGTCGACCAGGGCGCGACGCGAGTCGACCCAGGCCTGGTAGCGCAGCGC
Organism: Brachybacterium sp. YJGR34; assembly: GCF_003347015.1. Classification (GTDB taxonomy): domain Bacteria; phylum Actinomycetota; class Actinomycetes; order Actinomycetales; family Dermabacteraceae; genus Brachybacterium. Next base: position 164,664 of record NZ_PNFB01000003.1, read on the forward strand.
GGAGTCGTCGGCCAGGGGCGTGACCGCCACCCGGTGCTCGGCGCCGTCGCGCAGCAGCACCAGCTCGGTGGGCTTGCCCGCGGCGCCGACCAGCGCGGCCTCCACGCCCTCCCGGTGCACGGGGCGGCCGTCGACGCGGAGGATCGCGTCGCCCACCTCGGCGCCCACGCCGGGCGCGAGCAGCGGGGAGCGGGCCTCGGGATCCGAGGAGTCGCCGGGCAGGATCCGGGTGATCACCCAGCGGCCGTCCCGGCGCTCGACGTCGGCGCCGAGGTAGGCCGGCAGCATCGGCGGATCGGCGGTGTAGGGAGCCCCCATGACGTAGGCGTGGGAGGTGCCCAGCTCGCCCTGGACCTCCCACATCATGTCCTGGACGTCGTCCTCGGTGACCAGGCGCTCGATCACCGGGTCGTACCAGGAGGTCATGGCGTGCCAGTCCATGCCGTCCATGTCCGCCCGCCAGAACTGCTGCGCCATGATCCGGTAGTTGTCCCAGAGCATGCCGCGCCGCTCGGCGACCGGGTCGACGGTCAGGCGCAGGCGTCCGGTGTCGATGACCACGCGCGAGGGGTCCTCGTCCTCGACCTTGCGCTGCGCGGGCACCTGCACCCAGTTCTCGCCCTGTGTGATCACGAGCGTCTCGCCGTCTCCGGAGGCGGCGAGATCGGTGACGCCCTCGGCGAGCACGGTGAGCTTCCGGTCCGCGAGGCTCCAGTGCTCGAGCGTGGGTGCCGGGGCCTCGCCCTCGACGCCGGCGCGGGCGCTGCCCAGCACGCCCTGCTGCGGGTGGCGCAGCCAGACGAAGCCGCCGCTGACCGCGGTGAGGTGCGAGTAGGAGCCGGAGACGACCGGGAAGGGGACCAGGCGCGACTCGAAGTCCGCGAGGTCGATGCCGGTACGGGGAGGACGGGAGGCGTCGTCGGCGCCGGCGGCGCTCGTGGAGTCGGCGGCATGGCCGCCCGCCGGGGCCGACGACGCGGCGCTCGAGCCCGCCGCCGCGGCGTGCTCCTCGCTCGCGGCCCCCGCGGGACCGCCGTCCTTCGCGCCGTCCGCGGCGGGGCCCCAGCCGTCGGGATGCGGGCCGAAGGGATCGGGGGTGCTGCGCTCGAGCGGGATGAGGACGGGCCGCTCGGCGTTGACGAAGCCGAGGTCGAAGACCATGTCGTCGTACACCGTCTCGAAGGTGCGCAGGGACAGCAGCGCCAGGTGCTTGCCGTCGGCGCTGAAGGCGGGTGCCGTGTCCTGGTACTTGCCCGAGGTCAGCGCACGACCGGTGGGCTCGGGATCCTCGGTGTCCGATAGCATCAGGCGGCTGAGCTGCCAGGAGTTCGGCTCCGCCCAGACCAGCCAGCGGCCGTCCGGGGACCAGGCCAGGTCGCGGATCTCGCCACCCGAGGAGCGGCCCACCTCGCGCACGTGGTCCAGCTGCGGGACGTCGACGGCGGTCTGTGCATCCTGCTCCCAAGCGGAGGCCCCCGCGGCCGGCGCGCCCTCGCCCCGTGGCGCGGCCGCCGCGCTGCGGGCGGGATCGGTGAGCCCGCGCAGGGTCACCAGGCGCAGCACGTTGTCGTGGGTGGAGATCGCGATCCGGGAGCCGTCGGGCGAGGGGAGGGCGTGCAGGATGCGGCCCACCTCCCCGAGCGGCAGGCGGATCTCCTCGCCGCCGCCGTCGAGCCGGGCGAGGGCCAGGACGTCGGAGCCCACGCCGCCGGACTCCCGGTCCGCGACGGCCTCGACGTCGGAGACGAACAGGGCGTACGGCGTGCGACCCAGCGGGCGCACCTCGCGCAGGCGCAGACCGCAGGTCCCGGCGAGCAGCCGGGCGGGCCCGCCGCGGTGGGTGAGGACGTGGGCGCTGCCCCGCCATTCCACGACGCTCGCGCGGGCATCGTGCACCGGGCGCATGGCCAGCAGGTTCGAGGAGGGGGAGGCCGGGCGCGGCCGACGGGCCGAGCCCACGCCCGAGGCGTGGATCTCGACCTCCCGCGGTGCCGCCTCCAGGGAGTCCATCGCGAACAGGCGCCCGCGGGAGCTGAACACGATGGTGCGGCCATCGGTCGCGGGTTCGCGCAGATAGCCCTGCTCGGAGCTCAGCGTGGTGTGGACCTGCAGGTCGGTCCCGTCCAGCGCGACCGACCAGAGGTTCGCGGAGGCGCGATCGTTCCGCGCGGCGCCGGGGCCGGGGGTGTCCGAGGCGAAGAGCAGGCGGTCCCCGTACCAGGCGATCCGCAGCCGGGAGGCGAGCAGCTCGTCCAGCAGCGGCTCCCAGGGTCGGGCGGCGTGCGCCGCGGCGGGGGCGTCCAGCGGCACGTCCTCGTGGGAGATCCAGAGCTTCACCGCGGTGCCGCCCTGGTAGTGCTTCCAGGAGGCCTGGTCACGGCGCCATGGGGTGGCCACGACCGTGGTGCCCGAGGGGTGGATCGCCACCTCCCCGGACCGGCCCAGCGGCAGCAGCTCGGCAGTGCCCTCGAGATCGAGCGCCCACAGCTGCGCGTCCCGGGCCAGCGGGGCGGCGTAGCTCGTGGAGGCCACGATGCGGCCGTCCGGCAGCCAGCCGACCACCTTCGTGGCCGGCCGCCCCCAGAAGCTCAGGCGGCGCGGAGCGACCTCGCCGTCGGTGGGCACGACCCAGACCTCCGGGCCGCCGGAGGCGCGCGAGGTGAAGGCGACGTGGGTGCCGTCGGGCGAGAAGCGCGGGTAGCCGACCGGGGCGCCCTCGTCGGTCAGCCGCCAGGCGCGCCCGCCCTCCAGCCCGGCGAGCCAGACGTCATTCGCGGCGGTGAAGGTCAGCAGGTCACCCCGGACATCGGGGTGGCGGAGATACGCGGCATGGGCAGGTGTGGTCGACATGGGCCAACTCTATGTGCGGGCCCCGTCACAGGGGCCGAGTTCGCCCGGTCGGAGACCGCTCGCGCAGGCGGGGGCTGGGGCCGCAGTCGGTGGGGGGGGAGGCCGGGTGCGGGGGCGAGAGCGGAGGAAGGGACGGCGGGTGCCGGGTGCCGGGGGCAGCCTTGCTGCAGGCAACTTCACCGTGGAACTGGGGCTCCATAACACGGTGAAGTTGCCTGCATGGGGCATGGGGCATGGGGCATGGGGCATGGGGCATGGCGCCCGGCGCCGGGGTGTCAGCTGCTCGCGTCGACCGCCGCGCCGTCCGCGCGGTGCAGCCACTGGGCCAGCTCCGCCCGGGTCACGGCCGGATCCCCGCTCCAGGACGCGACGTCCTCCGCGGCGGGGCCGATCCCCGCGGCCGCGAGCCAGGCGACGTCCCGCAGGACGGATCCGGGCTCGGTCCCCTCGGGGAGCGCGACCTCGGACGGGATCTCCCAGACGGCGCCGAATCCGGCCAGCGCCGGACGCAGCAGGGCCGTGAGCAGGGCGGCGGCGTCGGCGCGGGTCGCGGGGTCCTCCGGCCGCACCCGCAGCTCGGCATCTCCCCACAGCACCCCGCGGCCGTGCAGCCACAGCTGCGCGGCGGCCCGGTCGCCGTCCGCGCCGAGGTCGACGAGCACCGCCGACGCGGCGTCGAAGGAGACCTCGGGTGCGCCGGCGAGGCGGTGGAGCGCGAGCGCCAGATCGCCGCGGGAGACCTCGGCATCGGGGCGGTAGGCGGTCTCCGTCGACGCCGGCTGCACCCCGGTCTCATGGGCCCAGAGCATCGCCGAGGCCCCGGGATGGTCCGCCGCGACGTCCTCGAACGGGGCGGCGGCCGGCGCCGGGGGTGCGGCATCCGCCGAGGCCGCCGGCGCCGAGGCCCCGGACCGCTCCCGAGTGAGGAGCGCCCCCGTGGCGACCGGGACGGTGATCGCGGCCGCCGCGCCGCCCAGCAGCATCGCGCGGCGAGCGGGCCGGCCACTGCGTGTCCCGCCCCGTCGCTCCGGGGGTGGCTGTGCTCCGCCGACGGCCGAGGTTCGGCGGGGGGTCGCCCCGGCGGCCGGGAGGAGGCGGGGATCCGCTCCGCCGGCGGTCGGAGTCCGGCGCGGGTCCGCCCCGGCGGCGGCAGGGGGACGGCGGGGTTCCGCCCCGGTCGCGGCGGGCGTCCGGGGACCTTCGGGGCGCAGACGAGGCGCGGGAGGTCGCCTCACAGCCACCTCAGCTCCCGCATACGGTGCACGATCGCCCAGGTCACGGCCAGGTTCCCCCAGCCGTTGAGGTGGATGTCGTCCGGCGCCCGCAGGGCCGCGGGGACCACGCCCTCGGCCAGCGCGTCATGGGTCGCGGCCTGCTCGAGCAGGCGCAGCGGGGCCAGCGGTGCGCAGCACAGGCCCTCCTCGCCGGTCAGCAGGGCTGCGAGATCCAGGAAGTGCCGGCCGTAGCGGCGGCTCTGCTCCTCGTTCACGGCGGCCACCGCCTCGGCGGTCTCGGAGCCGATCGGGTCGAAGGGCGTGGGCCAGTGGCCGAGCACCAGCGTGTCCTGGGCGGGGTCGGGGGCCGCGTCCCAGAGGCGTTGGGTGTCCTCGAGGACCTGCGCGACCTCCAGGATGTTGTTCTTGCCCGTCCACAGCACCTGGCGCGAGTCCTCCGTGCGGCGGGCCAGCGAGGAGGTGAAGATGCCCTCGCCGCCGGTCGAGGCGGGGTCCTCGGGCACGAAGAACCAGGAGCCGCTGCTGCCGTCGAGGGCGCCGGGCGCGCCGTCCACGGCGCCGGGGATCCGGATCGGCCCGGCGGGGGCGAGCCCGGAGTCGAGCGCGACGGGCACCCGGCCGTCCTCGGGCGAGGGGTCGGCCAGGCGCCGCAGACGCGGGGTGTCCAGGCCGCGCATGAGCAGGGTGTGCCCCGAGCGGGTGGCGCCGACGCCGTAGGCGTGGACCGGTGCCGGGGCGAGGGCCAGCGCGAGATGCTCGTGGAGGCGCACCGGGAGCGGGGTGGCGTTCGCCCCGCCCTCGGAGCTCATCGACGAGGAGCCCCACAGGGTCAGCGGTCGCGGTTCGAGCGCCGGTGCCAGCAGGCGGCGCGAGGCCTCGGTCCCCGGGGGACCCTCGGCGCCTCCCGCGGGGAGGGGTGCAGCGGGCGCGGCCGGAACGGCGACGAGCTGCGACGCGGGCATCGTGGTCCTTCGTGCGGGTGCTGAGGGCTCCGACAGGTGCCCGCGAGCCCTCACCCTACGGGACGGCAGGGGTCCGGGAAAGGGGTTGCGCGGCCCTCCCCGGCGAGCTCAGCCGTCGGCGACCATCCCGGTGCCGAAGGGCGCCGCCGGATCGGCCACGGCGACGGCGAGGGTGGTGTCCGACTGGCCGTAGTAGGCCAGCCACGTCCCGCGGAACTTCACCAGCCCCTCGACGAAGGTGACGTTGGAGACCAGGCCGTGGGTGTCCTCGAAGGTCTGGGGGCGCAGCCACGGCTCCTGCAGGCGGGCCAGGATCCGGGTGGGCTCAGCGGGGTCGATGGCGATCTGGCCGCAGCGGTAGTCGACATCGACGGTGCCGTCCTCGTGGACCGTGCGGACGGCGCCGTTGGTGAGCATCACCAGCAGCCCCGTGTCGGTCAGGACGGGGGAGGTGCCGATCTCGACCAGGCTCTCGTCGAAGGTTCCGGGCGTGGGGATGTAGATCGGCTCCTGGTCGGTGCCGCCGGGGGTCCAGTGGATGAGGTCGTCACTGGTGGCGTAGTAGATCGCCCCCTCGCCGAAGTACATCCACCAGCGGCCGTCGATCTTCTGGGGCACGATCACGCCGGCCTTCGACCAGTTGCGCTTGGTCTCCTCGCGCACCGCCGCGAAGGTGTTGAAGCCGTCGAACAGAGGGCCGTGCTTCGTCCAGTCCCGCAGGTCCTGCGACGTCGCCAGGCACAGCTGCGCCTCCTCGCGGTCCCACCCGGTGTAGGTGAGGTAGTAGGTCCCCTCGATGAACGCGATGCGAGGGTCCTCGCAGCCGTAGCGCTCGTAGTCGTGCTCGGGAGAGAGGATCGGGGCGTCCTCCCGCTCGAAGGTGTACCCGTCCGTGCTGGTCGCCAGGCCGATGTGGGAGACGATGTCCTCCGCGTGCGCCCGGTACAGCAGCACCACGCGGTCGTCGACGACGAGGGCCGCCGGGTTGTAGAGGTTGCTCGACTCCCAGGAGTCGCCGCGGGGGCGCAGGATCGGGTTGTGCTGGTACGGCGTGAAGGGGCCGAGCGGGAAGCGCGCGTCGCCGAAGAGGCTGGTCGTGGTCATGACGGGGTCTCCTGGAGAGGTGATGGATCGATGGGGGAGTCGGGCGGGGCGGCGGCCTGGGGTCAGCCCTTCACCGCGGCGCCCAGGTCCGAGGGGCGGAAGTGGCGCTGGAACAGGCAGAACAGGATGACGACGGGGAGGGCCAGGGCGCAGGCCCCGGCGAGGATGACGCCGTTGGGGTTGGCCTCCGAGCGCGCCGAGTTGGAGATGAAGTTGGCCAGGGACACGGCCAGCGGCTGGGTGTCCGCGTCCTTGGTGATGAGGAAGGGCCACAGGAATTCGTTCCACGGGCCGATGAAGGTGATCAGCACGACCGTGGCGATCGCGGGCTTGACCATCGGGATCGCGACCGACCAGAGCACCCGCAGCTCCCCGGCGCCGTCGATGCGGGCGGCCTCGAAGATCTCCTCCGGGAGGCCCAGGAAGAACTGGCGGAAGATGAACACGGCGGTCGTGTTGATGAGGAAGGGCAGGATCATCCCGGCATAGGTGTCGCCCAGCTGGTAGTAGGACGCGACCTGCACGTACAGCGGGATCATCAGCAGCTGGAAGGGCACCATCTGCACGCCCAGCATGATGACGAACAGGGCGTTGCGCCCGCGCCAGCGCAGCCGCGCCAGGGAGTACCCGGCCAGCAGCCCGAAGGTGAGCGTGCCCAGCAGCACGCCGGCGGTGAAGACGAGCGAGTTCATCAGCGATCGCGGCAGGTTGATGCGCTCGTTGATGGTCGCGAAGTTCTCGAGGGTCCATCCGCCGGTGGGGAACATGTCCGCCGGGGTGTTGGTGGGGTTCTCCTGGAAGGCGCCGACGACCATGAAGTAGAACGGCGCGATGAAGCCCAGCGCCATGATCGCCAGGATCAGGTACAGCACGACCTGCTTGGGGGAGCGGGACATGTCAGGACTCCTTCGTCAGGCGGGTGGAGAGCAGGGAGAGCAGGCCCACCCCGATCACGAGGATCACGCCGATCGCCGAGGCGACATCGGGGTTCCCCTGCTGGATGCCCTTCTGGTAGATCATGAGCACCGGGGAGCTGGAGGCGCCGTCGGGGCCGCCGCCGTTGGTCAGCAGATAGGGCTCGGTGAAGAGGTTCGCGCCGATGATGATCGACAGGATCAGCACGATCAGCGTCGTCGAGCGCACCCCCGGCACCGTCACGTGCCAGAACCGCTGGATGATCCCGGCGCCGTCGGTGGACGCCGATTCGTAGCGCTCCGCGGGGACGGCCTGCAGTGCGGCGAGGTAGAGCAGGATGTAGAAGCCGAGCTGCTTCCATGTCACGTACAGGGCGATCGACGGCATCGCCAGGTGCTCGTTGACCAGCCACGACGGATCCGGTGCCAGAGGGCCGAGGATCGTGTTGACCAGGCCCTCCTGCGAGAACAGCAGCATCCACACGCCGATCAGGGACACGCTCGCGGTCACGTACGGGACGTAGAAGGCGACCCGGAAGGCCGCCGTCCAGCGCGTCACCGCGTTCAGGGCCGAGGCCAGGATCATCGAGAGCACCACGGTCAGCGGGACGTTGATCGCGAGGAAGATCGCGATGTTGCCGAAGGACTGCAGGACTCGCGGATCGGTGAGGGCCGCCTGGTAGTTGGCGAGGCCCACGAAGTCCGCGTCGATGTCCATGCCGGGGGCGGCGAAGACGTAGTCGAAGAAGGAGATCCACACGGCGTAGGCCAGGGGGTAGGCCATCACGACGGCGAGAAAGACGACGTAGGGGACGGCGAGCGCGAGGCCGAAGGGCTGCTTGCCCAGGATTCTGGTCAACATGTCAGGCTCCCAGGAGGGTGTCGATGGCGTCGGCGACGGCGGGGAACTCCTCGCGCACGGGGCGCTTGCCCAGCACGGCGGAGGCGACGTACCCGTCGCGGAACCGCTGCCAGATCTCGATGGACCCCGGGACGTTGGGGACGTCGGCGACCCGGGCGGACTGCTCGGCGAAGGCCCGGTAGGCGGGGTTCTCGCGGAAGAATTCCGGATGGAGCGCGAGGAGGTCCTGGCGCATCGGCATCTGACCCGTGAGATCGAGCAGGATGCGGTCCTGCTCGGGAGCCGTGGCGAACTGCAGGAACTCCCAGGCGCTGAGCTGGTGCCGGCTCGAGGTGAACATCGAGGCGTTCTTCGCGTCGGCGAAGGTGGTGATCTCCTCCGGGGAGAGGCCGTCCGCCGTGGGAACCGGCATGATCCCGTAGTCGATGGTGCCGTCGTAGGAGGCGATCGCCCACGGACCGGCCATCTGCATCGCCGTGGTGCCCGCCGCCATGGCGTTGTCCGTGGAGGTCTCCGTGGGGGCGAGGCCGCGGGCGTAGATCTCCTCCCAGAACTCCCCGGCGGCGATGCCCTCGTCCGTCGCGAAGGTCGCCCGGTCGTCCTCCACCAGCAGGGTGCCGCCCGTGGAGGCCAGCATCACCGGGTAGTAGTCGAACCAGGACTGGAAGAACTCGGCCGTCGGGGCGGGCCAGATCGCGGAGCGCGCCGCCCCGGAGTCGACGATCGCCTGTGCGCCGTCGAGGAAGCTGTCGTAGCTGGCCATGCCCGGGTCGTCGGGGTCGAGGCCGGCCTGGGCGAAGAGCTCCCGGTTGTACATGATCATCACCGGGTTCGCCTTCCACGGCAGCTGGTAGTAGCGCCCGTCCTCGTGGGCGTAGCCGCGGGCGACCTCGGCCCCCACCCGGCCCTCGATGAAGGCGTCGGCCCCGTCGAAGGCGGAGAGGTCCACGAGACCGCCTGCGCGGACCCAGTCGGTGGTCGCGGCGGGCGAGATCGCGAACAGGAGGTCCGGCGTGGTGCCGGCGACGATGGCGGCGGTGACCGCCTCCTCGGTGCTGGCGCCGGCGGGGACCTCCTGCAGGGTCACCTGCTCCTCGGGACGCTCGGCGTTCCACAGCTCGGCGACGGCCTCGCCCCAGGCGCGCTCCTGCTCGTTGGAGGAGGTCCACACCGTCAGCGGGCCGCGCGAGGAGCGGGCGGCGGACTGATCGGCGACCACGGGGCGGGAGCAGGCGGCGGCGCCGCCGACGACACCGAGGCCCGCCGCGCCGGCGGCCGTGCGCAGGACTGCGCGTCGAGAGATCGTCATGGGACTCCTTCGTCGGGATGCTGCGGTGCACCCCGGTCGGTCGGTCAGGAAGCGGGGATCGAGGGGTGCGTCGGCGCGGGGCCGATGCTTCCGCGCTCGTGGACGCGGACGCAGTCGAGATGCTCGGCGGCCGGCGGATCCCCCAGGAGGTCGGCGAGGAGGCGCTGCGTCGCGCGGACCCCGCTGGCGTAGGGGTCGGAGTCGACGGAGGTGAGGGCGGGGGAGAGGTGGCCGGAGAGCTCGGTGTTGTCGTATCCCGTCAGGGAGAGGTCCTCCGGGACGCGCAGGCCGCGACTGCGGGCCAGCGAGAGCCCGGCGATGGCCATCACGTCGTTGGCGTAGACGATCGCCGTGGGCGGCTCGGGGCCGTCCAGCAGCGCGGCGGTCGCATCGTGCCCCGCCGCGGCGGTGAAGTCCGCCTCGACGACGCGGGTCGGATCCAGGCCGTGGTCGCGGACGGCGGTGACGAAGGCCTCCCGGCGCTCGATCGCGTGCAGCATCGTGAGGGGGCCGGTCACATGGGCGATGTGCCGGTGGCCGGCGTCGACGAGGGCCCCCACCAGGCGCCGGATCGCCGGGGCCCCCTCGACATAGACGGCGGAGAGGCCGTGGCGCTCCGCCTCGGAGGGGCGATGGCCGGTCAGCATCACGGCGGGGAGCTCCAGCTCCGCCATCAGCGCGGGCCGAGGATCGTCGCGGCGGATGTCCAGCAGGAGCACGCCGTCCACGCGCCCGGCGGCGTGACGCCGATAGACGGCCTCCTCCGCTTCGGCGCTGGTCACGACGTTCAGCAGCAGGCCCATCCCGGCGCCGGAGAGCACGGATTCGCAGCCGGAGATGAAGCGTGGGAAGAAGGAATCGGCGGCCAGGACGTCCGGGGTGCGGGCGAGGACCAGGCCGATGGCCGCGGCCCGCGAGGTCGCCAGGGCCCGCGCGCTCTCGCTCGGGGTCCATCCCAGCGTTGCGGCCGCCTCGAGGATGCGCCGACGGGTCTCGTCGGCGACCGGTCGCTTGCCCGAGTAGGCAAGGGAGACGGTGCCCTTGGAGACGCCCGCGGCACGGGCGACGTCGCCGATCGTCGGGCGGACTCGAGGCATCGATGGCTCCTGGGGCGTGACGACCGGCCTGCGACGCAAACCGGTTTGACCCCTGCATCAAACCGGTTTGCAACCCGGTGTGTCAAGGTGTCGGGAAACCGTCCTCCGGCGAGCGGGGCCGATTACAGTGACGCCCATGAACGCTGAGATGCCGATCGGCACCCACCTGGAGACGTCCGAGACCGCGTACCTCCGTGCGCCCAAGCTCAACCGCCACACCTTCTGGTGCGGGCAGAGCGGATCGGGCAAGACCTACGCGCTCGGCGTGGTCCTCGAGCAGGTGCTGCTGCACACGCACCTGCCGCTGGTGATCCTCGATCCGAACTCCGACTTCGTGCACCTGGACAGCCCGCAGGACTCGGCCTCCGAGGAGGCCGCGGCGCAGCTGGCCTCACGGGACGTGCGGATCCTGCGCCCGAGCTCGCCGGGCGATCGGCACCTGCAGGTGCGCTTCGTCGACATGGACATCCGCTCCCGGGCCGCGGTTCTGCAGCTGGACCCGGTGCTCGACGCGGAGGAGTACAACGCCATGCTGCGCGTCGGGGCCGAGTACACCTTCGGGGACGACCGGGGACTGGCGACATGGCTCGAGAACCATGAGGATCCGCTGCTGCGGCGCCTGGCGCTGCGCCTGCAGAACCTCGGCGTGCTCGAGTGGGACATGTGGGCGTGGGGCGGGCGCGACGCCACCGACGTCATCAACGAGCTGCCCGACGCCACCGTCGTCGACCTCGGCGGCTTCGACTCCGCCGCCCAGCTGCAGGCCTCGGCCCTGGCCGTGCTGGACCGGCTGTGGGCGCAGCGGCACGAGCGCACCGGCCGTCTGGTCGTGATCGACGAGGCGCACAACCTCGCCGCCCCCGATGCCGGGACCCCGCTGGCCCGGGCCCTCACCGAGCGCATCGTCCAGATCGCGGCGGAGGGGCGGAAGTACGGCATCTGGCTGCTGCTGTCCACGCAGCGCCCGTCGAAGCTGCACCCCAACGTCATCTCGCAGTGCGACAACCTCGCCCTGATGAAGATGAGCTCGACCCGCGACCTCGACGAGCTCGGTCAGATCTTCGGCTTCGCCCCCTCGGAGCTGCTGGAGCGCTCCCCGCGGTTCACGCAGGGGCAGGCGCTGTTCGCGGGCGGGTTCGCGTCCGAGCCGCAGCTGGTCCAGATGGGGGAGCGGTTGACGCGCGAGGGCGGATCGGACGTGCCCATCGGTCTGCGCTGAGGCGTGACGGGACCTCGCGGCTCAGCTGACGGGGTCCCCCTGGACCGGCCCCTCCGCGTTGGGCCGCCAGCCCAGGGCCGGCGCGACGTGCTCGGCGAAGCTGCGCAGGATGTGCAGGTTCAGGTCCACGCCCGCCTGCGAGGGGATCGTCAGCATGAGGGTGTCCGCGGCCTGGACGGCGGCGTCGGCCTGCAGCTGGGCGATGAGCTGGTCCGGCTCGCCGGCGTAGGTGCGGCCGAAGGTCGAGCGGTGCCCGTCGATGATCCCGACCTGGTCCGCCTCGGCGCCCGGCCGCATGCCGAACAGGAGACGGTCCTGCTCGGTGAGGATCGGGAAGACGCTGCGGGAGACGGAGACCCGCGGGGCGTGCGTGTGCCCGGCCGCGCGGAAGGCGGCGCGATAGCGCTCGATCTGCTCGGCCTGGAGGTCGCCGAACTGGGCACCGGTGGCCTCGGTGAGCAGGGTCGAGCTCATGAGGTTCAGGCCCATCGTGCCCACGCCCTCCGCGCTCTCGCGGGAGCCGGCGCCCCACCAGATGCGGCGGATCAGGTCCGGGGAGTGGGGCTCGATGCGCAGGTCCTGGCCGGGGGAGACCGGGGCGCCGTAGGGTCTCTCGGCGGCGCGGGCCATGCCCTCGCCGCGGATGGCGTCGAGGAAGACCGCGAACTTCTCGCGGGCGATGTCCGCCCCGCGGGGGTCCTCGGAGCCGGTGTAGCCGAAGGCCTCCCAGCCGCGCTCAGCGGGCTCGGGGCTGCCGCGGGAGACGCCGAGGGCCACCCGCGCATCGGCGATGTGGTCCAGCGCGGCCGCCTCCTCCGCGAGGTAGAGCGGGTTCTCGTAGCGCATGTCGATCACGCCCGTGCCCACCTCGATCCGCTGCGTGCGCGCGGCGACCGCGGACAGCAGCGGCATGGGGGAGGCGGACTGCTGGGCGAAGTGGTGGACGCGGAAGTACGCGCCGTTCACGCCGATCTCGTCGGCGCCGACGGCGATGTCCATCGCGTCGTGGAGCATCTGGCGGGCGCTGATGCCGCCTTGGGCGGGGCTGCCGCCGTAGTGGCCGAAGCTGAGGAATCCGAAGGCTCGCATGGGCCCACGGTACCAGGAGATGGTTGAAAACTTCATCAGAGTGATGTGCAAAAGGCCTGTCGGACGCCGCGCAGCGTGCCCTAACGTGGTCAGGGCCGTTCACGGCACGAACGGCTCCTCCGTCACCCGACACCATGATCCGGAGCTCATCGATGACGATGTCCCGCCGTACCCTCGTCGCCCTCACCGCCGCCGCCGTCCCGAGCCTGGGGCTCGCCGGCATCGCCCAGGGCGCCCCACCCACCCCGCGCGCCGAGGCGCCGACCACCCCCGTCGATGCCGCAGAGGCGGTCTCCCGCGCACGCATCGCCGCCGACGTCCTCATGACCGACTACGACCCGGCCAAGGCCTGGTTCCCCTCGAGCTGGTGGAACTCCGCGGTCGCCCTGCAGACCATCGGCGACTACATGCGTCGCACCGGGGACCTGCGCCACCTCGATCAGCTCGACCTCACCTTCGAGCAGAACCAGGGCCCCTTCCCCGCCGGGGAGCTGTCCGGGGACGAGCTCTACGGGAACTTCACCAGCCGGGCCATCGACGACTCCGGGTGGTGGGCGCTGACCTGGATCTGCACCTACGACCTCACCGGCGAGCAGAAGTACCTCGACATGGCCGTCCTCATCGGCGAGTTCATGCTCGACTTCTTCGACACCAGCACCTGCGGCGGCGGGATCTGGTGGGACGAGGAGCGCACCTACAAGAACGCCGTCACCAACGGCCAGTGGATCCGGCTCACCGCGGAGCTGCACAACCGGATCCCGGGGGATGCGGCCTGGCTGGAGCGGGCGCAGGAGGCCTGGGACTGGTACCTGGGCAGCGGGATGATCAACGAGCGCGGCCTGCTCAACGACGGCCTCACCGATGCCTGCGAGAACAACGGCGACCACGTCTACACCTACAACCAGGGCCTCGCCATCGGCGCCGCGCTCGAGCTGCACCGCGCCACCGGCGACCCTGACCTGCTCGAGAAGGCGCGCTACTTCGCGGACTCCGCGCTCGCCGAGGGCGCGCTGACCCGGGACGGGATCCTCGTGGAGTGGACCGACGCACTCGGGGAGACCACCAACGACAACCACAAGCAGTTCAAGGGCATCTTCCTGCGCTACCTCATGGACCTCGCCGACACCACCGGCGAAGCCCGCTACCGCGAGTTCGCCGCGGTGCAGGCGGAGTCCGTCTGGGAGCATCGCACCGTCGCCGACCGCCTCGGTGTGCGCTGGGGCGGCGCCGAGACCGAGGGCTCGCCGAACGTCGCCGACTGGCGCACCCAGGCCAGCGCCCTGAGCGCGCTGCTCGCCGTGGTGCCCGCCGACGGCGCGACGCGCTCCCTCTCCGCGGCGCTGACCTCGCCCCCGGTGGTGGTCCCCGACGACGCCCTCGCCGAGCGCGAGCTCGAACTGACCGTGGGGGCGACCGCGCCCGGGGTCGGCCCCGTGCACGTGCGGCTCGCCGCGGACGCGCCGGACGGCTGGGAGGTGGCCACGCCCCGCACCCTCGACCTCGAGCGCCCCTCCGACGGCGGCCAGGATGCGGTCGCGGAGATCGCCGTCCCCGTCACGGTGACCGTCCCGGCCGATGCCCCGGACGGCGTCCACGAGATCGGGATGCGCGTGAGCGCGCCGGGCGGGCTCGAGCACACCGCCCGCGCGCTCGTGGTGGTGGCCCGGGAGATCGACTTCTCCGGCGGCACCGAGGACGCCGCCTGGCTGTGGGACGGCGGCGGCTCGGGGGTGACCGATGAGCCCGGTCGCTTCGCCGACGGCGTGAGCGCCTTCATCTACCGCTTCCCCTTCCCCGCCAGCACCACCGCGGCGCAGGTCACGGTGACGATCTCGAACCAGTTCGTCGTGGAGCTGAGCGCGGACGGCGAGAGCTGGACCGAGGTGCTGCGCGAGGAGGAGCCGCTGCGCGACGCCTCCAACCGGGGGGAGCGCACGCTGGATCTCGCGCCCTACCTGGCGGGGGAGGAGAAGGACGTGTTCCTGCGCGTCTCCGACGCCTTCCCCGAGGACGGCTGGGGCGGGCAGGTGCACCGCGTGACGGCGGAGTACAGCGGTTCCTGAGCGCCCGGGCCCCGGGGCCCTCCCCGCCGAGGGCTCCGGGGCCGCGGGTGATCCGCGCCCTGACGAGTCGCCATCACCGCCGCCGCCCGGTAGGATCCGTGCCATGTCAGCCGCTTCGTGCTCCGCCGCCTTCGCGGCAGTGATCAGGACCTCCCGCTAGCGGCGGGACGTCCACCACGCACCACTCGTTCCCGGGAACGTCCCGTCGCTCCGTGATCCCTCCGGAGCGGCTCCTCATGCTGCTCCGCTCACTTCTCAGCGACGGAGCAATCGATGCTTTCTGACAAGACCCCTACCTCTCGCGGGCTGAGTCCCGCCCCTGCGCGCGCAGGGCTCGTGCTGGCCACGATGGCCCTGCTGCAGTTCTTCATCGCGGTCGACGTGACCGTGGTCAACATCGCCCTGCCCTCGATCGGCGCCGACCTCGGCGTCGACGGCCACGCGCTGACCTGGGTCGTGGTCGGCTACACCATCACCGGCGGCGGGCTGCTGATGCTCGGCGGGCGGCTCGGCGACCTCCTGGGCCGACGCCGCACCCTGCTGGTCGGCACCACCGTCTTCGGGGCGGCGTCCCTGCTGGCGGGTCTGGCGCCCTCCTTCCCCGTCCTGGTCGCCGCGCGCCTGCTCCAGGGCGTCGGCGAGGCCGTCGCGTTGCCCGCGGCGATGGCGACCATCGTGCTGATGTTCCCCGAGGGGCCGCGGCGGTCGCGGGCGCTGAGCGTCTGGGCGGCGGTGGCCAGCTGCGGCCTGGTGCTCGGCTTCGCCCTCTCGGGGATCATCACCGCCCACCTGGGATGGCGCTGGATCTTCCTGATCTCGGTGCCGTTCATCCTGGTCGTCCTCGTGGCGGCGCTCCTCCTGGTCCCGGCCGACAGGCCCGCAGCCCGTGAGAAGGTGCGCCTGGACCTGCCGGGCTCGCTGCTGCTGACCGCGTGCCCGCTGCTGTTCGTCACCGCCGCGGTCGAGGCCGGCGAGCCGAGGAGCTCGCTCTGGGTGAGCGTCGTGGCGCTGGCCGGCGCGGTGGCGGCGGCGATCGGCTTCGTGCGCGTCGAGGCGAGGTCCCCCAACCCCCTGGTGCCCCTGAGCTTCTTCGCGGACCGCTCCCGGGTGCGGGCGAACCTCACCACGATGCTGCTCAGCGGCGCCCTGTCGACCTCGTTCCTGCTGTTCACCTTCTACCTGCAGGACCGGCTCGGGATCGGCCCGCTCGGCGCGGGGCTCACGATGCTGCCCCTGGCCGTGTCCCTGATCGCGGCCTCGGTGCTCGTCCCGCGACTGCTGGGGCGCTGGGGCGCCCGTGCGTGCGTGCTGCTCGGGCTCGCGGCGGCCGCGGGGGCGATGGCCGTGGTCGCGACCGTGGCCGCGCAGGGCGGCGGAGCGCTCTGGCTGCTGCCGGCGATGCTGCTGATCGCCGCGGGCATGGGCTTCGGCATCGTGGGGCTGCAGTACATCGCCGTCAGCGGGACCACCGAGGAGGACGCCGGGATCGCCTCCGGCGTCCAGCGCGCGGCGGACCAGCTGGGCGGGGCCGGCGGCGTGGCCGTGTACGTGGGCCTCGGCTTCGCCCCGGCGCTGCACGGCGGGGACCCCTTCGTGATCGCCGCCCTGCTCGCCGTCGCGGGGCTGGCCGTCGGCGCCCTGGTCATCTCCCGCCCGGCGGTCGCCGCGGAGGTGCCCTCGCAGGTCGGATAGCAGACCCTGCCTCTCCGCCGCCGGCCGGTCGGCCGCGGCGGGGAGGCACCGGCCGCTGTCGGGTCACCGAGCATCGGGCGGGCACCGGCTGCGGGCCCTCACTCTGCCCGGCGATAGTGCAGGTCCAGCGCGCCGTTGCTCATCGGCGTCGCCGCCAGCAGATCGAGAGTCCGCGTCGAGGGCAGCCCGCCCGCGAACAGGGTGGGACCGTGGCCGGCGATCTGGGGATGCAGCAGGATCCGGTACTCGTCGATGAGATCCAGGCGGTCCAGCGCGGTGGCCAGCTGCCCGCTGCCCAGGAGCACCCCGCGCGGCGTGGCCTCCTTGAGCTCCAGCACGGCCGTGCGGAGGTCTCCGGTGAGGTGATGGCTGCCCGTCCACGGGAAGTCCCGGCGCGTGGAGGAGACCACGTACTTGGGCATTTCCTCCAGGGTCAGCGCCCACTCGCGGATCGCCGACGGCGCCTCCACCTCGCCGCGGGCCACGGCCGGCCAGTAGCTCTCCATCATCTCGTAGGTGGTGCGGCCCCAGAGCATGGCGCCGCTCGTCTCCAGCAGGCGCGTGAAGTGCGCGTGCGTCTCCTCGTCGGCGATGCCCTCGGTGTGGTCCACGCAGCCGTCCAGGGTGGTGTTGATGCTGAAGGTCAGGGTGCCCATGCGTCGTTCCTCCTCGCGAGCCCTCGGCGGTGAGGGCCCCGGGGCCGACGCTACTCTGGGCGGGGTCACGACACCACCGACCCTGGACGGCGCCACCCGGCGGCCCCTGATCGCCGCGCGCCTGCGAACAGCACGTCATCGACCGATGCACCGAGAGAGGACCACGATGTCCCGAGCCGCCGACGCCCTCCAGCAGTGGATCGAGGAGGCCGGCGCCCTCGAGCCCGATGAACGGGCCCCGGCCCTGCGCGCCACGGATCTCGCCGGTGGCTTCGCCGTCCTGGTCGGGGAGGATCAGGACCGACTCCTGCAGCTGATGATGACCGTTCGTGGCACGCCGGACTGGGAGCTCTTCATCGCGGCGATCGGCAGCGCGAAGGACACCGGCGCCCTCGAGACGAAGCTGCTCCCGCTCTGGCTCGAGCACGGTGACCAGGTCAGGTGTGCCGGCGACTTCTTCGTCCTCTACGCCCTGATGCGCGGACGCGGCAAGGACGCGGCGCGGGTCGTCGTGCGGCTCCGGAAGTTCTCCGCCTATTCCGGCCTGATCGCGAAGCTCGACACGGTCATCGACGATCTCCCGCTGGATGACGAGCTGCTCACCGTCGCTGCCGAGGCGCTGAGGGCCAGCAGCAACGGCCTGGACGCGACGGTGCTCTGGGGCCTGTCCGCCTATCTCCTGCGCACCGGGCGGCCCCAGGACATGGACGGCGTGGTCGGCGCGTTCGATGCCTTCCTCACCGAGCGCGTCCCGCGCCCGCGGCTCGCCGGACGCCTCTGCGAGATCATCGACACCTACGCCCGCGGTGACGAGGCGACCCGATGGGCCGAGGACTGGAACCCCCGACTGCGCGCCACCCTCGCGCGCCACGGGGACTGAACCGCTCCCTGACCTGCCGCGGTGATGATCCAGCAGCTCACGGCCACGCGTACTCGACCACCACGGGGGCGTGATCGGCCAGGCGCACGCCGCGGAACTCCCGGTCCACCTCGACGCTCTGCGCGCTGCGCGCGAGCCGGGGTGTGGCCAGCTGATGGTCGATCCGCCAGCCGGTGTCCTTCGCGAAGGACTGCCCCAACCACGACCACCACGAGTACGGGCCATCCTCCTCCGGGCGCAGGCTCCGCACCACGTCCACGAGCGTGCGCGGTGAGAGCTGCTGGGCGAACCACTCCCGTTCCTCCGGCAGGAAGCCGTCGGTCTGCTGGTTTCGGCGCCAGTTGGCGAGATCCTGGCGCGTCGGCGCGATGTTCAGGTCTCCCACCAGCAGGAACTCCCGGCCGCGGGCCCGGGCGGCGCGGCGGGTGGCGGTGAGATAGCGGGAGAAGGCGGCCAGGAAGCCCATCTTCCGCCGATACTTCGCCCCGCCGTCGGGTGCCTCCCGCATTCGCTCGGGGCGCTGCAGCTCCGCCGGCAGGCCGCCCTTGGGGAGGTAGAGCGAGGCGATGGTCAGCGGCGCGTCCGCGAGATCGACCTCGAGATAGCGGCCCTCCCGCGCGAAGGGGCCGAGTCCGCGCGCGAGCGGCACCTGATCGGGTGCTTCGACCTCCTCCAGGGCGGGACCGGCGGCGGACGGAGGGCCGACCAGGTCGGCGCGGAGAGCGCCGGGGGCGACCGCCGGACCGCCCACGACCGCCCGGCCGCTCCACGTCCGGACCGCGGCGGGCGGCCGGCGCGTCAGCATCGCGACCCCGTTGCGACCGGGGAGCGAGCCGGGGTCGAGGGCCACGTGGAACGTGCCGAAGGCCGCCTCGGGGAGCTTCGCGACCTGCGCCCGGACCTCCTGCAGCGCGATGACGTCCGCCCCGCGCCCGGCGAGCCAGTCCCCGAAGCCCCTCCGGTGCGCAGCGCGGATCCCGTTGACGTTGGCGGTGACGATGCGGAGCATGCCCTGAGGCTACGGGCCGGATCGGAGCCAGAATGTGCACAGGAAGGCGCTCAGGGCAGGGCTCCTGTGCACATGCTGGCTCCATATCAGGGTGTCGCGGGCGGCGGCCCGGACGAGACAAGCGCCCCAAAATCCGGCAGCGAGACCCTGTGCGAGGCCATCGGCCCCTACTGTGGAGCGCTCTGCGACCGGGTCACGTCCGTGTCCGCCCCATGCCACGACGATGCCGACCGCCCACCATCCTCCCCGGACGATGGAGTGAGGTCCGGAATGCACGGCGAGGCGTCCCCCGTCGAGCTCGACGGGCGGACCATCGCCACATCCTCGGTCGGGATCTCGATCTCCAGAACCTCTCCCATCCTCCACCGCCCGCGCGCTGACGTGGCAGTGCCCTCACGGAACGGACCGCGCCATGCCTCCGGACGCCCCTCCTGAACCTCCCCCGACCGTCGCCCCGGACGGCCCGTCCGCGCGCCGCGCCCGGCGCGCCGCCGAGCGCTTCCCGAGCAGCCCGCACCGTCCCGGCAGCTCGCTGAACGGGGTCCTCTGGACCTCGGTGGCGCTCGTCGTCGCCCTCCTCGCCGTCGCCGCACTTCGACCTGCGCAGCTGAGCGCCGCGGCCGACGCCGCGATGAACTGGGTGACCGCCACGAGCGGATGGTCCCTGCTGCTCATCCCGCTGAGTCTCATCGTCCTGCTGCTGGTGCTGGCCTGCACCCGCTTCGGCACCATCCGCCTCGGCCCCGACGACTCCCGTCCCGAATACCCCACCTACGCCTGGATCGCGATGCTGCTGGGTGCGGTGATGGGCATCGGGCTCATCACCTACGGCGTGGCGGAGCCGGTCTCCCACCTGGTCGATCCGCCCCACGATCTCGCCGAGCCCGGCAGCCAGGACGCGGTGGTGGACGCGCTGCGCTTCACCTTCCTGGACTGGGGTGTGCACGCCTGGGCGGTGTTCGCCACCTTCGGGCTGGCCATCGGCTACTCCACGCACCGGCTGGGCAACAAGGGGCTGGTCTCCCCGATCCTGCGCCCGCTGATCGGACGTCACGCCGACGGCGTCGTCGGCAAGGCGGTCGACGTCCTGGTGATCCTCTCCACGCTGTTCGGCACCACCACCTCGCTGGGCCTGGGCGCCGCCCAGATCAGCCAGGGTCTGAGCCAGATCACCGGAGTCGATCTGACCGCCGTGAGCGTGCAGATCACCGTGATCGCCCTGCTCACCGTGCTGTTCACGGCGTCGGCGATGAGCGGTATCGGGCGCGGCATCCGCTACCTGAGCCAGGCCACCATGGCGATCGCCGCGGCGCTGCTGCTCTTCGTGCTGATCACCGGCCCCACGAGCTGGCTGATCAACGTCTTCCTGCGGTCCCTGGGCGGGTACGCCGGCGGCTTCCTCGAGATCAGCCTCATGCTGCCCACCGATGGTGAGGAGCTGACGTGGATGCGGGGCTGGACCTACTTCATGATGGCCTGGTGGATCTCCTGGGGGGCCTTCGTCGGCATCTTCCTGGCGCGCATCTCCCGCGGCCGGACCATCCGGCAGTTCGTGCTGGTCGTCCTCGGCATCCCGAGCCTGATCTTCTCCGCCTGGTTCACCGTCTTCGGCGGAGCGGCGATGTTCATGGACCTCGAACGGGGCGCCGCCATCGGCGAGGCCGCGGCGAAGGACGTCAACACGGCCTTCTTCGGCCTGCTCGACCAGCTGCCCCTGACGCCGCTGACCTCGGTGGTGGCCGTCGCCCTCGTGGTGCTCTACTTCATCACCGGTGCCGACTCGAACACCTACGTGCTCTCCGTGATCTCCTCCGACGGGCGCATGGCCCCGAGTCGTCGCGTGATGGGGATGTGGGGGCTGCTCACCGGAGCGACCGCCGCCGTGCTGCTCTACGCCGGTGGTCTGGAGGCGCTGCAGACGGCGGTGATGCTCTCGGCGGCTCCGTTCATCTTCGTGATCCTCGCGCTCGCGGTGTGCCTGGTGATGCTGCTGCGCCGCGATCCGCTGATCACGGGGGAGCCCGTGCCGCCGCCCGTGAGGTGACCTCGGCGGCGGCGCTGCGCTCGCACTGAGCACCCGCCGCACACCGAGGGCCCGGCATCGCTGCCGGGCCCTCGGGGGTTCTCGCACAGACGGCGCTTTCTGCCTGCGCTCCTGCCGGCTCATCCTTCGCCAGCACGTCGCACAGACGGCGCTTTCTGCCTGCGCTCCTGCCGGCTCATCCTTCGCCAGCACGTCGCCCAGGCGGTGCTTTCTGCCTGCGCTCCTACCGGCTCATTCTTCGCCAATACGTCGCGCAGGCCGGGCCTCAGCGCGGAGCGGTCACTCGGCGTCGGCCTCGGTGCCCTTGGCGGGGCGCGCGCCGAGCTCGGAGTCCAGGCGGAGCAGGCCGGAGCCGTCCTCGCCGATCATCCGCACGCGGCCGATGATCTCGCTGACCGTGGCCTCCTCCTCGATCTGCTCGTCCACGAACCAGTTGAGCAGGGGGCGGGAGTCGTAGTCGCCCTCCTTGTCCGCGCTGCGGTAGAGCTCGCGGATGGCCTCGGAGACCTTCTGCTCGTGCGCGAGCGCGGCCTCGAAGATCTCCAGCACCGTCAGGCCCGGCGCCACGGCGGGCGCGGTGATGGTCCCGATGGCGGCGTGGTTGTCGCGGTCCGAGACGTGCTGGATGAACTTGTTGGCGTGGACGATCTCCTCGTCCGCCTGGTGGCGCAGCCACGCGGCGATGCCGGGGAGATCCTGCTCGTCGGCCTCGATGGCGAGCTGGCGGTAGGTGAGGGAGGCGGCGAACTCCAGGGTGATCTGCTCCTGGAACTTCTTCTCGAGATCAGTGCTCATCTTCATGCTCTGGACGATAGCCCTGACCAGGTCCCCTGTCATCCGTGGACAGGCTTACCTCAGCGGTGCCGCGACGTCGGCGGGACCGAGAGCGTCCGTCCGGGCAGGAAGGTCCCGGCGACCACGACGTGGCGCGCCGGCGGGGGCGCCCCCGCGCCGGAGCCGCCGTCCGGGCCGGGGGCATCGGCCGCGTGCTCCAGCAGCTCGTCCATGCGGGCCACGGCCCGCTGCGCCACCTCCGCCACCGGCAGCCGCATCGTCGCGAGCCCCAGCAGGTCCAGGCCGTCGCCCATCCCGTCGAAGCCCACGGTGCTGACATCCTCGGGGATTCTCGTACCGCGCGCGGCGGCGGCGCGCAGCAGGTCGAGCGCCACATAGTCCACCGGGCAGACGATGCAGGTCAGACCCTGCTCCCGCGCGGCCTCGAGCGCCCGGACCACGCCGTCCTCGACCGGCAGGAGGTCGATCGGGACCGTGGTGACGCCGAGCTCGGCGCAGCGCTCGACGAGGCTGCGGGTGCGCAGGGCGAAGACGCGGGAGTAGAGCAGGGGAGCGGTGAGCACGGCGATCCGGCGGTGCCCGAGGGCGGCGATCTCGTCGGCCATGGTGCGGCCGTGGGTGCGCTCGTCGTAGCTGACGGACTCGATGCGGGGGTGCTCGTTGGGGCGGCCGACGATCATCATCGGCACGGAGGTGACGGTCTCGACGAGGTCCTCGGCGGCGGTGACGCCGGTGCCGACGAAGACGCCGGCCACCCGCTGCCCCAGCAGCCGGCGCAGCCCGTCGACCTCGGCGGTGCCGTAGTCGTGGCGGAAGGCGGTGACGGAGATCAGGGTGCGGTCGGCGCTCTCCACGGCGCGGTTCATCTCGGCCAGGAGGTGTCCGTAGGCGGGGTTGGTCGCGTCGCGGACGAGCAGGCCGAGCTGCCGCCCGTGCCGCATGGCGAGCCCGCTGGCGACCAGGTTGTGGACGTAGCCCAGCTGCTTGGCGGCCCCGTGGACCTTGATCAGCGCGTCGGGGGAGACCCGCTCGCCATGGTTCTGGAAGACCCGGGAGACGGTCGAGCGCGAGACGCCCGCGGCGCGGGCCACGTCCTCCATCGTCGGCGGTCGTGGCATGGCGGCTCCCCTTCCCCTCGGCGCCGTCCCCGAGCGGCACCCGCGCGGCGGTCGGCACTTTCGGCGCACCCTAGCGCAGCGGCGGGCACCCGGCGGGAGGAACGGGTGACCGGAGGGTGAAGTCCGAGTTCGTCGACGACCGGCCGGGGCCGCCGGACGGCGAACTCTTGCGGTACCCCGGATGAACAGCCGATGGATCGCGCCCCGCGGTGGCGGCGGCAGGGCATGGGGAAGCGGTTGCCGCTTCGCCATGGGAGCGCTCCCACCTGCAGTGACAGGTGCTGTTCACGCGGGATTCACCGCCGCGCACCCCGCACTGGCGTCCCTGGTCAGACGGTATCTACGGTGAGATCCGTCGACGGCGCCGAGGCGGCATCCAGCAGCCCGGTGGCCGGATCGCGGAGATGCTCCGCGCGACGCAGCCGCCACTCTCATCGCGACGGCCCCGCTCCGGGGCCCGTCCTCCGCACAGGAAGCTGGGAGCGCTCCCATGTCCATCGCAGTCCGACCGAACACCCCCGCGGACCCACCGGTCCCGGCCGGGGCCGACGAGCAGGGGGGTGCCATGGCGACGACCGCGACCACGACGCCGGCCCTCGCGCGTCCGCCGCGCCGCAGCTCCCCGCAGCTACGTCGGCGCCGCCGCCGCGACGCGCTGCTGTTCTGCGCGCTGATCGGCCCGAACCTGCTGGCGATCATCGTCTTCTCCTACTATCCGGCGCTCTACAACATCGGGCTGAGCTTCTTCGACTGGGACTTCGTCGCCCCGACCCCCGAGTTCGTGGGACTGGAGAACTACACCGGCTTGTTCACCTCGCCCGCCTTCGGCGAGGTCATGGCCAACACCGTCATCTTCACCCTGGTCAGCGTGCTGGGCTCGATCATCGGCGGCATCCTGCTGGGCAGCCTGCTGGCCTCCAAGCTCCCCCTGACCGGCTTCGCACAGACCATGGCCTTCGCGCCGCACATGCTCCCCGGAGCCGCCGTCGGCATCCTGTGGCTGTTCATGTTCGACCCGAACTACGGTCTCTCGCGCTGGTTCTTCTCCCTCTTCGGCGCCGACTCGCCGGACTGGACCACCACCTCGGACTGGTCGCTGTGGGCGATCACCATCGCCTACACCTGGCAGCGCCTCGGCTTCGTGACCGTCATCTGCTACACCGCGATCCTCGATCTGCCCAAGAGCCTCTACGAGGCCGCGGCCCTCGACGGCGCCCACGGCTGGAAGCTCTTCCGCCACCTCACGCTGCCGCTGCTGAGCCCGATCACGTTCTTCCTCTCGATCACCGGCATCATCTCCGCCGCCCAGGCCTTCGACATCATCTCGATCATGACCGGCGGCGGTCCCGGGCGCTCCTCGAGCACGCTGAGCTGGATGGTCTACGACGAGGCCTTCCAGAAGTTCGACATCGGCACCGCCTCGGCCGCCGCGACCGTCCTGCTGGTCCTGCTGCTGGTCCTCACCTTCGTGCAGGTCCGGATCGGCGAGAAGAAGGTGAACTACGACTCATGAGCACCGCGACCCTCGAGACCGACCAGGTCACCGGCACTCCCGTCCCGCAGAACCGGGGCCGCCGGCGCGGACCCCGCCGCCCGCTGTGGCTCACCGGCCTGATGTTCGCCGGCGTCCTCGGCGTCATCGCCGTCTTCCTGGTGCCGCTGTACTGGCTCTTCTCCTCCGCGCTCAAGCCCCAGGACCAGATCTACACCTGGCCGCTGCAGTGGATCCCCGGGCAGCTGACGCTCGACAACTTCCTCGAGGCCTGGAACTCCGCGCCCTTCGACCGCTTCTTCCTCAACTCGATCATCACGACCGCGGTGGGGACCTTCCTGGAGCTGACGCTCGCGATCCTGTGCGCCTATGCGTTCGTGTTCGTCGAGTTCCGCTTCAAGAAGATCGCCTTCGTCCTGATCATCGCCTCGCTCATGCTGCCCGGCCACGTGACCCTGATCGTCAACTACATCACCGTGGCGAACCTGGGCTGGCTGAACTCCTACCAGGGCATCATCCTGCCCGGCATCGCGAGCGCCTTCGCGATGTTCCTCCTGTACCAGTACATGCGGACGATCGACAAGGACATCCTGCAGGCCGCGGAGATCGACGGCGCGGGCCATCTGCGACGGATGCTCGCCATCGTGGTCCCGCTGTCCAGCCCGATGATCCTCACCGCGACCCTCATCGTCATGGTCAGCAAGTGGAACGAGTACGTCTGGCCCCTGATCGTCACCAGCACCGCGGACATGCGCACCCTCCCCATCGGTCTGCTCTTCCTGCGCAGCCAGGAGGGCTACTCGAACTGGGGCGTGATCATGGCCGGCGCCGTGTTCGTCTCCCTGCCGATGCTGATCCTCTTCTTCCTCGCCCAGAAGCGCATCATCGGCGGCCTCGCCGCCGGCGCCCTGAAGTGAGGCCGGCGGCCCCCGCGCCGCCTGGTCGGTCCCGCGCCCGAGCGTCGGACCGCCCCACCGCCCGGGCCGTGACCCGGGCGGGCCCCGGGTCCCCTCCCGGGGCGCACCACCCGCCGGACCCCGCCTGAGAACGCACCGGACCCTCCCGATCCGGACCCACCCAAGGAGCGATGCACATGTCCCGCAGTCCCCTCGACCTCTCCCGCCGCGGCCTGCTGACGGCGCTGGGCCTCGGCGCCGGCGCCGCCTCCCTCGCCGCCTGCGGCGCCCCGAGCGGGGGCGGCGACAGCGCCGAGAGCAACATCCGCGACGGCTTCTCCCAGGCCGACCTCACGGTGCCCTCGGAGTACGAAGGCCGCACCCCGATCCTGTTCTGGGCGCCCTTCACGGGCACCAACTACGAGGTGCTCTCCCAGCTGTTCGCCGAGTTCAACGAGTCGCAGGACGAGATCGTCGCGATCGCCGAGTCCGTGGGCAGCTACGCGGACCTCAACCAGAAGTTCACCGCCGCCCTGCAGGCCCGCACGGTGCCCGACATCGTCTGCTTCCCCGAGATGCAGTGGCTGCAGTTCTACCAGTCCGATGCGCTGGCCCCGCTGGACGGCTACTTCGACGACGAGTGGAACACGGACATCTTCATCCAGAACTTCGTCCCCGAGGGCAAGGCGGCCGGGGAGACCTTCGTGGTGCCCTTCGCCCGCTCGACCCCGCTGTTCTACTTCAACAAGACCCGCTACATCGAGGCCGGCCTGCCCGAGGAGGGTCCCGAGACCTGGGAGGATCTCGCCGAGTTCGCCCCCGAGCTCGCGAAGATCCAGGTCGAGGGACGTCCGCTGTCCGCGCTCGCGCTGGGAGCCGACGACGCCTGGCACGCGCAGGCGGACATCTGGGGCTTCGGCGGCGCGAACTCCACCCAGGACTTCGAGGTCACCATCAACGAGGCCCCGGGCGTCGAGTGGCTCGAGTGGCAGCGGGCATTCCTCAACGACGACGGCTTCGGCTACATGGCGAAGGCCGCCGGCACCGACTTCACCGCGGGGCTCACCGCGGGAATGCGCGGCTCCACCGCGGGGCTGACCGGCACCACCGAGGCCGCGGATTTCGAGGTGGGCACCGCCTTCATGCTCTCCAAGGAGGGCGAGGAGAAGGCTGTCCCCACGGGCGGCTCGGGGCTGTCGATCGTGCGCAACGACTCGCAGGACCGCCAGGACGCCTGCGCGGAGCTGTTCCGCTTCCTTGCCGGGCCCGAGCAGTCCGCCACCTGGCACATCGGCACCGGGTACGTGCCGATCGTCCAGGCCGCGGCCGATACCCAGCGGGTCACGGAGAACGTCGCCGCGGACCCGAACTACGGGGTGGCCATCGACCAGCTCGCCAACGCGCGCACCGCGGACTACACCAACTGGTCCCAGGGCGCCGTCACCGAGATCAGCGCCTCGCAGGCCCAGGTGTACGGCGACGACGCGGACCCCCAGAGCGTGCTCGACGCCCTCGCCCCGACGCTCCAGGAGTACCTGGACGACAACCGCGAGGACTACGAGGCCATCGGCTTCGAGGGCTGGAGCTGATCCGAGCCGCACCGCGCCCGCGCCCGTTCCCGGGGGCGGGTGCACGTCGGCCCCGGGCATGATGGACGCCCGGGGCCGACGCGCCGCCGCGGACCCCGCGGCGGTTCGGGGCCCGTCGGGCCCGCACTGAACGAGGAGAACGAGAGCATGACTTCCCAGCTGCCCACTCTGGTGGGGCATCGCGGCGCCGCCGCGATCGCGCCCGAGAACACCATCGCGTCCTTCCGGCGGGGTGTCGCCGAGGGGGTCCGGTGGCTCGAGTGCGATGTGCACCTCAGCGCCGACGGCGCCGATGTGATCCTGCACGACGCCACCATCGATCGCACCGCGCAGGAGGACTCCCCGCTGCGCACCGGTGCGGTCGCAGACCTCACCCGCGCCCAGCTGGACCGGGTCCTGGTGGGCGCGGACCAGCACATCCCCACGCTCGCCCAGGTGCTCGAGGCCTCCGTGCGCGAGGACGGCACCCGCGTCCCCCTGCTGGTGGAGATCAAGGCGCCTGCCGCCGCGGACCTCGTGGTCGAGATCCTGCTGGAGCAGCTGGGCGCGGAGGCGTTCGCGGACGAGGTGGACCGGCCGGCCCCGGCGGTCATCCTGTCCTTCCACGAGGAGCCCCTGCGCCGCGCGGCGGAGCTCGCCCCGCAGATCCCGCGGATGCGCACCACCACGGCGACCAGCCCGGAGTGGTGGGAGTCCTGCCGCGAGCTGCAGCTCGCCCACGTGGGGGTGCGGATCGCCGACGCCCGGCAGGCCGACGTCGAGCGGGCGGCCGAGCTCGGCGCCGCGCTGAACCTGTGGACCGCCCGCTCCGAGGAGGAGCTCGAGCGCGCCCTCGAGCTCGGATGCGACACGATCACCGTGGACGATCCCGCCTGGGCCGCCGAGCTGATGGCCGCCCGCGTCCGCGCCTGATCCCGCGCCGGTCCTCCCGGTCCGCCCCGCCCCGTCCCGTCCCGACCCAGGAGAGTCATGACCTCGTCGTCCACCCCGATCCCGCCCCGCCGCCCCGCGATCGTCGGCCATCGCGGGGCCGCCGCGCACGTCGCCGAGAACACCATGGCGTCCTTCCGCCGTGCGCTCGCCGATGGCGCGCAGCTGCTCGAGTGCGATGTGCATCTGAGCGCCGACGGGCAGGTGGTGATCATGCACGACGAGACCATCGACCGCACCGCGGCGGCGGACTCCCCGCTGCGCAGCGGGGCGATCGGCGCGCTCACCCGCGCCGAGCTGGACCGGGTGCGGCTGGCCGAGGGGGAGGGGGTCCCGTCCCTGGACGAGCTGCTGGCGGCGACCACCGTCCCGGTGTTCATCGAGGTCAAGGTCGCCCGGGCGGCGGCCGCGGTCGCCGCGGCGCTGCGCGCGCTGCCCGCGGACGCGCCCGCCGCCGCGTCCACGGTCATCTCCTTCCATGCCGAGGCCCTCGCGGAGATCCGCCGCGACGCGGAGACCGCGGTGTCCTACCTGGTCGGGACGGTCGACGAGCAGGCGATCGAGACGGCGGTCGCGCTCGGGGCCCGCGGCCTCGGCCCCGCCATCGGCGGCCTGAGCCTGCGGGGCGCGGAGGCCGTGCACGCCGCCGGCCTGGAGCTGAATCCCTGGACCGTGAACCGGCCCGAGCAGCTCGAGGTCGCCCTGGCCTGCGGGGCGGACACGATCACGACCGACGATCCCGGCTGGGTGCGCCGCGAGCTGGACGCCCGGGGGCTCTGAGCGTCCCGACGCGGACCATCGGCGTGTCAAGGGTCGTTGACTTTGCATGTCAAGAACCCTTGACCGTCATGTCAAGGACTCTGTACATTCTGGGGTGTGGACGCGAGGGGTTCCGGGCCGGCCGACCGGCTCGGGAGGCCCTCCGGACCGCAGTGACCACCGCCTCCCGCCTCAGGAGACATCATGTCCACCTCCGCCCGCACCCGCGCCAACCGCGCCTTCGCCCTCCGCTTCGCCGTCGGCATGGTCCTCTACGGGGCCGCCCTCGCCCTCGCCGGGGTCGCCGAGGGCCTCGGCGTCGCCGCCTGGCTCCCCGCCCTGCTGGTCCTCCCGGCTGTCGGCCTGATGGCCTGGGCGAACATCGAGATGTACCGCAGCGGTGACGAGTTCCAGCGACGCAAGATCGCCGAGGCGGTCCTGCTCGCCTTCGTCATCGCGACCCCGCTGATCCTCGCCGTCGGCGTACTGCAGTTCTTCGGTCTGCCGGCGCTGAACTGGATCTTCGCGTTCTCCCTGCTGATGGTCTCCTGGATCCTCGGCACCGTCGTCGCCGCCGCGCGCTACCGCTGAGGAGCCCGTCATGCGCAACGACATCAAGGCACGCCGTGCCGAGCTGCGCTGGTCGCAGGCCGAGCTCGGCGCCGCGCTCGGCGTCTCGCGGCAGACCGTCATCGCCATCGAGAACGACCGGTACGACCCCTCCCTCCCGCTCGCCTTCCGGATCGCCCGGCAGTTCGGCGTCCCGATCGAGGAGATCTTCACCCCCGAGGGCGAGGAGCTCGCCGGGGAGGGGTGACGTGCCGACGGCCCGGGGCGGCGCCCGCCGTCCCGGGTCGGCCGCATGTGGCCTGCATCGCTTCTGCGCACCCTGCATGTTCACTCACTGAACAGGCCGTTCCGCGATCAGCAGGGCCCGCGTACTGTGGGCGGCGCTCTGACCTCCGACCGCCGGGGCCCCGGACTCCGTGGGCCGCCGGGCCCGTGAAAGGACTGCGATGCTCGACTCGACTCTCCAGGACACCTACGACCACGTTCTTCGCCGCAACCCCGGCGAACCCGAGTTCCACCAGGCCGTCCGGGAGGTCTTCGAGTCCCTCGAGGTCATCCAGAACCGTCACCCCGAGTACCAGGACCACAGCATCCTCATGCGGCTCTCCGAGCCGGAGCGCCAGATCATCTTCCGGGTCCCCTGGGTGGATGACAAGGGTGTCGTGCAGGTCAACCGCGGCTTCCGCGTCGAGTACAACTCCGCGCTGGGCCCCTACAAGGGCGGCCTGCGGTTCCACCCCTCGGTGAACCTCGGCATCGTGAAGTTCCTCGGCTTCGAGCAGATCTTCAAGAACTCGCTGACCGGCCTGCCCATCGGCGGCGGCAAGGGCGGCTCCGACTTCGATCCGCGCGGTCGCAGCGACGGCGAGGTCATGCGCTTCTGCCAGTCCTTCATGACCGAGCTGCACCGCCACATGGGCGAGTACACGGACGTCCCCGCCGGCGACATCGGCGTGGGTGCCCGCGAGATCGGCTACCTCTTCGGCACCTACAAGCGCCTGACCAACCGCTACGAGGCCGGCGTGCTGACCGGCAAGGGCCTGGACTGGGGCGGCTCGCTCGTGCGCAAGGAGGCCACCGGCTACGGCGCGGCCATCTTCGCCGCCGAGATGCTGGAAGCCCGCGACGCCTCCTTCGAGGGCCGCCGCGTGGGCGTCTCCGGCTCCGGCAACGTCGCGATCTACGCGATCGAGAAGGCCCGCCAGCTGGGCGGCCTCCCCGTGACCGCCTCGGACTCCTCCGGCTACGTGGTCGACGAGAAGGGCATCGACCTCGAGCTGCTGCAGCAGATCAAGGAGGTCGAGCGCGGCCGCATCGCCGAGTACGCGGAGCGGCGCGGCGACTCGGCGCGCTTCGTGGCCGGGGGGAGCGTCTGGGACGTCCCCATGGACATCGCCCTGCCCAGCGCCACCCAGAACGAGCTCGATGCGGACTCCGCGCGCACGCTGGTCAAGAACGGCGTGCTCGCCGTCTCCGAGGGTGCGAACATGCCCTGCACCCCGGATGCCGTGACCGTGTTCCGCGAGGCCGGCATCGCCTTCGGCCCGGGCAAGGCCGCGAACGCCGGCGGCGTGGCGACCTCCGCGCTCGAGATGCAGCAGAACGCGAGCCGCGACGCGTGGAGCTTCGCGCACACCGAGGAGCGTCTGACGCAGATCATGAAGAACATCCACGCCACCTGCCTGGAGACCGCCGAGGAGGTGGGTCGCCCCGGCGACTACGTGGTGGGCGCGAACGTGGCCGGCTTCCGCAAGGTCGCCGACGCGATGATCGCCTTCGGCGTCATCTGAGCCCCGCCGCACCCTCGTAGCGCCTCCGCGGCGCACCCGTGGCGCCCCCGCTCCGCACCCTCCGAGAAAGGTGCGATTCCGACCCGGATCAGTCCCGATCCTGGGTCGGGATCGCACCTTTCTCGCGTCCGGGCGGTGCGGTGGGCGCGCGGCCGGCTCGGCGCAGCACGCCGGGATGCCGAGTGAGCCGCGGGGCGAGGGCGATCGCGAAGGCGCTCAGGCCCGTCCAGGGGCGCAGGTGCGGGCGGATCGTGAGCACTCGGCCGTCCGCGTCGGTCTCGAGCAGCATCGCGTCGTGCAGCTCCGCGCCGAGCACGCGGGCACGGCCGAGGACCGTGTGCATCCGCCCGTCCCGGTAGTGCTCCTCCCAGCGCAGGTCGCGCAGGATCTCGTAGACCGCTCCGAACAGGATGCCCAGGTCCTCGGGCTCGCGGAAGACCGCGCCGCCGACCAGTGGTGAGCTCAGCGAGGCGCCCGGTGCGAGCGTCCCGAGCAGGGCGGGGACGTCGGCATGGACCGTGGCGCGCAGGTAGGTCTCGACGGGGTCGTCCATGCCCGGGACGCTACGGCAGCGCGGGGGAGACTCGCCAGGGTTCGGCGGGCGCCCCGGCCGCCCATGCTGCGTGACCCACGGCACAGAGGCTCAGCTGGGAACGGTTCTCAGGAACTGCTAGCCTCCTGGGCATGCATCTTATGAAAACCATTATCATGAAGCGGCGAGCGCTCGCCCTCGCCGGGATCGGCGCCCTCGCCCTGGCCGCCTGCGGGACCGGGCCGGGGGAGAGCGGCGGGAGCGGGGCCTCCGACGGCGACAGCGCGGCGCAGTCCCCGGCCTCGGACCGCACAGAGGTCGGCGCCCTCTCCCCGCGAATCGTCCTCGCCCACGACGGCGGGGTGACCACCCTCGACTCCGCCGACGGCTCCGAGCTGGGCAGCGCGGAGCTCGAGGGCTACGTGCGGCTGAACCCCGCGGGCGACGGCCGGCACGTCGCCGTCAGCGCCTCCGACGCGATCACCATGTACGACACGGGCCTGCTCGCCCAGGGTCACGGCGACCACTTCCACTACTACGTCCAGGACCCCGTCCTGACCGACCTGTCCGTCGCGGCGCCGCATCCCGGTCACGTGGTCCCCCATGACGGCCGCACCGCTCTCTTCGCCGACGGCACCGGCGACATCACCGTGATCGACCCGGCCGCGCTCGCCGAGGGCGAGCTGGACGTGGTCGAGGAGACCGCGACCGACGACCCGCACCACGGGGTGGCGGTGCCTCTGACCGGCGGCGGCATGCTCCTCACCCAGGGCACCGAGGACGCCCGCAGCACCGTGCAGGTGCTCGATGCCGAGGGCGAGGTCACCGCGCAGACCGACGATTGCCCGGGTGTGCACGGCGAAGCCGCCGCGCAGCCCACCGAGTCCGGCGACGTCATCAGCCTGGGCTGCGAGAACGGCTCGGTCGTCTACCGCGACGGCGCGTTCCACAAGGTCGCCATCGAGGGCGACTACCAGCGCTCCGGCAACCAGAAGGGTCACGAGGACTCGCCCATCGTGCTCGCCGATCACAAGGTCGATCCCGAGCCCGCCGGCGGCATCGAGCGGCCCACCGAGATCGCGCTGATCGACACCCGCGACGCCACGCAGCAGATCGTCGACCTGGGGGCGGAGTACTGGTTCCGCTCCCTGGACCGCGGTCCCAACGGCGAGGCGCTCGTGCTCACCACCGACGGCGAGCTGAACATCCTCGACCCGGAGACCGGCGAGATGCTCCACGAGGTCCCGGTGGTCGGCGAGTGGACCGAGCCCGACCAGTGGCAGGAGGCCGCGCCGATGATGGCGGTCGCCGACGGCACCGCCTTCGTGGTGGACCCGGAGGCGCAGAAGCTGGTCATGGTGGACGTCGCCAGCGGCGAGATCTACCGCGAGATGGACCTGCCGGTGATCCCGCACGAGATCCAGGTGACCACCGGCACCGCCTCGGGCGAGTACGAGATCGCTCCGGGCTCCGACGGCGAGCACGAGAGCGCCGCGAGCGACGCCGGCGGCGAGGACCACGAGGGACACGACCACGAGGGCGAGGACCACGAGGGCCACGACCACTGATCGACCCGATCCCCGCCGCGCCGTGCACCCCGATCCCGGGGGCGCGGCGCGCCGCTGGTCTCTCCACCCCTCCGAGGGGTCGTCCTCAGAACCCCAGCCCGTCCGCGCGGTCGATGATCGCCTCGGCGGTGGCGACGGTGCGATCCGCATAGGCCTCGCCGAAGAGGCGCACGTGGGCGAGCAGCCCGAAGAACAGATGGGCGGGGAGATCCTGCCGCCAGTCGCCCGGCATCGGGTGCTCCGCCTCGTATCCCTCGAGGATCTCGTCGAGGTACGGCGCCCCGAACAGCGACAGCATCGCCAGGTCCTCCAGCCGGTGTCCGCCGTGCGCGGCGGGGTCGATGAGGGTCGCCCCGTCCGTGGTCCACAGCAGGTTCCCGGACCACAGGTCGCCGTGCACGCGGGCGGGTTCCTCGCGCCCCTGCCCGCTGACGCCGTCGAAGGCGCCGTCGGCGATGACGTCGATCGCCTGGTCCACGATGTCGTGGCCCGCGGCGCCCAGGGTGCTGGTGACCGCATCGGCGAGGGGCAGCAGCCGGTCGCCGGCCCAGTAGGCGGAGAAGTCCTCGCGCACGGTGCTCGAGACCTCGAAGGGATTCTCGAGAGGGCCGAACCAGGCGCCGTCGGCCGGGGTCCAGCCGAACCCGGGCGCCCCGGCATCGTGCAGGCGGGCCAGGTCGCGTCCCGCCTGCCGCGCGGCATCGGCCGTGGGTGTCACCTGCTCGAGCCGTGTCAGGCGCAGCTCGGCCCGGCTCTCCGCGAGGACCTCCACCACGGGCATCGTGCCGGCCTCGGCCAGCCAGCGCAGCCCCGCCGCTTCCGCGGCGAAGAAGCCCGGGGGCAGACCGGTTCGGGTCTTGACGACGTCGCTCATGGGCCCAACATAGGCACGCGGTCCCGGGGTGGGGCCACCCATGCAGGTGAGAGCGGTGCGGAGTCTCTCAGGAGAGGCCGAGCTCCGCGGCGAGGGTCCCGCGCAGCACCGGCAGCACCCGGCGGTGCACGGCATGGTGGCGGGAGCGGGAGGCGACGTGCACGAGCATCGCGGTGCGGTCGTACGCGGTCCAGGCGCGCATCCGCTCCCGCAGCGCGGCGACGTCCGTGACCGAGGCGGGGACCGTCCCGTGCGCTGCGCGGGCGCGCACGTAGGTCCGGACCATGTCGTCCACCTGCTCCGCGTCCAGCGGCACGTACCAGGGGCCGCCGTGCACGGAGCCGCCGATGATCGCGAGGTCGCGAGCGGGGTCGTCGCCCTGGGCCCACTCGAAGTCGATGTACCGGGGCACCGGCCGGACGTCCTCGGGCGAGGCACGGTCCCACACGATGTTGGTCGCGCAGAGATCGCCGTGGGCGAGCACGAAGCCGTCCAGCTGGGCGATCTGCTCCTCGATGTCGGCGACCCGCGCGAGCGCGGCCTCGAGGAACGGCTCCAGGGCGTGC
This sequence comes from Brachybacterium sp. YJGR34, assembly GCF_003347015.1. Lineage (GTDB taxonomy): Bacteria > Actinomycetota > Actinomycetes > Actinomycetales > Dermabacteraceae > Brachybacterium. Next base: position 199,128 of record NZ_PNFB01000003.1, read on the forward strand.
TCGGCGATCACCGCGCCGTGATCACGGCGCCAGGCCGCGGTCTCCGCCTCGACCTCGGCGAGCAGCGAGGGCGGGCCGGGAGGCAGGTCCGCCCAGGGGTCGGCGCCGAGGGCGGCCGCGGCGCGACCGGGGGCGGGGACCGCGTGCAGGTCGGCCAGCAGCGTCGCATGCGCCGCGCAGTGCGCGGCGGTCCAGGCCTCGGGGGCTGCCGCCGTGCCCGGAACGTCCGTGGTCACCACGTACGGGTGGCCGATGGGGCTGGTCGTCGCCTCGTCGTGGAAGGCGATCGGCGCGGGACCCACCTCCGCCGGGACCAGCGTCAGCGCGGCGATCTCGCGATCCAGGCCCTGGTGCAGCGCCTCCGGCGGGACATGCGGTATCCGCACGATGACCGGGGCGTTCTCCTGCGGGATCAGCCGCCAGGCGGCGAAGCGCTCGCCCACCCCGGCGAGGCTCGCGCGGGCCGGGCCGGACAGCGACGCCGGGAGCACCGACTTGTGCAGGCCCGGGAAGCGCACCGGCGTGGTGTCCTCGCGCAGGGGCAGCACGAGTGTCCCCTCCCGCCAGGCTTCGACCAGCCGCTCGCCCATCGCGGGGGAGGCGGGATCCAGCACGGCCGGGGCGCGGCCGGGGGGACTCGATGCCATGGCGACTCCTGTCCGGGTGAGGCCTCGATCCTAGCGACCGCCTCGGCGGCCGGCGGCTCTGGCACGATGAGCTCCATGACCTCGACCGCTCAGCGCCCCGTCGCCGCCGCGCAGGTCAGCCTGCGCCTGCTGGCCCTCGAGGACGCCCCTGTGCTCGCCCGGCTGGAGCACGAGAACCGCGAGGAGCTCCTGGTCGGTGCGCCGCTGCGCGAGGAGGAGTGGTTCACCGCGGCCGGGCAGCGGAGCATGATCGAGCAGTCCCTCGCCGACGGCGAGGAGGGGCGCGGCGTCCCGCTGGCGATCTGGCTCGCCCAGGACGGAGCGGAGCGCCTGGTGGGACGGCTGAGCCTCAGCGGGATCGTCCGCGGCGCCGCGCAGTCGGCCTCGCTGGGGTACTGGGTGGGCCGCGAGGTCGCCGGCCGCGGGATCGCCACCCATGCGGTGCGCGCGAGCCTCCCGCTCGCCTTCGGCGCCCTGGGACTGCACCGCCTCCAGGCCGAGGTGCAGGACGGCAATGCCGCCTCCGAACGGATCCTCACCCGCTGCGGCTTCCAGGAGATCGGCCTCGCGCCCGCGTACCTGCACCTCGGCGGCCGATGGGTCGACTGCCGCCTGTTCCAGCTGGTGGACGCCGGATGGCGGGAGGGGACCCCGGGCCCGGCGGCGGCCGGTCTCTCACCGCGCTGACCGGCTCCATCGAGCACCGGCCCTGTCGGCCGTCGGGCGTCGCCTCTAGGCTGACGTCCATGGACGTCGCCGTCATCGGAGCCACCGGAACCCTCGGACGCCTCATCGTCCCCCGCCTCGAGCAGGCGGGGCATCAGGTGCGGGCCCTCAGCCGCTCCACGGGCGTCGATGCGCTGACGGGGGAGGGGCTCGAGGAGGCCGTGGCCGGGGCGGACGTCATCGTGGACACGCTGAACCACCTCTCCCTGCGCCCGGACCCGGCGATCTCCTTCTTCACCCGCGCCGCGCAGAACATCTCCCGCGCCGCCGAGCAGGGCGGCGTGCGGCGCATCGTGTGCGTGTCGATCGCCGGGGCCGCCGATCCGGCCGTGAACCGCTTCTACGGCTACTACCGCGGCAAGGCCGCGCAGGAGCAGGTCTACGGGATGCTGCGCACCCCGGCGACGATCCTCCGCTCCACCCAGTGGTTCGAGCTCGCGGAGATGTTCGTGGCGATGACGACCCTGGGGCCCCTCGCGGTGCTCCCGGCGCAGCGCATGGCGCCTGTCGCCGCGGACAGCGTCGCCGCGCGCGCGGTGCGCGCGATCGAGGAGGCCGACGGGGCGGCCGATGAGGACCGCGTCATCACCGTGCGCGGCCCGGAGGAGATGACCACGGCACCGATGGTGCGACGGATCCTCGCCGTCCGCGGCGAGCTGGGTGGGAAGTCCCCGCGCCGGCTCCTCGAGCTGCCCTTCCTGGGCCGCTCGATCGCCCGCGGCGGCCTGGTCCCGGCCGATGCCGAGGTGGACGGCGTGACCCTCGAGGACTGGCTCGCGGCCGCCGCCTGAGCGCCCGGGTCTCCCGCGCCGGACGGGCCGCCGCTCAGTGCGGGAGGCCGGCGGCGACGGTGCGCACCGCGTCATCGACGAGCCGGGCCGCGGCGCGGGCCGTGCGGGCGTCGAGGTCCAGGGAGGGGTTCAGCTCCACCACGTCCAGCAGGGCGAGCGCCCCGCTGCCCGCCGCCGCCCGCACAGCCGCGGAGATCAGCGGCAGCGGCACCCCGTAGGCCGCCGGGGCGGAGACTCCGGGGGCGGTCGCGGCCGGCAGCACGTCGAGGTCGATGGTCAGATAGAGGACGTCGAGGCCGGCGGCGAACTCCTCGACCGCCGCGCGGATCCCGGCGGCGCCCGCCTCGAGGCACTGCTCGTCGGTCCACCACCGGACGCCCAGCTCCCGCGCCCGGTCGACGAGCGCTCCTGTGTTCGAGGCCTCCGCGATGCCGAGCACCATGTAGTCCAGCTTCCGGCCGGCCTCCTGCTCGGCCGAGGCCATCTGCGCGAAGGGGGTGCCGGAGGTGGCCCGGGGCTCCTCGCGCAGGTCGAAGTGCGCATCGAGGTTCAGCACGCCCCAGCGGGTGCCCTCGTCGAGACGGCGGGAGCGACGCAGCCCCAGGTAGGAGGACCAGGCGGTCTCGTGGCCGCCCCCGAGGACGATGGTCAGCAGGCCGTCCGGGCTCTCCAGGGCGGCAGCGGTCAGCGCTGCGGCCCGCTCCTGACCGCCTTCGAGATCCTCCCCGACGGTGACGGCGTCGCCCCGGTCCACCAGGGCCACCGCGCCGCGGGCCAGGGAGCCGTGCAGCGCCATCGGGGCGAGGGCCCGACGCAGGGCCTCGGGCCCCTCGGCCGCGCCCACCCGTCCCCGGTTGCGGCGCACCCCCTCGTCGGTGCGGAAGCCGAGCAGCGCGACGTGCGGGCCGTCGGTGCCGTCGTCGCTGTCGTCGAGGACGCGGATTCGCTGGTGCCAGCGGGCGTGCTCTGGTCCGGGGCCGTCCTCGCGGCCGGTCCAGGGGCTGGGGGTCCGTGCGGTCATGGGTGCACCTCCGGCGCCCATGATCGCACCGCGCCGTCGGCCCGGCGGGGCGTCGCTAGGATCGGCACGTGGACGATGTCGTGCCGGCCCGCGAGGGGTCCGAGGAGCCGTCGCCGTGAGCGCCCCGCCGCCCGGAGCGGCCAAGGCGCCCGCGGCCGACGCCACCCTGCGCCTGCTCACCTTCCTCGCCGCCCAGCGCGCCCCGGTCGCCGCGGTGCGCATCGCCGAGCAGCTCGCGCTGCCGCGCTCGACGGTCTACGACCTCCTGGGCGCCCTGGTGGCGCGGGGCTATGCCCTGCACCTGCCCGAGGAGCGCCGCTACGCCCTGGGGCCGGCCGCCTACGAGCTCGCCGCCGGCTACGCGCGCCACGATCCCCTCGCGCGCCTGGGCCGACGGGCGATCGCCGGCATGGTCGACGCGGTGGGGGAATCCGGCCATCTCGCGGTGCTCCACGGGCGCGATGCGCTGTACCTCGTCGAGGAGCGTGCCCGCCGCCGACCCAGCCTCGTCACCGACGCCGGGGTGCGCCTGCCCGCCCACCTCACGGCGAGCGGTCGGGCCATGCTCGCCGCCCTCACCCCGGCCCAGCTGCGCAGCCTCTATCCCTCCCGCACGCCCTTCGAGCGTCGCACCGAGGCGCCCTCGGTCACCTCCCGGGGCGAGCTCGTCGCCGCGCTCGCGGCGGTGCGCCGCGACGGCGTGGCCTGGGAGGACGGCGAGGTCACGGCCGGCTTCGCCTCGGTGGCCGCGGCAGTGACCGATCACGCCGGGTGGCCCGTCGCGGCGGTGGCCCTGACCTGGCCCACCGCCACCTCGAGGCCCGAGATCGCCGGCCGCTGCCGGGAGGCGGTGCGCCGCGTCGCCGGCGAGGTCGGCGCCGCGGTCGGGTAGGCGCACGCCGCCGAGGAGCTGACCCGCCGCCTGCGGGGAGGCAGCAGAGGGGCGCCTGACCAGGTGGTCGCTTCCGCCGGTCCCGGCCGTTCCTGGGAGTAGCGTGCGGCTCGACCGGCCCCGATCCAGGAGAGAAGACGTCACCCATGAGCGACGAGACGACGCAGGGCGCGACGGCGCACGACGAGTCAGCGCACGACGGATCGGCCGGGGACGAGCAGCGCGAGCGTGCCCAGCTCGGCGACTCCGACGAGCCCGTCGAGGACAAGCTGGTCGAGGAGTTCCGCAGCACTGTCGAGGAGGGCGCGAACCGCCTGAACCGCACCCGGCGCGCCCTGGTCGTCACAGGCCTGTTCGGCGGCATCGACGTGGGGCTCGGAGTGATGGCCATGCTCGCCGTCCTCGCGGCGACCGACTCGAAGCTGCTGGCCGGGCTGGCGTTCGGCATCGGCCTGTACGCCCTGCGCCTGGCCCACTCCGAGCTGTTCACCGAGGACTTCCTGGTGCCCATCAACGCGATCGCGGCCGGTCACGGCACGTGGTGGCAGCTGGTGCGGCTGTGGACGGTGACCCTGGTGACGAACCTGGTCGGGGGCTGGCTGTTCACGTGGTTCATCGTCGCGGCCTTCCCCCGGTTCGACGCCGTGCTGATCGAGGCAGCCACCGGGTACATGGAGAAGGGGCTGACGCTCGAGACGGCGGCGCTGGCGCTGCTGGCGGGCTTCACCATCACCCTCGCCACCCGGATGGCGCAGGGGTCCGGCGAGGGCATCACCACGCTGGCGAACTCCCTGATCAGCGGCTTCCTCGTGGTGGGGCTCGGCATGCTGCACGGAGCACTGAACTCTGCGGTGATCTTCGGGGCGATGCACGCGGGGGCCGACATCACCTATGCCTCCTGGCTGGTGTGGTTCGCCTGGGTGATCCCCCTGAACATGGTGGGCGGGCTGCTGCTGCTCACGCTTCCGCGCCTGGTGCGGATGAGGGAGCTGCTGGCCGGGGAGCGTGCCGCGCAGCGCGAGAGGAGCGCTGCGCACGCGGGGTAGCGTCGGGTCATGGACTTCGTGACGATGAGCGACGGCGCGCGCCTGGCGACCTGGACCGATCCCGGTCCGGACGGTGCTCCGGCGGTGATCCTCGTCCACGGCGGTCCGGGGCTGTGGGACTACCTCGCCCCGCTCGCCGGCCTGCTCGCGGGGTACGCCACGGTCCATCGCTACGACCAGCGGCGCTGCGGCAGCTCGACCGGCCCGGCCGGGGCCGGTGCGGAAGAGGACGACGTCCCCGACGGGGGCGAGGCGGACGCCCCGCCCGCGGACCTCACCATGGAGCGTTCCGTGGCGGACCTCGAGGAGCTGCGGATCGTCTTCGGCCACGAGCACGTGGTGCTGGTAGGGCACTCCTTCGGGGCGACCCTCGCCCTGGCCTATGCCGGAACGCATCCTCAGCGGGTGATCGGGCTCGGCTATCTCGACGGAGTGGGGGTGGGCGACTGGCGCAGCGCCTACCGGCCCGAGCGCGCCCGCCGCCTGGCGCCCTGGGCGGAGCGCTTCGCTGCGCTCGACGGCCGCGAGCGCAGCCGGGAGGAGGAGATCGAGTGGCGGCGCATCCAGTGGGCCACCGACTACGCCGATCCGCGTGCCGGCTACGAGCTCGCGCTGCCGATGGCGCGCTCCGACCACGCGATCAACCGCGCCGCGAACCGTGCGCTGATGAGCTGGGACGACATGGACCAGATCACCTGGGCGACGGCGACGCGCTGCCCGGTGACCTTCATCCACGGCAGCGCCGATCCCCGCGCCGTCGGCCCCGTCATGGCCCTGTCCGCCCACACCCGGGCGCCCCGCAAACGCGTGGTCAGCGAGGCCGGGCACCTGCCCTGGGTCGAGGAGCCCGCGCAGGTCGAGGAGATCCTCGCCGAGCTCGTCGCCTCCGCCCGCAGCCGGGACTGACGCCGGCGCGGCCGCCCGCGCGACCCCGCCCGTCCGGACCGCGCGGCACCGGCGGGTCCAGCTGTCCGGTATCCCGGACAGCTTTCGGTTCCGGGCCGTCCCGGCACCGCCTGCGGCGTGGTGTCCTGACATCACGCCCGCACCCCCCCGATCAGGAGCCGACCATGACTCTCCCCGGAGCCCGTCCCGTCCGCGCCCCGCGCGGCACCGCCCTGACCGCGAGGTCGTGGCAGACCGAGGCGCCGCTGCGCATGCTCATGAACAACCTCGACCCCGAGGTCGCCGAGCGTCCCGATGACCTCGTCGTCTACGGCGGCACCGGCCGCGCCGCCCGCTCCTGGGAGGCCTACGACGCGATCGTGGACACCCTGAAGGACCTCGAGGACGACGAGACGCTGCTGGTCCAGTCCGGCAAGCCCGTCGGGGTGCTGCGCACCGACGAGTGGGCTCCGCGCGTGCTGCTGGCGAACTCGAACCTCGTCGGCGACTGGGCCACCTGGCCCGAGTTCCGCCGGCTTGAGGTGGAGGGCCTGATGATGTACGGCCAGATGACCGCCGGGTCCTGGATCTACATCGCCACCCAGGGCATCCTGCAGGGCACCTTCGAGACCTTCGCGGCCGTCGCGGCGAAGCGCTTCGGCGGCTCCCTGGCCGGCACCATCACCCTGACCGGCGGCTGCGGCGGCATGGGCGGCGCCCAGCCTCTGGCCGTCACCCTCAACGACGGCGTGTGCCTGATCGTGGACGTCGACCGCAGCCGCCTCGAGCGACGCGTCGCCAAGCGGTACTGCCACGAGATCGCCGACGACCTCGACGACGCGATCGCCCGCGCGAACGCCGCGAAGGCCGCGCGGCAGGGTCGCTCGATCGGCATCGTCGGCAACGCCGCTGAGATCTTCCCGGCGCTGCTGGCCCGCCATCGCGCCGGCGAGGTCACCATCGACGTCGTCACCGACCAGACCAGCGCCCACGACCCGCTGAGCTACCTCCCGGTGGAGCACACCATGGAGGACTGGCAGCGCGAGGCGGAGGCCGATGCCGAGGGCTTCACCAAGAAGTCCCGCGAATCCATGGCCGCGCAGGTCCGCGCGATGGTCGAGTTCCAGGACGCCGGCGCCGAGGTGTTCGACTACGGCAATTCGATCCGCGACGAGGCGCGCCACGCCGGCTATGACCGCGCCTTCGCCTTCCCCGGTTTCGTCCCCGCCTACATCCGCCCCTTGTTCTGCGAGGGCCTGGGGCCCTTCCGCTGGGTGGCGCTCTCCGGCGACCCCGAGGACATCGCGGTCACCGACGCGGCGCTGAAGGAGCTGTTCCCCGAGAACGAGCACCTGCACCGCTGGCTCGACGCGGCCGCGGAGTTCGTGGAGTTCGAGGGTCTGCCGGCGCGGATCTGCTGGCTCGGCTACGGCGAGCGGCAGAAGGCCGGCATGCTCTTCAACGATCTGGTGCGGGAGGGGACGGTGAAGGCCCCGATCGTCATCGGCCGCGACCACCTCGACTCCGGCTCCGTCGCCTCCCCCTACCGGGAGACGGAGTCCATGCTCGACGGCTCCGACGCGATCGCGGACTGGCCCCTGCTGAACGCCCTGACCGCCGCGAGCTCGGGCGCGACCTGGGTCTCGATCCACCACGGCGGCGGGGTGGGCATCGGCCGCTCGATCCACGCCGGCCAGGTGGGCGTGGCCGACGGGACCGAGCTCGCCCGCCGCAAGCTCGAGCGGCTGCTGACCAACGACCCCGCGATGGGCGTGCTCCGCCACGTCGACGCCGGCTACTCGCGGGCCGACCAGGTCGCCCACGAGCGCGGCGTCCGCGTCCCGATGGCTCCCGTCCACCGCGACTGAGCCGCGCGCCCGCCGCCCCGACCGACCAGGAGGATCCCGATGACCAGCACGCTGCTGACCGGCCTCTCCGAGCTGTGGACCCTCGATCCCGCGCTCGATGATCCTGGCCGTCCCGGCGATATCGCCGAGGGCCAGGTGCTCCGCGACGCCGCGCTGGTCATCGAGGACGGCGTGATCGCCTGGACCGGTCCGGCGGCGGCGGCGCCCAGCGCGGACCGCGCCGAGGACCTGGGCGGCCGGGCCGTGCTGCCCGGCTGGGTGGACTCCCACTCCCACCTGATCTTCGACGGCGACCGCGCCGCCGAGTTCGAGGCCCGGATGGCCGGGCAGCCCTACGCCGCCGGGGGCATCGGCGTGACCACCGAGGCCACCCGCGCCGCGAGCGAGGAGCGGCTGCGGGACCTGACCCGCGCCCGGATCGCCGAGGCGCGGCGCGGGGGCACCACCTGCCTGGAGACCAAGACCGGGTACGGGCTGAGCGTCGAGGAGGAGCTGCGCGGCGCCCGCCTGGCCTCGGCGCTCGTCGCGGAGGGGGAGCTCGACGAGGCGACCTTCCTCGGTGCGCACCTGGTGCCGCACGAGTACACCGGCCGCGCCGAGGAGTACGTCGACCTGGTCACCGGGCCGATGCTCGCCGCCGTCGCCCCGCACGTGCGCTGGATCGACGTGTTCTGCGAGGAGGGGGCCTTCGACCCGGAGCAGTCCGAGCGGGTGCTGTGCGCTGGCGCGGAGGCGGGGCTGGGGCTCCGTGTCCACGGCCACCAGCTGGGCCGCAGCGGCGGGGTCGCGCTCGCCGTGGAGCTCGGCGCGGCGAGCGTGGACCACCTCAACCACCTCGACGCCGCGGACCTCGAGCAGCTCGCCGCCTCCGACACCGTCGCCACCGTGCTGCCGGCCTGCGATCTCTCCACCCGCGCCCCGCTCGCCCCCGCGCGGGAGCTGCTGGACGCGGGCGCGCGCCTCGCGATCGCCTCGAACGCCAACCCGGGCACCAGCTGGACGAGCTCGGTGAGCTTCTGCGTCACCACCGCCGTGCTGCAGATGCACCTGTCGCTCGGCGAGGCGGTCCGCGCCGCCACCCGCGGCGGGGCGCTCGCGCTGCGCCGCGAGGACGTGGGCCACCTCGCCGTCGGCGCCCGGGCGGACCTCCACGTGCTCGACGCCCCCGCCGCCATCCACCTCGCCTACCGTCCCGGCATGCCGCTCACCCACCAGGTGTGGCGCGCCGGCATCCGGCAGCGCTGAGCGCGAGCCCGCCGCGGCGGAGTCCGCCCAGCCCCACCACCCGCTTCCCGGAAGGAACCCCATGACCAGCACCGTCACCCTCTCCACCACCGGCCTCGCCGCCGCCGACGTGCTCGCCGTCGCACGTCACGGCGCGAGCGTGCAGCTCGATCCCGCGGCCCGCGAGACGGTGGCCGCGGTGCGCCGGCACATCGAGGAGCTCGCCCTCGGCGAGACGCCCGTCTACGGCGTCTCCACCGGATTCGGCGCCCTCGCGGACACCTCGATCCCGCCGAGCATGCGCCATGCCCTGCAGCGCTCCCTGATCCGCTCGCACGCCGCGGGCGCCGGTCCCGAGGTGGAGACCGAGGTGGTGCGCGCCCTGATGCTGCTGCGCGCCCGCACCCTCGCCTCGGGGCGCACCGGGGTGCGCCCGGTGGTGGTCGAGACGATGCTCGCCCTGCTCAACGCCCACATCACCCCGATCGTCCACGAGTACGGCTCGCTGGGATGCTCGGGCGATCTCGCGCCGCTGTCCCACTGCGCGATCGTGCTCATGGGCGAGGGGCGCGCCCGCGACCGCGCCGGCGTGGAGCGGCCGGTGCCCGAGCTGCTCGCCGAGGCGGGCATCGAGCCGGTGCTGCTCGAGGAGAAGGAGGGCCTGGCCCTCATCAACGGCACCGACGGCATGCTGGGCATGCTGCTGATGGCCATCGCGGACCTCGAGGACCTGCTGCGGGTCGCGGACCTCACCACGGCGCTCTCGGTGCAGGCGCTGCGCGGCCGCGACACCGTCTTCCACCCGGAGCTGCACGGGCCGCTGCGCCCGCATCCGGGCCAGGCGGCCTCGGCCGCGAACATCCTCGCGCTGCTCGAGGGGTCGGGGATCATCGCCGACGTCGCCGCGGAGGGCTCCCGCGTGCAGGACGCCTACTCGCTGCGCTGCGCCCCGCAGGTCGCCGGCGGCGCGCGCGACACCGTCGAGCACGCCCGCACGGTCGCCGAGCGCGAGCTGGCCAGCGCGATCGACAACCCCGTGGTGCTCGAGGACGGGACCGTCACCTCCAACGGCAACTTCCACGGCGCCCCGGTCGCCTATGTGCTCGACTTCCTCGCGGTCGTCGGCGCGGACCTCGCCTCGATCGCGGAGCGCCGCACCGACCGGATGCTCGACAAGGCCCGCTCCCACGGCCTGCCGCCCTTCCTCGCCGACGACCCGGGCGTGGACTCCGGCTTCATGATCGCCCAGTACACGCAGGCCGCCCTGGTCTCGGAGATGAAGCGGCTCGCCGTGCCGGCGAGCGTGGACTCGATCCCCTCCTCCGCCATGCAGGAGGACCACGTCTCGATGGGCTGGCACGCCGCCCGGAAGCTCCGCACCGGCGTGGAGAACCTCCGGCGGGTGCTCGCGATCGAGCTGCTGACCGCCGCCCGCGCGATCGACCTGCGCGCCCCGCTGACCCCGTCGGCCGCGAGCGCCGCCGCCCTCGCGGTGCTGCGGGAGACCGTGGACGGGCCGGGACCGGACCGCTTCCTCGCCCCGGACATCGCCGCCGCGGAGGCGCTCCTGCGGGACGGCACGGTGCTCGCCGCCGTCGAGGAGGTCGCCGGGCGCCTGCGATGACGCGGCGGCGGCGCGCTCAGCGCGCGTACGGGCCGCGCTCGCCGACCTCCGCCCAGCGTCGGCGAGGGATCGCCAGCGCGATCACCACGGCGGCGAGGGCGTGCACGGCCCCGCTGGCGAGCCAGAACGCCGGCCCCGTCACGCCGAGGCCGAGGATCACCAGCACCACGGTCGCGAGGTGGAAGCCGCCGTGGATGCCGACGGCGGCCCAGACCGAGCGGAGCGCGATCGCGAGGACCCCGGCGGAGAGCGCGAAGCCGAACGGCGTGGCCAGGTACAGCACGTGCTCGAGGGCGCTGCTCTGCCCGCCGTTCGAGGCCAGGTGCGGGACCGTGAAGACCACCGCGCTGACCAGGACGGCCGTGACCGGGCGGCGGGAGAGGCTCTGCATCAGGTAGCCGCGGAAGAGCACCTCCTCGCCGATGCCCTGCAGCACGAAGGCGCGCAGCACCACGGTGCCGAGCAGGACCAGCAGCGCGGCGAGGCCCTCCCCCTCGCCACCGGTCCCGGCCGCGGGCCCGGGCGTCGCGGTGTCCCCGGCGGCGAGGAACGAGCTCACCAGCCCGGCCACGACGCCCAGCACGATCGCCAGGCCGATCCCGGCCCCGAGGGCGGCCGCCGCGCGGACGTCCACGGCGAGGCCGAGGGCCGAGAACGGCCGACGGTCCACGACACGGACCAGCGCCCAGGAGACCAGCAGGTAGGCCGCGAGCGGGACCGCGCAGACCAGGGCATAGGCGGCCAGGCCCACGGCATCGGGCCGCTCCATGGCGGCGCCCACGCCCGGGACCAGGGACGGGAGGACCGCGGTGCTCGCCACGGGCAGCAGCAGGGCCATGGCGAGCAGGGCCCGCGCCCAGCCGGGCAGGCGGGCGGAGGGCCCCGGGCCGGGGGCGGTGCGAACGTCGGCGGAGGTGCGCGGGGTGTCCATGTCCTCGACCCTAGGGAGGCGCGGGGAGCGCTCGCATCGCCCGACGGTCACCTGAGGTCATGACCGTGGTCATGGGTCGATGCCGGGGGCGCCCTCCTAGGGTGGGGACATGCTCACCGACCCGCGCCGCACCATCGCGGTGCTGCAGGTGCTGTCCCTGCTGAGCCTCGGGAGCGCGGCGCTGGTGACACTGAGCGGGGTCCCGGCGGGCACCGGCGGCGCAGTGGCCGCGGCCTTGACCTTCGTGCTGGCGGCGCTGTGCATCGCGGTGCTCTGGGCGATCCGTGCCCGGCTCGGGACCGCGCGCGGCCGGGCGGCGTGCTCGGTGGCCGTGGTGGTGCTGTCCACCCCGGCGGCGATGCTGGGCACGGTGGGATTCGCGATCCCCGAGCTGATCCTGGCGGTGGCGCTCGCCGTCATCGACCTCTCCGTGCTCGCCGGCGCCCTCAGCATCGCCTGGATCTCCCTGCTGGGCGTGGTCCTGCATCTGGTGCGTGCCGCCGACCCTCTCTCCGGTCTCGCCGTCGGTCTGGTCAACGCGGTCCCGCTCGCGGTGCTGCTGTGCTTCGGGCTCGCGCTCGGGGCGGCGCTGCGCGGCTACGAGTCCCGCCGGGCCCGGGACCAGGAGGTCATCGAACGGCTCCGGCGCGCCGCCGCGACGGAGAAGGAGCTGGTGCTGGCCGATGAGCGCGCCCGCTCCGCCCGGGACCTCCACGACGGGCTGGGGCACCGCCTCACCGTGGTCGTGATGAGCCTCGACTTCGCCGAGCGGATGCGGGAACGGGATGCACGACGGTCCTGGGAGGAGATCGCCGCCGCGCGGGACGTCGCCCAGGACGCCCTGGCGCACATGCGCACGTGGGTGCGGGCGCTGAGCCCCGTCCGCGTCCCCGAGGCGCGCGGACTCGCGGCTCTCGAGGCGATCGCCGAGTCCTTCCGCGGCACGGGGCTGAGCGTGCGCCTCGAGGCAGAGCGCGGCGCCGACGCCGCGCTGCGCGGGGCCCGGGAGCCGGTGAGCCTGCTCGTCTACCGCGCCGTGCAGGAGGGCCTCGCCAACGCCCTGCGCCATGCCCGCGCCCGCGAGGTGCTGCTCGCGGTCACCGCCGCGGACGGCAGTATCGGGGTGCGGCTGTGCAACGACCTCGACGACCGTGCCCGGCGCGAGGTCCCCGAGGGGCCGGCCGCAGAGGGCTTCGGCCTGCGCGCCCTCGCCGAGCGAGCCGCGACGCACGGCGGTCACGTCCGCGCCGCCCGCGAGGGCGAGCGCTTCGTGCTCACCCTGCACCTCCCGGACGGGGCCGAGCGGTGACCGCGCGAGCCCTGCGGGTGGTGGTCGTCGACGACCAGCAGCTGCTGCGCCGCGGGCTGACGATGCTGCTGTCGACCGTGGAGGATCTCGAGGTGGTCGCCGAGGCGGCCGACGGGCACGAGGCGCTCGCCGTCCTCGCGCGTCACCGGCCGGACGTTCTGCTCACCGATGCGCGGATGCCGGGCATGGACGGCCTCGACCTGCTGGCCCGCTGCGCCGAGGAGCATCCGGAACTGCCCGTCCTGCTGCTGACCACCTTCGATGACGACGCCCTGGTGCAGGGGGCGCTCGCCGCCGGCGCCGCCGGCTTCCTGCTCAAGGACACCTCGACCGACGCGCTCGCCGCGGCGATCCGAGCGGCCGCCCGCGGAGGCCTGGTCATCGATCCCCGCGTCGCGCGGGCCGCCCTCGCCCCGCCTCCCTCCGCGGACGAGGAGCCGCTGGCGGTCCTCACCCGCAGCGAGCGGCTGGTCGCGGAGCTGGTCGCCGAGGGGCGGACCAATGCGGAGATCGCCGCCCGCCTGGTCCTCGCCGAGGGCACGGTGAAGAACCACGTCTCCGCCCTGCTGCGCAAGCTCGAGGAGAGGGACCGCACCGCGCTGGCGCTGCGCCTCCACCGCGCACTGCACGAGAGCTGAGCACGCGCCGCGACGGCGCGGGGAGGATCGCGCTCCGCCCGGTCCCCGGGGAGCGGATCCGCGAGTACCCTTGGTCCGTTCTGCCCCGGGGCGGTCCGCGCGGAGCGGTCCGATCCGGCGCTCCGCAGGATCTCACCGACACCGAAAGAACTTCTATGGGACAGCTGCACCTCGGGTTCGAGATCGTGGCACTGGTCGTGCTCGTCGCGATCCTCATCGCCGACCTGCTGCTCGTGGTCAAGCGACCCCACGTGCCCTCCCCGCGGGAGTGTGCGGCGTGGATCGGGTTCTACGTCGGGCTGGCGCTGATCTTCGCCGTCGTGCTGTTCTTCGTGGGCGGCATGGAGCCGGCCTCCGAGTTCGTCACCGGCTGGCTGCTCGAGTACTCGCTGAGCATCGACAACCTCTTCGTCTTCATCGTGATCATGGCGAAGTTCGCGGTGCCGCGGCGCTATCAGCAGGAAGTGCTGATGGTGGGCATCATCATCGCGCTCATCGCCCGCGCGCTGTTCATCCTGGCCGGCTCCGTGATCATCGAGAACTTCGCCGCCGTGTTCTATCTCTTCGGCATCTTCCTGCTGTGGACGGCGTGGAAGCAGATGGGCGACGAGGAGGACGGCGGCTCCGACTCCTTCATCATGCGCACGGTGCGGCGCGTGTTCCCCGTCTCCGAGGACTACGACGGCAACAAGCTGCGCACGGTCGTGAACGGGAGGACGCTGTTCACCCCGATGCTGCTGGTGTTCATCACCATCGGCCTCACCGACGTCATGTTCGCCCTGGACTCGATCCCGGCGATCTTCGCGGTCACCCAGAGCCCGTTCCTGGTCTTCACCGCGAACCTCTTCGCGCTGATGGGCCTGCGGCAGCTGTACTTCCTCCTGGGCGGGCTCCTGGATCGCCTGGCCTACCTGCACTACGGCATCGCCGCGATCCTCGGGTTCATCGGCGTCAAGCTCCTCATCCACGCGATCCACGAGGCCCCGCTGCACTTCATCCCGGGCTTCGAGGTCCTCGAGAGGATCCCCGAGGTGCCGATCTGGCTCTCGCTGTCGGTCATCGTGGTGGCGATGTCGGCGGCGGTCATCGCCTCCCTCATCGCGTCCTCCCGCGCCGCGAAGGCGGCGGTCGCCGACGGCTCCGGGGCCGACTCCGAGAGCTGACCGGAGGGCCTCAGAGCGCCGGGCTCGCGAACCCGCCGTTGGAGTGCAGCAGCTGGCCGCGGATCCAGGCACCCTGCTCGGAGACCAGGAAGCGCACCAGGTCCGCGACCGTCCCGGTGCCGCCCAGGTGCCCGGCCGGGGTGGCCGCCGTGACCGTGTCGCGCAGCTCCGCGTCCATCCACCCGGTGTCGATGGGGCCGGGGTTGATGACGTTGGTGCGCAGCGCACGATCGGCGAGCTCGTGGGTCCCGGCCAGCACCAGGCGGTCCAGCGCCCCCTTGGTGGCGCCGTAGGGCAGGTTGTGCACGGTGTGGTCGCTGGTCAGGGCGATCATCGCGCCCCCGGGACCGTCCTCGCCCACCGGCAGCTGCTCGGCGAAGGCGCGCAGCAGCAGCCAGGTGGCCCGCACGTTGACCGCGTAGTGGCGGTCGAAGCTCTCCACCGTGGTGTCCAGGATCGAGGAGTCCACCGACTCGCAGTGGCAGGTCACGAGCACGCCGAGCGGGCCCAGCGCCTCCCGCGCCTGCGCGACCGCGCGCGGCGGGACCTCCGGATCGGCGAGGTCCCCGGGCAGCAGGGTCACCCGCCGACCCGTCGCGCGCAGCTCCTCGGCGAGCAGCTCGACGTCGGCCTCCTCGTGCAGCACGCGCTCGTCGTAGGGGGCGTGGAAGGAGAGGGCGAGGTCGACGCCGTCCTCGGCGAGGCCGCGGGCGATCGCGGCACCGATGCCGCGGCGGCGGCCGACGCCGGTGATCAGGGCGGTGCGGGGCAGGGCGGGGGATCGGTGCATGGGGCCGACGGTAGGGCCGGGTGGCCGCCGGCGGCCAGCGCTTTTCCGCAGGCCCGCCTCGGGGGTGCCTTCTCCGACCTCGCTGGGCCGGCAGGCTCAGCGGCCGGGTCGGCCCCCGCCCAGCACCTCGGCGCTGGTGCGCAGCTCCACCTGGGGTGCGAACAGGCTCATGGTGTGCAGCGCGGCCGCACCGTTCTGCGGGGTGGAGGCGGCGACGGCATCGGTGACCACGGTGACGCGGGCGCCGGCGTCGGCCGCGGCGAGGACGGTGGCGATCACGCAGCAGTCGGTCGACACACCCGTGACCAGCAGGTGCGGCCGGTGCTCCTGACCCGAGCCGGGACCTGCCCCGATCCGCGCCGCGAGCTGCGGACCCCACTTGCCGAAGGTCGGCTCGTCGAGCGGCTGCTGGGCGGAGAGGCCCCGCGCCTGATCGACCAGCGCGTACAGCGGGTCCTCGGCGGGGACGTCGGCGAAGGGCCAGGCGGCGAAGTAGTCGCCCCAGGAGCTCGAACGATCCGCCGTGGGCAGCCAGCGCGTGACCACGGTGCGCTCGGGACCCACCTGCGCGGCGAGCACCCGGATGCGCTCCATCGCGGCGGGGAAGGTGGGGGCGGCCCACTCCGACGAGGGATCGGCGAAGATCCGCTGCGGGTCGATGACCAGCAGCCACGGGGCCGCGCCGCTCATGCGCCCTGCTCCTGCGCCCGGATCCGCCCGCGCCGCGCGAACCAGGTCACCGCGAAGCTGAACACCAGCGCGAACAGCACGCCGACGTTCGCGTACGCCCAGTTCCCCTCCCAGTAGGAGCCGGCCGGGTCCTCGACGAAGGTCCCCAGGCCCAGCGGCTCGAGGAGGTAGCCCTGCCAGTTGTTCCACGGAGCGGCCTCGGCGAAGGAGTTGACCACCAGGCCCCAGCCGATCACCGAGGCGACCACGAGGGTGATCAGCGAGACGGCGTCGAACGCGCCGTAGCGGCCGGCGGGGTCGAACAGCGCGTCCTCGTCGTAGTCGGCGCGCCGACGCAGGATGTCCGCGATGAGGATCCCGGCCCAGGCCGCGATCGGCACGCCCAGGGTGATGAGGAAGCTCTGGAACGGTCCGATGAAGCTGGTCGCGAAGAACGCCACCCAGATGGTGCCGGCGGTGAGGATCACGCCGTCCACCGCCGCGGCCGCCGGGCGGGGGATGCGGATCCCCAGGCTGATCAGCGTCAGGCCGGAGGAGTAGATGCCCAGCACCGCACCGGAGACCAGGGTCAGCACGGCCACGATCCAGAAGGGGATCAGCGCCCACAGCGGCAGGATCGAGACCAGCGCGCCCACCGGGTCGCCCTCGATCGCGGCGCTCAGCTCCGGATCGGAGCCGGCCAGGAGCAGGCCGAAGATCACCAGCATCACCGGCGCGGCCGCGCCGCCCACGGTGTTCCACAGCACGATCGAGGCGTCGGAGGCCGAGCGCTTCTGGTAGCGCGACCAGTCCGCGGCGATGTTGATCCAGCCCAGCCCGAAGCCCGTCATCACCATCACCAGCGCCCCGACCATCGCCTGCGGCGGCCCGTTGGGCATCGCGGCGACCGCCGAGATGTCGATGTGGGGGATCGTGAGGATCATGAAGAGGATCGTCATCGCACCGGTCGCCCAGGTCAGCACCGACTGGAGCTTCATGATCGTGTGATAGCCCAGCACGCTGGCGGTGACGATGAGCGCGGCGATGAGGAGCGCGGCGATCACGGTCACGGCCTGACCGCGGGCCAGGCCCAGCACGTCGAACACGGTCGCGGTGGCGAGCACCGCGGAGATCGCCAGCGAGGTCTCCCAGCCGATCGAGGTCAGCCAGGAGATGATCCCGGGCACCTTCTGCCCGTGCACACCGAAGGCCGCACGGGAGAGCACCATCGTGGGCGCGCTGCCGCGCTTGCCGGCGATCGCGATCAGCCCGCACAGCGCGAAGCTGATGACGATGCCGATCAGCGCCACGATCGTGGCCTGGACGAAGCTGATCCCGAAGCCCAGCAGGTAGGAGCCGTAGCTCATGCCGAACACGGAGACGTTCGCGGCGAACCACGGCCAGATCAGGTCCCGGGGCTTCGCGGTGCGCTCGGACTCGGCGATGATCTCGATGCCGGTGGTCTCGATGATGCCCGCGCCGCCGCGGGCGGCGAGGGCGGGGCCGTTCTCGGTGCTGGTCATGTCTGCTCCGCGGGGAGGAGGGGCCGCGGGGGCGGCCGGGAGGGGATGACCTGTGCAGTCTCCCACGCCCCACGCGCAGGCGGCGGGGGAGGGGTGCGGCGGCGGGAATACCCTGTCCTCGCGCACCCCCGCGCGCCGTCCCCGGAAGGATCACCGTGCCCGCACCCCCGAACCGCCTCCGGGCCGCGGTGCGGCGCCTGGTCAGCCTGGGTCCGGGCCGTGTGGACCACATCCCCGCGCTCCGGATCGCCGCGGGCGTCGCGGTCCCGCTGAGCATCCTGCTGCTCACCGATCACATCGGCTGGGCGATGTACGCGGGCTTCGGGGCGTTCACCGGCATCTACTCCCGCTACGAGCCGACGGCGCTGCGCTTCCGCCGCCAGTCGCTGGTCGCGGTCCTGCTCACCGCCTGCGTGACCCTGGGCGCGGCGCTCTCGCAGCTGGCCCAGGTGCTGCCACAGGCGGCGGGGTCCTGGATCATCCTGCTGGTCTCGGCGCTGGTCGCGGGTGCCGCGGCGACCCTGGTCATGGTCCGCGGCCTGAAGCCCGGCGGGGCGATCTTCCCGCTGTTCGCCGTCGCCGCGGTGGCCTCGGCGCCGCCGGCGGCGCCGGTGTGGGTGGCCTTCGCGGTCGCGGCCGGCTCGGCGGGTCTCTGCGTGCTGCTGGGGCTGGCGGGACACTGGCTCGGGGAGCGGCATCCCGGCGCCGACGTCACCCCCGCGGCGGAGAGCTGGAGCCGGGCGGAGCGCGCCGCGGAGTTCGCGCGCTTCGCGCTCGTGGCCGCTGCTGCGGGCGCCGTGGGCCACGTCTCCGGGCTGCCGTTCCCCTACTGGGCGCAGATCGCCGCGATCGCCCTGCTCACCCCGCCCGGCCGCAGCCTCCAGGTGGAGCGGGGGATCCATCGCGTGGTCGGCACGGTGCTGGGCATCGTCACCACCGCCTTCCTGCTGTCCTTCCCCGCCGAGCTGTGGCAGCTGGTGGTCTGGGTGGTGGTCCTGCAGTTCCTCGCCGAGCTGTTCGTGCTGCGCAACTACGCCTTCGCCCTGCTGTTCATCACTCCGCTGGCGCTGCTCATGGTCCAGCTCGCGCATCCGCAGCCGGTGACCCCGCTGCTGCAGGCGCGCGTGCTCGAGACGGTGATCGGCGCGTCCGTGGGCATCGCGGGCGTGCTCCTGGCCGCCCTGTGGGATCGGCGCCGCGCCCGCACGGTCGCCTGATGGGCGGGGGAGGCGCACGCGGCGGGGCCGGACGTAGCGTCGGCCCATGAGCGAGACCGCCGCGACCCCCGCGTACACCCCCGGCTACGGCGCGGCCGTGCTGGACAGCCACCGTCTGCGCACCGCGCAGAACTCCGCGGCGCACCTGCTGGAGCACCTGCGCCCCGGCCAGCGCCTGCTCGACGTGGGCAGCGGGGCCGGGACGATCACCGCGGACCTCGCCCGGATCGTCGGCCCCGCGCAGGTCACCGCGCTCGAGGTGAGCGAGGAGGCCGCGGCGATCACCCGCGCGGAGCTCGACCGGCAGGGTCTGGCGGAGGTGGAGGTGCTCGTGGGCGACGCCCAGGCGCTGGACCTCGAGGCGGACACGGTGGACGTGGTCCACGCCCACCAGGTCCTCCAGCACCTGCCGGACCCCGTGCGGGCCCTCGCCGAGTTCCGGCGCGTCGCGCGGCCCGGCGGGATCGTCGCCGTGCGGGACAGCGACTACGAGGGCTTCCGCTGGTGGCCCGAGGCTGCGGGCATCGCCCAGTGGCGGGAGCTCTACCTGCGCGCCGCCCGCGCCAACGGCGGCACCCCCGACGCGGGGCGCCGGCTGCTGGCCTGGGCGCGAGCGGCCGGCTTCGCCGAGGTCACCGCGAGCTCCTCGACCTGGACCTACGCCACCGAGGCCTCCCGCGCCGCCTGGGCGGCGACCTGCGGGGGCCGCCTGACGGCCGGACCGCTGGCCGCGCAGCTCGAGCGGGAGGGCTGGGCGGACGCCGCCGCGCGGGAGGAGATCGCCGCGGACTACCGGCGCTGGGCGGCCGATCCCGACGCCTGGTTCGCGCTGCTGCACGGGGAGATCATCGCGCGGGCCTGACGCCGCGGGGCGATGGTGGACAGCACCCGTCCCGTCCCATATGGTTGAAACCGAAACGATCTCGATCCCAGGAGTTCCCATGAGCCTCAGCACCACGATCCTCCGCGCCGTCCCCGGCGCCTTCATCCTCAACTCCGGCATCGGCAAGCTCGGCCTGCCCGCCGAGGCCGCCGAGGGCCTGCAGGCCATGGCCGCCCGGGGCGTGCCGCCGCTGGAGAACCTCACCCCCGAGCAGTTCGCGAAGTTCCTCAGCTACGGCGAGATCGCCGTCGGCGCCGCCCTCCTGCTGCCCATGGTGCCCACCCGCCTCGCGGGCCTCGCGCTGGCCGGCTTCTCCGGCTCGATGGTGGCCATGTACCTCCGCACCCCGGAGATGACCGAGGCGGACGGCATCCGTCCCAGCCAGGAGGGCACCGCGGTCGCCAAGGACAGCTGGATGCTGGCGATCGCCGCCGCCCTGCTGCTCGAGGGCGGCCGGACGGGTGCGAAGGCGGCCAAGCGCGCGCAGGCCGCCTGATCCTCAGCGGTCCCCGTCGGGAGCGCCGCCGTCCTCGCGGGCCCGGGCCAGCCGCCGCTGGATGAAGCGGCGCTCGCCGGTGCCCTCGGCCAGGGCGAGCGCCCGCTCCCAGTCCGCGACGGCCGCCTCCCGCTGGCCCACCTCCTCACGGACCAGGGCGAGGGCCACGTGGAAGGGGTGGTGCCGGGCGAGCTCCGGCTCCTCGGCGAGCTCCTCGAGCAGGTCCAGCGCGTCCCGCGGCTCCCGCGCCCGCCCCACCGCGATCGCCCGGTTCATCCGCACCACCGGATCCTCGCCGTGCATCAGCAGCATCGAGTACAGCGCGACGATCTGCTCCCAGTCGGTGGTCGCGAAGCGGGCGGCCTCGCCGTGCAGGGCCGCGATCGCGGCCTGGATCGTGAAGCGGCCGGCGTCCTCGCGCCCCGCGGCCTCCTCCGCGAGGGCGAGACCCTCGGCGACCTGCTCGTGGTCCCAGAGCGAGCGGTCCTGGTCCTCGAGCGGGACGGGCACGCCGTCCGCGTCGAGGCGGGCCGGGGTGCGGGCGTCGGTGAGCAGCAGCAGGGCCAGCAGTCCCGCGGGCTCCGCGGCACCGGGGGAGAGGTGGTGCATGATCCGCGCCAGCCGGATCGCCTCCGCGGTCAGCTCGCGCCGGATCGGCGCGTCCCCGCCGGTCGCCGAGTACCCCTCGGTGAAGACCAGCGAGATGGCGGTGAGGACCAGCGGCACTCGCCGGTCCCGCTCCTCGGGGTCCGCCGGGACGGTCAGCGGGATGTGCTGGGTGCGGATGCGCTTCTTGGCGCGCGTGATCCGCGCCTGCAGGGTGGGCACCGGGATCAGCAGCGCCTGGGCGACCTCGGCGGTGCTCAGCGGGCCGACGAACCGCAGCATCAGCGCGATCCGATCTGCCGGGGCGATCGCCGGATGGCAGCAGCCCATGAGCATGGCGAGGCGCTCGTCGGGCAGGTCCCCGGCGGCGAGGGCGCGCTCGTCCGCCGGCGGGCCGACGGGCTCGCCCTGCTGGAGGTGCAGCTCGGCGAGGCGCCGCGCGGCGACCTGGTCGTGGCGCACCCGGTCCAGGGCGACGTTCTTCGCGGCCGTGGTCAGCCAGGCCAGCGGTCTCTCGGGGACGCCCTGGGCGGGCCAGGTGCGCAGGGCCGCGGCCATCGCCTCCTGGGCGGCGTCCTCGGCGAGGTCGAGGTCGCCGAGGCGGCGCACGAGGGTCGCCAGCAGACGGCTGTGCTCCTCCCGGTGGATCCGGGCCAGCACGTCGTCGGCCGAGGGCGCCTCGTGCGCCGCGTCGGAGGACATGGTGCTCAGAACTCGAGCATCGCGCGGATCTCGACGCGGCCGCCGATCGCGCCCGGGCACTTCGAGGCCCAGGCCAGCGCCTCGTCGAAGCTCTCGACGTCGAGCACGATGGTGCCGCCCACGAACTCCCGGCTCTCGGCGTAGGGTCCGGCGGTGACCACCGGCTCCGCCGTGGCCGAGGCCTTGCTCACGCTCGTGCCGTCCTCGGGGTCGGAGAGGCCGAAGCCTCCGGCCAGCACGCCGGCCTTCTCGAGCTCCGCGTCGAAGGCCATGAACTCCTCGACGCCCGGACCCTCCTCGCTCTCGCCGCAGCGATCGTCGGCCATGTTCCCCATCAGCAGCAGTACGTACTTCATCGTGGCTCCTCCATCGGTGCGGTGACCGAGCCGAGCGGCCCGGACACCATCATGACGAACGAGGAGCGCCCGGATCGACAGTCCGGGGAAGGTCTCCGCTCCGCCACCCCGAGCCCCGAGCTCCCCGTCCGCGGCCGCCGCCGCGGTCAGCGGGCGAGGTTCAGCGCGACCGCCTCCCGCACCAGCTCCGCCACGGCCTGCGCGTCCACCTCATCGCCCTCGCCGTGGTCGATCGCGCGAGCGACCGTGCTGTCCAGGCGGCTCGTGAACAGCGGGCTGGGCTCCATGTGAGCGCCCTTCGAGAAGGTCAGTCGCACCGACGCCTTGAGGACATCGACGAAGCAGACGTCGCCCTCATGGGTCCAGAACGCCACGCCCTCGGGCTTCGAGGGCTTCTTGTACTTGACCGCCTCGACGATGTCCGGATCGGCGGAGCGGATCGCGGCGCGCAGGGCGCTCATCGTCTCCTGCTTCCAGCCGCTCTGCCGGGCGATGATGTCGTCGATCTGCTGGGAGGCGGTCGCGTCGCTCATGTCCGGATCCTCGCGGACGGGTCCGGCGAGGGCAAGTGCGGCGCCGAGCTCCTCCGTGGTCATGACCGCCACGACCCGGGGTGAGTCGCGCGTCACACCCCGGCGAATACCGCAACGCGGGGCTGGCGAAATGCGGCGAGGTGAGGCTAGCCTCAGTGACGTCCCCGCTCGGTGTCGCGGCCCTCCCGGTCGCCTCCTCGCACCGGGCTCCGGCCCCGAACGAAGGCAGACTCCATGACGTCCCTGACCCGCCGCCACCTCGGCGCCCTCTCCGCCGTCGGCGCCCTCGGCCTGACCCTCACCGCCTGCGGCGCCTCGACCGACGCGGCCGATGCCGACGGCGGCGCCGCGGCCAGCGATGCGGGCGGCGGGAGCGCAGCGGGGACCGTGGAGGTCGAGGACAACAACGGCGCCCAGAGGGTCGAGGTGCCGCCGGCCTCCGTGGTCGCCACCGACAACCGCACCTTCGAGACCCTCGCGGACTGGGAGGTCACCCTCACCGCCGCCGCCCGCACCCTGATGCCCTCGACGAACCCCTACAAGGAGGACGAGTCGATCGTCGACCTGGGCAGCCACCGCGAGCCCGATCTCGAGGCCGTCGTCGCCGCCGAGCCCACCCTGATCATCAACGGCCAGCGCTTCACCCAGTACCACGACGACTTCGTGAAGTACGCCCCCGAGGCGACGGTTCTCGAGCTCGACCCCCGTGACGACCAGCCCTTCGCCGACGAGCTCAAGCGCCAGGTCGCCGCGCTGGGCGAGATCTTCGACAAGCAGTCGGAGGCGGAGACGCTGGGCACCGACCTCGATGCGTCCATGGAGCGCGTCACCGAGGCCTACAACGGCGAGGACACGGTCATGGCCGTGACCACCTCCGGCGGCGAGATCGGCTACATCGCCCCCGGCGTGGGCCGCACCCTGGGCTGGACCTTCGACGCGCTGGGCCTGGTCCCCGCGCTCGAGGTCGAGGGCTCGAGCGACGACCACGAGGGCGACGACATCTCCGTCGAGGCCATCGCGGACTCCGATCCCACCTGGATCCTGGTGATGGACCGCGACGCGGCCATCTCCGCCGACGATCCCGAGTTCACCCCCGCCAACGAGGTGCTGGAGGCCTCCGAGGCGCTGCAGTCCGTCACCGCGGTCACCGAGGGCAACATCGTCTACATGCCCGCGGACACGTACACCAACGAGTCGATCCAGACCTACACGGAGTTCTTCACGACCTTCGCCGAGGCGCTCGAGGCGAAGGCCTGAGCCACGTCCGCCGCTGAGCTCCGCACGGCGGGCCGGGCCCTCGCGGCCGGGCCCGCCGTGCGGCGCGTCCGTGCCCAGGAGAGATGATGTCCACCCCCGCCCTCGCCACCGGGTCGCCGCCACGGCGCCGCGGACGCGAACCACTCATCGACCGCAATCTCGTGATCGGTATCGTGCTGGTCGCGCTGCTGCTGGTCGCCTCGCTGCTCACCGGTGTCTACGACGTCTTCGGCGCGGACGACGGCGCGGAGATGTTCGCGATCACCCGCATCCCCCGCACCGTCGCCCTGGTCCTCGCCGGGGCCGCGATGGCGATGTCGGGGCTGATCATGCAGCTGATGACCCAGAACCGCTTCGTCGAGCCCTCGACCACGGGCACCACCGAGTGGGCGGGGCTGGGGCTGATCCTGGTGATGGTGCTGGTGCCGACGGCGAGCCTGCTGACGAAGATGTCCGTGGCGATCGTCTTCTCCTTCGTCGGCACGATGGTCTTCTTCCTGTTCCTGCGGAAGGTCACCCTGCGCAGCTCCCTCATCGTCCCGATCATCGGGATCATGCTCGGGGCCGTGGTCGGCTCGGTCTCCACCTTCGTCGCGCTCCAGTTCGACGCCCTGCAGAACCTCGGGGTGTGGTTCGCCGGCTCCTTCACCTCGGTGATGCGCGGCGGGTACGAGGTGCTGTGGATCGTGCTGCTGGTGGGGATCGCGGTGTTCGTCGTCGCCGACCGGCTCACCGTCGCGGGCCTCGGCGAGGACGTCGCCACCAACATCGGCGTGAACTACCAGCGGGTGCTGCTGATGGGCACCGGCCTGGTCGCCGTCGCCACCGGCGTGGTCACGGTGGTGGTGGGCAACCTGCCGTTCCTGGGCCTCATCGTGCCCAACATCGTCTCGATGGTCCGCGGCGATGACCTGCGCACCAACCTGCCCTGGGTGTGCCTGCTGGGCATCGCGATCGTGACCATCTGCGATCTCATCGGGCGCACCATCATCATGCCCTTCGAGGTGCCGGTCTCGCTGATCCTCGGGATCGTCGGCGCCGTCGTCTTCATCGCGCTCCTGCTGAGGCAGCGTCGTCATGGGTGACCGCACCGAGCTCCGCCCCGCGCCGGCCCCCGCCGGCCCGCCGGTCCCCGCCGCCCCGTCGGCCCCGGCTCCGCGTCTCGCGCGCGAGCGCCGCAGCGGCTCCGGGGCCTTCCCCGACGCGCGCAGCCGCCGACGCTACTGGACCATGGTCGCGGTGCTGTCCGTGCTCGCCGCGGGCTGCGCCCTCGGCCTGCTCGCGATGGACAACCCGATGCCCGTGGGCTCGCGCGGGTTCTGGCTGATCGCCGAGATGCGGGTGACCTCGCTGGTGGTGATGGGCGTGGTCGCCTTCTGCCAGGCGATCGCCACGATCACCTTCCAGACCGTCACGAACAACCGGATCATCACGCCCTCGATCATGGGCTTCGAGTCCCTGTACACCCTCATCCAGACCACCGCGGTGTACGTCATCGGGGCCGCCGGGGTGGTCGCGATCCAGGGGACCGGCCAGTTCCTGCTGCAGGTCGTGGCGATGGTGGGCCTCTCGGTGCTGCTCTACGGCTGGCTGCTGCGCGGGCGGTACGCGAACATCCAGGTGATGCTGCTGGTGGGCATCATCATCGGCGGCGGCATGGGGGCGATCTCCACCTTCATGCAGCGCCTGCTGTCCCCGAGCGAGTTCGACGTGCTCTCCGCCCGGCTGTTCGGCTCGGTGACCAACGCGAGCGCGGAGTACCTGCCCTACGCGATCCCGATGATCCTCATCGCCGGGGTGCTGATCTGGGCGAACGCCCGCACCCTCAACGTCCTGGCGATGGGCCGGGAGGTCTGCGTGAACCTCGGCGTGCGGCACGGCCGGCAGACCATCGCGATGCTGGTGCTGGTCTCGGTCCTCATGGCGGTCTCCACCGCCCTGGTGGGCCCGATGACCTTCTTCGGCTTCCTCGTGGCCACGCTGACCTACCAGCTCGCCGGCACCCACGACCACCGCCGGGTGCTCCCCCTGGGCGTGCTGGCCGGCTTCGTGGTGCTCTCCGGGGCGTACTTCGTCATGAACCACGTGTTCTACGCGCAGGGCGTCGTGTCCATCATCATCGAACTCGTCGGCGGGACCGTGTTCCTCGTCGTCATCATGCGGAAGGGGCGCCTGTGATCACCATCGACGCGGTGCGGAAGCAGTACACCTCGGCGTCGGGGACGGTCGAGATCGGTCCGGTCACCGCCCGGATCCCCGCCGGCGGCGTGACCGCCCTGGTGGGGCCCAACGGCGCCGGCAAGTCGACCATGCTGACCATGGTGGGGCGCCTGCTGGACATCGACGAGGGCGCGATCGAGGTGGCCGGCTACGACGTCTCCTCGACCGCCTCCAAGGACCTCGCGAGGATCCTCTCGGTGCTGCGCCAGGAGAACCACTTCATCACCCGGCTGACGGTGCGCCAGCTGGTGGGATTCGGCCGCTTCCCCTACTCCAAGGGGCGGTTGACGGTGCACGACGAGCAGAAGATCTCCGAGGCCATCGACTTCCTCGACCTCGACGAGCTCGAGGGGCGCTACCTCGACGAGCTCTCCGGCGGGCAGCGCCAGCGCGCCTACGTCGCGATGGTCCTCGCGCAGGACACCGAGTACGTGCTGCTGGACGAGCCGCTGAACAACCTCGACATGCGCCACAGCGTGCAGATGATGGGCCGCCTGCGCGACGCCGCCCGGCAGCTGGGGCGCACCATCGTGGTGGTGCTGCACGACATCAACTTCGCCGGCCACTACGCCGATCACATCATCGCCATGAAGGACGGCGGCGTGGTCGAGTCCGGGCCCGTCGGCGAGATCATGGACGGGGCGATCCTCAGCCGCGTCTTCGACACCCCCGTGCACGTCATCGAGGGGCCGACGGGACCGCTGGCCGTCTACTACTGAGGGCGGGGCGGCGCGCTCCGTGCGCCGGTCCCCGCCCCCGTCCGGCCTCAGGACTCCTTGGTGGACGGATCCGCGCCGCCGCGGCCGTCGGGGCGGTCCAGGGCGTCGATCGCCGCGACCTCCGCGGCGGTGAGCTCGAGCTGCGCGGCGGCGAGGTTCTCCACGATCCGCGAGGGCGTGACGGACTTCGGGATGGTCACCAGGCCGCTCGCGAGATGCCAGGCGAGCACCACCTGCGCCGGGGTCGCCCCGTGCGCGGCCGCGATCTCGGTGATCGCGGCGTTCTCGAGCAGATCGGACTTGCCCTGGCCCAGCGGGCCCCAGGACTCGGTGACGATGCCGTGCTCCTCGTGGAAGGCGCGCAGCTCGCGCTGCTGGAAGTAGGGGTGCAGCTCGATCTGGTGGACGGAGGGCACCACGCCGGTGGCGTCGATCGCCTCGCGCAGCTGCGGCAGCGGGTAGTTGGAGACGCCGATCGAGCGGGCCAGTCCCCGCTTCTGCAGCTCCACCAGCGCCTTCCAGGCCTCGACGTAGGTGCCCTGGACGGGCACCGCCCAGTGCACGAGGTAGAGGTCGACGTACTCGGTGCCCAGGCGCTCGAGCGACGCCTCGCAGGCGGTGATCGCATCGTCGAAGCGCTGGGCGTCGTTCCACAGCTTGGTGGTGAGGAAGATGTCCTCCCGCGCCACGCCGGAGGCGCGGATCGCGCGGCCCACGCCCTCCTCGTTGCCGTACACCTTCGCGGTGTCGAGGTGGCGGTAGCCGGCCTCGAGGGCCTGCACGGTGACATCGGCCGCGACATCGTTCTCGACCTTGAACACGCCGTAGCCGAGCTGGGGGATGGAGGCTCCTCCCGGCAGCGGCAGGGACGGGACGGCGCTCTGATCAGACATGGGGATCCTCTCCTCGGGGGTCCCGCCAGCCTAGCCGCGAGCTGCGCTCGAGCGGGCGGCGCCGCTCACCGTCGCCGCACCAGCGCCCGGAGGGTGACCAGCAGGCCCAGCGCGGTCCACAGGGTCAGGACCAGCAGGTCACGACCGGAGGCCGTGAAGGTGTCCGCGGCGATCCCGGCCCGCAGGAGATCGGCGGCGGGCTGGATGGGCAGCACCTCGTGCACGCGCTGGAACCAGTCCGGCAGCTGGCTCGCCGGGAAGGTGATCGGCGAGAACAGCAGGACGAAGAACACCAGCACCTGGGACAGCAGCTGCGCCAGCATCGCGGGGAAGGACACCGCGATCGCGTAGCCCACGGAGGTGGCCATCGTCGTCACCAGCAGCGAGGCGAGGATCAGCAGCGGCCAGTCGAAGGAGAAGGCGAGGTCGTAGCGCAGATGTCCGACCAGGAGCCCGATCGCCACGCCGGGCAGGGCGATGAGGGTCCACACCACGAGGTCGACGGCGAGCAGCAGCGGCCGGGCCACCGGAAGCGCCCGCTGGTAGTCCAGCGCCCCGGAGGCCCGGGCGCGGGCGACTCCCTGCGGCACGATGACCAGGCCGATGGTCAGCAGCAGGATCGTCGGCGCGCCGGAGGACAGGAACAGGGCGGCCTCCGCCGTGATGTCGGGGATGAGCAGGCCGAAGCCGATCACGATCCCCGCGGCGAGCATGGCCTGGACGACGACGATGAGCGGCAGCATCGCGCCGATCGACGCGAGCGACCAGCGCAGCAGCATGCCCAGGCTGCGCCAGGGGCTCACCTGGACCGGGGTGATCGACGGCGGGTGCGGTGCGGTCGGCGTCCTCGGGGCGGCGGTCGGCTCAGTCATCGGTGGCCCCCTCGCGGGTCGGGTCGGGCGGTGTGGTCAGCGCCAGGTAAGCGTCCTCGAGCGTCGACGGCGTGAGCGAGAAGCCCTCGATCCGGTGCTCGGCGTGCTGCGCGGCGGCCCAGGCGACGGCCGGGGCCGCCTCCTGCGCCGCGACGGTGAGCAGGGTGCGCCGGCCGGTCCGGACCCGGCGCCGCACCGCCAGGTGAGGGTCCGTGGCGGAGGGGTCCGCCCCCTCGGGCGGCAGCTGCAGCTCCAGGCGCAGGTCGGTGTCCTGGGTCCCGCGCAGGTGGGCGGGCGACCCCTCGGCGACCAGCCGGCCCCGGTCGAGGATCACCAGCTCGTCCACGATCCGCTCCGCCTCGGAGACGTTGTGGGTGACCAGCAGGACGCCGCTGCCGGCGTCGCCGCGGCGTCGCACGGCGTCCCAGAGCAGCCGGCGCCGCGAGGCGTCGATGTCGTTGGTGGGCTCGTCGAGGATGAGCAGCGGGATGGGGGCCGCCACGGCCATGGCGAAGCCGGTCAGGCGCCGGATCCCGCCGGACAGCCCGCCGCCCTCGGGCAGGGCGCGGCGGTCCATCCACGGGCCGATGTCCAGCTCCTCGGCCAGGGAGACCGCGGCCGCGCGGGCATCGCGGGGCGTCAGGCCGCGCAGGCCGCCGGCGATCTCGATCGCCGAGCGCGGGGTGAGCCCGTCGATCGGCGCCTGCGCCTGCGGCTGCAGGGCGACGTGCCGCCGCGCGGCGGCCGGGTCCCGCACGGCGTCGGTCCCGCCCACGCGGATGTCCCCGGCGTGGGGTCTCAGCAGGCCGACGATCTGGGAGACCACCGTGGTCTTCCCGGCGCCGTTGTGGCCCAGCAGGCCCACCACCTCCCCGGCGCGGACGTGGAAGGAGAGGTCGTCATTGGCGACGACCGGACCGTAGCGGCGGGTGAGGTCGGTGATGCGGAGCACGTCGGGGTCCATCGCGCCTCCTTGGATACCAATGGTCTGTGGATACCGACGGTATGTGGATACCGCAGGTACGTCAAGGGTCCCGCGGCTCTACGCTGGTGCCATGACAGAGATCCCCGACCCCCTCTCCCGCCGGGATCGCCAGCAGCAGACGCGCGAGGCGCTGGTCGCCGCGGCCCGCGAGGTGTTCTCCGAGGACGGGTACCACGCGGCCAGCCTGGCGCGGATCGCGCGCGTGGCCGGCTTCTCCAAGGGCGCCGTGTACTCGAACTTCGAGGGCAAGTCCGCGCTCTTCCTCGCGGTGATGGACAAGAACCTGGAGCTGGCCGAGGCCGATCCGCGGCATCCGTTCTCGCCGCCCGGCCACCCGGCCTCCACCGGCTGGGACGTGGCCGGGAGGGAGGGCTTCCCACGGCAGGCCACCCAGGGCTTCGCGCTGGCCACGCTCGAGTTCATCGCCCGCGCGGCGCGGGACGAGGCCCTCGCCCCCCAGCTGCATCAGCGGCTCGCGACGATCCTGGACCGTTACGACGCCATCGCCCGATCGGCGCGGCCCGAGGGCGAGACGCTCGAGGCGGCGGACGTCGGCCGGCTGCTGGCCGCGCTGGACCAGGGAGCCGGGCTGATCCTGCTCGCCGGGGACGTGATGCCGGGCCCCGCGGTGTTCACCGCCGGGATGCGCCGCCTGGTCGACCCGGCGCGCGCGGCCGCCGAGGAGGCGGCCGGGGGTGCGGCGGGGGCGTAGGTCGGGAACGGCCAGGCGGCCGCTCTACGATGGCGGCATGATCCCCCGGAGTTCGGAGCACGGCCGATGACGCCGGTGCGCTCCTCGCGTCTGGCACCGCTGAGCCGCCCGCTCCCGCAGGAGCCGCCCGTGTACGACCACGCCGGTGGGCACTCGCCCACGGCGCGCCGGATCGACGTCTACGCCTTCCTGGACAACCTCTTCATCGCCGCGGGCGTGGTGGTCTCGATCTGGCTGGCCCTGCTGTACCTGGTGGAGGGCTTCTCGCTGACGCCCGCACGCCTGCTGTACCTGCTCGTGTTCTGGGTCCTGCTGACCTACATCACGCTGCCGCGCCTGCACCAGCTGATGACGTGGATCTACCTGCCGGACTACTTCTTCGGCCGCACCCGCACCACCGAGGGGGTGCTCTCGGACCCGATCAACCTGGCCTTCGACGGCCCGGAGCGGGATCTGCACGTGGCGATGCGCCGCGCCGGCTGGGTGCTGGCCGAGGAGCGCACCCTGGCCTCCGCCTGGGCGATGGTCCGCTCCACGCTGCTGCGCCGCTCCTACCCCGCGGCGCCGGTCTCCGACCTCTACCTCATGGGGCGCCGCCACGACTTCACCTACCAGCAGGAGGTGGGCGGCACCACCACCAAGCGTCATCACGTCCGGTTCTGGCGGATGCCGCCGGACTTCGTGCTGCCCGGCGGCTATCGCACCGACTGGCTCGCCGCCGGCACCTACGACCGCGCGGTCGGCTTCTCCTTCTTCACCCTGCAGATCACCCACCGCATCGACGAGAACATCGATGTCGAGCGCGACTACCTCGTGGACACCGTGCGGTTCGCCGATCCGCAGGTCGAGGTGGAGATGATCGAGGAGTTCTCCACCGCCTATCACGACCGCAACGGCCAGGGCGATCGCTTCCGCACCGACGGCGACCTCCCGGTCATCGACGTCGAGGGGGCGTCCCGGCGCTCCGAGGGCGCGAGCGCGATGATGCTGCCCCGGCACCGGCCGACGGGCTCCTCGGTGATGAAGTCCCGTGCCCGCGCGGCCACCCAGTCCGCGCTGGCCGCGGCGCGGCGGCCGGGCGATGCCCGGGCCACGGTGGGCGACGAGCTCTCCGCGCAGTGGCACGGCACGGTCGACGACTTCCACGAGGTCCTCGCCCGGGCGGCGGACCACCACCTCCCGCCGCCCACCGTGATCCTCACCGGCGTCCTGGTGCTGATCCAGGCCGTGCTGGTGGGGGTGCAGTGGTTCGGCGTCCTCAGCGGCATCGTCTTCAGCGCCCTGGCCCCGGACCTCGCCCTGATCCTCCCGTCCCGGGACGGGATCGTGCTGGCGACCGTCTTCGCGACGGTGCTGGTGCTGCTCCAGATCGGGGTGCTGCGCCGCAGCCGCTGGGCCCGCATCGCCCTCATGGCCCTGTTCCTCGTCGACGCCTTCGCGCGTCTGACCGTGGCGACCTCCCTGGCCGGGGACATCGCCCACCCGCTGCTGGTGGGTGCCGGCGCCTCCGCGCTCGGCGTGATGGCGATCAGCTCCGACGCCTCCCGGCAGTGGGTGCAGACCCTGCGCGTGGACTCGCGGGAGGACGCTCGCGGCACGGAGAGGTGATCCGGGTCACCGGGGAGTAGTATTCCGGCACCGCGTCGAGGGAGTCCCGGATCCACCGGCCCCGGGCCCCGGCCGGGCGTCGCCGCATCCTTGTCCGGGAGGATTTCCATGAGCGAGACCACCGAGACCGAGTCGTCGTCCCCCGCGCCGTCGGAGCTGAAGAGGGCGATCACCCCGAAGCTGCTGCTGCTGTTCATCGTCGGAGACATCCTCGGCACGGGCGTCTATGCCCTGACCGGGCAGGTGGCCGGCGAGGTGGGCGGCGCCGGCTGGCTGCCGATCCTCCTCGCCTTCGCCGTCGCGATGGTCTCCGCGCTGTCCTACGTCGAGATGGTCACGAAGTACCCGCAAGCCGCCGGCGCCGCGCTCTACGTCCACAAGGCCTTCGGGATCCACTTCCTGACCTTCATGGTCACCTTCGCCGTGCTCTCCTCCGGCATCACCTCGGCGTCCACCAGCGCGATCTTCCTCGCGGAGAACGTCCTGGTCGCCTTCGGCCTGGAGGACTCCCTGGGCGCCGCCGCCGGGGGCACCGCCACCCTCATCGCCCTGCTCTTCATCGGCCTCGTGGCCGGCGTCAACCTCTACGGCGTCTCGGAGTCGGTGAAGGCCAATGTGGTCCTGACCCTCATCGAGCTCACGGGCCTGGTGACCGTGATCCTGGTGAGCCTCGCGGTGGTGTTCCAGGGCCGGGCGGACTTCTCCCGGGTGATGGTCTTCGAGACCGCGGGGGACAAGAGCATGCTCCTCGCGGTGACCGGTGCGACCGCGCTCGCGTTCTTCTCCATGGTGGGCTTCGAGGACTCGGTGAACATGGCGGAGGAGACGGTGGACCCGGTGAGGAACTTCCCCCGGGCCCTGATCGGCGGCCTGTCCGTCACCGGCGTGGTCTACGTGCTGGTCTCCGTGCTCGCCGTGGCGGTGGTCCCGATCGGGGAGCTCGCCTCGGCGACCACGCCGCTGCTCTCCGTCGTGGAGCGCGGTGCCCCGGACCTCCCGATCGACACGATCTTCGCGGTCATCTCGATCTTCGCCGTGGCCAACACGGTGCTCATCAACATGATGATGGCCTCCCGCCTGCTCTACGGCATGGCGCGACAGGAGGTCCTGCCCGGCTTCCTGCGCGGCGTGCTCCCGGGACGGCGCACACCCTGGGCGGGGATCGTGTTCTCCACCGGCCTGGCCGTCGCCCTGGTGCTCACCGTCCGGTTCCTGCTCGCCGAGGACACCATCGGTGCGCTCGGCGGCACCACCGCGATGCTGCTGCTGGCGGTCTTCGCCATGGTCAACATCTGTGTGCTCGTGCTGCGCCGGGACCGGGTGGCCGTGCGCCACTTCCGCACGCCGACGGCTCTCCCGGTGATCGGTGCGATCACGTCCATCGCGCTGATCACGCCGCTGGCCCAGCCCCTCGAGCGCTACGCCATCGCGGGCGGCCTGCTGGCCATCGGGCTGCTGCTGTACGTCATCACCTGGCTGTACAACGGCGCGGTCCGGGCGCGTCGCACCCGCATCCGCCGCCCCGACGATCTGGGCTGAGCGCCTGCCCCGCCGTCACGCCCCGGAAGAGGAGATGCCATGTCGACCGTCCTGCTGGCCTACGTCCCCGGACCCACGAGCGACGCCGCCCTCGCGTACGCCGTCGAGGAGGCGCGACGACGCGGCGCCTCCTTGCTCGTGCTCGCGTCCGAGCGGCGCCACGACCCTCGTGCGCCCCGCGGAGACGTCGATCCGCGCCCGCTGGACGCGCGTCTGGCCGAGACCGGTCTCGAGGTCGATCTGCGCACGGTTCCCCGTCGCGACGACCCGGCCGACGACATCCTCGAGGCGATCGAGGCGGAGGACGTGGACGTGGCGGTCCTCGGCATCCGCCGCCGCACCCCGATCGGGAAGATCCTCCTGGGCTCGACGTCCCAGCGGGTCGTGATGGAGTCCCCGGTGCCGGTGGTGCTGGTCAAGCCGGAGGACTTCGCCGCCCCGCCACGGGTCCGGCCCGGTGCCGACTGATCCGATCCGGGACGATCTCCGGACGCTCTGACCAGGCGTTGTGGCTCCTCGGTTCCGGGCCGTTCACCGGCTGGTTCCGAGCCGGAAGCTCGTCCCTCACTTTGCTGTCGCATCGTCAGCACGTCTCGACCGCCGGGCCGGCCCCGGCGGCAGGGAATCCCGACGACAGCAAAGGACCCCAGATGGCTCTCATCGACCTCCCCCTGCTCATGAAGGACGCCGTGCGCGGCAAGCGCTCGGCGGTGACCTGTGCGCTCAAGTGCGGCAACCAGTGCGCCTTCGGTCCCTGCAACCACAGCGACAACGCCACCTTCCGCGACGTGGCCTCCGCCGCCCTCTCGCGCCGCACGGTGCTGGGCGGTTCCACCGCCGCGCTCGCGATCGGCCTCGCCGGCACGCAGGGCGCCCTCGCGGCCCCCGCGGGCTCCACCGGCGCCGCCCCGGCGAAGCCGAAGACCACCGCTCCGAACGGCTCCGCCCTCGAGTTCGAGGCGATCGCCCCCGTCGACGCCGCGGCCGACGAGTTCACGGTGCCCGAGGGCTTCGAGTGGCGCAGCGTCATCCGCTGGGGCGACCCGCTGTTCGCCGACGCCCCCGAGTTCGACTGGGACGCCCAGAGCGCCGAGGCGCAGAAGCAGCAGTTCGGCTACAACAACGACTACACCGAGATCCAGGAGATCCCCGGCAGCAAGGGCCGGCGGGCCGTGATGTTCGTGAACCACGAGTACACGAACGAGAACATCATGTTCCCCGCGAGCCTCGACGAGGACGAGGTGATCGACATCGGCATGGCCGCCCACGGCCTGACCGTCGTCGAGCTGGAGCGCCAGAACCACAACAAGCCCTACACCTATGTCCAGGGCGCGCCCCTGAACCGTCGCATCCTGCTGGACGACGAGTTCGCCCTCACCGGTCCCGCCGCCGGCAGCGACCTGCTGAAGACCGTCGAGGACCCCGAGGGCCGGACGGTCCTGGGCACGCTGGGCAACTGCGCCGGCGGCCTCACCCCGTGGGGCACGCTGCTCTCCGGCGAGGAGAACTTCCACAGCTACTTCGTCGCCCCCGGCACCTCGGAGGCCGAGCAGCGCTACGGCCTGCGCGATGCGCCCACCGCCCGCGGCTGGGAGAAGAAGCACGCGCGCTTCGACGCGACCGGCGAGGGCTACGAGAACGAGCCCAACCGCTTCGGCTACATCGTCGAGGTCGATCCCTTCGACCCCACCTCGACCCCGCGCAAGCACACCGCGCTGGGCCGCTTCAAGCACGAGGGCGCCAACGTCATCATCGCCGAGGACGGCCGCGCCGTCGCGTACTCGGGCGACGACGAGCGCTTCGACTACCTCTACAAGTTCGTCTCCCGCGACACCTACGTCGAGGGCGACCGCGAGCACAACATGACGCTGCTGGAGAACGGCGACCTGTACGTCGCGAAGTTCACCGGCAACTCGCCGGCCGCGGAGATCGACGGCTCCGGCGAGCTCCCGTCCGACGGCGCCTTCGACGGCTCGGGCGAGTGGCTGCCGCTGCTGCTCGACGGCGAGAGCGCCGTCGAGGGCTTCAGCGTCGAGGAGGTCCTCGTCCACACCCGTCTCGCGGCCGATGCCGTGGGGCCCACCAAGATGGACCGCTGCGAGGACGTGGAGCCCTCGCTGCACAGCCGTCGCGTCTACGTGGCCTGCACCAACAACTCCAACCGCGGGGTCGAGGGATACGCCGCCCCCGACGAGACGAACCCCCGCACCGAGAACCGCGACGGCCACATCGTGGAGATCGACGAGCAGGGCGACCAGACCTCCACCACCTTCGCGTGGAACCTGCTGATGGTCTGCGGCGACCCCGCCCAGGGCGACCAGACCTACTTCTCCGGCTTCCCCGTGGACCAGGTCTCCCCGGTCTCCTGCCCGGACAACCTGGCCTTCGATGCGGTGGGCAACCTGTGGATCTCCACCGACGGCCAGCCCTCCGGCATCGGCTACAACGACGGTCTGTTCCGGGTGACCCTCGAGGGCGATGCCCGCGGTCGCGTCGAGCAGTTCCTCTCCGTCCCGCGCGACGGCGAGACCTGCGGCCCGATTATCCGCGACGAGGACCGCACGGCCTTCGTCTCCGTGCAGCACCCGGGTGAGGACGGCTCCTTCGAGGAGCAGTTCTCCTTCTTCCCGGACTACGACGGGAAGGGGCCGCGGCCCACCGTCGTCCAGGTGATGCCGTCCAAGCCCGGGCGCGGACTGGGGCGCTGAGACCCCGCGCGCCGCAGCGGCCCCGCAGCTCCGGCTGCGGGGCCGCTCGTCGTCCCCGCACCGGGCCCGCCCGGGCCCGTCCGCGACGGCTCCACGTTATGAATCCGCTCACCTCCGGCACGCTCGGGAGCCCTCGCGAGCCCCGATCGAGTCTTATTCTTATCGCGCACGCGCGCGGAGCGCCCTCTCCCTGCCAGGACGATCGGCTTTGGAGCGGTGCTCCCGGGCTGGATAGACTCCGAGCCATGTCCCGCCACGTCTTCGCAGCCCACTCCATGGCGGGGTGCTGACGGATGTCCGTGCTGTGGACCCTGCTGATCCTCGTCGCGACCGTCGCGCTCACCCCGCTCCTGGACCGCGCCCTCGGCCGCTCCGCCTGCTGGCCGCTCGCCGCGCTGTACCTCGCCGCCGCCGCGGCCCTGCTCCCGGCGACCGCCGCCGTGCTCACGGGCGCCGGCGACGAGGATGTCACCGCCTTCGCCGTGCCCTGGGCGCCGCAGTGGGGCATCGAGCTCGCCTTCCGGGCCGACGGCCTCGGCATCGTCTTCGCGATGATCGCCCTGGTCATCGGCGCCGTGGTGCTCGCCTACTCCGCGCGGTACCTCGAGCGCGGCAGCCAGCTGAGCTTCTCCCTGGTGATGGCGCTGTTCACGCTGTCGATGGTGGGCCTGGTGCTCGCCGACGACCTGGTGCTGCTGTTCATCTGCTGGGAGCTGACGTCCATCGCGTCCTTCCTGCTCATCGCCCGCTCCGGCGCCGCCGGTCAGGCCGCCTCCCTGCGCACGATGCTGATCACCTTCCTAGGCGGGCTGTCGCTGCTGGCCGCCGTGGCCCTGATGGTGATGCGCCTGGGCACCTCCTCCCTGCAGGAGGTCCTGGCCTCGGACATCTGGACCACGGACCCGGCCTTCACGACCCTGGTCGCCGTCCTGGTGGCCGTCGCCGCTTGCACGAAGTCGGCCCAGTTCCCCTTCCACGTCTGGCTGCCCGACGCGATGGCCGCGGCCACCCCGGTCTCCGCCTACCTGCACGCCGCCGCCGTGGTCAAGGCCGGCATCTTCCTCCTGCTGCGCTTCAGCCCCGCCTTCCACGAGGTGCTCGCCTGGAACCTGCTGCTCATCATCGCCGGCCTGATCACCGCCTTCGTCGGCGGATTCCTGGCCCTGCAGCAGCGTGACCTCAAGAAGCTCATGGCCTACTCGACGGTCAGCCAGCTGGGCCTCATCGTAACCGTGATCGGCGTGGGTACCGAGGCGGCGATCCTCGCCGCGGTGCTCCACACCATCGCCCACGCCCTGTTCAAGTCCGGACTGTTCATGATGGTCGGCGTCATCGACCACGGCGCCCACACGCGCGAGCTGCGCCGGATGCCGGCGCTGCTGCGCGCGATGCCCGGCGCCTTCGCGGTGACGCTGCTGGGCTGCATGTCGATGGCCGGCCTGCCGCCGATGCTCGGCTTCGTCTCCAAGGAGTCGCTGCTGACCGGCGCCCTGGACGCGGGCGGTCCTGCCTGGGCGGGCTGGGTCGTGGCGCTCGGCATCGCCGGCGCCAGCGTGCTGACCTTCGCGTACTGCGCGAAGATCGTGCTGGGAGCCTTCATCGACGGCCGCGACGAGGACGCGGTCACCCCGCGGCGCGAGGTGCACCCCGCGGACCGCGTCATGCTCTGGACGGCGGCGCTCCCGATCCTCGCGGGCCTCCCGCTCGCTCTCGTGGTCGGCGTGCTGGACACCCCCGTCTCCCGGGCGATCGAGGCGGCCCTGCACGAGGGGGAGGTGCACGCGCACCTCGCCTTCTGGCACGGCCTGACCCCGGAGCTCGCCATCACCGCGGGCGTCATCACGCTGGGCACCCTGATCGCCCTGAACCGGCGCCGGCTGCTGCCGGCCCTCGAGGCCCGTCCCTTCCCGGTCGACGGCGCCCGCGTGCTGACCGCTGTGGACCGCCTGGCCGAGCGGATCGGCGCCGTGCTGGTCCGCCCCATCGCCTCCGATGACCCGATGCGCCACCTCGCCGCGATCCTGGTGCTGTTCTCCGCCGTGGCGCTGGGCTCGCTGGCCGTGCTGGCGGGATCGCTCGAGCCGATCACGGAGGGCGTCAACCAGCCGATCGACGGCATGCTGCTGGTGCTCATCACGGGAGCGACCCTCCTGGCCTGCACCCGGCGGGACCGGCTCGGGGCCACGGTGTCGATCTCGGCTGTGGGCATCCTCGCCACCGTCCAGATCCTCGCGCTCGGCGCCCCGGACGTCGCCCTGACCCAGCTGCTGGTCGAGTCGCTGACGATCATCGTCATCATGCTGGTGCTGCAGAAGCTGCCCCGGCACTTCGAGCCCCCGACCCGTTCCCGCCATCGCGGGGCCGTCGTCCTCGCGGTGCTCGCGGGGCTCGCCGCGGGAGCGGCCACCTTCCTGTTCGCCGGTCGCCGCGACCGCAGCGAGGTCGCCGAGTACTACATCGCGAACGCCGAGGAGATCACCGGCGGCCACAACATCGTCAACGTCATCCTCGTCGAGTTCCGTGCCCTGGACACCCTCGGGGAGCTGGCGGTGCTGGGCATGGCCGGCGTCGCGATCGTCGCGGTGCTCTCGAGCATCCGCCACCGCTTCATCGACCCCCACGACCGTCCCGAGCCGGACGCGCCCGCCGCGCTGCGCGAGGAGGGCACCACCGCCCATCGCGCCATCACCTCCGCCTGGAGCAATGCGGCCGCCCTGCAGATGATGGTGCGGGTCACCGCGCCGATCCTCGCGCTGGTCTCGGCGATGCTGTTCCTGCGCGGCCACAACGCCCCGGGCGGCGGCTTCATCGCGGCCCTCGTCGGCTCCTCGATCGTGGCCCTGCTGTACCTCTCGACCTCGCGCGACCGCCAGATCGGGCCGCCCCGCCTGCCGCTGCTGCTCATCGGCGCCGGCATCGCGGTGGCGATCGGCTCGGGCGTGCTCGGCTTCGCCGCGGAGGGCTTCCTCGAGCCCCTGCACGGCTACCTGTTGGGCGTGCACGTCTCGAGCTCGATGATCTTCGACCTCGGGGTCTACCTCGCGGTGCTGGGGCTCGTGATGGTGGCCGTCAACCTGCTGGGCACCTCGGCGGCCGTCGGCGACCCGGACTCCGAGGAGGAGACCCGCGAGCGCGCCGACGAGGCCTTCGAGGGCGAGCTCGAGGGCCCGCTGGAGACCATCCGCGGTGAGCGCGCCCCGCGCCGGCGGCGCGTCGGCCGCGGCACCGCGCACCTGTCCTCCGGGACGCGACCCAAGGAGGTCGGACGACGATGATCCTCAGCCTCACGGTGGCCGTCCTGGTCGCGGGCGGCGTGTATCTGCTGCTGCAGCGGAGCATGGTCCGCGCGGTCTTCGGGATCACCCTGCTCAGCCATGCCGCGAACTTCGCCCTGCTGATCACCGGCGTGCCGGGATGGCGGGCCGAGCCCCTCACCGACGTCTCCCCGCGCGGGGAGATGGCGGATCCGCTGCCGCAGGCCTTCGTGCTCACCGCCATCGTCATCACCATGGCGGTGACCGTGTTCATGCTGGCGCTGGCGGTCATCGGCCGCGACGACGACCTGGGGGCCCATCCCGAGACCGGGGCGGCGCGCGACGTCGAGGGCCCTGACGCCGACGGGCACGCGGCCGCGGTGGACGACATCGCCGGGCGCACCGCCGCCGGACCCGAGACCGAGGGGCGCGACGCATGAGCTCTTTCCTGGACGCCTCCCTGCTCCCGCTGTTCATCGCCGTGCCGATGCTGGGCTCCGCCCTGCTGGTGCTGGTGCGCCGCCGCGCCCTCGAGGTGGCTCTGCTGCTGACGGTGCCGATCCTGGTCGGCGCCGGGGCGGTGGCGCTGATGCTCGCGCATCGCACCGAGCCGGTGCTCGCCCACGCCGTCGGCGCCTTCTCCGACCTCATCGCGATCCCCTTCGTCTCGGACCCGTTCACCGCGCTGATGCTGCTGGTGACGGCGCTGTCCACGCTCGCGGCGAGCATCTTCCTGGTGCTCACCGGCGAGTCCCGGTACCGCTTCGTGCCGCCCCTGGTGCTGCTGCTGACGGCGGGCGTCAACGGCGCCCTGCTCACCGGCGACCTCTTCAACCTCTTCGTGTGGGTCGAGGTCATGCTGATGCCCTCCTATGCGCTGATCGCCCTGACCGGCACCTGGCGGCGGCTCGGCATCGGACGGCTGTTCGTGCTGGTCAACCTCCTGACCTCGACGCTGCTGCTGATCGGCGTGGGCTTCGTGTACGGCACCGCCGGCACGGTGAACCTCGCGGCCCTGGCCGGCGCCGGGAGCGAGGACCCGCGGACCGCCGCGGCCCTCGCGGTGGTGCTGCTGGCGCTGGCCGTCAAGGGCGGCATGGTCCCGGTGCACTCCTGGCTGCCGCGCGCCTACCCGGCGACCTCGGCCGGGATCATGGCGCTGTTCTCCGCTCTGCACACCAAGGTCGCGCTGTACGCGATGTACCGCATCGTCGCGGTGACCTTCTCCGACGGGCTGCCGTTCATGGCGGTGCTGGCGGTGCTGGTGCTGGTGACCATCCTGGTGGGCGCCTTCTCCACCGCCGCCTCCTCCCGGGTGCGTACCGCCATGGGCCATCAGATGGTCGCGGGCGTGGGGCACATCCTGCTGGGCCTGGTGCTGTTCTCCCAGGTCTCCCTCGCCGCCGGCATCCTCTACCTGGTCCACCACGTGGTGACCATGTCCGCGCTGCTGCTGACCACCGGAGCGGTCGAGCACACCTACGGCCTGGGCCGCCTCGAGCAGCTCGGCGGGCTCGCGCGCCGCGACCCCTGGGTGATGGCCGTGCTGGCCCTGGGGCTGTTCAGCCTCGTGGGCCTGCCGCCCACCTCGGGGCTCTGGGGCAAGATCGGCCTGGTGCGCGCCTCCGCGGAGCAGCTCCTGGCCGAGCAGCCGATCCTCGGCTGGGCCGCGATCCTCGCGATCCTCGCCGCCTCGGTGGGGTCCCTGCTGGGTCTGCAGCGCCTGTGGCGGAAGATGGCCTGGGGCTCCGACCTCACCACCTACCGTCCGGACGACCCGTTGACCGGGCGCGGCCCCGCCACGCCCCTGCCCGAGGGGACCCGGGTCCCGCTGCGCCTGCTCGCCCCGGGAGGGGCGATGCTCGCGGTCTCGGTCGCG
Organism: Brachybacterium sp. YJGR34; assembly: GCF_003347015.1. GTDB lineage: Bacteria > Actinomycetota > Actinomycetes > Actinomycetales > Dermabacteraceae > Brachybacterium. Next base: position 240,314 of record NZ_PNFB01000003.1, read on the forward strand.
ATGTTCGTCGGCATCGGGGCGGTCCTGCCGCTCACCGAGGCGGCGGCCGCGGGCCTGCTGGACGTCCCCGCCTACGTGGAAGCGGTGAGCTCCGCATGATGCGCCTGTGGTACGCCCTGAGCTACGCCCTCTGGATCCTCCGCGAGATCATCGCCGGATCGATCGAGGTGGCGCGGACGACCTACTCGCCGGGCACCCGCACCTCCCCGGCGATCGTCGAGTACCCGCTGCGGGCGGAGACCGACGTCGAGATCGTCGCGATGGCGTCCTCGATCACCATCACGCCCGGCACCCTCGTGCTCGGCACCTCGCACGGGACGCTCCAGCAGCGGCCCAGCCTGTTCGTCCACGCCCTCTTCGCGAGCTCCCGCGAGCAGGTCCTCGCCGATCTCACCGAGATGGAGGACCGCCTGCTGCGCGCCGTCCGCGGCCGCGGCGGGGCCGCGGCGATCCCGGCCACGCGCCGCGGCGGCATGGACCTGGAGTACCGGGATGGTCGTGCCCTGCGCCGCTCCGACGAGGTCGGCAACACCGAGGGGCGCGAGGCCGCCGAGGCCCGCGCCGCGGAGGAGGAACGATGACCGTCGTCCTGTGGCTGACCCTGGCCATGCTCGCCGCGGCGGTGCTGGTGGGGCTGGTCCGCATCGCCACCGCCCCGGACCCCGCCAGCCGCGCCGTCGTCGGCGACCTGGCCTACTTCTCCGCGATCGGGGTGATCGTGCTGCTGGGCCTGGTCAACGACTCCGCGGCGGCGGTCGACGCCGCGCTGCTCGCCGCCTTCCTGGGCATCCTCGCCACAGTCGCCCTCGCTCGCATTCTCACCAGGGGGCGCCGATGACCGCCGTGCTCGACCTCGCCCTGAACGTCCTCATCGCCGTGCTGCTGCTCGGCGGCGCGTTCTGGATCCTCACCGCCGCGCTGTCGATGTTCCACGTCCGCGACGCCGTCAGCCGCATCAACGTCTTCTCGCCCGCGACGGGCCTGGGGCTGCCCATGATCGTGGTGGGCGCCTTCCTGCAGCACACCCGGGTGACGGGCTTCGAGCCCGGGGTGCTGGTCAAGACCCTCCTGACCGTGGTCGCACTGATCATCGTCTCCTCGGTGGCCTCGAACGTGCTCTCCCGGGCCGCGTATCTCTCCGGATCGGAGATCGACCCCCGCACCGCCCCGCAGGATCTCTCCCGCGCGCCGGGGGAGGGGGAGCAGGAGCCCCATCGCGGAGATCGCTGACCGCTGAGGGAAGGAGCCCCGGCGGCTGCGTCGGCCCTCTAGTCTGGGCGCATGGTGACGACGCTCCCGTACGGTTCCTGGCCCTCCCCGATCACCGCGGCGCAGCTCGCGACGGGCGGCACCCGCCTGGGCGGTGCGCGCCTCGTGGGCGACGCCGTGTGGTGGCAGGAGGGCATCGCGACCGAGGGCGGGCGGCAGGCGATCATGCGCTCCGCCGGTCCGGTGGGGCTGCCCGCTCCCGGGTCCGCCGCCGAGGAGTCGGCCGAGCCGGTCACCGTCCTGCCCGCACCCTTCAACGCCCGCTCCCGCGTCCACGAGTACGGCGGCGCGAGCTGGACCGCGGTGCCCGGCAGCGGTCCGTCGCCCCTGATCGTCTTCGTGAACTTCGAGGACCAGCGCGTGTACAGCCTCCGCGAGGGGGAGGAGCCGCGCCCGCTGACCCCTGTCGGCCCCGAGGTCGCCTCCGCCCAGGGGCCCTCGCTGCGCTGGGCGGAGCCCACGGCCGTCACGCCGCCGGGCGGCGAGGTCGAGGTGTGGTGGGTCTGCGAGGACCACACCGTCGACCCCGCCGGCGCCGCGGGCCCCTCGGCCCCGGCCATCGAGCGCTCCGTCGTCGCGGTGCCGCTGGACGGCTCCGCGGCCGAGGACCCGACCGCCCTGCGCCGCGTCACCCCCGCCTCCCGCTTCGTCGCGGGGGCGCGCCCCAGCCCCGACGGCAGCCGCGTGGCGTGGATCAGCTGGGAGCACCCGCAGATGCCCTGGGACGGCACGCAGCTGCACGTCGCACCGCTGATCGCCGGTCGGGCGGGGGAGGGCGAGACCGTCGCCGGCGGCGAGGACGTCTCCGTGCTGCAGCCGGAATGGCTCGACGACGAGCACCTGATGTTCGTCTCCGACGCCTCCGGCTGGTGGAATCCCTGGGTCTGGTCCGCCGACGGCGACACCCGCCAGGTCCTCGAGCTCGATCAGGAGTTCGCCGGCGCGCTGTGGGCGCTGGGGACCACCTGGTACCAGGTGCTCGACGCCCGCACCGCGCTCGTCCGGCACGGCCGCGCCGCGACCTCGCTGAGCCTGCTGCGGATCGACACCGGCGAGCTCACCGCGCTCGAGTGCCCGCTCACCCAGATCGCCACGGCACAGCGCCGGGACGACGGCCTGCTGCTCCTGGCCGGCGCCTCGCCCACCCAGTTCGCCGCCCTGTACACCGCCCGTCTCGACCTCGACGGCGCCCCGGCGCTGTCGCAGCCGTCGGTGCTGCGCTCCTCCCGCACCGACGCCCCCGATCCCGGGGTGCTGCCCGTCGGCGAGCCGATCGAGGTCCCGCTGCCGGACGGCGGCGTGGTCCACGCGATCCTCCACCGGCCGCACCAGGAGGGGATCGCCGGACGCGAGGGCGACCTGCCGCCGGTCATCGCCCAGGTCCACGGCGGTCCCACCAGTCACGTCCCTCCGGTCCTGTCGCTGCCGGTGGCCTACTACACCTCCCGAGGACTGGGGGTGGTGGTCGTGAACTACGGCGGCTCCACGGGCTACGGCCGCACCTACCGCAACCGTCTGCGCGGCCAGTGGGGTGTGGTCGACGTGCAGGACACGGTCGCGGTGATGGAGCACCTGGTCGCCCAAGGGCTCGCCGACGGGAACCGGCTCGCGATCGAGGGCGGCAGCGCCGGCGGCTGGACCACGCTGGCCTGCCTGACCCGGACCGACACCTTCGCCGCGGGCGTCTCCAGCTTCGGCGTCGCCGAGCTCGAGCGGTTCCGCGCGGACACCCATGACTTCGAGTCCCGGTACATCGACGGGCTGGTGGGCCCGTATCCGGAGCGGCGCGACCTCTACGTGGAGCGGGCGCCGCTCAGCCACGTCGACGAGCTCGAGGTGCCGGTGCTGCTGCTCCAGGGCGAGGAGGACCGCATCGTCCCGCCCAGCCAGTCCGAGCTGTTCCGCGACGCGCTCGCCGCGAAGGGCATCCCCCACGCCTATCTGCTGTTCGCGGGGGAGCAGCACGGGTTCCGCCAGGCCTCGACCATCATCCGCGCCACCGAGGCGGCGCTGTCCTTCTACGGGCAGGTGCTCGGCTTCAGCCCGGCCTGCGTCCCGGTGCTGGAGCTGGAGCGCGGCTGAGGCCGCGCCCGTCATGGCCCCGTCCCCGGAGCTCCGTCCCTCCGCCGCCGCGCCGTGGGCCCGGCGCCCGCCGTCGGCGCCCCTGCAGCGGGCGGCGCCGGGCGCCGTCGGCCTCGACGCCGACGAGCTCGCCCGGATCCCTGCCATCCTCCGGGAGGGTCTGGAGCACCAGCCGCCGCGCTTCGCCGGGGCGAGCGTGCTGGTGGCCTCGCGCGGGGCGGTCGTCCTCGAGCACGCGGAGGGCTGGGCGGTGGGCTGGCAGGACGCCGCGACCCCGCTGCCCGCGGGGCAGCGGGTCCCCGCCCGCACGGACACCCTCTACGACATCGCCTCGCTGACGAAGATCGTCACCGCCGTCGCGGTCCTGCAGCTCGTCGAACAGGGGGTGCTGGGGCTCGAGGACCCCGTGGCCCGGCATCTGCCGCGCTTCGCGACGGGCGGGAAGGAGCAGGTCACCGTCGCACACCTGCTCACCCACGTCAGCGGCCTCCCCGCCCTGATCGACCTCGGCGCCGTGGGGCCGGATCCCGCGGCGCAGCGGGAGGCGGTGCTGACCGCCGCACCGAGCACGGGCCCCGGCGAGTCCTACGTGTACAGCGACCTGGGGCCGATCACGCTGGGATGGCTGGTCGAGGAGCTCACGGGTCAGCGGCTGGATGGTCACGTGCGCGAGCACATCACCGGACCGCTCGGCATGGGCGAGACGATGTTCCGCCCGCCCGCCGCGCTGCGTCCCCGCATCGCCGCCACCGAGTTCTCCGCGGCCGACGGGGAGATCCTGCGCGGGCGCGTCCACGACGAGAACGCCGCCGCCCTCGGGGGCGTCGCCGGGCACGCCGGGCTGTTCTCCACCGCCGGCGACCTCGCGATCCTGGGACAGATGCTGCTGGGCGGCGGGCAGCACGGCGAGGCGCGGATCCTGCGGCCGGCGACGGTGGAGGCGATGTTCACCGACCGCATCGCGGCGATCACCGGGCCGGGCGGGGCGCGGCGCGGCCTCGGCCCCGAGCTGGAGGCGCCGCGCTACCACGGCGGGCTCACGAGTCCCTGGTCCGGCGTGCACACCGGCTTCACCGGCACCTCGATGGTCATCGACCCGCTCAGCGACACGATCGTGGTGCTGCTGACCAACGCCGTCCACCCCGCCCGCGAGCGGGCCGGGGCGATGGCGACCCGGCGGGAGGTCTCCAGCTGCGTCGCCCGCGCAGCGGGCCAGGGGGCGGGTCGGGACGGCTGAGCCTCAGCCCTCGGCGGCCAGAGCCTCCTCGACGTCGCCGGCGACGTCGGCCGGCTCGACGCTCGGGGCGTAGCGGCGCAGCACGGTGCCGTCCCGGCCCAGCAGGAACTTCCCGAAGTTCCACTCGATCTCGCCGGCGGGGACGTCCCCGTGCGCCCCGGTCAGCCAGCGGTAGAGCGGATGCGCCCCCTCGCCGTTGACGTCGATCTTCGCGAACATCGGGAAGGTGACGCCGTAGGTGACCTCGCAGAACTCGGCGATTTCCGCCGCGGTCCCGGGCTCCTGGTGCATGAACTGGTCGCAGGGGAAGCCCAGCACCGTCAGGCCCTGGTCCCGGTAGCGCTCGTGCAGCTCCTGCAGCCCGGCGTACTGCGGCGTCAGGCCGCACCGGCTGGCGGTGTTGACCACGAGCACCACGGCGCCGAGGTGCTCGGCGAGCGGCTGCTCGGTGCCGGAGAGGGTGGTGGCGGTGAAGTCGGCGAGAGTCGTCATCCGCCCAGTGTGGGCCATGCGTCGGGAGCGTCGCTCCTGGCGCCGCCGGCGGCGTTGATAGCGTGTTCCGATGGACCACGTCTCGCCGTTCGATCAGCTCGTCGACGTCGATCAGGCCGTCGACTACGCCGAGAATCTGCTCACCGGTCGCACCGTCCGCCTGCGTGCTCTGCGGCAGGACGACCTGCTCTCCCTCGAGCAGTGGTGGTTCGACCCCGCGGTCGTGGTGCTCCAGAACTCGACGGTGCAGCCCTGGCCCGCCGGAGGCGTCTCGGACCTGTTCACCCAGTGGAGCGCCAATCGCACGCCCGATGCCGTCGGGTTCAGCATCGAGCACCGGGAGACGGGCGAGTTCATCGGCCACGTCACCCTCTTCGGCCGCGACTCCGTCAACCAGACGGCCACCCTGGCGATCATCCTCGGCCCCGCGTTCCAGGGCCACGGGCACGGCTCCGACGCGCTGCGCGTGATGGTCGGCTACGGCTTCCTCCAGCTGGGACTGCACCGCATCGAGCTGCACACCTGGGCGTTCAACACCCGCGGCATCGCCGCCTACCGCAAGGCCGGGTTCGTCGAGGAGGGTCGGCGCCGCGACGCCGTGCTCTTCAACGGCCGTCGCCACGACGAGGTCATCATGTCGATCCTGAGGAGCGAGTGGTCCGGGGACCGCTGACGGCGCGCGCATTGTTCCTCCCCACCGCTGGGTTTTCCACACATGAGGGTGGGCGGAATTCCGTCTTTCCTCCACAGAGGAGGGTTGTCCACCGCTCCGGCGAGTGGATGGGCGGGTGTCCTGGCGCGTCGAAGCGCCTTCTGACCTGGTGGCCCGTAGGGCGAGGGCGGCGTCGCGAGGGGTGCGGGATGTCGACGGCCCGAGGGGGTGTTTCGCCTGTCGGGGGTGCCGGGGATGATGTGTCCATGTCGAATTCGTCGTGGTGTCCGGGGCCTGAGGGGGATTTCTCCCCCGAGGCTCTCGCCGGTGCCGTCCGGGGGCGGGGGACCGAGGGGCTGACGGATCTGTTCACGGCGATGGCCGGGGTGCTGCAGGCTCTCGCGGCGGACCGCGGCGAGCTGTTCGCGACGGATGCGCGGGCCCGCGGCGCGTTCACGGTGCTGCTGGAGGCGCTGCAGAGCACGCGCGGAGCGGTCGATGCGCTGGAGGCGCGGACGCTGGTCGCCCTGCGGGACGTGACGCGGCGGGAGCGGCTGGCCGCGGCGCGGGACCGCGCGGCGCGCGGGGAGGGCAGGGCCCCGGCGGTGGGGGCGGTGCACGAGGACGCGGATCGGGTGACGCGGCGGGATCTGTCGCTGATCACGCGGAGGTCGCCGCATCGTGCGGGGCGGACGCTGGGCTCGGCGCAGCGACTGGTGGAGTCGATGCCGTCGATGATGAGCGCACTGGGGGAGGGGAAGCTGGGCGCGGACGCGGTGTATGCGGCGGCGGACGCGGGCGCGGTGCTGTCCCCGGAGACGCTCTCGGCGGTGGACGAGCAGCTGGGGCGGCGACTCGCGGACCTCGATTCGGCCGGGACGCGGCAGGTCAAGGACGCGGTGGCGGTGATCGCGGCGGAGACGGACCCGGAGGGGGAGAGGGAGCGTCACCGTCGCTCGGTGCCGCGGCGCCATGTCACGCTGACGCCGGGACGGCACGGGATGGCGACGCTGAGCGCGCATCTGCCGGCGATGGAGGCGGAGCTGATCCGCAAGAAGCTGGCGCTGGCGGCGGAGCGGGCGCGCAGCGAGGGATCCCGGGAGGGGCACGGGGCGCAGATGGCCGATGAGCTCGTGGCGCGCCTGCTCTCACGGGACGCGGAGGCGGAGCCGGTGACGCTCGAGCTGGGCGTGGTCATCACCGACCGGGCGCTGTTCCGTCCCGAGGCCGGGGAGGTCGCGCAGCTGGAGGGGTACGGACCGGTGCCGGCGGTGTCCGTACGGGCCCAGATCCGTGCTGCGCTGGAGACCCCGCAGGGCGAGGATCCCTTCGGGGCCGACGGACCGGCGGTGCGGGTGATGATCCGCCGCCTCTACACCCACCCCACCACGGGGGAGCTGGTGGCGATGGATGCGCGCTCGCGGGTCTTCCCGCCGGGGATGAAGAGGTTCCTGTCGCGCCGGGACCTGCGGTGCCGGGGCCCGTTCTGCAACGCCCACGCCCGGCAGGCCGATCACATCGTCCCCCACGCGCGGGGCGGGCCGACGAGCCTGGCGAACGGACAGCAGGTCTGTGCGCACTGCAACCAGAAGGAGGACGACACCGCGGCCGTCCTCCGCGAGCGCGCCCTGGGACGTCCCGGCCACAGCGTGACCTGGACCGGGCACTCCGGCGCCCGCCGCACCACCGTCCCCCCGCCCCTGATCTGGCCCCGAGGACGGGACCGGAGCCGGAGCCGGGGCCGGGAGCACGGCCCGGACCCGGACGGCGTGCCGTAGCTCCCGTCCTGGTCACTCCACCCCGTCGGCCACCAGCCTCAGCGCCGCCTGCGCCGCGCCCTCCATGCCCGCGGACTCCTGGACGCAGCGCGCCAGCAGCCAACGGCGTGCCCGCGCCGGGTCCAGGCCCGCGAGGGATGCCATCCTCCCGGCGAAGCGGCTCGGCTCCGCGGCCAGGCGCTCGGGATCATTGAACATGTGCTGCAGCAGGTCGTAGTGCGGATCGCCCACGTACGGCTTCGGGTCGATGAGCACCCAGCGCCGCTCGGAGCCCTCGCCGGCGGCCAGCACGTTGGACGGATGCAGATCGGTCGCCAGGAGCACCTGCTCGCCGTCCCACTGCCGGGGCAGCTCGCGGAACAGGGCGAGGCCGTGGGCCGTGACGTCGGCGGGGAGCGAGGAGAGACCGGCCTCCGCGCGCTCCTGCGCCCCGTCCGCCCACCACGCGCACATCGAGCTGAGCGTCCGGAACTGTCCGGCCTCGGACGTGGGCAGCAGCTCCTCCGGTCGCACCCAGAGCTGCCGCGCCACGGCGACCACGATCTCGTCGCGCTCGGGCCAGGTCAGCAGCTGCGCGAGCGGCGTCCCGGGACGCACCCGGTCCAGCAGCAGGGCCGCCGTCGCGCCCCGACGCTCGCTGCGATGCACCCGCGCGGCCCCCCGCCCCTGCCAGGCGACCATCCCCGCCGCCTCGTCGCGGGCCTCGTCATGGGCCCAGGCCACCTTCAGCACCCGCTCGGAGCCGTCGACCTCCCGGACAGGCGCCACCCAGGCCGAGGAGCCTCCGGGGCGGAACGGGGCCGACGGCGTCAGCGACCACCGGGCGAGCAGTTCCTCCACGATCCCCGGCAGGTCGTCGCGCCAGGCGACGAGGCCCGGGTCGGCGGCCTCGGCGAGCAGCGGCGGCATCGGGTGACCGGCGACCAGCGGCGCACCGCCGCCCGCCGCACCGCCGCCCGCGGCGCCGCCGCTCTCCGGCCCGGTCACGGCGCGACCACCCGCTCGGGCATCGTGAAGTCCGCGCTCGGCGTGAGCACCTGCCCGGTGCTGATCAGGGCCGTGCAGCGCACGGTCCCGTCCCCCGTGCTCCTCCCGAGGCGCGCCAGCAGGGGCTCGGACCAGCTCCCGTAGCCCGAATCGCCCCAGGCCGGGAGCTCCACCGCCTCCGCGCCCGGCGCGATCGGGTCCTCGCGCACCGCGCCGACGGATAGCTCGAGCGCCGTCGCCGCCGGGTCCGCGGACGCCTCGTCCAGCGCGAACAGCCGCACACCCAGACGCGTCAGCCGCGTGCGGCCCCACAGCGAGTCGTAGGTGCCGGTGAGGACCTCCGTGAGCTCCTCGGCGCTCAGCGCACTCCCGGCCGCGGCCGGCTCCACCGCGGCCTGGGCGGACAGCACCGCCGGGCGCGGCCGACCGTCGGAGCCGCCGCCCTGCGCCCCGGGGCTCTCCCACTCCTCGGCGCTCGGTGCCGGCCGGCCCGCCGCGAGGGAGAGCAGCCCCAGGATCCCCAGGGCCAGCTCGGAGCTCGGCGCGTCCACGGCGGTCCCGATCACGCTTACCACCAGGCGTTCTCTCGGCGCGGCCCAGGTGCGGGACAGGCCCGTCGGGAAGCCCCCGGAGTGGCCGATCACCGTGAAGCCGTGCAACCGGCCCTCCTGCAGCCCCAGCCCGTACTGGCCGCCGTCGTGCAGGGACCAGACCCGTCGGCGCATCTCCCGCAGGGAGCCCGGCGTCAGCAGCGCATCACCGGTGAGCACCTCCCCGGCGAAGCGCGCGATGCTCCCCGCGCTCGCCCAGAAGCCGGTCGCGGCCGCGAGCGCACCGGTGGGGATCTGCTCCACCACCCGCCGCGGGCCGTGCAGGAGGGAGGTGTGTCCGGCGGCGAAGCCCCCGGGCGTCTCCGGACCGGGGGCGTCCGCCGGGAGGTCCGGGCCGATGCCCTCCACCCCCACCGGGTCGAGCACCAGCGCGGTGACCGCCGCGGCGAAGTCCTGCCCGGTGACCTCCTCGATGACCAGGCCCAGCAGGCCGTAGCCGATGTTCGAGTACTGCAGGTGCAGCCCCGCCTCCGCCGTGACGGCGCCGGTGCGCGCGATCTCCAGCAGCTGCTCGCGCTCCGGGAAGGGAGTGCCCAGGCGCCACCACCGCGAGTCCGCGGAGTCCCGGGTCAGGCCCGAGGAGTGGGAGAGCAGGTCGCGCAGGGTGCGGTCCGCGACGGGAGAGCCGGCCAGCTCCGCCACGCGCTCGCCGACGGTGTCGTCCAGGCGCAGCCGCCCCTGCTCCCGCAGCCGCATCACGGCCAGGGCGGTGATCATCTTCGAGTGCGAGGCGATCCGCAGGCGGTGCGCGGTGGTCAGCGGCAGATCGGCCGAGACGTCGGCAGGCCCCACGGCGACCTCGGTGATCAGCTGGCCGTCGTGCCAGATCGCGGCCTGGATCCCGGTCTGGCGGCGCAGACGGCGCTGGGTCTCGAGCCACTCCGGCAGCATCGCGGCGACGTCCCGGACGGCGGCGTGCGGCAGCGCGGCGGGAGCGGAGGACGGACGGGCGGTGGCCGAGGCGGTCACGGCATCTCCTTCGAGGTCGGGACGAGAGACACACTACGGTCCCGGGCTCCCTGCCGCGCCCGCTAGCATGCGGTCGTGAAACCGTTCGTGCAGATCGCCACCCGCCCCGAGGACGACGTCGCCCTCACCGAGCGCCAGGCGGTGCTGTCGTTCACCGGTCTCGCCGAGGACGAGCTGCTGTGGGCCCGGCTGGACCGCGATCCCTTCCCCGACCTCGCCATGGAGGACATCTCCGGGATCATCCTGTGCGGCAGCCCCTTCACCGTCTCCGACCCGGTGGAGTCCAAGCCCGCCGCGCAGATCAGGGCGGAGCAGGAGATCTTCCGGATCCTGGACCAGGTGATCGCCGCCGACCTCCCCTTCCTCGGCGCCTGCTACGGCATCGGCACTCTCGGCACCCACCAGGGCGCCCTCGTCGACACCGTCCACGGCGAACCGCTGGGCGTCGTCGAGGCGACCCTCACGCCCGCGGGGCGGCGGGACCCGTTGATCGAGGCGGCGGGACTGAGCAAGTCCTTCGACGGGATCGTGGGCCACAAGGAGGCGGTGCACACCCTGCCCGATCACGCGACCGTGCTGGTCTCGGGGACCACCTGCCCGGTGCAGATGTTCCGCGTGGGCACCCGCCAGTACGCCACCCAGTTCCATCCGGAGCTGGACATCCCCTCCACCATCGAGCGGGCGCGCGCCTACCGCGACCACGGGTACTTCTCCCCGGACCAGATGGAGGAGCTCTTCGCGACCCTCCGCCGCCGCAGCGCGGACCAGCCGCCCCGCCTCCTGCGCGCCTTCGTCGAGGTGTTCGCCCGCTGATCCGGGCGGTGCCGCGGTCGACAGGCCCGCGCCGTCATCTCCCGGCCCGCCGGCACCGGCTCGGGTAACCTCCGCACCGTGCCCCGTTTCACACCTGAGCAGGTCCGCCGCCGTCAGATCGTCGCCGGAGCGATCGCCGTGCTGCTCGTGCTCGCCGTCGGCGGATGCACCGTCAGCATGATCGGCGCGCTGCGCGGCGGCGAGGAGGCCGCAGGTCGGGGCGCCGACGAGGCGATCGCGGACCGGGAGCCCTTCGTCGCCGACGACGAGGCGATGACCGTCCCCGCCACCGCCCAGGACGCGGCGGTCGCCGCGAACCTGCCCGAGGGGATCGAGCTCGCACCGGACGAGGTCCTGGGCATCGACGTCTCCAGCCATCAGGGCGACATCGCCTGGGACCAGGTCGCCGCCGACGGCGTCGCCTTCGCGTACGTCAAGGCGACCGAGGGCTCCGGCTTCGTCGACTCCCACTTCCGCGCCAATTGGGACGGGGCCGAGGGGGCCGGCATCACCCCCGGCGCCTACCACTACTTCACGCTGTGCTCCCCGGGCGCCGAGCAGGCGGAGGACTTCCTCGCCGCGGCGCCCCCGGTGGACGGGGCGCTGCCACCGGCGCTGGACCTCGAGTTCGACGGGGCCTGCGAGGAGCGGCCCGAGGCGGCGCACGCCCAGACCGAGATCGACGAGTTCACCGCGATCGTCGAGGAGGCGTGGGGGCGGCGCCTGGTCATCTACTCCTCCTCCGAGTGGCGCGCGCACTACGGGCTCCCGGTCACCGACTCGCGGCCGGACTGGCTGTTCGCCGCTGGCCAGCGGCCCGAGCAGGAGGACTGGGCGGTGTGGCAGCTGCGCTTCGACGGCACGGTCGCGGGGATCGACGGCGGGGTCGACATCGACGTGGCCCGGATCGAGCAGCTGCGCGAGGGGGCGGCCATCCCCGAGGGGGAGGGCGCTCTCGTCCACGCGCCGCCGGAGGACTGAGAGGCCGCGGCGTCGGCTCAGCCGGGCAGGTCGCGCCCGCGGACGGTCTCGCGCCGGTAGTCGGCGACCAGCTGATCGAGGACCGTGGTCCAGTGCTCGAGCAGTCCCTGGCGCTCGGCCGGCCCCAGCAGCCGTTCCTGGTGGACCGCGAGCACCGTGCCGCCCGCGGCCTCCTGCAGCGTCACCTGGAACACCGTCTCGTGATCGAGGGCCTCGGGCTGCCAGCGCAGGCGCACCCGTCGGCCCATATGGCAGCCGACCACGCGGCCGCACGCCGCGGTCCCGCGGCGCAGCGGGGCGCCCACCATCTGCGGGACGGACTCGACGCCCAGCCACTGCGGGAGCCACTCGGACAGCAGGCGCCGCCAGACGTCCTGGTCGGGGGCGGGAAGGGTGCGACGCACGCCGAGCTCCCACCCGGCGTCATGGGTGAGGCCGACGGGATGGTGCCAGGTCTCGGTCTGCATACGGCCACGGTAGGGCGAGGCCCCGGGGGATCCCAGGGCGCTCTCCGAGGCGTCCTCAGGTGTTCGCCGATCCGTCGCCGAGCGGCCATCCGCAGGCAGGCGAGCCGGCGCGTCGGGGCTGCCTGGCATGCTCTGACCATGACAGCGCGCCGGACCCGCCCTCCCGCCCCCACCCCGTCGTGGTGCCGGGGGAGGCGCTGATGCCCGGCCTGCTCGACGGCCCGGTGCTCCCGCTGCGGGAGGTGCGTGCCCATCCCGAGGCACCCGCGGACCTCTCCGTGTGGCCGGCGACCCTGCCACCGGTGCGCCAGGTCCTCGAGGGCGGCCTGGTGCTCGGGGCGTCCACGGTGCTGACCGGGGACAACGGTGCCGGGAAGTCCACCCTCGTCGAGGCGATCGCCGCGGCGTACGGCCTGAATCCCGAGGGCGGCGGCACCGGCGCGCAGCACGCCACCCGCGCCACCGAGTCGCCGCTGGCCGATCACCTGCAGCTGGTCCGCGGTGCGGGCGCTCCGCGCTCGGGCTTCTTCCTGCGGGCCGAGACCATGCACTCCCTGTTCACGTACTACGAGGAGATCGGCGTGGGCGGGATGATGCATGAGCGCAGCCACGGGGAGTCGTTCCTCGAGATCGTCGCCGAGCGGTCCCGATCGCGCGGGCTGTGGGTGCTGGACGAGCCGGAGTCGGCACTGTCGCTGCCCGGCTGCCTGGCCCTGCTGGGGCTCCTGCGGGACCTGGTCGGCACCGGATCGCAGGTCATCCTGTCCACCCACTCCCCGGTGCTCGCGGCGCTGCCCGGCGCGGACCTCTACGAGGTGGGCACCTGGGGGCTGCGCCGCAGCGACTACGACGATCTCGAGCTGGTGCGCACCTGGCGCAGCTTCCTGGACTCCCCGCAGCGGTTCCTGCGGCACGTGGACTGAGGGGCCCGGCGCCGGCGACCGCCGGCGCTCAGGGCTGCAGTCGGTGCCGGCTCCAGGCACCGCCCGCCGTCCGGAGGTACGCGATCCGGTCGTGGAAGCGGTGCTCGCGGCCCTGCCAGAACTCCATGCGCTCGGCCTGCACCCGCAGCCCGCCCCAGTGCGCGGGCCGCGGCACCGGACCGTCCGCGAAGCGCGCCTCGACCTCGGCGTACTGTTGCTCGAGATCCTCCCGGGAGGCGATCTCCTCCGACTGCTGGGAGGCCCAGGCGCCCAGCTGGGCGCCGCGCGGGCGCCGCGCCCAGTAGGCGTCGGAGACCGCGGCGGGGACCGGTGCGGCGGCCCCCTCGATGCGCACCTGGCGCTGCAGCGCGTACCAGGGCATCAGCAGCGCGGCCCGCGGGGTCGCCGCGATCTCGCGCGCCTTGGCGGAGCGCAGGTTGGTGTAGACGACGAAGCCCTCGGCGTCATGATCCTTGAGCAGCACGGTCCGCGAGCGCGGGGACGGGGCGCCCGCGGCGTCGAGGGCGACCGTCGAGAGCACCACGGCGGACGGATCGCTGAGATCGCCGTGCTCGGCGCGACGGGCGAAGGCCGCGTCCAGCCAGGCGTCGAAGAGCGCGATCGGGTCCTCGGGCGCATCGTCGGCGAGGGACCCGGTGAGGTAGTCGGTGCGCTCGGCGGCCAGGCGGTTCCCGGGGGTGGGCTCGGTCGCGGGGTGCTCGCTCATGGCGGTGATCCTAGGCCGTGGCGACGGCCGATGGCACGGGCGCCGACGGTCGATCCCTCCATGCAGTGGCCGGTCGATGACGATCAGTGTCGGAATGCGTCCAGGTGGGCCCCATAGCGACGAGCCTGGCCGTATTCCGACAGTGATCGTCATGTCCTGCCGGCGCCCCGGGTCCGGCGGCCGAGTCCTCACCGCCACGGCGTCCGGCTCAGGCGGTGGCGAGGTGCCCGCCGCCGTGCCCGGTGCGCCGGTGCGTCCCGTGCCCGCGGCCCAGCAGCGCGAGCAGGCCGCGACGGCGCGCGGGCCGCGCCGCGGGGTCGGCCGGGCCGGGGGCCGCGGCAGGGGCGACGATGAGCTCGAGCGTGCTGGGGTCCAGGCCGCGGGCGCCGGCGCGGGTCCGGGTGGCGCGCAGGGCCCGCAGCGACTCCAGGTCGCCCCACTCCTCGGGCAGCGGGCGGTAGTCGATGAGGTCGGTGGTGGCTCGGGTCCGGCTGGTGGCGATGGTCGCGTCTCTCATGCCTCCACTGTCCTCGCGCTCGCCGCGCGGCGCGTCCGCCCGGGAGCGCGGGGAGGTCATCCTGTGGTCGGATCCTGGGACGCGATCGAGGGCGAGAGGTGATGGGCATGGAGGACGAGGACGCGGTGGATGCGCGCGACGGGGTGCTGCTCGCGACGGAGCGCCTGTGGCTGCGGCCGTGGCGCCCGAAGGAGGCGGTGGTCCTGCGCGCGCTCTGGGCCGAGCGTGACCCCCGCGTCCCGCCGCACCGCCGGATCGACGAGGACGGCCGCCCGAGCCTCGAGGACCTCGAGGCCTCGATCCGGCGCCAGGCCCACCGCCCCGGCGGACTGGGGCTGCCCGCCCTCGAGATCCGGGCCACGGGGGAGGTGATCGGCTACTGCGGACTGGTCGAGGACGGTCCCGGCGCCGCCGCCCTCGGGGACGAGCACCCGGGGCCGGAGCTCGCCGTCGAGCTGCTGCGCAGGGCGCAGGGCGCCGGCTACGCGACCGAGGCCGGCCGGGCCGTGATGGCCTGGGCGCGCGGGGCCGGGATCCCGCGCCTGCAGGCCACCGTGTGGGACTGGAACTACGCCTCGCGCCGACTGCTGACCAGGCTGGGGTTCGTCGAGACGGACCGTTCCCGGCCCGCCGGGGCGGAGCACGAGATGCTGGTCATGACCGCCGTGCTGGGAGAGTCCCTCACCGCACCATCCGCAGGTCCCTGAGCCCGCCCAGCTGCTCCTCCACGTGGGTGGCCCCGTCGGCCACGAAGCCGAGCTTCTCGTAGAACCGGCGTGCCCGAGGGTTGTCCTCGGCGACCCACACGCTGGCGCCCTCGCCCTGGAGGATCTCCTCGGCGAGGGCGCGGGCCAGGCCGCTGCCGAACCAGTCCGGGTCGAGGTAGAGCACGGACAGCTCGCGCGGCCGCACGGGCTGCGGATCCCGCGGCGCCCAGGATGCGGCCAGCCCGATCGGCCGGCCGGTCCCGTCGCGGCCGATGCGGAAGGTGCCGCCGTCGGATGCGGGGTTCCCCGGCGTCAGCCACAGCGTCCAGTGCCGGATGCGGCGCGCGATCGCCTGCTCGCCGAACCACTCGTCGCCCTCGAGCAGGTGTCCGTAGGCGACCTCCCAGCCGCGCACGTGCAGGCGGGCGAGGGCCGGGACGTCCTCGAGGGCGGGGGTGTCGATCGTGAAGGCACGGTCCGTGCTGGTCATGGGGAGAGTCTCGCAGGTGCGCGGCGGGACGGCCGGCATCACAGCGACCGTGAGCGGTGAGCGCGCCCCCTTCCCCCGGATACCTGCAACCCGTAGTATCACCAACGGCCCGTCATCGAGGACGCCGTCGCCGTCGGCCCCGATGCCGGACCCGCGCCGGGCGTGATGCGTCCGCGTGATCCGCCGTCGAAGGAGACTCCGTGCCCGAAGCCGTCGTCGTCGCCGCCGCCCGGTCACCGATCGGACGCGCCCGGAAGGGCTCGCTCGCGGACCTCCGCCCGGACGACCTCGCCGCCAGATGGTCCGCGCCGTCCTCGACCAGGTCCCGCAGCTGGACCCGGAGAGCCTCGACGACCTGCTGCTGGGCTGCGCGATCCCCGAGGGCCGCCAGGGCGGCAACCTCGCCCGCACCGTCGCGATCCAGCTGGGCCTGGACGCCGTGCCCGGGGCGACCGTGACCCGCTTCTGCGCCTCCTCACTGCAGAGCACCCGCGCCGCCTTCCATGCCATCCGCGCCGGGGAGGCGCAGGCGGTGATCTCCGCGGGCGTCGAGTCGATCTCGCAGAGCAGCGGACAGCTCCTGGACCCCGAGGCCCGCAATCCGCTCTTCCGCGAGGCCTGGGAGCGCACCGCCCGCCGCGCCGCCCGCGAGCTCCCCGCGCCCTGGCACGATCCGCGCGAGGACGGCGAGCTCCCCGACGCCTACATCCAGATGGGCCAGACCGCGGAGAACGTGGCCGAGCTGCGCGGCATCACCCGCGCGGACCAGGACGCCTACGCCCTGCGCTCCCAGGCCCGGGCCGAGGCGGCGATCGCGGGCGGTTCCGCGGCACGCGACATCACCCCCGTCGCCCTCCCGGACGGCACCCTCGTCACGGCCGACGACTCCCCGCGCCCCGGGGCGACGCTCGAGGCCATGGGCGCGCTCGACCCCGTCTTCCGCCCGGGCGGCACGGTCACCGCCGGCAACTGCTGCCCGCTGAGCGACGGCGCCGCCGCGCTCGCGATCCTCGCCGACGACCGCGCGCGGGAGCTGGGGATCACGCCGCTGGCCCGCATCGTCGCCACCGGAGTCTCCGGCCTCAGCCCCGAGATCATGGGCCTCGGCCCGGTCGAGGCCACCCGCCGCGCCCTGGCGAACGCCTCGATGAGCATCGCCGACATCGACCTGGTCGAGCTCAACGAGGCCTTCGCCGCCCAGGTGCTGCCCGCCGCCGAGGACCTCGGCCTCGACCACGACAGGCTCAACGTCCACGGCGGCGCGATCGCGCTCGGCCACCCCTGGGGCTCGACGGGAGCCCGCATGACCACCACCCTGCTCCACGGCCTGCAGGAGCGCGACGGCCAGCTGGGCCTGGCGACCCTGTGCGTCGGCGGCGGCCAGGGCATGGCCCTCATCATCGAGAGGATGCACTGATGACCAGCACCGACCCCACGCCCACCAGCGCCCCGGCCCCGGGAGTCCTGGGCATCGGCGGCGACCTCGGCCCCGCTGCCGAGCACCGCAGCCCCTCCGTGGTCACGGACCGGGCCGTCGTCTCCCCGCCCGACGCCGACGCCGTCACCGCCGCGGAGCTGCTGCCCGCGACGGCGGACCACTTCGCCCTCTTCCAGGACGTCGCCGGGGAGGACCTCGCGGCCTGGCGCGACGCCCGCTCCCTCGCGGCCGAGGTGCTCCCGCAGATCAACGACTGGTGGGACCGCGGCGAGTACCCGCGCGCGCTGATCGGCCGCCTCGGCGAGCTGGACCTGCTGACCGACGGGCTCGACGTCCCCGGCCACCGTCGCCTCTCGCCGCTCGCGACCGGCCTGGTCACCATGGAGCTCTCCCGGATCGACGGCTCCGTGGGCACCATGGTGGGCGTCCAGGGCGGCCTCGCGCTGCGCTCGATCCTGTGGCTGGGCTCCGAGGAGCAGAAGCGGCGCTGGGTCGAGCCGATCGCGCGCGGCACCGAGCATGCCGGTTTCGCACTCACCGAGCCGGACCACGGCTCCGATTCCGTCTCGCTGGAGACCGTGGCCCGCCGCGAGGGGGAGCAGTGGGTGCTGAGCGGGCAGAAGCGCTGGATCGGCAACGGTGCCGGCTGCCACCTCACCGTGGTCTGGGCCCGCGTCGAGGATCCCGAGGACGAGGTGCTGCACGGCCGGGTCAGCGGCTTCCTCGTCGAGCAGGACCGGCCCGGCTACGAGGCCGAGGTGATCCGCGGGAAGGTCGCCCTGCGCGCCATCGACCAGGCCCACATCACCCTCGACGAGGTGCACGTCCCGCTCGGGGCGCGCCTGCCCGGCGCCCGATCCTTCGCGGACACCTCGCGGGTCCTCTTCGCCACCCGCGCCGGCGTGGCCTGGGGCGCGCTGGGGCATGCGACCGCCTGCTACGAGGCCGCCCTCGAGCACGCCACCACCCGCATCCAGTTCGGTCGGCCGCTCGCGAAGGCGCAGTCCATCCAGGTGCGGCTGGCGAGCATGCTGCAGTCCCTGACGGCGATGCAGCTGTACTGCCGGCGCCTGGCGGAGCTCGAGGCCGAGGGGGCGCTGCACCCCGAACAGGCCTCGCTGGCCAAGGTGTTCGCCACCCGCACCGCCCGTGAGATCGCCTCCGACGCCCGCGACATGCTGGGCGGCTCCGGGATCCTGCTCGAGAACCGCGTGGTCCGCCACCGCAGCGACCTCGAGGCCCTGCACACCTACGAGGGCACCGACACCATGCAGTCGCTGATCGTGGGACGGGCGATCACGGGCCTCAGCGCCTTCACCTGAGGGGCGCTCAGCGCCCGGCGCGCAGCGCCGCCACGGCCCGCCGCTCCTCGCCGCTGAGCGGACCGCGTCGCTCGGCGTCGAGGCATTCCTCCAGCTCCTCGCGGTTCTTGACCCCGAGCACCACGGTCGCCACCCCGTCCACGTCCAGCGCGCAGCGATGCGCCAGCGCGGCAGGGGACTCGCCGAGCTCGGCGGCGAGCTCGCGGAAGCCCGCGGCGCGCTCGTACTCGGCGACGACGGGGTGGCCGGGATCGACCGCGCGATCGATGCCCCCGGTCAGAGCACCCGCGGCGACTGCGCGGATGCCGATCACGGGCACCCCGGCGCGGCGGGCCGAGGCCAGGATCTCGCCGTTGCGCGGGGTGGCCTGCTCGCCGAAGATCCACATGTCCCCGGACAGGTCCAGCGCATTGACCACCACCTGGACGGCACCGGGCGTCTCCTCGCCGGCCAGGGCCTCGAGCACCGCGGCGGGATGGCCCACTCCGGTCAGCCCCCAGTCCCGGATCAGCCCCTCCTCGCGCAGCGCGAGGAAGGTGGGCAGGACCTGCTCCTGGAAGACCGACCAGCCGGCAGTGCGCGGAGCGCGCGCCGCATCCCCCGGCGGCCGCAGCTGGCTGTGCAGGAGCAGCAGATCCACCTGCTCGCGACCCAGCCGCTGCAGGCTGCCGGCCAGGCTCTCCCGGATCCGCGCGGGGACGTCGTGGGGCGCGATCTCGTCGTCCGGGGCCTCGACCTTGGTCGTGATCAGCGGATGCTCCGCCGAGGAGAGGCCGGCGAGCGCCTCGCCCGCCACGCGCTCGGCCTCGTGGTCGGGGCCGTAGGAGGGGGCCAGGTCCAGCATGGTCACCCCCGCCTCGAGGGCCCCGTGCACGGTGGCCACGGCCTCGGCGCGGTCGGTCGCGCCCCACACGCCGCCGATGCCTCCGCCGCCGAGCGTCAGCGCGCTCACCGCGCCCAGTCGCCCGAAGTCTCTCGTCCTCATCGCCGTTCTCCTCCCGGGAGTCTCTGCTCGACGGTCACGCTACAGAGCAGCGGGCGCGGGGGATAGAGGGTGGCCGCGGCAAGGTCGTCCTCGCGGGCGGCAACGGGTCACTCGAACTCGAGCTCCTCCTGGTTCCCTGCGTCGCTCCGACGGGAGGAACGCTGTGAGCGACTGGTGGGGAAACGGTCGCCCGGTCCGTATGTGACGCTGGGGCCGCGGGTCGCTGTGCTCGTCTTGACCAGGATGCGCCGGTCCACCAGGTCCGACAGAATGCGCGATGCTGTCGCCGGCTTGACGTCGAACATCGTCTGGACCATACGCCCGTTGATCTGCCCCGCTTCGCGGACGATCTCGACGACTTTGCGGTCCGTGTCGTCGCCGGAGCGCCGGCGGTAGGTGACCGCGGCCCCGAGAGCGCGGACAGCGGGACCGACCAGGCGATACTCTCCCTGCCTGCTGCGCGCTGAATCTGCGGTGCGCTCGAGAAGGGCATCACCGGGCGCCGAGAGGCGCATCAGGATGCTCTCGGTCTCTCGGTCGGTCTTCTGGAGGATCGGAGCGATTCTGCGCGCGGTGACGGTGCGGTGCGTGAGCAGGAATGTCATCACGAGGAGGGCGTCGGGGTCCTCTCGCTGGTCCTCGGGGAGGGCCGCGACGAACCGTGTGACCGGCTCATTGGGAGGGCCGCCCTCCAGAGTGATCTCCACCGTGTCGCCGTCTGTCATGAACACGGGAGGCTGGTGTCCGACGGACGTCATGGCGGCATACATCCGGTCGACCCCGACGCCGGCCGCCTCTCCGAGGCCCAGACCACGAATCGCCTGGACCAGTGAAGGATTGCGGCTTCGACTGCTGACGGTCAGCACATTCTCGATGGTGACGCCGGGTGCGAAGCCGCCCGGAGAGGTGAGGCGCAGCCTGCCGTCGCCGTGCTCGATCTGGATCGGCGAGGGATCGCGATGATCCCGGTGCATGAAGGCGTTGACCACAGCCTCCCGAAGCGCGCCCTCCGGCAGGTCGCCGATGAGCAGCTGTGAACCTCCCGGTAGGACGATGGCGGTGCGAGTCACCTGCGCTTCGATGAACTCCAGCGTCCGACGGATCGCCCAGAGCCCCGACCCGGTGATCTGCTCATTCGCGCTGAGCAGGCCTGAGGCGCGGGTCCGGCGGACATAGCGCACATGGACGGTCTGCTCGTCGCGGAACAGCATGCGTCCGCCGTTGGTCAGGTTCTCGCCGGACACTGCGCCGAGGCGACGGCAGACATCGGGCCAGGGGAGTGCCGCCCAGGAGCGACGTTCCTCATCGGCAGCCTGCCGAAGCATCTCTCGTGCGATCTCCACGGCGAGTGGTGAGACATCCTCCAGCGGGATGCCGGAGTCCTTGCCGGACCAGTCCTCGCCGCGACGATCCTGGAGCACGGTGGCGATGCGCTGCGGAGACATCGGTCGGCAGGCATCCCCGACGCGTTCCCGAGCAATTCCCCTGACCAGGTGGACATCCGGGCTCGGCGGGACCGTGATGATGGTCAGGGTCGACCCCCGGAAGGTCAGAGGACGGGCGATCACGATCAGGGAGGGCTCGGTGACTTCGTAGATGCGGTTGACCGTCGCCGTGCAGTCGAGCGGCGAGCCGACGAAGGCGTCGGTGCCGGGAACGCGATCCTTCACGCCGACGACGATCATGCCGCCATTCGCATTCGCGAAGCATGCCGAGGCTTCAGCGAGGTCGACGAGAGCATCGGGGACCGAGCGATCGACGGTCTTGAAGTCGATGGTCTCGCCCTCCAGGGTGTTCGCCGCTTCGCCCGCTGCGACGCGCTCGAGGAGGGGTGTCACGTCGTCCATGGTTTCTCCTAGTTTTGACGTACTCCCGACTGTCATCCTAGATCAAAACTGGTGAAAACTCCTCCGGCACACGGAGTCGGCGCCGCTCACCGCCGCCCGAGCGGCAGCTCCCTCTCGAGGGCCGCGCGCCAGGGCCCCAGGTCCCAGCCCTGCGCGGCGACCCAGTCGTCGTCGAAGTAGGTGTCGGTGTAGCGGTCGCCGGGGTCGCACAGCAGAGTGAGCACCGAGCCGTTCTCGCCCCGCGCGCGCATCTGGGCGATGAGCTGCGCGGAGGCGACGAGGTTCGTGCCGGTCGACGCGCCGACCCGTCGGCCCAGGTGGTCCGAGAGGTGGCGGGCGGCGGCGACCGAGGCCGCGTCGGGCACGCGGATCATGCGGTCCACCACCCCGGGCACGAAGCTCGGCTCGACCCGCGGCCGGCCGATCCCCTCGATGCGGGAGCCGTGCTCGGTGGTCACGCTCGGATCGCCCTGCACCCAGCCGTCGAAGAAGGCGGAGTTCTCGACGTCGGCCACGCACAGCGCGGTGGGCAGGCGCCGGTAGCGCAGCAGGCGCCCGAAGGTCGCACTGGTCCCGCCGGTGCCGGCGCCGACGACGATCCAGCGCGGCACGGGATGCGGCTCGAGCTCCAGCTGGGCCAGCGCGCTGACCGCGATCGAGTTGTTGCCGCGCCAGTCGGTGGCCCGCTCGGCGTGGGTGAACTGGTCCAGGAACAGCCCGCCCTGCTCCGCGGCCAGGCGCCGCGCCTCCCGGCTCATGCACTCGGCGCTCTCGACCACGTGGCAGCGCCCGCCCGCCGCCTCGATGAGGGAGACCTTGTGGCGGCTGGTCCCGCGCGGGATGACGGCGATGAAGGGGATGTCGAGCATCCGCGCCACGTGCGCCTCGCTGACGGCGGTGGAGCCCGAGGAGGCCTCGATGACCGGCATGCCGGGCCGCAGCTGCCCGTTGACCAGGGCGAGGAGGAACAGCGAACGGGCCAGGCGGTGCTTCAGACTGCCCGAGGCGTGGGTCGACTCGTCCTTGAGGTAGAGCTGGATGTCCCAGTGCGCGGGCAGGTCCAGGGTGACCAGGTGGGTGTCGGCGCTGCGGCGCCCGTCGGCGTCGAGGCGCTGGATCCGCTCGGCGACCCAGGCGCGCAGCGCCTCGTCGCTGCGATCCACGTCCTGCAGGCTCCGGGGCCAGGTGGCTGCATCGTCCATGGTCCGACGGTAGCCGCCGGCCGTGGGGGCCGCGCTCTCAGGGCGTGCGCACGGCGCCGAAGGTCACCGGGCGGCGCAGCGCGAAGCCCAGCTTCTCGTAGCCGGCGATCGCGGCGGTGTTCGAGGCCGCGGCGTGCAGCAGGGCGCGGTCTCCGCGCTGCTGGATGTGGAAGGCGACGTCGAGCACGAGGGCCGAGGCGAGCCCCTGGCGCCGGTGCTCCGGGTCGACGGCGACGGCACTGATCTCGGTCCAGCCCTCGGGACGGAGGCGCTCGCCGGCCATCGCGATCAACCGGCCCTGGCGGCGGATGCCCACGTAGCGGCCCATCTCGTGGGTGCGCGGGCGGAAGGGGCCCGGCTGGGTGCGCTCGACCAGGGCGAGCATCTCGGCGCTGTCGGCCGCGCCGAGCTCGACGGCCTCCGCGCAGGGCCGGGTCGCCAGGTGGTCGGTCTGGACCAGCTGCACGCCGGGGAGCGAGAACTCCCAGGTCCAGCCCTCGGGCAGGGTCGGCTCGGCATGGGAGACGCTCACGCTCGCGCCGTGCCCGTGCACCTCGAGGATCGCGTCCCACACCGCGGGGTCCTCCCAGTCGCGCACGCCCGCGAAGGGGGAGACGTCCTCGGGATAGCGCCGGACGAGGTCGTCGCCGATCGCGAGATGCGCGTGGTGCCCGGTCAGCGAGGACCAGGCCGGGTTGTCCAGCGCCGCCTCGTCCGCGCGGTCTCGATCGGGCGCGTCCTGCGCGGTCATGCGAGCTCCTCGCTCCTCGGGCGGTGCCGGTGCGGCACCGGGTCGATCGCACGCTACTCCCGGCGCGGGCCGCGGTGGCGGGGCGGGGTCTGTGAGGTCCGACGCCACGCCGGGGAGCTCCTGCTTGCCCCGGGCGTGAACGCGTGTTTACACTCGGTCCCACCCTTCGTGAACGAGCGTTCACGAACCCCGGAGCGGAAGGAGGCCCTCGCATGGAGGACGCGACCACGGACCCGATCGTCGAGGCGGCGATCGGGCGCTTCGCCCGGGACGGATTCGGCGCCTCCCTGCGTGCGATCGCGAAGGACGCGCACGTCAGCGCCGCGCTGCTCGTCAAGCGCTTCGGGACGAAGGACGGGCTGCGCGCGGCCTGCGACGACGAGGTGCGGCGCGCGATCCGCCGCACGAAGGCCGAGAGCATCGACGCGGCGGCGGAGCATCGGCCGATGTGGACGCTGCCGACGCACGACGAGCACGCCGCGCTGACCGGCTACCTCCTGCACTCGGTGCTCGACGGCGGGGCCTTCGGACGCGCCTTCCTCGAGCACATGATCGACGACGCCGAGGGCTATATCGCCGATGCGATCGAGCGGGGCCTGGCGCGTCCCAGCCGCGACGAGCGCGCCCGCGCCCGGTACATGGTCCATGCCGGCATCGGCTCGATGCTCGTCTCGATGCTCCTGTCCCCGGAGCGCGAGCGCACGGACCTCGGCGCCCTGCTGCGCCGGGTCCAGCTGGACATGGCTCTGCCCACCCTCGAGCTCTACACCCAGGGCTTCTTCACCGACGAGACCGTGCTGCGCAGCGTCGAGGACCAGCTGGCGGGGGCGCCCGGCGGCGAGACCCGGCCCGATCCGCCCTCCGCGGCGGCCACCGACTCCTGACCCTTCCCTTCTCGTCCCTGAGTGGAGACACCCATGTCGATCATCGACATCCAGAACCTCACCAAGACCTTCGGATCGTTCACCGCGCTGGACGGCCTGGACCTCACCGTCGGCGCGGGGGAGGTGCGCGGCTTCCTCGGCCCCAACGGCGCCGGCAAGTCCACCACCATCCGCGTCCTGCTGGGCCTGCTGCGCGCCGACTCCGGCACCGTGCGCCTCTTCGGCGGCGACCCCTGGGCCGATGCCGTGGCCCTGCACCGCCGCATCGCCTACGTCCCCGGTGACGTGGCCCTGTGGCCCAATCTCACCGGCGGGGAGGCGATCGACTACCTCTGCCGGCTCCGCGGGCGTCCCGATCCGCGGCGCCGCGACGAGCTGCTCGAGCGCTTCGAGCTCGACCCGCGCAAGAAGGCCCGCACCTACTCCAAGGGCAACCGGCAGAAGGTCGCGCTCGTGGCCGCGCTCGCGAGCGATGCCGAGCTGTTCGTCCTCGACGAGCCGACCTCCGGCCTGGACCCGCTGATGGAGGCCGTCTTCACCGAGGAGGTGCGCCAGGTCGCCGCGCGCGGACGCGCCGTGCTGCTGTCCAGCCACATCCTCAGCGAGGTCGAGAAGCTCTGCGACACCGTGACCATCATCCGCGCCGGCCGCGCGGTGGAATCGGGCACCCTCGAGAGCCTCCGCCACCTCACCCGCACGCGCGTCAGCGCCGTGGTGGGCGGGGACGCCGCCGCGGTCGCGGCCCGCGAGGGCGTCCACGACGCCCGCACCGAGCAGGCCGGCGCCGGCACGCGCCTCACGGCGGACGTCGACGACACCGCCCTCGGCGAGGTGCTCGCGGCGCTCACCGCGCTCGGCGTCAGCTCCCTGACGGCCACGCCGCCCTCGCTCGAGGACCTGTTCATGCGTCACTACGGCGAGGACATCGCCGCGCTCGAGAGCGAGGCGGCACGATGAGCACCGCGACCCATCCCACGCACCGCGCGCCCGTCCCGGGCGAGAGCGCCTCGCTCGCGGCGACCACCGCCGGGACCGGGCGGATCCTCCGGCACATCCTGCGACGGGACCGGGTGCGGATGAGCGTGTGGACGCTGTCGGTCACCGCCTTCGTGGCCTACTTCGCCTGGGCGCTCGGCACCGTCTTCGACGAGAGCGCGCGCGCCGCGCGCGCCGAGGTCATGCGCACCCCCTCGGGCATCGTCATGGGCGGGCCCGGATACGGCCTGGACGACTACACGCCGATGGTGGCGGTCGCCAACGAGGGCACCACCTGGATCGTGCTCGCCCTGTCGATCCTCGCCATCCTCCACGTCGTGCGGCACACCCGCGCCGAGGAGGAGAGCGGGCGTGAGGAGCTGGTCCGGGCGAGCGTCGTGGGGCGGAACGCCCCCGTGCTCGCCACGCTGGCCTCCCTGGCCCTCCTGCTCCTGGTGATCGCGGTCGCGGGATCGGCGGCCGCGATGATCGGGGAGGACGCCTCCTACGTCGACGGCCTGGCGATGATGGTCGGCAGCGCCCTGGTCGCGCTGGTCTTCGGGGCGGTGACCCTCGTGGCCTGCCAGATCACCGCCTCCGCCCGGGGCGCCACCGGGCTGGGCCTGCTCGTCTTCGGCCTCGCCTTCGTGGTGCGGGCGGCGGGGGACCTCGTCGAGCTCGAGGGGTCGCTGCTGTCCTGGTTCTCCCCCGTGGCCTGGGCGCAGCAGATGCGCGCATACGTGGACCTGCGCTGGTGGCCGCTCCTGCTCGCCGTGGCCGCGACGGGGCTGCTGCTGGTCCTGGCCGCGTTCCTCGCCGGGCGGCGCGACGTCGGCCAGGGGCTCTTCGCCGATCGTGCGGGAGCCGCGGGCGCGGCGTCCTGGCTGCGGAGCCCGGTGGCGATGGCGTGGCGGCAGCAGCGCGGGCTGCTGGGGTGGTGCCTGCTCGGGATGGGCCTGATGTGGTTCGCGACCGGCACGCTCATGAAGACCCTCGGGGACATGGCCACCGAGCTGGTCGCGACCAATCCGGCGCTGGGCGCTCTCTTCGGCGAGGATCCGTCGACCTTCATCAGCTCCTTCCTCGCGGTGATGCTGCTGTTCGTGGTGCTGTGCACGATGGCCTACGGGATCGTCACCACCCACGGGCAGTGCCGCGCCGAGGAGAGCTCCGCCCGGCTCGAGCTCACCCTGGCCGCGCCGGTGTCGCGCCGGCGCTGGCTCGGTGCGCAGCTGCTGGTCTCCGCGGCCGGAGTCCTCGCCCTGCTGGCCGTCTCGGTGCTCGCGACCTGGGCCGGGGCCGTCGTCGTGGGCGTCGAGGAACCGGTGCTGCAGGACTACCTGCTGGCATTCGCCGCCTACGCCCCGCCCACGCTCGTGGCCACGGGGCTCTCGGCCGCGCTGTACGCCTGGGTCCCGCGGCTCGCCGGGCTCAGCTGGCTGCTGCTCGCCGTGGTCCTCATCGTGACGATGTTCGGGGAGCTGCTCGACCTCCCCGAGGCCGCGCTGGGGCTCTCCCCGCTGCACTGGGTCTCCACGCCCTTCGTCGAGGAGTTCGACGGCGCCGGGGCGCTCGGGGTGACGGCGGCGGCGCTCGTGCTCTACGCCCTCGCGCTGCTCGGCTTCCGCCGACGGGACCTGCAGACCCAGGGCTGAGCCGACCGGCGCGCCGGCGCGGAGCGCGGCCGGCCTGTGGATCGGTGCGGTCAGGTGCTTCTGAC
>NZ_PNFB01000040.1 GCF_003347015.1 Brachybacterium sp. YJGR34
CCCATCACAGGGCAGACAGCTCCGGGGAGTTGTTCCTCGAGAACCACACAGTGGACGCAAACACTCGCACGCAACAAAAATGTTGTAGTAAGTCATCGGCCATTAGTACCAGTCAGCTCCACACATTGCTGTGCTTCCACATCTGGCCTATCAACCCAGTCATCTACTGGGGGCCTCCCACCCCCGAAGGGGCACGGATATCTCATCTTGAAGCAGGCTTCCCGCTTAGATGCTTTCAGCGGTTATCCCTTCCCGACGTAGCCAACCAGCCATGCTCTTGGCAGAACAACTGGCACACCAGAGGTCAGTCCATCCCGGTCCTCTCGTACTAGGGACAGGACTTCTCAAATATCCAACGCGCGCAGCGGATAGGGACCGAACTGTCTCACGACGTTCTAAACCCAGCTCGCGTACCGCTTTAATAGGCGAACAGCCTAACCCTTGGGACCAACTCCAGCCCCAGGATGCGACGAGCCGACATCGAGGTGCCAAACCATGCCGTCGATATGAGCTCTTGGGCAAGATCAGCCTGTTATCCCCGGGGTACCTTTTATCCGTTGAGCGACACCCATTCCACAATGAGGTGCCGGATCACTAGTTCCTGCTTTCGCACCTGCCCGACATGTCTGTCTCGCAGTCAAGCTCCCTTGTGCACTTACACTCAACACCTGATTGCCAACCAGGCTGAGGGAACCTTTGAGCGCCTCCGTTACTCTTTAGGAGGCAACCGCCCCAGTTAAACTACCCATCAGACACTGTCCCTGATCCGGATCACGGACCGAGGTTAGGAATCCAGAACGACCAGAGTGGTATTTCAACAATGACTCCACACTCACTGGCGTGAATGCTTCCCAGTCTCCCACCTATCCTACACAAGCCGTCCCGAACACCAATATCAAACTATAGTAAAGGTCCCGGGGTCTTTCCGTCCTGCTGCGCGTAACGAGCATCTTTACTCGTAATGCAATTTCGCCGAGTTCGCGGTTGAGACAGTGGAGAAGTCGTTACGCCATTCGTGCAGGTCGGAACTTACCCGACAAGGAATTTCGCTACCTTAGGATGGTTATAGTTACCACCGCCGTTTACTGGGGCTTAAATTCTCAGCGTCGACACCCAAAGGGCATCTAACCGGTCCTCTTAACCTTCCAGCACCGGGCAGGCGTCAGTCCGTATACAGCGTCTTACGACTTCGCACGGACCTGTGTTTTTAGTAAACAGTCGCTTCTCCCTGGTCTCTGCGGCCCTCAGAGCTCTCACTCCTCGGGCCCCCCTTCTCCCGAAGTTACGGGGGCATTTTGCCGAGTTCCTTAACCACGATTCTCTCGAACGCCTCGGTATTCTCTACCTGATCACCTGAGTCGGTTTAGGGTACGGGCGACCGTATTCGTCACGCCGGAACTTTTCTAGGCAGTACAGGATCACTCACCTTCGCCCCTACGGGATCCCCATCACGTCTCACCCTCATGGCCCCAGCATTACCCGGGGCCGGGCTGCACGCTTAGACGGACTATTCCATTAAGTCCGCGGAAGCTACCTCTCTGCGTCATCCCTCGCGCTGACCTACTACAACCTTGGTTCCCAGCCTCACCATCCTCCACACCCCGAAGGGCATGGGGACAACTCGGGTGGTTAGCATCAGCCGCCTCGGTATGGGTCCTCCTACGATCGGTTCGGGAATATCAACCCGATGTCCATCGACTACGCCTGTCGGCCTCGCCTTAGGTCCCGACTAACCCAGGGCGGATAAACCTGGCCCTGGAACCCTTGATCAATCGGCGGACGGGTTTCTCACCCGTCTTTCGCTACTCATGCCTGCATTCTCACTCGTACAGCCTCCACCACTGGGTTCCCCCGCGGCTTCGCTGGCTGTACGACGCTCCCCTACCCACCCCGGTCTAAACCGGAGTGACACAGCTTCGGCGGTGTGCTTGAGCCCCGCTAAATTGTCGGCGCAGAATCACTTGACCAGTGAGCTATTACGCACTCTTTCAAGGGTGGCTGCTTCTAAGCCAACCTCCTGGTTGTCTCAGCAACTCCACATCCTTTTCCACTTAGCACACGCTTAGGGGCCTTAGCTGATGTTCTGGGCTGTTTCCCTCTCGACCATGAAGCTTATCCCCCACAGTCTCACTGCTGCGCTCTCACGTACCGGCATTCGGAGTTTGGCTAAGGTCAGTAACCCGGTGGGGCCCATCGCCTATCCAGTGCTCTACCTCCGGCACGAAACACGCAACGCTGCACCTAAATGCATTTCGGGGAGAACCAGCTATCACGAAGTTTGATTGGCCTTTCACCCCTATCCACAGGTCATCCCCTCCATTTTCAACTGAAGTGGGTTCGCGCCTCCACGCGGTCTTACCCGCGCTTCACACTGCCCATGGATAGATCACTTCGCTTCGGGTCTAGAGCCGGCGACTGAACGCCCCGTTCAGACTCGCTTTCGCTACGGCTACCCCACACGGGTTAACCTCGCCACCGACCACTAACTCGCAGGCTCATTCTTCAAAAGGCACGCCGTCACCCCTAAAGGCTCCGACGGATTGTAAGCACACGGTTTCAGGTACTATTTCACTCCCCTCCCGGGGTGCTTTTCACCTTTCCCTCACGGTACTTGTCCGCTATCGGTCAAGAGGTAGTATTCAGGCTTACCAGGTGGTCCTGGCAGATTCACACCGGATTTCACGGGCCCGGTGCTACTCGGGAACAGCGCCACGCCATGCAACAGTTTCGTCTACGGGGGTCACACCCTCTACGCCGTCGCACTCACCACGACTTCGACTACCATCACACGTACACGTCGATGAGCCGGCAGACCCATCAGGCACGTCCCACAACCCCTGACCTGCAACCCCTGCCGGGTATCACACAGACCAGGTTTAGCCTCCTCCGCTTTCGCTCGCCACTACTCACGGAATCACTATTTGTTTTCTCTTCCTGCGGGTACTGAGATGTTTCACTTCCCCGCGTTCCCTCCACACCACCTATACATTCAGTGGCGGGTACCGCGACATGACTCGCGGTGGGTTTCCCCATTCGGACATCCTCGGATCACAGTTCGGTTGTCAACTCCCCGAGGCTTAACGCAGACTCCCACGTCCTTCGTCGGCTCCTCTTGCCAAGGCATCCACCGTGTGCCCTTTAAAACTTACGGCAACACAAAGACACTTCGTGCTTTAAAAATTGCTTACAAGATGCTCGCGTCCACTATGTAGTTCTCAAGAAACAACCCCACACCCCCACACCCACCACATACAGCGGCGACCATGACGGGGAGGACCAGCCACACACCCCACACTCCCAGACCTACAGTCCAGGAAGCAGCGGGGCCGCGTGCAGCCTCACAACCCAATAGCGTGTCTCCACCTCGAACCACCCACACGAGCCCGTTCCAGACCTCCGAAGAAGCCGTACTGGGACACCGCCGTGAGCGATGAAGTGCCTATCCGTTGATGTTCCACCCTTGAGCAACCACCCCCACCACACTCGGGCAGGAAAATGGCCACCATACTTGGTGATGCTCCTTAGAAAGGAGGTGATCCAGCCGCACCTTCCGGTACGGCTACCTTGTTACGACTTAGTCCCAATCACCGATCCCACCTTCGACGGCTCCCTCCACAAGGGGTGGGCCACCGGCTTCGGGTGTTACCGACTTTCGTGACTTGACGGGCGGTGTGTACAAGGCCCGGGAACGTATTCACCGCAGCGTTGCTGATCTGCGATTACTAGCGACTCCGACTTCATGGGGTCGAGTTGCAGACCCCAATCCGAACTGAGGCCGGCTTTTTGGGATTCGCTCCACCTCACAGTTTCGCAACCCATTGTACCGACCATTGTAGCATGCTTGAAGCCCAAGACATAAGGGGCATGATGATTTGACGTCGTCCCCACCTTCCTCCGAGTTGACCCCGGCAGTCTCCTATGAGTCCCCACCATCACGTGCTGGCAACATAGAACGAGGGTTGCGCTCGTTGCGGGACTTAACCCAACATCTCACGACACGAGCTGACGACAACCATGCACCACCTGTGAACCAGTCCAAAGAAAGCCACATCTCTGCAGCCGTCCGGTCCATGTCAAGCCTTGGTAAGGTTCTTCGCGTTGCATCGAATTAATCAGCATGCTCCGCCGCTTGTGCGGGCCCCCGTCAATTCCTTTGAGTTTTAGCCTTGCGGCCGTACTCCCCAGGCGGGGCACTTAATGCGTTAGCTACGGCGCGGAAAACGTGGAATGTCCCCCACACCTAGTGCCCAACGTTTACGGCATGGACTACCAGGGTATCTAATCCTGTTCGCTACCCATGCTTTCGCTCCTCAGTGTCAGTAATGGCCCAGAGACCTGCCTTCGCCATCGGTGTTCTTCCTGATATCTGCGCATTTCACCGCTACACCAGGAGTTCCAGTCTCCCCTACCACACTCTAGCCTGCCCGTACCCACCGCACGCCCGAGGTTGAGCCTCGGGTTTTCACGGCAGACGCGACAAGCCACCTACGAGCTCTTTACGCCCAATAATTCCGGACAACGCTTGCGCCCTACGTATTACCGCGGCTGCTGGCACGTAGTTAGCCGGCGCTTCTTCTGCAGGTACCGTCACTCTCGCTTCTTCCCTACTGAAAGGGGTTTACAACCCGAAGGCCGTCATCCCCCACGCGGCGTCGCTGCATCAGGCTTTCGCCCATTGTGCAATATTCCCCACTGCTGCCTCCCGTAGGAGTCTGGGCCGTGTCTCAGTCCCAGTGTGGCCGGTCGCCCTCTCAGGCCGGCTACCCGTCATCGTCTTGGTGAGCCATCACCTCACCAACAAACTGATAGGCCGCGAGTCCATCCCCCACCGATAAATCTTTCCAGCCCCCATCATGCGATGGAAGCTCATATCCGGTATTAGCCACGATTTCCCGAGGTTATCCCGAAGTGAGGGGCAGGTTACTCACGTGTTACTCACCCGTTCGCCACTAATCAGACCGTGCAAGCACGGTCGTCATCGTTCGACTTGCATGTGTTAAGCACGCCGCCAGCGTTCGTCCTGAGCCAGGATCAAACTCTCCATGAAAAAACATGAAAAAATCCTGGCAAACAACAAACAACCAGCATATAACTGCTGTATCATCCGTTAAAATTTGCCATCAAAATAAATGGCATCAACAAACAGACACGCTATTGAGATATCAAGCAACACGCGCAC
>NZ_PNFB01000041.1 GCF_003347015.1 Brachybacterium sp. YJGR34
CAGCATATAACTGCTGTATCATCCGTTAAAATTTGCCATCAAAATAAATGGCATCAACAAACAGACACGCTATTGAGATATCAAGCAACACGCGCCTCAGTGTTCCAAGCCGTCCGGCTCTTCCCTCCGAGGCAACCCTGCTAACTTACGACGTCCGATCCTCCGAGTCAAATCGGTGCGGTGTGATCCACATCCCGATCCTCCCTGAAGAGAGCCTCCGTCCCTGGTCAATCCCGGATCCGCGGTCCGGCACGGTGGCCGTTCCTCGTTCCCG
Source organism: Brachybacterium sp. YJGR34 (assembly GCF_003347015.1). Taxonomy (GTDB): domain Bacteria; phylum Actinomycetota; class Actinomycetes; order Actinomycetales; family Dermabacteraceae; genus Brachybacterium. The sequence goes on from NZ_PNFB01000041.1 coordinate 275, forward strand.
TTCTGCTGGGCACGAGGAAGAACATTACGGGTCCCGGGAACCACCGTCAAGCCAGAACGGCCTTTTCCCGAGTGGCCTCGGCCACAATGCCGGCTCCGGCGATATCCGTGCAGGTCACAGCGCTATACCTGCGCCTCGGCGGGGAGTTGCGGCGAGCGGTGCCTGCCGTGCCCCGTCGGCATCCCGTTCAGGGCTGCGGCACGACTCCGCGATGCAGCGCGACGATGCCGCCGCTGAGGTTCCGGAACTGAGTGCGTTCCAGACCGGCTTCACGGAACCACTGGCGGAGCTCCTCCTGCGTGGGCCACTCGAGGATCGACTCGGCGAGGTACTCGTAGGCGTCCACGGTGGTCGCCACCCGGCCGGCCACGGCGGGCAGAGCGCGCAGCAGGTACTTCTCGTAGACGACCCGGAACGGGGTGAAGGTGGGTGTGGAGAACTCGCACACCACGACCCGGCCTCCCGGTCGGACCACCCGCACCATCTCGTCCAGGGCGCGGCGGGGCTCGTGCACGTTCCGCAGTCCGAAGGAGATGACGGCGGCGTCGAAGGAGTCCGCGGCGAAGGGCAGCTGCTGGGCATCGGCCCCGACGAACGGCACCGGCGCGCCGCGTCGCCGCCCCTCGGACATCATCCCCAGGGAGAAGTCCGCGGCGACGACCTTCGCTCCCGTGCGCGTGATCGCGGCGGAGGAGGTCCCGGTGCCGGCCGCGAGGTCCAGGACCCCGCTGCCGGTGCCCACCTCGAGCGCCTCGACCATCAGGTCCCGCCACATCCCCACCTGTCCCAGGGCGGCGACGTCGTTCATCAGGTCATAGCGCCTGGCGATGCCGTCGAACATGGTCGCGACGTCGTACGGCTTCTTCTCGAGATCGGCACGGCTCATGCTCTGATCCTCGCACGCGCGAGGGCGCCCGCGGACACCGCTCGGCACGAAGGTGCCGGCCCTGAGAGACTGTGGGGGTCGTCGGGCCGCGCGCCCGCGGCACCGGCCCGACCCACCCACGAGGAGACCCCCGCATGTCCCAGGCCCGCACCGCCCGCTCCGACGCCCTCCGCGCGCTCAGCATCCCTCAGGAGCTGCTCCCCCGGGACGGTCGGTTCGGCTCCGGTCCCTCCCGGATCCGGGAGGAGCAGATGGCGACCCTGCACTCGGCCTCCGCCGCTGTGCTCGGCACCTCCCATCGGCAGGCACCGGTGAAGAACCTGGTGGCCCGGGTGCGCGCAGGTCTGCGCGAGCTGTTCTCGCTCCCCGAGGGCTACGAGGTCGTGCTCGGCAATGGCGGCTCGACGGCCTTCTGGGACATGGCCGTCTTCGGCCTCGTCGAGCATCGCTCCCAGCACCTCGTGCTCGGCGAGTTCTCGCAGAAGTTCGCCGCGGAGTCCGCCGGGGCTCCCCATCTCGCGGACCCCGAGATCCTCCGTGCCGAGCCCGGCACCGCGACCCTGGCCCGTGCGAGCGCCGAGGTCGACGCCTACGCCTGGCCCCACAACGAGACCTCCACCGGCGTGATGGTGCCCGTCGTCCGGCCCGAGGGAACGCGTGAGGACCAGCTGGTCCTGGTGGACGCCACCTCGGTGGCGGGTGCGGCGCGCGTCGACGTCACCGAGACCGATGCGTACTACTTCGCCCCGCAGAAGGCCTTCGCCTCCGACGGCGGGCTGTGGCTGAGCGTCCTCTCGCCGGCGGCGATCGAGCGCGCCGAGCGCCTGGCCGCCGGCACCGACCGCTGGATCCCCGCGTTCCTCTCCCTCACCAGCGCGATCGAGAACTCCCGCAAGGACCAGACGCTGAACACGCCGGCGGTGGCGACGCTCGTGCTGCTCGCGGAGCAGATCGAGTGGATCCTGGCGCAGGGCGGGCTGGAATGGGCCGACGCCCGCACCCGCGCCACCAGCGGCATGCTGCAGACCTGGGCGGACCGGCGGGAGGAGATCACGCCCTTCGTCACCGCGCCCGAGGCGCGCTCCCAGGTGGTCACGACCCTCGACGTCGACGAGTCGATCGATGCCACGGCCATCACCGCCGTGCTGCGCGCCCACGGGATCGTCGACATCGAGCCGTACCGGAAGCTCGGCCGCAACCAGCTGCGCATCGCCACCTTCCCGGCGGTCCCCGAGGAGGATGTCGCCGCCCTCATCGCCGTGCTGGACCACGTGCTGGACGCCGCCTGAGACCAGCCCTCGACCAGCCCCGCCGCGGCCGGACCACGCGCAGCCGTGGT
>NZ_PNFB01000042.1 GCF_003347015.1 Brachybacterium sp. YJGR34
ACGCCGCCCCGCCCGGACTCTGGAATCCCCTGCGGGCATCCCCGCGGGCATGATCGAGTTCCCCCGTGCGCCGAGGCGCTCGGCGAGGACGCCGCTGCCCCGCCCGCCCGTGCACCACCCCCACCTGTCCGACCCCACCCCCTGCGCGTCCCCGTCCGGCGGCCGCGTCCGCACCACGAAGGAAGTCCCCATGAGCACGCAGAACCAGACCGGCCCCGTCGGCGTCGGCCTCATCGGCGCCGGAACGATCTCCGCGCAGTACCTCGAGCACCTCACCTCCTTCCCGGATGTGACGGTCCACATCGTCGGCGATCTGTTCCCGGAGGCCGCGGCCGCGCGCGCCGAGGAGTTCGGGGTCCCCGCCTCCGGCACCGCGCAGGACGTGCTGGACCATCCGGAGGTCGAGATCGTCGTCAACCTGACGATCCCCACCGCTCACGCCGAGGTCTCCCGCGCCATCGTCGCGGCCGGCAAGCACGTGTGGACCGAGAAGCCGATCACCACCGAGCCGGCCGACGCCACCGCCCTGCTGGAGGCCGCCGAGGCCGCCGGGGTGCGCGTGGGCGGCGCCCCGGACACGGTGCTCGGCGCCGGCATCCAGACCGGTCTGCGCACCCTCCGCGACGGCCGGGCCGGGTCCCTCAACAGCGCCCTGACCCTCTTCCAGACCCCCGGTCCGGAGAGCTGGCACCCCAACCCCGCCTTCCTGTTCCAGGAGGGCGCCGGCCCGCTGTACGACATCGCGCCGTACTACGCGACCACCCTGGTGCTGGCCCTGGGCCCCGTCGTCTCGGTGAGCGCGGTGGGTTCGAAGTCCCGCGAGCAGCGCACCATCGGCTCGGGCCCCAAGGCCGGCGAGGTCTTCGACGTCACCGTCCCCACGCAGGTCGCGGCGCTGCTGCGCTTCGCCTCGGGCCAGAACGCGACGGTGCTGCTGAGCTTCGACTCCCCGCACACCCGCGCCGGCTTCGTCGAGGTCTACGGCTCCGAGGCGACGGTCGCCTTCTCGGACCCCAACGTCTTCGACGGCGACTCCGCGCTGACCGAGTACCGGGGCGAGTCGGCGACGCCGATCCCCGCCACGGGCGCCACCACCGGGCGCGGCCTGGGCGTGCTGGAGATGGCCCGCGCCATCCGCGCCGGCGTGCCGCACCGTGCGCAGGGCGAGATCGCCGCGCACGTCCTGGACATCATGGTGGGCATCGAGACCGCGATCACCGAGGGCTCGATCGTCGAGATCGACTCCACCTTCACCGAGGTCGAGCCGATGCCCGCGGACTTCGACCCCTTCGCCGCCACGCTCTGAGCGCGTGACCCGGGTGCCCCCCGCGCAGGGGGCGCCGACGAGGAGCCGCCGCGGCCACGAGTGATCGTGGCGGCGGCGGCT
>NZ_PNFB01000043.1 GCF_003347015.1 Brachybacterium sp. YJGR34
TGTGAAGTCTCGGGACATCGTTCGCAGATGTCTCGGGACATGGTTCACGAAGAAGGGCCCCGGTTTTCACCGGGGCCCTTCTTCTTTGGCTGGTAGCCGCGGGTGGTGTCGATGGTGAACTCGGCGAGGATGGTGCCGGTGTCGAGGTCGGTGACGAGGACGTCGTCGTGGTCGATGAGGAGTCTGACGGGTCGGCTCGTGTGGGCGCGGCCGATGCCGAGGTGGCGCATGCGGCCGGCGTGGCGCAGGGAGACTTTCCCGTCCTGGTCGACGCGGTCTGTGCGGATCGTGTAGCCACCTGGTCTCGAGTGCGGGGCGGGGTGAGCTTTCGGTAGTGCTTCATAGGCTTCTGCCGGGGTGTGCCGGTTCAGCGCGCGGTGAGGGCGCTGCGTGTTGTACCAGGTCTGGAAGGTGTTCAGCTGCTCCTGCAGGGCCTCGATGTCGGGGGCTGGCGGCTGTGCGGTCAGCCAGCGTTTGAGGGTCTGGTGGAAGCGTTCGATCTTGCCTTGGGTCTGTGGATGGTTCGGGGCGCCGTTGAGTTGGCGGATGTCGAGGTCGGCCAGGGCTCGTTCGAAGGAGTTGAGGGTCTTCAGGACTCGGGCGCCCTGGGCGAATCGCGTGGTGAAGACCATGCCGTTGTCGGTGAGCATCACTGCTGGTGGGCCGTAGATCCGGGTGAGGTCAAGGAAGGTCGCGGTCACGATCGGGCCGGTGACGGGGGTGAAGGCCCGGGCGGTCAGGAGGTAGCGGGAGTGGTCGTCGAGGAAGTCGAGGATCTCGGTATCGGTGCCGTCGGCGAGGGGCCAGTGGGTGAAGTCGGCCTGCCACATCTCGTTGGGCTGGTCGGCGGCGAAGAGGTGCCAGGACGAGCGGGGGCGTTTGCGGGGCTGGGGCGTGATCAGGGCGTTCGCGCGGAGGGTGCGGTGGATCGTGGCGCGGCTCGGGCCGGGCAGGCCTTCGCGTTCCAGGCGCATGGCGATGGTCATCGCGCCGGCGTCCTGGCCGGTCGTCTCGAGCTCGTGTCGGAGGTCGAGGATGCGTTGGACGAGGTGGGGTGGTGTGGCGTTGGGGTGGTGGCGCGGCGCGCGGGAACGGGGCTCAAGAGCGTCGAACCCACCGGCTCGGTAGCGGGCCAGGAGGATCTCTACCCAGCGCCGAGAGACGCCGTAGCGGCGCGCGGCGTCTGCTGGCCGGAGCCCGCTCTCGATGACTGACAGGACGATCACCCGGTTCTTCGCCATCGCTCATTGTGCGAACGATGTCCCGAGACATGCTCCGGCAGTGCACGCGAACGATGTCCCGAGACAGGTGCGAACTATGTGCTGAGACCAGACACCCC
>NZ_PNFB01000044.1 GCF_003347015.1 Brachybacterium sp. YJGR34
CATGGCGGACTACACGCTTCCGGATCTCGATTACGACTACGGGGCGCTGGATCCCTCGATCTCGGGCCGGATCATGGAGCTGCATCACTCGAAGCATCATGCGACGTATGTGAAGGGTGCGAATGCGGCGCTGGAGAAGCTGGCGGCGGCTCGTGAGGCGGGTGACTTCGCGACGGTGAACCAGTTCTCGAAGGATCTGGCGTTCAACCTGGGTGGTCACACGAATCATTCGATCTTCTGGAAGAACCTGTCGCCGGAAGGTGGGGACAAGCCCACCGGTGAGCTGGCGCAGGCGATCGAGGAGTTCTTCGGGGGGTTCGATGGCTTCCGGGCGCACTTCACGGCGGCGGCTCTGGGGATCCAGGGGTCGGGCTGGGCGGTGCTGGCGTATGAGCCGATCGGGGGGAAGCTGGTGATCGAGCAGTTCTACGATCAGCAGAACGGTGTGCCGGTGGCGACGATCCCGCTGTTCCAGCTGGATATGTGGGAGCACGCGTTCTACCTGGATTACCAGAACGTGAAGGCTGATTACGTGAAGGCGATCTGGGACATCGTGAACTGGGCGGATGTGCAGGCGCGGTTCGAGACCGCGCGCGCGACCGGCAGCTCGCTGGTGGTTCCGCAGGTCTGATCCGCGGCGCAGGTTCCTGGACGGCCGGTCCCCTGGATGGGGGCCGGCCGTCCG
>NZ_PNFB01000004.1 GCF_003347015.1 Brachybacterium sp. YJGR34
GGGCCGGCGGGCCCGCCCACCGGCCCGTCGGCCGCTGATGTCCCTGTCCTTACGACCACCCATCCGACGGCACGAGAGATCAAGGACGATCATGACCGCCACATCCCACCACCCCCGCACCCGCGCCCTCGCCCGGTCCCTCGTCGCCGGCACCGCGGCCCTGCTGCTGGCCGCACCCGGCGCGGCGCTCGCCGCTCCCGGCGGCGCCCCCGGCGCCCCGGACCAGCATCCCCGCGACGCCGCCATCACCGAGCGCCAGGCCCTGCCGGCGGACGACGGCTGGGCCGCCGCCGAGGGCGGCACCACCGGCGGCTCCGCGGCCACCGCCGAGCACCTCCCCGACGTCTCGAACCGCACCGAGCTGGTCGCCGCCCTCGAGGCGAGCGGCGAGGAGCCCTCGATCATCCGCGTGCACGGCGAGATCCCGCTGAACGCCGACGCCGAGGGCAACCCCATCACCTGCGAGGAGATCGCCGAGGGCACCGGCTACACCCTGGAGGGCTACCTGGAGGCCTTCGATCCCGCCACCTGGGGCACCGCGCAGCCCGAGGGGCCGATGGAGGAGGCGCGCGAGCGGGCCGCGGACAAGCAGAAGCAGCTCATCACCCTCTCCATCCCCTCCAACACCACCCTGATCGGGGCCGAGGAGGGCGCCGGGCTCACCGGGGCGCGGCTCAGCGTCAGCGGCGTCGACAACGTCATCGTGCGCAATCTGGTGTTCGCCGACACCGCCGACTGCTTCCCCTCGTGGGATCCCACCGACGGCGCGGACGGCGCCTGGAACAGCGAGTACGACAGCATCCAGGTCATAGGCGGCACCACCCACGTGTGGATCGACCACAACACCTTCACCGACGAGCCGATGACCGACGACACCCTGCCGAAGCACTTCGGCCAGACCTTCCAGCGCCACGACGGCGCCGTCGACATCACCAACGGCTCCGACCTGGTCACCCTGAGCTGGAACCAGTTCACCGCGCACGACAAGCTCTCGCTGATCGGATCCACCGACAGCGAGGACCGCGGTGATCCCGGCCGCCTGCGCGTCACCCTCCACCACAACCTCTACGAGGGCGTGGGCCAGCGGGCGCCGCGCGTGCGCTGGGGTCAGGTGGACGTCTACAACAACCACTTCGTCATCAGCGACGACCAGACGGTGGACTACGGCTACAGCTTCGGCGTGGGCAAGGAGTCCCACCTGTGGGCGGAGGCCAACTCCTTCACCGTCACCGGGGACGTGGAGCCTGCGCAGTTCATCTCCCACCTGCGCGGCGAGGTGATCCGCACCGAGGGCAACCTCGTCAACCAGCGGGAGGTGGACCTGCTGGCGGCCTACAACGCCGAGGCCCCGGCGGACGAGCAGCTCGGGACGGACACCAGCTGGGAGCCGACGCTGCGCGAGTGCGTGCACAAGGCCGAGGTGGTCGGCGGCGTGGTCGACGCCTGGTCCGGTCCGCAGCACGGTCCGGCGCCGGGCCGCTTGAACGCCGCCGGCGACTGCTGAGCGGCTCCGCCCATCCCGCCCGCACCGGGCACCCCGAGGCAGGAAGGCACACTGGTGACATGAGCGCCACCACGGACGACGCCCGCACCCGTCTGCGCGAGCTGCTGGGTCTGGACCGGCTGGACCGGGTCGCGGACCCGACGGCGGATCCGCTGTCGGACCCGGGGACGGACGCGCCGGCGGACGCCGGCGGGGCGGGCTCGGCCCGGGTGCTCCTCGAGGCCGGGGAGCTGCCGGCCCCCGGGGTGCCGCTGGAGACCCGCGTGCTGCGGGCCGACGGCACGGCGATCCCCGCCCACCTGCTGCGCCCTGCCCCCGAGGACGACCTCGGGGCGGGTGTGGTGCTGGTGGCGGGGCACGGCAACGGTATCGACGACCTCGTCGACCCCGCCGATGCCTACCACCACGGCCTCGCCCACCAGATGGCCGCGGCCGGATTCACCGTGCTCTGCCCGGAGATGGTGAGCTTCGGCCGGCGCCGCGTCCCTCGGCCCGCGAGTGCCGAGCCCTACGGCCCGGGAGAGAACTCCTGCGGCATCGACGCCGCGCGGCACCTGCTGCACGGGGTGCCCGTGATGGGCCGCCGCGTCGCCGACGCCGCGGCCGCCGCGGAGGCGCTGGGCGCTCTGCCCGGCGTGGACCCGCGGCGCGTGGCCGTCGCGGGCGGCTCCGGCGGAGGGGCCGTCGCCCTGCTGCTGGCCGCGGCCGACGAGACCGTGGCCGGTGCGCTGGTGGCGACCTACTTCTCGTCCTTCGCGGCGAGCCTCGCCGCGATCCGCCACTGTCCCTGCAACATCGTGCCGGGCCTGCTGCCGGAGCTCGAGATGGCGGAGATCGCCGCGCTCGTCGCCCCGCGGCCCCTGATCCTCGAGGCCGGGGAGCGAGATGCGATCTTCCCGATCGCGGCGGCGCGGGACAGCTACGCCCGCCTGGTCGCGTCCTGGGGGCGCGGAAGAGCGGAGGCGGAGCGCGGGGACCTGCCCGCGCTGGTCGTCACCCCGGAAGGGCACCGCTTTGTGGGGGAGCGCTCGGTCGAGCTGCTGAGCGAGCGGCTGGAGGGCCGCGCCGCGGCCTGATCCGGGCCCGAGTCAGCCCAGCACCTCCGCCGCCGGCCCCGCGAGGCGCCCGTCCTCGTCGAGGGTCACGGTCGTGACGCGCCCCCCGTGCCAGAGCGTCACGGTCCGACCGGGAGGGCCGACCAGCGTGAGCTCTGTCGCGGCCCCGTCGCGCCAGCGAAGATCCAGGGTCATCCCGCCCCGCAGGCGCACCCCGCGCAGCTGCCCGTCACGCCAGTGGTCCGGGAGCGCCGGCAGCAGCCGCACCACGCCCGCGTGGGACTGCACGATCATCTCGAGCACCGCGGCGGTGACTCCCAGGTTCCCGTCGATCTGGAAGGGCGGATGGGCGCAGAACAGATTGGCGTACAGCCCGGCCGGCCCGTGCGGGCCGGGGGCGTCGGGATCCTCGACGGGGGCGAGGAAGGTGCGCAGCGCGCGATGAGCCCCCTCGGCATCGCCCAGCCGCGCCCACAGTCCGACGCGCCAGGCGAGCGACCACCCGGTGGAGTCCGGCCCGCGGTCCTCGAGGCTCCGCCGTGCGGCGTCGGCGAGTTCGCGGTCCTCGGGCGTGATCGTGTCCCCCGGCAGCAGCGAGTACAGGTGGGACTGGTGGCGATGGTGGGGGTCCTCGTCCTCCCTCTCGCGGTCCCATTCCGCGATCCGCCCCGCACCGTCGATCCGCTCCCGACGGGGCAGCCGCTCCAGGGCCTTGCGCAGGCGGGACAGGAGCGGATCGTCGATGCCGAGCACCTCGGCCGCCAGGAGGGTGGTGCCGAACTGGTCGCGGATCATCGCGAGATCCGCGGTCGTGGAGGTGGTCAGGCCGGTGGTGGTGCCGTCGGGCAGGCGGAAACGGTTCTCGGGGGAGGTCGAGGGCGAGGTGCCCAGCTCGCCGGGACGCACCTCGACCAGCCACGCCTCGAGGAAGCGGGCGGCGCCGAGCAGGATCGGCCATGCCCGGCGCAGCACCTCGTCGTCGGCGGAGAACTCCCAGGCCTCCCGCAGGTGCCGGCACAGCCACGCCCCGGCCAGCGGCCACATCGACCACACCGGGTCGAAGGCGCCGTCGCCGACGGGCGGGGAGAACGCCCAGCGGTCGGAGTTGTGGTGCGCCGTCCAGCCGGGCAGGCCGTAGACCGCCGAGGCGGTGCGCTCCCCGGAGCCGGCCAGGTCCTCGATCCAGTCCAGCAGCGGCTCGCGGCACTCCGGCAGCCCGGCGAGCTCCGCCGGCCAGTAGTTCATCTCGAGATTGATGTTCGTGGTGTAGTTGCTGCGCCACGGCGGCAGGAGCTTCTCGTTCCACAGGCCCTGCAGGTTCGCCGGCAGCGTGCCGGGCCGCGAGGAGGAGATCAGCAGGTAGCGGCCGTAGGCGACGACCAGCTGGGCCAGCAGGCGGGTATCGCCGTCCTCGGCGGTGCGCTGCTGCAGGGCGGGCAGCTCGATCGGGGCGGGCGCGGCGTCGGATCCTGCGGGACGCGTGGCGCCCTCAGGATCCGCGGTGCCCTCGGTCATGCCGGGCCCGTCGGAGCGCTCCGGGCCGCCGGGATTCGCGGGGACCAGGCTCAGCGAGGTGCGGTCCCACAGCTCGCGATGGGCGCGGCGGTGCCGGGAGGCGAGCTCGGGTGCGCTGCGGGCGAGCGCCGCCTCGACGGTCGCCCGCGCGTCGGCCTCGAGCCGCCCGACCTCGCCGTGCGGGACCTCCTGCGCGCCGCGCGAGTCGGTCCGGACGGCCAGGACGAGGCGCAGTCGCGTCGCCCCGGTGACGAGCACGGTGCCGTCCGCGGGCTCGGCGGAGGCGGTCCCGTCGTGCTCGACCCGGGCGAGGAGCACGGCGGTGACCGCGGCGCCGGGGGCGTCGTCGTACTCGAGGCTCTCCTGCTTCCCGGTGCGGAGGGCGTCGGTGGGCATGCGCACCGAGAGCCGCAGCTCGTCGGCTCGCACGGAGGGGACTGCGGCGGGGTGGGGTGTGGTGACGCGGATCCGGAGGTCGCCCAGCGACGCCCCGCCGGCCGAGCGCTCGATGTGCAGCACCTCGTCGGGGCCGCTGACGAAGGAGCGTTCCAGGACGGTGCCGCCGGGGCGTTCCCAGCGGGTCTCGGCGGTGGCCTCGGCGAGGTCGAGCACCCGACGGGTGCGGGCCTCGGCCGCCTCCGGGCCGGACTCGAGGAGCAGGTCGGCCAGCGGCTGGTAGGCCTGGGCGTAGCCGCGTTGGAGGGTGTGCTCGGCACGAGTCGCCGCGGCGTGGTCCCCGGCGGCGAGGGCGGCACGGATCCGGGCGAGCTCCTCGGGACCGCCTCGGAGCCCGTCGTCCCGCCGGTTCCCGGCCGCGGTGGCAGGACTGCCGCTCCAGCACGAGTCCTCGTTGAGCTGGAAGCGGCTCACGACAGGGTCGGAGCGCACCATCGCGCCGATCCGGCCGTTGCCCAGCGGATACGCCTCGGTCCATCGGGCCGCGGGCCCGTCCATCGCGATCTTCATCGATCTGCTGTTCCCGTCTGCGTCGGTGGAGATCCCGTCGCATCGTCCGGGCGGAGAGATCCGCGGCCGATGGTCGGGAAGGTAGATCGGGGCGTGCTCGGGAGCAGCCGATGCCCCCGGTCCGGTCCCGGTCGACGGTACCAAGCCGCGCGCGAGTCCGGGCCGAATTGTCGGAGCTGTCCCGTCGGTCGGCAGGGTGGCGGCGTGTCGTGATGCCGGATGACGTGCATCGTTGGTGTTCGACGGGTCGCGTTTGCCCTTGAGAGGTCGGAGGAATTGACGGCGGGGGAGCGCCCGAGACCGGTTCTCCCCGGGGGAAACCCGTCACCTCGAGCGGTCTCCGTCCCGCGGGCCCGGGCCTCCGGGCCGATGCCCCGTGGGAGACTGGAGGCGCCCGAACCCGGGCCGGACACGAAGGAGCGCCATGAGCATCGCGGGCCCTCTCGTCCTGGCGATCGGCGCCGTGTCGCTCTTCGTCGGCCTCGCCACCCTCTATGCGACGACCATGACCGCGCGGACCTCCACGCTGTCGCCGTGGTCCGTCGTCCTCGGCGTCGGTGGGCTGCTGCTGATCATCGTCGGGCTGGTGCTCGTCCTGTAGGCCCGTGGCGCAGGGTCGGCGACGGAGGGTCCCGGTCAGGGCGTCGAGGGCTCCGCTCCTCCCCACGGCGTGGTCATCCACAGCGATGCCGGTGTGGTGCCTTCTCTCCTCCACAGCGCAGGGTCGTCCACAGTCCCGCAGGCCCGCTGCGGGCAGGGTGGCTGATGCACCGAACCAGCGTGTGAACTGCAGTGATGGCGACACGCTGCCAGCTCTGCCGCCCCCTCTCCTTCCCGCGCCCGGCGGCCCCCTTCCGTCTGTCAGGGCCCTCCGGGAGAGTGGGGGCATGTCGACGGCGACGGGCTTCCTGCTCCCCGAGGGTGATCGCACCCCTCGGGAGGTGGCCGATGCCGTGCGCACGGTGGGGGCCGAGGGGCTGACGGACTTCTACTCCGAGGTGGGGGAGACGCTGCAGGATCTCGCGCGGGATCCGGCGACCGTGTTCGCGACGGACGGGGTGGCGCGGGGAACGCTGACCGTGATGCTGGAGACCTTGCAGGCGGTGCGCGGTGCGCTCGACGCGCTCGAGGCGCGGACGGTGATCGCGGTCCGCGACGTGACCCGCCGGGAGCGGATGCAGCGGGCACGGGAGGCGGCAGCGCGCGGTCAGGAGCGCGTGCCGAGCGAGACGGCGGTCCACCGGGTGGCGGACGGCGTGACGACGCGGGACGTGTCGCTGCTGACCCGCCGCTCGCCCCATGGCGCGCGGCGCACGATGGCCTCGGCGCAGCGCCTGGTCGACGCGATGCCCGCGATGCTCGCGGCACTGGGCGACGGGACGCTGGGCGCGGACGCGGTCTATGCGGTCGCGGATGCCGGGGCGGTGCTGGACCCCGAGACGCTGGCGAGCGTCGACAGGGAGCTCGGGAAGCGCCTGGCGGACATCGATGCGGCCGGGACTCGCCAGGTCAGGAGGACGGTGGCGACGATCGCGGCGGAGGTGGACCCGCAGGGGGAGCCCTGGCGGCATCGGCGGTCGGTGCGGCGCCGACGCGTCACGGTGACGGAAGGAGCGCACGGGATGGCGACGCTGAGCGCGCACCTCCCGGCGCTGGACGCGGAGCTGATCCGCAAGCAGCTCTCCCTCTCGGCGGAGCAGGCGCGGAGCGCGGGCAGCCGGGAAGGCCACAGCGCGCTGATGGCGGACGAGCTGGTGCGGCGGCTGCTGGGGCGCGAGGGCGCGGCGGAGCCGGTGACGCTCGAGGTGGGGGTCATCATCACGGACCGGGCGCTGTTCCATCCCGAGGGCGGGGACATCGCGCACCTGGAGGGCTACGGTCCGGTGCCGGCGGAGGAGGTGCGTGCGCAGCTGCGCGCCGCGACGACGGCGCCGGGGGAGGGGGAGCGGGATCCGTTCGGACAGCACGGGCCGGAGGTGCGAGCGATGATCCGGCGGCTGTACACCCACCCCACCACGGGCGAGCTGGTGGCGATGGATGCGCGTTCGCGGCTCTTCCCCAGCGGGATGAAGCGCTTCCTGTCCTGGCGGGACACCTCGTGCCGCGGACCGTTCTGCAACGCGAGCATCTGCCAGGCGGACCACATCGTCCCCCACGCGCGGGGAGGACCGACCAGCCTGGACAACGGCCAGGGCGTCTGCCTGCACTGCAACCAGAAGGAGGAGGACGCCGCGTGGGTCCGACACGATCGCACCTCCGGCCGGCCGGGGCACCGCGTGACCTGGGCGGGGCGCTCCGGGATCCTTCGCACCACCGCGCCCGCACCCCTGATTTGGCATCGGGGCGCAGGTGGCCGGGGCGGCAGGGCAGATGGCAGCGGCGCTGCGGAGGGCGCGGATCCGGACGGCGACCCATAGCTCCCGCTCGTCCCCGCCCTCGTCCCGGACTGCTCCCGGCGCCTCCCGGCTCCGAGTCCTCGTTCCGCGACCACGCGGTCAGGACGGCTCCCAGGCCACGACCGCGTCGACCAGCTCCTCGGTCGGCCGCGCACCGTCCAGGCGGAGCACCGGCGCGTCGAGCGTCTGCAGCCAGGCCTCGTGCTGCGCGCGACTGCGCCCGGTGAACTCCGGGTCGTCATAGCCGCGGGCCCATTCGCGGAACGTCGACCAGGCCTCGCCGTCGACCGGCTGCCCCGCACGGCGCACCTCTTCGCGGTCCCCGAGCCGACGCAGGCGCTCCGTCGGGTCCAGGGTCAGGAAGACGACGGCATCGCAGCGCGCGACGAGCGGATCTCCCCAGCCCAGCATCGACCCAGACAGCACCCACGCCTCCCGCGGCGCGAACACCTCCTCCATGAGGTCGAGGCGCCGCTGTGCGGGCCGCTTCTCGCGGAACGGCGGATCCGAGGGCAGCCAGAAGTAGTCGTCGGCATCGGCGTGCGGCACCGACCAGCGATCGGCGAGGGCGCGGCCGAGCGTGGTGGTCCCGGACCCGCTGGCCCCGAGGACGTGGAGGCGTGAGCGGTGCATGCTCTCAGTGTCGCCCAGCAGCGCTGCCTGCGCGGTCGGGTGCAACCGCCCCTACGACCAGGGCTCGAGCTCCTCGGCGCGGAAGTACATCTGCTGGGAGCCGCCGAACCGCACCAGGTACGTGCCGTCGTCCTCGCGGAGGTAGACCACCGTCCCGTACTGGTGCTGCATCGGCCCCTCTGTCGCGCGGACGCCGTCCCCGATCGCGTAGGTCGACATGTCTCTCCTCGGTTCTCGCCGCTCTGGTCCCCATCAGTGTCCCGCAGGGAGGCGGGGACAGGAAGGGCCGGGCGCGCTGCCGGGGCGAGCCGATCGGCGAGGGAATCAGTCCTCGAGGAGCTCGCTGATCCGCGCGCTCAGCGTCGCGCGCAGCGTGTCGTGCTCGGCGGAGAGCCGTGTCGCAGGATCGGACCACCGCCGAGCCGGATGCAGCCAGACGGGTCGCGGCGCGAGCTCCCCCTCCCAGTCGTAGCGGGGCCAGACATGGGCGTGGAGGAACGGATCCGTGTTCCCGAGGATCTCCAGGTTGACGCGCCGGAACGCAGGATCGCGCGCCGTGCAGACGCTCTCGACCGCCTCCCCGAGCAGATCCATGCTGCCCAGGAAACGGAGTCTCTCCGCGCGCGGCAGATCGGTCAGCCGGCCGGCGCCGGGCCGATCGGTGAGCAGCACGCAGTACCCGGGGAGGAACTGGACGTCGCCGATCACCGCGAAGCCGCCGGGCAGGCGGGACAGCACGGTCGGGTTCGTCCCGCGCAGCGCGCTGCCGACGCGGTCCGTCTCCCACCGCTCAGGCATCGCCGCTGCTCCGCGGAGCCGCGTGCTGCTCACGCAGCGCCCCCGCGCTCGGATTGCGGAGCACCTCGGTGCCGATCAGCACCGTGGGCGTGAGCTCGTCGCCCCCGTTGAGGGCCCGCACCTGTGCATTCGCCTCCGAGTCGCGCCAGACGTTCACCCAGGTGATGCGGGGATCGCCGCGCAGCTGCACGAGCAGCGTCTCGCAATAGAGGCAGCCCGGCTTCCACAGCACGACGGCGTGCTCCGGGGCGCGCTGAGCCGCGGCGCGCGGCCAGGGCGTGTGGCGGCCCCGTCGGCCGGTCCACAGCGCGAGGGCGCCCACCACCAGCAGCCCGAGGACCCCTGCGGTGATGCCCGAGCCCAGGTCGTCGATGCCCATCACCACGGCCATCGCGAGGATCACGGCCGCGACGACCAGGAGCGAGGCGAGCTGGCTGCGGGGCACGGCCTCACCCTACGGGGGCTGCGCCACCCAGCGGTGCCACCGGGATCTCTACCGGTGCCAGATCGGACAGCTCCACGCGCAGCGTCCGCTCCCCGCAGCGCACCTGATGCTCGCCCAGCGCCCCCGGGCCCACGGCCCGCAGCGTGAGCGCCGTCAGCGCGCCGCCGGCCCAGGCCAGGTCCACCTCGATGCCGGGCCGGGCGCGGAGGCCGCGCACCGCGCCGTCGGCCATGAGCGGCGGCAGGGCGGGCAGCAGCTCGATCTCTCCGCGGTGGCTCTGCAGCAGGCACTCCGCGAGCGCGGCGACGATGCCCAGATTGCCGTCGATCTGGAACGGGGGATGGGCGGAGAACAGGTTCGGGTACAGGCCGCTGCGCTCGCGGCCGTCCGCGGTCTCGGCCGGCCGCAGGTACAGCTCGAGCAGGTCCTGGACCTTGTCCGGCCGGCGCAGGCGTGCCCACAGGCAGGTCTTCCACACCAGCGACCAGCCGGTGGCCTCGTCCCCGCGCGCCTCGAGCGTGGCGGCCGCCGCGCGGTCGAGCTCCTTCTCGCTCACCGTGCCGGGGTAGAGGAAGCCCAGGTGGGAGACGTGGCGATGCCTCGGCTCCACCTCGGGCGGGGAATCGGCGTGCCACTCCAGGATCCGGCCGTCGGACCCGATCCGCGGGCCGTGGATCCGCGGCAGCGCCGTCTGCGCCCGCTCCACCACGGGGTCCGCGTCGCGCTCCAGCAGCGCGGCGGCCGCGACCAGGGCGGAGAGCACCTCACGCACCAGCCAGCGATCCATGCCGGAGCCCTCCGTGAGCGCCACGGGCGTCCCCTCGGCGGTGATCCACTCGTTCTCCGGCGAGGTCGAGGGGAAGGTGACCAGTCCGCCGTCCTCGCCCTCCTGCAGCAGGTCCAGGGCGAAGGTCGCCGCCTCCCGCAGCGCGGGGAAGCGCCGCTCGGCGATCTCGCGAGCGCCCTCGCCGCTGAACCCCGCGAGGGAGTCCAGCTCCCGCTCGAGCCAGAGCCCGCCCATCGGCCACGTCGCCCACTTCGGATCGCCGTCCACCGGATCGGTGTATCCCCAGGGATCGGAGTTGTGGTGCACGGTCCAGCCGCCCGCGGCGTAGAGCCGGCGTGCGGTCTCCCGCCCGGCCTCGCGCAGCATCGCCGTATAGGCCTCGAGAGCCTCCGCGGCCGCGGGCACCTGGGCGACCCCGGCCGCCCAGTGGTTCATCTCCAGGTTGATGTTCACCGTGTAGTTCGAGGACCACGGCGCCTGGACCTGCTGGTTCCAGATGCCCTGCAGGGTGGCGGGGGGCAGGCCGGGCCGGGAGGAGGAGGCCAGCAGGTGGCGGCCGTAGGCGAAGGTGGTCGCCAGCAGCTCCGCCTGTTCGGAGCCCTCGAGCGCGAGCGCGACGTCGTGGGCGCCGGGCAGGGGGTGCTCGAGATGACGGCGGTGCAGCTCCTCCTGCCCCTGGGAGAGGGCGGTCTCCGCCTGCTCGCGCGCCTGGTCGAGGGCCTCGGAGACGGGCCGGTCGGGCTGCCGGCCCAGGCCCTGCCAGGTGGTGGCGATCGCGCAGACCACCAGCACGCGCCCGTCCTCGTGCCGGCTGCGGACCACCACGGCCGCCCGCGCGGCGCCCTCCTCCTCCCAGCGCGTGCGGGCGAGGTGGCTCTGATGCGAGGGGATGCCGTCCGACGGCGCGCGCACCACCACCTCCAGCTGTCCTGCGGACTCCAGGCGGTGCTCCTCGACCAGCGGGGACTCGAAGGCGAGCTCGATCCCCGCAGCCGACGGGAGGGTGTGGACGAGAACCTCGTCCGCCGCGCTGACGAAGCTGCGGTGCGGCCCGGCCGGGGTCTCGACCACGTGCTCGGTACGCTCCATGTCCAGGACGCGCTCGGTCCCAGAGGCGCCGACGGCGGGACCGCCACCTGTTCCTGGGCCGCCGCCCGCGTCGGCGGCGAGGATCTCCAGGGCGCCGACGGGCTGGTAGGCCTGCGACCAGGCGGCGCCGAGCCGGCGCACCTGCTCCTGCGCCGCGGCCGTGCGACCGGCGGCGAACAGCTCGCGCGCCTGTCGCAGGGCGTCCTTCGCGTCCTCGGCGGAGGTCTGCCGGGACTGCGTGGCGGTCGGGGATCCGGACCACAGCGTCGACTCGTTGAGGTCGAAGCGGGCGCGCCCGGGATCGCCCCAGACCATCGCTCCGATCCGACCATTGCCGAGAGGGAGGGCCTCGAGCCAGCGCGTCGCCGACCCCGGGCGTCGGATCGTGGTGGGAGGTGTCATCGCAGGTGTCTCCTCGAAAGGTGCGTGCTGCGACGGGAGCGACGCAGCTCTGGCGCCGTACCGGGCCGCCGCAGAGATCCTAGGTCTGACGGGTCGAGGCGTCGATGCCGGGCCACGTCGCGGCATCGGGCTTGAATCGCGTGCGCAGCCGTGGTCTACTGGGCGCACGAAACGGAAAGCGGTTACCCCCATCGCCTCCCCCGGGAGGCGAGGTCCTCGTGCGCGGCGCGGCCACGGGCTCCAGGGGACGCCGCCCTTCCCCACCGCCACCACCGCCCGGCGCCCCCGCGCGTCGCGAGCGGCCGCACACGGAGGAGAGCTGCCACATGGCCACACGCAGGATCGGGATCATCGTCAACGGAGCGACCGGACGCATGGGATACCGCCAGCATCTGGTGCGCTCCCTGCTCGCCATCCAGGAGCAGGGCGGCGTCGAGCTCGCGGACGGCGATCGGCTGATGCCCGAGCTGCTGCTCGTCGGCCGCAACGAGGAGAAGCTGCGCACCGTCGCCGAGCGCCACGGTCTGACCGACTGGACCACCGACGTCGACGACGCGCTGTCCCGCGACGGCTACGAGGTCTACTTCGATGCCCTGGTCACCAACCTGCGCGTGGACAACCTCAAGAAGGCGATCGCGGCCGGCAAGGCGATCTACACCGAGAAGCCCACCGCCGAGTCCTTCGAGGACGCCCTCGAGCTGGCCCGCCTGGCGACGGCCGCCGGCACCCCCAACGGCGTGGTCCACGACAAGCTCTACCTGCCCGGCCTGCTCAAGCTGCGCCGCCTCATCGACTCCGGCTTCTTCGGGGAGATCCTCTCCGTGCGCGGCGAGTTCGGCTACTGGGTCTACGAGGGCGACTGGCAGAGCGCCCAGCGCCCCTCCTGGAACTACCGCTCCGAGGACGGCGGCGGCATCGTCGCGGACATGTTCCCGCACTGGAACTACGTCATCGAGGAGCTGTTCGGCCGCATCGAGGACGTCTACGCCCAGACCGCCACGCACATCCCCACCCGCTGGGACGAGAAGGGGCAGGAGTACACCGCCACGGCCGACGACGCCGCCTACGGCGTCTTCCGCCTCGAGGGCGGCACCGTGGTGCAGATGAACTCCAGCTGGGACGTGCGCGTGCACCGCGACGAGCTGGTCGAGTTCCAGGTCGACGGCACCAAGGGCTCCGCCGTGGTGGGCCTGCACAGCGCCCGCATCCAGCCCCGCGAAGCCACCCCGAAGCCGGTCTGGAACCCCGACGTCAAGGACGGTCACGACTACTACGCCGACTGGATCGAGGTCCCCGACAACGAGGTCTTCGACAACGGCTTCAAGGTGCAGTGGGAGGACTTCCTGCGCCACGTGGGAGGCGCTGTGGAGGGTCCCGCATATCCGTACGACTTCCTCTCCGGCGCGCGCGGCGTGCGCCTGGCCGAGGCCGGCCTGACCAGCTCCGCGGAGGGCCGCCGCATCGCCCTCGATCCGCTGACGGAGGCCCGAGCATGACCGCGACGCTCGGGCTGACCCTGCTGGACGAGGACGGGCGGCAGCGGAGCACGCCGCTCGGCGAGGCGGCGGCCTTCGCACCGCCGACGGCGCCGCTGCGCTCGCGCACCGTCTACGCCGCCGTGCACGTGGTGCCGCAGGTGCACGGCGACAACACCCCCGGCGCCCCCGCGGACATCGACTGGGAGGCGACCCTCGCCTTCCGCCGCTCGATGTGGTCCCGCGGCCTGGGGGTCGCCGACGCCATGGACACCGCCCAGCGCAACATGGGCCTGGACCCGGCGGCGACCCGCGAGCTCATCGCCCGCACCGCCGGCGCCGCGCGCGAGGCCCTCGCCGACCCGCAGTACGCCCGGCTGTTCCGGCCGGGGGCCCAGGTGCGCGACCTGGTGGTCGCAGGCGTCTCCACCGACCAGCGCGAGGAGCTCCACCTCGACCTCGACCAGATCGTCGAGGCGTACGTCGAGCAGCTGCGGGCCACCGAGGCCACCGGCGCGGGCGCCGTCCTCATGGCCAGCCGTCACCTCGCCCGCACCGCCTCCGGTCCGGCCGACTACGAGGAGGTCTACCGCCGCGTGCTCGAGGCCGCGACCGAGCCGGTGGTGCTGCACTGGCTGGGGACCGCCTTCGACCCCCAGCTCGAGGGCTACTTCGGCGCGAGCGACACCACCGAGGCCGCCGAGACCCTGCTGCGGATCATCGAGCGCGACCCCGCGAGGATCCGCGGGGTGAAGATGAGCCTGCTCGACGACGCCGCCGAGATCGCGGTGCGCGAGCGTCTCCCCGAGGGCGTGCAGATGCTCACCGGGGACGACTTCCACTTCTCCCACCTGATCGTGGGCGACGGCACCCGCGCGGCCGCCGAGCAGGAGCAGCCGCCGCCCGGCGCCTACTCCCACGCCCTGCTGGGGGCCTTCGCGGTGACCGCCCCGGCGGCCTCCGCCGCGGTGCAGGCGCTGGACGCGGGGGAGGTCGACGAGGCCGCCCGGATCCTCTCCGCCTCGGAGGAGCTCGCGGTCCACGTCTTCTCCGCGCCCACCTTCCACTACAAGACCGGTGTTGCCTTCATGGCCTGGCTCAACGGCCACCAGCGGGCCTTCCAGATGATCGGCGGCATGCACTCCGCACGCAGCCTCCCCCACCTCTCGCGCACCATCGAGCTGGCCGCGCGCACCGGCAACCTCGAACAGCCGCAGCTGGCGGCCGAGCGCTGGCACGCCCTGCTGCGGCTGAACGGCTACGACATCCCCGCGACCGGAGGAGGCACGGCATGAACACCCCGCCCTCGACACGCACCGGGATCGGCACGCCCCGCCTCTCGATCAACCGCTGGAGCTGCCGCAGCACCCCGCTCCAGGAGTTCCTCGAGGCCACCGCGGCCGCGGGGATCGACGCCGTGGGCCTGTGGCGCCAGGACGTGGCCGAGGTGGGGCTGGACGCGCTGCGCCGCCGCGTGGACGACGCCGGCCTGCGGGTGAGCACCCTGTGCCGCGGCGGCTTCCTCACCGTCGACGGCGAGCAGGAGCGCGCCGACGCGCTCGAGGACAACCGGCGCGCGATCGACGAGGCCGCCGCCCTCGGCGCGCCCACGCTGGTGCTCGTCGTCGGCGGCATCAGCCGCGAGGACAAGGACATCATCGGTGCCCGCGCCCGCGTCACCGAGTCGATCGCCCAGCTCGCGCCCTATGCCGAGCAGGCCGGGGTCACCCTCTCCATCGAGCCCCTGCACCCGATGTTCGCGGCCGACCGCGCGGTGGTCTCCACCATCGACCAGGCCCTCGACATCGCCGAGGCCTCCGGCAGCCCCGCCGCGGGCGTGGTGGTGGACACCTATCACGTGTGGTGGGACCCGGGCCTGGAGCGCGCGATCCAGCGCGCCGCGTCCACGGGCCGCCTGTTCAGCTACCAGGTGTGCGACTGGAACCTGCCGCTGGCCGCGGAGCCGCTGTTCTCCCGCGGCTACATGGGCGACGGGTACATCGACTTCCCGTCCATCACCCGCATGGTCGCCGCCACCGGGTACACCGGCGACATCGAGGTGGAGATCTTCAACGAGGACGTCTGGGCGACCCCGGCCGACGACGCCGTGCAGATCATCGCCGAGCGCTTCGAGCAGCTGGTGCTGCCGCACGCCTGAGCACCCCGTGACCGAGGAGCACCTGTCATGACCCGCCACACACCGCTGCGCGACGCCTGGGGCCTGCCCGTGGACCGTCACGACGTCGACGGGACGGGGGAGGGCGCCGCGCAGTGGGAGCTGCCCGACACCCTCTCCGGCGCCGTCGACAGAGTGCGTGATCACCTGACCGCTCCGCGTCTCGCCGAGGACGGAACTCCTCCCGATCTCCCGTCCGGGGCGCGGGAGCAGATCGTGGCCGCGGCACGCCTCGCGGCGGAGCAGCCCTGGCCGCAGCCGGTCCTGAGCACGTACGCCCGGTTCTGGCGAGAGGGGGTGCGGCACGACTACGAGGAGCGGGTGCGCACGCTCGTCATGATGACCGCGCAGGCCGCCCTCGCCGCTCTCGCCACCGGCGAGGAGCGCTGGATCGACGACGCGGCCGACGGTCTGCTGCAGCTGTGCGAGCTCTCCACCTGGTGCTGGGTCGCCCACGAGGAGGTCCACCGGGAGCGCGGCTGGGTGGTGCCGGATCCGGAATCACCCGTGGTGGACCTCGGCGCCGCGCAGGTGGTGGAGGTTCTGGCCTGGGCGGATCTGGCGCTCGCCCCGGCGCTCGAGGCGCGGGTGCCGGGACTCCGGGAGCGGATCCGGTACGAGGTGCGGCGCCGCGTGATGATGCCGACCCTCACCCGCCGTGACTGGTGGTGGGTGGCGCGGCCGTCCGTGAACAACTGGACGGGTTGGATCCACCAGCACCTCATCGCCGGTGCGCTGCTGCTGCTGGACCGGGAGGAGGATCGCGCCGCCCGTGATGCGGTGATCGCCCTCGCCATCGCCCAGCAGGAGCGGTATCTCGTCTCCCTCCCCTCCGACGGCGGCATCGATGAAGGGTTCAACTACTTCTGGAACGGCGCCTGCCGCCTGCTGGAATCGCTCGAGCTGCTGATCACCGCCTCCGGAGGGATGCTCTCGGGGGAGGCCGCGGCGGCCCTGCCCGTGATCGGGGCCCTGGCGCGCTATCCGCACCGCATGGAGTGGGGAGAGGGCTGGTACGTCAACGTCTCCGACGGTCCCGCCCGGCCGGCGCAGCGCAGCCCTGGGACGCCCTGTATCGCTGGGGCCGTCGCCTCGGGGACGCCGAGGTGATCGCCGGGGCGCTCGCGCACCGCGGCCCGGGCAGCGCGCCGTCGCTGGACGTGCACGCGGGCCTCGGCCGGGCGCTCGGTGCGCTCGGCGATCCGGACTGGGCGGCCGCCCGGCCGGGCCCGGCACCGCTGCCCGCCTCGACCTGGCTGCCCGAGGTGGAGCTGTGGGTGGCTCGCGAGCGGGCGGGCTCCTCACGTGGCCTCGCGCTCGCCGCCAAGGGCGGTCACAACGCCGAGTCCCACAACCATCTCGACGTGGGCTCGGTGATGGTGGCGCTGGACGCTAGCCCGGTCCTGATCGACCTCGGTCAGCCCACCTACCTCGCGCACACCTTCACCGAGCGCCGCTACGAGATCTGGACGATGGTGAGCTCCTGGCACACCCTGCCCACCGTCGCGGGCCACGAGCAGGGAGTGGGGGAGCAGTACCGTGCCCAGGTCCTCGCTGCTCCCGGGGACCGGGAGAGCGAGGTCGTGCTGGAGCTCGCCGGCGCCTATCCGGCCGAGGCCGGACTGCGCAGCTGGCGGCGACGCACCGAGCTGGAGCGAGCCTCAGGCGGCGACGGGGCGGCGGTGCGGATCGAGGACCGCTGGCAGCTGGCGCCGGGGTCCGCCTCCGACGCCGTCCGCTCGCATCACGTGCTGTCCGGCGAGGTGCTCGAGCACGCCGCGGGCTCGCTGCGGATCCGCGCCCTCTCCGGTGCTCTCGCACAGCTGACGTGGGACCCGAGCCTCGGCACCGGAGAGCTCGAGCGCCGCGAGGTGGACGACCCGCTGCTGCGCGCCTCCTGGGGGGAGAGCGTCCACCGGCTCGTGCTCACGCCGACCACGGCGGCGACGGGGGACGGGGCGCTGGCGGTGAGCATCAGCGCCGTATGACGGCCACCGGGCCCGCGTCGCAGGGCGACTGAGCGTCGCGCCCCGCGGCGTGCCTCGCCGTGCGCCGCGCTGACCGGGTCAGGCCCGGGCGCTCAGCGCCGTGGACTCGCGCAGCAGGACATCGCCGCGCACGTGCACCTCGGTGGTGGGATGCGCGTCGTCGGTCGGCGCCTCCAGCACCCAGTCCACCGCCTGGCGGGCCATGTCGTGCAGGGGCAGGGCGATGGTGGTCAGCGCGGGGTGGGCGTCGGCGCCGTCCGGCACCCCGCCGAACCCGGCGACCGCGACCCGGCCCGGGACGTCGAGGCCGCGGCGGCGCAGCTCGCCCAGGGCGCCGAGCGCCATGACGTCGGCCGGGGCGAAGACGCACAGCGGCAGCTCCTCCTCCGGTCGCCCGGCGAGGTGCTCCGCGATCTGCTGGGCGAGCAGGTGCCCGCCCTCCCGGGTCAGGCCCGCCTGGACGTTCAGCTCGGGCTCGATGCCGGCCTCGGTGAGCGCGGCGATGAAGCCGCCGGTGCGGTCCCCGGCCGAGGGGATGCCCGCGATGCCCTCGACCACGGCGAAGCGGCGGTGACCTTCGACCACCAGGGAGGTGGCGAGCTCGTGCGCGGCCTTGGCGTTGTCCGGCACGATCGTGCGGCCCACGCCCAGGGACTGCCCGAGCCCCACCACCCGTCCGCCGTTGCGGGCGAAGCCTCCCAGCAGGGCGCTGATCGAGGTGTCGGACTCGTTGCCGTAGCGGTGCGAGCCCACCAGCACCAGGGCGTCGACCTGCTGGGCGATGAGCGAGCGCAGCGCCCGCACCTCGGTCTCGATCATGCGGTCCGTCTGGGTGAGCAGCACCTGGGACTGCGAGGCGAAGACCTGCTGCTGGACCTCGCGGGCGATGGTCGCGAAGTAGGGATCGGCGATGTCGTGCACCACCAACCCGATGAGGCCCGACCGTGAGCGCGCGAGGGCCTGGGCCTGCGCATTGGGCACGTAGCCGAGCTTGGCGGCCGAGGCCTCCACCCGCTCGGCGACGGCCTTGCCGGGGACGCGGGCGGAGCCGTTGAGCACCCGGGAGGCGGTGGCCAGGGAGACCCCGGCGTCCTTCGCGACATCGCTGAGGCGCACGGCGGGCATCGGAACTCCTTGAGGTGAGGGGGATGCGGGAAACGCTGTCCCGAACGTCCAGGATACGGGCAGACGGCGCCGCTGTCCGGCGCACGCGCCGATATCCCGCCACGCGCCGCCGCGGCGACGACAGAGACCCTGATCAGGCATAGACTGGAGGGAAAGCGATTGCTGCCCGGGCGTGTCCCGACCCGTCGGCGGCACCGCCCCTGGCCCGACGACGCTCCCAGGAGACCCCGTGACCCCTGCGCCCGCCTCCCGCCCCCTGAGCCACCCCGCGCTCCGGCTCCCGCCCCCGGACCCGTCCCTCTCGCCCCGCACCGGCCTCACCCGCGCGCACTGGGAGGCGGTGGCGGACCAGCTGCTGCTGGCGCTGCGCCCGCACTCCTCGGTCGACGGGGCCCAGATCCTCCCGCCCGGGCGCCTCAGCCGGAGCGGGCGGGACTCCGACGGCCTCGAGGGCTTCGCCCGCTCCTTCCTCATCGCCGCGATGCTGCAGCACGGCCGCGGCGGCGCGGACCCCGAGGGGCACGCCGAGCAGTACGCCCGGGGCCTGGCCGCGGGCGTGGATCCGCGGGGCGCGAACCCCTGGCCCCGGCCCGCCGAGCTGCCGCAGTCGAAGGTCGAGGCCTGCTCCGTGGCCCTCGCGCTGGACCTCACGCGCGAGTGGATCTGGGATCGCCTCGACCAGCTCACCCGGGACCGCCTCGTGGAGTGGTTCTCCGAGGTGATCGGGACCCGGTACCCGCCGGTGAACTGGGTGTGGTTCCGGATCATCGTGCTGACCTTCCTGCGCTCGGTCGACGACCGCTTCGCGAGCGGGGAGCCGGCCGCGGCGCTGCGGGCGGACCTCGCCCAGGACCTGCGGATCCACGAGTCGCTGGTGCGCGATCACGGATGGTTCGACGACGGTCCGGTCCGCGGCGTGGACCACTACAACACCTGGGCCTTCGCCGCCCTGCCGATCCTCTGGCTGCGCATGCGGGGCATCCGCGACCTCGAGGCCGACGGCCTGGTCACCGCCGCCGATCCGCTGCGCCACCAGGAGCGCGTGGCCGCCTTCACCCACGACGCGCTGGGACTCGTGGGCGGCGACGGCGCCCCGCTGCTCCAGGGGCGCAGCCTGGTCTACCGGATGGCGACCGCGGCACCGTTCTGGAGCGCGGCCCTCGCCGGTCTCGCCGACGGACCGGACCCCCTCCTCGCCCCGGGCGCGCTGCGCCGCGCGGCCTCCGGCGAGCTCGCCCACTTCCTGCGCCACGGCGTGCCCGACGACCGCGGCCTGCTGACCCTGGGCTGGTTCCACGAGTTCCCGGAGATGGCCCAGAGCTACTCCGGCCCCGGCTCCCCGTACTGGGCCTGCAAGGGCTTCCTCGGGCTCATCCTGCCCGCGGACCATCCGGTGTGGACCGCCCCGGAGCAGCCGCTGCCCGTCGAGCAGGAGGACGCGGTGCAGGCGCTGACCACGCCCGGCTGGATCGTCTCCCGCACCCGCGAGGACGGCATCGTCCGCGTGATCAACCATGGCAACGACCACGGCCAGGCCGGGGAGCAGATGGTCGACGGACCGCTGTACGCCCGCCTCGGCTACTCGACGGTCACCTCTCCGGCGCTGGCCGGTCCGGGCACGGTCGATCCGCGGGATGCGACCGTCTCCCTGGTCGATCCCGAGCGCGGCTGGAGCCATCGGGCCGGTTTCGACCGCGTGGACCTGCGCGCCGAGCTCCTGGGCAGCGGCGAGCGGATCGGCATCGGCATCTCGCGGCAGCTGTGCCACTGGGTCGATGCCGAGCCCGGCGGCTACGGCGGCTACGGGCAGGGCGGAGAGACCACCCCGGGGGCGCTGCTCACGGTGGCGAGCATCGTGCGCGGGGCGGGGGAGCTGCGCGTGATCCGCGCCGAGCAGGACACGGTCCTCCCCGTCGCCGTGGCCGGCTGGCCCCTCTCCGGCCCGGGTCCGGTCGCCCCGCTGGGCGCAGCGACGGATGCTTCCGGTGCCGCCGCCGACGGACCCGCCGGCGCCCGGATCGCGCGGGAGGACCAGGAGGCGCTGGTCAGCACGCTCGAGCCGGTGCTCGGATCCTGGACGGCCTCGCTGCATCGTGAGCAGGACGTCTCGCCCCTGGGCAGCGAGTTCGCCGTCCCGCAGCTGCACGGCGCGGCGCTCGCGGCGGGCGAGGTGGTCGCCGTGCACGTCGTGCTCCGGGGCGAGGGGGCCGCAGAGCCCCCGGCCCCCCGGGTGGACCGCGCCGAGGACGGGACGATCCACGTGACCTGGGCCGACGGCGCCCGGCTCACCGTGGATCCGGGCGATCCCGGGAGGTTCCCCGAGATCAGGCCCTGACCCGCAGGGAGGGGCGGCCGCCCGGCCCCGGGCCGTGCCCCTCGGGGGCGGTGCGGGCGCTCACCCGGTCTCAGGCGGTGATCGCGCGGGCCGCGCGGTCCACCGGGTGGCGCGGCGGCTCCCCGTCGCGGAGCCTCCGCAGCTCCTCGAGGGCGTGGTCGGCCATCCGGTGGATCTCGTTGCCGAGGGAGCCGGCGATGTGCGGGGTGATCGAGACCGTCGGCACGTCCCACAGGGGATCGTCCGGGGCGAGGTCGTCGTGGACGTCGAGCACGGCGCTGAGGCGACCGCTGACGAGCTCGGCGCGCAGGGCGTCGAGCTCGACCAGCGCAGGGCGCGCGGTGTTGAGGAAGGTGGCGCCGTCGTGCATCCGCGCCAGCAGCGACGCGTCGATCATGCCGCGGGTGGAGGGGACGTCCGGCGCGTGCAGGCTCACCACGTCGGAGCGCGAGAACAGCTCCGGCAGGGTCACGGGCGTCGCGCCGAGCGCACGGATCTCCTCGTCGGGGACGTAGGGATCGCTGATCAGCACGGTCAGGTCGAAGGGGCGCAGCAGCTCGGCGACCAGGCGGCCGATGCGGGAGGCGCCGATCAGGCCGACCACCGCGCCGTGGTTGCCCAGGCCGCTCTGGTCCCAGGGGCGCCGCACGCCGTGCCGCGCCCGGTGCTGGGCCTCCCGCCGCAGGCTCTGCTTCCCCGCCAGCAGGATCTGCGCGAGCGTGTACTCCGCGACGGGCACCGCGTTGGCCTGGGCGGCGGTGGTGATGACGATGTCCTCGCGCTCCCACAGCGCGTCGCTGACGATCGATCGGACGGTCCCCGCGGTGTGCACCAGAGCCCGCAGGTCCGGCATCGCCGCGAGGTCCTCCGCCCCGATCCGCGGCGATCCCCAGCCGGTGACCACGACCTTCACCCCGGCGAGCACCTCCGCCGGCACCGCGGTCAGAGCGGTCACCGGTTCGGCGGTGACCGGATCGCACAGCGCGGCCAGCTCACGGCGCCGCGGCGCGTCCAGGAGCCGGTCCGCGACCGGCGCGGGCAGGGCGAGCAGGGTTCTCATGCGGGATCCTCGGGGCCGGTGGGGACGCCGGGCGCGGGCGCCGCGGCGGGGAGCAGGGAGCGGAGCGTGCGGGCCTCGCGCGCGAGCAGCGCCGGATCGTCGCCCGGCACGAACTCCAGCAGGACGTCGTGGTCCCGGCCGTCGGCCGCCAGCACCGCGAAGGCCTCGCTCCAGAGGTCGGAGCGCTCGCCGAGGGCGAGGCGGGTGCCTCCCGGCCACCAGGAGAAGACGTGCACGGTGGAGACGGCATCGAGCACGTGCTGCAGGTCCTCGACCGCCTCGGCCCCGGGCTGGTCCTGGTGGGGCTGCCAGTAGGTCGTCACGGCGGGATGGTCGATCGCGCGCAGCAGCTCCTCGGTCGAGCCGATCTCGTCGGTGAGGGTCCCGCCGTGCCACTCGAGGCCGAGGCCGATGCCCGCCGCGGCGGCGAGCTCGGCGACGGCGTGGATCCGCCCGGCGATCCGGGCACGGTCCTCGGCCTCGGCGCGGGCCGAGGGCGTCCGGCCGGCCCAGACCCGGATCCGGGGCGCTCCGAGCGCTCGGGCCGAGGCGATGACCGCCCGGGCCTCGTCGAGGACCTCCTCCTCGGCACCGGTGAAGCGGAGGTAGGAGCCGTAGCTGGCGACGGCGAGCCCGGCTCCCTCGGTGAGCTCCCGGGCACGCCGTGCGGCGTCCTCGTCGCCCGGCGGCACGTGCACGTCACCGCCCCATTCGATGCGCTCGAGCCCGGCCTGGGAGGCCAGGGCGACCACCTCGGCGACGTCGAGCGAGCGGAAGGTGACCGAGCACAGCCCGGGGTGGATCATCAGGGGGTCTCCGTCGTCGAAGGGGGCGTGGCGGGCGGGGCCGTCGAGTCGCGGACCGTGAGGGCCGGCAGCAGATGGGTGTGCTCGATCGGGGCGTCGGGGTGGTGGATGCGGCGCAGCGCCAGCTCGAGGGCGCGCTCGCCGAGGGCGTGCTTGGCCGGGGCGATCGCCGTGAGGGCGGGACGCGTGGTCACCGAGAGCTCGTCGTCGTAGGCGATCAGCGAGAAGTCCCGCGGGACCGACCATCCACGGCGCGTCGCGTGCTGCAGGAGCATCGTGGCGGCGGAGTCCGAATGGACCAGGACGGCCGTGGTCCCCTCCGCGCGGAAGCGGTCCAGGGCCGCGTCGATCACCTCGAAGGACTCCTTGCCGTAGGGCCGGAAGTCACGGCCCCGGGCGGCGTCCTCCTCGAGCTCCATCAGGCGCAGCGCCCGTGCGTATCCGTCGGCGACGTGCACATTGGTGGGGGTCTGCGGGTCGCCGAGGTAGGCGAGCCGACGATGCCCAAGGGCCACCAGGTGGCGCACCGCGCTCGCGGCGCCCAGCGAATGGTCGGAGCGCACGGTGTCGAAGGCGCGGGCGAGAGGTCCGTGGCTGTCCACGCCCCGCTCGACGAAGACCACCGGGAAGGGCAGCTCCGCGAGCCGCTCCACCAGGCGGTCGCTCGCCGCGCCGTCGCGCATCTCCGGCGCGATGACCAGCGCGTCGACGGGCGGGCCGGCGGCGATCTGATCGACGACCAGGTGGTTCGCCTCCGCATCCGTCGCCGCCATGTGGAAGTCGAGGTCGATGCCGAGACGCTGCGCGGCCTGTCCGGCACCCTCGAGGACCCGCGGCCAGTAGTAGCGGAACGAGGGGGCGAGCATGGCGATCCTGGGACCCGTGCCGGGCGTGTCGGAGACGGGGGAGACCTCTGCGGCCTCGGCGCTCGCGTCGAGGCGCCGCGCGCCGCCGCGCACCTGGTGGAGGAGATGCTGCTCCGCGAGCGCGGCGATGTCGCGACGGATGGTGATCGGGGAGACGTCGAGCCTCTCGGCCAGCGCCTTGACCTGCACCTCGCCCTGCGTGCGGACGCGGTCGAGGATCTGCTGGCGCCTGCTGTCGGGCAGTGCTGTGGACATGCTCGCGATCCTCCTCTCAGGACGCGCGGGCTCTGCCCGTGCCGCGTCGTCGGTGTCCGGGACTGCATCGTAGCCAACAATCTGATCCCAGGTGATCGTATTTGATCATTCGTGAGCTTGACAGTACGCGAGTGGTCGCGCTTGACTGCACCTGTTCCCACGGGATGCCGCGTCGACGAGGACAGGTGCGGCCCGAGGGGATGGTCGAGGAGTCGCCGGTCGTCGGTTCGAGACCTCCGGTGATCCCGGAGGCGTGCCCGCCGGTGGACGAGCCGCGGACAGCAGGTGCCCATCGAGGCGCCGGCCGTCGCGGAGGACGCCGGAGAACGGATCCGGAGTCGTGCTCCCCGGCCGGTGCGCGGTGCCCGGGACGATATTTCTCGCCGGTCGCCGGACGATTCTTCCGGAATCGCTCGCAGTGGCTTTCGTGGCGTCGCCGGACGCCGTATTTCCGCGCGCACGAAGAATGTCGCCGGGTGATTCCTGAGAGTGATGTCGAGCGGGCGGGGCGAGCCGGTCCTCGTGATGCCCTGCCGGGGCATCGGCCATCGGGGCGATGTGTGCCGATGGCGAGGAAGGTGAGCCTGACCTGCCCGGGAGCGCTCGATGGCATCGAGCGTCGGGAAGGTCTCGCCGGTCCGGTGCTCGGCGCGGCGCGATGAGCCCGTGGTCCGAGCGGGGCCCGAGGAAGGGTTTTTCTTCCACCGCGTCCGGCATTCGTCACGGCTTGATAACAGGAGTGACGTTCCCTATGATCTGCGCTACGCTGGCAAGCGCTTGCATCCGCAACGAGGCGAAACGATGAGCGAGGACACCATGACTATTGACCGTGCGACCACGACCTTCAAGAGGCGGAGCGTTCTCGCCCTGGGGGCGACCACCGCAGGGCTGGTCACCGCCACCGCGAGCGGCTGCAGCTTCTTCTCGACCGATCCCGGGAGCGGCGGCGGCGACGGTGGTGGCGGCGGGGGCGCGGACACCATGGAGTCCCCGATGCTCACCGAGAAGGTCGATGCCGGCGAGCTCCCTCCGCTCGAGGAGCGCCTCCCGGCCGAGCCGCTGGTGGTCGACGTCGCCGAGCCCGGCCAGTACGGCGGCACCTGGCGCGCCCTGACCCTGGGGCCCGGGGACTCCGCTTCCCCGGACCGCATCATCGGCTACGAGCCCGGCCTGCGGATGGATCCGATGATCCAGGAGGCGGGTCCCGGCGTCTTCACCGCGGTCGAGGTCAACGAGGACGGCACGGTCTACACGATCACCCTGCGCGAGGGGATGAAGTGGTCCGACGGCGAGCCCTTCACCGTCGATGACATCCTCTTCGCGGTCAACGATGTCTTCGCCGACGAGGAGCTGTTCGCCACGCCGCCCAACTGGCTGAGCGTCGACGGCGAGAAGGCCGTGGGCGAGAAGGTCGACGACCTCACCCTCACCATCACCTTCCCGGCCTCCACCGGTCTGTTCGAGGACGAGCTCAACCGGCAGATGGAGCTCATCAACTACCCCAAGCACTACGCCCAGGACTTCCTGCCGGCCACCAGCGAGGACCTCGACGCGAAGGTCGAGGAGGCCGGGATGGAGGCGTGGACGGATCTGTGGAACGACCAGATCGCCGGCGAGGGCTTCTGGAACAACCCGGACCTGCCCACGATCGACGCCTGGAACGTCGTCACCCCGCTCGGCGAGGGCAATGCCGTCGTCTTCGAGCGCAACCCCTTCTACTGGAAGACCGATCCCGACGGCCGCCAGCTGCCCTACGTCGACACCCTCAGCTTCGAGGTGGTCTCCGATCCCGAGGTGATGACCCTCAAGGTCACCGACGGCGAGGTGGACATGATGTACCGCCACGCGAACACCTCGGCCAACAAGCCCGTCTACGCGGACAGCCTCGAGGCGGCCGACACCCGCATCGTCGAGACCACCGCCACCTCGATGAACGCCATGTGCGTCGCGCTGAACCTCGCGCACAAGGACCCGGAGAAGGCGAAGCTCTACCAGAACAAGGACTTCCGCATCGGGCTCTCCCACGCGATCAACCGCGAGGAGCTCATCACCTCCGTCTGGCAGCGCCAGGGCGAGCCGTGGCAGTGGGCACCCCATGCCGAGTCCCCGTTCTACGACGAGGAGTTCGCCAAGCAGTACACCGAGTTCGACGTCGATCTCGCCAATGAGCACCTCGACAAGGCGGGTCTCACCGAGAAGGACGGCGACGGCTTCCGCACCATGCCCGGCGGTGGCACCCTCACCGTCACCGTCGACGTGCCCAGCGCCTTCTCCCCGGAGTGGCCCACGGCGATGTCGATGATCACCGACATGTGGAAGGAGGTCGGCATCCGCGGGAGCGTCAACACCGTGGACCGCACCCTCTTCTACGACCGCAAGATCGCCGCCGCCAACGAGCACGACGCCGGGGTCTGGGGCGGGGACGGCGGCCTTGCCGTCGAGATGGTCGACCCCCGGTGGTACATGCCCTTCTCCGACGAGTCCGTCTGGGCGACGCCGTGGGCGGCCTACTACAACTCCGAGGGCAGCGACGGCGAGGAGCCTGTCCCGGCCGCCAAGGAGCAGATCGAGCTCATGTGGCAGTTCGCCGCGGAGCCGGACCAGGCGGCGCGCGAGGCGCTCTTCCAGCAGGTCCTGGACATCGCCAAGGAGGAGTTCTGGGGCATCGGCATCGTGACCGCCCCGAACCCGTACTGGGTGGTGAAGAACCGTCTGAAGAACGTCCTCGAGGGCGTGCCGGACACCTGGGTGTACCGCACCCCGGGGCACGCCAACCCGGAGACGTGGTTCATCTCCGAGAGCGAGTGATCCGCTGATGGGCCCCTATCTCCTGCGTCGGTTCATGATCATGATCCCGACCCTGTTCGCGATCTCGATCGCCTCCTTCGTGCTCATCCAGCTGCCGCCCGGCGACTACGTGACGACGCTCATCGCGCAGTACTCCGCCCAGGGCGACCAGCTGGACGCGGCGCGGATCCAGGCGCTCGAGCAGCGGTACGGGATCGGCGAGCCGATGATCGTGCAGTACTGGAAGTGGATCTCCGGGATCCTCTTCCACCTCGACTTCGGGGAGTCCTTCGCCTGGGGCAAGCCGGTCTCCGAGCTGCTGGCCGAGCGCCTCCCGCTGACCATCGCGATGTCGATCGGGACGCTGCTGTTCATCTGGGCGGTGTCCTTCCCGATCGGGATCTACTCCGCGCTGCGCCAGTACAGCGTCGGCGACTACGTCTTCACGCTGATCGGCTTCATCGGCCTGGCCACGCCGAACTTCCTCATCGCCCTGGTGCTGATGTACCTGGGGATGCAGTACTTCGGCACCGGCGCCGGCGGGCTCCTCTCACCGGAATGGCAGGGAGCCCCCTGGAACCTGGGCAAGCTCCTCGACCTGCTGGGGCACCTCTGGGTGCCGCTGCTGGTGTGGGGCACGGCGGGCACGGCGGGCATGATCAGGATCCTCCGGTCCAATTTGCTCGACGAGATTCGCAAGCCCTATGTGACCGCGGCCCGGGCCCGGGGCGTGTCCGAGACGAAGCTGACACTGAAGTACCCGCTGCGCGTCGCCCTCAACCCGTTCTTCTCCACGATCGGCTGGGTGCTCGCGAGCCTCATCGCCGCCGATGCGATCGTCTCCAAGGTCCTGAACCTGCCCACGATGGGTCCGCTGCTGCTGGACTCCCTGAAGTCGCAGGACATGTACCTCGCCGGATCGATCATCCTCATCAGCGCCACGCTGACCGTGATCGGCACGCTCATCTCCGACCTTCTGCTCGGCTGGCTGGACCCGCGGGTCCGGCTGGGCGCGCGCTGAGAGAAAGGGGCCGTCGATGATGACGAACGCCCAACAGCTCCGGGATCTCCCCGCCGGCGCCGATGTGCACCACGAGGATCCCACCGCGGAGGGTCATGGCGCGGACCGCGAGGTCGCCGTCGCCTCCCAGTGGCAGCTGACCTGGTGGTCCTTCAGACGCCACAAGCTCGCCATGGTGGGCGCGGTGGTGACCCTCGGTCTCTATCTGGTGGTGGTCTTCGCGGGCTTCCTGGCCCCCTACGCGAAGTCCTACTACAGCGCCGAGCACGCCTACGCCCCGCCCCAGGCCGTGAAGCTCGTCGACGACGAGGGCAATTGGGGTCTGCACGTGAACCCCCAGAGCGCCGAGCAGGACCCCAGCACCCTGCAGCTGACCTGGACCACCGACACGACGGCGGAGACGGACCTGGGCTTCTTCGTCAAGGGACAGGAGTACGAGCTCTTCGGATTCCTCACCCTGGACCGGCACCTCTTCGGACCCGCCGATCCGACCTCCGAGGAGCCGGTGTACCTGCTGGGGGCGGACAAGAACGGCCACGACATCCTCTCGCGGATGATCCACGGCACGACGGTCTCGATGACCATCGGCCTGGTGGGCGTCGCGATCTCCCTCCTCATCGCGATCCTGCTGGGCGGCCTCTCGGGCCTGCTGGGCGGGGCGACGGACACGGTGATCCAGCGTGTGATCGAGTTCCTCATGTCGCTGCCGGCCATCCCGCTGTGGATGGCGCTGGCCGCGGCGGTCCCGGCGACCTGGACCCCGCTCGAGCGCTACTTCGCGATCATCGTCATCCTCTCGCTGATCGGCTGGACCGGCCTCGCCCGCGAGGTGCGCGGCAAGTTCATGTCCGTGCGCCAGGAGGAGTACATCACCGCGGCCACGATCGACGGCGCGAAGCGCGGCCGGCTGATCTTCCGCCACATGCTCCCGCAGTTCACGAGCCACATCATCGCCAGCCTCTCGCTGTCGATCCCCGCCATGATCCTCGCCGAGACCTCGCTGTCCTGGCTGGGTCTGGGTCTGCAGGCCCCCGTGGTCAGCTGGGGCGTGCTGCTGCAGGAGGCGCAGAACGTCCGCGTGATCACCACCGCCCCCTGGATCATGATCCCCGGCATCGCCGTGGTGGTCGCGGTCCTCGCCCTGAACTTCTTCGGAGATGGATTGCGCGATGCCGCCGACCCTTACAAGCACTGAGAACACCGACCGCACCGATGCCCCCGCCGAGGATCCGCTGCTGCGGATCCGGGGGCTCAAGACCCACTTCGAGACCAACGAGGGGACGGTCAAGGCCGTCGACGGCGTGGATCTCGACATCCCGCGCGGCAAGACGGTCTGCGTGGTCGGCGAGTCCGGCTGCGGGAAGTCCATGACCTCGCGCTCCATCCTCCAGCTCATCGAGCGCCCCGGGAAGATCGTCGACGGCACCATCGAGTGGCGCGGCGAGCGGGACTCGGGCGAGGTGCTCGAGGTGACGGGACTGGGCCCCAAGGACGCCCGCCTCAAGCAGCTGCGCGGCGGGGACGTCGGCATGATCTTCCAGGAGCCGCTGGCCTCGCTGTCGCCGATGTACACCGTCGGCGACCAGCTCTCCGAGCCCCTGCGCATCCACAAGGGCCTGTCCAAGAAGCAGGCCCGGGAGCGGGCCATCGAGATGCTGCGCGTGGTGGGGATCCCCAAGCCCGAGCAGCGGGTGGACGCCTACCCCTTCCAGCTCTCCGGCGGCATGTGCCAGCGCGTGATGATCGCGCTCGCCCTGTCCTGCGAGCCCAAGCTGCTCATCGCCGACGAGCCCACCACGGCGCTGGACGTCACCACGCAGGCGAGGATCCTGGACCTGCTGCGCGACCTTCAGGCGGAGAGCGGCATGTCGATGCTCTTCATCACCCATGACATGGGGGTGGTCGCCGAGATCGCCGACGAGGTCACGGTGATGTACCTGGGGCGGGTCGCGGAGCACGGCACGGTGGAGCAGATCTTCACCGCGCCGAAGCACCCGTACACCCGGGCCCTGCTCGAGTCCATCCCGACGCGTCAGCGCGAAGGGCCCCGCAAGACGCTCACCGCGATCCGCGGGATGATCCCCCATCCGCAGAACCGCCCGGCCGGCTGCCCGTTCAACAACCGCTGCGACCACGCGGTCCCGGGAGTCTGCGATGTGGAGCTGCCGCCCCAGGCCGTCTTCGACGACACCCAGTTCGCCTTCTGCCACCTCTACGACGAGGACGGCACGGGCATCCGCCCGGGCGCCGCCGACGACACCGTCGCCCTCGGCATGCCGGCGATGCCCGGGCCGTCGGACGCCGGTTCCGCGGCGGAGGGTCCCGCGGTCGGAGTCGGGGCCGAGCTCGACGGGTCGGCCGCCCCGCCGGACCCGGAGGGGACGTCGGACCTCGCGGACGCCGCCCCGTCGGACCCGTCGGCGGCCGAGGAGCCCGCGCTTCTGCCCGTCGCCGTCACCGAGCGCACCGCGCCCGACGGCAACCTCGTCGGCGGGGGCGACGGCGAGCCGCTGCTGCGCGTCCGGGACCTCACCAAGCACTTCCCGATCAAGGGCGGTGCCTTCCGCCGCCCCACGGGCAGCGTCCGCGCCGTCGACGGCGTCTCCCTCGACCTCCGCCCGGGGGAGACCCTGGGCCTGGTGGGCGAGTCCGGCTGCGGGAAGTCCACGTTGGGCCGCACGATCTCGCGGATCCTGGACCCCACCTCGGGGAGCATCGAGTACCGGCGCCGCGACGGCTCGGTGGTGGACGTGTCCACCATCAAGGGGCCCGAGCTCATGCAGTACCGCCGCGACGTGCGGGTCATCTTCCAGGACCCGTTCTCCTCGCTGAACCCGCGCATGAACCTCGAGCAGCTCGTCGGCGAGCCCCTGCTGAACAACAAGATCGCCAAGGGCTCGGAGCTGCGTGACCGCGTCGCCGAGATGCTGCGGACCGTGGGACTGCGGCCGGACTACCTCAAGCGGTACCCGCACGCCTTCTCCGGCGGTGAGCGCCAGCGCATCAACATCGCCCGCGCGCTGATCACGAACCCGCGCGTGGTGGTGGCGGACGAGGCGGTCTCCGCCCTGGACGTCTCGGTGCGCGCGCAGATCCTCAACCTGCTGGACGACCTCCAGCAGCAGTTCGACCTCACCTACCTGTTCATCAGCCACGACCTGTCGGTGGTCGAGCACATCTCCGACCGGGTCTCGGTGATGTACCTGGGCCGGATCGCGGAGAACGCCGCCACCCGGGACCTCTACGACGCCCCGCAGCACCCCTACACCGAGGCGCTGCTGCACGCCGTGCCGATCCCGGACCCGGCGCGGCGGGGTGCGCACCAGCAGTTCGCGATCGCGGACGACCTCCCGGACCCCTCGAACCCGCCGCCCGGGTGCCCGTTCAACACTCGCTGCCCGTACGTGCACGAGACGCGGTGCCGCGACGAGCGCCCGGAGGTGCGGCCGATGGGCGACCGCAACCACCTCGTCTCCTGCCACTACAGCGAGGAGCTCGACCTGGTGGGGCTCGAGGAGGTGCGCTGACCCTCCGCCCACCGCGCCGCGGCGCGAGGACGCCCCGGGGCCCTGGCGGGCTCCGGGGCGTCCGTGCGCTCCGAGCGGCTCAGCCGCGTCCGAGCAGCGAGCCCATCGGGACGAAGTCGGCGAACTCGTCGTCCAGGCCCACGGCGACGGTGCGCGGCGGCTCGGGCTCCGCGTCCGAGTGCTCCCGGTCCTGGTCCGCGTCGGAGCGCAGCAGGAGGGACAGCTCGGAGGCCGCCCGCCGCACGCGCGCGGCGAGCGGCTGCTCGTCGGCCCCGCCGTCGGTGTCCCCGCCGAGAT
The DNA here is from genome assembly GCF_003347015.1 of Brachybacterium sp. YJGR34. GTDB lineage: Bacteria > Actinomycetota > Actinomycetes > Actinomycetales > Dermabacteraceae > Brachybacterium. The sequence continues at coordinate 31,309 of NZ_PNFB01000004.1, forward strand.
CCGCCGAGGCCGCGAACACGGCCGTCGGCACGACCTCCGCCTTGAGATACGCGAAGAGCGGGCGCAGGGCGTAGTCGATCGCCAGGGAGTGGCGCGCGGTGCCGGCGGTCGCGCCCAGCAGCACGGGCTTGCGTGCCCAGAGGTCCGTGTCGAGCGCGTCGACGAAGGTCTTGAACAGGCCTGAGGGGCCGACGTTGAAGATCGGGGTGACGGCGATGACCGCATCGGCCGCTCGGACCTGCTCGATGACGCTCTCGAGCCGCTCGTTCGGGAAGCGGGTCAGCAGGGCGTCGGTGAGGTCGTGGGCGTACTCGCGCAGCTCGATCGTGCGCACCTCGACCTCGGTGCCCTCCCGGCCCAGCGCCGCGGCGGCCTCCCGGGAGAGCTGATCGGCGAGCAGACGGGTGGAGCTGGGGGTGGACAGGCCCGCGGCCAGGGCCAGCAGGCGCAGCGGCTCGGTCATCAGTGCGTCTCCTTCGCGTCCTCGGCCCGCAGGCCGGTCCAGTTGTCGCCGGTCTCGAAGCGGTAGGCGTCATCGAACGCCCCGTGCTCCTGGGCGGCGGCCGCGACCCGGGCGGCGTGGGTGGGTCCCTCGGGGACGTCGGCCGGACGGCGCGCCTCGAGCTCCTTGCGCAGCACCGGGACCACCTCGGTGCCCAGCAGCTCGATCTGCTCGAGGACGGTCTTGCGCGGGAGCCCCGCGTGGTCCATGAGGAACATCTGGCGCTGGTAGTCGCCCACGTTGTCCGCCATGGTCAGGTATCGCTCGATGACCTGCTGGGGGGATCCGACGGTCAGGGGCGTGGCCTGGGTGAAGTCCTCGAGCGAGGGGCCGCCGCCGTAGACCGGCGCATTGTCGAAGTAGGGGCGGAACTCGCTGATCGCCTCCTGCGAGTTCTTCCGCATGAAGGCCTGGCCGCCGAGGCCGACGTAGGCCTGATGGGCCTTCCCGTGGCCGTAGTGCTCGTAGCGCTCGCGGTAGAGCTGGACCATCTGCCGGGTGTGGCTGAGCGGCCAGAAGATGTTGTTGTGCAGGAAGCCGTCGCCGTAGTACGCGGCCTGCTCGGCGATCTGCGGGGAGCGGATCGAGCCGTGCCACACGAAGGGCGCGACGCCGTCCAGCGGGCGCGGGGTGGCGGTGAACTGCTGCAGCGGGGTGCGGAACTGCCCCTCCCAGTCCACCACGTCCTCGGTCCACAGCCGGCGCAGCAGGTCGTAGTTCTCCACTGCGATCTCGATGCCCTTGCGGATGTCCTGCCCGAACCAGGGGTAGACGGGGCCGGTGTTCCCGCGCCCCATCACCAGGTCCACGCGGCCGCCCGTGAGGTGCTGCAGCATCGCGTAGTCCTCGGCGATCTTCACCGGGTCGTTGGTGGTGATCAGCGTGGTCGCGGTGGAGAGGATGATCTGCTCGGTCTTCGCGCCGATGTACGCCAGCGTGGTGGTGGGGGAGGAGGTCACGAACGGCGGGTTGTGGTGCTCGCCGATCGCGAAGACGTCCAGGCCCACCTGCTCGGCGAGCGTCGCCTCCTCGACCATGAGCTGCAGGCGCTCGTGCTCCGTCGGGATCCGACCGGTGGTCGGGTCCGGGGTGATGTCCGCGATGGTGAAGATGCCGAACTGCATGGTCTGTGCTCCTTCGGTGAGTCTCTCGGCGCCGGGAGGGGGCTGTGGCCGACCTCCCGGCTGATGGTTCAACATTAAACTAACTGGGGATCGGTGGCAAGCCCTCGGGGTGCGGGGGTGAGGTGGCGGTGGGGTGGGTCACGGCGCGTGCCCGCCCGCGCGTGCATCGGAGCCCGCGGGACCGTCGGCTCCGGAGCGCACTGCCTCGGCGAGCGGCCGGTCGTCACGGAGCTGGTGGCGCAGGGCCTCGAGGGTCGGGGCGAGCTCGGCCCGCTGCTCGGGGAGCAGGCGTCGTTCGAGCTGGCCGGAGAGGATGCGCTGCGTCCACGACGCCTCGAGGGCGTGCATCACCGCGATCGCGGCGGGGAGCGCATGGAGCTCCTGCTCGGTGAGGGCCGAGCTCCGGTGGTAGCCGGCCACGAGGCGCGTGACGTTCGCGAGCGCCGCGGGTCCGGGGAGGCGGCGCAGTCGACGGCTGAGGTACTTCCCGAGGTCCCAGATCCGCGGCGCGAGGGGCAGGTGGTCGAGATCGATGACGGCCGCGCTGCCCGTGGCCCGGGTGATCAGCACGTTGTCCGGCGTGAGATCCCCGTGCACCAGCTGCAGGGGGAGCGGGGCGAGGGCGGCGGCGAGCGTATCGCGCCGGGGCGCGAGCAGCTCCTGCACATCGCCCGGGAGCAGGAGCTCGCCCTCGAGACCCTCCACGATCTGCTCCCGGTAGGAGTTCGCCGGCCACGGGTAGACGGACAGCGCCGCGTGCAGGCGGGCGATCGTGCGGCCGACGTCCCGCTCCACCTCGAGGGAACGGGAGGGGTCGATCCGATCGTGGGGGCGGTGGGGCATCAGCACGAACGGGTGCTCGACCGGCCCGGCGACGATCCGTGCGTCGTCGGCGATGAGGAACTCCGCCACCTCGATGCCGTGGCGCGCCAGATGCACGAGGACCCGCGCCTGGTCGGCGATCGGGAGGTTGAGCCAGGGGCCCAGGCGCTTGAGCAGGTACCTCCTCCCGTCCTCCGCGGTGACCGGCCACAGCTCCCGGCCGGGGAGGGCGGGGTCGATGCGCGGAGAGCGCCCCAGCAGGGTGCTCCACTGCTGGGCGGCGCGGCGGACGGCGTCGGGTGAGGGCATGGGCGGTCCTTCCGAGGGGTGCCAGGCGGTGGGATGGGTCGGCGCCACGGGACCACGGGCCGCGGCCTCCACGCCCGACTCGGGTGACGCAGGTCACGATGCCTGCCGTCGCGTCGCCTCCTCGTCAGCGGCGAGCGCTGTCCCACCCAGGTGGCAGGATGGTGAACCATGACACGAGCGAGCCTTGCCACCCTGCTGGATGCGACCCGCCTCGCGGGCCTCGAGACCACGAGGGGAGGGAGGGTCCTCGCGACGATCTCCGCACCGGACGCGAAGGGCACCAGCTACCGCACCTCCCTGGTCGAGCTCGCGGACGGCGGGGTCCACCCCCTCACCCGCGGCAGCGCCTCGATCGGCTCCGTGGCCGCCCTCGAGGACGGGAGCGTCCTGTTCACCGCGAAGCGGGAGGGCGAGGACGGCGAGGAGTCCGAGGACGCCCAGCTGTGGGGCCTGCCCCCGCGCGGCGAGGCGCGGGAGCTCGCCTCCCGTCCCGGCGGGTTCGGACGGCTCGAGGTGGCCGGCGGTCACCTGGTCGCCGAGCTCCAGGTCCACTCGCAGGCGAGCGACGAGGCCGAGCACGCCGAGCTCACCGCGCAGCGGACGAAGGCCAAGGTCTCCGCCGCCTTCCACGCCGGCTTCCCCACCCGCCGCTGGGACCACGACCTGGGCCCCTCCCGTGCCGTGCTCGCGATCGCCGCCCTGCCCGAGGATCTCGCCCTCGCGGAGGCGACCGTCGCCCCCGGCGCCGAGACCGCCGCTGCCGACGGCGAGGAAGACGCCCCGCGCCGCCAGGTCCTCCACCTCCGTCACGTGCCGATGCCGACGGGGCGCCTGACCGGGTGGAGCGTGGACCACCGCGGGGAGCGCGCGCTCGTCTCCGTGGAGGACTCCCGCGGGGACCTGCTGGCCGTGCCGGACCTCTACCTGGTGGACCTCGTCGGCGCGCAGCCGCCGCGCCTTCTGCGTGAGGGCACCGCGGAGGTCGAGTACGGCCCCGGCGAGTTCAGCCCGGACGGGAGCAGCGCCCTCGTCGGGTGCACGCGCACCTGGTCGGCGGAGGCCAGTCTGTCCGCCTCCACCGAGCTGCTGGACCTCGCCACCGGTGCCTCGACCCCCCTGTGGCCGGAGCTGGACCACTGGGTGGATCCGTGCTGGCTGGACGAGAACACCCTGGTCGCCACGAGCGACGACCAGGGCCGCGGCTCCGTGTGGATCGGCCGCCTCGAGGAGTCAGCCCCGCAGCGCCTCGCCGGCGGGCCCGGGCAGGAGCTGTCCTTCTCCGGCGCCTCTGTCGCCGGCGGCGCGGTCATCGCCGCGGCCTCCGGGATCGCCGTGGCCCCGCACCCGGTGCGGATCGATCCGGCCACGGGGCAGCTCGAGGCGCTGCCGAACCCGGCCGACGAGATCCCCGCAGCCGGCACCCTCACCGAGGTCTCCGCGACCGCCGAGGACGGCACCGATCTGCGGGCCTGGCTGCGCCTGCCCGAGGGGGAGGGGCCGCACCCGCTGGTGGTCTTCGCCCACGGCGGCCCCTGGGGCTCCTGGAACGCCTGGACCTACCGCTGGAACCCCGGCCCCTTCGTCGAGGCCGGCTTCGCGGTGCTGCTGCCGGACCCCGCGATCTCCACCGGCTACGGACAGGCGATGATCGATCGCGGCCAGCACGAGCTGGGCGGCGCCCCGTACGCCGACATCATGGCGCTCACCGATGCCACGATCGGCCGCGAGGACATCGACGAGCAGCGCACGGCCTTCGCCGGCGGCTCCTACGGCGGCTACATGGCCAACTGGGTGGCCGGGCACACCGGTGATCGCTTCCGCTGCATCGTCACCCACGCCTCCCTGTGGGACACCGAGACGATGGGTCACACCACCGACAACGCCGCCTGGGAGCGACCGATGCGCCCGCAGAACCCGCGGTACAATCCCCGGGAGCACGTCCGGGAGATCACCGCGCCGATGCTGGTGATCCACGGCGACCGCGACTACCGGGTCCCGATCGCGCAGGGTCACGCCCTCTGGTACGACCTGCTCGAGTTCTCCGCCACGCCGCGCGATGCCGAGGGCCGCACCCGGCACCGCTACCTGTACTTCCCCGACGAGGGCCACTGGATCCAGGGCCGCGGCAACGCGGAGATCTGGTACGAGGCCTTCCTCGGGTTCCTCGGCGAGCACGTGCTCGGCGAGGACTGGCAGCGCCCGGCGACGTTGGGCTGAGCAGAGGGCCGGTGAGGGCTGAGATGAGGCGGCCACGGCCTGCCGCGGCAGGCCGTGTGGTCGCGAAAAGTGCCCATGAAAGGGGACCTTTCGCGACCAACGGGGCCGTGGGATGCGCGGGGCCGCGCCCAGGTCGTCAGAAGGACGGCAGCAGAGTGTCGCTGTGCTCCTCCTCGAGGAAGGTCCGCACCGTGTCGCTGGTCATCGCGCGGCGCAGCACCTGGATCTTCTCGCTGTCCCGGTCCTCCTCTCGCGCGACCAGCGAGATCGCGAAGCGCTGGTCCACGGTCTCCTCGAGGAGCAGGGCGTCGGCCGGGGTCAGCCCCACCTTCGCGATGTAGGTGGGGTAGTTGTAGACCAGCGCGATGCCGTCCTCGTCGTAGGCGGAGGACAGGTTCAGCAGGTCCACCTGCACGAACTCGAGGGCGAGCGGGTTGTCCACGATGTCCCCGACGCGCCCGGTGAAGCCGGCGTCCTCGGGCAGCGTGATCACGCCGTGCTCGTGGAGGATCGCGAGCGCCCGGCCCTCGTTGGAGGCGTCGTTGGGGATCGCCACCCGCGCTTCCTCGGGGATCTCATCGATGCTCGTATGGGCCTTGGAGTAGAAGCCCACCTTCGCGTCGTAGATGGCGTCGAGAGCCACCAGGTGCGCGTCGTTGGCCTCGTTGAAGGCCTGCATGTACGGCTCGTGCTGGGCGAAGTTGGCATCGACCTCGCCGTCGGCCAGCAGCCGGTTGTACTGCACGTTGTCGCTGACCTGGACCAGCTCGATCGTCCAGCCCTCCTCGGCCGCGACCTCCGCGGCGGTGGTGACCACGTCGGTCATCGGCGGCAGATGGGAGGCGACGGCGATGCGGCGGTCCTCGCCGTCGGCGCCGGACCCTCCGGTGCCGTAGCCGCCGCCGATCCCGCAGGCGGCGAGGCCCAGCACGGTGGATCCGGTGAGGGCGGCGAGGGTGAAGCGGCGTCTGTTCATGGGGCGGCTCGTTCCTGGGGTCGGGGTGGCGGATGGTGCGGGCTCGTCGGGCCGACGGGCCGGGCCGGGGCGCGCGCCGAGCTCTCAGCGGCCCCGGTGGTCGAGCAGGCGGGCGAGCAGCGTGCCCGTCCCCTGGATGAGCATCACGGCCACGATCATCAGCGCGATGGTGGCGTACATGAGGTCGTACTCGTAGGTCTGGTAGCCGTAGCGGATGGCGAAGTCGCCCACCCCGCCGCCGCCGACGACGCCCATGATCGTGGAGTAGCTGACCATCGAGATCGTCACCGTGGTCAGGCTCAGGATCAGGCCGGAGCGGGCCTCGGAGTACAGGAAGCGGGTGATCAGCTGGCGTGGGCTCGCCCCGAGGGAACGGGCCAGCTCGACCGTCTGCGACGGCACGTCCAGCAGCGTCTGCTCGGAGAAGCGCGCGTACAGCGCCGCGGCGACGATCGCGAGCGGCACCGAGGCGGCAGTGGTGCCGAAGGAGGTGCCCACCAGCCAGCGGGTGAGCGGGATGAGCGCGACGACGAACAGCAGGAACGGCACCGAGCGCACCACGTTCACGAAGACGTTCACCGCCGCGTGCAGCCAGCGCCGTTCGTAGGGCCCGCCGGGGCGGGCGAGGTACAGGATCGTCCCCAACGGCAGGCCCACCAGCACCGCCGCGAGCATCGAGTTGCCGATCATGTACCCGGTCTCGACGATCGCGGTGGTGATCTCGCCGCGATGCTCGGCCAGTCGCGCCCAGACCGCGTTCACGCCAGGTACTCCCGGGCGCGCACGGCGTAGCTGCCGCTGCGACGCCGCGGTGGCGGCGCGGTGACGTCGGTGAGCGCCGCGAGGCGTCCCCGCTCGAGCACCGCGGCCCGGTCACAGGAGGATTTGATGACCTCGAGCTCGTGGCTGACCAGCACGATCGTGGTGCGGAAGATGGTGCGCACCTCCTGCAGGACGGCCATGACCTCCTCGGTGTGCCCGGAGTCCAGAGCCGAGGTGGGCTCGTCGGCCAGCAGGATCCGGGGGCGTGCGGTGAGCGCACGGGCGATCGCCACGCGCTGCTTCTCCCCGCCGGAGAGCCGGCTGGGGTGCTGGTGGCGGTGATGGGCCATGTTCACGAACTCCAGCATCTGCAGCGCCTGCTCGCGCCCGCGCCGGCCCCGCAGGCGCAGCGGCATCGCGACGTTGTCGAGCACGGTGGAGTTGGCGAGCAGGTTGAACTGCTGGAACACCATGCCGATGTCCTGCCGCCTTCGACGCCGCTCGCGGGCGGGCAGGGCGGCCTGCTCCTCGCCGTCCACCAGCACGGTGCCCGTGGTGGGAGTCTCGAGGTGGTTGATCAGCCGCAGCAGGGTCGACTTGCCGGAACCGGACTCGCCGACCACGCCGAACATCTCGTGCTCGGCGATGCGCAGGTCGATGCCGTCCAGGGCCGTCACGGAGGATCGGCCCTGCCCGAAGGTCTTGCTGACGTCGCGGAACTCGATCATCGTCTCTCGCTGGGGGAGGGGCATCCTGTGCCGACGGATCCCTTCACCCTACCGAGCCCGCAGGTCAGCGGGATATGCGGTGCGTCACGGGAGAGCGGTGGTGTGCACCTCGAGGACCGGCTCCCCCTGCCCGGTCAGCAGCTTCGAGACCGGGCAGCGGGCGTGCGCGGCCTCGGCGATCTCCTGCGCACGCTCGGGGCTCGTTCCCGTGATCGTGACCCGGGCGCGCGGCGCGAAGCGGTAGCCGCCTCCCGGGTCGCGGTGCAGCCCCACCTCGACGCTCACCGAGCTGGTCTGGGGCAGGGCGCGCTCGGCGAGGACGACGCGCAGGGTCTCCCCGAGGCAGGTCGACCAGGCCATCGCGAGGAACTGCTCCGGGGTGAAGCCCTCGCCGGGAGCGGACGGGCCGCCGGTGGGCAGGGCGAGGGCAGTCCCCGGTCCGGCGTGGGAGATCTCGATCCCCGCGGTGGGCGCCTCGTGGACGTGCACCTGCCCGGAGGTGCCGCCGACGTTGTCGACCCGCGCGGTGTACAGCGCCCGATCCGCGGAGCGCGGGCCGGAGGGGGCGGCAGAGGCGTCGTCGTTCATCATCGCTCCAGGTCGGGTCGGGTCGGGTCAGGCCACCTGCTCCGCGGGCGCGATCCAGGTGTTGCAGGCGCCGAGGTCGCCGCCGGACTCGAAGCCGGCCTCGATCCAGTGCGCGCGCGAGGAGGGCTCGATGGGCCCGGAGCTCTCGTCGACGGTCCAGTTCGACGCATCGGTGAGCTGCTCGCGCAGCTCCGGCTGGGGCTGGACCGCGGTGGGCAGCTGCATCGTCGCCGCGGAGGACAGGCACAGCGACTGCAGGATGTAGCGGCGCCACGTCTCGTCCGCGAGCTCGGGGTCGTCCTCGACCTGGTCCATGAGCGTCACGTAGTACACGCCCACGGAGCTGTTCCACATCACCGGGTTCATGTACACGTACGACAGGTCCCAGAGGTAGGCGCCCGGCACGAGCTCCGCGTCGGTGACCTCGGCGCCGATGCCGAAGCCGGTGGGCCAGTAGATGGCGGGGTCGAGGTTGCAGACACGCGGGTAGTCCTCCTGGAAGCTGTCCGCCTCGCAGGAGGAGCTGGGCACGTCCGGGTAGGTGTAGACCTGGACCGCCGGGGCGTCCCAGGTCAATCCGCGATCCGAGCTCGCCGCGGCCCAGACGCGGGAGAGGCACTGCCCGGAGGCGTCGAGGACGGCCTGCAGCTCCTCGTCGGAAGGGTCGACGGGTGTCTCGGGCAGCTCGCAGGACGTGATGTCGGGCAGCGAACCCGTGGTCAGCGGGTTGTTGGCGAGGATCCCGCGCAGATGGTCCGCGTCACCGGGCGGGGTGTCGATCGGGGAGACGACCTCGAAGTCCGACTCCGCCGGATCGGTGGACAGGCCCGTCTCCAGCTCGGCGGTGGGCTCCTCCTCGGTCGTGGTGGTGGGTGCGGCCGTCGGGTCCTCACCGCCCATGCCGCGGAGCACGAGGTACGTCACCCCGCCTCCCACGGTGAGCACCAGCAGCGCGACGCAGCCCAGTGCCACGGCGATGACGGCCCAGGGCTTCCCCGACGGCGGCTGCTGGCCGCCCGGCCCTTGGGGACCGCCCGGCCACGCGGGTCCTCCCGGGCCCTGGGGGCTTCCGGGACCCTGAGGGCCGCCGGCGAAGTGCGGGCCCACGGGAGCCTGGGGCGCGCTGGGACCGTGCGGTCCGCCGGGGCCCTGGGGGTTTCCGGGGCCCTGCGGTCCTCCGGGCCCCTGGGGCGCGCCGGATCCCTGCGGGGAGGCGCCGAACGGGGGGTGCTGTCCTGCCGCGCCGGGCGCAGCGGGGACGGGGCCGCCGGGGGCCTGTGCTCCGGGCTGCGGCGGTCCGCCGGCGGCGCCGCCGGTCCCGTCGCCCGGTCGTGGGCCCTGGGGCCCGCCCCATCCTGCGTTCGACATGCGCTCCCCCGTGTCCACCGGCCGTGTTGTCGCGAGCAGGATATCCACGCAGGCCGCAGCGGGGGAGGGGGATCGGATTCCGATGAGGTCACGGGTGCGGGCGACGGCGCGAGGGGGCCCGCTTGACGCGGAGTCGAACGCGTGTTCGACTGAAGGGCATGCGATGGAGTGGGCAGGAGATCAGCGGGGACGGCGCCGCGAGCACGGGCGCACCGGCGCTGCTGGGGATGACGGGCCTGGTGCGCAGCGTGCGCACGCCGGAGTTCCAGGGCGTCACCTTCCACGAGGTCACGGCCAAATCCGCCCTGAACCGGGTGCCCGCGGCGAGCTCGATGCCCTTCGACTGGACCGTGAACCCCTATCGCGGCTGTTCGCACGCCTGCGTCTACTGCTTCGCGCGCAGCAGCCATCGCTACCTCGACCTCGATGCGGGAGCGGACTTCGACCAGCAGGTCATCGTCAAGATCAACATCGCCGAGGTGCTGCGGGCCGAGCTCGCGCGGCGCTCCTGGCGCGGCGACCTGGTGGCGCTGGGCACCAACACCGATCCCTACCAGCGGGCCGAGGGACGCTACGGCCTCATGCCGGGCATCATCGAGGCGCTCGCCGCGTCCGGCACACCGCTGTCGATCCTCACCAAGGGCACCCTCCTGCGGCGTGACCTGCCCCTGCTCGAGCGGGCCGCCGAGCACGTCCCCGTGGACCTCTCGCTGTCGATCGCGGTGTTCGACGACGCCCTGCAGAAGGCCGTCGAGCCCGGCACCCCCACCGCCGCCGCGCGCCTGGCCACGGTGCGGGCCGCGGCGGACGCCGGCTTCCGGGTGACCGTCTTCCTCATGCCGATCATGCCGTGGCTGACGGATTCGGACGCCCAGCTCGACGATGCGCTCGCCCGGATCGCGGCGTCCGGCGCCGCCCGCGTGGTCTTCGGAGCGCTGCACCTGCGCCCGGGGGCGAAGGAGTGGTTCCTGGAGTGGATCGAACGGGAGCATCCCGAGCTGCTGACGGGATATCGCCGCTTCTACGGCAGCACGTCCTACGCACCGTCGGCCTACCGACGGAACCTCGCGCAGCGGATGCGTCCGCTGCTGGCCCGCCACGGACTGGACTCCCAGGAGGACGAGGATCAGCCGGAGCAGCGCCGGATCACCGCGGCGCAGGCCGCGCGGGCGCGGACGGCCCCGAGTGCGCTCGACCTCTCGCCGCAGCCGGCGCTGTTCTGAGCGCCTGCGTCCTGCGGAGCCGGCTCCGCGGCGGCGCGAGTTCCTCGCTGCCGCCTCGGGCAGCCCGGGACGAGAAAAGCCCCCACCTGCGATGACATCGACAGATGAGGGCTTTCCCGCTGGCGGAGGATAGGGGATTTGAACCCCTGAGGGCGTTAACCCAACACGCGTTCCAGGCGTGCGCCATAGGCCGCTAGGCGAATCCTCCAGCGCTCGTAAGAGCAGGCATCAGTGTACCCGAGAGCCCGCAGTGGTGCGAACCAAGCGGGCACAGGTCACACTGCCTCCCCATGCACCTCACGCCAGCTCGACCCGGAACCACCGTCGCCTGCCCGCACGGAGCGCCTGACCCGGGACCGGGCAGACGCTCTCCTCGGGGTCGGTGAGGCGCTGCCCGTCCAGCTCCACCCCGCCGCCGGTCAGGAGCCGGCGCGCCGCGCTGCGGGAGAGGTCGGGACGTGCGGCGCTCACGAGATCGCAGGCCGTGAGGTGGGAGCCCGGCAGAACCAGCGGCGTCATCTCCCGCGGCAGCTGCCCGGCGGAGAAGACGCGCAGGAACTCCTCGCGGGCGGCGCGCGCGGCGCTCTCCCCGTCGTGGCGTCGGACCACGGCCTGCGCCAGGTCGAGCTTCGCGTCCCGGGCCTCGGCCCCACCGCGGGCCGCCCGGCGCCCCAGCTCCGCGACCTCGCTCAGCGGCAGGTCGGTGTACACCCGCGCCCACAGCTCGACCAGTTCGTCCCGCAGCGTCATCAACCGGCCGAGCTTCTCTCCCGGCTCCGCGCACAGGGCCACGTAGTTGTCGCGGGACTTGGACTGCTTGGGGCCGCCGTCGAGGCCCGGGGTGACCGTGCTCGTGATGACCGTCTGCGGGACCTGCCCGTGCTTGACCTGCAGCTCCCGGCCCATCGCCTCGTTGAACAGCTGGTCCGTGCCCACGATGGTGAGGTCCGCGGCGAGGGCCACGGAGTCGTAGCCCTGCAGCACCGGGTAGATCAGCTCGTGCGCGGCGATCTCGGTGCCGGCCTCGATGCGGGAGCGGAACATGTCCCGGGAGATGAGGTGGGCGTGGGTGACCAGGCTGAGCTCGCGCAGCAGTCCGGCCACGCCCAGCTCGTCGAACCACTCGGAGTTGCGGCGGATCTCGAGCAACCCCACCTCGTCGCGCAGGACCCTCGTGACCTGGGCGAGGAAGGCCGCGGCGTTCTCGCGGAGCTGCTGCTCGGTGAGGACCGGGCGGGTGGCGCTGCGACCGGTCGGATCGCCGATGCGGCTGGTGGTGTCGCCCAGCAGGAAGATCACCGTGTGGCCGCGGTCCTGCAGGGCGCGCATCATCCACAGGTTCACGGCGTGGCCGAGGTGGAGGTCCGGGGCGGTGAGGTCCACGCCGAACTTGATGCGCAGGGGCCGGCCCTCGGCCAGCCGCTCCAGCAGGTCCTCCCGGCCGATGATCTGGTCGGTGGTGCGCTCGAGCTCGGCCAGGATCTGGGCGGGGGTGTCGGGCGGGGTGGTACGGGCTCCGGGCTCGGGGCGGCGTGGCGGCGTGGCGGGAGAGCTCGGGGCCATGAACGGCGAGCCGGGAGACGGGGAGTCCGGACCGGCGGACGGCGAGGGCGGGGCGGTGGGGCGTGTCATGGGAGGTCCTCGGGACAGGGCGAGGACTCCCGCAGGACCCCTCACCGTGGATACGGAAACGGCGAGGACCAAGAGGTCCTCGCCGGGGGCTCTGAAGGGAGCGGTGCTACGTCACTGCTGGTGCGCGCGCACGACCGCACGGCTCGCTTCAGAGCCGTGGAGATAGTCGATGCGGGTGCGCATGGGGGAACCCTAGCCGATGCCGGGCGGTGCGTCACGGGGGGCAGGTGGCCCGGTGCGCAGCACAGCCCGAGTGGGCGGGCAGGCGCGCGGCCGAGCGCGCTGTGTGCGATCAGTGTCGGAATACAGCCTGCCAACGCGTATATCGGCCTGGTTGGCCGTATTCCGACACTGATCGTCACGGCATGCCGACCTGGCACGCGGCCCGGGCACCCGACCCAGCGAGGCCCGGCCCGGGCACCCGGCCCGGCGCGGCGCGGGCACACGATCTGACCAGGCCTGGGCGCGCGGGGCCGCACGGCCCGGCCGGGCCCGCCCGTGGGGCTGACCGGCCGGGCCGTCCCGGGCGTCAGCCGTCCTTGGCCTCGGGATGGCGGACGATGTTGACGATGGCGGCGGCGAGGCCGCCCCAGACGGTGAGGATCGCGACGATCATCATGACGATGGCGGAGGCGGACATGGGTGCTCCTGAGTGTCGGAGGGGAGAGCGGGCGGTTCCGGAGGGGACGGGGCCGGCCCCGGGGGCCGGCCCGCGTCTCAGGGCGTCGGCCGCAGCTCGTGCGGGGTGCGGGCCTCGGGATCCGAGGCGAGACCCTTCCCGGCGGCGGCTTCGGGGGCGATCGGGTCGCCGTCGGAGTCGTTCTTGTGGAGGTTGGAGCCGGCGGGCCAGGGGATCAGCGACAGCACCACCGCGATGGCCACCAGGGCGACGGCCATCAGCCAGCCGAACACCAGCACGAACCAGCCCGGGTAGTCCTCGTACGTGCCGTCCGCGGTCAGCAGCGACCAGGTGCTGATCACCAGCGAGATGCCCAGGACCAGCGGGGCGACCACGGAGATCGCGATCGTCCAGACCCGCCCCACCGGGAAGGTGCCGTAGAAGTTCAGGTGGTCGCGGAGAGTGGGCAGTCCGCGCACCAGGTAGGCCACGACCACGGTCGAGACCAGGGCGGCGGCGAGGATGCCGTACTCGTTGACCCACTTGTCCATCACGTCCAGCAGCGGCAGGCCCATCGTGGTCGAGAACAGCGCCACCGAGGCGACCGCGAGCGGCACGCACACCCCGAGGGTGGCGGGCACGCGGGAGAGGCCGAACTTGTCCTGGATGGCGGAGATGATGACCTCGACGATCGAGATCAGCGAGGTGAAGCCGGCCAGCACCAGCGAGCCGAAGAACAGCACGCCGATCAGCGCGCCGGCCGGGGCCTCGCTGATGATCGCGGGGAAGGCGATGAAGGCCAGGCCGATGCCGGAGGTGACCACCTCGTCGATCGCGACGCCCTGCGCCTGCGCCATGAAGCCGAGCGCGGAGAACACGCCGATGCCGCAGAGGATCTCGAAGCTCGAGTTCGCGAAGCCCACCACCAGGCCGGACCCGGTGAGGTCGGTCTTCTTCTTCAGGTATGAGGAGTAGGTGAGCATGATGCCGAAGGCGACCGAGAGCGAGAAGAAGATCTGGCCGTAGGCGGCGACCCACACACCCGGGTCCAGCAGCGCACCCCAGGCGGGCTTGAAGAAGGCGTCCAGCCCGTCGACGGCGCCCGGCAGGAACAGGGCGCGCACCACGAGGATCACGAACATCGCGATGAGCAGGGGGATGAAGACGACCGCGCTCTTGGCGATGCCGCGGTGGACGCCCAGCGACATCACCACGATGATCGCGGCCCACACCAGGACCATCGACAGCAGCACCGCGGGCACCACGTCGAAGGAGATGGTGACGTCAGGCCCGCCCAGGGCCTGGGTGTACTCGCCGAAGAAGCCGCCCGGGTCGTCGCCCCAGCGCTGGTCGACGGAGAAGATCGTGTAGTTCGTCGCCCAGGCGATGATCAGCGCGTAGTAGGCGGCGATGATCACGCAGATCAGCACCTGCCACCAGCCGATGAACTCGGTCCAGCGGGTGAAGCGGCGCCAGGCGGCCGGGGCGGAGCCGCGCCAGCGGTGCCCGATCGCGTAGTCGAGGAACAGCAGGGGGATGCCGGCGGTGAGCAGGGCGACGAGGTACGGCAGGATGAACGCGCCGCCGCCGTTCTCGTAGGCGACCGCGGGGAAGCGCCAGATGTTGCCGAGGCCGACGGCGGAGCCGATGGCCGCGAAGATGAACGGCGCGCGGCCGGAGAAGGCGCCGCGGTCCGCTCTCGCAGTGGTGCCGGTCGAGGGGGATGGGGTGGTCACGGGTCGCCTCCGGGGAGATGCGCGCACGGGGCGCGGGGACGTGGGGCGGGCAGTGGTCGGGCACCGCGGTCGAGGGCGGCGGAGGAGTACGGCCGTGCACGGGGGCGGGTCCTCGTCTCCGCGCCGGGGCCGGGCGGGTGGGCGGCGACGGGGTGGGGCGCCGCGCACCGTGCTGGGATGATACGCGTCCTGTCCACCGTGGGGGCGCCGGTCCGCTGCGCGCCCGGCGGGAGGCGTGATCAGTCGCGCATCGGTGCGGGCCCCGCCGCGCCGGGACGGCGCGGACGTGCCGGTCCGCGACGTGCACTACCTTGACCCCCATGCAGAACGATCAGCAGGCGCCTCCCCGAGCGCAGCACACCGAGGTGTCCACCGCGTATCTCCAGCAGCTCGACGAGGAGCGCGAGAGCGCGATGCGGACCGCCTCCCATCCGGGGTCCGCCGTCGGCGGCGCCGACGACGCCCTCCACGACCGCCTCGAGGCCCTGGTGCAGCAGGACACCGGGGAGATGGCCGCGCTCATGATCGATCTCGCCGAGCACCCCGAGACCGCCTTCGCCGAGCACCGCTCCGCCCGCGCGATCGTCGATGTCCTGGCCGCCCACGGCGTCGAGGCGCAGCTGGGCGTGCACGGCCTGGACACGGCGATCCGCGCGGAGATCCGCGGCACGGGCGGGGAGCGGGAGGACGCCCCCACCCTCGCGATCCTCGCCGAGTACGACGCGCTGCCCGGCGTGGGCCACGGCTGCGGCCACAACGTCATCGCCGTCATGGGCCTGGGCGCCTTCCTGGCGCTGACCGCGCTCGCGGCGGAGGACCCGTCGGCCGTCCCCGGGCGGGTGGTGTTCCTGGGCACCCCGGCCGAGGAGGGCCACACGGGCAAGGAGTACATGGCCCGCGAGGGCGCCTTCGAGGGTCTGGACGCCGCGGTGATGGTCCACCCCTACGGCTACGACCTGGCCGATCAGACCTGGCTGGGGCGTCGGACCCTCACCGTGGAGTACCACGGGCACACCGCCCACGCCTCCGCCCAGCCCTACATGGGCCGCAACGCCCTGGACGCGGCGAGCCTCATGTACCAGGGCATCGGCCTGATGCGGCAGCAGACCCCGCCGACGGACCGCATCCACGCCGTGATCCGCGAGGGCGGCGAGCGCGCCAGCGTCATCCCCGATCACGCCCGGCTGGACCTCTACGTGCGCTCGCAGCGCCCCGAGACCCTCAAGGACCTGTCCCGGCGGGTCGAGGAGGTGGCGCGCGGCGCGGCGATGATGGCCGGCGTCGGCCTCACGATCCGCTGGGACGAGCACCCGCCCTCGCTGCCGGTGCGCACCAACGAGGCGCTCACCGGCCGCTGGGTCCTCGCCCAGCGGCGGCGCGGCCGCGATCCGCTGCCCTTCGGCGTGGTCTCGCCCTCGCTCGCCGCCTCCACCGACTTCGGCAACGTCAGCTACCGCGTCCCCGGCATCCATCCGGTCATCCGCATCTCCCCGCCGGAGGTCGCCCTGCACACCCGCGAGTTCGCGGCCTGGGCCGTCTCCGAGGACGCGCGGGCGGCGGCGGCCGACGGTGCCTACGGCCTGGCCGCCACGGTGCTCGACGCCCTCCACGACCCGCAGCTCGCGCGCGCCGTGGCCGAGGAGTTCGCGGCCGCCGGCGGTCCCATCGACGTCCCCTCCTACTTCGACTGACGGGTCGGCACGACCGTCCCCGCGGCCGCCCCGACCCCCGCCGTCCCTCCTCAGACCCCAGGGAGCCACCACCATGAGCGCAGCGCCTGCCGAGCCCGCGAAGCCTCGCAGTCTCACCGACAGGATCTTGAACGGTGTGGAACGGGCGGGCAACACGCTGCCCGAGCCGTTCATGCTCTTCATCGTCCTGTTCCTGATCACCGGCGTGGTCACCACCGTCATGCAGAAGCTCGGCGTGGTCGTCTCGGTGCCGGGCTCGGAGGACCCGACGGCCGTCAAGGGCCTGTTCACCGGGGAGGGCATGACCTGGCTGACCACCAATCTCGGGGAGAACTACATCGGGTTCCCGCCGCTGGTGACGGTGATGCCGATCCTGCTGGGCATCGGCATCGCCCAGCACTCGGGACTGCTGGCCGCCGCGATCCGGAAGCTGTTCGGCAGCTCCCCGGCGTGGATGCTGCCGTACGTGGTCGGCTTCGTGGGCGTGGTCTCCTCGATCATGGCGGACTCCGCCTTCGTGGTGGTGCCGCCGCTGGCCGCCCTGGTGTTCAAGGCCGCGGGCCGCCATCCCGTCGCGGGACTGCTGGGCGGTTTCGCCGCCGCCGGCGCCGGCTACTCCACCAACATCTTCCCCACCTCGCTGGACGCCCTGTTCGCCGGCATCACCACCTCGGTGATGGATGCGCTTCCCGGCTACGAGTTCACCGCGGTCAACCCGGTCTCGAACTGGTTCTTCAACATCGTCGCCTCGCTGATCCTGGGCCTGGTGGCGGGATTCATCATCGACCGGGTCATCGAGCCGCGCCTGCGCCGTCAGGACGTGCCCGTGGACGAGGTCGCCGCCGACGACGCGGCGCGGAGCGCAGACACGGCCGAGCAGATGCGCGCGACCCTCACCCCGCAGGAGAACAAGGGCCTGCTGGTGGCCGTGCTCAGCGCCCTCGTCCTGACCGCCGTGATCCTGCTGGCGGTGCTCCCGGCCGGCTCGCCCTGGCGCAACGAGGAGGGCGGCTTCCTGCCGAAGTCGCCGCTGCTGAGCTCGATCGTGTTCCTCGTGGTCGCGTACTTCATGGTGGTGGGCGTCGCCTACGGCGCGATCGTCGGCACCCTGCGCAGCACCCGCGACGCCGTGCGGATGATGTCCGACGCGATCAAGGAGATGCTGCCGTTCCTGGTGCTGGCCTTCGTCCTGGGCAACTTCATCGCCCTGTTCAACTGGTCCGGCATCGGCACCTGGATCGCGGTCACCGGCGCCGCCGCGCTCGAGGGGATCGGCCTGACCGGCTTCGGCGCGGTGCTGGGCTTCATCCTGCTGGCCAGCATCCTGAACCTGTTCATCATCTCCGGCTCGGGGATGTGGGCGATCATGGGCGCCGTCTTCGTGCCGATGTTCGCGATCATCGGCTACGAGCCAGCCTTCACCCAGGCGGCCTTCCGCGTGGGCGATTCCGCCACCCAGATCATCACCCCGATGAACCCGTACATGATCGTGCTGCTGGGCATGCTGCGGAAGTACGAGCCCGAGGCGGGCCTGGGCACGCTGATGGCGCGCATGCTGCCCTTCGTGGTGCCCTTCTGGATCGTGTGGACCGTCATCCTCGCGGTGTTCTTCGTCGCGGATCTCCCTCTGGGCCCGGGCAACGGCATCTTCCTCTGACGCCTGGGAGGAAGGGGTCACCCTCCGGGGCCGCGGGATCCCCCGCGCGGGGGAGGCGCCGCGGTCCCGGGGAGACGAGCCTCGAGGCATGGAAACCTCGCTCCGTCCTCCCCGTCCCCTCCTGCTCCCCGCCGTCCTCGCCGCGCTGATCTCCGCGGGCCTCGGCCTGCTCTGGCTGATCGCGCCGGAGACCTCACCCCTGCCGCGGCTGCCCGCGCCGCCCCCGCTGCTCGGCCTGCTGGGGCCCGCGCCCCTGTACGCGGCGATGGCGGTGGCGGGGCTGGCCGCCACCGCGGTCGGTGCCGCCCTGCTCAGCGCGGACGCCGTCTCGCCCCGAGTGGCCCGGCTGCTCGCGGGCGTCGGCGCGCTCGAGGTCGCCGTGGTCGGCCTGGGGCTCGCGAGCATGGCCACCCTGGCGGCCGTCGGGTACCTGCTGGCGATGGCGATGCCGGTGATCGTGCTGGTGGTCGCGCTCGCGCTGGTGAGCGGCGGACGGGGGCCGCGCCGTCTGCTCGGCGCGGCGCTGCTGGTCCTGCTCGCCGTCGGGATCGTGCTCGGGCGCGGCCTCGTCCTCGAGCTCGTCGCCGTCCTCGGACCCGCACTGCTCGACGCCGCCGGTCAGCTGCTGGTCACGCTCTTCGCGGTCCTGGTCGGCGCCCTCTGGGCGGTGCTGACCGTCCTGACCCTGCGCTCGAGCGGCGCGCTGCGCGCCGTGGAGGGCTGGACGGTGCGGCATCGCCGCGCGCTCACCCTGCTCGCGGCCTGCGGGCCGCTGCCCTACGCGCTGGCACGGCTGACCTGGCTGACACCGTGGCCCGTCATGGGCGGCGGAGCGGCCGAGGCGGACCCGGCCACCCGGCTGTGGGGGATGCTGCTGTCCACGGGAGCATGGCTCGGGGTGCTGCTGACGATCGGACTGATCCGTCCCTGGGGCGAGGTCTTCCCGCGCTGGTTCCCGGTGGTCGGCGGCCGCCCCGTGCCCGTCCTCGCCGCGGCCGTCCCGGGCTTCGCCGTCGCGGCGCTGCTGATCTTCGCCGCGGTGCCGATGCTGCTGAGCGCCGGGCAGCTGGGGAGCACCGGCATGCTGGTCTTCGCGCTCGTCTTCCCCTGCTGGTTCTGGGGGCCCGCGCTCGCCCTCGCCGTCTGGGGGTACGTCGGCCATCGCCGGGCCGCCGCGGACGAGGCTCGCGCCGCGACGACCGCGTCGGCCAGGATGGGCGCGTGAGACTCCGTCGCTTCGGCCGCCGCCTCGCCTGGCTGATGGCCGGGGCGGCCATCGGCACGACCGTCGTGCTGCTCGTGGCGCTCCTGGTGCCGGTGCCCGCGGAGCTGTGGCAGGACTCCGCGCTGCTGGCGCTCCCGATGGTGCTCGGAGCGGTCCTGGTGGGAGGCCTGCTGGGGCTGGTGCCCGGGGTGCGGGAGCTCGAGGTGGCCGCCGCCCGCGCGATGCTCGAGGTGCGATCGGAGCTGGTGGTGCCCGCCCGGCCCAGCCCTGCGCACCGCCTGCGCGACGTGCTGCTGGTCCAGTGCCATCTGCTGCTGGGACTGGCCGCCGCGGCGGGCCTGACGATGCTGCTTCCCTACACGGCCGTGACGCTGGCGGCCCTGGGCGGAGCCGAGATCGGTCCCGCGTCCGTGCCGCGGCCGGACGGTCCCGTCGGCGCCGTGCTGCTGGCCGCGATCTGCCTCGCCGCGCTCGCCGTCGCGGTGCTGGCGAGCTGGCCGCTGGGCGTGCTGGCCGCCCGGATCGCCGCCCGCCTGCTGGGGCCGACGCCCGGCGACCGCCTCGCCCTCGCCCTGGACCGGGTGGACCGGGAGGCGGAGCGCACCCGGATCGCCCGCGATCTGCACGACGGGATCGGGCACGCGCTGACCGTGGTGAGCATCCAGGCCGCCGCGGGCGGTCGGGTGATCGACCGCGATCCCGTCGCCGCCCAGGAGGCTCTGACCAGCATCGAGCACACCGCACGGGAGGCGCTGGTCGAGCTCGACCAGGTGCTCGCGACGCTGCGCGAGGACGCGGCCGCGGACGATGCGGCGTCGGCCGGCGGGGCGCGGACCGAGGGCGCGAGCCGACGCGCGGCGGAGCGCGCCGACGGCACCGAACCGCGGACCGACGGGGCGCCGCTGCCGGACCTGGATGCGCTGCTCGCCCAGCATTGCCGGACCGGCATGGAGCTGCGCACCCACCTCGCGCCGCCGCTCGGCCTCACCGCCCTCCAGTCCGAGCACCTCACTCGGATCGCCGCCGAGCTGCTGACCAATGCGCAGCGGCACGGGGGAGCGGGGGCGGTGGAGCTCGAGCTCCGCGAGGGAGAGGACGAGGCGGGAGAGCGGGTGGTCGTCCTCGAGTCCCGCAATCCGCTGCCGGCGCCCGTCGGCGCGGGATCCGCCGCGACGGACCCCGCCGGGCCCGCTCCCGCTCCGCGCGTCCGGCGCGGCGGGCGCGGCCTGCCGGGGCTGCGTGAGCGCCTCGACCTCTGGGGCGGCTCCCTCGAGGCCGGACCGCACGAGGGGCGGTGGCGCACCCGCGCCGTGCTCCCGCTGCTCACCGAGAGGCCCCGCCGATGATCCCGCCCGCGGACCCCGCCCCTGTCCGGGTGCTGCTCGCGGACGACGAGCCGCTGGTGCGGCAGGGCATGCGGATGATCCTGGAGGCGGAGGAGGACCTGGTGGTGGTCGGCGAGGCGGCCGACGGCGCCTCCGCCCTCGACCTGGCGCGCCGCGAGCACCCCGATCTGGTGTGCATGGACGTGCGCATGCCGGGGATCGACGGGATCCGCGCCACCGAGCTGGTGCTGCGCCTGCCGGAGGCGCCGAAGGTCCTGGTGGTGACGACCTTCGAGAACGACGGGTACGTGCTCGAAGCGCTGCTGGCGGGCGCCTCCGGCTTCCTCCTCAAGCGCGCCAGCGCCGCGCAGATGGTGCAGGCCGTGCGGACGCTCGCCCACGGGGACAGCCTGCTGTTCCCGGAGGAGGTCCGTGCCCTGCTGCGCCCCCGCGCCCGCACCGCCGACCACACCGGGGAGCCCCTCACCCCGCGGGAGCAGGAGGTGCTGGCCGCGGTGGCGCAGGGCGCGAGCAACGCGGAGATCGCCGCCGACCTCGTGGTGGGCGTGGAGACCGTGCGCACGCATGTCGCCGCCGTGCTGCGCAAGCTCGGCGCCCGCGATCGCACGCAGGCCGCCGTCATCGCCTACCGGACGGGCCTGGTCGACCCGTGACGGGGGCAGCAGGATGAGCCGGTGAGCATCCTCTCCGAGCGCCTCCGCGCCCTGTCCGGCTTCCCCTCCGAGCTGCCCGTCCTCGACCTCGCCGCGGCGCCGGCGGAGCCGATGGGCCTGTTCCTCGCCTGGCTCGAGGAGGAGATCGCGCGCGGCAGCCGCCAGCCCCACGCCATGACCTTCCAGACCCTCGCCGAGGACGGCGGGCCCGAGGGCCGCACCCTGATCCTCAAGGACGTCGACGAGCACGGCCTCCACGTCGCCACCTCACGCTCCTCCCGCAAGGGCCGGCAGCTCGCGCGCGATCCGCGCGCCGCGATGACCTTCTTCTGGCGCGAGGCGGGACGCCAGGTGCGGATCGCAGGCCGGACCCATCCGCTCTCGCGCGCGATCTCGGAGGCGGACTGGCTCGCGCGGCCGACATCGGACGGCCGGCCGAACCCCGACTGGCAGGTCTACGCGCTGCAGCCTGACCGCGTCGAGTTCCTGCAGGCCACGCAGGACAGGCGGCACCATGAGCTGCACTACCGACTGATCGACGGCAGCTGGGCCCGCGAGGCCTGAGACGTCGCCCTCCAGGAGGTGTGGAGCCGCCCGCGGCGCGCCACGGACACGCCCCCTCAGGTGTCACCCCCTAGGCCGCCGGGGCGCTCGAGGACCAGGCGGCGGTGGGGCCGGCCGTAGGCGCTGACCGTGCCGTCGTCGGCG
Organism: Brachybacterium sp. YJGR34; assembly: GCF_003347015.1. Lineage (GTDB taxonomy): Bacteria > Actinomycetota > Actinomycetes > Actinomycetales > Dermabacteraceae > Brachybacterium. The sequence goes on from NZ_PNFB01000004.1 coordinate 53,195, forward strand.
AAGCCCAGCGTCGTGAGCACCCGCACCGAGGCCGGGTTCTCGGCGTCTGCCAGGGCGACCAGTCGGGGCAGCGCCAGCGGTCCGAAGGCCGCCGCGACGCACAGGCGGGCCGCCTCGGTCGCCAGGCCCCGGCCCCACCAGCGCCGCCCCAGCGTGTAGCCCAGCTCGACGCCGTGCCCGGTCCGCTCCAGGCCCGCGTCGCCGATCAGCTCGCCGGTGGACCGCTCGACCACCGCCCAGAAGGCGTAGCCGTGCCGCTGCTGGTGGCGGCGGTAGTCGGCGATCATCTGCGCGGTCTGCTCGCGGGATGCGGGATGCCCCTCGCCGACGTACCGCATCACCTCCGCATCGCCGTAGACGCGGTGCGCGGCCGCGGCGTCGGCCTCGACGAAGGGGCGCAGCAGGATGCGCTCGCCGGTCAGGGGGAGTTCGAGCGCCATCCGGGCAGTGTGCGGGGAGCATCACCCGTGGTCAAGCCGATTCCCGGCGCTGCCGAGGACTACTGTGGCCGGGATGTCCCGCCTCGCCGATCTGCCGCCGCTGCTGCTGGGCCTGGTGATCCTGGTCCTCGCCCAACTGGCGGGCCTGGGGATCGCCGCCCTGCTGCACCTCCCCGTCCCCGGCGTGGTGATCGGCCTGGTGCTCCTGGTGATCGCCGGTGCGCTGCGCCCCACGGCCGTCCTGACCCGTCTCGCCGAGCCCGCCGGCGCCCCGCTGCTCAAGCACCTGCAGCTGCTGTTCATCCCGCCCGGCGTGGGGGTGGTGGTCGAGCTCGAGGAGCTCGCCCGCAGCGCGCTGCCGATCGCCCTGGCCGTCGGCGGCTCCTTCGCGATCACTCTGGTCCTCGCCGGTCGCCTGCTGCAGGCGCTGCTGCGCCGCCAGGACCGACGGCGCGGCACCTCCGGCGGCGGGGCCGACGGGGAGGCGGCCGCATGAGCGCGATCGTGCACTTCCCCCTGTTCGGCCTGCTGCTGACCGGTGCGGTGTACGCCGGCGCCTACCGCCTGCACCAGCGCGCGGGCCGCAGCCCGCTGCTCACCCCGGTGCTGGTGAGCGTGGTCGTCATCGCGGTGATCCTGCAGCTGACGGGACTGCCCTATGCCGAGTATCTCCGCCAGTGCCTGCTGCTCACGCTGCTGCTGGGCCCGGCCACGGTCGCGCTCGCCCTGCCGCTGCTGAACAACGGCCGTGCCCTGGTCAGCTCGTGGCCCGCGGTGCTGGTGACGCTGCTGGTCGGCGGGGCGGTGAGCGTGGCGATCACCGTCGGCGCCCTGACCGCCTTCGGGGTGGACACCAGCCTGCTGCTGGCGGCGCTGCCGCGTTCGGTGACCTCCCCGGTGGGGCTGTCGATCGCCCAGATCCTCGAGGCCTCCGTGCCGCTGGCCGTGGTGCTGACCCTGATCTCCGGGGTCAGCGGCGCGGTGGTGGGCCCGGCGCTGCTGACCCTGGCCCGGGTGCGGGACGAGCGGGCGCGCGGCTTCGCGATCGGCCTGACCTCCCACGGCATCGGCACCTCCCGGGCGCTGACCGAATCGGCGGTGGCCGGCGGCTGGTCGAGCGCCGGCATGGTGCTGAACGCCCTGGCTATGACGCTGGTGCTGCCCGCCGTCGGGATGCTCATGACCTCCTGAGCTCCGCCGCGGGCGTCAGGGGACGATCACCGTGCGCAGGTGCTCCGGCTGCGCGGCGAGGGCGTCCGGCACCTCCTCCAGGCCGATCGGTGCGCCGAGGATCTGTGACCAGGGCAGGGTCCGTCCGCGCGCGGAGCCGAGCAGCTCCACGGCGCCCACCAGGTGCTCCGGCTCGTAGTTGTGCACCCCCGTCACGGTGCGGCGCCCGCGCACCAGGTGCTCGGGATCGATCTCGACCCCCGGCCCGGGGAAGACGCTGCCGGCGAGGACCGCGGTGCCGCCGACGTCGAGCGCGGTGACCGCGGCGCGGACCCCGGCGGGGGCACCGGAGAGCTCGAGGGCCAGGTCGATGCCGCCGTCCGTCCCGTCCCGGGACGCGGCGACGGAGCTCGCGCCGGCGCGCCGGGCGAGGTCCTGCCGCGCCGGGGAGGGGTCGACCGCGTGGATCCGCTCCGCCCCCGCCTCGGCGGCCGCGGCGATCGCCAGCAGTCCCAGCATCCCCACCCCGCTGACCAGCACCCGCGCCCCCTCGAGGCGGGAGGCGGGGACGGAGTCGAGCGCCGCCATGACGGTGGCGCCGGCACAGGCGGCGACGGCCGCGGGAGCATCGGCCACGGCCGGGGGGACGCGGACCACGTCGTGCCCCGCGGGCAGCAGCACGTGGCTGGCGTAGGAGCCCGAGAGCGGCCACGTTCCCGCGAACCTCTCGTGGCCGACCTTGCGCAGTCGGCGGCACTTCGCGGTGTGCCCGGCGCAGCACCGGTCGCAGGTCCGGCACGCGGAGATCACCGACCACACGATGCGGTCGCCGATCCGCAGCGGCGCCCCGTCCACCGTCGACGGGACGGCGCCGGGCATCGGTGGGTCGCCCTCGGCGGTCGGGGCCGCCCCGATCGCCGTGATCTCGCCGACGCCTTCGTGCCCCAGCACGCTCGGGCACGGCGCGGGGCGTCGGCCCTGGACGGTGTGGCGGTCGGAGCCGCAGACCGCCGCGGCGCGGACCCGTACCAGCAGCTCCCCGGGGCCGAAGTCCGGCAGCGGCCGTTCCACGAGCTCGAAGGTGCTCGGGGCGGTCCCCGCCGGCGCGTCGGCCGCCGGGCCGGTCCAGACCAGGGACCGCACGGTGTCACGTCCCATTCAGTCCTGTCCTCCGGCGACGGGGAGGGAGGGGAGATCGGCGACCGAGTCGAGGACGAGGTCCGCGCCGGCGGCCTCGTGCCCCTCGCGCGTGAGCTTCCCGGTGAGCACTCCGACGGCGAGCGCGCCGGCGCGGCGGGCGGAGGCGACGTCCACCGCCGTGTCCCCGACGGAGGCGACGCGTGCGGGATCGGTGACCCCGGTGCGGCGCATGACCTCCGCGATCATCAGCGGCGCCGGGCGGCCCTCGGCCACCTCGTCCCCGCACACCACGACGTCGACGCCGACGGCGCCGGGCGGGGCGGTGGACTCCGGGCCGACGCTCCAGCCCAGGCCCGTGAGGATCAGCTCCGTGATCTCCCGGGAGAAGCCCGTGGTCAGTCCCAGCGCGATGCCGCGCCCGCGCAGCACGCCCAGCGCCTCCTCGACGCCGGGCAGGGGCACCGGCGGGCTCTCGGTGTAGGAGCGGCGCAGCTCGAGGAGGAACCAGGTGAAGGCCGCCGCCACCCGCTCCTCGCTCGCCGCGACACCGCCGAGCGCGAGCAGGTTCGCGATGGCGGTGCGCTTCTCGGTGCCCATCCACTGCTGGAAGGTGGGCTCGTCGATGCGGGCCCCCTCCCGCTCCACGGCGGCGCGCAGCACGCGGTACACCTCGTGGCGGTCGTCGATCGTGGTGCCGGCCATGTCGAGCACGACGAGCTCGAGGGTGGGGGTCATGTCATCTCCTGGGGGTGGGGCGGTGTCGGACGGGCGGGGGTCAGCGGACGGCGCGCCGCAGCCAGAGGGCGAGCGCCTCGACGGCGAGCACCACCAGCAGCATCAGCAGCACGATGGCGGTGACCACCTCGAACTGGTTGATGCGGGCGGCGTTCAGGAGCAGGAAGCCGACGCCTCCCGCTCCGACGACGCCCAGGAGCGTGGCGGCACGGATGTTGGTGTCCAGCAGGTACATCACGTGGGCGACGACGGCCGGGGCGGCCTGGCGCAGGGTCGCGGCGAGGAAGACCTGCGGACCGCTCGCGCCGACCGTGCGCACCGCCTCCTGGACCCGCACGTCGGTCTCCTCGAGGGAGTCCGCGATCAGCTTGGAGAGCAGGCCGACGGCGCCGAGCGCGAGCGCCAGGGTGCCGGCCACGGCGCCGAGGCCGGTGATGACCACGAAGAGGATCGCGAGGATCAGCTCCGGGATGCCGCGGATGATCACGATGAGCAGCCGGGCGGAGGTGTGCACGGCGCGATGGGCGACGACGGTGCGGGCCGCGAGGATCCCGATCGGCACCGCCAGCAGGGCGCCCAGCAGCGTCGCCGCCAGGGCGATCTGCACGGTCACCAGCAGGTCCGCGAACACGAGGGAGGCGGAGCCGCCGAAGCCGGGCGGGAGGAACAGCAGGAGGGTGCTCGGGATCTCCAGGATGCCGCCCAGCAGGGTGCCGGCGTCGATCTCGACCGCGCGCACCGAGGCCAGCGCGAGCAGCACGATCATCGCGCCGGACAGCAGCCGCCGCAGGCGGTCCACCGTCCACGGCGGCGTGATGGACGGGGCGGCCGGGCCGGACGGGGTCCCCGTCGAGCGCGCCAGCAGCCGGTCCGCCCATCCCGTCTCGGCCGCGCGCCGATCGGTGCGGGGAAGGATCGCGGCGCGGATCGCACCGGAGGTCAGCTCCACCACGATGCACAGCGCCAGGACCACCACGGCCAGGGCCATGCCGCGCTGGTAGTCCAGCGCCCGCAGCGCGTCGGCGATCGCCAGGCCGATGCCGCCCACGCCCACGTACCCCAGCAGCACCGAGGTGCGCAGGTTGATGTCGAAGCGGTGCAGGCCGGTGGCGATGATCTGGGGCAGGAGCGCGAGCGGGATCGCGGTCCAGATCTGCTGGCGCCGGGTCCCTCCCAGCGCCTCGACGGCCCGGCGGGGCGCGTCGTCGAGCTCCTCGATGGCATCGGCGTAGAGCTTGCCGATCATGCCCACGGAGTGCAGGCCCATGGCGAGGATCCCCGCGACCGGCCCCAGCCCGAACAGCCGCAGGAACACGATGGCCAGCACGAGGTCGGGGATGGCGCGGGCGAGGACGATGAGGGTGCGGGCGGTGCCGCGCGAGAGGCGGCCGCGGGTGGTGGCCCGCGCGGCGGCGAGGGACAGCGGGACCGAGAGGCCGATCGCCAGCAGCGTCGACAGGAGCACGATCGCGAGAGTCTGCCCGATCATCGCGGCCAGCTCGGCGGCCGGCGGGAAGTCCAGCGGGAGCATGCGCTGGACGAAGGCGACGGCGTTGCCGACCGATCCGAGCACGGTGGGGAGGTCGATGCCGAGGTCGATGACGGACCAGGCGCCCAGCGCCACCAGGGTCAGCATCACCGCCGCCGCGGCGGTGCCGCCGGGGCGCGGGCGGGTCAGCGTCCGGGGTGGGGCCGCACCGGGGCGCGGTCCGGTGGGCGGGGCGAGGACCGGCGCGGCGCTCATCGGCGGGCCGCCGTGAGCGTCGACATGTCCGTCAGGGACTCCATCTCCTCGGTGGTGGGCGTCGCCACCGACTCGTAGATCCGGGCGGCGTCGCGGGGGCTCAGGCCGGTCGTGGAGCGGTCGAGGACCACGCGGCCGCCGCGCAGCCCGATCACCCGGTCCGCCAGGTCGAGCGCGAGATCGACCTGGTGGAGCGCGGTGACCACGGTGAGGCCGTCCTCCTCGCGGAGCCTCTGCAGCAGATCGAGGATCTGGCGGGAGGAGACGGGGTCCAGGGAGGCGACCGGCTCGTCCGCCAGCAGGATCCGCGGGTGCTGCATGAGGGAGCGGGCGATCGCCACCCGCTGCTGCTGACCGCCGGAGAGGGTGTCCGCCCGCTGATGGGCGCGGTCGGCGAGGCCCACACGCTCCAGCTGCTCGAGGGCCTCGAGACGGACGGCACGGGGATACATGATCAGGCCCATCCGCGGACCGCGCAGGGAGCCCAGCCGTCCGGTGCACACGTTCTCGAGCACCGACATCGCCCCCACCAGGCCGAAGTCCTGGAAGATCATGCCGATCTCGCGGCGCAGCCGGCGCAGGGCCGGTCCGGGCAGCTCGCCGACCGCCTCGCCGAGCACCTCGATGCGACCGCGGGTGGGGCGCTGCAGACCGTTGAGATGACGCAGCAGGGTGGACTTGCCGGAGCCGGAGAGGCCCAGCAGCACGGTGATCGACCCCGGGGCGATGTCGAGGGAGACCTCGTCCAGGCCCTTGACCCCCGGGCCGAAGTCCTTGGTGACCGCCCGCAGGCTGATCGCGGGGTGGTCCGGTGCGGAGGGGGCCCCGGCGGCGGGGCGGTGGTGGTCGGAAGGCGAGGCGGTCATGGCAGGCCCTTCGGGTCGCGGGAGCTCGGGGTCTGGGCGGCGGTCAGGACACCGACGAGCAGGCGTCGGCCTCGGTGACGGTGCAGATCTGGCGGATCGGGTCGTAGTCGGCGTCGGCGACGGGGACGTAGCCCCACTCGATCTCCTCGGGCAGCGCGCACTCGTCCTCGGAGGCACAGATCCCCTCGGCGACCAGGGCGGGCTTGTTGGCGCTCTCCTGGAGGGCGGTGCGGATCGCCTCGAGGGTCTCCTCGTCCAGAGTCGAGGTGTTCAGTGCGATCGGGTCCTCCGGGATCGGCGAGGACTCCCAGACCGGGGACAGCTGCCCCTCCTCGACCTGGCCGCTGCCGGTGAGGGTCTGCAGCATCGTGTCGTGGGCGAAGGCGGCATCGACCTCACCGCCGGCCAGGGCGAGCAGGGCGGCGTCGTGCCCGCCGGCCAGGACGGCCGTGAGATCGGCCTCGAGGTCCAGGCCCGCGCTCATCAGGCCCTCCATCGGCACCAGGTAGCCGGAGGTGGAGGCCTTGTCGACGAAGGCGACCTTCTTGCCGCGCAGGTCCTCGAGGGAGCTGATCCCGCTGTCCGCGGTGACGTAGCACAGCGACTGGTAGGCGGGCTGCGTGCCCTCCTCGTGCACGGGGGCGGCGACGGCCTCGATCGGCACGCCGCCGTCCTTGGCGATGACGTAGGAGAACGGCCCGTAGCTGGCGATGTCGATCTTCCCGGCGCGCTGGCCCTCGATGACGGCCGCGTAGTCCGAGGCGTCCTGGAAGGCGACCGTGCGCCCGGTGGCCTGCTCGAGCAGCGCCACCACGTTGTCGAAGGTCTGCGCGAGGGACTGGGAGTTCTCGGCGGGGACGGCGGCGAAGACGAGGTCCCGCTCCTCGCCACCGGCGGCGCTGCCGCCGCACGAGGTCAGGGCGGTGCTGCCGAGCACGGCGGCGGTGAGGGAGGTGAGGGCCGTGAGGCCCTGGCGACGGGTGAGGGTGCGGGCAGGGCGAGCGGTCATGGGGAGGTCCTGTTCTGTGGAGGTCGTGACGGGCGGGCGCTGCGCGGCGTCGGACCGCGGTGGGGCGTGCTCAGGTCAGGAGGGCGCCGGCGAGGATCCGCTCGGCGATGCCGAAGGCGAGGGTCATGCCGATGCCGCTGGTGACCACGGCGACGGTGGTCGCCGGGTCCGGCTGCTCGAGCACCAGATGGGTGTCCGGCGCGTCGCTGTAGCAGCCCTGCCAGCGCTCGATCACCCGCGGCTCGGGGATCCCGAGCAGCGCGGAGGCCTTCGTGAGCAGGAGGGAGGAGACGCGGGCGTCGAGGAACGGCTCGGGGGAGTCGTGGCGGGCGTGCGAGTCGCCCACGAGGAGTCCGCGGTCGATCCCGGTGACCATGAGGTTCGCATCGCAGGCCAGGAGCTCCGGCTCCCGGTCCGCCAGGTCGCGGCGCAGCTCCTCGGCGCCGGGCACGGCGGCGAAGCCGTCGTAGCGGGCCAGGGAGGTGCCGCTGAGGATCGCGGTGTCCGCGCCGAGATGCGCGGGGCGCTCCACCAGGGCCATGGCGAGGGTGCAGCGGGTGATGCGGTGGCGGTCCGCGATCTCGGGGAACAGCCCGTCGATCCCGGTGCCGGGGCAGGCCACGACGCGCTCGGCGCGGTAGGTGGCGCGGGTGGTCGTCACGGCCCCCTCGGCGGTGCTCAGCACCCGCTCGCCGTGGTGGACGCGCAGGCCCTTGTGCTGGAGGTGGGCGGTGAGGCGGGGCGCGGCCCGGCGGGGGTCGACCCGCAGGTCCAGCGGGAGGTGCGCCCCGCCCAGGAGGTCCTGCCGATCCGCCCCCAGTGCGTCACGGGTCTGCGCGGGGGTCAGCATCCGCACCTGCTCCGGGCCCCGGTGGGCGGCGAACTCCTCGAGCACGCGCAGCTCGGCGGGGGAGGCGGCGGGCACGAGCGTGCCGGGGCGCGCGACGCGGAGCCCTGACTCCGCGCCGCCGCGCAGCCAGCCGGCGCGCGAGGAGAGGGCGAGGTCGAGGTGGTCGTCGGCCTGGCCGGTGATGCAGAGGTGCCCGAAGTTCTGGATGCTCGAGCCGACGGGACGGTGGTCCTCCTCGACGAGGTGGACGTCGAGGCCCTGGCGGAGAGCGCGGTCGGCGACGGCGAGGCCGAGGATGCCGCCGCCGACGACGAGGAGATCGGTGTCGGTGGTCATGACACGAGAGTGCACCGTCGGCGGCCCGGAAGTCGACGGATGTATATACACGTTCCGAACATGTCTCGCACACTTCACCGGGTGTCCACCATGAGGTCACCGATGTGTTGCCGACCGCGCATCGTGGGCGCCGACCTGCGTACTATCGGGAACAGGCGGTGCCTTCCGTCGCGCCGACGACGTCGCGGCCGGGAGGTTCCAGGGACGACGAGAGGGAGCGGGGCGAGGATGACGGCCACGACCAGGGGTGCGCAGACCTACCGGGAGATCGTCACCTTCCTGCGCCGGGAGATCTCCTCGGGGGCGCTGGTGCCGGGCCAGAGCCTCCCCACCGAGGCCGATCTCTGCACGCGCTTCCAGACCTCCCGCGGCCCGGTGCGCCAGGCGCTCGGCATCCTCCGCGACGAGGGGCTGATCTCCTCGGGCCGGGGCCGACGCTCCGTGGTCCTGGAGACCGTGCCGGTGCAGCCCTTCGACGTCGCGCTCTCCTTCACCCAGTGGTGCCGTGAGATGGGGGCGGAGCCCGGACAGCGCACCGAGTCCCTCACCCGGGAGTGGGCCACCCGCGCCCAGGCGGATTCGCTCGAGATCGAGGAGGGTGATCCGATCGTCGACGTGCTGCGCCTGCGCTTCGCCGACGGCACGCCGATCATGCTCGAGCGCCTGTGCTACCCCTTCGAGGTGGGGCGGCACATCCTCTCCTTCGACCCCGACTCGGGATCGATCTACGAGCGCCTGGTGGCCTGCGGGGTCGACATCCACCACGCCACCCGGATCCTCGACGCGGTGGCCGCCGACGCGGTCGATGCCGACCTGCTGGGGATCGAGGAGGGGTCGCCCCTGATGCGCCTGCGCCGGCGGGCGTTCACCATCGAGGGCCATCCGATCGAGTGGTCCGACGACCGCTACCTGCCCAGTCACGCCCGCTTCGCCTCCACCACCGTGCGCGGCGCCGCCAACGGGCTCTCGATGCTCCGGGGCGTCTGAGGGAGCCGGACTCCCTCTCGCTGCCGCTGCCGCTGCCGCTGCCGCTGCCGCTGCAGGCAGGTCTGCCGGGGAATCGAGGGCGAGTTCCACGGCGAAGTGACCTGCGACCGGAGCTGCGCGCCGAGCGAGTGCGCCCTCAGGCGGGGGTCTCGGCGCGCTCGGATCTCTGGGGGAAAACCCGGTGGCCCCTCCCAGCCCGGTGGGGCAGGATGGTTGATTGCGTCCGGCCACCCTCCGCCCGCGCGACGGCACCCCGCCCGCCCGCTCCGCTTCGCGGACGGAGAATGTCCGCCCGCCCTCCTAGTCTCGTCCACGACACCCCGGCCGCTCCCGCTCCCGACGGCCGGGCCGCATCACCCTGCTCCAGGAGATCCCTCCATGCTCTGGACCCTGATCCGACGCCACATCCGGCCCTACCTGCCGCACATCGGTGCCGTCGTCGTCCTCCAGCTCGTCGCGGTCCTCGCGACGCTGTACCTGCCCAGCCTCAACGCGGACATCATCGACAACGGTGTGGCCACGGGCGATACCGACTACATCTGGCGCGTCGGCGGGCTCATGCTGGCCGTCGCGATGGTCCAGCTGATCGCCGCGATCGCCTCGGTCTGGTTCGGGGCGCGCGTCGCCATGGGGATGGGCCGCGACGTGCGCCGCTCGATCTATCGGCGCGTGGACCGCTTCTCCACCGAGGAGATGGGACGCTTCGGCGCGCCCACGCTCATCACGCGCGCCACGAACGACGTCCAGCAGGTGCAGATGCTGGTGCTGATGACGCTGAACTTCATGGTCATGGTGCCGATCATGGCCATCGGCGGGATCATCATGGCGATCCAGGAGGATCCCGGTCTCTCCTGGCTGGTGTGGGTCTCCGTGCCCGTGCTGATGCTCATCGTCGGTCTCCTGGTCACACGCCTGATGCCGCTGTTCGAGCGCATGCAGACCAACATCGACTCCATCAACGGCGTGATGCGCGAGCAGATCATGGGCATCCGCGTGGTCCGCGCCTTCGTCCGCGAGCGCCACGAGACCGCCCGCTTCGAGGACGCGAACGCCACCCTCACCGACACCTCGGTGCGGATCGGGCGCCTGTTCGTCATCATGGGCCCGGCCATCACCGTCGTCCTCCACCTCGCCACCGCCGCCGTGCTGTGGTTCGGCGGCCATCGCGTGGACGCGGGGCTGGTGCAGGTGGGAGCCCTGACCGCCTTCATGCAGTACCTGCTGCAGATCCTCATGGCGGTCATGATGGGCACCTTCATGTTCATGATGTTCCCGCGCGCGATCATCAGCGCACGGCGCATCGGCGAGGTCCTCGAGACCCTCCCCACCCTCGCCGAGCCGGCGCATCCGGTGGCGATCGAGGCCGACGGCGGCGGCGCCTCCCTTGAGTTCCGCGACGTCACCTTCTCCTACCCGGGCGCGGACTCGCCCGTCCTGGACGGGGTGAGCTTCACCGCCGAGGCCGGCAAGACCACCGCGATCATCGGCTCCACCGGCGCCGGCAAGACCACGCTGGTCAACCTGGTCCCGCGCCTGCACGATGCCACCAGCGGCCAGGTGCTGCTGGACGGCGTGCGGATCACCGAGCTGTCGCGCGCGACGGTCTCCCGGGCCGTGGGCCTGGTGCCGCAGAAGCCGTACCTGTTCTCCGGGACCATCGCTCACAACCTGCGCTTCGGGGACCCGGAGGCGAGCGAGGAGCAGCTCTGGGAGGCGCTGGAGACCGCCCAGGCCACCGAGTTCGTCGCCGAGCGCACCACCGGCGAGGGCGACGCGGTCGCGAAGGGGCTGGAGTCCGCCGTCTCGCAGGGCGGCACCAACGTCTCGGGCGGCCAGCGCCAACGCCTGTGCATCGCCCGCACCCTGGTCGCCCGGCCCCGGCTGTACGTCTTCGACGACTCGTTCTCGGCGCTCGACGTCACCACCGATGCGAAGGTCCGCGAGGGTCTCGCCCACCGCACCCGCGGCGCGACCACCCTGATCGTCGCCCAGCGCATCTCGACCATCACCTCGGCCGATCAGATCCTCGTGCTCGAGGCCGGGAAGATCGTGGGCCGCGGCACCCATGAGGAGCTCCTGGAGAGCTCGCAGACCTACCGGGAGATCGTCGACTCCCAGATCAGCGTGGAGGAGCCGGCATGAGCGACAGGAACCGGAAGCAGAAGAAGGGCTCCGCGCCGGCCGAGCTCAGCGAGGACGAGATCCTCGAGATGCAGGACTCGATGAGCGGCGAATGGGGCGAGTCCGCCCCGCGCAAGGCGAAGGCCTTCTGGCCCTCCGCGCTGCGTCTGTTCAGGACCTTCGGCGATCACAAGCTGGGGCTGGGCGTCGTGCTGGCCTTCGGCATCCTCTCCACCGTCCTGACCGTCTGGGCGCCGACGGTCCTCGGCGACGCCATGGACGTCATCTTCGACGGCTTCCTCGCCGGGGGCGGGGTGGACTTCGACGCCCTGGGCCGTCTCCTGCTCATCGTGATCGGCATGTACCTGGTCGCGGCGCTGTTCGACTGGCTGCAGGGCCGTCTGCTCAACGACGTGGTGATGACGATCGTCTACCACCTGCGCGAGCAGATCGAGGCCAAGGTCAACCGGCTGCCGCTGAGCTACTTCGACACCCGCCAGCGCGGCGACCTGCTCTCGCGGACCACCAATGACGTCGACAACGTCCAGACCGCCCTCCAGCAGGCCTTCGCCTCCCTGGTGTACGCGGTGCTGACCATCGTGGGCATCACGGTGATGATGTTCTGGCTGTCCTGGCAGCTGGCGCTCATCGCCCTGGTGGCGCTGCCGATCTCCGGCGTGGTGATCGGCCTCATCGGGTCGAAGTCCCAGAAGCTGTTCACCGCCCAGTGGCGCAACACCGGGCGACTGAACGGCCACGTCGAGGAGTCCTTCACCGGCCACGACCTGGTCACCGTCTTCGACCGCCAGGACGCGATGCGCGAGCAGTTCGACGAGCGCAACGAGGACCTCTGGGAGGCGTCCTTCCGGGCGCAGTTCTACTCCGGCATGATCATGCCGATCATGCAGTGGGTGACCTACCTGGGATACGTCGGCATCGCCGTGGTGGGCGGTCTGCGGATCGCCGCGGGGCAGATGTCCCTGGGCCAGGTCACGGCCTTCATCCAGTACTCCCGCGAGTTCAACGCACCGCTGGGCGAGGTCGCCGGCATGGCGAACATGCTGATCTCCGGCGTCGCCTCCGCGGAGCGCATCTTCGAGCTGCTGGACGCCGAGGAGCAGGAGGCCGACGGCCAGATCGCCGCCGGCAGCGCCGGGACCGACGGCTCCGGCGGCCGCGCCGCGGACCGCTCCGGGCGGATCGTTGCGCCCGCGCAGCTGATCACCCCGGTCAGGGGCCGGATCGAGTTCGATCACGTCGCCTTCTCCTACACCCCGGAGAAGCCGCTGATCACGGACCTCTCGCTGACCGCGGAGCCGGGACAGACCATCGCGATCGTGGGGCCGACGGGTGCCGGCAAGACCACCCTGGTCAACCTCATCATGCGGTTCTACGAGATCGACGCCGGGCAGATCCGCCTGGACGGCGTGGACATCCGGGCGCTGGATCGCGGGGCCGTCCGCAGTCAGGTGGGCATGGTGCTCCAGGACGCCGTGCTCTTCGGCGGCACCATCCGGGAGAACATCCGCTACGGCCGCCTGGATGCGACCGACGAGGAGGTCGTCGCCGCGGCGACCGCCACCTTCGTGGACCGCTTCGTGCACACCCTCCCCGACGGCTACGACACGGTCATCGAGGACGAGGGCGCGAACGTCTCCGCCGGTGAGCGTCAGCTGATCACCATCGCCCGGGCCTTCCTCGCCGATCCCGCGCTGCTGATCCTCGACGAGGCCACCTCCTCCGTGGACACCCGCACCGAGGTGCTGGTGCAGGAGGCGATGGCGGCGCTGCGCACCGACCGCACCTCCTTCGTCATCGCCCACCGCCTGTCCACCATCCGCGACGCCGACGTGATCCTCGTGATGGAGCACGGCGACATCGTGGAGCTCGGCTCCCACGATGAGCTGCTCGAGGCCGAGGGCGCCTACCACCGCCTGTACTGGTCGCAGTTCGCCTCCGGGGTGGATCCCGACGAGGAGGCGCTGGTCACCGGGGCGATCCCCGCGGTCACCGGGGAGATCGCGGCGGTGACCGGGGAGACGGCCACCCTGGAGCCGGGAGGCGCCCCGGCCGAGGGCTGACGCGCGGCGGAGCTGTCGCGCGGCGCGGAGCGGTCGCCCCCGCGCCCCGCGGAGCCTTCGCGCCCCGCGGAGGCCGCGCGCGGTGAGTGAGGTGCGGTTCTGTTCCATTTCGGGGCCGGAACTGGTTCGGAACCGCACCATTCTCCGCGAGGCTCTCCCCGGAGGCGCTCGACGCGAGTCGCCGGGCGCGCGTCGTCGGGCGCGAGTTGCCGGGCGCGAGTTGCCGGACGCGAGTTGCCGGGCGCGCCGTCTCGGGGGAGGGGTCGGGCCGGAAACAGGGTGCGCTCCGCCGCCGCTCGGCATAGCGTCGAGGCATGGACGTCCTCCTCATCGGTGGCGGGATCAGCGGTCTCGCCCTCGCCCACCAGCTCGCCCCCGATCATGACGTCACCGTGCTGGAGGCCTCCCCGGGCCCGCGCGGAGGCGGCTACATGATCGACTTCTTCGGCCCCGGCGTCCCGGCCGCCGAACGGATGGGCCTGTTCGAGGGGCTCCGCGCACGGGGCCGCGTCTTCGACGGGGTGCGGTTCGAGAGGTCCGACCGCTCGGTCTCGGGGACGATCGATGCCGCCCCGCTGATCGACGCCGCCGACGGGAGGTACTTCTCCATCCTGCGCCCGGAGATGGAACGGGGCCTGCTCGCGCAGCTCCCGGACACCGTGCACCTGCGGTACGGCGCCCGGGCCGTGGGCCTCCGCGACGCCGCGCTGCAGGGGGCGGCCTGGCCGCGGCGCGCCATCGTCGAGCTCGCCGGCGGCGAGCGGCTCGAGGCGGATCTCGTGGTCCTGTGCGACGGCGTCCGTTCGATGGGGCGTGAGCACGTCGCCGCCGGGCACGGCCCGGTGATCCCGATGGGATATCGCGCCGCCAGCTTCCTCTTCGAGGATCCGGAGCTCGCCGCGGAGCTGGGCGACGTCGCCCTGATGACCGACAGCATCGGCCGCATCGGCGGTCTCTACGCGTGCGACGAGCGGCGGGCGGCCGTGTTCCTCGCCGAGCGCCGAGGGCGGCCGCCTCGTGCCGGGGAGCCCTCCGGTCCCGAGCATCGTCCGTCACCGGATCCCGCACTCCTGCGCCGCACCTACGAGGGGCTGCATCCGCTGGTCGACCGTGCCCTCGAGCACGCCCCGGAGGACTACTACGACGACCTCGTCGCGCAGTCGTGGGCGCCCCGCTGGAGCCGAGGACGGGTGGTGCTGGCCGGGGACGCCGCTCATGCGGTCTCGCTGCTGGCCGGCCAGGGCAGCTCGCTCGCGATCGCCGGGGCGGAGGTGCTGGCCCGCTGCCTGCGCGCCGCCGGACCGCAGGTCGAGGTGGGCCTCGCCGAGTACGAGCGGCGGTGGAGGCCGACGGTCGAGCGGGCTCAGCGCGCGGGGCGGCGCAGCGCCTCCGCCTTCATCCCGGCCACCGCGCGTCAGCAGCGCCTCCAGCAGCTCGCGACGAGCCTCCTGCACCTGCCCGGGGCCTCCCGGCTGTTCGCGCGGAGCGCCCTGGCCGTCTGAGCCGCTCTCCGCAGCCCCCGCGCGCGGGTGCAGGCAACCTCACCGCGGAATCCCTCCGGAACACCACGGTGAGGTTGCCTTCGCTGCCGGCGGCGGCAAGCAGCCCGGTCCGCCCCGGTGCCCCGCCCTGCTCACGCCGTGCCCTCACAGGTGCAATGTGCCGCCGTGGGCGCGGAAGGAGCCGGGGGTCTGGCCGTAGCGGCGGCCGAAGGCGGTGATGAAGGGCCGCACCTCGGGATATCCGCACTGCCGGGCCACCTGGGTGACCGGCTCCTCGGTCTCCAGCAGCAGATGGGCGCCGCGCTCGAGTCGCAGGCGTCGCAGCGCGCTCATCACGGACGTCCCGGTCTCCTGGGCGAACAGCCGGGCCGCGTGGCGGGTCGAGAGGTGGGCGGCCTCGGCGACGTCGCGCACCTCGAGCGGGCGCTGCAGGTTGTCGGCCAGGTAGCGCTGCATGAGGGCGACGATCGAGGTGGTGCGCGAGGCCGGGTCGACCGCGATGCGGAGGTCCTCGGGCGTGGCGAAGGCCCGCGCCGTCTCGATCACCAGCGCGGTGCCCAGCGCCTCGAGCTGCGCCCCGCGGCCGGAGCGGGGCGAGGAGGCCTCGGCGGCGAGGGCCGTGACGAGCGTCGGCAGCGCGCCGAGCGCGTCCGAGACCACCGGATGGTCGGCGCGCGTCAGCCCGTTCCACCAGCCGTGGCGGAGCGTCCGGGCAGCGGGGGTCTCGCGGAGCGTGAAGCCCCAGAAGGCGATGCCCAGACCGTCGGACCCCGCGTCGTCGGCGACGATCTGATGCACGTCCCCGGGGCGTGCGAGGAACAGCGTCCCCGCCTCGACGCGGTGCGTGGTGCCCTCGAGGGTGAAGGTCCCCGCGCCGGCGTAGGCGAGGCACACCTCGTGGAAGGAGTGGGTGTGCGGGGTGTTGTGCCACCGGGAGGGCTCGTAGAAGCCCCAGGAGAGGTAGTCCACGGCGAAGCCGTCGACCTCGCCGGCGGTGAGCTGACCGGCGAGGTCGACGAATCCTGAGGCCTCGGCGACGAGGTCGAGGCTCATGGGCGGTTCCTCAGCGGCCCGCGCGTCCGGTGGGATCGCTGCCGGCGAGGATCAGGCCCTGGCCCAGGGAGTGGGTGTGCTGATCGGTCAGCGGCGGATCCGCAGGATCCCGGAACTGCACCAGCCAGGTGGTGCGGGCCTCGTCGCTGACATTGACCCCGGAGCTGTGGACGGTGGTGTAGGTGAAGAACAGGACGTCCCCGGCCTCCGCCTCCATCGGCTGCAGCTCCTCGGTGGGGAAGTCGGGCAGGTGGTAGCTGCCCTCGGGATCGTGCTCGCGCGGGCCGGCCTTGTGGCTGCCCGGGGCGATCCGCACGCAGCCCTTCTCCTCGGGGGCGTCGTCGAAGTGGAAGATCGCTGCGGCCACCCGGTGATGGGTGTGGGGGAAGAAGGGGTGGTCCTGATGGGGAGGGAAGGGGGAGCCGTTGGCGGGCGGCTTCACGAACATCTTGGTGTGGTGCAGCTGCACGTTGGGGGTGCCGAGGACGGCCGCGGCCACATCCGTGAAGCGCGGATCGGTGAGCAGCCGGGTGAAGGCGGCGTCGTAGAACTGGGCGTCGTGCAGGTCCTGCAGGCTGGTGGCCTGGCCCATGGCGGCCTCGGCGGCCGAGGCCCAGGTCGGGTCGTCCTCGCCGCGGTCCAGGCGGGCGATCAGATCGTGGCTGCGAGCGCGGAACTCGGCCGCTTCCTCCTTGGTGAGCAGGCCCTTGACCAGGACGTAGCCCTGTTCGTTGTAGGTGTCGGCCAGCTGATCGAGATCGGCGGTGGCGGGGGAGAGGGTGGTCATCATCGACCCTTCCGGTGTGTGAGGTGTCCTTCGTGGTGTGCTCCTCGAGACTAGGAAACACCCTGTGGGCCCACCAGGCCAGAGGCGGACGCGGATGTTCGCCAGACGGACACGACATTCTTCCTCCGTCGCTCGTGCGCCGGCATCAGCGGCGCCTCACGTACTCCGTGAACGTCACTGCGGAGGCGAAGGTGCGGGAGCTGACCAGATCGAACAGGGCGGGTGAGTACTCCCCGGGTGCGAACAGCGGCACGCCGGCGCCGAAGAGCAGCGGCTGGCGCTTGAGGACCAGGCGGTCGATCTCCTGATGCAGGGCCGCGGCGAGCTGCCCGCCGCCGCACAGCCAGATGTCCTTGCCGGGCCGACGCTTCATCTCCCGCACGACGCGCACGGGGTCCTCGCCGGTGACGGTGAGGTTCTCCGCGGGCTCGAGGGGCCGATGGGTGAAGACCACCTGCTCGAGGTGACGGTAGGGGCTGGGCATCTCCGGCAGTCCCACGGCATGGGTGTTCGCGCCCATCACCACGGCATCGAAGCGCCCGCGGCTCTGGTCGATCCCGAGCTGCTCGGCGATGTCGGTGGGGATCGCGTCGGCATAGCGCTCGTTGATGCCGTCCATGTGGTCGCCCTCGGTGAGGAAGGCGTCGAACTGATGGTCCGGTCCGGCGATGTAGCCGTCCAGGCTCACGGCCACGTAGTAGATGAGTTCACGCATGGGGTGGCTCCTGGGGTGAGGGGAGGTGGGGCGAGGCCGTGCCTGGACCACGACAGGCGTCGTGGACGGAGAGTACAACAGGCGTCGTGGTTCACGCTAGGCTCCGGTCATGGCTCGCAACGAGGAACGACGCAGGATGCTCGCCGACGCCGGTCTCGCGGTGCTCGCCCGAGACGGCGCCCGCGGGCTCACGCATCGCGCCGTCGACCGCGAGGCCGGGGTTCCTCTCGGCACGGCCTCGAACTACTTCCGCTCCCGCGATGCCCTCATCGCCGGCCTCGTCGAGCGCATCGGCCGGCGGCTCGCTCCGAGCGAGGAGTTCCTCCGCGAGCGCGAGGGCCGGACCCCCAGCAGGGCGCTGTTCACGGAGTATCTGCAGAACATCGCCCACCGACTGCTCGGCGACCGGGAGGTCGCCGTCGCGCTGTTCGAGCTGCGCCTCGAGAGCATCCGTCGCCCCGAGGTCGCCGCCCTGTTCGGGCAGTGGCGGCGCGAGGGCTTCGCGGCCGACGTCGCCTTCAACGCCCGCGCCGGATTGCCGGGTGGTGAGCGCGAGATCGCGCTGTTCCACTATGCGATGGACGGCCTGCTGTGGGACCGGCTCGCCGGTCCCCTCATGCCGCAGGTGGGGACCGAGGAGATCGTGGAGGCCCTGGTGGACGGGCTGCTGCCGGACTCCTGACGGGTCGTCGGTGTCCCCGGCGTCAGCGGGTGCCCAGGCGCTCCCGGGCGGTGCGGCCGCGGCGGCTCAGCGGTACGGTGCCGACCGTCTTCGCCAGCCCCACGGCGGCGCCGTTGCCGTAGAAGGTCTCGATCCCGTCCGCGGGCACCGCGTACGTCTCGTGCCAGATCCCCACCGCGCCGGGGTGCTCGCGGGCCGCGGCGTTGAACGCCTTCCAGGCGGGGAGGTGGGCCGCGGAGGCGAGGCGGGCGTAGGCGTAGAGATGCTCGGTGCTCCTCCAGTACTGGGCCACCCACGGCCCGGAGGGGCCGATCATCGACTCGGCGCCGAGGAAGCCGAGGTCCTCCTCGCCGGCCTCGCCGCGGTCGCAGGCCTCCCGATTGCGCCGCAGCTCGGCGAGCATCCGGGGCATCGCGGCCGCGACCGGCAGCCACAGGTCCGGGCGCCAGGGTTTGGCGACCGTCATCCCGATGTGGAAGACGACGATCTGATCGACCGCGGCGTGCGTGAGGTTCGGCGGGCGTCGGGGGGCGGGGCGGGTGTCACCGGCAGAGGGCGACGATGACAGCGGGCGACGGGCGGCGGTGCGTGGGACCATGAGTGCCTCGACTCGTCTGGAAAGTGGTACTTTCCAATATGCGTCCGCAGTGCGCCCCCGTCAAGGGTGCGGGCGGTCCTCGGCTCGCCGGGGCGGCCCCTCCGCGGTCGCGCGCCGCATCATCCGCCCCACCGAGAGGACCGCGATGAGGATCTCCGAGCTCGCCGACCGCACCGGCGTCGCCGTCGGCACCATCAAGTACTACCTGCGCGAGGACCTGCTGCCGCCCGGTCGGCAGACCTCCCGGACCTCCGCGGAGTACGGCGACGACCACGTCGAGCGGCTGCTGCTGGTGCGCGCCCTGATCGAGGCCGGCGGGCTCGGGATCGCCGCGATCCGGCGCGTCGTCGCCGTGCTCGACGCGCCGGAGCCGAGTCGCCAGGACGTGCTGGCCACGGCGCAGCGCGCGCTGCTCGAGGATGACCCCTCGCCGGCCGGTGGCGAGGGCGGCCGCGCCCGGGACTGGGTGCGGGCGCACGGCTGGAGCGTCCTGCCCGGTGATCCGGTGCTCGCGCGGCTGGAACGGTCCTGGCAGGCCTGCGAGCAGGCCGGGGTGCACGTCGATGTCGCGCTGATGGACGACTATGCCGAGGCGATGGAGCAGGTGGCCCGCGCGGACCTCGCCTCGGTGCCCGCCGAGGTCGAGGGGGCGGTGCGGCGGGTCGTGGTCGGCACCGTGATGCTGGAGCCCGTGCTGGGCGCGCTGCGCATGCTGGCCCAGCGGGAGTTGTCGATGCGCCGCGCCGGCGGGGGAGGGGTCACGGGCTGCGCCGCAGGCCAGGAGTGACGGGCCTCACGGCGCACTGCCCGGTGCCGGGCTGGGCTCGCACGATGCGCGCACCGGGCTCCCCGCGGGCGTCCGTCGCACGCGCCGGTCCGGGCCGGGATTCCGAAACTGCTGACAGCAGCTCTTTACATCGTTTACCGTTCTGGGTGCACCGCGACCCGGGAAGCGAGTCGCCCGCCCTCTTGGACCAAGGACACGGCATGACCCTCAGCGACGTACCGACCATGAATCCTCTCGTGCTGCAGCGCGCGGATCCCTGCGTGCTCCGGCACGGGGACGAGTACTTCTTCACCGCCTCGCACCCCGCGTACGACCGGATCATCCTGCGCCGCGCTGCCCGGCTCGACGATCTGCAGGCGGCCGAGGAGGTCGTGGTCTGGCGCCGGCACGAGGAGGGGCCTCAGTCCCATCTGATCTGGGCCCCCGAGCTCCACCGCGTGGGCGGCGCCTGGTACCTGTACTACGCCGCCGCGCCCGACGATCAGGTCCGCGTCGACGAGCCCGGGATGGCCGCCACCTTCAACCACCGCATGTACGTCCTCGAGAACACCGCCGAAGACCCCTTCACCGGGGAGTGGGTCGAGCGCGGGCAGATCCGCACCGGCTGGGAGTCCTTCGCGCTCGATGCCACGAGCGTCGTCCTCGAGGATCAGCAGTACCTGATCTGGGCCCAGCAGCGTGCCGGCATCGAGGGCAACTCGAACCTCTACATCGCGCGCATGGAGAACCCGTGGACGCTCGCGACGGAGCCCGTCGAGCTGACGCGGCCCGAGTTCGCGTGGGAGAAGGTCCGCCACGCCGTCAACGAGGGGCCCGCCGTGCTGGTGCGCGGGGACCGGATCCTGCTGACCTACTCCGCCGCCGGCACCGGGCCCGAGTACGCGATGGGCGTGCTCACGGCCGAGCTCGGCGCCGACCTCCTCGACCCGGCTTCCTGGACCAAGTCCCCGGAGCCGGTGTTCGTCTCGGACCCGTCGGTCGAGCGCTTCGGGCCGGGCCACAACTCCTTCACCACCACGCCGAGCGGCGAGCCGGTGCTCGTCTACCACGCGCGCACCTACACCGAGATCGTCGGCGATCCGCTGCGCGACCCGAACCGCCAGGCCTGTGCACAGGTGCTCCCCGTCGCCGCCGACGGCACGCCGCAGTGGGGCACGCCGCTGCCCGGCACGCGTCCGGCGCCGACCTCGACCGAGATCCTGCCGCCCAGCGGAACGTTCGCCGAGGCCTGAGCGGGCCGTCTCGACGGGCGCGTCGCCGGCGGCGGTGCGCCCGCCCGCGGCGCCGCATGCCGCGGGCGGGCGCGGTCGCCGTGGAGCCGGCGTCCGGGACCTCAGCCGGTGCCGGGCGGCGACGGTGGCGGCGGGTCCGGCGGGGGCCGTTCGGGCTCGGGCTCCGGCTCGGGCGGGAGGGGCCCCGGATCCGGCGCGGGCGGCTGGCCCGGGATCGGGGACGGCGGCTCCGTGGGCGGCGGGCCCGGCGGGTCCGTCGGCGGATGCGTGGGAGGCTCCACCGGTGGCACCCCGGGCGGTGTCATCGGGGGCTCGCTGGGTGGGGGGAGCGTTGCGCGACGTGGCTGGAGGGTCATGTCCTCTCCTCGGTGCTCGTCGTCGAGTCGGGGCAGCGTGCCCCTCGAGTCTACGACTCCGGCTCCAGGAGGGGCAGGGGTGCGGTCCCCTCGGCTTCAGCCGGCCGTCGTGACCTGCCGGAGGTGGCCGACGGAGCCCGAGCGCAGCCGCAGCCGGATGTCGCTCGCCTCCCTGTGCTCGCGGCCCTCCGGTGCGAACAGCTCGACGACCTCGCCCAGGGCCAGCAGATCGAGGTGCTTGCCCATGTCCTCGACGTCGAGGTCCCTCTCGGCGAGGTCGAGGGCGACCGCGCGGGTCATGGACCACGGGGGCAAGCGCTTTCGCTTCTGCGTAGGCTGGGGCCATGGAACATCGTCACCTCGGCCGCAGCGGCCTCAAGATCAGCGAGATCATCTACGGCAACTGGCTCACCCACGCCTCCCAGGTGGAGGACGACCGGGCGCGTGCCTGCGTGCGCGCCGCGCTCGAGAACGGGATCAGCACCTTCGACACCGCTGACACCTACGCCAACACCGCGGCGGAGGTCGTGCTCGGCGAGGCGCTGAAGGGCGAGCGCCGCGAGTCCCTCGAGATCTTCACCAAGGTCTACTTCCCCACCGGTCCGAAGGGCCACAACGACACCGGCCTGTCGCGCAAGCACATCCGCGAGTCGATCGACGGCTCGCTGCGCCGCCTGCAGACCGACTACGTCGACCTCTACCAGGCGCACCGCTACGACTACGCCACCCCGCTCGAGGAGACGATGCAGGCCTTCGCCGACGTCGTCCACGCCGGCAAGGCCCTGTACATCGGCGTCTCCGAGTGGAACGCGGACCAGATCCGCGCCGGCCACCAGCTCGCCCGCGACCTCGGGATCCAGCTGGTCTCCAATCAGCCGCAGTACTCGATGCTGTGGCGCGTCATCGAGGAGCGCGTGGTCCCCACCTCCCGCGAGCTGGGCGTCTCCCAGGTCGTGTGGTCCCCGATCGCCC
Source organism: Brachybacterium sp. YJGR34 (assembly GCF_003347015.1). Lineage (GTDB taxonomy): Bacteria > Actinomycetota > Actinomycetes > Actinomycetales > Dermabacteraceae > Brachybacterium. The sequence goes on from NZ_PNFB01000004.1 coordinate 75,358, forward strand.
AGGGCATCCTCACGGGCAAGTACAAGCCCGGCGCCGAGGCTCCCGAGGGTTCCCGCGCCCGCGACGAGAAGGGCGGCGCCGACATGATCAAGCGCTTCCTGGACGATCGCACGCTCGAGGCGGTCCAGGGCCTGCTGCCCATCGCCGAGGAGCTGGGCCTGACCCCGGCGCAGCTCGCCGTCGCCTGGGTGCTGAGCAACGACAACGTCGCCGGCGCGATCATCGGCGCCTCCCGCCCCGAGCAGGTCACCGAGAACGTCAAGGCCGCCGGGGTCACCCTCGACGCCGAGGTGAAGGCCCGCATCGACGAGATCCTCGGCGACATCCCCGAGACCGACGCCGCCAAGACTCTCTCCCCGGCGCTGCGTCTGGCGTGAGGCTCTGACAGAGGAGGGGAGGGGCTCACCCTCCCCTCCCCGGACAGCACGGCAGCCCGTCCCCAACGTTCGGGGGCGGGCTGCCGTGCTGTCCGGGCAGGTGCCCGGTGCCGGGGTCAGGACTCGCGGGTCGGGTCCTCCGTCGCGGCGCGGTGCGTGCCGGTGCGGCCCTGCGTGACGAGGCTGTCCGCTCGCTGCTCCCAGAACTCGGCGTTCTCGATCCCGGCTGCCCGGGGATCGAACTGCGGATCGATGCCCGCCTTCTTCTGGGCGCGGTAGTCCTTGAGCGCCTTGAGTGCGGGGACCTGGAGGGCCAGGATGCCGACGATGTTCAGCCAGGCCATCGAGCCCACGCCGATGTCGCCGAGGCCCCAGGCGGAACCGGCGGTGTTCACCGCGCCGTAGGCCACAGAGATCAGGACCAGGGCCTGCAGCGCCCGCACCAGCCCGCGACGGACCAGGGGGTTCTTGATCTTGCGGGTCAGGTAGACGAGGTTCACCTCGGCCAGGTAGTAGTACGCGACCACCGTGGTGAAGGCGAAGAACGACAGCGCGATCGCCACGAAGCCCGAGCCGATGCCGAGACCCGGGGCCAGGGTGTCGAAGCCGGACTGGACGAAGCCGGGGCCCGGTTCGACGTCGGTGCCGATCGCCCCGGTGTAGAGCGTGGGGCCCGGGAAGGTCTCGTCCTGGAACACCGAGTACATGTCGGTGGAGATGATGATGAAGGCGGTGGCGCTGCAGACGAACAGCGTGTCGATGTACACCGAGAAGGACTGCACCAGGCCCTGCTTGACCGGGTGCGAGACCTCGGCCGCGGCGGCATGGTGCGGGCCGGTGCCCTGTCCGGCCTCGTTGGAGTAGATGCCGCGCTGCACGCCCCACTTGACGGCCAGGCCGATGATCGCGCCGTAGATCGCGTGGGTGCCGAAGGCGCCGGTGAAGATCTCGCCGAACACGTGGGGGATCTGGTCGAAGTTCACGAAGAACACGACCAGCGCCGCGATGATGTAGAGCACCGCCATGATCGGCACCACGGCCGCGGCGAAGGCCGCGATGCGCTTGACGCCGCCGATGATGATGAACGACAGCGCGATCACCAGCAGGATCGCCACGACCCAGGTGGGGATGCCCCAGGCGACGTTGATCGCGGAGGCCATGCCGTTGGCCTGCACGCCCGGGAGGAAGAAGCTCATCGCGAAGACGGTCACGGCGGCGAAGAGGATGCCGTAGACCAGGGAGAGGCCCTTGGCCTTGTGCTTGTACGCCTTCTCGAAGTAGTACGCCGGCCCGCCGCGGTACTCGCCGGTGTCCGGGTCCTTCTCCTTGTAGATCTGACCGAGGGTCGACTCGATGAAGGCGGTGGACGCCCCGAGGAAGGCCACGGTCCACATCCAGAACACGGCGCCGGGGCCGCCGAAGGCGATGGCGGTGGCGACGCCGCCGATGTTGCCCATGCCCACGCGGTTCGCCAGTGACATCATCAGTGACTGGAAGGGTGAGGTGCCGTCATCGGACTTCTTGCCGCTGACCAGCTGCTTGATCATCTCCGGGAGTCCGGTGACCTGGACGAAGCCGGTGCGGATCGAGAAGTAGAGGCCGGCCAGGAGGCACAGCACCACCAGGGGTAATGCCCAGACGAAGCCGTTGACGGCGTCGACCAGATCGGCGAAGGTCATGGAACCCTCCTGAGGGGATCGGGGAGGGGGCGGCGACAGCGCCGCCCCTCGGTGACGCGCGTCACCGAGAAGTGCTGAGTGGAACCTACCCGATCATTCCTCGGCCGGCGGCCGTTCACCGCGGTGTTGCCACCTCGTGACCTGAGGGCGTGTCCGACGGGGCGCCGCGGCGACGCGGAGTGCACCCGTCGGACCTGCAGCTCCTCAGATGGGTCAGCGGGACGTCCGGCTCAGCGGAAATCCTTCGCCCAGGTCGCGGTGTGCATGGCGCTCTGCGCCCACCACCGGTGGATCGCCTCGTGGAGTCGGGTGCGCACCCCGGCGTACGCAGGATCGTCGAAGCGGTCGTGCTCCTCGTGCGGGTCCTCGAGGAGGTCGAACAGCTGGCCCTGCTCGTGATCGCTGAACTCGACGAGCTTGTAGCGGTCATCGCGCACCATGGTCATGAGCTCGGTGTCGGTGAGGATGAAGTCCCGGGCGTGCTCGCTGAACACGTACTCGCGTGGAGCATGGTCCTCGTCGCCGCGGGCGGCGGGCAGCAGCGAGCGGGCCTCCATCCACTCCGGCGGCGTCAGCCCGGCGAGCTCCATGACCGTGGGACCCACGTCCATGAGGCTGACCAGCTCGTCGATTCGTCGGCCCGCAGGCAGCCGGCCGGGCGCCCACATCAGCAGGGGGACGTGCACGCTGGGCTCGTACATCGTCCACTTCTGGGAGTGGCCGTGATCATTGAGCGCGTCGCCGTGGTCCGAGGTGAACACGATGACGGTGTTGTCCAGGACGCCGCGCTGCTCGAGGGTCTGCAGGAGCGCGCCGATCTGCTCGTCGATCAGCGTCACGTTCGCGTAGTAGTGCTGCCGCTGGCGCTGCGTCTGCTCGTGCGTCGGCTCGTCGAGGTGCTTGATCGCGTCGTGGTCGTTGTCGAAGTGCTGCTGGCGCAGGGCCTGCAGCGGCTGCGGCTGCGCCGCGATGTCCTCCCGGGTGTTGTGCGGGCTGGGCATCTCGCGGTCGCGGTACGCGTCCAGGAAGCGGCGGGGCGGGTCATAGGGCGGGTGCGGGCCGGGGAACCCGATCTGGAGCAGGAAGGGGCTCTCGTCGATCGGGTAGCTCTCCAGCCAGTGGCGGGCGAGGTTGCCGACGAAGCTGTCGGCGTGCATGTCCTCGTCGAGCTCCCACTCGAAGGCGCCCAGGCGGTCCTCATAGTCCTCGCGCGTGCGGTAGGTGACACGGGACGGCTTCTTCAGCCCGCGCACCCACAGCGCCTTGTCCCACTGGTCGAGGAAGTAGGGGAGGTTGGGATGGTCGCGGTCCTTGTTCTCCACGACGTGGCGCTCGTGGAAGCCCACGGGAGTCTCGTAGGGGAAGGTGTGCATCTTGCCCACGCTCGCGCAGCGGTAGCCGCTGGTGGCGAGGTCCTCCACCCAGGAGTGCGACCACCGGTCGTCGTTGCGCAGGACTCCGGAGGTGTGCGGGTAGAGGCCGGTGAACAGGCTCGCGCGCGAGGGAGCGCAGGACGGGGAGGCCACATAGGCGTTGGTGGCGGCCACGCCCTCCCGGACGAGACGATCGAGGTGCGGCGTGTCCACGTGATCGTGGCCGAGCGCGGCGATCGAGTCGAAGCGCTGCTGGTCGGTGATGACGAGGACGACGTTGGGGCGGGTGTCCTTCTCGGTCATGTCAGAGTCCTTTCTGGGCGAGGGCTGGTTCGGCCTGCGCGGTGTCGTGGTTGTCGATCAGGTCGCTCATGGAGGTCTCCCGCGCGAGCAGCACGCAGACGGCGCTGATCGCGCAGACCCCCACGAGGAACAGCGCAGGGGGCCAGTAGGAGAAGCCGAAGGCGGCCGAGAGGGTGAGGGCGATGGCCGGGGTCGGTGCGGCGCCGATGAGCGACGAGCCCTGGTAGACCACGCCGAGGCCGGTGTAACGGGTGGGGGTGTCGAACATCTCCGCGAAGAACGCGCCCTGGATGCCGAACATGCAGCCGGTGCCGACGGCGACCAGGACCACGATGGCGAGCCAGATGAACAGCGTGTTCTGAGTGGCGAGGATCGGGAAGTAGAGCAGTCCGCCGATGCCGCAGACGATCACGCCGAAGAGGTACACGGGGCGCCGGCCGATCCGGTCCGAGAGGGCCCCGATCAGAGGCAGCAGAGCGAACTCTACGGCCGCGGCGATGACGAAGCCGGTGAGGATCATCTGCTTGTCCAGGCCCAGGTGGACGGTCGCGAAGGAGATCGCGAAGACGTTGATGACGTTGAAGGTGACGGCATCGGCCAGGCGGGCGCCGATGCCCAGCAGCAGGTTCTTCCAGCCGAAGCGCAGGAGGTGGAAGAGCGGCACGCGGGCGACCGTCCCAGCGGACTGGAAGGCGGTGGTCTCGGGCACCCTCGATCGCATCACCAGGGCGATCACGACGAAGACGCCCGACAGGAGGAAGGGCAGGCGCCAGCCCCAGCTGTAGAGCTGCTCATCAGGGAGCAGGGTCACCAGGGCGATCACGCCGCTCGAGACGAGCAGGCCCGCGGGGGTCCCCATCTGGTGGAAGCTCCCCATGAACCCGCGCCTGCCCGTGGGGGCGGACTCCAGGGCGAGCAGCGTGCCGCCGCCGAACTCGCCGCCGATCCCGATGCCCTGGAGCAGTCGCATGCCGATCAGGAGCACGGCGGCCCAGGAGCCGATCGCGTCATGGGTGGGCAGCAGGCCGATCACGGCGGTGGCACCGCCGATGAGGAGCACGGTGATCAGCAGCATCGGCTTGCGTCCGATGCGATCGCCGAAGTGGCCGAACAGGAGCGCACCGAGAGGGCGGGTGAGGAATCCGGCGGCGAAAGCTCCGAAGGACTCGATGGTCGAGACCGTGGGGTCGTCGCCCGGGAAGAAGAGGACCGGGAAGATCAGGCCCGCTGCGGTCCCGAACAGATAGAAGTCGTACCACTCGATGAAGGAGCCGGAGAAGGCCGCTCGTACTGCCTGCCAGGGATTGTGCGTCCCCTGTGGTCGGGTGCCGGTCATCGGTCCTCCAAAGTCGCCATTAACTCATCGCTCGTTTGAGCGTTCACGTCTCTCATGAGAGCCGTGTGAAGCTACCAGTCGTCGACGGTGCTCGCAAGAGCGGGCGGGTCGCACTTCTGAGCGGTATGCTCGGCGCATGGATCGTCGACGACAGCACGCGGACCCGGAGCTCGTGCTGCGGGTCGCCCGGGCGCACTACCTCAGGAACCTCTCCCTGGTGCAGATCGCCGAGGAGGAGGGCATCAGCCGCTTCCAGGTGGCGCGTCTGCTCGCCTTCGCTCGGGAGAGCGGCATCGTCGAGGTCCGGGTGCATGACGAGCCCGGCGTGGACCTCGAGCTCGCCGAGGAGCTTGCCGCCGCGCTCGACATCACGCGGTGCGTGGTGGTGGGCCGTTCCCGCGCCCTCGGCATGATGCCGACCCTCGACGCGGTGGCGGGCGCCGTCGCTCGCGAGCTCACGCGGGTGGTGCGGCCGGGGCAACGCCTGGGGCTCACGTGGAGCAGGGTCATCGAGAAGCTCCCGGAGCACCTCAAGGACCTTCCCCCCGGGGAGGTGGTCCAGCTGGCGGGGGCGCTCTCCTTCGATGGGGATCGCCTGGGATCCGTCGAGGTGATCCGCGAGGTCGCCCGTGAATCCGGAGGGACCGCGTACCCGTTCTACGCCCCGCTGTGGGTCGGCGATGCACGGACGGCGGACTCACTCATCGCCCAGCCTGAGATCGCTCGCTGCCTCGAGCTCATCGCGGACCTCGATGTCGCGGTGGTGTCGGTCGGGCACTGGAGCGAGCGCGGCTCGGCGGTCTTCCCACTGGTGCCGCGGGACCTCGCCGCGAGCGTGCAGGACAGCGGGTGCATCGGCGAGGTGAGCGGCCGGCTCCTGGACAGGGAAGGCGTCTCGATCCCCTCAGCACTCGACAGCCAGATCATCGGCATCACAGCAGATCAGCTGCGCGCCGTGCCCGAGCGCCTCGCCACCACCTATGGCGAGTATCGGGCCGAGGCGACCATCGCCGCCGTGCGCGCCGGGTTCGTGAGCGCGCTGGTCCTCGACGAGCCGCAGGCCCGGCGGATCCTCGCGATGCTGTGAGCCGACGGCGGCGCGACCGCCGTGCCGCAGACGTCCGTTGCGTGGGATCGTCCTGCGAGAGCGGGGATGTGTCGCCCCTGGCGCCTCGGGTCCCGCCGGTCGTGTGCGGGCTCGGGGCGCCAGGGGAATGACAGTCGGGCGCGGCGATTCAGGGACTACGGCGTGACGATCGCGAAGTTCTTGTCCCCCGGATCGAGGATGGCGGTGAGCCGGCCCAGCACCGACGCGTCGCCGGTGATCTCCAGGCCCGCCGCGGTGATCGCCTCCGCGGAGCCGGCCGCGAGGGCCGGCAGCGCCTTCTTGGTGCCGGTGATCGTGGCGTCGGCCGCGTGCATCTGGTCGGCGGCGGTGTACGTGAGCACCCCGTTGGCCAGGCGCAGCCGGTAGCGGGCGTGGAGATCCGTGAGCACGATGTCGATGCTGAGCTTCTCGTCCCAGGCCTTCGGGCCGTTCACCTGGATGGCGATGGCGTCGAAGAACATCTCGGGGGTGAGATTGGCGACGACGTCGGGCGCGTTGGTCTCCGTCGGTGTGCCGAACTGGCCGTCGCGGAGCTCCTTGGCGCCGCCGAGGTAGAAGTCGCGCCAGGTGCCGTTCTCCGCGCCGTAGCCGAGCTGCTCGTAGGTGTCGGCGAGCACCTCGCGGGCCGCGGCGTGGTCGGGCTCGGCGAAGACGGCGTGGTTGGCGACCTCCGCGGCCCAGCGGAAGTCCCCCGCGTCGAAGGCCTCGCGGGCGCCGGCGACCAGGGCGTCGACCCCGCCGGCGAGCGTCGCGTAGCGCTTCGCGCGCTCGACCGGGGTGTGCTCCCACAGATGGGCCGGATTGCCGTCGAAGAAGCCGAGATAGCGCTGGTAGATCGCCCGGACGTTGTGGCTCACGGAGCCGTAGTAGCCGCGCGCGTTCCAGGCGTTCTCGAGGGACGGCGGGAGCTGGATCTCCTCGGCGATCTCCGGCCCGGTCAGGCCCTTGTTGAGCAGGCGCAAGGTCTGGTCGTGCAGGTAGGCGTAGAGGTCCCGCTGGTTCTCCAGGAACCCGATCACGCGCTCGTTGCCCCAGGTGGGCCAGTGGTGCGAGGCGAAGACGATCTCGATCTCGTCCCCCCACAGATCGAGGGTCTCGGTGAGGTACCGCGACCAGGCGTGCGGGTCGCGGACCACGGCGCCGCGCAGGGTCAGCAGGTTGTGGAGGTTGTGGGTCGCGTCCTCGGCGGCGCACAGCGCCTTGTGGTCGGGCAGGTAGATGAGCATCTCCGAGGGAGCCTCGCTGCCCGGCGCCATCTGGAAGACGAAGCGGACGCCGTCGATGATCTCCTCGTGGCCCGTCGTGGAGACGGTGTGCGTGGGCGGCACGAAGGACACCTCGCCCACGGAGAGGGTCTGGCCGAGCCCGGCGCCCACACCGCCCTGCGGGCCGCGGTCCAGCGCCGCGCCGTACATGTAGCCCGCACGGCGGTTCATCGCCACGCCCGCGTACACGTTCTCGGAGACGGAGTGCTCCACGAAGCCCTCGGGCGCGTAGATCCTCACCGCGCCGGAGTCGATCTCCTCCTGCGAGACGAAGCCCTTGGCGCCGCCGAAGTGGTCGGCGTGCGAGTGGGTGTAGATGATCGCCTTCACCGGCCGGTTCCCGCGATACTCGCGGTACAGGGCCAGGGCGGCGGCGCCGGTCTCCTTGGACAGCAGGGTGTCGATGACGATCACGCCCTCGTCGCCCTCGATGATCGAGGTGTTGGACAGGTCCATGCCGCGCACCTGGTAGATCCCGGGGGCCACCTCGAACAGTCCGTCGATGGCGGCGAGCTTGGACTGGCGCCACAGGCTCGGGTTCACGGTGTCCGGAGCATCGCCGTCGAGGAAGTCGTAGGTCGAGTTGTCCCAGACCACGGTGCCGTCGGCGTCGGTGACGGCGCTCGGCTCGCGCCGGCCGACGAGGCCGCGGGTCGCGTCCTCGAAATCCTGGGTGTCCGAGAACGGGAGGCTCTCGAGGAGGGCCCGCTGCTGCTGGGCGATGGTGGGAGTTGCTGGCTTCGGAGCGGTCGACATGGCCATATCGTGGCAGACGACACAGAGGTCGACAACACGGGCGCGACCCCACGAGGGCGCGGCCTCGTCCGCGAGTGTGGGCGGGCTCGCCCCCGCCCGGGTCGAACCGCACCGCGGCGAACCGTTACACTGGATGCGACCCCTCGTGCGGTGTCATCTTGCTGAACTCCCCCAGGGCTTGACGGCAGCAAGGGCAGGTGAGCTCTGGCAGGTGCACGAGGGGTCGCTTCATGCCCGGATCCGGCCCGAGGGCGGACGGCACCCGCGATCTGCCGGGGGATGTCCCCACCCCCGTCAGGCGGATCTCCCCGTATCCGTGTCCGCGCCGGCGTTCCTAGGGTGGAGGACGACGCGGAGCACATCCCCGGCCCGCGCATCCCTCCCCAGGAGCGCCCCATGGCACCCGAGACCGTTCCCTCCTCCTCGTCCACCGCCGTGGCCGCCGTGCGCCCCGTGCCCGATCTGCGGCGGATCGTGCTGTTCATGGCCATCGCCCTCGTGGTGGGGACCTCCCTGTCCCTGCCCGTCGCCCTCGGTGCCGTGCCGGAGTCGGCGATCGGCCTGATCGTCCCGCTCGCCCAGCTCTCCCCGCTGCTGGCCGCCTTGGTGGTGCGGCGCCGGGACCAGCCGTGGTGGCGCTCCCTCGCGCTCGGCGTCCCCTCGTGGAAGCTGCTGGGGATCGCCGCGCTCGCCGCGGTCGCGGCGTTCGTGATGGTGCCGCTGGCTCGGGTGCTGATCGGCATCGGTGCCGGGGTCCCGCCGGCCGAGTCGATCCCGGTTCTCTCGCTGGCGCTCGCGATCCCGATGATCGCCGTGATGCAGGGGATCTTCGCGATCGGCGAGGAGGCCGGTTGGCGCGGCTGGTTGCAGACCGAGCTGTCCGGGTTCAGTTTCTGGCCCTCTTCCCTGCTCATCGGCCTGCTCTGGGCGCTGTGGCATGTGCCGATCGTGCTCGCCCTGGGGATCGCGCCGCGGGAGATGGTCACCTATCTGGGCACCATCGTCGCCGTCGCCCCGCTGCTCTCCGCCCTGCGCGAGATCTCCGGCACGGCCTGGGCCGCCGTGATCGGCCACGCCCTGTTCAACAGCGCACGCGTGGCGCTCGAGCAGAACGTGCTGGGGGAGATGGGCCCCGGCACCGCCTGGCTGTTGGACCTCAGCTCCTGGGCGCTGTGGCTGGCGGTGGCCTGGATGGTCCTGCGCAGCGCGGGCGGCCCGCGCGCCCGCACCGCCGCCTGATCGTCGGCCCCGACGCTCGCAGCGGCCCGCGGAACCGACGTTCGGAGGGTACCGACGTGCGCGTGCGGTGCGTACGGTGACCGCAACCGACGTCGAGAGCAGGGGCCGCCATGAGGATCGAGACCGCGCACCGCGTCGCCCACCCGCAGGCGGACGTCCTGGACTGGTACGACCGGCCCGGGGCGCTGATCCGCCTCACCCCGCCCGGCCTCGCCACCGCCGATGACCCCGCGGCGGGCGGCCTGCGCACCGGCCGCCTCGTCGGCGCCCGGATCGGGCCCCCGGCGCTGCCGGACCTGGTGCGCCCGCACTGGATCCTGCGCCACGTCGACGGGGACGGCGCGGGGCGCTTCGTGGACCAGCAGGTGCACGGGCCGTGGAGCTTCTGGCGCCACGAGCACGAGATCGCCGCCGAGGGCGGCGGCACCGTGGTGCACGATCGCATCGATCTCGAGCTGCCCCGCCGCCTCGAGCGGCTGGCCCCGCTCGCCGCCGCCCAGGTGCACCGTCTCCTCGCCTTCCGCCACCGGCAGCTGCGCGACGACCTCGCCTTCCACGCCCGCTGGGCGCACCTGCCGCGGCGCACCATCGCGATCACCGGCTCCTCCGGCATGATCGGCACCCAGCTGGCCGCCCTCCTCGAGACCGGCGGCCACACGGTGCGGCGCATGCTCCGCGAGCAGGAGGTCCGCCCCAGCGAGATCTCCTGGGACCCTCGGGACGGTCACCTCGACCCGGCCGACCTCGAGGGGGTCGACGTGGTCATCAACCTCGCCGGACGCTCGATCGGCACCCGCTGGACCGCCGAGGCCCGCCGGGAGATCCGCTCCTCCCGCGTCGCCGGGACCACGCTCATCGCCCGGACGCTCGCGCGGATGTCCTCGGGGCCCTCTGCCCTGGTCCAGGCCAGCGCGGTGGGACTGTACGGACCGCGCCGGCCGGGCGAGCTGCTCACCGAGGCCGATCCGGGCGGCGAGGGCTTCCTCGCCGATCTGGTGCGGGACTGGGAGGGTGCCGCGCGCTCCGCCGGCGCCGCCGGACTGCGCCTCGCGCACGTGCGCACCGGGATCGTGCTCTCCGACGCCGGCGGCTCGCTGCTGCCCCAGCTGCCGCTCTACCTGGCCGGGATGGGCGGGCGGCTCACCGACGCCGCCGCCATGACCTCCTGGATCACCCTCGACGACATGGTGCGCATCTACGCCCACGCCGCGCTGTCCGCAGACCTGGAGGGGCCGGTCAACGGTGTCGCGCCGCGGCCCGTGAGCGCCGGCGAGTTCGCCCGCACCCTGGGTCGGGTGCTGCACCGGCCCGCGCGGATCCCGGTCCCGGGGATCGGGCCGCGGCTCGTGCTCGGCGCGGAGGCCGCCGACGAGCTGATCCGCACCGACCAGGACGTCTCCGACGCCCGCCTCGCGGCCAGCGGCTTCCGGGCCGCACATGGGGAGCTGGAGGACGGGCTGCGCCACCTGCTGCGGCGGTGACGTCCGGCGGCCGGTGGGGCCGGGCCGGTGCTGTTCGGGGCAGGTCCGGTGGAGTGAGCGGCCTGACCACAGCCAGAATGTGCACAGGTCGGCCTCCGTGAAGGCCTTCGTGTGCACATTCTGGCCGTGATCGCGCGCCGCACCGCCGGGAGCGGGAGCGTCCCGGGCCGGGGTCAGGTGGCGGCGGTCTGCCGCGCGCGCTCCTGGTCGCCCGGCTCCGGCGCGAGCTCCTCCCCGGTCGCCGCGACCTCGGTGGCGTCCCGGGCCTCCTGGGCGTCGCGGGCCTCCTGGGCCTGCTCGGTCTGGATGGCCTGGAAGGAGGTGCGGGCGGTGGCGTCGTAGGCGTCCTGGTCGAGGATCTTCTCGCGCTTGGCGACGATCACGCCCACCAGCGACTGCCCGGTGACGTTCAGCGCCGTGCGGCCCATGTCCAGGATCGGATCGACCGCGAGCAGCAGGCCCACGCCCTCGAGCGGCAGCCCCAGGGTGGACAGGGTCAGGGTGAGCATCACGGTCGCCCCGGTCATGCCGGCCGTCGCGGCCGAGCCCAGCACGGAGACCAGGATGATCAGCAGGTAGTCCGTGATCCCCAGCGGGACGCCGTAGAAGTTCGCCACGAAGATCGCGGCCAGCGACGGGTAGATCGCGGCGCAGCCGTCCATCTTGGTGGTCGCGCCCAGCGGGATCGCGAAGGAGGCGTAGTGGCGCGGCACGCCCATCCGCTCGGTGACCGTCTGGGTCATCGGCATGGTGCCCAGCGAGCTGCGGGAGACGAAGCCCAGCGAGGTCGCGGGCCACACTCCGCGGAAGAAGGAGCGGATCGAGAGCCCGTTGGTCTTCAGCAGCACCGGGTAGACCACCAGGAGCACCAGCAGCAGGCCCACGTAGATGTCGAGGGTGAACACGCCCAGCTGGCCGATCGCCTCCCAGCCGTAGCTGGCCACCGCGTTGCCGAGCAGGCCCACGGTGCCCAGCGGCGCCAGGCGGATGACCCACCACAGCAGCTTCTGGACGATCTCCAGGGCGGAGCCGGTGACCTTGAGGAAGGGCTCGGCCTTCTCGCCCACGGAGAGCACCGCCAGGCCCACGGCGATGGAAATCACGAGGATCTGCAGGGCGTTGAAGCTCAGCGAGACGGAGCCGTCATCGCCCACGTTGCCGGTCAGCCCCAGGAAGTTGGTGGGGACCAGGCCGGTGAGGAAGTCCATCCAGCCGCCCTGGGTGGAGGAGGCCTCGGCGGTCGAGGCGTCCACGCCGGAGCCGATGCCGGGGCTGGTCAGCGTCCCCAGGCCGATGCCGATCATCACCGCGATGAACGAGGTGATGGCGAACCACAGCAGCGTCTTGCCCGCCAGCCGCGCGGCATTGGTGACCCCGCGGAGGTTCGCGATCGAGGTGATGATCGCGAGGAAGATCAGCGGCGGGACCAGTGCCTTCAGCAGGGTCACGAAGACCGTGCCGAGGGTGTCCAGCGCGACCGTCAGGCCGTTGGGGCCGTCGGCGCCGTCCTCGCCGGCGCCGGGGACCGGGCCGATCTGGGCGGCGACCAGGCCCAGCACGATGCCGAGGACGAGTCCGATCAGGACCTGCCAGCCGAAGGGGATGCGGGCGATCGCGCGCAGCGGGTTGCGCCGGCGCGTCGGTGCCGTCTCGTTCTGGGGAGTGGTGGAGGTGCTCACGGCGAACGACCGTACGCCTCGGTCCTCCGGGATTCAACAAAACTTCTATGTGGTCACATTAGCTGTGTTTGGGGGTTCGGGAGATGCGGCAGGCGCTGACCTCGATCAGTGCCCGGAGGCCCCCTCCATCGCGGCGACCTCCGGCAGGGAGCGCAGCACGCAGAAGGGGTTACCCTCGGGGTCGGCCATGACCAGCCAGCCGGATCCGGGCCCGTAGCGGCCGCGGTGGTCGTCCAGCGCCACGGCGCCGTGCTCGAGGAGCCAGGCGATCTCCTCGTCGCGCGTGCGCTCGCGCGGGCGGACATCGAGGTGGATCCGCTTGGCGGGCAGCTCCTCGTCCGGGACCTCCTGGAACAGCAGGGTGTGGCCGGACGCGGGATCGCGGATCATGCAGGCCGCGTGGCCGGGGAGGTTCGGATCCTGCGGATCCATCGCGTAGTCCAGCGCCACCCGCCACCACTCGCTGAGGGCGTAGGCGTCGTGGCAGTCGATTGTGGTGTGGGAGTGGAACACGCTCATCGCGCCAGTGTTCGGTCCCGGGACCGGGAGGGTCAAGGGCGTCGTCGGGTCCGACCTGCGGCCTCCGCCGATCGGCCGAGGCGACCTCGGCGAGAGGGGCCGAACGGCGGATGTGGGAGCCCGGGTCCGCTGGGACGATGGATCCATGCCCGACAGACCCGCCCCCGACGCCGAGGAGAGCACCGTCGGCGCGCAGCGGCCCACGCGCTTCGCGGCCGACGTCGTCTATCGCGGTCGCGCGGAGGACCACGACTATCTGGTCCGCGTCCGCCACCGCCTGCTGGACACCTCCTTTACCGTCGTCCTCGACGGCGTCGAGCACGACCCGAAGGGCGAGGAGGGCGAGCACGAGGCCCCGCCCGCCGACGGGCTGCGGTTCCGTCTCGAGGAGAGCTTCACCGGGCTGCGCTGCACCGTACGCCGGCCGGACGAGGACGGGGAGCTCACCGATGCCGAGGTCCTCGTGGTCCACACCGCCGGCCTGGGCGGGGCGGGAGAGGTGGACGTCCGTCACGGCCTCGAGCGCACGCCCCTGGCTCCGGAGGAGGGGTCCCCGTCGGCCGCCCGCGATGCGCGCCGTCTCGCCCACCCCGTCCGGTCCGCGCTGTTGGCCGCGCTCGCGAGGGCCGCCGGCTTCCTGCTGCCGCTGCTGGGACTCTCGGCGCTGCTGGGCGGTCTGCTCGATCCGGTCCGGGCATGGATCTCCGCGCGCCTGAGCCCGATCCTCGAGGCGATCGGGCGGGTCGTCGATCCAGTCCGGCAGTGGGTCGCCGAGCTGCTGAGGCCGCTGCGTGACCTGCGCGATGCCGTTCTCGCGCCGGTCTTCGAGGTGCTCGAGGCGCTCCTGCAGCCCGTGGTCTCGGTGTGGGATCGCTTCTGGGAGCTGGTGCGCGGCCTGCTGCCGGACCTGGCGGTGAGCGTGCCGGACTGGCTGTTCGAGGTGCTGGTGCCCGCGGTCGTGGTCGCGGTGGTGTTCGTGGCGACCTTCCGTCGGCTGCGACGTCGCGCACGGAGGCTCGACGCGGCACGGCAGGCCGGGGCGAGTGCCGGCGCGTCGGACGACGATGCGGGACGGGCCAGGACTCGCGCCGCGAGTGCCGCAGGGACCGGAGGTCAGGAAGGCCTGGGGGAGGCGGAGGGGCCCTCGCTGCCCCCCTCGTCCTCCGGGCCGTCCTGAGGACGGGGGTCATGAGGGCCCGGGATGAGCGACTGGGTGCCGCTCTCGGCCCGGCGGGCATGGTCGACGCGCTGGGTGCGCCAGACGAACGCGGTCAGCAGGGCGACCACCAGCAGCACGGCCATCGCCCACCAGCGTCGAGCATCGCCGGGGTCGGACGTCGCCATCAGCGCGGCGAAGACGAAGGTCCCCACGAGAAGCGCGGACAGGGCCCGCACTGATGCGATGTTCGCGCGGCGATACGCCGGCTCGGTGCTCAAGTCGTTCGCGCCGAACAGGAGACCGGGCCGGAAGAGCGCGATCGACGGCATCACGATGAAGACGCTGATGAAGAGCCCGCCCAGCATGCCTGCTGCCGTCGCGACCAGGGCACCGAACGCCGCCCCGACCGGCGCCGGAGCGCCCGGCCGCGCAAGACTGTTCTCCCCGAGCACGGCCGCCGTGTGCTCCGCGAAACCGGTCCACACCGGCGGCAGCAGCCCCACCAGCAGGGTCGGGACAGCACACAGAGCCGCGACCACGGGCGGCACGGTGACGCTGCGATAGATCGTGGCCATGACGTTCCCGAGCTCTTCGTCCCGCCGCCACAGGGAGGCCAGCTGCGCCCAGAGCATCGCCGGGACCGGAGCGAACACCGCCACCTCGGTCAGGGTCTCGGTGAGCTCGGGAGCGGGGCGAGCCAGAGCGACGACGAGGACGCACACCAGCGACGTCGTCGCCCCGAGGACCATGAGCACCCGGGAGACCGGGGGGAGGTTGCGGCGTAGGAAACCGTCGGAGGCGCTGGTGACGGTCCGTGGTGGCGCGGGATCCTTGTCCCGGCCGGTGCCTGGATCGACGAACTGCTCGGCGGCCTCGAGAGCTCGGTCCCGCCCTCCTGTGAGACCTCGGCGGACGGCGTGTGTCCGCAGAATCATGAGCGCGGCCGTCAGCGCGAGGATCGCGAGCGTCGCGAGGGAGAGCCCTACGGCCAGCAAGTACGCCAGGTCGAACGCCAGAGGCACGCCGTGTCGGGTACCGCTGCGCACGCGGGGCAGGGCACTGCCGCGGATGCCGTAGTTCCCGGCGATCGTCGGGACGAACCACAGCGCGGCACCCGCTCCACCCAGCAGGATCACCAGCGGAAGTGCATCGAAGGGACGCGTGGCGCGGGTGGCCCGGAGCCAGCTGAGACCGCGCCCCAGTGCGGCCGCGAGCAGCACGAGCTCGAGCGCTGACATGCCGAGGAACAGCAGCGGGTCCCGGCGCTGGACGAGGAAGGCGACGGCGAGCATCCCGGCCAGGGAGAGAACAGTCAGGCCGAGCGTCGCCAGAACTCGCGGCATCGTCGTGCGCGGCGGACGTTCGCGGGCCGGGATCCTCGTCATGGAGGCACATGTTGCCATGGGACAGGCCTGCACCGACTGCTCCTCCCCAGGGCCGCTCGCTCCACAGCGGTGGGGCATGTCGGCGCCCTCGACTAGCCTGTCGGGGTGGCCACCGCTCTGTACCGTCGATACCGTCCCGAGTCCTTCGCCGAGGTGATCGGCCAGGACCACGTCACCACGCCTCTGCGGCGCGCGCTGCGGGCGGGTCGGGTGGGCCATGCCTATCTGTTCTCGGGGCCGCGCGGCTGCGGGAAGACCACCTCCGCGCGGATCCTCGCGCGCTGCCTGAACTGCGCCGAGGGGCCGACGGACTCCCCGTGCGGCCAGTGCGACTCCTGTCGCGACCTGGCGCGCGGCGGCTCCGGCAGCCTCGACGTGGTGGAGATCGACGCCGCGAGCCACGGCGGCGTGGACGATGCCCGCGAGCTGCGCGAGCGCGCCTCCTTCGCCCCGGTCCGCGACCGCTTCAAGGTGTTCATCATCGATGAGGCCCACATGGTCACCTCCGCGGGCTTCAACGCGCTGCTGAAGCTGGTCGAGGAGCCGCCGGATCATGTGAAGTTCGTCTTCGCGACCACCGAACCGGACAAGGTGATCGGCACCATCCGCTCGCGCACCCACCACTACCCCTTCCGGCTGATCCCCCCGCAGGTGCTGGGCCCCTATCTCGAGGAGGTCTGCGCGGCGGAGGGCGTGCAGGTGGGCGAGGGCGTCATGCCCCTGGTGGTGCGCGCCGGCGGCGGGTCCGCCCGCGACTCGATGTCGGTGCTGGACCAGCTGATGGCCGGGGCGGGCGAGGTGGGACTCGACTTCCCGACCGCGATCGCGCTGCTGGGCTTCACCGACACCGCCCTGCTGGACACCGCGATCACCGCGGTCGCCGAGCGCGACGCCGCCGCGCTGTACGGCGCGGTCGAGCACGTGCTGGCCACCGGCCATGAGCCGCGCCGCTTCGTCGAGGACCTGCTGGAGCGGATGCGCGACCTCATCGTGCTCGCCGCCGTCCCCGAGCGCGGGGAGGACCTGCTGCCGCAGATCCCGGCCGACGAGCTCGAGCGCATGCGCGGCCAGGCCGCGCTGTTCGCCCCGGCCGATCTCTCGCAGTGCGGCGACCTCGTCCACGAGACGCTGGCGACGATGAGCGGGGCGACCTCCCCGCGCCTCCACCTCGAGCTGCTCGCCGCGCGCCTGGTGCTGCGGGACGAGCGGGCCGCGCTCGCCGGCGGCGCCGAGGCCCCCGCAGCCGGCCGCCCCGCGGCGGCGCCCGCCGCACAGGCACCGGCGCGGCCGGCCTCCGAGCAGGGTGCCCCGAACGTCTCGGGAGCCCGGGAGGAGGCGCGCCGCATCGCCCAGGAGAAGGTCGAGGCGGCCCGTCAGGCCCGTGGCGGTCGCTCACCGGCGCCGAGCCCGAACACCGCTCCGCCGGGACAGCAGGGGGCGCCGGGCTCCGCACCCCCGGAGTGCCGGACGGCGTCGGTGGCCGATCAGCAGTCCGCGCCCGCAGCGGCCCCGCAGGGCGCTCCCGCCGCGGCGCAGCAGGACCCTCGGGACGGGCAGAGCCCCGCCGCCTGGCCCGCTCCGTCGCAGGAGGTGCCCGCGGCGCCGTCGCAGGGGGCGCCTGCCCCGTCCCAGGGTTCTCCTGGTCCGTCGCAGGGCGAGCCCGCGGCCCCGGAACGGGTGCAGGACGGCCCGGCCGGGTCGCAGCCCGCGGACGCCGAGCGTGCGGCCGCGGTCGCACCGTCGGCTCCCTCATCGCCGCCTGCGGCCCCACCGGCCGACGCCCCCCGGCCCGATGTCCCGCAGGCCGCCCCGCCCACGGCGGCCCCCGCGACCGCCGCGAGCGGCGGACTTCATCCCGACGAGGTGCGCGGCCACTGGTCGGCGATCCTCGACGAGCTCCGCGAGATCCGCCGGCCCAGCCACGCCCTGATCGCCCAGAACGGTCATGTCCACGGCGCCCAGGGATCGACCCTGCTGCTCGGATTCCACACCGAGGGTCTGCTCCGGGCCTTCGAGCGCGGCGGGCACGCCGAGAACGTCGCGGCCGCCGTGCGGCGCATCATGCACCGCGAGGTGACCGTCGAAGCCGTGGTCGGCGAGGACCCCGGTCCCGGTGGCGGACCGCAGGGTCCCGGCAGCGGACCGCAGGGTACCGGGGGAGGGGCACCGGGCTCCGCCGGCGGACCTCAGGAGCCCGCCGGTGGTCCTCAGGGTCCCGGCGACGGTCCTCAGGGACCCGGCGGCGGGGTCCAGAGCCCTGGCGGAGGAATGCAGGGTCCCCGCTCCGCATCGCAGGAGCCCGTCGGGCCGGGCCCGGCGGCACCGCAGCAGTCCGCCCCGTCTGCAGAGGCCGCGCCGGCGCGCACCCCCGTGCCCTGGGGTGACGCTGCCGGGGCACCTGCTCCCCGCGAGGACCCCGCCCCCCGCGAGGACCAGCCGGCGGCGAGCGCCCCGACCACCGCCGAGCCGGCGACCTCCCCGGGGCAGCGGGCGTCCGAGCGGGCCATGGCGGCCGCCGCCCGTGCCGCCCGCGCTCCCCGCGGGGGTGCCCCGGCCGAGCGGGTGGAGGACTTCCCGCCCGAGCCCGACGATCCCTACCCGCCGGACCCCGAGGACTCCTACGTCCCGCCCCAGGACCGCGTCCCGCAGGGTGGTGTGCCGATCCCGCCGCGTGCTGAGGCTCCCGCCGCGGCGCCGGTCCAGGATGCCCCGGCCGCCCCCGAGGGCCAGGGCGGCGCTCGGTGGTCCGACGCCCTCTCTGCTCCCGACGCCGCCTCCGACGTGGCCGTCGGCCCCGCGGCCGCCGGGCCGTCGGCGTCCGGCGCCGAGCCTCTCGAGGTCGACGACGAGGGCCGTGACAGCCTGCCGCCCGAGGAGCCGCGCACCTTCGGGCAGAACGCGCTGAAGCGGGCGATCGCCGAGGGCCGCGTGGTCCGCTCCCGGCCCGCCGCGCCGGCCGGCCCGGAGCAGGACGCTCCGCCGCAGGCCGCGGCACCGGCCCATGCCGCTCCGGCGTCCGAGCCCGTCCCGTCCGAGGCCCCGGCCTCCGAGGCCCCGGCCCCCGCGGCGTCGGCACCCTCCGACGGGACCGCGCCCGGGACGGCCCCCTCGGCGTCCGAGCGCGCCGCGGCCTCCTGGGGATCGGCCGCCTCGATCACGAGCGGCGGCGGGGCCTCTGCGGCCACAGCCTCCTCGGCCCCCGCGCCGTCGTCGGTCGAGGGGGACGGCCCGGCCCCGCGCAGCGGAGCGGCCATGGTGCGCGAGGCCGCGCAGGCCTCCCGCGCCGCCGGCCTGCGCGGACGGGGGACGGCGGCCTCGGAGGTGATGGCCCCCGGCACGGACCTCGACCCCACCGGCGGCGCCACCCGCGACGACGAGGATGCGGTGGTCGCCAACCGCAACGGTCGGGAGGTCGTCGAGAAGCTGCTGGGCGGGAAGGTCCTCGAGGTCATCGACGAGACCCATCGCTGATCCCGCGCGGCCGCGGTGAGGTTCCGCCGGGTGCGGATCCTCGCTCGTGCCTCAGCGGGGCTCGAGCAGGCTGAACAGGTCCGTGCGCACGGTCGCCGGATTGACGTCCGGCGCGGGCGGGGTCACGTAGAACTCCCAGAAGGGGTAGGTCATCTGCTCCGCCGACTCGCCGATCTCCTCGGTGAACGACCCCCAGCTCTCGGCGAGCCCGCCGTACCCGCCCACGTGGCTCACCCAGGCCACCCGGCCGCCCGGCAGCATCGAGCCGGTCACGTCGTACCCGCTGGGGAGCGTGAGCGTCGAGGTCAGCGGCGCATCCACCGGGAAGCCCACCTCGACGTCCGCGGTGGAGACCGGGGCGCGGTGATGCAGGGCGAAGGCCGGTCCGATCGGGCGGATCCCCAGCTCGTCCAGCGCGGCGGCGAGATGCGAGAAGGTGCCGTCCATCAGCGAGGGCATCTCGTACATCGGGAAGTCGCGCTGGATGACCACCGCGGTGGGCACCTCAGGTGCCGTGGTCACGCGGCAGGAGGTGGCGGGCTCGGCGGCACCGTACGGCGGAGGCATCGACGACATCGGCGGATCCTGTTCGCACTCGAGAAGGGGTCGTGCCGGGTCGCAGCGGCCCGTGCACGACGGTACTCCGACTCGCTGAGTCCTGCCCAGCGCGGCGCCTCAGGCCTCCCGGTGGGAGCGGCTCACCCCGGCGACGTCCAGGGCCAGCTCGCAGAACATGGAGTTCGACCAGGAGAACCACTCGCGGGTGAAGATCTCCGGATCGTCGATGTGAACACCCTCGTGCATCATCCCGGTGCCGCCGTCCGTGCGGATCAGCTGCTCGAGGATGCGCAGCTGCTCCGGGCGCTCCGCCCCGGTGAGCCCCTCGACGCACTTCGCGATCGGCCACACGTGGTCCGTCGGCGTGTGCGGGGAGCCCACTCCCTCCAGGTGCCGGCCCGCGTAGAAGTAGGGGTTCGCGTGCGAGAGCACCGCGGCGCGGGTGGCGAGGTAGAGGGGGTCCTCGGCGTCGACGCAGTCCAGGTACGGCAGGGCCAGCAGGCTGGGCACGTTCGCGTCGTCGAGGAAGACGTGCTCGCCGCGGCCGTCGATCTCGTACGCCCAGATCCGCTCGCCGTGCGGGCCCTCGACCGTGCCGTGCTCCGTCAGCGCCGCCCGGATCTCGGTGGAGAGCCGGCGCGCCTCCGCGGCGTCCTCCGGCTCCTGCACGACCTCCTCGAGCAGCTCGGCCAGGCGCTCCAGAGCGAGCGCCAGGAAGTGGTTGCCGGGGATGTTGTAGCCCAGCTCGCAGGCATCGTCGGAAGGACGGAAGCCCGCCCACACCAGGCCGTTCGGCGTGGTGAGGGAGCCACGCCCCTCGCGGCCCAGGGTGTCCTGGTCGCTCGCCCCGGGACGGCGGAAGCGGTAGGGCGAGCGCTCCTCGTGGTGCTGCTCGGCGGCGACGGTGCGCAGGATCTCCCGGGCGGCGGGCACGAAGCGGTCGTCGGCCCAGGAGGTGTCCCCGGTGGCCTTCCAGACCCGCCAGGCCAGGTCCGGGCCGTAGGACAGGGAGTCCAGCTCGAACTTCCGCTCCCAGGCCCAGGGGTTCTCGCGGTCGGTCTCGTCGGACTCCCAGTGCGAGGAGGAGGGGGAGCGGTTGAAGGCGTTGGCGTACGGGTCGATGACGATGTACTGCCAGTGGCGGCGCAGCAGCCCGCTCAGCAGGGCGACCAGCTGCCCGCGGTCCTCCGGCGCGCCGACGCCCGCGACGACCAGGCGCAGCAGCGGGGTCAGCTGCGCCGCGGAGTCGCGCAGCCACATCGCCGGGATGTCGCCGGTGATCACGAAGGTGGTCCCGTCCTCCTCGACGCTGACGGTGGTCTCCGCAGTGTTGCGCAGGTAGCTGATCACGCGCCGCGCGATCTCCTCCGCCAGGGCGGGCTCCGCGGCAGCGGTGGCGAGGCCGTCGAGGAGGCGCTCGTGGACGTCGTCGAGCAGGGCGCCGGGAAGCTGGACCATCGTTCTCCTGGGTGAGGGGACGTGCGTGGCGCCCCAGCGTAGCCGGGAGAGCCAGCGGGGATGGAGCGTTTCAGGTGCTGGGCGCCCCGCGGCCAGGGGACCGGGGGCGGTTGGCTCACAGCGGCGGGCGGTCAGGAGGCGCCTGTCGGGGCGGGGAACTAGAGTCGAGGACGTGTACGAAGGCATCGTCCAGGACCTCATCGACGAGCTCGGCAGGCTGCCGGGCATCGGCCCCAAGTCGGCGCAGCGGATCGCATTCCATCTGCTGGACGCCGACGACGCCGCCGTGCGCCGGCTCGCCGAGGTCCTGATCCAGGTCAAGGACACGGTGCGCTTCTGCGAGGAGTGCGGCAACGTCTCCGCCGAGGAACGCTGCGGGATCTGCTCCGACCCGCGCCGCAGCGACGAGATCATCTGCGTGGTCGAGGAGTCCAAGGACATCGTCGCGATCGAGAAGATCCGCGAGTTCCGCGGCCGCTACCACGTGCTCGGCGGCGCGATCGATCCGATCGGCGGCGTGGGCCCCAACGACCTTCGGATCACGCAGCTGATGAGCCGCCTGGGCTCGGGGGAGACCCAGGAGGTCATCCTGGCGCTCGACCCGAACATCGAGGGTGAGGCCACCTCCGCGTACCTCTCGCGTCTGCTGGGCCCGCTCGAGCTGACCGTCACCCGCCTCGCCTCCGGGCTCCCGGTGGGCGGCGACCTCGACTACGCCGACGAGCTGACACTGGGCCGCGCCTTCCTCGGCCGCCGCTCCCTGTGAGGCGCAGGATCCGATGACCTCCCTCTCCGCCCGCCCGCTGCCGCCGCTGACGGACCTGCCACCGCCGCCCCGGCTGCCGGAGGAGGAGACGAACCTGGTGCCGCCGGGGGAGATCATCGCCGAGTCGCGGCGTGCGATCACCCGCCGTCTGCTGCGACGCTCCTGGGCGCCGGGACTGGTGCTGCTGGGTCTGTGGTACCTGCTGCTGGGGCTGTACGTGCTCGGCTCCTCGCCGGCGTTCTGGCTCTTCTCGCTGCTGGCCTCGCTGAGCGATCCGGTGTTCTTGCGCTCGGCGATGATCGACCTGGGCTTCACCGGCACCGGCCTGTGGCTGGCGGCGCTGCTGGTCCCGCTGGTCGCGACGCTCCTCAGCCTGGCCCTGCTGCCGCTGGCGACCTCCGCGATCGCCGGGCTGCAGCCGCGCCGCTTCCTCACCGAGCGCGCGTTCCAGCAGGAGGTCTCCACCCGCCTGGCGGCCGTGCTGATGGTGCCGCCGGTGCTGGTCACCCTGCTCCTTCCGGTCACGGTGGTGCTCGGCGCGCCGCAGCCGTGGTCGGGGCTCGGCGCGGGAGGACTGTCGATGTGGAGCCTCGGGATCGGCGCCCTGCTGCTGGGCGGGTCCCTGGTGCGGCGGACGCTTCCGGCTCCGGCGCTGCTGGACATCACTCCCGTCGCCGAGCTCGAGACTTCCGCCCAGCTGGAGCGCGACCTCGAGCGCCGGCACCGGTACGCCCGGCAGGTCCGTGCCCAGGACCGGCGCCACCTCCCGCCGAGCCCGGGCACGGAGGCGGCGACCGCGGCGATCACGCCGCGCGGCGCCCTGACGGCGCTCGCGCACGTCGGGCGCAGGAGCCTGACCTGGGTGGTGCCGAGCGCGGCGGGGCTGGGCTGGATCATCTTCGGGATCACCGACATCGCGGCCGTGATCGCGGGCCTCAGCACCGCGAACCTCGCCGGGGTCTCCGGCTCCGCGCTGCGCGGGCCGCAGCTGGTGGTGCTCGCGCCGGTGCTCGCGCTCGTCGCCCTCGGCGTGGCCCTCGCCCCCGCGCTCGCGGTGCACGTCGCCGACGGACACAGCGGGCGGATCACGGACCAGCGCACCGTCGCCTCCTGGGCGCAGCGCGCCCGGACGAACCCCTGGGAGGCCCGCGCCGTGGGCCTGTCCGCCTGGTGCAGCGCCGCCGCCGGGCTCGCGGGCGTGCTGGTGCTCATGGTGCTCTACCCGCTGCTGGGAATCTCGACCCCGATGACCTGGACCTGGCTGGTGCTGGGCGCGCTGGTCCTGGTCCCGCTGCTGGGCGCGGCGACGCATCGCGCCCTGCGGGACGGTCTGCGGGACGTGCTCTACGGGCCGGCCGGCGACTACATGCGTCGGGAGGCGTCGTACGCCCTGGTCGCGCCGGATATCGGCACTCGCGCGGAGCGCGGACGGGACCCGGCGGTCCGGGCCGCCCTGCGCCGGCGCCTGGCCGAGGAGGGCGGGGACCCGGCCCTGGCGATCCTCGACATCGACCAGGCCGGGGAACGGCTCTGGGTGGACGACGAGGAGCCCGGCGCGCGGGACACCGCGGTGCGCGAGGCGGACCTCGCCCAGGGGATCCTGCCGGACTTCGGCGCGGAGGGCTCGCCCGCCACGGGCGGCGGCCGCAGCGCCGGCGGGGTGGGTCACGAGATCCCCGAGCAGCTGGGTGGGCCGCGGGAGGCCTGAGGCCCCGGCCGGAGGGAGGAACGGCCCCCGCCGCCGGGCCCGGTGTCCGCCGTCGGGGCGGGCACCCGCCGCCGGGCCCGGTGTCCACCGCCGGGCAGCCGCCCCGGCCACCGGCTCAGGCGATCCGCGAGCCGGCTCCAAGGCGCGTGATCGGCACGGCGAGCCGCCATGTCGCCACCGCCAGTGCGAGGCCCCCGGCGGCCATCCACAGGGTCAGGCCCATCGGCCACAGGGGACGGTTGGGAGGCTCCCCGAGATGCGCGGGATAGCCGTCCATGTCCGGGCCGCAGGAGTTGAACTGGGCGGGATGAGCGATCGTGGCGGCGCCGCGCATGCCCGTCTTCAGCATCCGGAGGGCGTCGGCGTTCTCGTCCTCGGACTGTTCCCAGTAGTTCTGCGCCAGCGGCGGGGCGGCCTCCGCGAGCAGCACCACCGGATTGCCCCACAGCAGCGGCAGGGAGAGGTCCACCCGGGGCACCTCCCGCGTCTCGGTCTCCGCCACGCAGGTATCCGGCATCGCGCTGTCCGTCTGCTCGGTGTAGGACGGGTGATAGGCGGTGACCTCCCGCTCCTGGATCAGGAAGAAGGAGGAGGCGCCCCAGGCGATGGGCAGCACCACCGCCACACCGATGACGACCACGTAGGCGAGCACCACCGAGCCCAGCTGACGCGCGGTCACGGCCGAGAGCCCCAGCCCGATCGCGGTGACGCACACGGTCAGCACCACGATCACGGCCACCACGCGCAGGAAGTACAGCGGTCCGATCCCGCCCAGCAGCGCGATCGGCACCACCGAGGGCAGCGCCAGGAGCAGAAAGGCCAGGCCGGTCAGGACCCCCGCCAGCAGCTTCCCCAGCACGATCTCCAGCGGGCTGAGCAGGCTGGCCTGCAGGGTGGCGAGGGTGCCCGCGGTGCGGTCGCCGTTGATCGACCCGGCGGACAGCGCCGGCACCACCAGCAGCATCGCGAAGGCCACCAGGATGATCTGCAGGCTGAACACCACGGCCGCGACCGGCTGGATCTCCTCCCACTGCGCGCTGTACAGGGTGGGTGCCAGGCCCAGCACGCCGATGCCCAGCAGCACCAGCGTCCACACCCCGAGCGCGACGTACCAGCGCACCGAGCGGATCCGCTGGCGCAGCTCGAGGGAGGCGACCAGCCACAGCCCCGCCGGCCGCAGCGAGAGCGTGCCGTTCAGCGGCCGCCTCCGACCGCCCGAGGGCGGGGGCGGGCCGAGAGCGGACCGGGTGGGCTCGGAGACGGCCGGTGCGGTGTTCATCAGCGGGCTCCTTCGCGCCGGGCGGCGGCCGAGGACAGGTACGCGGCCTCGAGCCGACCGGTGGCCGGGCCGAAGGTCACCACCTGGGCGTCGGCGGAGGTCAGGTCCGCCAGCAGGCGGGCGGCGGTGGTCTCGTCCGGCAGCGGCACGTACGCCTCGGCGTGGCCGGAGAGGGTCTGCTCGGGGCCGGCGACCCCGCCGTGGCGGACACCCAGCCTCTGCAGGCCCTCGAGCAGCGCGGCGGGATCCAGGGACTGGATGCGCCAGGGGCGGGGCCGCTCGGCGAGGGCGCGGAGGCTGCTGGCGTCGGTCACCTGACCGGCGTCCATGAACACCACGTGATCGGCCATCTCCTCGAGCTCGGTGAGGATGTGGCTCGAGACCAGGACGGTCGCCCCGTCGGCCGCCCGTTCCCGCACCACCCGCAGCAGCCGCCGCCGCGAGGCGGGGTCCAGCCCGGAGGCCGGCTCGTCCAGGATCAGCACCGACGGGTCGTGGATCAGCGCCCGGGCCAGGCCCAGGCGCTGCTTCTGGCCCCGGGAGAGGACGTGCGCGCGCTGGTCGGCGAGGGAGTCCAGGTCCAGCAGGTGCAGCAGCGACTCGATGCGCCCGCGCAGCTGCTGCGGCGGCACGAAGTACGCCCGTCCCATCACCTCGAGCACCTCGGCGACGCGCAGCGAGTCCCAGGCCCCGAACTGGTCCGGCATCCAGCCCACCCGGGCGCGGACGGCGGGGGAGTCGGCGGAGGGATCGATGCCGTCGATCAGCACCCGCCCGGCATCCGGGGCCAGGAGGGAGGCGAGCATCAGCATCAGCGTGGACTTGCCGCAGCCGTTGGGCCCCACCAGCGCCGTCACCGCCCCGCGCGGCACCGTGACGCTGAGGTCGCGCACCGCGTGCACGGGACCGAAGGACCGGCTGACGTGCTCGGCGACGATCCCCGGGGCGGTGCCGATGCCGGGCGCCGTGGGGACGGGCGGCGGGGGCCCCTCGCTCCACAGGTCGCCCGGCGGGGGATCGTCCGTGCCGTAGGCGTACCCGCCGCCGTCCACCGACCCCTGAACCCTCTGCTCCCGGCCCCCGGCCGCGGATGTGCTCTGCGTCATGTGGCCACGGTGTCACGGGTGCGCGGCGGAGGGCATCGACTTCGCGGGCACGGTTCGGGCACGAATGGTGAGGGAACGATGGAGGTCGCGGGCGCCGGTCCGCTCCGCCGCGGCTCACACCTCCATGGCGGCGTTGCCCTCCTCCTGCGCCTGCGGGATGCCCTCCTCGGCGGCGAGGCGGCCGATGAACACCTCCTGGAAGATCGGCATCGCGGCGGTCAGGCCCGCGTTCGCCCGGGCTCCGGTGTCCGCCTCCGCCGGATCCTCCGCGGCGTCGAGGAAGACGCTGACGTCCACCCCCTTCTCCTCCCAGAACGCGACGAAGGCGTCCTGGGCCTCCACGTGGCCGGGGAAGGAGACGCCGTGCTCGGCCAGCGGAAGCTGGCCGTCCCGGCTGCCCAGCCAGGTCAGCAGGGCCGCGATGCCCTCCTGCTGCGCGTCGTCGGCCGTGGCGTTGCCGACCGCCACCACGCCGTGCACCAGCGACTTCGCACCCTCCGGGCCGGCCACGGGCGCCGCGAGCGCCCACTCGAAGGTGTCCGCGACGCCCTCGGAGACCGGCAGCAGGTTGTAGGGGCCGGACTGGAACAGGCCCAGCTTCCCCTGCGTGAACAGGTCGCGGGTGAAGTCACCGTTCTCGTTGGTGTCCGCGGCCGACGGGGCGACGTGCTCGACGTTGATCAGATCCGCCATGTACTGGAACGCCTCGATGCCCTCCGGGGAGGCGAAGGTGTACGCGTCGTCCTGCTGCCACTGGCCGCCGTTCGCGGCGAGCATCGGCCCGATGATCGCCTGGCGGTCGGCCTGGGAGTTGAACCCGAACTGCTCGCGGGCATCGGGGTCGAAGCCGTCCTCGTCGGGGTGGCGGCCCTCGGCGTCGAGGGTCAGGGCGCGTCCCGCCTCGCGCAGGCCGTCGCTGTCCGCAGCGGGGTCGAAGGCCAGGGCCGACGGGTCCACGCCCGCCTCCTCGACCAGGGCCGTGTTGTAGAAGAGCGCGATCGAGTCCCAGATCTGGGGCACGCCCCAGAGCCCGCCGTCGCGGGTGTACAGGTCCACCACGCTCTGCTCCCACTGGGAGGCGCCGTCGGGGACCACCTCGTTGATGTCCAGCAGGTCCCCGGAGTCCTTGTACAGGACGTAGTTCGCGGAGTTCATCCAGTACACGTCCGCGGCATCGCCGCTGGCCACGTCCAGGGGGAGGCGCGTCCAGTAGTCCGCCCAGGGGACCACGTCGATGGAGACGTTCCAGCCGGACTGCTCGGTGAAGGCCGTGAAGGACTCCTCGTAGGCGGCCACGGCGTTCTCGTCCCAGAGCCGGAAGGTCAGCGTGCCCTGGTCGCCGCCGCTCGAACCGCCCGCGCCGCCGTCGCTGGCGCCGCCCGCGCTCCCGCCGCCCCCGTCGCCGGAGGGGGAGCAGGCCGCGGCGGTCCCGAGCAGGCCGGCGGCCGCGGTGGAGGACAGGAGAGTTCGTCGGTTCAGCATGATGGGTTCCCTTCCGAGCGGCTGGCCCTCCAGTATGGTCCCCGCCCGGTCCTGCCGCCGAGCACCCGGCCGGGCACGGCCTCGTGTGACGGGCTTCGCTCGAGATCCGGGCGGATCTTCCCGGGGTCCCGTGCGAGAGTTCTCCGAGGCGCTCGCTCCCGCGGGCCCCGACCTCGAGGCTGGGAGATCCCATGCGGTACCTGATCGCTGCGCTGCTGATGCTGATCGGCGCCGCCGCCGTCGTCTTCGGCGAGTTCGACGACTCCCCGGGGCTGCAGGGCATCGGGCTGCTGCTGGGGATCGCCGGCATCGTGGTGGTGGTGCGGGGCCTCCGCCGTCGGGCCCGGAGCCGCGGGACGGACCGCCCCGCCTGACCCGCTCTGGCCCGGCCTGCTCCGTCGGGCGCCTGGGTCAGCGCAGGGTGGCGTCGCCGACGGAGCGCGTGATCTGCTTCTGGAAGACGATCATCAGCAGCACCAGCGGCAGCATCGCGAGCGTGGTGCCGGCCATGACCAGCATCCAGTTGTTGTTGTACTGGGACTGCAGCGCGGAGGTCGCCACGGTGATCACCCTCCACTCGGTGCCGGAGGTGATCACCATCGGCCACATGAAGCTGTTCCAGTGGGTGACGACGGTGATGAGCACCAGGGTGACGATGATCGGCCGGTTCAGCGGCACCACCAGGTGCCACAGCAGGCGCAGCGTCCCCGCCCCGTCGATCCGCATCGCGTCCATGAGCTCGGCGGGCACCCCGCGGAAGTTCTCCCGCAGCAGGAAGATCGCGTACGGCGAGCCCAGCACGAAGGGCAGCACCAGCGCCCAGAAGGTGTTGCGCAGGCCCATCTCGCTGAGCATCAGGTACAGCGGCACCACGACCACCACCTGCGGCACCATCAGCGTCGCCACGTAGACCCAGAACAGCAGGTCCCGGCCGGGGAAGCGGAGCTGGGCGAAGGCGTAGGCGGCCAGCACCGAGAACACCATCTGCCCCGCGAGGATCACCGCCACCATCTGCACCGTCACGGCGACGGGGGTGACGAAGCCGTCGGGCGTGGTGAACAGGGAGATCACGTTGTCCAGCACGGGCGGCGCCGGGATCGACAGCGGGCCCTGCTGGGCGAACTGCTGCGTGGAGGTCAGGGCCGTCATCACCGAGAACAGGAACGGGCCCAGCGTCAGCACCGCGGCGGCGAGCAGCACCAGGTAGGTCGCGCCGATCCCGAGGATCCGGCGCGCCAGCAGGCCGCCGCTGAGGCGACGCCGTCGGGGCGCGGCGGCCCGGACGGCGGGTGGGCGCGGCGCGGGGCCGGCGCCGTGAGGTGACCCGGCGTCGCCGGGGAGCGGAGCGTTCGTCCTCCTCGTCATCGCGGCCTCCTCTCAGCTCAGGTCGTAGGTGATGCGGCGGGAGAACCAGCGCTGCTGGATCAGGGTGATCACCACCAGCAGGAGGAACAGGATGACCGCGACGGCGCTCGCGCGGCCCAGGCGGCTGGCCTCGAAGGCCTCGTGGTAGATGAGGGAGGCGACGACCTCGGTGCGATGCTGCGGGCCGCCGCCGGTGAGCGCGAAGACCATGTCGAACACCTGGAAGCTCGCGACCACCTGCGTGACGGCGAGGAAGAAGGTGGTGGGCCGCAGCAGCGGGATCGTCATGAACCGCATCGACTGCCAGGGGCTCGCGCCGTCGATCCGCGCGGCCTCGTAGATCGAGGCCGGGATGCGGGACAGGCCCGCCTGGAAGAACAGCGAGATGTAGCCGACGTTCTGCCAGATCGCCACGAACGCCACGGCCGGCAGCGCGAGCGCCGGGTCGGTGAGCCATTCGATCCGCACCCCGAGGATCTGGTTCAGCGCACCGACGGACGGCTGGAGGATCCACTTCCACACCACGCCCAGCGCGAGCGGCGCGCACACCCAGGGGATCACCACGATCACCCGCACGATCGCCGAGCCGGCCAGGGCGCGCACCAGCTGGGTCGCCAGCACCAGGCCCAGGGCGAGGGAGAGGGGCACCGAGATCAGGGTGAACATCGCGGTCACCACCAGGGAGTTGGCCAGCGCGCCGTCGGCCAGCAGCGAGGTGTAGTTCCCCAGGCCCACGAAGCTCCGGGTCCCCAGCAGGTCCCAGCGGAAGAGGGACACCACGGCGGCGAGCAGCACCGGCAAGACGAGGAAGGCGGCGACCCCGATCAGGCTGGGTGCCACCAGCAGCCAGCCCAGCAGCGGCCGACGGGCGTTCATCGAGCCCCCTTCGGGTGCGCAGGCGGATTCAGGAGCACCGATCCACGGTATAGCAGGCCCGCGCGGGATGGCGGGTCGGTGGGGTGCGCCCGCGCGCGATGGGTCGGAGGGTGCGCCCGCGCGCGATGACGATCACTGTCGGAATACGGCCGGGCAGGCCCTACCGGGCGCTGCGTGGACGCATTCCGACACTGATCGCACTGATCGCGAGGAGACACCGGTCCCCGGGCCTCGATTACGCTTCGACCATGAGCTCAGCGACGGAATCCGCCGAACAGCACCCCGCGGCCACCGCCCCGCAGGCCACCACCCACCAGCCCTCCGCCCCGCGCGCGGAGGAGGCATCGGCCGACGACCCGCACGCCTCGATCTACGACCACGGCTTCGTGCGCGTCGCGGCGGTGACCCTCCCGGTCGCGCTCGCCGATCCCGCGACCAACGCCGAGCGCCACCTCGAGCAGCTGCGGGGCCTGCACGAACAGCAGGTGGGCCTCGCGGTCTTCCCCGAGCTGTCGCTGACCGGCTACTCCCTGGACGACCTGGTCCTGCAGGAGCCGCTGCTCGACGCGGCCGAGGCGGCGATCGGCACCCTCGTCGCGGCGAGCCGCGAGCTGCTGCCGGTGATCGTGGTCGGCGCCCCGGTGCGCTGGCGCCACCGCGTCTACAACGCGGCCGTGGTGATCCACCGCGGGCGGATCCTCTCCGTCGTCCCCAAGGCCAACCTCCCCACCTACCGGGAGTTCTACGAGCGGCGCTGGTTCGCGCCGGGGGACGACGTGGTCGGCGAGCGGATCACCCTGCGCGGCGCGGGCGAGCAGGGCGCCGACGTGCCCTTCGGCACCCGCCAGCTGGTCGAGGTCGCCGATCTGCCCGGCCTCGTCCTGCACGTCGAGATCTGCGAGGACATGTGGGTGCCGGTGCCGCCCTCGGCCGAGGCCGCGCTCGCCGGCGCGACCGTGCTGGTGAACCTCTCGGGCTCGCCGATCACCGTCGGCCGCGCGGAGGAGCGCAAGCTGCTGGCCCGCTCCGCCGCGGACCGCTGCCAGGCCGCGTACGTGTACGCCGCCGCCGGGGAGGGCGAGTCCACCACGGACCTCGCCTGGGACGGGCAGACCTTCGTGTACGAGTGCGGCACGCTGCTGGGGGAGTCCGAGCGCTTCCCGCAGGGTCCCCGCGCCACCGTCGTCGACGTCGACCTCGACCGGATCGTCGCCGAGCGCCGCCGCCAGAGCACCTTCGACGACAACCGCCGCGCCGTCGGCACCGCGGATCGCTTCACCACGCACCGCGCGCTGCTGCGGGTGGGCGAGGGGGTCTGGGGCGATGCGCGCCCCGGCGCGTACACCGACACGGGCGTATCCTTCGGCACGTTCTCCTCCCCGGAGGAGATCGCGGCGCCCGGTCCGGGGCCGACGGGGCCCCTGCGCCGCCCGCTCCATCGTTTCCCCTTCGTGCCCGACGACGCCGCGCGCCTGGCCCAGGACAGCTACGAGGCGTTCTCCATCCAGGTGGCGGGGCTGGTGCGCCGGCTCAGCGCGATCGGCGGGGACAGGCCCGGCGGTGCCCGCCCCGTCATCGGCGTCTCCGGGGGCCTCGACTCCACGCATGCGCTGATCGTGTGCGCGCGGGCGATGGACCTGCTGGGCCGCGACCGCTCCGAGATCCTCGCCTACACCATGCCCGGCTTCGCGACCAGCGAGCACACCCGCTCCAACGCCGAGCTGCTCTCCACCGCGATCGGGGCGAGCTTCGAGACCGTCGACATCCGCCCCGCCGCCACGCAGATGCTCGCCGACATGGACCACCCCTTCGGCCGCGGCGAGGAGATCTACGACGTCACCTTCGAGAACGTCCAGGCCGGCCTGCGCTACGACTACCTCTTCCGCCTGGCCAACCATCACGGCGGGATCGTGGTGGGCACCGGGGACCTCTCCGAGCTGGCGCTGGGCTGGTGCACCTACGGCGTGGGCGACCAGATGTCCCACTACGGCGTCAACGCCGGGGTGCCCAAGACCCTCATCCAGCACCTGATCCGCTGGGTGATCGCCGAGGGGATCTTCGACGAGTCGACCTCCGCCGTGCTGCGGGCGGTGCTGGACACGGAGATCTCGCCGGAGCTGATCCCCACCAAGCCCGGCGAGAAGGCGCAGTCCACCGAGGACTCGATCGGCCCCTACGCGCTGCACGACTTCACGCTCTACCACGTGCTGCGCCGCGGCTACGGGCCCGCCAAGATCGCCTACCTCGCCCATCAGACCTGGGGCGACCTGGACGCGGGCGAGTGGCCTCCCGGCTATGCCGCGGCGGATCAGCGGGCGTACTCCCGCGCCGAGATCAAGCACTGGCTGACCGTGTTCACCCGCCGCTTCTTCTCCAACCAGTTCAAGCGCTCCGCCCTGCCCAACGCCCCGAAGGTCCTGGCCGGAGGCTCGCTCTCCCCGCGCGGGGACTGGCGGATGCCCTCGGACGCCACCTCGCGGGCCTGGCTCGCGCAGATCGAGCGCGAGGTGCCGGGGGACTGAGCGGGCGCGCTCCGGGCGCTCCGCGAGCTCGCCGCAGGCAGCTTCACCGTGGAATCGGGGAGCGATACCACGGTGAAGCTGCCTGCGCGGGCGTCGGGGACGTGCGGCCCGCCGACGACGAACCTCGGGCTGAGGGCCCAGTGGACATCGGAGTGCCGCTGACCTGCGGACTGTGGACGAGCGGCAAGGGCGGGGCCGGAGTCCGCCACGCTGTGCCCATGTCTCGCCCGCCGTCGGCCCTGCCCACGTCGCTCACCGCTCCCGTGTTCACACGGCGAGAGGCGGTGCGTGCCGGCGTGCGTCCTGACCGGCTGCTCGCCGAGGACATCACCTGGATCGATCGTGGTCTGTACTCGCGCATCGGACCCGAGGTGCGCGAGCGGGACATCGTCGCCGCCTACACGCGCGGAGAGGAAGGCGTGATGGCCTGCGGGATCACTGCGGCGCGGATCTGGGGACTGCCTCTGCCCTGGGAGCACTCGGCCAGGGGGATCGCTGCGGCGAAGGAGAAGGCGGAGCGGAGGGCGAAGGCCGCGGGGGCGAGGAATCAGGCGCCGGAGAGGGCCGCATCGGCCGAGCGTTCCGGGCACTCGCCGCGGCCGACGAGGGATGCCGTGCCCGACGATGCCGAGGACGCCGCGGTCGCGGAGGGGGCGGCGCGAGCTCCCGGGACGCGGCGCCGTGTGCGGAGAGCAGGAGCCGCCGCCGGCGAGCCCGGCACCGCGTGGGCACCGCCACCGGTGCACCTCCTGGCCGGGCGGTCTCGTCGCCGCAGCAGCGCACGGGTCGTCTGGCACCGGCGCCAGCCACGCGACCCCGGCGCCGGGCCGTCCGGTGTGGTCCTGGACGAGGGGACCCGGGTCACCTCGCGGCTGCAGACCTGGCAGGATCTCGCTGCGGTGCTCAGCGCCGAGGACCTGACGATCATCGGTGATCACCTGGTGCGGATCCCTCGGGACATCTACGAGGGGCGCACCGGACCGCACTGCACGGTCGAGGATCTGGTGAGGGCGGCGGCCCGCTGCCGCGGACCCGGCGCGAAGCGGCTCCGGCAGGCCGTGGCGGACGTCCGCGTGGGCAGCGATTCTCCGGCGGAGACGAGACTGCGCCTGGCCGTCCGTGCAGCTGGTCTGCCCGAGCCGGTGCTCAACCGGACGCTCAACCTGCCGGGCGCGTGGCTCGGCACGCCGGATCTCGCGTGGCCGGAGTGGAAGGTCTGCGTCGAGCACGAGGGCGCCCACCATCGCGAGGAGAAGCAGTTCGACAGCGACATCACGCGGACCGAGAACCGGCAGGAGATGGGGTGGCTCGAGGTCCGGACCGTGGCCACGGACCTGCGCGACTCCTGTGCTCGGGGCGTGGCGCGGATCGCTCGGGCGCTGCGCGAGCACGGCTGGCACGGCTGAGGAGGGGTGGCGCCCTGCCCGGCTCGTGCGGAGTCGAGCTGGAGTTCCGGGCGGGCAGGTTCGTTGCAGGCAACTTCACCGTGGAACAGAGGAGCCATAACGCGGTGAAGTTACCTGCAAGCGCCGCGGAAGCGGCGGTGTGGCGGCGGGCGGGGGCGTTGCAGGCAACTTCACCGGGGAAAAGGGGGCGGATTCCACGGTGAAGTTGCCTGC
Organism: Brachybacterium sp. YJGR34; assembly: GCF_003347015.1. Taxonomy (GTDB): domain Bacteria; phylum Actinomycetota; class Actinomycetes; order Actinomycetales; family Dermabacteraceae; genus Brachybacterium. The sequence goes on from NZ_PNFB01000004.1 coordinate 109,227, forward strand.
GCCGGTAGGGGTAGAGCCCGAGCCCGAGCCCGAGCCCGAGCCCGAGCCCGCACCCCGGCGCCCCGCTCCGGCCTACTTCACCGCGCCCATCGACAGGCCGCGCACCAGCTGCTTCTGCGCGATCCAGCCGGCGAGCACCACGGGCAGCGAGGCCAGCACCGAGGCGGCGGACAGCCGTGCCAGGAACTGCCCCTCGGAGGTCATGGTCGACAGCAGGAAGATCGGCACCGTGGCCGCATCGGCGGCGGTGAGGTTCAGGGCGAAGAAGAACTCGTTCCAGGCGAAGATCACGCAGATCAGCGCCGTCGCGGCCACGCCGGGGGCGACCATCGGCAGCAGCACCGTGCGCATCGTGCGCAGCAGCGAGGCGCCGTCGATGCTGGCGGCCTCGAGCACCTCGGCGGGCACCTCGAGGAAGAACGAGCGCATCATCCAGATCGCGATCGGGAGGTTCATCGCGGTGTAGAGCACGATGAGGGTGAGGATGTGGTCGAGCATCCGGATCTGCCCCGCGATCACGTAGATCGGCATGATCACCGCGACCACCGGGAGCATCTTGGTGGAGATGACGAAGAACAGCACGTCCTGGGTGCGCTTGACCGGTCGGATGCTCACCGCGTAGGCGGCGGGGACCGCGAGCGCCAGCACCAGGAGGGTCGAGATCCCCGTGGCCAGCACGGAGTTGAGCACGTAGGAGCCGGCGGCGGCGGAGCCGATGATGGATGTGTACTGCTCGAGGGTCGGGGTGAAGAAGAAGGTGGGCGGGTTCGAGGCCGCCTGGCTCTCCTGCTTGAAGCTGGTCATCACCATCCACGCCACCGGGGCGAAGAACAGCAGTCCGGCGGCCCAGGCGAGCACGCTGAGCAGGTGACCGGTGACGACGCCGCGGGGGCGGCGGTGCGGCGTGACGGCTCCGGGCGCGGCGGTCCCGGGGGCGGCGGCGAGGGCGCTCATGACTGCTCCTTGCTGTTGATGCTGGTGAAGATCAGGCGCAGCGCGAAGGTGGCGATGACGATGGTGGCGATCACGGTGACCACTCCCATCGCGGAGGATTGCCCGATGTCGAAGCCCAGGAAGGCGCGCTGGTAGATGTAGAACGGCAGGTTGGCGCTGGCGGTGCCGGGCCCGCCCGCGGTCATGAGGTAGATCTGGTCGAAGGTGTTGACGACGTAGATCGCGCCCAGCAGCACGGACAGCTCGATGTAGAACCGCAGGTGGGGCAGGGTGATGAAGAGGAAGGTCTGTCCGCGGGTGGAGCCGTCCATCTGGGCGGCCTCGAGGACGTCGGCGCCCTGGGACTGCAGCCCTGCCAGGAGCAGCAGCATCATGAACGGCGTCCACTGCCACACCAGCGCGATGATCACCGACAGCAGGGGGAAGCGGCTGGTCCAGTCCACGGGGTCGAGGCCGACGGTCCCGATCAGCCAGTTCACCAGGCCGTAGGTGGGATCGAACATCGAGATCGACCACAGCAGGGCGCCGGCGACGGGCATGATGAGGAAGGGCGTGATGAGCAGGGTGCGCACCACCCCGCGCCCGAGGAACTCGCGGTCCAGCAGCATCGCCAGGCCCAGACCCAGCACGAGCGCGGCGAGCACGCAGCCCAGCGTGATGAGGATCGAGTGCAGCGCGGCGGCCCGGAAGGTGGAGTCGACGAAGATGTCGAGGTAGTTGCGCAGGAACACGAACTGCTCGCCCTCGGGACGCAGCAGGTTGCGCGAGCGCAGCGAGTACCAGATCGTCAGCAGGAACGGGATCTGGGTGCAGATGATGACGAAGAGCAGGGCCGGCATCAGCGGGGCGCGGCGGCGCCAGGCCTCGGCCCGGGAGCTCTCCCCGCCCGTCGGCCGACGGCGCTGCGGGCGGGTGGTCGCGGCGCGCTCGGCGCCGACGGGGGATCCGGTGGTGGCGCTCATGGGTCAGCCCTCCTCCTGATAGGTGCGCGCGACGGAGGCCGCGAAGGTCTGCGACTGCTCGAGCGCCTCCTCGACGCTCTTCGAGCCGGCGATCGCGGCGCTGAGCTGCTGGCCCACCCGCGTGCCGAGGTCCTGGAACTCGGGGATCCCCACGAACTGCAGGCCCGGGTAGGGGACCTCCTGGGTCATGGCGTTGTCCTGGGTGGCGCTCTCCATCGAGCTGAGGGTCGGCTCGGCGTAGGTCGACGAGAGCTCCGCGTACTCGGGGATCTCGTAGGTGGACAGTCGGGAGCCGGGTGGGAGGGCCTCCCATCCCACCTCCTCGCCCACCAGCGGGAAGTAGTCGGGGTGGGTCATCCAGGCGATGAACTCCCAGGCGGCGTCCTTGCGGGGGCTGGTCTCGGGGATGGCCAACGCCCAGGAGTAGAGCCATCCGGTGGCGTCGGTGTCCCGGGTGGGCCCCTGCGTGTAGCCGGTGCGGCCCACCACGGTGGAGGAGCGGGGGTCCTCGATGCCGGAGACCATCGAGGTGGCGTCGAACCACATGGCGGCGTTGCCCTGGCTGAACAGGGTCAGGCAGTCGCCGAAGCCGGAGGTGGCGGCGCCGGCCTGGCCGAAGGACCGCACGGTGTCGACGTAGGTGCTCACCGCCTCGAGCACCTCGGGGGAGTCGAGGTGGGGCGTCCAGTCCATGTCGAACCAGCGCCCGCCGAAGGTGTTGATGACGGTGTTGATCGGGGCCAGGTTCTCGCCCCATCCGGCCAGTCCGCGCAGCGCGATGCCCGCCCGTCCCGCCTCGGGGTCGTGCAGGATCGCGGCGAACTCCCGCAGCTCGTCCCAGGTGGGGCGGTCGGGCATCTCCAGGCCCGCCTCCTCGAACAGGTCCTCCCGGTAGACGAGGAAGGCGCTCTCGCCGTAGAAGGGCACCGAGTGCATCGCGCCGTCCACGCTGAGCGCCTCGCGGATGGTGGGCACGAAGTCCTCGGGCGCATAGCCCGCGGTCCGGGCGATATAGGGCTCGAGGTCGGTGAGCCAGCCGTTGGCCGCCCACAGCGGGGTCTCGTAGTTGGAGATCATGACGACGTCGAACTCGCCGCCGCCGGAGGCGACCGAGGCGGTGATCTTCGCTCGTGCCTCGTTCTCGGGGAGGGAGACGAAGCGGACGTCGATGTCGGGATGCTCGGCCGTGAAGTGGTCGATGAGGCCGATCGCGTCCTGCATCTGCGGGTTCGAGACGATCGCGACCACCAGCGAGCCGTCGCCGCCGGCGGAGCAGCCGGACAGGGCGCCCGCGCCCAGGGAGGCGGCGAGACCGGCGCCCAGCACGCTGCGCCGGGAGGGACGGGCGGGGCGCCCGGGCGGTGGGGCCGGGCGGGCGATGCGGGGCGGGCGGGGTCGATGGGGTCCCATGCGCTGGTCTCCTCTGAGCAGTGCCGGCCGTGCGGACCCGGGGGAGCGGGTCGGGAAGTGGTGGCGGCTGTCGAACGGGGGTGTCCGGCGGTCCCGCCGCGACGATCGAGGCGGAGGTCCCGCTGGGGGATGTCGTGCTCGTGTCCTGCGCGCTGTCGTGCTGTCGGCGTCCTCGCCGCAGCGCTCACCTGATGGGGTCAGATGCTCAGCTGAGAGCGAGCCTAGTCGTCTATGCTCAGGTGAGCAAGCGTCGGCGAACAGATGATGGCGATGCACCCGGATCCGAGGAGGGGTCGATGGCACAGGACGGTCGTGCGATGCACGGGGCGGCGGCCGCTCCCGACGCCGGAGCGGGAGGCGCGCGGGAGTCGGTCGTCGGCGGCGGCCGTGCCCCCGCGGCCGACGCCACGGGCGGCCGTGCGCCGTCGGCCGAGGCGGCGGAGGAGGGCCTCAAGGTCGCCCTCGCGAGCGAGCACTACCTCGAGGGTCGCTCCAAGGTCGAGCTCGCCCGGCGCCACGGGCTCTCCCGCTTCCAGGTGGCGCGGCTGCTCGACGAGGCGCGCGCGGAGGGGATCGTGCAAATCCAGATCGTCGACCCCACGGCGCGGGGCCGCGACGATGCCGCGCTCGCCGAGGCGCTCGGCGTGGCGACGGTGACCATCGCGACCGCGCGCCCGGGCGAGACCCAGCGCGCCGCCCTCGCCCGGCAGGTCGCCCGCCTGCTGCCCTCCCGCCTGCGCGAGGGCGGTCGCCTCGGCGTCGCCTGGTCCCGCACCCTGATGCACCTGCCGGCCTCCCTCGAGGCCCTGCCCCCGGCGGACATCGTGCAGCTCGTCGGTCCGCTGAGCGCCGCCGGCTACTCGACCGCGGAGTCCTCCGCGCTCATCCACCTCCTGGGCGCGCACGCCGGCGGGCGGGTGTGGGCGCTGCCCACCCCGCTGGTGGTCGACTCCGCGCAGGTCGCGGCCTCGCTGCGCTCCATGGAGGAGGTGCGCACGGCGCTGGACGCGGCCGATGCCCTCGACGCCGCCGCGGTCTCCATCGGCGCCTGGTCCCCGGGAGCCTCGACGCTGTGGGCGCGGCTCGGGGCGGAGGAGCAGCGCCGCGCCCAGGAGGCCGGGGTAGTCGCCGAGATCTGCGGCATCCTGCTCGACGGCACGGGTGCCGTGTGGCACTCGGCGCTCGAGGATCGGGTGATCGGGGTGCGGCCCGATCAGCTGCGGCGCGCCCGAGTGGTCGCCGCCGCCCCGGCGGCCGGTCGTCCGGAGGCGGTGCTCGCCGCGGCCCGCTCCGGGCTGGTGGACGACCTCGTCCTGCCCCCCGAACTCGCCGAGCAGGTCCTCACACTGCTCGGGTGAGGGGCCCGAGGGAGCACTCAAGGATCACAGATGAGCGCACACCCCTGCTCGTCTGGCGCGAGGTTGTGTATCGTCGACGGCAGCATCACTCGCCGACGAAGGATGAGCCATGACCGCGCTGACCGCCTCCTCCCTGCCCGACCTCGCCGTGAGCGGCCGCGTCGCCGTGCCCGAGTACCCGCTCGACGAGCGGACCGTCGGCATCGTCCACTTCGGCGTGGGCGGCTTCCATCGTGCCCACCAGGCGATGTACCTGGATCGTCTGATGGCCGCGGGCCGGGACCGCGACTGGGCGATCTGCGGGGTGGGGCTGCTGCCCGGCGACGTGCGCATGCGCGACGCCCTCGACGGCCAGGACGGCCTGTACACCCTGGTCACGAAGGCGCCCGACGGCTCGCGCGAGGCGCGGGTGATCGGCTCCCTCGCCTCCTACCTCTTCGCGCCCGACGATCCCGAGGCCGTGCTCGCGCAGATGAGCGACCCGGCCGTGCGCATCGTCTCCCTCACCGTCACCGAGGGCGGCTACAACTACAACCCCTCCACCGGCGAGTTCCAGTACGGGACCGAGGACGTCGCCGCGGACCTGGCCACGCGCTTCGATCCCGAGGGCGCCCAGGCCGCGGGGCTCGCGGGCTCCGACGACGGCGGGGCGAACACCTCCCGGCGCGCCGGACATCCGCGCACCATGTTCGGCTACGTGGTCGAGGCGCTGCGCCGGCGTCGCGCGGCCGGAATCGCGCCGTTCACCGTGATGTCCTGCGACAACGTGCGCGGCAACGGCGACCTCGCCCGCCGCATGATCCTCGCCTACGCGCGCCGGCGCGACGAGGACGGCCTGCACGGCGAGGACCCGATCGCCGACTGGATCGCCGCCGAGGTCGCCTTCCCGAACTCCATGGTGGACCGCATCACCCCGGTCACCGCGCCCGAGGACGTGGCCATGGTCCGCGAGGAGTACGGGATCGAGGACGCCTGGCCGGTGGTGAGCGAGGACTTCGTGCAGTGGGTGCTCGAGGACCGCTTCCCCGCCGGACGCCCCGCCTACGAGCAGGCCGGGGTGCAGGTGGTCGAGGACGTCGAGCCCTACGAGCTCATGAAGCTGCGCCTGCTGAACTGCTCCCACCAGGCCATCGCCTACTTCGGCCTGCTGCTGGGGCTGACCTACGCCGACGAGGCCGCGGTGGACGAGCACCTCGCCCCCTTCACGCGGGTGCTGTACATGGAGCGCGAGGGCGCCCCCACCGTCCCCGCGGTGCCGGGCATGGATCTGGAGGCCTACCAGGACGAGCTCATGGCGCGCTTCGCCAACACCAGCGTCAAGGACACCCTCGCCCGGCTCGCCGCCGAGTCCTCCGACCGCATCCCCACCTGGCTGGTGCCCGTGATCCGGGAGAACCTCGCGGCCGGTCGTGACGTGACCGCCTCCGCCGCGATCGTCGCCTCCTGGGCCCGTTACGCCGAGGGCATCGGCGAGAGGGGCGAGGAGTGGCCGGTGGTGGACCGCCTGCGGGATCGCGTCATGGCCGCGGCCGCCCGGCACGACGAGAACCCCCTGGCCTTCCTCCGCGACGAGGAGCTGTTCGGGGACCTCGCCGCGGTCGAGGCTTTCACCGCGCCGTACCTGCACGCCCTGACGGTGCTGCGGACCGACGGCGCCCGCGCGCTGCTCGCGGAGCTGGTCGCGGAGGCCTGAGGGCGGGGTGCGGGCAGAGGGCGAGGCGCGCGGGCTCGGCGGGGTGGATCGCGCAGGCTCGGCCTTGGCAGGGAGGGGCGCGCAGGCTCGGCAGAGCAGGGCGTGCGAGCTCGGCACGGCGCGGGTCCGGTGGTGCGGAGTGGAGGCGTGACGATCACTGTCGGAATGCGGCCAGGCTGCGCCATATATACGGAGGTTGGCCGTATGTCGACACTGATCGGCATCTCCTCGCCTCGACTCGGTCCTGACACCTCCGCTGACCCGGACGCGCCGCTCCGCCGACCCGGACGCACCGTCCCACCGCCCCGGTCGCCGCAGGCCCGACGCGCGGCGCCGCGCCCGGGCCGATGTTGTGTGGGACACGTCCGGAAATCGCTCTGACCTGGTGTCATGTCTCGTATCGCGGGGCCACGGGCTTCTGGCGAAGGGTCCTCGTAGACTGACTGGCGGTTCTGTGTGCCGCGCCGCGGGGTGCTCTCGCGCCCCGGGTCGGCGGCAGGTCCGACCGACCCGATGCCCGCCAACGCGAAGGAAACCGCCCCCATGAGCCTGGTCGTCCAGAAGTTCGGAGGATCCTCCGTGGCTGACGCCGACTCCATCAAGCGCGTCGCCCGCCGGATCTCCCTCTACGCGAAGGCGGGCCACCAGGTGGTGGTCGTCGTCTCCGCGATGGGGGACACCACCGATGACCTGATCGACCTGGCCGAGCAGGTGAGCGACGACCCGCCCGCGCGTGAGCTGGACATGCTGGTCACGGCCGGCGAGCGGATCTCGATGGCGGTGCTGTCGATGGCGCTGAACGACACCGGGATTCAGGCCCGCGCCTACACCGGTTCGCAGGCGGGCCTGATCACCGACGAGGTGCACGGCCGGGCGCACATCCTGCGCGTCACCCCGGGTCGCATCCAGGAGGCGCTCCAGGAGGGATCGGTGGCGATCGTCGCCGGCTTCCAGGGCGTCTCGCAGACCACGAAGGACATCACGACGCTGGGCCGCGGCGGCTCGGACACCACGGCGGTCGCGCTCGCGGCGGCGCTGAACGCGGACGTGTGCGAGATCTACTCGGACGTCGACGGCGTGTTCACCGCGGACCCGCGGATCGCCCCCGCGGCGCGGCGCGTGCCGCTGATCTCCAGCGAGGAGATGCTGGAGATGGCCGCGAACGGATCGAAGATCCTCATGGCCCGCAGCGTGGAGTACTCCCGCCGCTACGGGGTGCCGCTGCACGTGCGCTCCTCGTACTCGGGCCGGCTCGGCACCATCGTGGCCGACGATGCCGAGCGCGTGATCCCCATCGACCCCGACGTCACCCTCCGCACCGCGGACGTCGTCCGACGCGACGCCGCCGACCCGACCAAGGAGCTCCCCATGGACGACATCGCAGCACCGGGCCTCGAGGCGCCGCTCATCGCGGGCGTCGCGCACGACCGCAGCGAAGGCAAGATCACCGTCGTCGAGGTCCCGGACGTCCCCGGCCGCGCCGCGCTGCTGTTCGACGTCGTGGCCGGCACCGGCGCGAACATCGACATGATCGTGCAGAACTCCTCGACCGTCGACGACACGGTCGCGATCTCCCTGACCCTCCCGGAGTCCGACGCCCCCGCGGCGCTGCGGGCCATCGAGGAGGCGCAGGGGGAGATCGGCTACCGCGAGGTCCGGTACAACGACCAGATCGGCAAGGTCAGCATCGTCGGCGCCGGCATGCGCTCGCACCCGGGCGTCTCCGCGACGCTGTTCCGCTGCCTGGGCGAGGCCGGCATCAATATCGACATGATCTCCACTTCGGAGATCCGCATCTCGGTGGTCACCGAGCAGGGCCGGCTCGACGACGCCGTGCGCGCGATCCACACGGCGTTCGGCCTCGACGCCGAGCAGACCGAGGCCGTGGTCTACGGAGGGACCGGACGATGAGCACCGCGATCGACTTCACCACCACCCCCGGCTACGCGGCCGACGGGCCCGTCATCGGCGTGGTCGGCGCCACCGGCCAGGTGGGCCGCGTGATGCTGGCCCTGCTGGCCGAGCGCGCCGTCGCCCACCGCGCGATCCGTGTCTTCGCCTCCGCGCGCAGCGCCGGCACCACCGTCTCCTACGCCGGTGCGGATCTGACCGTCGAGGACGCCGAGACCGCGGACATCACCTCCGAGGGGTCCGGCGTCGACATCGCGATCTTCTCCGCCGGCGGCTCCACCTCGAAGGCCCTCGCCCCGCGCTTCGCCGCGGCCGGCGCCGTGGTCGTGGACAACTCCTCGGCCTGGCGCCGCGACGACGAGGTGCCGCTGGTGGTCTCCGAGGTGAACCCCGGGGACATCGAGAACACCCCGCGCGGCATCATCGCGAACCCGAACTGCACCACCATGGCCGCCATGCCGGCGCTGAAGGTCCTCCACGACGAGGCGGGCCTGGCCCGGCTGAAGGTCGCGACCTACCAGGCCGTCTCCGGGTCCGGCGTGGCCGGCGTCGCGGAGCTCGCGGACCAGGTCCGCGCCGGCGTCGAGGACATGGAGCAGCTCGCGCTGGACGGCTCCTCGGTGGATCTGGGCGAGCCGTCGGTGTACCAGCTGCCGATCGCCTACAACGTCGTGGCCCTCGCGGGGAACCTCGTGGACGACGGCTCCGGCGAGACCGACGAGGAGCAGAAGCTCCGCAACGAGTCCCGCAAGATCCTCGGGCTGCCGGACCTCCCCGTCGCGGGGACCTGCGTGCGGGTGCCGGTGATGAGCGGGCACGCGCTCGCGATCCACGCGGAGTTCGACCGGCCGCTGACCGTGGAGCGTGCCACCGAGCTGCTCGAGGCCGCCCCCGGGGTCACCGTCGTCGAGGTGCCCAACCCGCTGGAGGCCGCCGGCAAGGACGGAACCTACGTCGGCCGGATCCGCGAGGACCGGTCCGTCCCCGAGGGCAAGGGCCTGGTACTGTTCGCCGCGGCCGACAACCTTCGCAAGGGTGCGGCCCTGAACGCTATCCAGATCGCCGAGCTCATCGCCCAGCAGCGGTGACCACGATTACCGCATAACACTCCCGAGGAGGACGGCGATGGCTCTGGACATCCCGGACGGACTGCACGGCGCAGGGGCGGGACCCTCGCCCCTCTCGACCGTGTTCTCGGATCGCGCGGGCGACGAGTCCTTCGAGCCGCCGATGGAATCGCCGAGCGGCAAGACGATGGTCCGCGCCCTGCGCTCCCTCGACGCCCTCTCCCTCTCGGAGGCGGAGTCGGGCGTGCCGGGGCGCGCCGCCGCCGAGGTCGACAGCTTCCTCGACGGCGCCGAGGCCGCCGTGGCGAAGCCGCGTCGCGAGGAGATCCTCGACGGCGCCTCGGAGCTCTTCGCCGAGCGCGGCTACCACGGCGCGTCCCTCCGGGACATCTCGCGCCGGGTGGGCATCTCGCATCCGGGGATGCTGCATCACTTCGCCTCGAAGCAGGCTCTGCTCGCCGCGGTGGTCGATCGGCTGGAGGCGCACGCGCAGGGGCTCCTGCAGTCGGTGGATTCTCTGACCTCCGCGCCCCGACTGACCGCGGCGCTCGCCGGGCCCTGGGATCCGCGAGAGCACTCGATGGCACTGCTGGCGACGCTCTCGGCCGAGGTCGTGAACCCGGACCATCCGGGCCGCTACCGCATCGCCCGCCTGCGCCTGGTCCACGAGCACGTGCTGGAGCAGGCGCTGTCCGGGATCGGCGAGACCGGTGGCCTGGTCACGGGGGTGGACGCGGCGCACGCCGCACGCTCCCTGTTCTCCCTGCTCCTGAGCGTGACCGTGCGTGAGCACACGGTCCGCGAGCTGCAGAGCTGCCGGAGCGCCGATCCCGTCGACGACGTCCGCGACTTCCTGCGCCTGTGCCTCGTGGACTGATCCGTCCACGGACCCTGGCGGGGCAGTCGCTAGGATGCGTGGACGTGACCACCTCCTGCGGCAGTCGACGAGCCGCTGCTCGACGTCCCCGTCCCCGCTCCGCGGTGTCGTCGGACGATGTCGCCGAACCGCGCGACGGCGCTCGGGCACCGCTGCCGACGGGCGGGGCGCTGACCCGGCGGACGACGCCGAGCGGGGCGACGGTGTGACCACGGGCGACACGTCAGGAGGGCATGTGAAGGACCGCGATTCCTCGCGCGCCGCGGAGGCCGGGAGCGGGGAACCGTCCTCCGACGGCGAGCTGTCCCGGCAGCGACGTGACGCCCGGCTGCGGGCGCTCGCGGGGGCGACCGTGCTGGGCCGGGACGGCGAGCACGTCGGCCTGGTGCGCGACATCTACCAGCACGACGCCTCCGGGGAGCTGGCCGCGATCACCGTGGTGCGCCGACAGCTCAGCTCCCGCAGCGTGCTGATCCCCGCCTCCGCGATCGACGAGCTCCCGCCCGCGAACATCAGCGACGTGATCGAGGCCGCGAGCACCGAGGCCGCGAACACGGGGGAGGTGAGCGCGGGGGCGGAGAGCGCTGAGGCGGCGAGTGAGGCGCCCGCCGGCCGCCGTCCGGGCGAGGAGCACCCGCACCCGCAGGCCGTCCGGCTCCGGGTGGACGCCGAGACCGTCCGCGGCGGGCACCGCCCCCCGGACATCAGCCATGCCACGCCGCAGGACCTGCGCGCGGCCGCCTCCGCGCTGGGGCTCGCGGCGGTGTCGGGCGAGGAGCCGCCGTGCGCATGAGGCTCCTGCTGCTGACGCACTACTACGCCCCGGAGTTCGGGGCACCGCAGCGCCGCTGGTCCGCGCTCGTGCAGCGCTTCGTGGCCGCCGGGCACCGGGTCACGGTCGCCGCACCCGTCCCGCACTACCCCAGCGGCGCGCCCACTACCGCGCAGCGCCGTGCGCACCGCGTGGGCGCGGTCGAGACCGGCCGGCACGGCGAGACCGTGCTGCGCACCGCCTACCTCCCGCACCGCGCGGACATCGGCACCCGCACCGCCGATCACGTCGTCGCGGCGGCCGATGCGCTGCGCCGGCTGCGCCGCCGCTTCTCCCGGCCCGGCACCAGGCCCGACGTCATCATCGCCACCGCCCCCGCGATCCCGACGCTGCTGGTGGGTCGCACCCTGTCGCGGCTGTGGGGCGTGCCGCTGGTGGTCGAGATGCGGGACGCCTGGCCGGACCTGGTCACGCACGTGGGCACCATCGGCGCGCTGCCGCCGGAGACCGCCCACGCTCCGCAGCGCCGCATGGCCCGTCGGACCCTGGACTGGGCGATCGCCCTGGCCAAGGGGGGCGTGCACCAGCAGGTGACGGACTGGCAGAGCGGGGCCCGCGCCGTGGTCACCACCACCTCCCGTTTCGCCAACGTGCTGCGCGAGCGCGGGGTGCGGATCGTCCACGTGGTCCGCAACGGCACGGACCTGCGCCGGGTCCCCGCGCAGCAGGATCACCCGCCCGGTGACCACCCGGCGCTGCGCTGCCTCTACCTGGGCAACATGGGCCGGTCCCAGGGGCTTGACACGGTGATCCGGGCCGCCGCGGCGCTGCGCCGCGAGGGCGTGGACCTCCAGGTGCGCCTGGTGGGCCACGGCGTGGACGCCCCGGCGCTCGCGGCGCTGGCCTACGAGCTCGACGCCCCGGTGCAGGTGCTGCCGCGCATCCCCCACCACCAGGTGGGGGAGCAGTACGCCTGGGCGGACACCGTGATCGTCTCCCTGCGCGACTGGGCCCCCTTCACCTGGACCGTCCCCTCGAAGCTCTACGAGATCCTCGCGACCGGCCGCCACATCACGGCTCTGCTGAACGGCGAGGCGGCCGACGTCGTCCGCGAGGCCGATGCCGGCGACGTGCTGCCCCCGGAGGACCTCCCCGCGCTCGTCGCCCTGTGGCGCGAGCTCGCCGCCGATCGCTCCCGCGCGGCCGTGCGCCCCACCGGCCGCACCTGGGTCGCCGAGCACGCCGACGACGACGCCCTGGCCCGCCGCTACCTGGAGATCCTCCGGCAGGTCATGCCGGGCTGACGTGTGGAACTGGGCGCGTGCCACCGTGGCGTGGTGCATACCGCCCGCGCCCGTGCCCGTGCCCGTGCCCGCGCCTCGCCCCCATCCTCGCCGCGCCCGCATCCGCGCCGCGCCCTCGCCTCACTCGTGCCTCTGAAGCCAGGTGTGCCGTTGAGGGGCGGCATAGCGGCGCATCTGACCTCCACGGTTCGCCCAGGCCGCGGGATCAGCGTCGGAGCCGCCCGTCGGCTGGAGGCGAGGCGGGGGATGAGCGGCGAGGGTCCGCTGTCGCCCGTCGCCCGTCGCCTGTCGCCTGTCGCCTGTCGCCTGTCGCCTGTCGCCTGTCGCCTGTCGCCTGTCGCCCGTCGCCTCCGCCCGCGTGCTGGCACCGCGTCGACCTCTTGTCCTCCGCGCCGCGTCGGCATAGACTCCCGCGTTCCCTCCCCTCACTCCCTGCCCGTCGGCACGCCCGCGCGTGCCAGGAACGCGGCGCGCCCGAGCGCGCCAGGAACGGAGCGCCCCTGTGACCGCAGCAGAGCAGATCGCCGCCGAACAGCACCACCTCGATCGCGCCCATCGGCGGCGCGACGCCGAGCTCGCCGAGCTCGAGCAGCGACGCACCGCGGCCCTCGCCCGGGACGCCCGCAGCGCGACCGACCTCGACGAGCGCGATGCGGAGGTGCGCCGCCTCGGGGCGCGGCTGACCGCCCTGATGCACGCGGAGTCGACGCTGTGCTTCGGCCGGCTGGACCGGGAGGACGGGCTGAGGGTGCACATCGGGCCCGTCGGGCTCCGCGATGGGGACGAGCGCCTGGTCATCGACTGGCGCGCCCCGGCCGCCGCCGCGTTCTACGCGGCCACCGCGCGGTCCCCGCAGGGGCTCCTGCGTCGCCGGCACATCACTCTCGAGGGTCGGCGCGTGATCCGGGTCGACGACGACCTGCTCGGCGGGACCGACGGCTCCGAGCGGCCGGGCGGCGACGCGGCGGCCGGGGCCGGCGAGTCCGAGCTGGTGGGCGAGGGGGCCCTGCTGCGCGCCCTGGGCAGCTCCCGCGACGGGAGGATGCACCAGGCGGTCGCGACCCTCCAGGCGGAGCAGGACGCGATCATCCGCGCTCCGCGGCGCGGCACCCTCGTGGTCCAGGGCGCTCCCGGCACGGGGAAGACCGTCGTCGCCCTGCACCGCGCGGCCTATCTCCTGTACTCCGCGCTCGAGGTGGTGCGCCGGGGCGTGCTCATCATCGGCCCGAACTCCCGCTTCCTGGGCTACATCGGGGACGTGCTGCCGGCGCTGGGCGAGACCAACGTCGTCACCAGCACGATCGAGGGCTTGCTGCCGGACCTCGGCCCCACCCGACCCGCCGACCGCACGCTGCAGCGGCTGCTCGGCGACGAGGCCCTGGCCGGGGCGCTGGACGCCTTCCTCACCGGTCTGCAGGGGGCGAGCGCGGCGACGGGGCACCCTGTGCGCTGGGACGGCGAGGAGCACCTCCTGGACCCGGAGGTGGTCGCGCGCTGCGCCGACCGGGCCCAGAAGCACAGCCGCCACCACAACATCGCCCGCGAGCACTTCCGGGAGCTGATCCTCGAGGAGCTGACCGACCGCGTGGCCGCTGCGGACGCGGCGATGCTGGAGGACGTCGAGGAGGGGTTCGAGGACGTGCTGCGGGGCGTGGACGCCGCGCTGGATCGGGGGTCCGACGCGCTGATGCCCGTCCAGGAGGGCCGTGACGCGGAGGCCGAGCAGGCGCTCGCGCGCCGGCAGCTGCGCACCGAGCTCGAGGCCGACGCCTCCGTGACCGCCGATCTCGAGGAGCTGTGGCCGCACCTCTCGCCCGAGGAGGCCGTCACCCGCTTCCTCCGGGAGGGCCTCGACCGGGACGCCCCGCCCCGACCGGGGACCGCGGAGCCGACGGCGCCCCGGTGGAGCGCCGACGAGCGCGCACAGCTGGCGGCGAGCGTGGAGGCGGGCTGGACCGACGCCCACGTGCCGCTGCTGGACGAGGCCGCCGAGCTGCTGGGCCTGGACGAGTCCGAGGAGCGCGAGGCGGCGGCGCGGGCGCAGAGCCGCGAGATCGCCCACGCGCAGCGGGTCATCGCCGCCACGCCGGGGCTCGCCGGGCTGGTCAGCGCCGAGGATCTCGCCGAACGCAGCGCCGCTACGGACTCCCGCGACCTCGCCACCCGCGCCCTCGCGGACCGCAGCTGGACCTACGGGCACATCATCGTCGACGAGGCCCAGGAGCTCACGCCGATGCAGTGGCGCATGCTCGCCCGCCGCTGCCCGACCCGATCGCTGACCGTGGTCGGCGACATCGCCCAGACCGCGGCGCCCCTGGAGACGGCCACCTGGGCGGATCGCCTCTCCGCGCTGCGCACCGAGCCGCGCCTGACCGAGCTGACCATCTGCTACCGGTCCCCGCGGGAGCTGGTGGAGGCCGTCGCACCGCTGCTGCACGAGCTGCGCCCCGACGCCCGGGAGATCGACGCCGTGCGCAGCACCGGGAGGCCCGCCCACCTGGTCGACGGCGCGATCGACGAGGAGGAGCAGGTGATCTCCTGGGCCCGCTCCGCGCTCGGCGCCGGGCAGCGCGCGATCATCACCCCGGAGCCGTCGTGGGTGCTCGAGGCGCTCGCGGGGCAGGGCATCGCCGCCTCGGACGACGACCTGCGCGAGAGCCTCGTGGTGCTGCCGGTGCCGGCCGCGAAGGGACTCGAGTTCGACCACGTCCTGGTCCACGCCCCGGACCGGATCGAGGCGGAGCACGGCACCGCGATGCTGTACGTCGCCCTCACGCGCGCGACCAGCACCCTGGTCGCCGTGCAGCAGGGGAGCGTGCAGCGGGACCTCGGGCCTGGGTGGGAGCGGGGGCCGCTGGCCTGAGCGGCGGAGCGGCCTCCGTATCGCCGAGCTGGTGATCTGGTCCGGAATGGGCGCTCATACCCGACCGGATCACCAGCTCGATCTGCGGGGCGCTCCGGGGTCGGTGCTCGGAACGGTGAGGGCGGGCGCTGGGGCGGACTGGGACGGGCCTCCCGTCCGAGTGGGGGCGTAGGTCGCGCTGACCTGGGCGTTGTGGGCAACTCTGATCGGCACTCGGCGACTCGTCCATCCTGTGGCGATGCCGAGACGACCGGATCCGCTTCCCGAGGGGTTCACGTCGCGCGTGTTCACGCGGAAGGAGGCGGTCGAGGCCGGGATCGCGCCCCGGCGGCTGCTTCGCTCGGACCTCGAGCGGATTCGTGTCGGCCTGTACAGGCGGACGTCGACGGAGATCACCGAACTGGACGTGGCGTCCGCGTACTGCCGCAGCAACGCGAGGGTCGCGGTGATGGGTCTGTCCGCAGCGCGGCTGCTGCACGTGCCGCTGCCCAGAAGGCTCGAGACCTGGACTTCGGGGACGCCGGTGCATCTGGCTGTCCCCGGTGGGTACAAGGGGTCGGACACCACGGTGCGCTGGCACAACATCACCCTCGCCCCCGCGGACCTCCGATCGGTGGTCATCGTGCACCCGGGGTCCCTGGCCATCGTCAATGGGTCGGAGAATGCCTCGATCCGCGATCTCGAGAAGCTGCCGGTGCGGATCACCTCGTACTCTCGGACCTGGCGGGACCTCGCCGGGCATCTGAGCCACGACGCCCTCGTGGCGGTAGGAGATCACCTGGTCAGGACGCCGCGCCCCCGCTTTGAGAGCGGGCGCAGGGCGCCGCGATGCACGGTGGAGGAGCTGGCTGCTCAGTGCACGGGACGTCACGCATCGGCCCTGCGGAGCGCCCTGGCCGATGTGCGAGTCGGTGCCGACTCACCGCGCGAGACCTTCGCCCGCCTGGCCTTCCTCCGCGCCGGCCTGCCGGAGCCGCAGATCAACGTCCCCCTGATCGGTGAGGACGGCGTGGCGCGGCACGCCCCGGACTTCCAATGGGCTCGCTACCGTGTCGCGGCCGAGTACGACGGTCGGACCCACAGCGACGACGACCAGGTGGCACGGGATATCGCGCGCGCTCGGCGGGTCCGGGAGGCGGGGTGGACCGAGGTGCGCCTCCATGCCGCAGATGCGCGGAACTCCTTTGCGCGCGCTGTCCAGCTCGTGAGGGCAGAGCTCCGTGCGCAGGGGTGGACGCCCTGACCTCGTCACGGGGCGACCGGTGAGGCATCTGGCGAGCTGGTGATGTGGTCGCGTATGAAGGCCTATACCCGACCACATCACCAGGTCGATGGGGCAGGTCGTGGCGCCCACCCGGGCCCCGTCAGGCTCCCCGGGCGGCGCGGAAGGCGGGGAGGACGACCTCGTCGCGCAGCGCGGTGCGCTCGGCCTCCGGGATGAAGCTCGCGGCGAGCCCGGTGAGGACAACGGCCTCGACCTCCTCGAGGGTCCAGCCGCCCGCCTCCGCGGCGAGAGCGAGCTCGCGCGAGGTGGAGGTGCGGCTCATGAGGCGGTTGTCCGAGCTGATGGCCAGGGGGAGGCCCAGCTCCTGCAGACGCAGCACCGGATGGCCGGCCAGGAGGGCCGCCGACGGGGAGTGCTCCGCATCCGTGCCGGTCGAGGTCGCCCCCGCCGCCGCCCCAGTCTGCAGGTTCGAGCTGGGGCACACCTCGAGGCACGCCTGCTCGCGCAGCACGCGGGCCGCGACGGGCCCCAACTCCTGGCCACGGACGTCCTCGAGCAGGCGCACCCCGTGCCCGATCCGCTCGGCCCCGCAGTCCAGGGCGGAGGCGATGGAGGAGGGGCCGTCGGCCTCCCCGGCGTGGATCGTGACGTGCAGACCCTCGGCGCGGGCCCGCTCGAACTGCGCCCGGAAGCGCTCCGCCGGGAAGCCGGCCTCGGGTCCGGCCAGGTCCAGGCCCACCACCCCGGTGCCGCGGCGGGCCAGCGCGATCTCGACCAGGTCGTCCGTCGGCTCGAGGTGGCGGAGGTGGCACAGCAGCTGGCCCACGACGATCGGCGCGCCCGCCTCGCGCGCGGCGGCCACCCCCTCGTCGAGGCCGTCCTGAACGGCCTGCACGGCCTGGTCGAGGGTGAGTCCGCCGGCGGTGTGCTGGTGGGGAGCCCAGCGGGTCTCGGCGCAGACGACGCCGTCGGCCACCATGTCCTCGACGAACTCGCGGGCGACGCGGCGCAGCGCGGGAGCGGTCTGCAGCAGCGCGACCGTGCGCTCGAAGGTCTCCAGGTAGGCGGGCAGGGAGCCGGAGTCCGCGGCGTCGTGGAACCAGCGGGCGACCTCCTCCGCGCTGCTCCCGGGCGGGGTGAGGCCCTGCTCGCGGGAGAGCTCTAGCACCGTGGCCGGGCGCAGCCCGCCGTCGAGGTGGTCGTGCAGGGCGACGGTCGGCAGCGAGCGCAGGACGGCGGGGGAGAGGCTCATGGCGCCAGGGTACGCCGCCGCGCCACCCGATGAACTCCGCGATGACCTGCGGAGGTGCCGCCACGAACCGGCGCTCCCACCCGCCGCGCCGTGAGACCTGAGAAACTGCGGAGCATGCGTGGCATCATTCTGGCCGGCGGCACGGGGTCGCGGCTGCATCCCCTGACGCACGGCGTCTCCAAGCAGCTCATGCCGGTCTACGACAAGCCGATGATCTACTACCCGCTGAGCACCCTGATGCTCGCCGGGATCCAGGACATCCTGGTCATCACCACCCCGGAGGATCAGGCGGCGTTCCAGCGCCTGCTGGGCGACGGCAGCCGCTTCGGCATCACGCTGCGCTACACCGCCCAGCCCTCCCCGGACGGCCTCGCGCAGGCCCTCACCCTGGGCGAGGACTTCCTGGACGGCGGCCGCTGCGCGCTGATCCTGGGCGACAACCTGTTCCACGGGCCGGGCATGGGCACGCAGCTGCGCCGCTACCGGGAGCTGGAGGGGGCGGCGGTCTTCGGATACCGGGTGCGGGACCCCAGCGCCTACGGCGTGGTGGAGATGGGGGAGGGCGGACGGGCGCTGTCCCTCGAGGAGAAGCCGGCCGCGCCCCGCTCGAACCTCGCCGTGCCGGGCCTGTACTTCTACGACGAGACGGCGGTGGAGCGGGCGCGGGCGCTGCGGCCCTCGGCCCGCGGGGAGCTCGAGATCACCGATCTGCACCGCAGCTATCTCGAGGACGGGATGCTGAGCGTGGAGGTGCTGCCGCGCGGCACCGCGTGGCTGGACACCGGGACGGTCGACGACCTGGCGGCCGCCGCGGAGTTCGTCCGCACCGTGCAGTCGCGGCAGGGCCTGTCCATCGGCGCGCCCGAGGAGGTGGCATGGCGGATGGGTCTGCTCAGCGACGAGGAGCTGCGCCGACGGGCGGAGCCGCTGCTCGCCTCCGGGTACGGGCGGTACCTGCTGGACGTGCTGGACCGATCCGACGGGCCGCGGTGAGGCCCGTCCGCCCCGGCGCCGCACCCTCCATGGCCACCCCGTCGGCCGCGTCGGCGCACCCGCCACATCGGCCCCGCCGGCCCGTCGTCCACAACCGGCCCCGCCCCGCCTCCTGCGGTGTCGCCGCCGCGGTAGCCTTCCCGCGTCCGAGCCCCTCGGCCGCCCCTCGCCTCGTCAGGAGAATCTCGCTGTGACCTCTCGCCATCTCGTGGTCACCGGCGGTGCCGGATTCATCGGCTCCGCCCTCGTCCACCACATCATCGAGCACACGGACGACATCGTCACCGTGGTCGACTCCCTCACCTATGCCGGGAACCGTGCCTCGCTCGAGGGCCTGCCCCGCACCCGGGTCCGGCTCGAGGTCCAGGACATCACCGATGCGCTCGAGATGGACGACATCATCCGCGACGCCGATGCGGTGATCCACTGCGCCGCGGAGTCCCACAACGACAACTCCCTGGCGGACCCGTCCCCGTTCGTGCAGAC
Source organism: Brachybacterium sp. YJGR34 (assembly GCF_003347015.1). Taxonomy (GTDB): domain Bacteria; phylum Actinomycetota; class Actinomycetes; order Actinomycetales; family Dermabacteraceae; genus Brachybacterium. The sequence continues at coordinate 128,354 of NZ_PNFB01000004.1, forward strand.
CAACCTGGTGGGCACGTACACGCTGCTGGAGTCGGTACGGCGCCACGGGGTGCGCCTCCACCACGTCTCGACCGACGAGGTGTTCGGCGACCTCGCGCTCGACGACCCGCAGCGCTTCACGGAGACCACCCCGTACCACCCCTCGAGCCCGTACTCGGCCACCAAGGCCGGCAGCGACCTGCTGGTGGGGGCGTGGGTGCGCTCCTTCGGGGTCCGGGCCACGCTGTCGATCTGCTCGAACAACTACGGGCCGCGCCAGCACGTGGAGAAGTTCATCCCGCGCCAGATCACGAACCTCCTGGACGGGGTGCGCCCGCGCCTCTACGGCACCGGCGCCAACGTGCGCGACTGGATCCACGCCGACGACCACGCCGCGGCGGTGCTGCGGATCTTGGACGCGGGGGAGATCGGGGAGACCTACCTGGTGGGGGCCGACGGGGAGCGCAGCAATCGCGAGGTGGTCCGCGCGATCCTGCGCCACATGGGCCGGGCGGAGGACGACTACGAGCTGGTCGCCGACCGTCCCGGGCACGACCTGCGCTACGCCATCGACGCCTCCCGCCTGTGCGACGAGCTGGGCTGGACGCCGCGCTACGGGGACTTCGAGGCAGGGCTGGAGGACACGATCCGGTGGTACCGCGAGAACGAGGACCGGTGGCGGCCGCAGAAGGCGGCGACCGAGGCGATGTACCGGGCGGCGGGCCAGTGAGCGGGCCGCGCGTCCGCCCCACGCCGATCCCCGGTCTGCTGGTGGTGGAGCTGCCGCTGCCCGGGGACGCGCGCGGCTGGTTCAAGGAGAACTGGCAGCGGGAGAAGCTGGTCGAGGCCGGGCTGCCGGACTTCGGCCCGGTGCAGAACAACATCTCCTCCAACCAGGCCACGGGCGTCACCCGCGGCCTGCACGCCGAACCCTGGGACAAGTACGTCTCGGTCGCGAGCGGTCGGGTGTTCGGGGCCTGGGTGGATCTGCGCGAGGGGCCCACCTTCGGCACCGCCCACTGGCTCGAGATCACCCCCGAGGTGGCGGTGTTCGTGCCCCGCGGGGTGGCCAACGGCTTCCAGACCCTCGAGGCCCCGGCCGCCTACACCTACCTGGTCAACGAGCACTGGTCGCCGGAGGCGGAGTACACCTTCGTCCACCTCGCCGACGAGACCGCCGCGATCCCCTGGCCGATCCCGCTGGCGCAGGCGGAGCTGTCCGCGAAGGACCGCGCCCATCCGCGCCTGGACGAGGTCACCCCCGTGCCGCCGCGGCGCACCCTGGTGCTGGGCGGGAACGGGCAGCTGGGGCGCGCGCTCGCGGCGCGCTGGGAGGATCGGGCCGACGTCGACGTGATGAGCCGCGACCAGGTGGATCTCGCGGACCCCGCGAGCCTCGCGGCGCTGGACCTCTCCGGGTACGGCACGATCGTCAACGCCGCCGCGTACACCGCGGTCGACGCCGCGGAGACCCCGGAGGGCCGGCGCGCCGCCTGGGCCGTGAACGTCACCGGCGTGGCGCACCTGGTGGAGCAGGCCCGCGCGCACCGGGCGACCCTCGTGCAGGTCTCGAGCGACTACGTCTTCGACGGCCTCGCCGCGGTGCACGACGAGGACGAGCCGGTGAGCCCGCTGGGCGTGTACGGGCAGACCAAGGCCGCTGGTGATCAGCTGGTGGCGACCCTGCCCGATCACTACATCGTGCGCACCAGCTGGGTGCTCGGGGCGGGGAGCAACTTCGTGGACACCATGGCGGGCCTCGCCGCGCGCGGCGTGGACCCGTCGGTGGTCGCGGACCAGATCGGCCGGCTCACCGCGGCCGACGATCTCGCCGCCGCCATCGAGCACCTGCTGACCGCCCGCCCGGCCGCCGGGATCTACAACGTCACCGGCGACGGGGAGCCGCTGAGCTGGGCGCAGATCGCCGCCGAGGTGTTCGCCCTCACCGGCCACGACCCGGCCCGGGTGCGCCCTGTGAGCACTGCCGAGTACATGGCGGGACGGGAGCACGTCGCGCCCCGGCCCCGGCACTCCACGCTGGACCTGACCAGGATCCGCGCGACGGGCTTCGCGCCGCGGGACCATCGGGAGACGCTGCGAGAGCGGCTGGAGAGCTGACCAGGGCGGACGGGAGCCGTCCGCGGGAAGGAGAGATCGCCATGACCGAACCTGTCCCCTTCGAGGTCTTCGCGGAGGGCGTCTACCTCCACGGCACGAAGGCCGAGCTCGCCCCGGGGGAGCTGCTGCGGCCGGCGCAGCCCTCCAACTATCGCGAGGACCTGGCGATGCGCCACGTCTACCTCACGCAGACCCTGGCTGCCGCCGCCTGGGGAGCCCAGCTCGCCCGCGGCGCGGGGGAGCCGCGGATCTACGTCGTGGAGCCGACGGGCGCGCTCGAGGACGATCCGAACGTCACCGACCAGCGCTTCCCCGGGAATCCCACCCGCTCGTATCGCACCCTGGAGCCGGTGCGGGTGGTCCGCGAGCTGGAGGACTGGCCCCGCCACAGCCCGGAGAGCGTCCGGGCCATGCAGGAGGGGATCGCCGGGACGGAGCCGGGGCAGATCATCGACTGAGATGCCGGGAGGCAGCAGCCTCCCGGACGCGCAGGGAACGACTCCCCGGGCTCTGTAGGATCTCCCGGTCCCTGCGGCCCGTGGTCGCTGCGCCGTCCGTCGTCCCAGAGAGTGTCGTTCGCACCCGTGTACTCCCTCCTCCTCGCGATCATCTATGTCGCCTTCATCAGCCTCGGCCTCCCGGATTCCCTCGTGGGCGCCGGCTGGCCGGCCATGCATGAGGACCTCGGGGTCCCCGTCGCCTTCGCCGGCTTCATCACGATGATCATCGCGAGCGGCACCATCGTCTCGAGCCTGGCCTCGGAGCGGGTGACCCGTCGCTTCGGCGCCGGTACGGTCACGGCCGTCAGCGTCGGGATCACCGCGACCGCCCTGCTGGGCTTCTCCGTCTCCGACTCCTTCTGGATGCTGTGCCTGTGGGCCGTCCCGTACGGGCTGGGGGCGGGAGCCGTCGATGCGGCGCTGAACAACTACGTGGCCCTCCACTACGCGGCGCGGCACATGAACTGGCTGCATTCCTTCTGGGGCGTGGGCGCCTCGATCAGCCCGTTCATCATGAGCTACGCGCTCACCTCCGGCCTGGAGTGGACCGGTGCGTACCGGATCGTCGGCCTCGTCCAGGTCGTGCTGACGGCCGCGCTGCTGTTCAGCATCCCGCTGTGGGGGAAGGTCGACCGTGTCGGTGCGCGCCGCAGCGTCCCCGGGGCGAGCACCGAGCAGGAGACCGGGGCCGGCGCCACCGGGGAGGAGACCGGCCACGTCCCGCTCGGGAAGGTGCTCCGCCTGCCCGGCGTCGTGCTCATCCTGGCCGCCTTCTGCGCCTACTGCGCGCTCGAGAGCACCGCGATCCTGTGGTCCGCGACCTACCTGGTCACCGACCGCGGGGTCGCCGCCGGGACGGCCGCGGCCTTCGCCTCGCTCTTCCTGCTGGGCATCACCGCCGGGCGGTTCCTGGCCGGGTTCGTCGCCGACCGGTTCGGGGACCGGCACCTGATCCGCGGTGGCTTCGCGGCCGTGGGCCTCGGCGCCGTGCTGATGGCGCTGCCGCTGGAGACGACGACCCTCGCGCTGGCCGGGCTCGTGATCGCGGGGCTCGGCTCGGCCCCGATCTATCCGGCCATCATCCACTCCACGCCGGGGAACTTCGGCGCCCGCAACTCCCAGGCCATTATCGGCATCCAGATGGCCGCGGCATACACGGGCTCGACCCTGGCGCCGCCGCTGTTCGGCGCGCTCTCCGCGGCCGTGGGGATGTGGATCCTCCCGGTCTTCCTCCTCGCCCTCGTCGCCCTGGGACTGGTCAGCTCCGAGCGGCTCAACCGGCTCATCCCGCACCCGGGAGCTCAGGCCTCGTAGGCGACCTCGCCGTCCTTGATCGTGGCCAGCACCTCGATGTCGCGCAGGTCCTGCGGGGCGGTGGCCAGGGGGTCCGCGGAGATGATCACGAGATCCGCCCGCATCCCCTCGCGCAGCTGCCCCTTGGAGTCCTCCTCGCCGTACTGGTAGGCCGCCTCGGTGGTGACCGCACGCAGCGCCTCCCAGGTGGAGATCCGCTCCTCGAGGCCCACGGGCGCGCCGCTGCGGCTGACGCGGTTCACGGCGGCCCACAGGGTCAGGATCATGTCCGGCGGCGTGACCGGGGAGTCCTGGTGCAGGGTGACGCGCACGCCGCGGTCCAGGGCGGAGCGGGCCGGGCTGACGCGCCGGCCGCGCACCGGGCCGAAGTTGCGCAGGTGCACATCGCCCCAGAACCAGGTGTGGACGGAGAAGATCGAGGCGATCATCCCGAGCTGCGCCATGCGGTCCAGCTGGTCGTCGCGCACGGTCTGGGCGTGGATCATGACGGGGCGCCGTTCGAGCAGGGCGGGCAGCTCGGCGCCCACGCGCTGGGCGGTGTCGATCCACAGCTCGGCGGCGGCGTCGCCGTTGCAGTGCACGATGAGCTGGCGGCCCTCCTCGGCGATGGCCCGCACGAAGCCCTCGACCTCCTCGGGGGAGTGGATCGGGTAGGCGCAACCGGGGCAGCCGTCGCCCTCGATCGGCTCGTAGGGGGCGCTCATCCAGGCCGAGCGGGCCTGCGGGGAGCCGTCGAGGATGAGCTTGTACCCGCCCAGACGCATCCGGCCCCGGTAGTCGCCCGCGAACTCCGCGTGCGTCGTGTACGCGCCGGTGTTCAGGTGGCCCACGGGGTAGACCACCACGTCCAGGCCCAGCGCGCCCGCGTCCGCCGCGGCGGCGAGGCCGGCGATGGTGGCGGGGTCCGCGGCGCCCTCCTGCGCGGTGGTGATGCCGTGGCGCAGGTAGTCCTCCGCCGCGAGGCGGACGGCACGGGCGGGGTCGGGGGAGGAGCCGGGCAGGAGGCCGCCGGCCCCCTCGGGGTCCAGCAGGGAGGCGAAGACGAACATCGCCGGGTGCTCCTCGACGTAGCCGTCCGGGGTGCCGTCCTCGGCGCGACCGAAGCGCCCGCCCTCGGGGTCCGGGGTCTGCGCGGTGAGGCCGGCGCCCTCGACGAGGAAGGAGTTGCCCACGGCGACGTGCATGCTGCGGTGCAGGGCGAACACGGGCAGCTCGGCGGAGACCCGGTCGAGGTCGTCGCGCGTGGGGTGGCGGCCCTCGGCGAGGAGGTCCGGATCGTACTTCGCGCCGATCAGGGCGCTGCGGTCGTCGGGATCGCGCTGTGCGAGGCGGGTGCGGAAGGCCTCGACGACCTCGTCGATGCTGCGGGCGTGCTCGAGGTCCACCAGGGCCGCGAGCGCCCCGTGGTGCATGAGGTGGCCGTGGGAGTCGATGAAGGAGGGCATGAGGGTGCGCCCCTCGAGGTCCACCTCGGTGATGGGGGCGTCGGCGGCCGCGCGCACCTCCTCGAGGCCGCCGACGGCCGCGATCAGCCCCTGCCGCACCAGCACCGCCTCGGGCGCATCGTCCTGGTCGACCATCGTGAGGATGCGGCCGGAGTGGTAGATCGTGTCCATGGGGGAAGCTCCTGGGGTTCTCGGATCGGGGGTCGGGGCAGGGCGCACAGTGGGGTGGCCGACGGGCGCGCGCGGGCCGGGCGTGGCGCCGGTCCGCGCCGTGCAGCGGCCCGCGCGGCTCAGCGGGTCGCGGCGGGCTCGGGGTCGGGGTCGGCGCCGGCCGAGGCACGGACGGGCCCGCGCAGCGACCAGGTGCGCGCCCCGAAGCAGCGGGTGACCAGCATGATCACGAAGTAGCCGGCGGTCAGCGCGGCCATGATGCCCACGGCGGGCAGCAGGCCCAGCTCCCCGGCGAAGGCCGCGGAGATCGCGAGCATCGCGGGGATGTAGAACATCTCGGGCAGGTTCATCAAGCCCATCTCCGCCATGGTGGAGGTGCGCATCCGCGGGTCCAGGATCCGCACCAGGGCCAGGCCCGTGGGGGTGGTGCCGGTGAGGGTGCCGAACATGCCCAGGGAGCGCTCGAAGTCGTGGTCGCTGCCGTAGCGCTGGCCGATGGCGAGGACCACCACCGCCGTGACCGCGGCCGCGACCAGAGCGGTGACCAGCAGCGGCACCAGCCAGGCGGCGACCACGGCGACCTGGACGGCCATGAAGGATGCCACCACCACGTAGTCGGTGGTCACGCCCGTGATGCGGGCCTGCATCTGACGGTCCAGCAGGTGCTCCACCGCCATCTTCCGCATCACCCAGCGCAGGAAGTACGCGGCCAGCAGGCCGTTCATGAACATCATGCCGCTGATGGTCTCGCCGACGAAGCCGGGGATGTGCCCGAAGACCCAGGCCAGCACATGGGCGAGGAGGTAGGCCAGGCCCATCATGGCGGCGTGGACGGTGAGGGTGTCGATGCTGCCGGAGAAGGTGGTCTCGCTGCCCATCGGCGCGGAGTCCTCGTCGTCGCGGAAGTAGCCCTTGCCCACGGAGTCGGTGATCTCCATCGAATGGGTGGCCAGGCCGCGGCTCATGCCCCACTTCGCCAGCGGCACGCCCACCAGGAACGCGGCGGCGAAGCCGACGGAGGTGAAGGCGAGGCCGACGTCGACCGCATTGGCCCAGCCCTGCGCCTCGAAGATGCCGGCGAAGGTGACGGCCTGGCCGGGGCCCTGGGCGAAGGCGAAGGGCAGCATGAACCCGTAGATCGGGTCCATCCCGCCCAGGCTCCCGGTCGCGGCGACCAGGCCCACTCCCATCAGCGCCTGCAGGCCGAACACGAAGGTCCAGGTCAATCCCATCGCCCAGGCGCCGCGCAGCAGCACCTTCTGGGTCCTGCCGCCGGCGTCCCGGGTGCCGGGCGGCGGGGGCGTGAGGCCGATGGAGATGAAGGAGAGGGTGAACAGCTGGGCGGTGAGCATCGTGAACAGCTCGCTGTCCACCCCCTCGAGAACGCCGGAGAAGCCCAGGTTCATGACGATCGCGCCGAGGAATCCGGCGATCACGAAGGCAGGGACCATCGCGCTGCGGAAACCGGGGATCCACCGGCGCAGCAGCATGCCGAGCAGGCAGAACAGGCCGATGAGGGACAGGCCGAACAGGACGGACACGTCGGGCTCCTCGTCGCGGCCGCTCCGGTGCATCGGGCAGCACCGGCACATCGCCGCGTCATGGTGGTCGTGGATCGGGAGGGTATCGTGACCGGGCGACACGGAGATGCGTGGGTCACACTGTGGAGCCGACGCCCCTGGTCGCGATCGGGGAGCACGCCGTGGACAGCGGTGCCTCCCCGGCAGTTCCGGGGAGCGCACCGGGCGGCTCGCCGCCGTCACCGTGTCGCCGCGACGATGACCACCGAGAGCCCGAAGGGAACCGCCCACCCATGAGCGATGGAGCGAGCACGGCCGCCACGGCGCCGTCGGCCGCCGCCGGCCCGGGGTCCGACGACGGATCACAGCAGGTCGCGCGCGCCGCGCGGCGCGGACGATCCCGGCGTCGTCGCCGGAACCGGCTGCTGCAGGCCGGGGTGCTGGTGGCGGTGCTGGCCCTGTGGTGGCTGATCACCGCGCTGAAGCTGGTGGACCCGCTGTACCTGCCCAGCCCGCAGGCGGTGCTGACCTCGTTCATCGACGCGAACCGCTGCCTGGTGGTGGACGAGTCCACCGGCCGCACCGTCTGCGGCGTCCAGAACTACTACCTGTGGGAGCACCTGATCGCCTCGCTGCAGCGGATCGCGGTGGGCGTCTCCCTCGCGGCGCTCGCCGGCATCGCGCTGGGCTTCCTCATGAGCATGTGGGAGCCGGCGAACACGGCCCTGGCCCCGTACCTGAACTTCCTGCGGGCGCTGCCGCCGCTGGGCTACATCGGCCTGATCATCGTGTGGGTGGGCATCGGCGACCTCTCGAAGTACCTGCTGCTGTTCCTGGCGGCCTTCCCGCCGATCGTCATCGCCACCGTCGAGGGGGTGCGCGGGGTGCGCGAGGACTACGTCTCCGCGGCGCGGAGCATGGGGGCGGGGTCCACCCAGGTGGCCCGCTTCGTGGTGCTCCCGGCGGCGACCGCCTCGATCTTCTCCGGCCTGCGCCTGGCGATCGGCTTCGCGTGGACCACCGTGGTGGCGGCGGAGCTGAACAACGGCATCCCCGGCATCGGCGGTCTCGCCTACATCTCCGGCACGCAGCTGAACACCTCGCTGACCATCGCGTGCATCATCGTGATCGGCCTGGTCGCGGTCTCGCTCGATGCCATCATCCGGATCATCGGCGACCGGCTCGTCCCCTGGCACGGAAAGGTCTGAACCCCGTGAGCATCCCGACCCCGGCGCGCCCCCGCGGCGCCGCCCTGCGACTGGCCGCCGCCGCCCTGGCGGGGGCGCTGGCCCTGGGCGGCTGCGTCCAGTCCGGCCGCACCAGCCACCCCGACAACTCCGCCGGCGAGATGGCCTGCCCCGTCGAGCCCGACCCCTCGATCACCACCAGCGCACGGATCGCCTGGCAGGCGATCCCCAACGGGGACCTCGTGATCAAGGACCTCCAGCTGCTGGAGCAGTGCATGCCGAACGCGGACATCTCCTGGCTGAAGATGAACTCCGGCGGCGACGTCATCCAGGCCTTCGGCTCCAACTCCCTGGACATCGCGCAGGTGGGCTCGAGCCCGGTCACCAAGGCCGCCTCCCCGCCGCTGAGCCGGGACGTCAAGGTCATCTGGATCTCCGACGTGATCGGCGCCGCCGAGTCCCTCGTGGTCAAGGACCCGGAGGTGGAGACGCTGGCGGACATGTCCGGGATGACCATCGGGGTGCCCTTCGGCTCCACCGCCCACTACTCCCTGCTCACCGCGCTGGGGGAGGAGGGGCTGACCGGCGAGGTGCGGGTCATCAACCTCGCGCCCGACGCGATCCTCGCCGCCTGGCAGCGGGACGAGATCGACGCCGCCTGGATCTGGGAGCCGACGCTCACCGAGCTGCTGGCGGAGGAGGGCCACACGATCCTCTCCAGCGAGGACAGCGCCGGTCTCGGGGCGCCGACGTTCGACCTGGTGGCCGGGACCGGCGCCTTCCTCACCGAGAACCCCGAGTTCCTGCGCATGTGGACGCTCGTGCAGGCCGAGGGCTCCCGGCTGCTGACCGAGGAGCCCGAGAGCGCGGCCACCTCGATCGCCGTGCAGCTGGGCATCGAGACCGAGGAGGCTCAGAAGCTCCTGGACGGGTACATCTACCCCAGCCTCGAGGAGCAGGCCGGGCCCGAGTACTTCGGCGGGGAGGGCCTGCCGGAGGCGCTCGCCGGCACCGCGGAGTTCCTCGAGGAGCAGGGCGAGATCGACGCCCTCGCCGAGGACGGCGTGTACCAGGAGATGCCCTACGGCGTCGCGATCGAGGAGGTCACCGAATGACCGAGACCGTCCAGCAGGCCCCCGTCGTCGACCTCGACGGCGTCTCCCAGCGCTTCGTCACCGACTCCGGTGACGTCGTCCACGCGCTCGCCGAGACCAGCATCCAGATCCCCCAGGGGCAGTTCGTGTGCGTGGTGGGCCCCTCCGGCTGCGGGAAGACCACGCTGCTGAAGATCATCGCCGGCTTCCTCGACCCCACCGGCGGCGCGGCCCGCTACCGGGGTGAGCAGATCACCGGTCCCGGCGCGGCGCGCGGCGTCGTCTTCCAGCAGCCGAACCTCTACCCCTGGTACTCGGTGCGGGACAACGTGGCCCTGGGAATGCGGATGCGCAAGGTGGGTAAGGCCGAGCGTGCCCGGAAGGCGCAGGAGCACCTGGAGCTGGTGGGGCTGGGCGAGTTCGGGGACGCCAAGCCCTACGAGCTCTCCGGAGGCATGCAGCAGCGCGCCCAGATCGCGCGCGTGCTCGCCAACGAGACCGACGTGATCCTCATGGACGAGCCGTTCGGGGCGCTGGACGCGATCACCCGCGCCCGCCTGCAGGCGGATCTGCTGGCCCTGCAGCGGGCCCAGCACCGGACGGTCTTCTTCATCACCCACGACGTGGACGAGGCGGTGTTCCTCGGTGATCGGGTGCTGGTGATGAGCGCCCGGCCCGGCCGCGTGGTGCTGGACCAGGAGGTGACGCTGTCCCAGCAGGCCGGGCACCAGCTGGGCGAGGAGATGCGGCGCACCGCGGAGTTCATCGAGCTGCGGGAGCGGATCGCGGGGGCGATCGAGCACTGAGGGGCGGGGCGGAGGCCGACATCCCGGACACGCCCCGCATGGCCGATGACTGAAGGGAAAGAGTAGTGTGCACCCTTCTGAAGGGCGAGGCATACTAGTGCAGATCGGGTGCATCTCCAATGCGCCCTCGAGAATGACTATGTCAAGGAGGGCTCGTGGCGAGCAATATCGTCGAGGTGTCCGATAAGCTGTCCGGTCCGATGCTCTATCCTCGGGGCTACTATTTCGGCCCGGATGCCCAGGACGAGCTCGATCAGCTCTCTTATTTCGTGCGACGAGAACTTCCTGGATTCGTGATCCAGCACGATGAAGTCCTCGAGTGTGACGCTCACATCTCGGGGGCGGACTTCGTTGTCGTCCTCGGTAAAGCGTTTCCTCTGTCGACGGGCGAGATCCCCTCAGTCGTGCCGTCTGTCGCCGAGGCGCTGTGGACTCAGTTCGAGGCGGGCGGCTTGGATGCCGTCGAGCGGGCGCTCTATGATCTGGCCGGCCGCTACGCCGTCATTTTGCATGCTGATCGTCGTACTGCGGCCTACAATGATGCTGCCGGGACCCGCTCTGTTTTCTACGATGCGTCGCGGCGTCGCATCTCCTCGCACTACGACATTCTTGTCCGAGATGCTGATCCGGCGCTCGCCGACCATCGCTTGCCTGCTGCAATCGGACCCCAAGTCCGGTGGACCAGCACCGCGCACAAGTCTATCCGGGCCCTCATCGCGAATCAGCGGCTGGAGCTCGAGACCGGTTCGCAGCGTCGCTTCTTCCCGATCTCGGAGAATCGTGCCGCGACTCTGGATCATGAGGAACGCGTCGATCTCCTGGAGCGCTTGTGGGAGGAGCAGCTGGACTGGCTCGAGTCCTTGAACGTCCCGCTGGCGATGTCGATCACCGGAGGCATGGACTCACGATTCATGCTGGCGATGGCAGAAGGGCGTGCCGACGCGTTCCGGGCATTGACCTACACGACCCCGGAGGCCCTGCGAGGCGAGGCTCCGAAAGACCGCTGGTCTGAGGTGATGTACGGGGATCAGGAGATCGTCAAGAAGCTCTCTCCTTTCCTTCCTGAGGACCACAGCTTCATCTGCCGGACGAAGGATGCGGCCTGGGTCAGGGCAGGGAAGGGGGTCATGGACCGCAACTCCGTCTCCCCGCACGGGCGGTGGATCCTCCCGGGCTATCTCACTCTCTTCCCCCAGCGCGACGCCGTGCACTACCGAGGCAACCTCCTGGAGATCGGCCGCTATTACCAGGGCCAGCTGGGGAGCACGATCAGTGGCGCCGAGCGCCTCGAGAGACTGACTCAGGCATCCGCCAAGAAGTACGGCCCCGACGTCGTGGAGTCGGCGATGGCGCATCTGAGAGATGGGATGCGGCAGCTCTCCTATGACGCCGTGCACGAGAGCTATGAGTATCCGGACCTGTACTACTGGGAGAACCGGCACTCGCGCTGGTACGGCCAGGTGCTCAACGAGACCGACGTCGCCTTCGATACGATTACCCCGTTCAATGTGCGTCGTATCATAGATCTCTTTCTCGCCTATGACGTCAGGGATCGCAAGGCAGGGTTCCTGCAGCGGGAGATGATCTACCGCAAGAACCCCCTGCTTACTTTCTACGGGTTCAATGAGTCCAGCGACCTCTACCGTGCGCACGTCTCGAACGGGAAGCCGGTCGGCGGCTGATCCGGGGGAGGAGGTGCCTCGCACTCGGTACACTCCCCGAGCATCCTCCCGCCCCCGACGATCGGAGCCCCGTGTCGAGCCCACGCCCTGTGGGACGCAATGTGCGTCTCCTCTTGCAGGCGGGCCTGTACCACTTCAGTGATGATCCGGCGCTGTTGGCAGTTCAGGCGAGCCGGAGGCTCCCGATGGCCTTGAGGGTGGGTGCTGGGCGTGCTCTGCGAGGCCTGGACAGGTGGACGCCGTGGTGGCGAGGAGTGGCGTCCCTGGGCTCTGTCATGGTCGGTGACATCGAGGGAGCGGAGCGGCGGCTCGACGCGCAGGAGCCGGGGTCGCGACTCGGTGACGAGGTGGCAGTGATGGTAGGCCGCGAAGACCTCATCGATCCGGACGCCTCTCCGGTCGTCCGGGCTCGCAGTGCCTGGTCCCGTGGCGACCTCCACGCGTCGGTGGAGATACTGGAGAACGCCGGCCGCGCGAGCAGTTTGTATGCGCAGAGGCTGCGCAGCGATCTGCGCCTGCTCTCCCCGGGGTATCGCCTGCCGGTCACGCCCCACCCTGTCGACGAGACCCGCGGTCCGGGCCCGGAAGAGCATTTGCGCGTACTCCACCTGGTGACGAACTCTCTCCCGCACACACAATCGGGCTACTCGCTGCGCACGCATCGCATCCTGAGAGCCCTGCGGGATGAGGGCGTCGAGTCCCTAGCCCTCACCCGCACCGGGTATCCGGTGATGGTCGGGTTGGCCTGGGCCCGAAGCGAGGACGTCGTGGATGGCATCCGTTATGCCCGCACGCTTCCGAGATCTCTCCCGCGTACCCCACAGGAACGTCTCATCGCAGAGGTGGAGCATGCGCTCCAGCTGGTCGACGAGTTCCGTCCGCATGTCATACACGCGACGACGAACTATATGAATGCCCTCGTCGCGCAGGCGGTCTCCGAGGCCACCGGCCTGCCCTGGGTGCTCGAAGTACGTGGCCTCATGGAGCAGACTTGGATCGCCTCGCGTCGAACGGAACAGGACCGAACCGAAGCTGCTGCATCGGAGAAGGTCGCCCTGGTGGCAGCCCGAGAGGGCGAGCTCGCACGAGAGGCGGACGCCGTGGTGACTCTCAGCGAGGCCATGGCCGGCGAACTGCAGCGTCGGGGCGTGGCGCGCGAGGCGATCACCCTCGTGCCCAATGGAGTGGAGGCCGACCTGTTCGACGACGATCTGTCCCCCGCTGAGGCGAGGGAGCGAGTGGGCCTCGACGTGCCATCGGGTGCTGTGCTCGTCGGGGCCGTGAGCGCCCTGGTCGAGTACGAGGGTTTCGAGACGCTGCTCCGTGCGGCGGCGCGCATCATTCACGGCGATGAGCCCCTCGGTGAACGGCTCCACGTGCTGCTCGCCGGGGATGGCGTGGCCGCGCCGGGCCTCACAGCGCTCGCCGATGATCTCGGAATCGCCGGCCGGCTGCATATGCCCGGCCGTGTACCTCGCGAGGACTCGGCGCGCTGGGTACAGGCGCTCGACATCGTGACCGTACCTCGTCTCGACCGTGAGGTCTCCCGATCTGTCACCCCGCAGAAGCCGGTCGAAGCCCTTGCTCTGGGGAGGCCGGTAGTCGTCAGTGATCTGCCGGCCCTCCGGGAGACTGTGGTCGATCGTGAAGGGACCATCCAAGGGGTCCTCGTCCCGGCAGGTGACGTTGACGCTCTGGCGAACGCGCTGCGCGACCTCGATCTTGGGCATGCAGCCAAGTCTGCTGCCGCTGGACGTGACCTCGTCCGTGAGCGCTCGTGGCCTGCGTTGGTGGGACGATACAAGCAACTGTACGACCGTGCAGTGGGGAGTTGAGGACGTAGCGTCATGGCGAATGACCTGATGACGAACCGGCAGATCGTCGAGGCGCTCGAAGCGCGCGGCGAGACGGTGGGAGCGTTGAGCCCTGTCGGGGTCCGACCCCCGCTGGGGGAATACATCCGGCGGCTCTGGGAGCGCCGGCACTTCATCTGGATGGATGCCGGTCATCGGGTCACCAATCAGAACAATCGGAACCGTCTCGGGAACGTCTGGCTGGTCCTGAAGCCCTTCCTCGATGCCTTCATGTACTGGGTGATCTTCGCGCTCATCCTCGGCATCGACCGCGGAATGGAGAATTATACGGCCTATCTCATCATCGGAATATTGATGTTCCGGTCCACGATGAGCAGCATCTCGTCGGGACCCGGGATCCTCAGTAGCGGGCGTGCGATGATACGCGCATTCTCGTTCCCTCGCGCATCCCTCGTGGTCTCTGCAGAGATGCGCTCCATGTTCCAGATGTTCTACTCGATCCCGGTGATGCTCGTCGCGATCATCGTGCTGCCGAACCATGAGACCCCGGAGTGGACCTGGTTGATTCTCCCGGCCGTGTTCGTCTTGCACCAGATCCTCAATCTGGGAATCGCGTTCTTCATGGCGCGGATCGGCCATATCGTTCCTGATGCGTCTCAGGTCATGAGCTTCTCGGCCAGGTTCCTGATGTATGGATCCGGCGTGATCTTCCCTGTGGACCGGTTCCTCGATAATCAGGTCGTCAGCGTCCTGATCCAGTTGAATCCCATCTATCACATGCTGGCGCTCTATCGCGGACTCCTGATGGACGGCGTGGTCCCCCCGCTCGGTCACTGGTTGTACCTCGCGGGCTGGGGGATCGGCCTGACGGTTCTCGGGTTCGTGTTCTTCTGGCGAGGGGAGGCCACCTATGGCGGCGACGAGTGAGTCGACGATCGTGGACGGCGGTGCGGGGGCCGACGAGCGCTGGACGGCACCCGCTGAATCTCCGGTCACGGTCGTAGCCCACGACCTGCGGATGCGGTACCAGGTGCTGAGGACTGACCGCGAGCGCCGCAAGGGGTGGGCGGGAAAGGTCGCCCGAAAGCAGAAGGTTTCCGTCTCCGCGCTGCGAGGGGTGTCGCTGACCGTGCGCTCGGGCGAGTTCGTCGGTGTCATCGGGCGCAACGGGTCGGGGAAGTCGACGTTGCTGCGGACGTTGGCAGGGCTCGAGACCCCGAGCTCCGGTTCCGTTCTGACGTCCGCCAGGCCCGTGCTGCTCGGGGTCAGCGCGGCGCTCATCCCGGACCTGACCGGCGCGCAGAACGTGAAACTGGGCGCCCTTGCGATGGGCCTGACCCCCAATCGGGCTGATGAGGTCTTCGAGAGCGTCGTGGAGCTCTCTGCGCTCGGCGACTCCATCGACCTGCCGATGAAGACCTACTCCTCAGGCATGGCAGCACGCCTGAAGTTCGCCATATCCCTCGCATCCGACCCGTCGATCCTCATGATCGACGAGGCGCTCTCCACCGGTGATGCGACGTTCGCCGAGCGCTCGACCCGTGCGATGGATTCGCTCCTCGAGAACGCCGGGACGGTCTTCCTCGTCAATCACGCGGCGCAGACGATCGAGAACATGTGCTCCCGAGCTGTCTGGATGGAGAGGGGCCAGGTAGTTCTTGACGGCGATGCCGTGGACGTCGCTCGCAAGTATCGGTGGTTCGCCCACAACCTGGCACAGGGCAACGAGGAGAAGGCCGCAGTCCTCCTGCGGGACGCGATGGAGGAGGGTGAGCCGCAGCGAGGCGCTGCGCAACTGGCGAAGCCCGCGGTGCTCGACGTGGAGCGCTCGGTCGACCGAGGTGAGCAGGCCCCTGAGTTCGAGCCGGATCCGTTCACCCGTGTCTACGACCGGGAGTTCTCACCGCCGAAGAAGAGTTTTCCCGGGATGTCGAGCTCCGATGAGGAGGCGTAGTCTGGCCTTGCTTCCCCAGCGAGACTCGATCGCATCATCGGTCGGATTGTGGTCCGTGTGAAACCCAGACGAACGGAGTTGCTGTGCGCGACAAGGTAAATGAATCGGGCGTGCCGGATCCTGTTCGTCGTGCAGCTGCGGACGTGGGCAGCGAGGTCCTGGAGTCCGAGGGTCTGGCCGGTGAACGCGAGGCGCGCATCCGTCGTTACGTGGATGATTATCCATTGGTGTCGACGGGTGGCAAAGGCGCCGTGGTCTTCCGCTATGACCACGGCTTGAACAATTTTCGAGATGTTCTCCTGCCTCTCCACGGCCAGTATGGGTTGCCGTCCTACGTCGCCATGAACTCACGGAACTGGGAGTTTGCTCAGAGCGATCTCGTCACACCTGCGGAGGCTTCGACGTGGGAGGGCGTCGAGTGGGGTAATCACACGACGGACCACCAAGATAAGACGGGCCGTGACGCGATCTGGGAGAGCGTCGTGGACGGTCGCACCGAGCTCGAGGGCCAGCTGGGGAGAACTGTTCACGGGTTCACGGTGCCCGGAGTGTCGGGGTTGCAGCGGTTCGACGGCTTCGGCAGCGGCAGCGCCCATGGTTACTCCAGGACCTTCGCCGGGGCCGTGATCTTGGCCCATCATGCGATCGCGTCGGGGTCAATCGGAGACGAACTGCGGCCCTTGGACGGGGCGATCCGGGTCGGAGGGAAGCACTGGGCATGGGAGGCGAAACCCTGGCCCGAGATCAAGGAGAAGATCGACGCGGCGGTGGAGAGCCGATGCGCGCTGACCTTGATGTGCCACCCATCCCGTATGGAGGCCAGCCGCTCCTTCTGGAACGAAGATCTTGCCAGGAAGGTGATCGCATACGTCCGTGCACAGATCGACGCCGGAAGCCTGGCCGACATCTCCTACTATCAGTCCCATCACGCAACGGTCGACGCCATCTGACCGGCACCGAGGTCGCGCGCTTTCATGGCCGACCGGGGGTGCTCGCCGACTGCACCTCGTGACCGCGCGGCTCCTTCGACCTCAGCGCGTCGCGGGAACCGATCCGGTGGGTCCGTGAGCGAGAAACTCCGTCGCAGATTCCGTGAGCAGCGCCTTCAGCTGGGCCTTCGGCGGGGGAACGTGTCCGTCCCCGACGTCCACGAGCACAGGTTCGACATGATGGCCTGCCGGAAGCGCCTCCATGAAGGGTTCGAAGTGGTTGCTCATGTGGGAGCTGTCGCCCGTGTTCTGGATGTAGCGGACGGAGGTATCGACGCCGGCGGCGTAGGCATCAGCGAGATCATGCGTGACCGGGATCCTGTCGAGGGCCTCCCCCTGCCAAGCGAGCTTGAGATAGCGCTCCACAATGATCTGGTTATACTTCGCGAGGCTCGTCTGCGGGTTGACCGGTACTGCCAGCGCACGGGGCAGGCGGCTGGCGTAGTAGAGGGACGCGAAGCCGCCGCCGGAAGCCCCGAAGCAGATCGTTCGGCCGGTCTCGCTGCTGAGACCACGGATGATGTTCGTGATGTCCTTCTGCAGGGTGGGTTGCCGGGAACTGCCCGCGAACCACGCGAGGGAGAGGTTGGCACTGATGTACAGGGAAGGGTCGCAGAGGAAGAGTCGATTCACGGGAAGATGCTCCGAGATGGAGACCCCTGTGAAGACGGGGAGCGTGAACTTCGCGGGGCTCATCGCAGCATGAAACGAGACGAGAGTGTCGTCGTACCCTCGGTTCTCGAACTTCACATCGACGGGATGTCCATTGCTCATGATCGTGTGGACACCGGAGGCAGCCCGCTCTGGACTCGCCAGGAATGCGTTGACGCTCGCGTGGTGGAAGGCGCCTTCCGGCAGATTTCGTTTGATCACGGCCACGGTCACTCCTCGGTCATCAGTCGGGTGAGTTTCTGCACCGAGCGGCGGAGATCCGCGATGTCGCGCTCGGCGGCGAGCTCGGTGCCGGTGCGCGTCAGCGCGGCCAGAGCGCTGAGCCGAAGATCCACGGCGGTGGCTCCGATTCGCGCCGGGGCGCGGAGCGCCTTGCCGAACCATGCCGCCGTCGTGTCCTGCAGCGCGTCGATCCGGTCGTACACGGCGTCCGCGGCGTCAAGGGCGTCCGCTGCCGCCGCCATCACCTCGTCCGCTGTCAGATCGGGCAGACGATCGTCGAGACGGACCGCGGTCGTCGGCTTTCCCAGGACTCCCATCAGGCCCGGCATCTTGTGACCGTGAGCCCCTGAGTAGATCCCGACCGAGGGGACGCCTCGCGTCTCACCCAGGATGACGGTGTGGAAGCGGGAGGTGATGAGCAGGTCCACCTCGCTGATGGCCGCCAGGTACTCCTCGTAGGAGGAGGGGTCATTCAGCGTGATGCTGTCGGGGCCGAACTCTTGCTGGAGGGAGTCATGGAGGGCAGCGGTGATCTCGCGGTCCGCCCGGGTCTGGATCGTGAGCGACACCTGACGGCCGTCTCGGAGGATCCGAGCTGCGACCTCGCGGAACAGGCGGAACGCCTGGGACTCTACGAATCCCGACGCACGGTTCTTCGCCTGCACGTAGCTGCTGCGGCGCGATCCGCTGCGCAGACCGGCGTCCTCGAGTCGCAGCACCAGACCGACGCGCTCCGCGACGTCGACGTGCCGAGGGCCGGACCGCTCGCCAGCGGCGAAGAAGCCCGGGTCCAGCAACAGGGGAGCGTCGGAGTCCCACTGGGTGCCGGTCATCCGCTGCGACTCTGCATCGCGGAACGCCGAGGCGGAGAGAGATGAGTCGAGAAAGCGGTCGATCTCCCTGCCCAGCCCCGTGAGGAAGGGGCCGATCGTCGAGGGCAGAAGGATGACAGGACGCCCGACATGGACAGCGGCGATGGCAGGCAGGAGCCGCCAGAGCAGGTCGGTCAGGTTTCCTCCGTGAGCCGCCTCGAAGAGGTGCTCGCCGGCGTTCAGCAGGACCACGTCGTGGTCCAGGATCCCGATGTCCTCGGCGAACCGACGCGGGTTCTCGAGTGCGTCCGCGAGCTGCGCGTACTCCTCTGCGCCACCCTTGGGCACTCCGGCGAGGGGGAGATCGTGGACCCGCAGACCAGGCGCGGAGAGCGAGGCGAGACGAGAATACGCCTCGCCAGGCCTCATACGCACTATCGACGAGTTCTCGACGTCGGCGCCCGCGCGCCGCAGCAGCTCCTCGGCTCCGGTGTTGATCGCGAGGTCGCCCCAGTTCGAGGCGACGTGCTCGTAGAACAGAATCGCAGTGACCATGGAAGGCTCCAGGGGGATCGGGGGAACGCTGTCAGTGCAGCAGCGACGTGATGAGGGCGGTGAACGAGTCGCCGACAGCATCCCAGCTGCGCTCGCGACGCACCCACCCCTGAGCAGCGGATCGGGTAGCGGCCGTCGCCTCGAGGTCGGTGATGACTGCTTCAAGAGCATCAGCCAGTGCGCTCGAAGAACCATTGGCCACCATGCGGCCCCGTTCCCCGTGATTCACGATCTCGGCGAGGGCGGGGACGTCGGAGACGATCACTGGCTTACCGGCAGCCATCGCCTCGAACGGCTTCAGTGGGGAGACCGCCTCGGTAGCGGGTGTCAGGAGCCGCGGGTAGGCGAAGACATCGACGATCGCGGCGTACCTGGCCACCTGCTCGTGCGGAACCCGTCCGGTGAACGTCAGATGCTCGGGACCGAGGTCTAGCGATGACGCCAATGAGTACAGCGCCGACGCGGCGGCGCCGTCACCGACGAACAGTCCGTGGAAAGCGATGCCGCGCGTCCGCAGCTCGGCCAAGGCACGCAGATAGACGTCCAATCCCTCATAGCCGACGAAGCTGCCGATATAACCGAGGACGGGTACGTCATCGCCCCAGCCGAGGGATTGCAGAAGCGCCGGATCACGGTAGGCCTCCGCGAAAACCTCGACGTCCACAGCATTGGGAACGATCTGGACAGGGGCCTTGGTGGTGACTCGACCCGCAATGATGCGTGCCATCGCCTCGGTGATGGTCGCCACCGTGTCCGCTTGGGCGAGAACTGCGTTCTCGAGCCGTACAGTCTGCGCGCGGAGCACTTCCTTGCGCGGGGAATGATCGGCCTCATAGACCAGCTCCCACATCCCGGAGACCTCGTAAATGGTCGGGATCCCGAAGTGCTTGGCGGCGATCAGCCC
Organism: Brachybacterium sp. YJGR34; assembly: GCF_003347015.1. Taxonomy (GTDB): domain Bacteria; phylum Actinomycetota; class Actinomycetes; order Actinomycetales; family Dermabacteraceae; genus Brachybacterium. Next base: position 148,092 of record NZ_PNFB01000004.1, read on the forward strand.
AGGGAGGGCCGAGACATAGGTCGAGCGCAGATGCACGACCGATGGGCGCTCCTGGCGGATCACGTTGCAATAGTGCTCGAGCGATTCGAGCATGTACTGGAACTGGCCGGCCTTCCGAGCGTGCTGTGTGCCCAGGCGTCGGTAGCGCACACCCTCGAAATCGACCTCGGCGATCTCGCCCGGTGCCAGCGAGTTGCTCTCTTCAGGGAACCCGGGACGCGTGTACGCCACATGATCGTCCACGGACGAGACGAGATGGCGCAGCAGGCTCTGGGCACGGACGGCGTAGCCGCCGCTCTGCTCGGGCGCACTGGCATGAAGGATCGTGAGAACCTTGCCGGGCCGAAGCTCCACGGATTCCTTCGGTCCAGCACTCACCTCATCCAACGCGTCGAGGAGCGCGGCCGCGGCGGTGGCTTCCTGCGTGATGCGGTCTGACGCAGCGAAACCGGCAGCCTCCGCGAAGTTCCCGACTGCGAACTGGGCTCGCTGCATACGTGCTCGGTAGTACTTGCCCTCGAATCTTGCGGGGATGTCATGGAGCAGGGCGAGTGCCTCGGCGGCGAACCCCGCCTCGAGCAGATGGCCGGCGAGTGACTCCCTCAGGTCAGCGGCGTCCCGGCCGGCGGCCTGGAAGTGCGCCAGCCGTGTGAATCCGCGAGTGTCGCTGTACAGCGGGAGCTGAGGACGGTGCTCCTTGCGGAGCGCCTCGAGGATCATTCCGCGAAAACTCCGCAGGACCGGATCACACAGCAGGTCCAGAGCACCCTGGAAGACAGCCAGGATGACGAGTTCCTCCTCAGAACCAACGCAGAGGTCGTCGATCGGGATGACGTCCAGGAGAGCGGCTCCGCCCGCATCGATGACCTGGTAGTTCCCCTCGTCGGAACGTACCGCGTGCAGTGAACGCGAAGGGAGGCTCGAGGAGATCGTCGCGCTGATGGCCGTGGAGCACTGGTCTGTGGACGAAAAAATCGTCGCCGCCGTCACTGGGAGGATCTGGCAGGCGGTGAGTACAGCGGTGACGATGTCGTCCGGCGCATCGGCGTCGACGTCCACCAGGAGGACATCGCGGTGCATTCCGAGGGGGCGCTCGCTCAGGGAGTCGACGAACTCCTCGAGCCACGTGGCCGAATCGACGGCTGTGCCGACGGCATCATCCGAACCGGCTGGGTCCCGAAGGCGCGCCTCGTCGAGCACGCCCTCCGCGGTGACGCGGATGGAGTGGACGAGCCGCTCCCCGAGAATGGCGGGAAGAGAATGCTGCTCCGCCAGCAGAGCCTCCAGCCGCCTCTTCTGCCAGGCCTTGGCGGCTGACGGCAGCGCGTTCTGAGCCAGAAGAAATGCGAGCCAGCGAGCACCCTCCCCGGTCAGCACCTCGGCCGCGAAACGGCAGCGCCCGGCGCTGCCATCCGCCAGGGCGAGGTGGAACATCATCCGCTGCACGAGTGGAGAGGAAGAGAAGGGGCGCAGCAAGGAGCTCAACCGAGCGCTCTTGGCCGCCGGCGGCCCGGGGGTGGAGAGCTGCTCCACGGAGAGCCGGACGGCATCCCTCAAGGATTCCGGTGCGATCGACGCATCAGGGGACATCGGTCAGTGCACCATCCCATCGAGCTGGGCATTGATCTCCTGCAGTGTGCGCAGCTTCGGGATCGGCATGTGACCGGACTTCTCGTCGTAGTACGTGGCGACGTCGATCCGGGGAAGCGCGCTCAACGAGGCGATGGACTTCATACCGCGTAGCAGAGCGTCCATCTGACGCGTGACGTCGTTCTTGCTCGCTGTGTTCAGAAGATAGCGCACGGGAGGCACGTACCCGGTCTCGGCGAAGGCCTTCACGGCATGGGTCCTGGCGGGGAACTGAGCGCTGACCTCGGCGGAATCCGCGGTTCCGTACGAGTGCCGACAGATCGACCGGACGTTCGCCTCCATGTACCGAGTCCAGTCGATCTGCGGATTGTTGACCAGACTGCGGCTGTGCTCATCACGCGCCGCGAGCTGCATGGCTTGGAATCCGCCCGCGCTGCTTCCGTAGTAGAGCCGCCTCGAGGAGGGGACATCCAGGTGCCGGGCGACATACTGGGCCGTCTGCGCCATCGCGGGAAGTGCGAAGCCCCGGGGCGCCCCCTGCCCCCACGCGATAGCGAGGGAGTTGTCCGGACGGATGGTCGGATCCGAGAGGAACAGCGCGGAGCCTCGGAAGTCCTCGACCCAGGTACGGCGCTGGAACACCTCCCGCGGGTCGATGCCGGGCTTCCGCGCGACCGCCCCATTGGTCGCGATCACCAGACGGTCGGGGAACGACTCGTTGATCCAGAGGAGCGCATTCACGCGGACTGTTCCGATCAACAGGTCGAAGCGGTTGAAGGACCCCGGGACGGGGGCGAGTTCAGAGCCCAGATGCAAGGTGCCCAGCGCGGCGAACTCGGATCGGCCAGCGACGGTCGTCGTCATGCGATCACCTGGCCGGGACCGCGTGGGAGAAGAACTCCACCAGCTCCGGGTCATCCCATTCCGTCTTCTCGTAGAACGCGACCAGTCGATGAATCAGTTCGGTCGCGTACTCACGGTCCTCGGGAGCGACCAGGGCCAGCTTCTTCACGTACCAGCCCTTGACGAACTTCTCGAGCCGACGATGGTTGTAGTCCTCGAGCAGTCCGACGGACTTGAGCCACGCGGCGCGGTCCTCTTCGAGCGGGAGGTACTTCTCGTAGAAGCGCGGACTGATCGAGTTCACCGTGGAGCCGGAGATCGCCGCGTAGTACGTGTGGATCGCGAGCGGATAGATCCCGACCTTGGACGCGTGGTACAGCATCTGCTGGAAGAAGTACGAGTCCTGGCCCACGGCGCCCAGCGGCTGATAGATCCCGAGTCCGCGGAGCCAGTCGGTGCGAGCGACGAGGGCCTGGATGCTCATCGGCTGGTAGTTCGCCGAGGAGAGAGCGTTCTCCTGGACCTCACCAGACTCCCTGTCGACCACATGGCGCAGGACGCCGAAGTTGTTGACCGGTGCGCGACGGCTCTTGAACCGCACGATGTTGCCGATCGCGAAATGCAGGTCGCGCTGCTTCACCTTGTCCAGGAGGAAGGCGAAACCGTCGTTCGTCTGCTCGTTGTCAGGATCGAGATAGGTGATGTACGGCGTGCGCGCGAGCTCGAGCCCCTTGTTGCGCGGACGCGAGGCGCTGCCCGAACCGCCCACCGGGAACTGGAACAGGCGGACATTCGAATAGCGCCGCTCGAGGTCGTGCAGGATCCATTGGGTTTCTGGGTCACTGGATCCGTCGTCGACGAGAAGGATCTCCGAGCGCTCGAAGCTGGTGGAGCGTCGAAGGGACTCGAAGCACTTGAACTTCAGATGGGGGCCGTTGTTGTACACCGGCACCACGACCGTGAGCTCGGGCTCCTCGGCGATCTCGACGACCGGTGTGCTCTCCGATCGCAGCTCGCCGACGACGGTAACCGAGGTCGACGCCTCGGCGCGGGCCTGTTCGAGGGTGCGTCCCTCGGCGACCCACACGGCAGTCACGGGTGCGCCGGCCAGAGAATCCACGCCGCCGTACTCGAACAGCTCGGCGCCGGTGTCGATCGGACGCAGGGCGGAACAGTCGGCATCGCTGAAGCGGAAGGCGTTCACGGCGTCCTGAATGATGTGCGGGCCGTATTCGTAACCGGCCTCCGCGTGGAGGTGCAGATCGCCGTCGCGCCCGCCCCTGACCTCGGTGCCCTCACTGACCCGGACGACACGGGAGAGGAGCTCCTCGGAGAGCGTTGAGCTCTCGAGCAGAGCGGACACAGCCGCGTCGTCGCCCGTGATGTACACACGGTGGTCCGGCCGGTGGGAGGGCAGTCCGACAGCTTCGATGATCGTGTCGACGCGATCGAACGCCGTCGCCTCCGTGAAGGCGGCACGGATGCCAGCGGTCTGAGCCTCGCGGATGCTGTGCTCGGTCATCGCAGAATAGGACTGCTCGGCGTCGACCCGACTGTCCGGCATAGTGACCTGTGGATAGAGCGAGTTCACCCCAGCGCTGTAGTTCGAGATCAGCGCCGTTCCCATCGCCTGCAGCTCGATCACGCGATTGGCGAACATGGTCTGGCTTCCGGTGACTGAGTTCAGATTGATCGCAGTCGGCAGGAGGCGCTGCAACGCAAGCAGGTTGTCGTGCTCGATCGGCTTGTGAAGGTACGGCAGATACCGCTCCGGGTAGAGGTACTTGTCCGCGCCGGGGAACTTCTCCGGATCGAGTTCGAGGTTGCGGTCGACGAGGATCAAGTCAGCGTCTGCATCGAGCAGACCGTCGAAGATCTTCTGGGCGGCCTGGCGACGGTCGTGGTACTTGTGCTCGAACCAAGAGCCGGCGAACAGGATCTCGTGGCCCCGGTGGCGCATGCACCCCATCGGATTGTGATGGGTGTGGTTCACAGCGAACGGAAGCACAGCGACAGGCCGGTCCTCGCCGAACTTCTTGTGATAACCGGAGACGGACTCGGCAGCCGTGGTGAAGATGTAGTCCGCTTGGCGCCCCAGGTTCGAGAAACGATCGAAGTTGGGCGGGTCTTCTTTCGAGTAGAAGACCACCGGGATGCCGAGCTCCTTTGCTCGGGGGATGATCGACTCGTCCAGGATCCTGCCCGCGGCCGTCTTCCCGTTGGCGACACCGGCCCACTCCCCGTCCAGTCCGCGCCAGGCGGAGGTGATGAGCAGGATGTCGAGCGACTCCATGTGCTCGCCGTAGTTGCGCGGCGACAGCGGCACGAAATGCGCGGCGTCCTTGAGGCTGTCGTACAGGAACTGATCGGCGATGATGCCGATCCTCACGTCCCGTCGCCTGTCCCAGAGAGGCTGGCTGACCTCCGGGAGGTCCTGTGCCTCCGCCATCAGCGCGGAGACCGTCTCGGCGACGGGCTCACCGAGCGCCCGCTGACGCTCGAGGTACGTCTCGCGGTCCTTCGACGGCATGAGGTAGGGATGCTTCCCCTCGAGCGCGTCCTGGAAGTACTGGGAGCGCACGTGTCCGGACAGCTTCTTGTGGACGGTGCGTGAGGCGTTGAGCGCTTCCTTGCGCGCCGCGATCTTCTCGAGGCGCTTTTCGATGTCTGCCTGTTTCATGTCCTCGGAACCTGCTTATCGTGCGTTCGGACGGCGGATCGAGCGCGTGGCACGCCAATAGGCGCGCTGCAACTGGAGGCCCTTGGTCTGCTCGAGCCGATTGAGTCGCTCCTCGACGTCTGCGAGTCGCTTCTCAGCGGCTGCGAGCTTCTCCTCAGCGGCTTTGCGCCTGGTTTTCTCGGCGGACAACTGCTCGGTGATCGCGGAGATCTTCTCTTCACGCTTCGTGATGCCGCCCAGGAGCCGCTCCTCGCGCTCGTACTGGGACAGCAGCTCCTTGGCGACGGAGTCGTACTCGCTCGCGACGCTGTCGATGAATCGTGCAGTGTTATCGCGGACTGTCGACCCGTGGTCGCTCGTCGCGGTTGTCATGGAGCCCTCTTCGATGGTGTCGGGGTCAGGAGACGTCGGTGCCGAAGTCGGCCGGCTTCTCGCCGCCGGAGAACTTCCACTTGATGGCTGCGATCGTGCGCTCAGCGGCCTTGCCATCGCCGTAGGGGTTCACAGCGTTGGCCATGCCCTTGTAAGCCTCCTCGGAGTCCAGCAGCAGGGAGACCTCGTCGATGATTCGTTGACGCTTGGTGCCGATCAGCTTCACCGTCCCGGCCACGACAGCCTCGGGGCGCTCGGTGTTCTCTCGCATGACGAGTACCGGCTTGCCCAGGGAGGGGGCTTCCTCCTGCACGCCGCCGGAGTCGGTGAGCACGATGTCGGCCAAGGAGAGCGCGCGTGTGAACTCGGCATAGGCCAGCGGCTCGATGAGCAGGACGTTCTCGAGGTCGGCGACGGCGGGCATGATGGACTCGCGCACCTTCGGATTCCGGTGGATCGGGAACACGACGGTGAGATCCGGGTAGCGGCGCGCGAGCTCGGCCACGCCCGCACCGATATCGGCCATTCCTTCGCCGATGTTCTCCCGTCGATGTGCCGTGACCAGGAGGATCCGCCCTCCGGAACCGGCCTTCTTGGCCTGCTGCAGCGCCTCCAGACGCTCGTCGCCGAAGTGCACCTCGAGAGTCCTCGTCGCGAACATGAGCGTGTCGATCACGCTGTTGCCCGTGATGACGATGTCGTTCTCGCTGATGTCCTCGCGGGTCAGATTGTCCTTGGAGGTGGAGGTGGGTGCGAGATGCAGGGCCGTGATCTGGCTCGTGAGTTTGCGGTTCGCTTCCTCCGGGAACGGCGAGTCGATGTGTCCGGAGCGGAGCCCCGCCTCGAGGTGCACCACGGGGATCTGGCGGTTGAACGTCGCGATGGCCGCACCCATCACTGTCGTGGTGTCGCCCTGGACGATCACGACGTCGGGCTTCTCCTCGGCGAGGATCTCGTCCAGACCGGCAATGACCTTTGCGGCGACGCCGTTGAGCGTCTGGCCAGCGGCCATGATGTTCATGTCGTGGTCAGGCTCGATTCCGAACATGGTGTTCACCTGGTCGAGCATCTCTCGGTGCTGACCTGTGACGACGGTGGTCGACTCGAGCTCCGGATCGGCTTCGATCGCGGTGATGATGGGGGCGACTTTGATCGCCTCGGGGCGCGTTCCGTAAACAGTCATGATGCGCAGGGACATGGTGGGCCTCCTATGAGGAAGGGGTGGGGGAGGGTGTGTCTCTGCGTGAACGTGATCGCGAGACGTGGAGGAATGGTGCGGTGGGACGACTTATCCCGGCTCGGCGCGGGAGCGTGCCGAGCCGGGATGTGGAGCGCGCCGTCCGTGGGAAATCAGCGCCACAGCCCCTTGGTGTCGATGACGATCTTCTCCTGGAGCAGTTCGCGGTTCACAGTCTTGAAGGGGTCATGGTCGACCATGAGCAGCACGATGTCCGCGCGCTCGAGCGCGGACTCGAGCTCGGCGAGCTCCACGTTCGCGCGCTCCTCGAGCTCGGAGGGGAGCTCGTCGACGTTGGGCTCGACCACCAGGACGGTGCCGTCGGTGAGCTGATCGGCGAGGGAGCCGGCGATGTTCCGGCTGGGGGACTCGCGCAGGTCGTCGATATTGGCCTTGAAGGCGATGCCGAGGGCGGCGACGGTGGGGTCCTTGAACCGGTCGGCGCGCTCGAGGACCTTCTGGATCACGAGCTCCGGCTTGGAGTCGTTGACCTCGCGCGCGGTGCGGATGAGGTTCGAGTACTCCCGGTCCGCCGAGACGATGAACCAGGGATCCACGGCGATGCAGTGGCCGCCCACGCCGGGGCCGGGCTGGAGGATGTTCACGCGCGGGTGGTGGTTGGCGAGCTCGATGAGCTCCCACACGTCGATGCCCTGGCGGTCGGCGATGATCGAGAGCTCGTTGGCGAAGGCGATGTTCACGTCGCGGAAAGCGTTCTCGGTCAGCTTCGCCATCTCGGCGGTACGCGCGTCGGTGAGCAGCAGCTCGCCCTTGCAGAAGCTCGCATAGAGGTCGCGGTTCAGTGCGGCGGCCTCCGGCGTCATGCCGCCGATGATGCGGTCGTTGTCGACCATCTCGATCATGATGCGGCCCGGCAGCACACGCTCCGGGGCGTGCGAGAAGTACAGCGAGTTGGGGAGGTTGGGCTCCTTGGTGAACTCCGGACGCGCCTCGAGGATCACCTCGGCCATCCGCTCCGTCGCGCCGGGAGGAGCGGTCGACTCCAGGACGATGAGCTCACCGCCGGAGAGCTTGGGCGCGATGCCGCCGGCGGCGGCCTCGATGTAGGAGAGGTCGGCGTCGTGGTCGCCCTTGAACGGGGTGGGAACGGAGACGATGTACGCATCGGCCTCCGGGGTCTCCAGCTGTGCGGAGAGCTTGCCCTGGGCGACGCAGCCGGCCACGACGGATTCGAGGCCCTCCTCGACGAACGGCACGGTGCCTGCATTGATCGCATCGACGTTGCTCTGCTTGACGTCGACGCCGATCACGTTCTTGCCGGCCTGGGCGAGAACGGCAGCGGTCGGCAGGCCGATGTAGCCGAGACCGATCACGCTGACGGTGTCGAGGGGGACGTTCGGGCTCATCTGATCTCCTGGCGATCGGGGTAGGGAGAAACGCCCGGGTGACCCGAGCCGCCCCACACTGTAGCGGCTGGGCCCTCCCTGGGAAACGTGGCGTCCACGCTGGAGCTCTTGCAACAGGCCAGGGTCACGGAATCGTAAAGTATGCACCAGGACGAAGCCTGCGCACACATGGAACCTGTTGATGCAGGGAGCGTGTCGGCGCTGAGTCGAGTCCGCTAGCGGCGCATACTGCGTTGATTTCATCACCCAGACATCATTCGTTCATCGGGGGAGTGGTGTATCTGGCGAAGGTACGCTCGGTGGTGACCCTCACCGTGCGCCCAAGGAGCAGGATGCCAGGACGACTCGCCCCCTTCTCCCGCCTTGGGCAGATGGCCACCGTTGCAGTCTGCATCCTTCTCGTCCTCGTGACCGGCCTCGTCATGAGGCAGATGTGGTTGGGCGATGTGCAAGTGCGCAGTGAGAGCGGCGTCAGCGAGAGCTCGGACGGAGGTGGTGAGGCATCGCCGCAGCCCGAAAGTCCCGCCCGGGAATCGCAGGCGCCGCAGCACGTCGTGGATGCGACAGGGGTAGGTTCGCTGACTCTGCCGGAGTACGTCTACATGGCGAAAGAGAGTTTCTCTGTCGAAGCGGGTCGTTCATATTTGCTGAGTTTCGAGCTCGACACGGTGAAGCCGGAAGGCGAGCCAGGTCGCATAATGTACCTAGGTGTGACTCTCAGCTGTACTGGTGCGGCGTCGGGCAGTGTCGGGGGAACCGAGAATCTGATTCCTGAAGAGCCCGTCACCTATGCAAACCAGATGCTCCTCACGCCGTCGGAGGACGGGGTCGTGACCTGTCAGGTGCTGGCGAGCTCTCCCATTGAGGAGGTGGCGGCGCGGGGCACGACGATCGAGCTGGAGGCGGAGTGGAGCGCTGTTCGACTCGGAGGGTACGCGGTCGAGACTCCGGCGGGGGAGGAGCTTCCCATGACCGTTCCTGCGGGCGAGCGAAGCTCGGCGTTCAGCCAGGTGGTGCCTCTCCACTCTGTCCCCAGCCGCCGTCTCGACGTTCTCTCCACCCTTCACGTGACCACGTGCACCGGCACGGGCGGTTCGCGAGAGAACGGAAAAGTGTGGTGCGCCAGAAAGGATCTCGACGGTGACGGCAGCGAGTTCGATCTCGAGCTCACGGTCGATGTCATCAATGCCGACGGGTCTGTGTGCGAGTCGTTGCGAAGGGTTGTGAGCTCTCAGCACGTCGATGTGGACCAGCATCACGCGCTGTTCCAGCTCTACGACTCCGCCATCGTTCCTGAGTCCGCCTGTGGCAGCGCACTGCGCGTCAGCGTGGTGGTGATCAACTCCGGACCTGCATCCCTCGTCGTCCACGAGTCCAACTCCTCGCTGATCGCGGCGGAGATGTAGCGGAGGGCATCGCAGGCGCCGCAACTCCGTCCCTCACTTCACATACTCGGCGCTCCCGTCGCCGGACGTGCCGCCCGCCGTCGCCGCCATGAACACCAGTACCGTCACGGTCCTCTCGTCACGCTCAGCGAGCGTTCGGCCCGGGGTGAGCGCGATCGAGTTCACGTGCGACGGGCGCGAGGGCGACTACGGTGTCTTCCCGGGCCTCGAGGGGTGCGCTCGTCAGCAGCGCGCCCCGGGTCATCTTCCAACCGTTCGGGATGAAGAGGGCGACCGACTTCGGCACGGCACCTCGACTGGCCAGGACGAGTACAGATCGTCGGTCACGCAACCTGACAACCCGACCCGTCCCAGATCCCGCCCGAGTACCTCCCCATCTCCGTCGCCGCCCATCGCCGCGGTCCAGACACCCCCGATACTTCCACCACCCCGCCGTCCGCGATCGCGTCACCTCAGAACGGCGCAAGGCGCTTGCGAGAGCGCTCCTCGGTGGCGACAAGGACGTCCAGGAGGAAGTTCAGCATGTCCACGCGCTGCTCCTGCTGCTCGGGTACATCCCAGAGATTGTGTAACTCCTGCGGGTCCGCCGCGAGATCGTACAGCTCGCCGGTGCGGGCGCGGTCGGTCGCCGGGCGGCCATGGTGGGCCACGATCTTCCAGCTGCCGCGCCGCACCATGGTAGTGAACACCGGCGGGTCGTAAGCCCAGCAGCCGTCGCGGTACTCCGAGAGCACCCAGCCGCGGTCTTCCCAGTCCTCGCCGCGCCACAGCGGCGCCAGGTCCCGGCCCTGGGCGCGGGAGAGCCCTTGCGAACCTCCCGCGGCGAGGAACGTGCTGGTGAGGTCGATCCACTCCACTAGCTCCTCGCGCACATGGCCAGCGGGCACATGGCCGGGGTGGCGCACGATCAGCGGCACCCTCACCGAGCAGTCGAACATCATCGGCCCCTTGAGGAGCATCCGGTGATCACCCAGCATCTCGCCGTGGTCGCTGGTGAACACCACGATCGTGTCCTCGGCGAGCCCTTCGCGGTCCACGGCCTCGAGAATCCGGCCCACCTCCTCGTCCACCAGGGAGACCATCGCGTAGTACTGGGCGATGATCTCCTGTACCTCCTCGGCGGTGTAGTCGTCGAAGCCCGGCATGTGCCCGGCGTACGACTTCGCCGATTCCTGCCGGTAGATCGGCGGCTTCGTGGCGAGCTCATCCTCGATCGTGACCGGGCGGGGCAGCGACTCCGCGTCGTACATCGCGCGGAAGCGCTCGGGAGCCTCGAAGCCGTGATGGGGATCGAAGAAGTTCGCGATGAAGCAGAACGGTTTGTCCCGATCGCGGGTGTGCGCGAGGAACTCGATGGTCTCCTCGGCGATCCAGCGACTGTAGTGGGCCTCCTGAGGGAGCGCGTCGATGGAGCGCTCGCGGTCCACGACCGCTTCGCGGTACAGCGCCGGGTGGGTGCGCCGCAGCCAGTTGTGGTACTCGTTCGCGGGGGAGCGCACGTACGGGTCATGCGCCCAGCGAAAAATGCGGAAGCCGTCGTCCAGCCTCGGCTCGATCCTCCCGGCGAAAGCGGAGCCGAGGTGGAACTTCCCGGCCAGACCACAGTCGTAGCCCTCATCAGTCAGGACCTTTGTGAACAACTCCTGGCGCGGGTCCATGTCCACGCCGTTGGCCCACAGGCCGTGGTGGCGCGGGTACTGCCCCGTCATGAGGCTGCCGCGGGAGGGAGCGCAGACCGAGGACTGCGTGTAGCAGTTCGAGAATCGGGTTCCCTGGGCGGCCAGGCGGTCCAGATGCGGGGTGTAAATATGGGGGTTGCCGGCGGCACCGAGAGCGTCGTAGCGCTGCTGGTCCGTGCTGATCAGAAGGATGTTCGGGCGGGACATGGGTTCTCACTTCCGGACTGGCGGGGAATGCGCGCAGTGTCGCGCACGGTGACTGCTGGAGGCGGGACCAGCGCTCAGCTCTTCACGGCACCGGCGATCCCTTCGACGAAGTGGCGCTGGAGCAGCAGGAACAGCACGAGGATGGGGATCAGGGAGATCGAGGCCGCCGCGGCCAGCCCCGCCCAGTCCGTGGAGTTGGTCCCCTGGAAGGCGAGCATGCCCACGGCCAGGGTGCGGTTCTCGGGCGTGGAGAAGGTGAACACCAGGGGCAGAAAGAAGTTGTTCCAGGTGCCCAGGAAGGTCAGAACCACCACGGTGGCGGTGACCGGCCCCGACAGCGGCAGCATCACCCGGAAGAACGTGCGCAGGAAGCCGGCGCCGTCGATCACCGCGGCCTCCTCCAGCTCCTTCGGGATCCGGGAGAAGAAGCCCATGTACAGCAGCACCGCGGCGACGTTGCCGCCGCCGGCCATGGCGAGCACCAGGCCGGTGCGGGTGTTCAGCAGCCCCATCAGGTCGCTGAGCTCCACGACCGGCACGATGAACAGGCCGGTGGGGATGAACATGGTCGCCACCAGGACCGCCACGATGACCCGGCGTCCCCGGAAGTGGAAGCGGGCCAGCACGTAGCCCGCCGTGGCGCAGCGCACCACGACCAGCACAATGCTCGCCGTTGTGATCACCACGGAGTTGAGCATGTACTGGGAGAAACCGGCCTCGGACCAGGCGACCGCATAGTTTTCCGGGTGCCAGGTCTCGGGGACCAGGTTCAGGCCGCTGGCGAAGATCTCCAGGGAGTCCTTGAACGAGGCGGAGAGCACCCAGAGGAGCGGATACAGCCAGATCAGGCCGATTGCGGCCAGCACGATGGTCTGGATCCAGCGCAGGATGCGGCGGGGGATGCGCCGGCTCTTTACCGCAGCGGGACGCTCGCCGGCGGCGCGAGCGGGGGCGGCGGCGGTCATTGGTGGCCCTCCTGTCGCCGCCGGGCCAGGGACATCAGGCCGGTCAGCAGGGCGATGAGCAGGACGGTGATCACCCCGAAGGCGACGCCGATCGCCGAGGCGTACCCGAGGTCCGGGCGGCCCTCGCCGAAGGCGGTGTCGTAGATGTAGACCTCGGTGACCATCGTCGAGAAGTAGGGTCCGCCTCCGGTCATCGTGACCACCAGATCGAAGATCTGCATCGTCTCCACCACCGTCAGCACGGTGATGATGATGGTGAAGGGCGTGAGCAGCGGCAGGGTGACGTGCCGCAGCCGCTGCCAGGAGCTCGCTCCGTCGATCTCCGCGGCCTCCAGCAGCTCGCGGGGCACGGTCTGCAGAGCGGCCAGCCAGTAGATCAGGGTCACGCCCAGCCACTTCCACACGTGCACCGCCATGACGCTGCCGAGCGCGGTGTCGGAGCTGCCCAGGAAGTCGATGGGGGCGAGCCCCACGAGCTCCCGCAGAGCATTGACCGGCCCGCTGGAGGGATCGAGCACGAACCCCATGAGGATCCCCACGATCGCGGTGGTCGCCACCACGGGGACGAAGAACGCCGTGCGCAACAGGCCGGCGAAGGGCAGACGCGGGTCGTTGAGCATGATGGCGAGCAGGAGTGAGGCGCCCACACGGATCGGCACCGTGACCACGATGATGAGCAGGGTGATGCCGAGCGAGGCCCAGAACAGGTCATCGGTCAGCAGCCGAGCGAAGTTTGCCAGGCCGGTGAAGCTGCGGTCCTGCCCCAGGCCGCGCCACTCGAGCATCGAGTAGTACAGGCTCGACAGGCTCGGCCAGACCGTGTACAGCGTGAATAGGATCAACGTGGGCGCCAGGAACAGGGCGATCCATAGCGTGGAGCGGCGGCCTCCCGGACGACGGCCCCCGGGACGGCTCCTGGGCACCGGAGGCGGGGCGGACCGCTCCGGTGCCGGCGTGCTCGCGAGAGCCTCCGTCATCTCGGTTCCTCCTCAGTACTTCGTCGCGTCGTAGTCGTCGCCCAGGCGGTAGTCCTCGAAAACCCAGTCCGCGAGGGAGACCTCGGTGCCCTCGGCAGCGACGGCGTCGATCGCGTTCTGCCGCTCCTCGGTGAGGGCGTCCGAGTAGGTCTTCAGCGCAGAACGGGCATCGTCGAGGTCGCCCCCCAGATAGCCCTGGGCGATCTCTCCCAGGTTCGGCCGCACCTCGTCCATCCGGGCGATGACGGTGCCCACGGCCGCGTTGCGGGCCACCGGGCTGGGAGCGAGGAAGCAGTTCTCGCGGAAGATGTCGATCGCCGTCGCGTAGGAATCCGCGACGTCAGCGGAGCTCACGGCATCGAGATCGGCAGGAGGCTGGTCCATGTTCGCTGCGAGCGCCGCGCTGAAGTCCGGGCGTGTGAGCAGGGAGAACAGTTCGCCGACGGCATCGGCCTGGTCGGAGGCGGCGTTCCACCAGAACTGACCCTCGGCCGGTCCCCGGGCGGTCACGCCCTCACCATCGGGTGAGGGCAGGTTCGCCACCGCGAGATTCGGCAGGAAGTCCTCGAACTGGCCGGCGACGACCCCGGCGTTCCACGGGCCGTCCAGGAAGATCGCGGCGTCCCCTGATGCCCAGCGCACACGCGCCTCCCGCGCGTCCAGAGAGGTGGAGGCAGGAAGCATGTAGCCGTCGGAGATCAGGGACTTCAAGAACTCCAGGGAGTCGACGAAGGCATCGGCATGGAAGACGTAGTCGCCGGTGGCGGGATCGGTGGCGCCGGAGATGCCGGCGCTGTACACCAGCGCCTGACCGGCGGCCTGGGCCAGGTCCGTCAGATGCTCGCCCATGCGGTCGGAGAAGGCGAGGTTCGTGACCCACGGGAGCGCCGTCCCGGACGAGGCCAGATCGGCGCAGAGGGAGCGGAACTCGTCCCAGCTCAGCGCCCTGACATCCGGGTCATGGCCTGCGGCCTCGACCATCTCGCGGTTCATCCAGGTCAGCGTCGAATGCTGCTGGTGGCTGAATATCGGGACGGAATGCACCTTCCCGTCGAAGAGGTGGATCCCTTCGAACAGCACGTCGGCGACGGCCTGCTGCGCCTCGTCGTCCAGCTCGACGGGGCCGACGGTCCCGTCAGCCACCAAAGAGGTGGACGGAACCCCGAAGAGATTGGTGAACACGTCCGGCAGCTGGCTGCTGGTCTGGGCGAGCTGGAGCGCCTGGCCCATGTCGTTGGGGTTGTAGACGGTCCGCTCGACCGCCGCTCCGCCCTCCGCGGCGAAGGCGTCGAACAGACCCGTCAGAGCGTTCTCCAGCGGATCGAAGTGATCCCACCAGGTCACCCCCGCGGTCCCGGAGTCACCCCCGCCGGTCTCGGGCGCCGAGGAGCGGGAGCAGGCGGCGGCGGTCGCTGCTGTGGTGGGGGCGAGGACGGCGAGGGCGAGCAATCGGCGGCGGTCGATGGTGGCCATGAGGAGCTCCTGAGGTCGCGGTACGACGTTGTACTGCGCGTGACGCTAGACCTCTCATGCGAGGGTGTCAACGCCTGACGGAACAACAAATCTGCACGTCAAGGTCCCGTTTGAGTCACTTCTTCCACTGGAAGGTCCCGATAGATCGCGACAGAAGAAGTGATACGTTAGGTGCCGCCCGACGAGGACGGAAGGGGATGTCATGGGGAGATCACCTGCGGCTCCGCTGAGACTGCGCGCGGGGGACCGGGAGGTGCTTGAAGCGGTCGCCGAGGGTGCCGACCCGGCGGCTGCACGACGGGCGCAGATCCTCCTCGCCGCAGCCGAAGGCCTCTCTAACACCGAGATCGCCGAGCGCCTCGGAGCCTCGCGACAGAGCGTTCTGCGATGGCGTGGGCGCTACGGCGCGGAGGGCGTCGACGGGCTCCGCGGCCATGCGCGTCCGGGCCGGCCCCCTGTGCAGAGCCCGGCGGAGATCGTGGCCCGCGCCCTGCGAGCGCCGACCCCGGCGGAGGCGCCGAGCGGGCGGTGGAGCACGCGCACGCTCGCGGCGGCACTGGAGATCAGCTCTGCGACGGTGGCGCGAGCTTGGACTCGATATGCCGTGGCTCCTGCAGAGGCCGGTGCGCTCGAGCTCGGCACCCGGCCGGCGACGATCCTCCGCCCGGGGCGCGTGGTGGGACTGCTCCTTGCCCCGCCCATCGGGCTCGCGGCCTTCGTCGAGGCGGAGCGCGGGACGGGCGGGCAGGCGTCGGCGCAGACGGTCACCCGTCAGGGACGCGGACGCTCCGGGATGGAGGCCGCGCGCGAGGTCGCCGTTGAACTCGCGTCAGTTGTCGGCCCTTCCGGACGCACCCGGGGCCCCCGTCCGAGCACCGAGGACCTCGAAGGCTTCCTCGAGCGGGCTCGTGAGCGCGGGGCGCTCGTGATCGCCACTGGAGCCGGCCATCCCCAGCTCGAGGGCGTGGCCACGGTGGACACCTTCTCCGCCTGGACGCGGATGGTCGAGGCGCTCGCGGTGGCCGCAGCGGTCGCCGGCGATGCCGAGGGGCTGCGCGGCGTTCGTGATGCCCTGCGGGCCCCGGCGCCCTCCCGGGAGCCTGTCACCTGGTACGACGGGACCATGCCCCTTGCAGGGGCCTCCCGCGTGACCATGCGGGACGTCGCTGTGACGTCCGGAGTGTCGGTGAAGACCGTCTCCAATGCGCTCACCGGCGCCAAGCCCGTCGCCCCGGAGACGCGGCACCGTATCGACCAGGCCGTCCAGGACCTGGGCTACCAGGTGAACACCGCCGCCCGCCAGCTGCGCACAGGGCGCCACGGCGCGGTGGTGCTCGCGGTCCCGGAGCTTCGCCTGAGCTACTACGCGGAACTGGCCGAGCAGATTATCGACGAGGCCGAGCGGCATCAGCTCAGCGTGCTCGTGCAGACCACACGGGGCGACCTGGAGCGGGAGATGCGCGTCATCGACAGCGCACGGCGCCGGGCGGACGGGTTGATCATCGCGGCCCAAGCGCTGAGCCACGACACCCTGAGCCGCCTGACGACCACCGGCCCCCTCGTGGTCCTCGGCGAGGCGGTCCACGACATAGGCGCCGATCAGATCACGATCGACAACACCGCGGCCTCGACCACCGCTATGGACCACCTACTCGACATCGGCCGTCGCCGCGTGGTTCTGCTGGGCATCGCACCGCGCGCGGTGGCCGAGGCGCGGATCCGCGGCTGCCGCGCCTCGGCCGACGGTCACGGGGTGGACCTCGACCCGGCGCTGATGCTCCCGACCGCGATATGGCGCCGGGACGAAGGAGTGCGGGCCGTGCTCGAGCTGCTGGATCGCGGCGCAGCATTCGATGCCGTCATCGGCTTCAACGACGAACTCGCACTCGGTGCGCAGCACGCCCTGCTGGCACGCGGCGTCAGGATCCCCGAGGACGTCGCCGTCCTCGGGTTCGACAACTCCGCCGACGCCGCGTACTCCACCCCGGGCCTCACCTCGATCGCTCCGGCCTTCGACGTCATCGCCCGCACAGCGGTCTCCCTGGTCACCGACCATCCGGAACGAGGCAGTGCCGGCAGGTCGCCGACGGAGACCATCGCTCCCCACCGGCTGGTGGTACGCGGCTCCACCACCTGAGGACCTCCGCAGGACTCGAGGTCACCGATGGCGTCGGAGCAGGTCGAGCTCGGGGCTGAGGCCGCCAGGTGGCTCGCTACCTGGCGCTGGTTCCACCGCCCCCGTCGGACGCCCCGCCCTCCGTCGCCGCGAGCTCGAGCACCGTCACGGTCCCCGGATCGCTCGTGAGGGTCAGCGGCTCCTCGAGCGCGAGCCGAGCGCCGGCGAGCTCACCTGCGACGGGAGCGAGGCCGGCCGCGGAGCTCTCCTGGGCCTCGAGCGATGCGCCCGTCAGCTGGGCGCCTCGGCTCAGCTCCCAGCCGTCGGCCGCGACGGCGCCCAGTGCCTCCGGCGCGGTGACCTCGACCGGCCGGGCTGCCGCCTCGCCATCCGCCGGATCGCGCAGATCCACGAGCACCAGGGTCAATGCGCCGTCCTCGGCCAGCACGGCGTGGACGGAGGTGGTGCCGTCGCCGCTGACCTCCGTGGAGAGGATGCGGCCGGCGGGAACCTCGTCCAGCAGCATCAGCGCCAGGAAGCTGGAGCGGCCCCGGATGATCTGTCCCGGCTCCGCGTGCGGTCCGGTGGCGCAGATCGGGCTCATCGGGGCGCCGCCGCGGCAGGCGTGCAGCGTGGAGTGGAAGGCGGTGCGCGTGACGCCCAGCTCCGCGAGGGTCATCGTGTAGTCCACGGTCCACAGGGCCTGGGCGTGGGTGCGGGAGGTGTCGTTCGTGCCGGGGCAGGAGGTGGGGCCGGTCTCCTCCATCCACAGCGGCAGCTCGTGCCGGTCGGCGACCCCGGCGCCGCGGCCCACGATCGCCGCGGCCCGCTCCCGCTGGACGGGGGAGGTGAGGTCCTCGATGGAGGGATTCGCGTCCGAGGTGTCCGGTCCCTGGCACTCCCACAGCGGATACCAGTGCAGGCTCAGCGCCTCCTGATGCGGGATGTCGGAGGTGGCGAAGGCCCGCCACCACTGCGCGTCGTACGCGCCGGGGCCGGCGACCGGGATCCCCGGCGCGGCCTGCTCGAGCGCCGCGGAGTACTCCCGCAGCGAGCGCTGGTACTCCTGCGGGGTCCAGCTCTCGTCCCGCACCGCGAGCTGGGGCTGGTTGTCGTGGAAGAAGCCGTTGGGCTCATTGCCGATCGCGACCGCGAGCAACTGGTCCCCGAAGGCCTCCTGCGCGTGGGCGGCCATGTCCGCGGCGCGCTCGGGGTCGTCGTGCCCGAGGTCCAGATCGATCGTGACCTGCGCATCGACCTGCTCGGCGACGGAGGCCACCCGCTGCAGGTCCTCCGGCGTGAGCGTCACCTCCGCCCAGTCCGGCGCGGGCTCCTCGGCCGAGGTCCACCACACCGAACGGTCGATGCCGTTGCCGCCGAAGCGCAGCGCCGGCTCCTCGAGCGCGTCGAGGGTCAGGGCGAGGTTCGAGTCCGACGAGCTCCACATCGGATTGTCGAGATCGCGGGCATCGAAGCTCAGCCCCACCACGTGCTCCCGGTGCGCGGCGCCCTCGGGCAGCGCGAGGTCCACCGTGATCGCCGGGCCCTCCGCCTCGGTGACCGGGGTCATCGTGAAGTCACCGGGGGAGTCGTCGTAACCGGGCAGGAACAGTCGCTCCGCATCCGGGATCGGGGGAGCGGCGCGGTCCGGATCCTGCCCGTCCGGCCGCAGGGCGAGGATCCCGACGGTCACCAGGAGCGCCAGCACGAGGGCCCCGGCTCCCGCCATCAGCCAGCGACGCTGCGTCATCGGACCCTCCCTTCCCGTGCAGACCCCGTGAGGATCCCACAGGTGGGGCGGGGTGCGGAGCCGGGTTCGGAAGGCCCAGGACCCGCGTCGCTACACTCCGGACATGGCGAACATCAGGAAGCTCGAGCAGCACATCGCCGTGTTCGGGCAGAGCGGCAGCGGGAAGACCGTGCTGCTGTCCTCGTTCTACGGCGGGCTCCAGGGAGCCTTCGACGGCAGTGAGCTCTACGACGTGGTCGCCGATGACACCGGCCAGGGCGACCGGCTGCTGAAGAACTACTACCGCATGGCGAAGGCCCACGAGGTTCCCTCGGCCACGCGGTTCGCGGCGGAGACCTTCCGGTTCTCCCTCAACCCGAAGGGCTACCTGGACCCCGCGACGCAGAAGAAGGCGCCCTTCGACGCCATCCGAATCGTCTGGCACGACTACCCCGGGGAGTGGTTCGAGGCGTCGGTCAGCGGCGCCGAGGAGGAGCGCCGACGCGTCCAGGCGTTCCAGGACCTCCTGGTCTCCGACGTCGCGCTGATCATGGTCGACGGGGAGAAGGTGGCCGCCAACGCCGGGCAGGAGGAGCGCTACCTCAAGGAGCTCTTCCACTCCCTGCGCCACGGCCTGCTTCGGCTGCGCGGCGACCTCCTCGAGGGCGGCAAGCCGCTGGTCCAGTTCCCGCGGATCTGGATCGTGGCGCTCTCCAAGGCCGACGTCCTGCTCGAGATGACCGTGGAGGACCTGAAGTCGATGGTCCTCGAGAAGTCCGCCGAGGAGCTGGGGCAGCTGCGGGAGACGATTCAGGGCATGGTCCAGGGCGGGGCCGCGCTCTCGGTGGGCGAGGACTTCATGCTGCTCTCCTCCGCCACCTTCGAACCGCAGACGATCGACCTGCAGCGGCGCATCGGGGTGGACCTCATGCTGCCGATCGCTGCCGTGATGCCCTTCGAGCGGCACGTGGCCTGGGCGAAGAAGAAGGAGATCCCCACGAAGGTCGCCCAGAAGATCCTGGAGAACTCCGCGGCCATCGGCGCCGGGGCCATGGCGCTCGCACTGCTGGGGAAGAAGGTGAAGCTGCCGGGGGTGCTCGCCCTGGTGCCGGTGGCGATCGCCGGGCTGCAGGCCGTCGTCCCCCGGAAGACGATCGACGCCGCCGCCACCACCGTCGGCGAGGAGCTGGCCAAGTTGCACGCCAAGGCCGTCGCGAACAAGGAGTACCTCGCGGCGATCCTCACCGGATTCAGGATGCAGCTCGAGAAGGGCGAGCGGGACCACGTCCTGCTGAGGAGCAGGAAGTGAGCTTCCTCTGGGCCACGCGAGGCCGCACCTGGGGATTCCGCTTCCTCCGCCGCGGCGAGGGCGGCGACCCGCTGCTCACCTACGACGCGGCCTTCCGCGGCCACGAGGACGAGCGCGAAGGCTGCTGGTCCTCCGCCGGCCGCGTGGCCCTGCGGTTCCCGGATCCCGAAGGCCGGCGCGACGAGGCCGGGCGCGTGATCCCCCACGAGTTCGTGCTGCTGGGCCCGCTGGCCGCGGGGGTGGACTCGCTGCAGGCGGGGAAGGACCGGATCTGGCCCGTCGTCGCCGAGGAGTACGCGGCGGTCTGGGACGCGGAGGATCCGCAGGGGTAGACGGCCCCTCAGGCGGTCCGGGCGTCGCGGTGCGCGACCTCGATGAGCCGCAGCACCTCGACGCTGTCCTGCGGATCCACGGGCACGGTGCCGCCGGTGCGCAGGGCCACGGCGAGTTCGCGGTAGAAGCGGCCGTAGTCGCCGGTGCCGGGCGGCGTGGCCGTGACACCCTCGCCGCGGCTCAGCTCCCCGGCCTGCTCCACGCTCTCCCGGCCGAAGCCGGGAGCGTCCGGGCGGGTGCCCGCGCGCAGCGCCGCCTCCTGCGGGTCCTTGCCCGCGGTGCGCCAGGCGCCCTCGGTGCCCAGGGCCAGGAAGCGCGGCCCCTCGAGGGCGGACAGGCTCGACATCGTCAGGCGCGACTCGACGCCCGAGGCGTGGGTGAGCAGGAGGTGGGCGGTGTTCTCCGGGGCCTGCGGGTCGTCGGCCGGAGCGTCATCTGCCAGGGAGATCCGACGCAGCGAGGCGGTGCAGGAGGTGACCGGACCCAGCAGCTGGATCGCCTGGTCGATGAGGTGCGGTCCCAGGTCGTAGAGGATGCCACCGCCGGCGTCGACCGGGGTGGCGGCCTTCCAGGCGCGCTCGCCGGCGGGCTTCCACCACTCGAAGCGGGATTCCAGGGTGTGCACCCGCCCCAGCTCTCCGCCGTCGATCAGCTGCTTCAGGGTCAGGAAGTCCGCGTCGTAGCGGCGGTTCTGGAACACCGTGAGGCGCCGGCCCCGGGATGCGGCCTCCGCGATCAGCGCGGCGCCCTCGGCGCTGCTGGGGGCGAAGGGCTTGTCCACCACCACGTCCAGCCCCGCGCGCAGCGCGCTCTGGGCGAGCTCGACGTGGGAGGCGGGCGGGGTGGCCACGACGACGAGGTCGAGGTCCTCGGCGTGCTCGGCGATCTTCTGCGGGTCCTCGAGGATCTGCACCCCGGGATGCTCCGCGCGGGCCTGCGCGGCGCGCTCCGGATTCGCGGTCGCGATCAGCGTGACCTCGTAGTCCGGGTCGACGCCGAGGAACGCCCCGTGGAAGTAGCGGCCCGCGACGCCGTAGCCGAGGATCGCGGTGCGCAGCGGGGACG
The DNA here is from genome assembly GCF_003347015.1 of Brachybacterium sp. YJGR34. Classification (GTDB taxonomy): domain Bacteria; phylum Actinomycetota; class Actinomycetes; order Actinomycetales; family Dermabacteraceae; genus Brachybacterium. The sequence continues at coordinate 169,440 of NZ_PNFB01000004.1, forward strand.
GGCGAGTGGACTGGTTCATGGGGCGCTCCTTCGATGAGTGGTGGATCGGTGCGGTTCAGGCGCTGCCGCGCCGCACCAGTGCGTGGGGGATCACGAGGTCCTGCGGGGGGACGGAGTTGCCGGGGCTGTAGATCCGGTCGGCGAGGCACTGCAGCGCGCGGTCGGCGATCTGCTGCTTGTCGGGGGCGATCGTCGTGAGGCCGGGACCGGAGAAGGCGCCGTCCTCGATATCGTCGATCCCCATCACCAGGAGGTCCTCCGGGATGCGCAGTCCGCGCTCGCGGGCGGTGCTCATCGCCCCGAGGGCGAGCTCGTCGCTGAAGGCGAAGACGGCGTCCGGGGCGGGGGAGCGGTCCAGGAGCTCGGACATGGCCTGGGCGCCGTCCCGGCGGTGGAGCTCGGTCACGGGGATCTGGGCGGACTCCTGCGGGGTCAGTCCGGCGCGGTGCAGGGCCCGGCGGTATCCCTCGGTCCGCAGCTGGGCGGTCCTGTTCTCGAGGTGGGGCTGGAGGCCGATCACAGCGACCCGGCGGGCTCCGCGAGCCAGGAGGTGGGTGACGGCATCGTCCGCTGCGGCGACGTTGTCGATGGCCACCCGGTCCATGCGGTCGTCGGGGCTGCGCTCCCCGAGCAGCACGAGGGGGACGGGCCGGGCGCTGGAGGAGCTCGCGGCCAGCTCGGAGGGCGCCAGGGCCCAGGGGCTGATGATGAGTCCGTCCACCACCCGCTCGCCGCCGCGGAGGAGGCGGCGCTCGGCCTCGGGGTCCCCGTGGGTCTGCTCGATGACCACGGTCCAGCCGCGGCGCCGGGCGCCCTCGACCAGCAGCGCCGCGATCTCGGCGAAGTAGGGGGAGGTGAGCTCGGGGATCGCCAGGCCGATCATCCCGGTGTGGCCGGCGCGCAGGCTGCGGGCGGCGAGGTTCGGGCGGTACCCCAGCTCGGCGATGGCGGCCTCGACGCGCTGCCGGGTCGCCTGCGCGACGGCGGCGGATCCGCTCACGACGTTGGAGACCGTGCGCGGGGAGACCCCGGCGCGATCCGCCACGTCCTTCATCCGTACGCCCATCGGGCCATCTTCGCACGGTCTGCCTGGGGTGATCCGTCTCCTCCCACTCGGGTTGCCACGTGGCATTCCGCGATGCAATAGTGGGCCGCGCCACAGGCCGGCGCACGGCCGGCCTGCCGCCCGCACATCTCGCGAAGGAGCACATGATGACTGCGCATGCCTACCCCGGCATCACCCCGAACGCCCTGGACGTCGACGTCACGGACGACGTCGATCGTCTCTACACCGACGGGATCACCGCCCGGAAGGGCGCCTTCACCACCGCATGGGCCGATGAGATGCGGGAGGACATCGAGACCGCCTTCGAGGAGGCCCGGTCCCGTCAGGACGGCGCCGTGGGCCGCGGCCCGAACCGCTACTACGTCGAGATCCACCCCGAGCAGATGCGCGGCTTCGTCGACCTGGTCGACCACCCCTGGGTCCGATCGGTGGCGACCGCCGTCCTGGGCCCCGAGTACAAGATCGTCGAGCTCGGCTTCGACATCCCCTTCGCCGGCGCTGTCAACCAGCCCTGGCACCGGGACTTCCCGAGCCCCGAGGAGACCCGCACCGAGAAGCGCCTGACCTCCCTCGCCTTCAACCTCACCGGCGTCGACACCGGCGAGGACATGGGCCCCTTCGAGGTCGCCCTCGGCACCCAGTTCGAGACCGGCGAGGACTTCAAGCACGAGATGTTCCCGGCACGGGAGACCTTCGGCCGCTACGAGGAGCGGGCGGTGCGCAAGTATCCCCAGCGCGGCGACATCTCCGCCCGCTCGGCCCTGACGATCCATCGGGGGACGATCAACCACTCGCAGGCCTCCCGGCCGGTCCTCGTCCTGGGGATGGACGGCCCGGAGGCGGACAACGCGGAGCAGCACGACCTCGCCGTCACCCGCGGCTACTGGGAGGCGCTGCCCGAGCGGGTCCGCGCGCACCTGGACTGCCCCGTGGTCGACGAGCTGACGCCGATCACCCAGAAGCACACCATCGAGGGCCTGGTCATGGGTGATGCGTGAGGTGAGCGCCCGCACCCCGCGGCTCGTCTACGCCGTCGCCGGGGTCGCGGCCCTCGGCGGACTGCTGTTCGGGTACGACACCGGCATCATCGCCGGCGCCCTCCTCCAGCTGCGCGAGGACCTGGATCTCTCCTCCCGCGAGCAGGAGATCGTGGTGAGCGTGATCCTGCTGGGGGCGATGGTCGGTGCCCTCATCGCCGGCCGCCTGGCCGTGCGGTACGGGAGGCGCTCGGTGGTCACCGGGGTCGCGGTCGTCTTCGGTCTCGGGGCGATCGCGGCCGCCCTGTCCCCGAACGTCGCCGTGCTCATCGCCTCCCGTTTCGTCCTGGGGCTGGCCGTCGGCGGGGCGTCGAGCATGGTCCCGGTCTACATCGCCGAGCTCTCCCCGCCGGTGATCCGCGGACGCCTCATGGTGGCGTTCCAGCTCATGGTGGCCATCGGGCAGCTGATCTCCTTCGTCTGCGGGCTGGTCCTCGCCGAGGCCGGCGGGTGGCGGCTGATGTTCTTCCTCGCCGTCATCCCCGCGGTGGTCCTGGCCATCGGCATGGTCTTCCTCCCCGAGAGCCCGCGCTGGCTGATCGAGAGGGGCCGCCGGGACGAGGCGCTGCGCACCCTGCGGCGGCTGCGCCCTCACGGAGCGGACATCGAGGCCGAGGCCGAGGGGATCGCCGCCGTGGCCACCTCCTCCGGGACGGTGGCCTCGCCGTGGCGCTCCCTGGGGCAGCGCTGGGTGCGCCCCGCCCTGTTCATCGCGATCGGCATCGCGGCGTTCTCACAGCTGACCGGGATCAACGCGATCGTCTACTACGCGCCGACGATCCTGGCCGATGCGGGATTCGGCGACTCGGTGGCGCTGCTGACCGGGGTGGGGATCGGCGTGATGCTCGTGATCGCCGGAGTCGTCGGCGCGATCGCCGTCGACAAGATCGGCCGACGTCGCACCATGCTGTGGTTCCTCCCCGGATCGGCCCTGGCGATGGCCGTTCTCTCCGTGGTGTTCATCGACATCCCCAGCACGGACCTCCAGCAGTGGGTGGTGATCGGATCCCTGTTCGCCTACATCCTGTTCAACGGCATCGGCATGCAGGCCGTGGTGTGGCTCATCGGACCCGAGATCCTTCCCCTGTCCATCCGCGGGCCGGGCGTCAGCCTCTCGACCCTCAGCCTGTGGGCCTTCGACCTGCTGATCGCGGCGACGGCGCTGACCGCCATCAGGCTCATCGGCCAGTCGGGGACGTTCGCCCTCTACGCGCTGATGAACGTCCTGTGCATCGTCTTCGTGGCGCGGAAGGTCCCGGAGACGAAGGGACGCTCCCTCGAGGAGATCGAGAACGCGCTGCACACCCCGGAGCCGTTCCGCCGGGCGCTCGCCGGAACGAGATCCTGAGCAGCTCCCGGAGTGCTCCTCGCCCCGGACCGGTCCTCCCGGTCCGGGGCGAGGTGCGTCGGGGGGGGGGGGCGCAGCACCGGCGCGCTCAGAGCGCCAGCATCGCCGCCGCGACCTCGTCCGACGCCGCGTCCGGGAGCGCGCCCGCGGCGTCATCGAGCACCAGGAGCCGGGCCTCGGGGATCTCCCGCGCCAGGGCCTCGCCGTTGCCGAGCGGGAAGAACAGGTCGCGGCGTCCGTGCACCACGAGCGCCGGCAGGGCGAGGTCCGCGAGGCGTTCGCGCCAGCGCGGGCTGCAGTCCAGCCGGGAGAACACCATCGCCAGCTGGTCGGCTCGGTGCGCCTCCGGCTGCGTGCCGGGCGTCCGGTCCCAGATGCGCGCGGCGAGGTCCCGGGCGGCAGCGGGATCGTCGCCGAGGATCCGGGCGCTCTCGGCGGCGTGCTCCGCGACGGCCTCGCGATCGGCCCAGTCGGGTTCGGGACGGGAGAAGAGCCCCTCCAGCGTTGCGGCGTCGTGGTCGGGGAGGTCCGCATCGACCGGACCGGGCGCGAGAGGCCGGGTTCCGACGAGGGTGAGCGCCGAGAACGACTCCGGGTGGTCGAGCGCCGCCACCTGCGCGACCATCCCGCTCACCCCGATGCCCGCCAGGTGGGCGGGGCGTTCATCGAGAGCGCCGGCGAGGGCGGCGGCGTCGGCGGCGAGATCGCGCAGCGTGTACGCCGGCGCCGTGAGGTCGCCGATGGTCGATGCCCCCGCATCGCGCAGGTCGCAGCGCACCACCTGCCGACCTCCCCGCGCGAGGGCGGTGCAGAGCGCATCCGGCCAGGAGAGCATCGTGGTGGCGCCCAGGCAGAGCACCAGCGGATCGGCCTCGTCGCCGAAGCGCTCGATGCCGAGGCTCACGCCGTTCACGTCCAGGATCGTCATCGTCTGCTCGCTCCGGTGGGGGTCGGGGGGGGGCGCTCCGCGCCGCGTCGTCGGGGCCGACGGGTGGTGGCACTGTCCATCCTGATCCGCGGGGGACGGGGTGTCGAGCACATATCCCCTGGATGTCAGCGCCGCACCCTCACACCATCACGTGCTCCTCGTTCACCCCGAACCACGCCACCTCGCCGGTGGCCAGCACCTCGCGGTCGCTGACGGACCAGGCGTGCCCGCCCGTCTCGCCCCGCCGCATCTGCGTGAAGTTGAAGCGGTCCGCGGAATAGATCCGGCCGCCGGCGGAGACCACGGCCTCGAGGAAGCCGGAGTCCTCCCCGCGACTGACGTCCGCGAAGGGGTGCGCGGCGAAGACCTCGGCCCCGGCGGTGATCGTCGGCCCCATGACGTGGTCGGTGAAGCGGTGCTCCATCCAGGGGAAGCGCAGCAGCGTCGCATCGGGTCCGGCGACGTGCATGTAGTGGGCGTGCTTTCCCACCACGTCCGCGCCCGAGAACTCCCGCGCCCGCAGCAGGTCGTGGAGGTAGAAGGCGCCGTAGAGGTCGTCGTCGTCCATCTTGGTCAGCACGCCGCCCTCGGCCCGCTCCACCGCGGCGTTCAGGCACGCGCCCAGGGACCAGTCGCTCGGCGCCTCCATCACCACCACGTCCTCGACGCCCAGTTCGCGGGCGCGCAGCGCCACCGCCTCGGGCGCCTCGAAACCGTGCGTGACCAGAAGCAGCTGCCGCTGCACCCCCGCCTGCCGGCCGATCTGCCCCACCAGGTGATCCAGCTGCTCGGGCCGGTTGGTCACGGCCAGGATGCTCACCGCGGGCAGGCCCGCTCCGCCCACCAGCCCCGCGCGGCCGGCCCGCTCGCCGAGGCCCACCGCGTCGAGCACCTGGCGGGCGCGGTGGGTGTAAGTGTGCTCGTGCCAGATCCGGCGCTGGGCGAGGTGGACGGTGCGGTCGCGCAGCTCGCGGGAGCGCACCAGCGCGCGCACCACATGCGCGGCGTCCTCCCGCTCGGCGACCACGGGCACCTCCTCCTCGGCGAAGAACTTCCCGATCGCGGGGGAGGGGGCGGAGACCACGGGAGTACCCGAGGCGCTGATCTCGAAGATGCGCCGAGCGCACATCGAGGGGCTCGTGACCACGGAGTTCACGTTGAGGAACACCTTGTACGCCTTGTACGCGGTGAGCATCCGGTCATAGCTCAGCGAGCCCACCACCCGATCGGCCAGCTCTCCGGGGAACTGGTAGTTCTCGTCGTCGCCGAGGAAGCGGGAGAAGATCTCCAGGCCCTTGTCCATCCGCGCCGAGGCCTCCAGTGCCCCGCCCAGCAGCATGTCCATCTGCGTGCGGCGCTCGGGGAACTTGTGTGCGAAGTACATCCCGGCGAAGGCCACGTCCCGCGCCTGGTGCCCGTGCTGGGGACGGATCGGGTTGTGGACCGCGGACTGCGCGGCGAAGGGCAGCACCGCCACCCGGTCATGCCCCAGCTCCTCCCGGTACCGGGGCAGCAGGGTCACGTCCGTGGTGAAGACCTGGTCGAACAGCCGCGCCGTGTCCAGGAAGTCCTCGAAGTGCGGCGGGTCCTCCTTGTTCCAGAACACGGTGGGGATCCCCTGCTCACGGCAGTGCGCCACCAGCTCCTGCAGCGGCGGGCTGGGGGCCTTCGAGCCGGTGAGCTGGTACTGCCAGGCGTCGTCGTTGCCGTGCCAGGCGGACTCCACCAGCAGCAGATCCACCGCCGTCTCCGCGAGCTGCTCCCGCCACCGCGCCGGGGTCACCGCCACGGTCTCGAACTCGTGGCTCCAGGCCAGCAGCGAGAAGTCGTCGAGGATGACCGCGGCGCGCAGGCCGGCCAGGTGCGGGGCGCGCTCCGGCATCACGGCCGGCGCGAAGTCGAGGCCGCCGTCCCGGGCGGGCATGCCCGAGCCGTCGGCCGTGGAGGCGGCGATCCGCCGCCGCTGCTGCCAGGTGCGCAGCTGGGAGATCCCGCCCGTGCGCAGATGCCACAGGGCGGTGCGGGCGGTGCGGAGGGTGGACTCCGAGCGCCGGCCGGAGGGGCCGGGAGACTGCGCTGACATGCGGCGGGACCTCGAGGGGACGGTGGGGCAGGGGCGGGGCCAGCCTACGTGCTCGCCCCTCCGGCCCGGGGTCGTGCGGAGGGCGCCCGGAGCCTGGACGGGGCGGCCCCGGTGTGATGGGGTCGAGCACGGCGGCGTCGCCCGGAGCGGAATCGGCCGCGAGCCGCCGCCGGCCCGCCCACCACCCCCTTGCGAAACGAGCTCCATGGACAGCGATCGCCCCACCACCCCCGCCCCGAGCCTCCCGATCGGCGCCCGCCCGCTGCCCGGCACCGCCCTGGACGCCGGCCCCCTCACACTGGGCACCACCAGCCTGGGCGCCGACACCGCGCCGGGCAGCGCCGAGGAGGCACAGGCCGTGGAGCTCGCGACCGCGATGCTGCACGGCCCCTACGCCCTCATCGACACCTCCAACGCCTACGCGGGCGGACGCAGCGAAGCCGTGCTGGGCCTCGCCCTGCGCGAGGCCGGCATCGCCGAAGGCCGCGCGATCGTCACCAAGGTCGATGCCGACCCCACCACCGGCGCCTTCGACCGCGACCGCGTGCTGCGCTCCGTCGAGGAGAGCCGTGAGCGGCTGGGCCTGGACACGATCGGCCTGCTGCACCTGCACGACCCCTACGGGATCACGGTCGAGGAGGGCATGGCCGCCGGCGGCCCGGTCGCCGGTCTGCAGGAGCTCAAGGAGCAGGGCGTCGTCGGCGCGATCGGCATCGCCGCCGGGAAGCTCGACCTGATGCACCGCTACGTGGGCACCGGGGCGTTCGACGCGGTGCTCAACCACAACCGGTTCACCCTCGCCGACCGCAGCGCGACCGCGCTCTTCGAGGAGGCGAACAAGCGCGGCATGGGCGTGTTCAACGCCGCCCCCTTCGGCGGCGCGCTGCTGGCCAAGGGGTCCGCCAGCGGCGCCACCTACGCCTACCAGCAGCCGCCGGCGGAGCTGGTGGCCTGGGTGCGGCGCGTCGAGGAGCTCTGCGCGCGCCACGGGATCACCCTGCCCGCCGCGGCGCTGCAGTTCTCCCTCCGCTCGCCGCTGGTGCACTCCACCGTGGTGGGCATCTCCTCCGCGGCGCGGATCGAGCAGCTGGAGCAGCTGCGCACCGTCCCCGTGCCGGAGGCCTTCTGGGAGGAGCTCGAGGCACTGGAGCGGCCGGCGACGGGCACCGCGTAGGAGGGCGTGCGGAGGGTCTGTGACCTGGCACGAACGTGCGATCCGCCATGCGGACCGGTCGCGAGCACCGGGGTGCGGGTACTCTGATGCGCGCTTCCGCTCGTGCCCCGAAGGAGACCCGTGACCGCCGATTCGACTGCCAGCGCGCATCCCGTGCGCGTCGTCATCTACGGCAGCTGCGTGGCCCGGGACACCGTGGACCTCGCCGGCGGTGACCGCTTCGACGTCATCGCCTACATCGCCCGGCAGTCGCTGCTCTCCGCGGAGCACGACGCCAGTGCGCACTTCCCCGGCGACGCCTCGATCGAGTCCGACTTCCAGCGCCGCATGATGGAGGGCGACTTCGCCGGGAACCTCGCCGAGCGCCTCGCCGAGGCCGCGCAGGAGGCCGATCTGCTGCTGTGGGACCTGGTCGACGAGCGCCACGGCGTGCACGTCTTCGACGACGGCGGCGTCGCCACCCGCAGCATCGACCTGGTCCGGGTGCCCGAGGTGCTGGCCGCCGTCGAGGACGCCCGCCACCTCGAGTTCGGCGCCGAGGAGCACTTCGCGCTGTGGTCCGAGCGCGCCAGCACCCTCCGCGACGAGCTCGCCGAGCTCTCCCTGCTGGAGAAGACCGTGGTGCTGCAGGTGCCCTGGGCGCTGGTCACCGTGGACGGCCGCCACACCCCGCGCAGCATGGGCACCTCCGCCAAGGAGGCCAACGAGGCGTACCTGCGCTACTACCAGCGCCTGCGCGAGCTCGGCTTCCGGATCCTCGAGCTGCAGCCCCTCGGCGTGCTCGCCGATCCCGAGCACCGCTGGGGCCTGGCGCCCTTCCACTACAGCCAGGACGTCTACGAGGAGATCGTGGAGCGCCTGAGCGCCGAGGACCCCTCCGCCTGAGAGGCGCGGCGGCCGACGGGATCACCGGTCAGCGAGGCAGGTTCAGACCTCGCAGGTGACCAGCGGCATGCGCACCAGCACGTCGTCGTTGTACGTGTCGCTCGACTCACGCAGCAGATTGGACATCCCGACCGTGACCGTCTCGTCCTGCGTGGCGGTGAAGGTCACCGAGTAGGTCTGCCAGACGGGATCTCCCTCGGACATCGGCAGCGCCTCGGTGCCGTTGAAATCTTCCGGTCGGGTCGCGACCGCGGTCCGCGCCAGCGAACCGCCGTCCGCACCGGTGACGGTGAGCTGCATGGCCTGCCCGGCCGTCTCCGCCGCTTCCGGGTCCGCAGATTCGGCGGACCACTGCCCTGCCGCCTCGAAGGAGATGGTGTAGGTGACCCCCGCGACCACCGGAAGCTCGGCGTCCGTGAAGATCGTCGCGCCCTGGACGATGTCGTCCGGGGAGCTGTTGCGCTGCGAGATCCAGGTGTCGACGCCGTCGCGGTTCTGCCAGCTGGTGGTGGAGGTGTCCGTCTCGGCATCGAGCGCACCGGAGGGCATGGTGGTCTCCCACTCCTCCGCCGCCGGGAGCGTGGGGCACTCCTGGAGCGAGGCGGCGATCGCGGGGGCGGCGACGGCGATGCCCACCACGGGCGCGGTCCAGGCGACCCCGCGCAGGAGGGCGCGGCGCCGGAGCGGGGCGTCCGATGGGCTGGTCATCTGCCCTGTCTAGCAGGATGATGCGCCCAGCTCAATGGTCCTGTGCCCACGGCCTCGGACTCGCCTCCGCGCATCAGTCCTTGAGCCCGCCCTCGGCGAGGCCGGCCACGACGTGCTTCTGCAGCGCGATGAACACCACGATGATCGGGATCGCGATGACCGTGGAGACGGCCATGAGGTTCGTCCATTGGGTGCCGAAGCTGGCGATGAACCGATTGAGCACCACGGTGATCGGCTGCTTGTCGTCGCTCGTGGCGAGCGTGAGCCCGAAGACGAACTCGCCCCAGGTCATCACGAAGGTCAAGGTGGCCACCATGATCAGGCCCGGCCGGGCAAGCGGCAGCCCCACCCGGAGGAACGCCCCGACGATCGAGCAGCCGTCCAGCCGGGCGGCCTCCAGCAGCTCCCCGGGGATCGCGCCCATGTAGGGGCGCAGCAGCACCACCGCGAAGGGCAGTGTGACCGAGACGTTCGCGATGATCAGCCCCGTATAGGTGTCCACCAGGCCGTACTGGCTGAAGATCGCGAACAGCGGCAGGGCGAGGCTGATCGTCGGCAGCATCTGGGCGGCGAGCAGCAGGAACAGCACGGCACCGGTGATGCGGAACCGGTATTTCGCCAGCGCGTAGGCGGCCGGGGCGCTGAGGACCAGGGTCAGCGCGAGCGCGGGCAGGGTGATGATCGCACTCGAGCGCAGGCCGCTCCAGACCGCCGGGTCGGAGAGCACCGTGTCCGCGTAGGCCTGCAGCGTCGCGGGGCTCGGGATGATGTCCGGCGGGGTGGCGAAGACGTCGGCGGGGAGCTTGAGGGACGTCGCGACCATCCAGTACACGGGGACGAGGTAGATGAGCACCAGCACGGTCGCGGCGACGGTGAGGACGGCGGGTCGCTGCATCGCTCAGCCCTCCGTCCGGGTGGAACGGAAGTACAGGATCGCCAGCAGCACCGGGATCACCAGCAGCAGCGTGGTCACCGTGGCACCCGCGCCGAGGTCGAAGTTCACGAAGGCCTCGTTGTACGCGAGGATCGGCAGCACCGTGGTGGCATCGCCCGGCCCGCCGCGCGTCATGACGAAGATCGTGTCGAAGGTCTTGAAGGTGTAGATGAAGCCCAGCAGCGCCACCACGGCGAGGACCGGGCGCAGCAGCGGCACCGTGACATGCCGGAAGGACGCCCACGCCCCGGCTCCGTCGAGCGCGGCCGCCTCGTAGGTGGTGCGCGGGATGCCCTGGAGACCGGCGATGAGCAGCAGCATCGCGAAGGGGATCATGGTCCAGGCGGTCGCGAGGATCACCGCCGGCAGCGCCAGCACGGGACTGCCCAGCCAGAACAGCGGCTCGGGGATGATCCGCAGGGTGACCAGCACGTGGTTGAGCAGGCCGTTGGTGCCGTCCAGCATCCACCGCCACACGTTCGCCGCCACCACCGAGGGCAGGACGTAGGGCAGGAACAGCAGCGAGCGCAGCAGCTTGTTGCCCGGGAAGGGCCGGGTGAACAGCATCGCGAGCGCCGTGCCGATCACCAGCATCAGACCGATCGTGCACAGCGTGTACGCGAGCGAGGTGCCCAGGCCCGTCCAGAGCGCGGGATCCGTGAGCGCCGCGCGGTACTGCGCGAGCCCCACCCACTCCACGGTGCCGCGCAGGAACTTCTGGATCGGCGCGTCGTAGAAGCCGAGATTCACGGTGTACAGCAGCGGATACACGGTCGTGGCCAGGACGAAGAGCAGCGCCGGCAGGAGGAAGAGGTACTGCGCGCCGCGGCCGGCCCATCGGCGCCGCCGCCGACGGGCCGGCGGCGCGGAGCGCCGATCCACGGCGGCGGTCATCGTCGACCTCCCGTCCGGAGCCGACGGACGGTCCGCAGGTCCTGCCGCGTCCCGCGCGGGGTGTCGACGAGTGCCCTCACTCCGTCAGGGCCTTGTCCGTCGTGACCTGGAGGGTGGCCAGGGCGTCCTCGGTGCTCGCCGCGCCCGAGAGCACGGACTGCATCGCCAGTTGGACGGCGGTGAAGATCTCCGCGGAGGCCGGGGCCACCGACTCCTCGGGCGCCCAGGCGATCTCGAGCTGGTCGATGAAGACCTTCTTCACCGGATCCTGCCACTGCGTGTCCTCGGCGATGTCGGTGCGCACGGGCAGCTTGTTGCGCTCGGGGAGGTAGTCGTTCATCACCTCGGGCCGCTGCATCCAGACGATCAGCTCCCAGGCCGCGTCGGGATCGCTCGCGCCGCGGGTGATCGTGAGGTTCTCCGCGGACAGCCACGAGACGGGCTCGGCGTCGGCCGGCATCGGGACGATCTCCACCTCGAGGTCCGGCGCCTCCTCGGCGAGGGAGGTGAGGTACGAGGCGGAGTTGATCATCATGGCCGCGGCCTCGGTGCGGAACTGCGTGTAGGTGTCGTCCTCGTTCCACGTCAGCACCCCCTCGGAGAAGCCGTTCCCCTCGAGCATCCGGGTGAAGGACTCCATCGCGGCGGTCCCGGCGTCGCTGTCCGGGGCGGTGAGGTCGCCGCCCGCGGCGAGGAAGCGCAGCATCCAGGAGGTGGCGCCCTCGACGCCGGTGATCCCGCAGAAGGCGAGGCCGTAGCTACCGTCACCGGCGGCGGCGATCGCCGCCTCCTCGGTCTCCTGCCAGGTGCTGGGTGCCTGCGTTCCGGCGGCGGAGAGGGCAGTGGTGTTCGTCCACAGCGCGTAGGTGTCCGCGACGTGCGGCAGCGCGAAGGTCGCGCCGCCCACCTGGGTGGTGTCCCACGGACCCGCGGCATAGGCGTCCTGCTCGCCCCAATCGCCGACGCGATCGCTGAGATCGGTGAGCATGTCGGAGCCGGCGAAGAGGGCCGTGTCGAAGGCGTTGATCAGGGCGATGTCCGGCAGGTCGTCGCCGGTCGCCGCCTGCAGCAGGGTGCGGTTGAAGTCGCCGAAGGGGATGAAGCGGACCTCGACCTCGGTGCCGGTCTCCTCGGTGTACCGCTGGATCAGGGCCTCCAGCGGCGCGGTCGCGGCCCCTCCGTAGTAGTGCCAGAGGGTGAGGGGTCCGCCGTCCCCGCCGCCGTCGCTCGCGGCGGAGTCGTCGGCGGCGGGCGAGCCGCCCGGGGTGCAGGCGCCCAGGGCGGCTGCGGTGAGGCCGAGGCCTCCGGCGAGGGCGGTGCGACGGGTCAGGGGTGAGGGGGTGATGGGCATGACGACTCCTTCGTGGTCAGGCGGGCAGTTCGAGGGCGGCGACGTCGGCGAGGAGGCGCTGGCGCGCGGCCGCATCGAGATCGCGCTGGGGGCGCCGGCTGGGTCCCATGTCGAGGCCGCGCGCGGCGAGCAGCGCGCGCAGCGAGGGCATGACGCCGTGGTGCGCGAGCACGCGCACCAGCTCCTCGATGCGGCGCTGCGAGGCGAGCGCGGTCCCGTGGTCACCGGCGCGAAAGCTGCGCAGGAGGTCCTGATACAGGCGCGGGAAGACGTTGAAGGTGCTGCCGATCGCGCCACAGGCGCCGACGGACAGCCCGGCGTAGAGCACCTCGTCGTGCCCGTTCCAGACCCGGAACTTCCCCCCGCGCAGGCGCGTGAAGCCGGACATCTCGAAGACGTCCCGCGAGGTGTTCTTCAGTCCGTGGAGGTTCTCTTCCGCGGCGAGCTCGGCGAGCAGATCATCGGCGAGGCCCACGCCCGCCCGGGCGGGGAAGTTGTAGGCGATGAAGGGCGCGGGGGAGGAGCGGACCACCTCGAGGAAGTAGTCGCGGACCTCCGCCGGCGTCAGCGGGATCGCCGGGAGGATCGAGGAGACCGCGGCGGCGCCCGCCTGCGCCGAGCGCTCCGCGAGGCGCAGTGTGAGCGCCGTGGCGTTGGTGCCGACGTGCGCGATGACCGGGACCTCCCCGTCGGCGGCCTCGACGGCCGTCCGAGTGCAGAGCACGCGGTCGTCCTCGTCCAGGGTGACGCCGTCCCCGGTGGAGCCGCACACGTAGAGCCCGTCGATGCCGGCGGCGACGAGAGAGGCGGTGTGGGTCCGGAGGGTGTCCACGTCGATCGAGCCGTCGGCGCGGTAGGGCGTGATCAGGGCGGCGACGATGCCGTCGGCGCGGTCGAGGAGGTCGGTGTGCGGCATGGGTCAGCGTCCTTCGGAGGTCTCGGGCCGTTGCTGGCCGAAGTCCTCGGCACGTTGGCGGATGTCGAGGAAGTGGTCGTCGAGAGCGATGACGGGATCCAGGCGCTCGAGGTCTCGCAGCGCCCGCACGATGGCGGCGTGGCGCTCGGCGAGGTCGTCGTAGCGCAGGGGCGGGAGGCGGTCGCGCATACGGTCCATGAGCTGCCAGAAGGCCTCGAGGGTCCCCTCGACGACGCGGTTGTGCAGGTCGACGTACAGGCTGCGGTGGAACTCGCGATCCTCCTCCGGGAAGGCGAGCCCCCGGCTCTCGCGCTCGCGCATCTGCTCGACGATCTCGTCCAGGTGGGCGAGTCGCTCCTCGTCGAGGCGGCCGGCGACCTCGCGGATCAGTCCGCGCTCGAGGGCGGCGCGGGCCATGAGCAGCTCGTCGAGATCGGCACCGGACTCGATGAGCTGGTAGGGCAGGCGCGAGATGACCGGGGCCACGGAGAAGGAGCGCAGGAACAGTCCGCGCCCCTGCTGCGCCTCGAGCACCCCCTGGGATTGCAGGGCGCGGGTCGCCTCCCGGAGCGAGGCGCGGCTGACGCCGAGCTGCTCGGCCAGCACGGCCTCGGAGGGCAGGGCGTCACGGGGCTTCAGGTCGAGCTGCTGGATGAGCTCCAGCAGATCGCTCTGCAGCGTCTCGAATCGTGCTCCGGTGCGTGCCATGACGGCAAGTTATCAGATATCTGACAAGTGGGGGCGTCCGTGGTTCGGCCGATTGGGGCAGGGGGCGTGCTTGCGCCTGCCCGTGGATCGTGGTGATCTGTGCGGGTGGGCCCCGCGGCGCCAGGGAGGTTCGATCCGCATATGACCGCCATCCGCTCGCGGACTGCGCCTCGCCGGCTCCCCTTGTTCGGGCGCCTGCGTGTGGTCCTCGCTGCGGGGCTGGTCCTCGGGCTCGGGGCGACGTCGACGGTCGCGACGTGGACGGATTCGGAGCGCGTGACCGCGAGCTTCGAGGCGGGCGTGGTCCCCGCGCCGAGACTCACCCAGGCGTGCCGCTTCGTACCCGGGGTCCTCGGGATCGGCGCGAGGGTGCGTGTGTTCTGGGCCCTCCCGGAGGGGTACACGCTCAGCGACGTCCGGGTCGAGGCGTCGACCCGCGGACTCGGGTCCGTGCTCGCACCGCTGACGGGTTTCAGCCTGACCGCCAACACCCAGCGCCAGAGCGACGGCACCTATCGCACCGACGTCCCGACGAACCTCCTGGGAGGGCTGCTCGGGCTGGGGTCGGAGCTGGAGATCGCGTTCCGGGTCGTCGACGGCGGCTGGGAGTCGACCCGTGCCTCAGTCGCGAGCAATGCCGGCCTGATCGGCGGGATCGGTGGGAACTGCCGCAATCTGAGCTGACGGGCGCGCCTCCACGGCGCGAACCGGGGCCGGCTGCGCCCGTGCCTCGCTGTGGGCGGCGTCGGCCGTCTTCCGTCAAGGCGGCGCGCGACGGCACCGCAGTCGCTAGTCTGGCCGTGCGAGATCGCCACTGCGTCGTGAGGGGAACACCGATGTCCACTGCCACCACCAACTCCACCCGACGCGGACGAAAGATCCGCGCCCTCCTCGCCGGCGGTCTGGTGCTCGGAGTGGGAGCAGCCGTCACGCTCGCCGCGTGGACCGACGAGGAATGGGCGATCGGCACCTTCGGGGCCGGGAGCTTCAACGTCGAGGGCAGCACCGACGGCACCACCTTCGCCGATCACACCTCGGCAGACGGCGCGGCGGAGCTGGCCTTCGATCTCGAGGCGGCGGAGAACCTCACGCCCGATGACGTCGTGGCCGCCCCCTTCGTCCTCCGCCTGGATGCGGACACCAGCTACGACGCCGTCGTGGAGCTGACCGATGTGAGCGGAGCGGGGGCGAACGCCGCGAACCTGACCTACGGGATCATCACCGTGCCCTCGGCCGCAGAGTGCACGGCCGCCGCCACCGGCACCGAGATCGTCCCCGCGGGAACCGGACTCGATGCCGGCACCGGCACCTTCGACCTCACCGCCGGCACCGAGGGGGCTGCCGGCGACGAGGTCACCCTCTGCTTCCGGGTCACCGCCGGTCCCGACCTGGTGCAGGGCGAGTCCGGCACTGCGACGTGGGGGTTCACTGCCACATCGGCCGAGTGATGGCGTCGCGGCTGGTCGTACCGCCCTGCGCGGGGTCGGAGCGATGAGAGCTCGGATCCCGTCCACCGGCACGAGAGCGGTGCGGCGACTGGGTGACCTCCTGCTCACGCTTCTGGCCGCCGGCGGTGCGCTGTGCATCGTGCTGGTGATCCTCAGCGTGTTCTTCAGCATCTCGATCATGATGTTCCGCACCGGATCGATGAGCCCGACGATCACCGCCGGCTCGATCGCCCTGGTGCGTGAGATCCCGGCGGTCGAGATGTCCGAGGGGGATGTCGTCACCGTCGACCGTGGCGAGGGCATGCTTCCGGTGACGCATCGGGTCGTCGAGATCCGCGCGCGCGACAGCACCTCCGGCGAGGTCACCTTCACGATGCAGGGCGACGCCAACGACGTCCCGGACCCCGACGCCTACTCCGCCGTCGAGGTGCGGCGCGTGATGTTCTCCGTCCCCGGGGCGGCGGGCGTGGTCCAGTGGTTCGGTGATCCGCTCGTCCTCGGGGCGCTCACCCTCGGCGCCGCCACCCTTGTGGTCTGGGCCTTCTGGCCGCGGGCCGATGATCCCGACGGCGGCCTGCAGGCCGTCCGGAGCTCCTCCCCTCGCGAGCCCCCATCGCACACGGCGTTCGGCGTGCCCGCTCTCGCCGCCCTGGTGCTCGCGGCTCCTGCACTCGGCCACGCCGACGTCACCCTGACCACGGGCGAGCACCTGCGCATCCAGACCGAGGGGGACCCCGGCCAGATGCAGAACCTCGCCCCCGGTGACTCCGCGGTGTGGGAGGTCGGGATCTGGGCGGAGGCGCCGGAGCCCGGGGAGATCCGGCTCGGTCTCACCGGGCGCGGTGATCTGGTCGAGGCCCCGGGCGCGCTGCTGGTCACCGTGGACAGCTGTGGAGAGCCCTGGCGTGCCGAGACGTGTCGGTCGGGTCCGACGACGCTGCTGGACGAACAGAACCTCGCCGATATCGCTGCGCAGTCGAGGAGTCACCACCTTGCCGCCATGCCCAGCGATCAGCAGCGCTGGCTGCGTATCACGGTCACCCTCTCGGAGGCGGCCGGGCTGCACGGCCTGGAGGGCGCCCGGGGTGACGTGCTCATCCATGCTGCCGGCGCCGGGGAGCATCTCACCTCCGCGGGTCCCTCGCCCGTGGCGCCGGAGGTCGATGGCGAGGATGGCCGTGCGGCCGACGGCGCGGGCCTGGCCAGGACCGGTGCCGCCGGTCTGCTTTCGGTGGTCGTCGCGGCCCTCGTCCTCGGCATCGTCGGCGCCGCTCTGGGGTGGGCTGCGCGACGGTCGGGGAGTTCGCGGCCTCCAGTCTCCTGAGCCTCCTGAGCATCTGTGCTTCGGGGCGATGGAACGTGCGGAGCGTGGGGTGATCGGCGCGCGGGGCCGCGCCCGCGCGCGCTTTCCGACATGCGCCGTCACTGTCGTGCGAAGGGTCGTGAGCGGCGCCTGAGGTCAGTGTCGAGCCGGAGAGGGGGTGTGGAGAACCTCGTGCACTCAAGGGGAAAAAACTCTGACCCTACCAAGAGGTGTGATCAATGGGTAGTTACTCGCTGGTCATTACAGGCCCTCTCGGAAAGCGCTTGGAAAGATTGTGACGGTTGGTAACTTTCTGGCAACAAGTGCACGGCTGTCCAGAAGAAGCATTCCGCTGCGGGGCGGCGCCTGCGAGGCTGTCGAGGTCACCTGTGTGACCCCGCCCACCGCGTAGGCCTTCCCCCTTGGTGCGCTCGTGCGGGCCCTGTCCCCGACTCATCGATGATGGAGTGAATGTGGAACGACTGCAGCCCCCACGATCCTCGACGCACCGAGGGAGCCCACCCCTCCTGAAGGGCGTTGTCGCGGCCGTCGCCGCAGCGAGCCTGACCCTTCTCGGACTCCCGCCGGCGGTCGCCGCCGAGACGGACGACTCCGAAGCGCTGGGCCGCGTGATCAACGCCGATGCGCTGGGTCTCGACCTGGCCGATGTCGGCACCAGCGCCTCCGGCTTCCCGAGCGATGCGGGCCCGAACGCCAACCCGCTGAACGTCGGCCTGATCGACGACTCGATCGCGCTCGACCTCGGCACTCTCACCCTGCCGCTGATCGGCGACGAGAACAACGTCGGCCTGCTGCACCTCGGCGAGGCGGGGGCTCTCTCGAGCTTCGCCACGTCGCCGGATGCGGTCAGCTCGACCGCGAGCGCCGGAGCCGTGGGGGAAGGCGGAGGCCTGGACCTCGACGGGATCGCGAATGGCACGTACGGCACCTCCCGCGTCGACCTGACGACCCTGCTCGCGCAGGCGGGTGTGGACGGGCTGACCGATGACATCGTCGACGAGCTCGCTCTCGAGCTCGGCGCCATGGGGTCCACGGCCTCGGAGGCCAACGGGGAGACCTCGTCCGAGTACGTGATCGTGGACGGTCAGCTGATGATCAGCTCGCCGCTGGTCGGGGAGCTCGCCACCGAGCTCGACACCGCGGTGACAGGCGTCGGCACGACTCTCGACGCGGCCGTCGGGGCGGAAGGTGCGCTGGGAAGCATCGCGCAGGCCGCGTCGATCGATCTCAATGTCGGCCTGGTCGCCGTCGAGGCCGGCGGCGGGACGATCGGACTGACGGGGCTCGACGCGGCGCTCGAGCAGGCGAGCTCCTCGCTCCTCGAGCAGCCGTTGACCGATGAGAACGGCCTGGTCTCCATCAGCCTTGCGGACGGGACCATCGCTGTCGACCTGCAGCAGCTGGGCGGAGCGGACGGCCTCAACGGCCTCCCCGCGAACACCGAGCTCCTGGACGCGGAGACCATCGGACTGATCACGGGAGCCACGAGCGAAGCTCTCGGCACCGTCTCCGAGCGTGCCGGTCAGGTGCTCATCGACGACGTGTTCAACACTGTCGGTCTCACGGTCGAGCTCCCCGCCTCGGTCTCGGCCCTCGGGCTGCCCGCGGCCGATGTCGACATCGTCGTGGAGACGACGCTCGGCCAGCTCGCCGGCACCGCCGAGGGCGAGCCGACCATCGACATCGACGGAAGCCTGCTCGGTATCATCCCGATCGGCACTCTGCTCGATGCGGTCGAGCCGGTTCTCGAGACCGTCCTCATCGCGCCCCTCCAGGGGGCTATCGGTGGTGTGCTCGACACGGCCACCACGGGTCTCACCGAGACCATCGACGGGCTGGTCAACCCCGCCCTGAACCTGCTCTCCCCGGTGCTCTCCGGTGTGCTGTCCGAGGTCGTCTCCGTGACGATCAACGAGCAGCCGTCCCCGGGGTACCTCGGCGACGAGTCCTTCACGGTGAACGCCCTGAGCCTCGAGCTGCTCCCGAACCTCGCCGCGGTGAACGTGGATCTCGCCTCCTCCACCGTCCGTGCGGCGGATGAGGCGGTCTTCGATCCGACCCTCGCCGCAGAGCCCGGAACGGTCGAGGACGGTTCCACGACCAGCGTGACCGGCGAGGGCTACCCGCCGAACACCGAGGTGGACGTCCAGCTGACCGATACCGAGGGCAACCCGGTCGGTGAGCCGGTGACGGTCACCTCGGATGATGCAGGGGCCTTCACCACCGACCTGACGGTGCCCGAGGGCACCGACGGCGGTGACTACACGGTGGTCGGCACCGCTACCAGCGGTGAATCCGCCTCCGCGCCCCTCGTGGTGACCAATGCTCCGGCGATCACGGCGGATCCCGACCGTGTCCCGGCCGGTGAGACCACCACCGTGACCGGGACGGATTTCCCGGCGGACTCCGAGGTGACCGTGCAGCTCCAGGATGCTGCCGGCGACGATGTCGGTGACCCCGTCACCGTGACCACCGATGCCGACGGTGGCTTCGAGGCCGTCCTCCCCGTTCCCGCAGATGCGCCGGAGGGTGAGGACTACCAGGTCGAGGCTTCGGCTCCGACGGGTGAGTCGGCGACGACGCCCCTGGCCGTCATCGCGGACAGCGCGGCAGACAACACGGCTGAGAACACTGAGGTCAACACCGAGGTGAACACGGCTGAGAACACTGAGGTGAACACGGCTGAGAACACTGAGGTGAACGAGGCTGACAACACGGACGTGAACACGGCTGACAACACCGAGGTCAACACGGCTGAGAACACTGAGGTGAACGAGGCTGACAACACGGACGTGAACACGGCTGAGAACACTGAGGTCAACGCAGCTGACAACACCGAGGTGAACACGGCTGAGAATACTGAGGTGAACGAGGCTGACAACACGGACGTGAACACGGCTGAGAATACTGAGGTGAACGAGGCTGACAACACGGACGTGAACACGGCTGAGAACACTGAGGTCAACGCAGCTGACAACACCGAGGTGAACACGGCTGAGAACACTGAGGTGAACGAGGCTGACAACACGGACGTGAACACGGCTGACAACACCGAGGTCAACGCAGCTGACAACACCGAGGTGAACACGGCTGAGAACACTGAGGTGAACGAGGCTGACAACACGGACGTGAACACGGCTGAGAACACTGAGGTGAACACGGCCGACAACACTGAGGTCAACGCAGCTGACAACACCGAGGTCAACACGGCCGAGAACACCGAGGTCAACACGGCCGAGAACACCGAGGTCAACGCTGAGGTCAATACGGCTGAGAACACCGAGGTCAACGCGGCTGACAACACCGAGGTGAACACTGCCGACAACACGTCGGACAACACTGCTGACAACACTGCGCGGGCGGAGATCGATCTGACGCCCAGTCGCGCCGTGCAGGGCGTTGACGACGTGCTCGTCCTGGGGACCGGCTACACCCCGAACGGCACCGCTGAGGTCTACCTCAAGGCGACCGACGCTGATGTGCTTGAGCCTGACGCGTCTGCCGTCGAGGTCGCTGTGGCGGCACTTGCGGCCATCGTCGATCCGGGTGAGCGCATCAATACGGTCGACGTTGATGAGAATGGGGAAGTTGCCTTCCGCGTCAACTCCTCGGAGCTCGAGCTGGGTGACTATGTGGTGACCGTCATCGACAACATCGACCCGATGCTCGGCGACTCGGAGCCGTTCACTGTCGTGGCGGCCAGCGATGGCTCGGACAACACTGCCGACAACACGGCGGAGAACACCGAGGTGAACAACGCTGAGAACACTGAGGTGAACACTGGGGTGAACACGGCTGAGAACACTGAGGTCAACACCGAGGTGAACGCGGCTGACAACACGGACGTGAACACGGCAGAGAACACTGAGGTCAACACCGAGGTGAACGCGGCTGAGAACACCGAGGTGAACACGGCTGAGAACACCGAGGTCAACACGACCGACAACACCGGGGACAACGCTGGCGACAACGCCGAGGCTCCCGGTGTCTCGGTCGACCCGTCCACGGTCCAGGACGGAGAGTCCACGACGGTGACCGGTGAGGACTTCCCGCCGAACACCGAGGTGGAGGTCCAGCTGACGGGCCCGGACGGCAACCCCGTGGGGGATGTCGTCACGGTCACGACCGACGATGACGGTGGCTTCACCGTCGACATCCCGGTCCCCGAGGGCTCTGCCGCCGGTGACTACACGATCGTGGCCACTGCGGAGACCGATGAGACCGCCTCGGCGGACCTCACGGTCACCAACGGCTCCGTCGGTGATCCCGGTGATGACGGGACTGTCGATCCGGTCGTGAGTGTCGACCCGGAGTCCGTGGAGGACGGAGAGTCCACGACGGTGACCGGTGAGGACTTCCCGCCGAACACCGAGGTGGAGGTCCAGCTGACGGGGCCCGACGGCAACCCCGTGGGCGATCCCGTGACCGCCACGACCGACGATGACGGTGGCTTCACCGTCGATGTCCTGGTCCCCGAGGGCTCTGCCGCCGGTGACTACACGGTCGAGGTCGCTGCGGAGACCGGGGAGGCCGCCTCGGCGGCCCTCACCGTCACGAACGGCTCCGACGGTGGGAACGCGTCCGACAACGACGCGGACAACACCGCTGACAACGGGTCGGACAACACCGGGGCGAACGCCGGAGACGGCTCCACCGGTGGGAACGGCTCCACCGGTGGTAACGGTTCGACCGGTGGGAACGGCTCCACCGGTGGGAGCGGTTCGACCGGTTCGAGCAACGGCGGCAGCACCTCCGGTGACGGCTCGGGCTCCCTCGCCCGCACCGGCGCCGGCGGCACGGCCGCGATGGTCGCACTGGTGGTGCTGCTGCTCGTCGGCGGCGCCGCGGGGGTGATCGTCTCCCGTCGCTCCGCGTCCTGAATGACACGGACGTCCTGTTGATGGCCGTCGGGCCGGCACCGCACGCGGTGCCGGACCCGGCGGCCATCGCCGGTGCCCTGCCGGCTCTTCTCGCTCGCCCCCTGCAGATCGGACCCTCCCAATGGCTTCGCCACGAATCCGCCGCTTGCCCGCCGTGGTTCTGGCCACCGTCGGACTGCTCGCCGCCGGGCACATCGGCGCGACCCTCGCGTACACCGGACCCGACACCCCGGTCCGCGCCGCTCTGCAGCCCGCGCTGAACAGGTACTTCCTGGGCCCGCTCGATCAGGGCTGGAACCTCTTCGCACCGGGTCCGTACTCGCAGGACGAGTACATGCTCGTGCGTGCTTGCATCAGCGAACCGGAGGTGTGCGCAGGCGGTGCCGCTGCCGGCGCCGAGTTCACCGAGTGGCGGAACGTCACCGCGGAGGAGTCGGAGGCCATCGAGAACAACATCTTCGCCAACCGCGAATCGAGGCAGTCGAAGGTGGTCCATGGGCGGCTCTGGCCCGCGGCGCACCGTCTTCCCGACGACCAGCAGGCCATGGTGGCGGCCAACCACATCGACGGCGAGCCGGTGTTCGGGGTGGACCTCTACTCCGAGGAGGCGGAGGAGATCTTCGCTCCCGGCCAGCTGAACGATCTGCGAACGTACCAGCGGCTCGAGGAGGTCGCCGTCGGCATCGCCACCCTGTACCTGCAGCAGGAGCACGGCGATGCGGTCTCCCTCGTCGAGGTGCGGATGCTGCGCGAGGCCGTCCCCGCCTTCGAGCAGCGGCACGACCCGCCGGAGGAGCCCGCTCAGCAGTGGACGGAGATCGGCTGGCGCCCCGCCGCCGAGTTCGACGACGACGTGAAGGCGGCCTGGTCATGACTGCTCCCACCCCGGTCCGCAGCTGGCTGCGGGCTCATCGCGACCTCCCGGCCCGGACGCTGAGCCGGGTGGTCACCTGGTTCATCGCCGACCGCCACTCGGACTACGGCGTGGCCGTCATGCGCATCGCCACCGGGGCGTTCCTGCTGGGATGGCTGCTGGTGAACCTGCCCGTGGCGTCCCGCATCTGGGGGCCCGGCTCGCAGTACTGGCAGCCCTACCGCGAGATCCTCGGTTACGACGCCCCGTTCAACGCCCTCCAGCAGGCCGGGCCGGGTCTGTTCTGGCTGTGGTATCTCGCGACCATCGCCCTGGTCACCGCCTTCATGCTGGGCTGGCGCACCCGGATCGTGACCCCGCTGCTGTTCATCGCCTACACGACGCTCAACGGCCAGAACACCCCGATCTCCGACGGCGGCAACTACTTCATTCGGATCATGCTGATCTACCTGATCCTCATGGACGTCTCGCGTCGCTGGTCCCTCGACGCGCGGCGACGTGCCCGCAGCGCACGGCCGGAGACCCAGACGGGGTCGGTGCTGCACAACATCGGACTGTGCCTGGTCATCGCTCAGATCTGCATCGTGTACCTCGAGGCCGGGCTCTACAAGGTGCAGGGGACGCTGTGGCAGGACGGCACCGCGGTGTACTACCCGCTGCAGTCCGTCGCCTACGGCGTGTTCCCACCCCTGGCCGATCTCATGACCGCCTTCGCGCTCCCCGTGGTGCTGGCGACCTATGTGACCGTGCTGGCGCAGATCGCCTTCCCGTTCTTGCTGTTCCATCGGGTCACGCGACGCATCGCGCTGATCGTGCTGCTGGGCATGCATCTGAGCATCGCGGTGGTCATGGGGCTGCCGTTCTTCTCCGGCATCATGGCCTCGGCCGATGCCGTGCTCGTCTCGGGCGCGACGTGGATCGCGATCGTCACCTGGCTGCGCACGGTCGTCCTGGGGAACCCTGCTGCCCGGTGGGTGGCGCAGAAGGGGCGGCGACTGCGGCCGCCCCGCCCGTCGCCGGAGGGCGGCCGCTCGTCCACGGAGCCGAGCGCGGAGACCGCCGGCGAGGAGCGCGTCTCGGCGTGACCTGTGCGAGGCAGGACCGGCAGGCGACGCCGTCGTGGAGGTGCGGACCTGCCGTCGCACCCGCTACGCTGTGTTGTACAACGTGAGAACCCAGGACTCACCTGCCGCCCTCGACACCCTCTCCAGGAGCCACCGATGACTCTGCGCGCCACCCAGCACGACGGCACCCACCCCCGCCCCACGCTCATGCGCGAGGACTGGAGCAGCCTCGACGGCACCTGGTCCTTCGCGCACGACGACGAGGACCGGGGCCTGGCCGAGCGCTGGTACGAGCCCGCCCGGGAGGCGGTCTTCACGCGCTCCATCACCGTGCCCTTCGTGCCGGAGTCCGAGGCCTCGGGCATCCACGCCACCGGATTCCACCCCGTGGTCTGGTACCGCCGCACGATCACCGCCCGCGCCGAGGAGGGTCGGCGGGTCCTGCTGCACCTGGGCGCCGTGGACCATGCCGCGCAGGTGTGGGTCGACGGCCGCCTGGCCGGCCATCACGTGGGCGGACAGACCTCCTTCACCTGCGACCTCACCGATCTGCTGGATGCGGGCGACGAGCACGTCGTCGTGGTCCGCGCCTTCGACGACCCGCACGACATGGAGCTGCCGCGCGGCAAGCAGGACTGGCGCGAGGAGCCCCACGGCATCTGGTACCACCGCTCCACCGGCATCTGGCGCAGCGTCTGGCTGGAGACCGTCGCGACGCAGCACGTCACCGGCTTCCACTGGGAGTTCGACATGCCGCGGGCGCGCGTGGAGGTCTCCGCGCGCCTGGCCCGTCGGCCCGTGCCCGGCACCACCGTGCGCGTCACCCTCACCGCCGGGGAGGAGCACCTGGGCGCCGTCGAGATCGCCGCGCAGGACACCCGCCTCCAGGGCGTCGTCGACGTCCCCGCCGTGCGCAACACCCAGGACCGCGACCGCCTGCTGTGGAGCCCCGAGCACCCCAACCTCGTGGACGTGACCCTCGAGGTGCTCGTCGGCGGCGAGGTGGTCGACACCGCCGCGAGCTACCTGGGCCTGCGCACCACCGGCATCGACCGCGGCTGGTTCCTGCTCAACGGCGAGCCGTACTTCGTGCGCTCCGTGCTCGAGCAGGGCTACTGGCCCACCTCCCATCTCACCGCCCCGAGCCTCGAGGCCTACCGTGAGGAGGTCGAGCTGATCAAGGAGCTCGGCTTCACCGCCGCCCGCGTCCACCAGAAGGTCGAGGACCCCCGCTTCCTGTTCTGGGCCGATCGCCTGGGCCTGCTCATCTGGGGCGAGACCGCCAACGCCTACGCCTTCAGCCCCCGGGCCGCCGCGGCGCTGACCGACGAGTGGATCGAGATCGTCGAGCAGGTCCGCCCCCACCCCAGCGTCGTCACCTGGGTGCCGGTCAACGAGTCCTGGGGCGTGCGCGACCTCGCCGACTCCGCCCCGCAGAAGGACCTCACCATCGCCCTGACCGCGCTCACCCGCTCGCTGGATCCCAGCCGGCCTGTCGTCTCCAACGACGGCTACGAGCTCACCGGCGGGGACATCATCGCCCTGCACGACTACGCGACCGACGGCGAGGAGCTCGCCGCCCACTACGCCGACGAGGCCGCGACCGCCGCCACGATCGCCGGGCGCGGGCCGCAGCGTCGCCGTCCCATCGACGACGCCGCCCAGGGCCTCACCGAGGGCGCGCCGGTGATGGTCACCGAGTTCGGCGGCATCGCCTACGCGGCCGAGGGCACCTGGGGCTACGCCACCGTGTCCGGGCCCGAGGAGTTCGAGGAGAAGGTCAGCTCCCTCTTCGACGCGCTGAACGCGAGCCCCGTGCTGGCCGGGCACTGCTACACGCAGATCACCGACACCCTGCAGGAGGCCAACGGCCTGGCCACCGCGGACCGTCGGCCCAAGCTCGACCCGGCCGTGATCCGCGCCTTCGTCACCGGGCGCGCGCCGCGATGAGCGCCGCGCCCGTCGCGTCCCCCTTCCGCCGCACCGCGAGCGCCCTCCCGCTGGGGCGGATCCGCCCGCGCGGCTGGCTCGAGCGGCAGCTGCGCCTGCAGGCCGACGGGATCACCGGGCAGCTGCCGGAGATCTGGCCGGACGTGGGGGAGGACAGCGGCTGGCTGGGCGGGGACGGCGAGAGCTGGGAGCGCGGCCCGTACTACCTCGACGGGCTGGTCCCGCTGGCGCACGTCCTGGGCGACGAGCAGCTGATGGACCGGGCGCGGCCCTGGATCGAGTGGATGCTCGCCTCCCAGGACGCCTCGGGCTCCTTCGGGCCGTCCGCGAACGACGACTGGTGGCCCCGCATGGTCGCCGCGAAGGTCCTCATCCAGCACGCCGAGGCGACCGAGGACGAGCGCGTGGCCCCCTTCCTGCTGCGCTGGTGCGAGCATCTGCGCGAGCAGCTGCCCGCCCGTCCCCTGAGCGACTGGGGCCGGGCGCGCGGCGCGGAGCTCGCGCTCGCCGTCGTCTGGGTCCACGAGCGCACCGGCCAGGAATGGCTCGCCGAGCTCGTCGACCTCGTGATGTCCCAGACCGTCGACTGGAACAGCTACCTCACCACCGAGCTGGTCACCGGCCCCGCCCGCGTCTTCGAGCACCGCACCCACGGCGTCAACGTCGCGATGGGCCTGAAGACCGGGGCGGTCGCCTCCCTGCGCGGGGACGAGGCCGCCGAGCGCGAGCGCACCGAGGCGGCCTTCGCGGCGCTCGAGCGCTGGCACGGGCAGGCCCACGGCTGGTTCTCCGGCGACGAGTGGCTGGGCGGGCGCGAGGCCACCGCGGGCATCGAGACCTGCCTGGTGGTGGAGATGATGCACACCCAGGAGGTGCTGGCGCGGCTGTTCGGCGATGCCCGCCAGGGCGACCGGCTCGAGGAGCTCGCGCTGAACCTGCTGCCGGCCTCCTCGGACCCGCGGATGCGCGGCCACCAGTACCACCAGCAGGGCACGCAGATCGCGGCCTCGGTCGCACATCGCGACTGGTCCTTCTCCAGCGACGACGCGAACATCTTCGGTCTCGAGCCCCACTTCGGCTGCTGCACCGCGAACCTCCACCAGGGCTGGCCGAAGTTCGCCGCCTCGCTGTGGGCACAGGACGCCGACGGGGGCCTGCGCGCTGTCGCCTACGCCCCGGCGAGCGTGGAGGCCGCCGTCGACGGTCGGCCGCTGCGGATCGAGGTCGAGACCGAGTACCCCTTCGAGGAGACCGTGCGCCTCACGGTCACGGCCGACGGTCCGGCCCGCGTCCCGCTGCGGCTGCGCCTGCCGCAGTGGTGCACCGCGCCGGAGCTGAGCATCGACGGGAAGGAGCAGGAGGTGCGCGACCGCGGCGACGGCCACGTCGAGCTGGACCGGGACTGGGACGGCACCACCGCCGTGCAGCTGCGACTGCCGATGACCCCGCGCATCACGCGTCGCGAGCGGCAGGCCGCCTCGGTGCACCTGGGACCGCTGGTCATGGTCGCGAGCCCGGGGGAGAACTGGGTGGAGGTCGAGGGCGCGCCCGGGATCGGCGAATGGGAGGTCCACCCGCGCAGCTCCTGGAACTGGGCGCTCGCCGACCTCTCCGCCGCCGACCGCTGGCCGGTGCGCCGGGGGACGGTGCCCGAGGCGCCCTTCGCACTCGGCGACGCGCTCAGCCTCGAGGCCACGGGATGCCGCGTGCCGCACTGGCGACGCCGCGGCGCCTCGGCCGCGCCCCCGCCGCCGAGCCCGATCATGGACCGCGGACCGATCCACGGCCTGCGCCTGGTGCCCTACGGCACGGCGCGCCTGCGCGTCATGGAGTTCCCGGTCCTGCTCGAGGAGGGGGTCGAGAAATAGGGGGAGTGGTCCCACGGGCGGTCGCGGAGCACCGCCTGCAGGGCAGCTCCGGCGCTGCGCCACCGGTCCGAGGGCGCGGAGCACGCATCCACGAAGGCTCGTCCCAGCGAGGTGAGCCGCAGGGCATGCCCGCAGGTGATACCGCTGAGCTCGGGACCGTCGCTGCTCATGAGGAGGACGCCCCGCTCGGGGGAGGTCTCCGGCCACCGCAGCACGCGGGCGACCGCCGCGGGATCGCTGACATAGATCCTCGGGGTCGCGTGGAACGAGGCGTCCGGGAGTTCCAGGGCGGGCGCGAGGCCGGAGGCCGCATAGTCGAAGCCTGCCTCGTCGATCTGCAGCGCGGCCTCCCGCCAGTGCCGCGCGTCGCCGACGGCGAGGGCGGGCACGCCCCGGGGGAGAGGGCCGGAGACCGTCGCGGCGATCTCCACCATCCGGCGCACCTGGATCGCCTGCATGAACCTCTGCGTCTCCGGGCCGTGGGGGATGAATCCTGCTCGCTCGAACCGGTCGATCCAGCTCTGCATGGCCGTGGTGGGCTTCCGCTGCCTCAGCCTGCCCCCGAGGGAGACGAGGAGACGGTCCAGCACGAGCGCCGCCGCGGCGCCGGCCGCGGGGTCGCCCGTGGGCCGGACGTCGTCGCCGACGAACCGCGTTCCCGCGGCATCGAGCAGGCGCGTCAGCATGCCCCAGGTGGGGTCGAGGGTCCCCGCCACGATGCGGCCGACGGTCGACGGGCTGACCTCGGCGAAGCGGGCGAGCTCCGTGCGCGACAGCCTCATCCGGACGCAGACCTGCCGGATGATCATCCGTGCGGACATCGGTGCGGTCATCGGCGCAGGTGTCGGAGCGGCCGTCGGCACGGTCATCGGCGCGGGCGTCAGTGCAGGCGACGGCACGACGGTCGGCGCGTCCGGCGGTTCTGAGCGTGAAAGGGTCATCACGGGCGTACTTCCGGAGAGGCGGATGCTCCGGTCCGGAGCGTCGGTGCGGGGATGCTACCCATCGGCCGGCCGGCGATCGTGCGTCGTGCACAACGACGAGGTCAGCGGCGGGAAGTGGGGTGTCGACCGTTCACCAATTTGCGTATCCGCACATTAGTGAACGCCGCGGAAGGGACCTGGCCCAGGAGCGTGAGGCGCGACCTCGCGGCTGCCTCGCCTCGCCTCGCCTCGCCTCGCCGAGGAGCCGAGGAGCCGAGGAGCCGAGGAGCCGAGGAGTCGAGGAGCCGAGGGGCAGGGGACCGGGGGCCCGGGGAGCAGGGGGCCGAGGGGTCGAGGGGCTGAGGGGCAGAAGGACCCGAGGGCCGGGGCCCGAGGAGCCGCGGGGCTGCGGAGCGTCGGCCGCAGGACGCAGCACGGCGGCGACGCCGGCTGCTCGCGAGGGGGATGGCGTGTTTCTAGGCCGGTGAGGACGCTGGCCGGCCGCCGCGGAACGTCTCCACGTACCGTGCGAAGTCCCAGGGCTCGTGATCGTCGTCGCCGTCGAGGAAGGACGTCGCCGCCTGTCGCCCCGAGCGGTAGAGCTGCTCGCGGGATTCCTCCTCGAGATCGAACTCGGTGGGGCGCACGGCGTCGGTGTCGATGAAGATCGTGCGTGCGACGGCGTCGGAGGCATCGACGTGGAGGCGGTCATAGAAGCCCGTGACAGTGTCCAGCACCGCCCGGCCGTAGGACAGCGGGCCGGTGATCCGATGCGCCACGCCGTGGTCCGCCTCGGGCTTCGCCGAGAGCTTGATGCCGAGGGTGGGCCAGCGCGGGACCTCGCCGGCGGGCCGGTCGAAGACGGAGACCGGGAAGTTCGACAGCATCCCGCCGTCGACCAGCCAGGAGGTCGTCCCCGTCGCGCTCGTCCACCGTTCGGGGCGGAAGAAGAGAGGGATCGCCGTGGAGGCGCGGACGGCATCGGCCACGCGCAGCGTCTCGGGGGTCGTGCCGAGATCGTCGGCGTCGGTCGGCAGGTAGCGCAGGCGCCCGCTGCTGAGGTCGGAGACCGTGACCACCAGCCGGTACGGCGGCCCGCTCACCGCGGTCCGCTCCGGGTCGGGATCGCGGTAGACCAGATCCGCGAAGGTGCCCGTGGAGCCCGGGGCCCCGTGCGCGGTGAGCTGCTCCTCGATCCAGGCGCGCAGTCTCTCGCCGCGGTGGATGCCCTGGTGCAGCAGGACGCTCAGCGCCGCCCCGGGAGGGAAGCGGGTCCAGGCCGGGCCGTCGGCGAACCGCCGGTAGTCGGTCTCGCGGAGGATCTGCACGATCGTGGAGGCGGGGATCCCTGCCGTGATCAGGGCCCCGGCGACCGCTCCGGCCGAGGCTCCTGCCACCCGGTTGACGCGGTACCCGCGCTCCTCGAGCACCTCGAGCGCCCCGGCCAGCGCGACCCCTTTGACCCCGCCGCCCTCCAGGACCAGGTCGACGCGGCGCTCCGCGGTGGATCCGGTGGGGCCTGCGGCGGCATCGAGGGAGGTCATCCCGGCAGGATAGGAGATGGGGCCGAGGCCCCTCACTCCGCCGCGCTCACTCCAGACCGATCAGCTTCCCGCTCCTGGCGAGCTCCGGATCGGTGCACGAGGCGAGGTCGAAGCAGCAGGGCCGGCGCTTGCCACCGCGGAGCTTGTCGATCGAGACGTCCACGCGCTTGGCGCGGGTGGCGGGATTCTTCGTCGCACCGACCCACCGCACCCACTCCCAGCGGGCCATCGGCGTGATGCTGCTCCAGGTCCCGGCGAGGTCCTCGGCCTCGGCGAGGGCGGCGCCGAGGTCCTCGGGGATCTCCGGCTCGGGCCAGACCGCCGACGGCGTCAGGGAGAACTCGATGCTCATGCCGTCGGCAGCTCCCAGCGCGCGCACGAGCGCGTCCGTCAGCGAGATCCAATGGCCCTTGCGGCCGTCGGGCTCGATGACCAGGGTGGTCTCCGTGCCGCCGAGCACCGCGTCCACCGCGACCTGCCCGCGCGAGGGCAGCTGCGCGCTGGCCTCCTCGGGCAGCGGGAGGATCAGGCGCTCGCCCATCGTGCGGACGGCGGCGGTGCCGGTGATCGTGGTCTTCGTGGTCGCCATGATGTGGTCCTCCGGATCGTGACGGGCCGGGTCGGCCGCTGCGATCCACGGTACCGCCGCCGCGTCGCGCCGGCTTCTCGCATCCTGACCGACCCGTGCCGGAGTACGCTGACCTGCGATGAACCTCGCTCCCCCTGCCACTGCGCGCCGATTCGGTCCGCTGCGGGACTCCCACTCGCGCCCGTACCTGATCACGGCCGGGATGGCGATGATGGGCGACAACATCGAGCACGTCATCACCTACTGGGTGCTCTGGCAGGTCTTCGAATCACCGTGGCTGGTGGGATTCCAGGTCATCAGCCATTGGCTGCCGTTCCTGCTGTTCTCCGTGCTCTTCGGATCCCTGGCGGAGAAGTACGACTGCCGGCGCATCATCCAGATCGCGCAGGGTCTGTTCGCCGCGGTGTCCCTGGGCTGGGGCCTGCTGTTCCTCACCGGCACCCTGGAGATGTGGAGCGCCTGCGTGCTGCTGGTGCTGCACGGCTGCGCGGGCGCGCTGTGGGGGCCGGCCGAGCAGCTGATGCTCCACGACTTCGCCGAACCCCACGAGCTGCCCAGCGCGGTGCGGCTGAACGCCACCTTCAAGAGCCTCGGGGTGCTCGCCGGGCCGGTGGTCGGCTCGGTGCTGATGCTGCTGCTGGGGCCCACCTGGGGGATCTTCGCCAACATCGTCTTCTACCTGCCCATGACCCTGCTGATGCTGCGCACCCCGTACACCGGGCACGTCCGCAGCGGCTTCGTACGGCGCGAGCGGGTCTCGATCCTGGACACCCCGCGGGTGCTGCGCACGGTGGCCGACGACAGGGTCCTGCTGGGCATGATCGCGCTGGCCGGCCTGATCGCCGTGTGCGTCGGCTCCTCGCTGACCGTCGCGATGCCCAACTTCGCCGAGACCCTGGGCGCCGGGGACGACGGGGGACTGGGCTACGGCGCCCTGCTGTTCGCCAACGGCATCGGAGGCGTGGTGGGCGGCTTCCTGCTGGAGGCCACCGGCTTCCTGCGGGTCACCGTGCGCAGCGCGATCGTCGCGGCCGTCGTCTTCGGGCTGACCACGGTGATCGTCGCCGTCACCGCGTCCTACCCGGTGGCGCTGACCGCGCTGGTGATCGGCGGCATCGCCAACCTCGCCGCGGTCTCGATCGGCCAGGCGATCGTGCAGCTGCGCGCCCCGGAGGACCAGCGCGGGCGCGTGATCGGTGCCTACTCCATGATCGGGAGCGGCCTGCGCACCGGCAACGGCATCACCCTCGCCTGGCTGGGCGCGCTGATCGGCGTGAGCGCCGCCGTGGCGGTGGGCGGCGCGGCGCTCGTGATCGGGGCGCTGATCATCGCGGTCCTCGTCGCGCAGGGCGCCCGGCGCCGCCGGACCGCGGTCTGAGGCCTGATCCGGGGGTCGGCGCTCCGGAGGCGGGGTGCGCGCTCGAGGTTCCCGCGGTGCGGGGCGGGATCACAGCCAGTATGTGCACAGGAAGGCCCTCAGTGAGGCCTTCCTGTGCACATACTGGCTGTACTCAGCCCTGAACCACCGATGGGTGATGACACCGGGCGCCGGACTGGAGGTCGCGGACGTTCGGTGACCCAGGCACGCGACGTGGCCCACCACGGCCAGCGGATCGGGGAGGGGGCGGCGACGGTCTCAGCGGCCGCGGCGCCGCTGGTACCAGAGGGCGCCCGCGCCGCCGGCCAGCAGGATCCCCGCGACGGCCAGGGCGGGGCCGACGGAGGTGCCGGTCGCGGCGAGCTCGCCGCCGCCGTCGGAGGCGTCCTGCTCCGCGGAGGGCTCCTCGTCGACGGCCCCGAGCTCGCCGTCCTCGAGCAGGGCGGCCAGCATGCGGGCGAGCTCCGTGCCGCGCGTCTCCTCCGAGCTCTGCTCCGGGGTCGCCGATCCGCTGTCCGGGGTCGAGGGGTCGTCCTCGTCCGCCGAGGGCTCGTCCTCCGACGGGGGAGGGGTGGTCTGCTCCGGGGTCGTGAAGACAGGGTCCTCGCCCTCGCCGCCGCCCTCGTTCTCGTCCGGGCCGGCCGGCGGGGAGTCGGTCCCCTCGGCCGGAGCGGTCGGGGAGCCGGTGGTGTCCTCGTCGCCGGGCTCGACCGTGGGGGTCGTGGACGGGTCCTCGGCGGGGGCCGACGGCTGCTCGCTCGGCGTGTCGGTGGGGTCGCTCGTGGGCTCCGGGGTGGGGGTGGTCGTGGGATCGGTCGTCGGGTCCGCGGTGGGTTCCTCGGTCGGCTCCACCGTCGGTTCGCCGGTGGGGTCCTCCGTCGGCTCCACCGTCGGCTCGCCGGTGGGCTCGTCCGTGGGTTCCGCGGTCGGCTCCTCGGTGGGTTCCGCCGTCGGCTCGTCCGTGGGCTCCTGCGTCGGTTCCTCGGTGGGTCCTTCCGTCGGCTCGTCCGTCGGTTCCGCGGTCGGCTCCTCCGTGGGCTCCTCGGTCGGCGGGTCCGTCGGCTCCTCGCCGCGGCCCATCGCCGAGAACTGCCCGTCGTCCTGGACCTCGTCGACGGTGGCCACGAAGGTGTAGTCGCCCGGGCTGCTCGGAGCGTAGCTCGCCGCGGCATTGCCGTCGAGATCCGTCGTGATCGAGAGCGATTCGTGCTCGCCGTTCGGGCCGATCACGGTGATCGTGCCCGAGGCGTTCTTCGGGAAGCACTGGATCGAGAACTCCGCGGCCTGGCCGGTCTCGAGATTCACGGTGTCATCGGCGACCGTCGCGGTGGGGGTCTGGCAGATCTCGCCGCCCGCCATCGGCGCCGCCTCCGCGGCAGCGATCTCGCTCGGCGCCGTGGCCGGGACCAGCACGCAGGCGGCCGCGAGCGCGAGGCCGGCACCCAGGCGGGCGGGAGCCGGACGGCGGAGGACGAGCACGAGAACTCCTCTGAGGACAGCAGGAACCCGTCATACTGTACGAGGCATCACCTCAGTTCGGTCCTCGATCAGTTCATCGCAGGGCAAACTCTTTGTGAACACCCGTCACGGTGGTGGAACCGGAGGAGCGCGACATCATGACGCAGAACACCGCACCGGCCCAACCGCCCGACGACCTCCCGCCCTCCGAGGGCGACCGCGGGGCGCGGTTCGACCCTCACGGCCCCGCCGCCGTCCTCACCGAGGCGGAGGCGCGCGATGTCGCCGACGAGGCCCAGGCCGTGGTCGAGGAGATCGCGACCGTCGTCGAGGGCAAGGACGAGGTGGCGCGCATCGCCGTGCTGGTCCTGCTCGCCGGCGGTCACCTGCTCATCGAGGACATCCCCGGGGTCGGCAAGACGATGCTCGCCAAGTCGCTCGCGGCCTCCCTCGGCGCCGAGCGCCACCGCATCCAGTTCACCCCCGACCTGCTGCCCGGCGATGTCACCGGCGCGAGCGTGTTCAACCAGGCCAGCGGTCAGTTCGAGTTCCGGCGCGGCGCGGTGTTCACCCAGATCCTGCTGGCCGACGAGATCAACCGGGCCTCCCCGAAGACGCAGTCCGCGCTGCTCGAGGCGATGGAGGAGCGGCAGGTCAGCGTCGACGGCGAGACCTACGCCCTCGCCGAGCCCTTCATGGTGGTCGCCACCGCCAACCCCGTGGAGATGGAGGGCACCTACCGGCTGCCCGAGGCCCAGCGGGACCGCTTCCTCGCCCAGACCACGATGGGCTATCCGATCGCCTCCGCCGAGGCGCGGATGCTCGCCGCCCAGTCCGGGCCGGTCCGCGCCGGGGATCGCGACGTGCTCGACGCCGTCGCGCGGCGCACCACCCCCGAGCGGATCGCCGAGCATGTCCGCGCGGTCCGCACCGTCCACGCCTCCCCGGTGATCCTCGACTACGTGGTGCGCCTGGCCGAGGCCACCCGCAGCCATCCGCACGTCACCCTGGGCGCCTCCCCGCGCGCGGCCGTCCACCTGGTGCGCGCGGCCAAGGCCGGCGCCGCGCTGGACGCCCGCACCTTCGTCACCCCGCAGGACATCGCCGACGTCATCATGCCGGTGTGGCGCCACCGCATGCACCTCACCCCGCAGGCCCTCTCGCGCGGGGTCGGGGCCGGGGACCTCCTCGACCAGGTGCTCGCCGGCACCTCGCAGACGTGAACCCGGCCCCCGGCGCCCGGCTGCGTCCCACGGGGCGCGGGATCGTCGTGCTCGTGGCCTGCCTGCTGCTGTGGGTGCTGGGGGACCTCACACGGGTGGTGCCCGCCCGCCAGGTCGCCGCCGGGCTGCTGCTCATGCTGGTCATCGGCGCGATCTCGATCGCCGTGTGCAGCATCGGGCTGCGACCGCGCCGCTCGCTGGTGGACGACGCGGTGCCCGTCGGCGCCGTGGCCCGGGTGCAGCTCGAGCTGCTGGGCACGCCGTGGATCACCGTGGTGCCGCTGGGCCGCGGCGTGGTGCGCGAGCACCTCCCCGAGGCGCTGGGCGGGCAGGGGGACCTGCCGATGGACCGGGCGATGCCGCACGTGCTGCGGGTCGCCCGTCGCGGCGCGCACCCGCTGGGGGCCTACAGCCTCATCGTCCGCGACGTGTTCGGGCTCTTCCACCTCCGCCGCACCCTGAACGACTCCCTGCAGATCACGGGCCTGCCCGTGATCGCCGAGATGTCCCCGGCGGCCGAGCGCGCCACCGGCATCGCCCGCGAGGACGCGCTCGGCACGGCGGCCGCCCCGGGCGTCGGGGAGATCGGCCCCATCGCCCGTCCCTACGCCAGCGGGGACGACATCCGCCGCATCCACTGGCGGGCCAGCGCCCGCACCGGTCAGCTCATGACCCGCGAGGACGAGCCCGCCGCGGGGTTCAGCGCCGTGATCGTCCTGGACACCAGCCAGCGCGCGCACCCCTCCGCCGAGGTCGAGGACCGCCTCGTCTCCCACGCCGCGACGCTGCTCGAGTCCCTCGGGCTCAACGGCTGGGACGTGCGGATCCTCGACGCCTCCGGGGACGAGATCACCCGCAGCTCCCGCCGCCGCGGCATCCCCGGCCCCTCGCCGCTGGGCAGCGAGGCCGATGCCGTCGAGCGCCGCGCCTCCCTGCTCGCGCTCGCCGACGTCGCCTTCGACGACGACGCCTCCGGCGGGATCGGCCACGACCACGCCGCCGGGCACACCGCGCTGGCGATCGCCCTGGGCCCGGATACAGGCGAGCCGTTCTCCGGGCTCGAGCTGGACCGCTTCGCGGGCCGCGCCACGCGCCGCACCGCCATCGCCGTGCGGTCCGTGCTCGCCGAGAGCGAGCAGAGCGCGCCCCGTCGCGCCCGTCGGCTGGAACCGGCCGACGCCCCCGACGGCGGCCGCGCCGAGCAGCTCGCCGCCGCGCGCGAGCAGCACACCCCCACCCGCAGCGAGCTCGGCGCCTGGACGCTCGTGCGCGGGACCACGGCCGACGCCCTCACCGACCTGCTCACCGCTGCCCGGGAGGAGGAGCCCGCATGAGCCCGCTCATGGGCCGCCCGCCGCTGGAGGGTCGCCACCTCACCGGCCGAGCCCTGCTGCTCCTGGTCGCCGTCGTGCTCTCCAGCGCCCCCGCCTCGCAGCTGCTGACCGGCTCCTCCTGGCTGCTGCTGACGCTCACCGCCGCCACCGCCGTGATCCTGGGCGGGCTCGCGCTGCGCCGCCTGGTCCGCCAGCAGGTGCTGGTCCCCGTGCTGCAGATGGGCGTGCTGCTGGTGCTCGTGCTCGTCCTCGAGCTCGCCGAGGATCTGATCCAGCTGGAGGACGGGCCGTTCGCCGCCCTCGCCGCCCAGGAACAGATCGTCCGGGTGGGGCTCGAGGAGCTCGCCGGGGGCCTGGCGCCGATGACCCTCGGCCCCAGCGCGACTGCCGTGGTGGTGCTGGTCATCGGGTTGATGGTGCTCCTGCTGGATGTCATGTTCCTGGACCTGGGCTGGCACACGCCCACCGCGCTGCTGCTGATCAGCTCGATCCTGCTGCCGGCCCTGCAGCAGCCCGCCGGCGGGCCCTGGTGGAACGTCTCAGCGCCCATGCTCGCCGGGGCGATGATCTTCGCCGCTCGCACCGTGCACTCCGATCCGCGCTACATCCAGGGGGATCGCCGGCCGCAGGCGGGACCGCTGACCGCCCCCGGTCGCACCCTGGGCGCGGCCGTGCTCTGCGTGGGGCTGGTCGCGGGGCTCACCCCGGGGCTCGCGAGCACCCTCCCGCAGCTCGCCCCGACCCGCATCGCGCTGAACATCGATGTGCTGAACTCGTGGCAGAACCCCGGCGGATCGTCGCTGGGACCGGTGATGATCGACGACTCGGTCTCCGTGCGCCGCTCCCTGCTCCAGCAGGAGGAGGTCGAGGTGCTGCGCTACTCCACGACCGACCAGGACCCCTCCTACCTGCGGCTGCGCACCCTGAACACCTTCGACGGCGAGACCTACAGCGGCGGTGCCGAGTCCGAGCAGCCGCTGCTGGGGACGACCTCCTTCTCCGACGCCCGCACGGACGGGCAGAGCGTGGCCGGCTCCGCCGAGGACCTCGCCGAGACCACCGTCGAGATCACCGACCTCGCCGGCAACCGTCTCCCCGTGCCCGAGAACATCCGCTCCGTCAGCGCTCCCGACCCGGCCCTGACCCGGGCGATGTCTGTGCAGCCCACCGATGGGGAGGTGGCCCTCACCGGTGTCCCCGCCGGGCTCATCGGCCAGAGCTACACCGTGCGCACCGAGGAGAACCCCGCCACCGCCGAGCAGCTGCGCGCCGTGGACCCCGCCGCCTTCACGACCCCCTTCGACGACGGCTACACCTCGCGCGCGGAGGTGCCGCAGCCCGCCGCGGACCTCGCCGAGGAGCTCGCCGCGGACGCCGGCGCCGAGACCGCCTACGACACCGCCATCGCCTACCAGGACTACTTCCGCAGCTCCTTCGCGTACTCGCTGACCGTCAACTCCCCGCCGGGCGAGGACCCCCTGGAGTCCTTCCTCGAGGACCGGATCGGCTACTGCGAGCAGTTCGCCTCCGCCTTCGCGCTGATGATGACCTCCCAGGGGTACCCCACCCGGGTCGCCATCGGCTTCACCGCCGGGGAGCAGGACGGCGGCGACTGGTCCGTGAGCTCGACCAACGCCCACGCCTGGCCCGAGGTGTGGTTCGGCCCCGAGCACGGCTGGGTGCGCTTCGAGCCGACGCCGGCCGCCGCGGCCAACGGGGTCAGCGCCCCGGACCGCAGCGAGCCGGCCCCCGGCCAGGAGGAGCCCGCGCCGGAGACCGAGGAGTCCGCGCCGCCCGAAGAGGAGACCCCCGCCGAGGAGGAGGGGCCCACCGAGGAGCCCACCAGCTCCGAGGAGGCCGCGGCCTCCGACGCTGGCGGGACCCCGGTGCTCACCCAGGAGACCGCGCAGCGAGTGGAGGGCGGGCTGCTCAGCGCGCTCTCCCTGGGCGCGCTCGTCGCCGGCGGCGGAGCCGCCGCCGTGCTGCTGATCCGGCGCCGACGCCTGCGCGCCCGCGAGGAGCGCTGGGCCGCCCAGGCCGGCGGCGGCGCGGCACCGGGCACGGATGCCGCGGCCCGCGAGCGGCAGCGGCGCGGTGCGGGGGAGCTGGCCTGGTCGGAGATCGAGGGCGAGCTCGCCATCCGCCGAACCGCGATCCGCTGGCTGGGTGTCACCGGTGCCTGGGGTCGCCCGCCGCGGGCGATCGGTCTGGACGGGGCGCTGCCCCCGGAGCGCGCGCTCGAGGACCTGCTCGACCAGATCGCCGCCGGCGACCGCGAGGTGACCGCGGAGCATCACGCCGCGGCCGGTCGCATCGCCGCGGCGGTCTCCGCCGCCCGCTACGCCGCACCGGTGGTGGACGGGGGCGGCGTGGCCACGGAGGAGGCGCCGGGCGCTGAGGACGGAGCGGAGACCGGGCCCGTGCCGGGGGAGGGGGCTACACCGTCAGGGGCCGCCCCGACCGCCACCACGCAGCACCCCCTGCGGCGCGACAGCGACCTGATCATCCACCTGCTCCGCGCCGCGCGGTGAGGTCCGCCCGGTCCACGTCGAGGCCGGGACGCCGGGGCTCCTTGCGATCAGTGTCGGTATACGGACAGGCAGCGCGTATAGGGGCCTGCCTGTCCGTATTCCGCCACTGATCGTCACGGGTGCCGCCGGGGACCGCTGCCATGACGCCGTCGGGGCCCCGTGCGCGTCCGTGGTGGCGCGGGCCTGGCGACCGGCGCGCGCTCAGTCCTTCGTGGGCTCCGCGACGGAGGCGGCGCCCTCGGCCCGCGCGGCGGCACGGACGGAGGAGCGGTCCCCGGCGCCGGCGCCCTTGCCGAAGCGTCGGCGGGCGGCCTGCTCCTCGAACACCCGCGCGGCGCGCAGCGAGTCGACCTCGCCGACCACGGGGTTCGGCTGGTGGGTGGCGCGGGTGCCGCCGTAGAGGGAGATCAGGTTCATCGCCACCGCGCGCTGGTTGCGGTGGCCCATCATCTTGGTGATGTGCACGCCCAGCCAGGCGGCCCAGCCGATCGAGCCCTCGAGGCCTCCGATGCCGGGGATCTGCGCGATCGCGGCGTGCCGGCCGATGGTCGCCATGGTGCCCAGGTCGGTGTACTTGAAGGGCTTGCGCGGCGTGCCGGCGACCTCCGCGGCGATCGCCTGGGCCGCGGCCTGGCCGGTCTGGATCGCCGGCTGGGCGAGCTGCGGGAGCGGCTCGTCCTGGCCTGCGACGTCTCCGGCGGCGTACACCCCGGGGAATCCCTTGACCTGCAGGTACTCGTCCACGGAGAGGCGGCCGCGGCGGTCCTGCGGGAAGCCCCAGCGGGAGACCTTCTCCGGGATCGCGACGCCCGCGGCCCAGATCGTGATGTCGGACTCGAGCACGGAGTCGTCGTCGAGGATGACGTGGTCGTAGCCCACTTCCTTCACGCCGCGGCCCAGGCACAGCGTCACCCCGCGCTCCTCGAGCTCCGCGGCCGCGTACTCGCGGTGCTTGGGGCTGAACTCCTTGATCAGCTCACCGCCGCGCTGCAGCACGGTGACCTGCAGGGTGCCGGGGTCCATCTCGGGGTAGAGGATGTCCAGCTCCTGCATCCGGAAGTCCGCCAGGGCACCGGCGATCTCCACCCCCGTCGGCCCGCCGCCGACGATGCAGACGTTCAGCCGGTCGTGCGAATGCAGCTGCTCGCGGCTGGAGCGCTCCAGCTCCGAGAAGATCCGGTCGCGGATCGCGAGGGCCTGGGAGCGGGTGTACATCGGCATCGCGTGCTCCTCCGCGCCGGGAGTGCCGAAGTAGGTGGTGGTCGCGCCGTTGGCGACGATCAGGTAGTCGTAGGACAGCTCCTGGATGCCCTTCTGCCCCTCGTCCATGCGGACCACCTTGCGCTCGGGGTCCACGCCCTCGATCTCGCCCTGGCGGTAGCGCATGTTGGGGACCTTCAGCGAGAGCCCGCGCAGGAACATCGTGACGTCCCCCGGGTTCAGGCCGGCGGTGGCGACCTGGTACAGCAGCGGCTGGAAGGTCTTGTAGACGTTGCGGTCGATGAGGGTCACGCGCACGCGCGCGTCCCGCAGGGCCGTCACGGCGTGCGCCCCGGCGAATCCGCCGCCGAGGATGATCACGTGCGGCCAGCTCGCGCCGTCCTTCGCGGGGACGGTGGGGCGGCGGCTGAGGAACGGCATGGCCATGACGAGGACTCCTGGGTCGACGGGGTGGCGGCCGGGTCGCGGCGCGGGGTGGACCAGGTCGTGCACCCATCCGGGTGGGGAGGGGCGGCGGGCGGAGCGGGCTGCGGGCGGTGCCCGGGGATCCCGGGAGGGGCCGAGGTCATCGGGGCCGCGACCCGCTCGGCGGCGGGACGCCGGGCCCGTCCGAAGTCCCTGCCGATGCTACCCATTCCGGGGTCGAGCGGGAACCGCGCCGCCGCCCCGGGCCCACCTCGTGACTGGCGCCGAGGGAGCCGCGATGCCCCGGGGCGACGCGGGTAAGCGTTCGCCGGTGACCGGGGTCTCGTCGTCGTCGGTGCGAGCGACAGGGGCGGGTCAAGGGCGGGCAAAGCGGTCGCCGAGAAAGTGTCATCACCGAGGGGCTGGTCACAGTCCCGGGTGAACAGCTGGTGACGGGAGGCGGCCGGGACGGGGAAGTCGCGGGCGCGCACCCTCCCCGATGGGCTGAGATGGAGGCATCCCACCCCCGCAGGCCCCTCGCCCCAGGAGCTCCTCCATGCCCGCCTCCTCCTCCCGACGCCTCGCGCACCGGGCCTCCGCCGGCCTCGGTGCCGCGGCGCTCGCCCTCGCCGGGGTCGCCGTCCCGCTCGGTGCCGCGCACGCCGCCGATCCCGGCGACGAGGTCACGCTGCTGGCCTTCAACGACTTCCACGGCGCGCTCGACGCCGGTGACGCCTTCGCCTGCACCGTGACGGGGCTGCGGGCCCAGCACCCGAGCTCGGTGCTGATCTCCGCCGGGGACAACGTCGGCGGCAGCGCCTTCGCCTCCGCCGTCGCGAACGACGAGCCGACCATCGACTTCCTCAACGCGCTGGGCGTGGACGCGGGCGCGATCGGCAACCACGAGTACGACCAGGGGCTCAGCGACCTCACCGAGCGCATCGCGCCGGGCACCGACTTCCCGGACCTGGCCGCGAACGTCTATGCGGCCGACGGCACCCGCGTCCACGATCCCTACGCGATCGTCGAGGCCGACGGGGTCCGAGTGGCCGTGGTGGGAGCGGTGACCACCAAGACCGTCGGCAAGGTCTCCCCGGCCGCGATCGAGGGCCTGACCTTCGGCGACCCGGTGGAGGGAGTCAACGACGCGGTCGCGGAGCTCGAGGCCTCCGGCGAGGAGTACGACGTCCTGGTCGCCTCGTACCACGAGGGGGCCAGCGGCAGCGGGGAGGCCGGCGCCGCCCCGACGAACTCCGATCCGATCTTCGACTCGATCGTCGAGGGGACCTCGCCCGAGGTCGACGCGATCCTGGGCGGTGACTCCCACCAGAGCTACGCCTACCACGCCCCGGTGCCCGGCCAGGACGGTGAGGTGCGCCCGATCGTGCAGACCGGTGCGAGCGGCGAGGCCCTGGGTGCCATGACGCTGGCCCTGGGCGAGGACGGCGACTGGGACGTGGTCGAGGGCGGCACCGCGCTGCACCCCACGGAGTCCGCGGATCTCGGTGCCTGTGCCGGGGACGAGACCTATGAGGCTGCCGCGGGGGTGGCCGAGCAGGCGCTCGCCGATGCCGAGGTCGCCGGCTCCGTGCCCGTCGGCTCCGTCGCCGGGGACATCACCACCTCCTGGGACTCCTCCGTCGCCGAGTACGAGGACGGCGCGCGCGTCCCGCGCTCCCCGGTCAGCGACCAGGCCTCCACCAAGGGCGATGACCGCTCCCGGCACTCCGCCGCCGGCTCGATGCTCGCCGATTCGATGGCCTGGTATCTCGACGAGCGCGGGACGGCGGGCGACTCCGAGGTCATCGGCTTCATGAACCCCGGCGGCATCCGCGCCGAGCTGTGGGAGGAGGCCGCCGGCGGCGAGGGCGACGGCGTGGTCACCTACGCCGAGGCCAACTCGATGGTGCCCTTCGGCAACACCCTGAACACCGGCGAGGTCACCGGCGCCCAGTTCGAGCAGATGCTCGAGGAGCAGTGGCAGCGCGACGGGAGCGGGGCGCCCACCAGCGAGTTCCTCGCCTTCAGCGTCTCCGAGAACGTCGAGTACGTCTACGAACCCAGCCGCGAGGTGGACGACCGCATCCTCGAGATCCGCATCAACGGCGAGAGGATCGACCCGGAGGCCACCTACACGATCGTCACCGCCAGCTTCCTCTTCGAGGGCGGCGACAACATGTGGGCTCTGTCCGAGGCCACGAACGTGCAGGACACCGGCGTGCTGGATCGCGACGCCTTCGTCGAGTACCTCGGCGCGCACGAGGACCTGGCCCCCGACTTCTCCCAGCGCCAGCTCGAGCTGCAGGTCCTCGAGGCCGGCGAGTACGACGCCGAGGCCGGCGTGGACACCGATCCGGTGCTGCGCCTCGGCGGGCTGGAGTCCCCGAGCCTCGGCGCCCCGGAGATCACGAGCGTGGTCCTGGACGCCGGTGAGCACGGCACCTTCGAGGCTCCCTACGACGTGGTCGAGGACTCCGGGGAGCTCGCGGCCGACGTCACGCTCGAGGACTGGCTGTGCGTGCCCGAGGGCACCGAGGTCCCGGTGAGCATCACCGCGGTCCCGGACACCGGCACCGACATCGTCCTCGACATCCCGTCCTTCACCTGGACCGCCGGCGGCGCCCCGGAGGACTGCGGGGACGACCAGGGCACGGAACCCCCGGCCGAGGGCGACGAGGAGACCACGCCCCCGCCCGCCGAGGGTGATGACGAGGGGACCACGCCCCCGCCGGCCGAGGACGAGGGGACCACACCCCCACCCGCCGAGGGCGACGACGAGGGCACCTCGCCCCCGCCGGCCCAGGACGACGACGAGGGCGCCACCCCGCCGGCGGCCGATGGCGACTCGGGCACCACCCCGCCCCCGGCCGACGACGACGCCGCCCTGCCGGCACCCGCGCCCGAGGCCGAGGACCCCGCCGGTGACGACACCGCCGCGGGCTCCGAGAGCCTCGCCCGCACCGGCGCGACGGTCTGGCCCCTCGCCGCGGCGGCCGGTGCGCTGGCCCTCGCCGGCGCCGCGGCCCTGGCGCTGCGCCGGCACCTGCGCCGCCGCTGACCCCCGCGCCGCCGACGCCCCCGCCCGGCCGTCGGCGGCGCACGACCTGCCCGCCGGCGGTGCGGGTGGGGCGTCGGCCGGGCGCGTCGGCCCGCCCCGGCGCGAGGGCGAGCAGGGACAATGACGACCGGGCGGTGCTCGCTCCCTGCACGGACCTCGACGAACGGACCTCCATGACCGCTTCCCCCGCCCCTGCCGGCGGCGCGCTCGCGCGCCGGCTCGGCCTGCGCGACGCCGTGGTGATCGGCCTGGCCTCGATGATCGGCGCGGGCGCCTTCGTCTCGCTCGGCGCCGCCGTGGAGCTCGCCCGATGGCTCGCACCGCTCGCGGTGCTGATCGCCGCCGGGGTGGCCCTGTGCAATGCGACCTCGAGCGCGCAGCTGGCCGCCCAGCACCCCAGCTCCGGCGGCACCTACCACTTCGGCCGCGAGCAGCTGGGCCCCTGGTGGGGATTCCTCGCCGGGTGGTGCTTCGTGATCGGCAAGACCGCCTCCTGCGCGGCCATGGCCCTGGTCATCGCCGCCTACCTGGTGCCCGAGGGTCTGCAGCGACCCGTCGCCGCGCTCGCGGTGGTGGTGCTCACGGGCGTGAACCTGGTGGGCATCACACGCACCGCCGCGCTCGCCCGGGTGCTGGTGACCATCGCGCTCGGCGCGCTGGTGCTGACCGGGGTCCGGCTGCTGGTGGGCCTTCCGGGGGTCGAGGCCGAGGCGGGGCCTGCGGACGCGACGTTGGGTGGCCCGGCGTACAGCACACCGGTTCTCCTCTGGGACCGAGGGCTGGCGGGAGCGCTCGACGCATGGGCCGGCGGCCCCCTGGGCGTGGCGCTCGCCGTCGCGCAGGCCGCGGCGCTGATGTTCTTCGCCTTCGCCGGCTACGCCCGCGTGGCGACCCTGGGGGAGGAGGTCGTCGAACCGCGGCGCACCATCCCGCGAGCGATCCTGCTGGCCCTCGGCATCGTGACGGTGCTCTACCTGGCGCTGTCCGTGGTGCTGGTCCAGCTC
The DNA here is from genome assembly GCF_003347015.1 of Brachybacterium sp. YJGR34. GTDB lineage: Bacteria > Actinomycetota > Actinomycetes > Actinomycetales > Dermabacteraceae > Brachybacterium. The sequence continues at coordinate 213,548 of NZ_PNFB01000004.1, forward strand.
CTGCCCGCCCTGAGTGTCGGGGGCTGGGGTCCGGCGCCCTTCCTCACCGCGCTGGAGATCGTGGGCGCGGGGGCGCCGTGGCGCGTGATCATCACCGTCGGGGCGGTCGCCGCGGCCGCCGGTGCGCTGCTCGCCCTCATCGCCGGCATCTCCCGCACCACTCTCGCCATGGCCCGCGAGCGCGATCTGCCCCCGGTCCTCGCCCACGTGGATCCCGCCCGCTCGGTGCCGCAGCGCGCGGAGCTCGCCGCCGGGATCGCCATCGTGCTCATCGTCCTGCTGGCCCCGGACGTGCTCACCGCGATCGCGGCCTCCTCCTTCGGCGTGCTGCTCTACTACGCGATCGCGAACCTCTCCGCCTTCACCCAGCGCGCGCCGTGGCGGCTGTACCCCAAGGCGATGCAGGTGATCGGCGTGGTGAGCTGCGTGCTGCTGGTGGCCTCGCTGCCCGGGCGCACGATCGCGGCCGGGGTGGCGCTGCTGGCGGTCGGCGTGGCGTACCGGGGCGTGGTGCTGTGGCGCCGCCGGTCCCGCGAAGGTGCCCCCAACGCGTAAGTCTTGACTTATATGTGGGAGGCGGGGAGCATGGCGCCATGCACGCGCTCGACGTCCTGGGGGACCCGGTGCGGCGGAGGATCCTCGAGCTCCTCGCCGACGCCGGGGAGCTCAGCGCCGGCGAGCTCGGGGAGTCGGTGCAGGAGGAGTTCGGCATCAGTCAGCCGGCCGTCTCCCAGCACCTGCGCGTCCTGCGCGATCACGGCTTCACGCAGGTCCGGCCGGAGGGCCGGCGCCGGCTCTACTCCCTCGACGCCCGCGGTCCGCAGGAGGCGGAGCAGTGGCTGAGCGCCTTCGAGCGCTTCTGGCTGCCGCCGCTGGACGCCCTGGGCACCGAGCTGGCCCGCGGTCGCCGGGAGCGGCGGCTCGCGGCCGAGCGTGCACAGGACCCCGACCCCACCACCGCATCACCACCACCGAGCAAGGAGGCCTGACATGGTCGACGTCCCCCGTCAGCTGCAGTCCGTCACCCGTTCGATCCGCACCGAGGACCACGAGGGCGAGCCCTCGCACATCCAGACCCTCGAGCAGACCTACCCCGCCCCGCTCGAGGACGTCTGGGAGGCCGTCACCACCGCCGAGCGCATCGCCCGCTGGTTCCTGCCGATCACCGGCGAGCTCGAGGAGGGCGGCAGCTACCAGCTCCAGGGCAATGCCGGCGGCACCGTCCTGGAGTGCTCCCCGCCGGCCGACGGCGCCGCCGAATACCGCGTGACCTGGGAGTTCGATGGCAACGTCACCTGGGTGACGATCCGCCTCGCTGCCGAGGGCGAGCAGACCCGCTTCGAGCTCGAGCACATCTCCCGCGCCTCGGACATCCCCGAGGGCATGTGGGACTCCTTCGGCCCCGGCGCCACCGGCGTGGGCTGGGACGGCGGCCTGCTGGGCCTGGGCCTGCACCTCGGCGCCACCGAGGGCTCCCTGTCCCCGGGCGAGGCCGAGGCCTGGGCCGGCACCGAGGAGGGCCGCTCCTTCTACCGCGGTGCGGCCGACGGCTGGGCCGTGGCCCAGGTCGCCGCGGGCGAGGACCCCGAGGTCGCCCAGCGCAAGGCGGACGCCACCTACAACGCCTACACCGGCGCCGAGCCGGAGGCCTGATCGCCCTCAGACCGCCCGGGCGATGACCACGAACTCGCGGCCCGGGCGGTCCGGCGCCTGCCGGATCTCCCGGGTCTCGAAGCCCGCCGAACTCAGGGCATCCCGCAGCTCCTGCTCCTCGCGGAAGCGGAGGGTCACTCTCGAGTCGACGACCGCGCCGCCGTCGAGATGGAACTCCTCGGTGAGCGTCACGATCGGCCAGTCCACCTCGACGCCCAGCGGGTGTTTCCGCACCCGTCCTGTGCCCGGCACCTCGTAGATCTCGTCCTCGATCGCCGCGGACCACTCCTCCCAGGCCCGCGCGGCAGGGCGACGGGCCTCGAACACCAGGTGCCCGCCCTCGCGCAGCGCCGCGCGGATCGCCCGCAGCGTCGAGGCCCAGGCCGCGTCGGTGAGGAACACCTGGGCGACGTTCCCGGTCATCACCGCGGCATCGGCCCCGGGCCCACCGCCCGCCCCGGGCGCCGACAGGTCCTCGGCAGTGCCGTGGAGCCAGGTCACGCGCTCGGCACCCGGCTTCGCGCGGGCCACCTCGAGGGAGGCGGATGCGGGGTCGATGCCCGTCACCGCGACGCCCCGTGCGGCGAGCCGCAGGGAGAGCGAGCCGGTCCCGCAGCCCACGTCGATCACGGAGCGGGCCCCCAGCTCGTCCAGGATCTCCTCGTAGTGATCGAGGTCGTCGCGCTCGCCGTCGAGAGTGTCGTAGCAGGCGGCGAGGCGGGGATCGGCGTAGAGCGGCTCGGGCGCGGGGTGCAGCGGGGTCATGCCGTCACCGTAGGCGGCACGGCGCTCCGCGGCCCACCGGTTTTCCGCCGACGGCCGCACCGCTCCCCGAACCGGTGACGATCAGTGTCGGAATGCGGCCACCCTGCGCGATATACGCGCTGCTCGGCCGTATGACGACAGTGATCGACATCGGCCCGACGCCACGCCCCACAGGACCCCGCCTCGCCGCCGCGCCGCTCAGGCCAGACCGGTCCAGGTGGTGTCGGCGTCGATGAGCCAGTGGTTGCGCAGAGTGAGCGCCCGCTCGGTGGCCGCGAGAGCGCCCGCCACCAGCAGCGCCCCGTTCGCCCAGGCCGGCAGGCTGAGCGGGGAGGTGAAGGGATCGACATGGTCGGCGACCAGCTCGAGATGCGTGACCAGCTCGACCAGCTGCGGCACCGCCACCACCAGCCCCACCAGCAGCACCACCACCGCGATCGCGCCGATCGCCCGGCTCGCGGCGGGGAAGCGCCGGCCGAACCGCGCCCGCCACCCCTCGAGCGTGCGCGGATGCGGGGTGAGCGCGCGGGCGGGGCCCTCGACGGGGACGTAGTGCATGCGGGTCATCCCGTACAGGTTCCTCGCCACCTCCAGGTGGCCGCCGGCGACGGGGAAGGCGGCCGGAGGGTTCGCGCGGGCCACCTGGACCCCGTCGCGGTACAGCGCCACCGGGGGCATCTCGTCGGAGTCCGAGGTGCTGTCGTCCAGCGAGAGATCGTCGGCGAGGTGGTGCACGTCGACCGTCATGCGGTGCATCGCGCCGTCGGCCTCCGGGAGGTCGAGGACGAACAGCGAGCGATGGAAGAGCTGCCAGAAGCGGTAGTCCCTCAGCGCGCTGTCGTCACCCGGGCGCACCCGGCGCTCCCGGCGTCGCCGCCGGTGGGTCTCGAACATGGTCCTCCCGCCCGTGCCGTCGTCTCTCCGATCGACTCCATTCCAGCCGATCGCCCCGGGGGAGAACCAGTGCGATCTGTCATCTCCTCCCCATGGAGGAGTGCACGGTCAGCGCGCCCGCAGCTCCTGCGGCAGCTCCTCGAGCAGGCGCAGCCACAGCTCGGAGGAGGCGGGGAAGCTCGGCACCGCGTGCCGCAGCACGTGGACGGGCACTTGGCCGGTGATCGCGATGGTCGCCCCGTGCAGCAGCTCCGCGGCCTCGGGACCCGCGAAGGTCGCCCCGAGCAGAACGCCCGCGGCCCGGTCGACCACGATCCGGGCGGTCCCCGCCACGTCGTCGCGCAGCAGGGCGGTGCCCGCGGTGCCGCCGTAGGGGACGGTGGCGACGGCGACCTCGTGCCCGGCCTGCTGCGCGGCCGCGGCGGTGAGGCCGACGGAGGCCACCTGCGGGTCGGTGAACACCACCTGCGGCACGGGCACCACCTCGGGCACCGGCTCGAGCGCCTCGCCCGTCGCCTCGGCGCGGAGGGACTGGCCGATGACGCGTGCGCGGTACTTGCCCCAGTGGGTCAGCGGCGCCTCCCCGCTCGCATCGCCCACGACGCGCAGCCAGTCCGGGAGCCCCGCCCCGTCGGCGGCACCGGTGACGTCCTCGGCGGTCAGCCCGACCGCCTCGAGGCCGACGTCCGCGAGACGGGGCCGGCGGCCGGTGGCGAGCAGCACCTCGTCGGCCGCGAGCTCGCCGGGACCGTCGGGGCCCTGCAGCTGCAGGTGCACCCGGCCGCCATGGACCCGACCCACGCCGGTATCCCGCACCTCCTCGCGGGTCCCGGAGACCACCGAGGTGCCCAGGCGCACCTGCACGCCGAGCGCCTCGAGGGCGTCGCGGAGATGCTCGCCCGCGAAGGGTTCCGCGTCGCGCAGCAGGGCCTCGCCCCGCACCAGCAGCGTGACCCGGCTGCCGAGGGCGGCCATCCAGGTCGCGGCCTCGACCGCCACCACGCCGCCACCCACGATCGCCAGCTCGCCCGGGACCTCCTGCACCCCGGTCGCGTCGCGGGAGGTCCAGCCCTGCAGGGGTGCGAGCGCCTCGGGGATGGTCGGGACGGAGCCGGTCGCCAGCACCACGGCCCGCCGGGCGTGGACCCGGGTTGCGCCGCCGTCCGGCGTCTCGACGAGCACCTCGCGCTCGCCGACCAGCCGGCCGTGGCCGCGCACCACCTGCATGCCGGCGCCCTCGGCCCAGGTGACCTGCGAGGAGTCGTCGTAGTGGGAGACCCATTCGTCGCGCCTGGCCAGCAGCGCCTCGCGGTCGATCTCCGGGGCGGTGATGCCCGGCAGGTGCGCCGCGTCGGCGGCGACGGCGAGCGGCCTCAGCAGCGCCTTGGAGGGGATGCACGCCCAGTAGGAGCACTCGCCGCCCAGCAGCTCGCCCTCGACGAGCACGGCGGTGAGATCGGTGCCCTCGATCGCGTACTGGGCGACGTTCTCGCCGACGGGCCCGGCGCCGAGCACGACGATGTCGGCGGTGGTCTCCGTGGTGGGGGCGGGGGACGGTGCGGAGGTGCTCATGGTCTGACGCTACGCCGCCGATGCCGTGTCGTCACGGGGCGACGACTCACTGTCGCCGAAGGTGCGTCCGTGCGGCCTCCCAGAGCGCATCGGCACAGCACTCCGGCGCATCGTCTGATCCCGTGCGGAGGACTCTCGACGGTGACAGCAGGTCACGAAGGGCGATGGCGTCCGAGCGTGCACTGGCAACAGTGGCCTCGGGTTCTTGGCGATGCCGGAGCCGATCAGCCCGTGTCGCGTCGTCGACCTCCCAGCCGATGAGCGTCCCCTTCTCCGGTGCTGGGAGGCTGTCCGGCACCTGCGTCAGCAGAACCATGTCGAATCCAGCCCGGGTGACGAACCCAGCGATGCGATCCCAGAGCCGGTCGTAGGCGGGCCAGATCGGCGCCGCGGACGGATCGGCGATCCGGACGCCCAGCAGGGAGCCGCTTTCGAGCACTTCGTCGATGTCAGCCACCACGGCGTGGCCCCGGGCGCGAGCGATCAGGTGGGGGAGGACTGTCGACTTTCCCGTGCCGGGCGGAGCGGCGATGCAGACGAGCGCACCTCCACGGCAACGCAGATCGTCCACAGCAGTGACCTCTCGAGGGAAAGCGGCGATGTCTCGGGCCAGCATGCCGAATCGTGCCTCGAATCGCGACCCATCAACGGATGCTTCAGACGGCGCGCCATGTGCTGCCGATGATGCTCAGAGGTTCTGAGGGGTCGAGGGATCCGGTACGAGACTGATGGGGAGCCCGGACACCGTGCACGCGACGGCGATGGCGCCGGTAATGACACCTGCAACGGCCCACACCCTTCTGGTTTGCCGAGTCAGGAGTCCGATCGTGCCGAGCCCGAGCGCCAGAAGTGCACAGATGAGTCCGGGAGCCGGAGCGAGGAGCGCGATTCCGTCGAACATCACCGGGTGTCCGTTGCGGACGCGGAGTGCGTGTCTCTCGGCAACCACCAGTTGTCCCCACAGCATGAGAGCGATCCCGATACCGCCCGCGGTGGTCGACATGACGCCGAAGATGTCGGCGGCACGTGAGGTGATCGAGCGGCTGGATCCCATCCATCCACCGTACTCAGGTGCCGGACCCGGCCTGCGCCAAGACGGGTTCTCTGCGCCCGACTACGCCGGTGTTTGCCAGCAAGCCGGTAGCGGTGTGGGTCCGAGCTCGCGCGGAGGAACCCATCGACTCCAGTCCTCGCGCGTCACCTCGCTGTCGTGCTCGAGCGAATCGACGAGAGTCTGTCCGACCTGACGGATGCCCTCAGCCTGCTCGGTCGAGTAGACCCCCTGACTGATGAACCACTCCAGTTCGTCGTCGTCCTTGAGGCGCACAGTCCAGTCAGAAGTGCCAGGCGACCCCTCTGCTACGACATCGAGTGTCCAATCCTGGGTGTCATAGCCCATTGCTGTTCGCTTCCACGGGGCCTCGAGGTTGCCATACCAGGTCTGATTCCACTGGTGGCCATCGTGGAAGCGCCAGATAGACCAGCACTGCCCTCGGCGATGCACCCTCGCGACGCTCTCGCCGTCCCAGATGCCCAGTTCATACGCACCCTTCCATTGAGAGTGAATAATGTTGCGACCTCGGGGCCCTCCTCGTGCTCCTGTTCGGGCAGCCTTCCCCGACCCCGAAATCGACGCGACCACAATGGCGTCGTCGTCGTCTCGGAGGACAACCCCGGAGACGGCGAAACCCACCGCTTCGCCGCGTCCCTCCACTGGCTCAATGCTCCGGAGCACCACCGTGCTGCCTACTGGGTGCGGACCAACCTCGAGTCCGTCGTTGAGCGCCTGCGAGGCACGAGGCACGCTGGTTTCATCTACGTCATTGTCGGCCATGTAGGCAACGTACCCGGCCACGCTTCATAGTGATCCAACAACGGTTCTCTCGGAGCCAGCGGCTCGGCCTAGAAGACCCGGAAGCGTACGCCGTCTCCCACAGTGACCTCAGCGTGTCCCCCGATGGGAAGGGTCGCGAGCGGCATGGTGTGTCCGATGTCGGCGCCGGCCACGACGGGCTTTCCGATCAGGGCCGGTTGGCGGGCAACGATCTCGGAGAGCAGCTCCTCCGTCATCGCTGACTGGCGTTGGAACCGGCCGACGACGAGTCCCTGGACGCCAGCGGCGTCGGGCAGCTGGAGCAGCGAGGTGAGGTTTCGAGCGAACTCTCTGGCATCGCTGGCGGCGTCATCCTCGAGGACCAGCAGTGCGCCGTCCAACGAGGGCATGTACGGAGTGCCCTGCAACAGGTTGAGCGTGCAGAGGTTCGTGCCGATGATGCGACCGACACCGACGCCCTCCGAGAGCGTCTGCCAGCCGGGGTTAGGTGCGGGGCGACGGTCGTCCTGATCTACGAACCACAGGTCATCCGTCCATTCCGCCGACGGCTCGAGGTCGAACGGACCCTCCTCGCAGACGGCGCGACGGAACCACTCCTGGGTCTGCGTGAAGTGGTCTCGCATACCGAAGCTGGACCAGTGGGGGCCGCTGTAGGTGACGAGGCCGGTGCGCGCGAGGATCGCGCACTGCAATGCGGTGATATCGGAGTAGCCGCAGAGAACCTTGGGGTTCGCGGCGATGAGGTCGAAGTCGAGAATGGGGGAGCAGCTCATTGCTGTTGAAGCCGCCGATCACGGTGAGGATCGCCCGAACATCCTGGTCAGAGAACGCGTCATGGAGGTCTGCGACCCGCGAGTCGATGGACGAGGAGTCGAAGCGATCCCGCTCGTCCACGTGCTGCCCGTAGGTCAGGCGAAGCGACATTTCCTCGAAGCGTTCTTCGATGATCCGCGCGTGGTCGAACTCCATCACCATGGCGCGAGACTGCGCCGGTGCGACGACGCGCACCTGATCGCCGGGGCGAAGTCGAGGACGAGAGGGAGGCATGGGCAGGACCCTATCTACGGCGCGTCCAGGACGCTCCGCACACAGGGCGGCGGCCACGGAGGCACGATGCCACGCGCGCGAGCGTTGTACTGGTCGCCCCGCGATCGCTGGTGACGAACGGGCCCGCTGCGCCATGAACTGTCGTCGATGGATCAGCGCTGCATAGATTCCCCCGCGCCGATGAGCACGCGGTGATCCGCGGCGGCCATCGGTTTCGCGTGGTCCGGTCTCGGACGCTCAGGAAGCTGATGGAGCACTACGGGCACATAATCCAGACCGAGGCGTAGAGCCACCGCGATCCGGTGGTTTCCGTCGAGGGTCGCAAAGAGCCGATTGAACCTGAGGTCGAGCGGCACGAGGATGCCTCGTCGTCCGATGTCCGTTGCGAGGTGGTCGAGGTGCGACGGAGTGTCGACGAGGGCTGAACCGACCAACTCCCGGTCCACGGCCCTGTACCGAGCCACCAAGGAGGTGGGGAGCTGGACGACGGTGGTTCGCATCGGGCGAGCGTACCGATGCGGCCCCGGGATCGACGACCAATTGTGGCTCCCGGCCAGCAGGGTTTCCTTTCGCAGCCGTGCCTGTCTAGCCGGCTTGAAGTGAGCGGAGACGCTGGGCGATCGCGGCCACCTGCTCCGGATCGTCGGTACACCGAGCGTCGACGATCAGCGCGTCCTCATCGGTCGGAGGCTCGAAGGTCGCGCGATGCTCCCGAAGGACAGCGTCCGTGACGTCGTGACGGTCGAGGGATCTCCTGGTGGCGCGAACTCGTTCGTCCTGCAGGGCGGCGCTGATCTGGACCCAGACGAGCGCGAAGGGCACCCCCGACCGCTCGGCGACGTCCCGCCATCCCTCGCGGATGAAACGTGGCGAACCGGTGTCGTCCACGACCACGTGATGACCCGCCTCGAGGAGCTCGTGACCGCGCTCGTGGGCCATCCGGTTCGTCGTCGCCCACTCCTCGAGCGGGATGCCCTGTCCACCGTCCAGACCGCGCTCCTCGTTGAGGAGGTCGAGGCTGACCACACGTGCGGGCAGCGCCTCAGCCAGCCGGGCGGCCAGGGTGCTCTTGCCCGAGAACGAGAGACCGCACATCAGCGTCAGAGTCATCCCGGCAACCTATCGCCGGCCGGAGCCCCTGTCGCCGTGAACAGTGCAGTCACCCGTCCAAGCGACACAGCTCGGGAACGGCCTGCACCTGTTCGGTGAGCAGGTCGTTGGTGTAGATGCCGCCGTGCGCGTCGATGCGCGTGCCTCCGAGCTTGTCGATGTACCGTCCGCCGGCTTCAGTGGTGAGCAGGACTTGTGGAGCGTGGTCCCAGATCTCTCCTGCGGGGGCGACGACGGCATCGACCCGGCCTTCGACGAGAGCGATGATGTCGCCCAGAGGGTCGGCGACCCAGTGCCCGTGCCGAGCGATCGCGCTGGCCATCTCGGAGCCGGGAGCGACGAAGCCGCCGATGCGTGCGTCGGCGAGCACGTCGGTCCGTGACACCGCGAGCCGTGTGGCGGTCTGCTGGGCTCGGCCCGTGGGAGAGGACCAGGCGCCGAGGCCGCGGACGGCCCACCAGCGCCGGCGCTCGGTCGGCCGGGTGATGACGGCGATCTCCACCTCGCCGTCCACGGCGAGGGCGATGTGCGTGCCCCAGGATCGCTGCCCGGCCAGGAACGGCTCGGTGCCGTCGATCGGATCGAGGATCCACTGCCGATGACGTCCGGAGGCGACGGTCCCGCTCTCCTCGCTCAGCACGCCGTCGCCGGGTCGCTGGGCGCGCAGGATGTCCACCAGTGCTTCCTCGACGGCGAGGTCGGCCGCGCTGACCATGGTGCCGTCGTCCTTTCGTGCTGTGGCGAGCGATCGTGGGAAATGTCGAGCACTGATCGAGTCGGCGACGTCGGCGAGCCGGTGGGCCAGCTCGACATCATCGTTCTGCGGAGACGTCATGGAGCCTCATGGCCCCAGGCCCACAGCGGTCGGTTCTCGGTGCCGGGCAAGATCGTCTCGCCCGGTCGGGCCCATGCCATGACCACCCCCTTCGAGGCGGCTCGGACCTCCTCGAAGCCTCGCGACCTGTACAGCTCCGCCGCCGGTGCATTGGTTGCGTCGACATGGAGGCTCAGCCTCGGGACCTGCAGTTCGTCGGCGCGACGCAGCAGTTCGTCGAGCAGACGGCTGCCGATGCCTGCCCGTCGGAACCCCTCGTTGACGGCCAGGACGAGCTCTGGGGTGGAATCGTCGACGTATCCCGCGCGAGCGGTCTCCCGAGTGAAGAGACGGAACCAGGCGGCGCCGCAGACCGCCGTCCCCTCGACGGCGATCATCCCGGTATCGCCTATGCGGGTTCCGAAGCCATCCACATAGGAGTCGGGACCGCCCGCCCGGACGTGCTCCTGGTACGCCCTCTCGTCCCATGGCTCGTGCCATCGCCATGCGGCGTGAACTGCGCGTCTCAGCTCCGGCTCGTCCGTGGGTACGGCACGACGCAACGTCACAGTCATGGCGGGAACCGTAGCAATCAGGGATCGCGCCATGTGCAGCTCCACGCACTGCGCCGTGGCCTCATGATGGCGGTATGCCTCGGTCCCCGTTGAGGCGGGGACCCGGAACGTTGATGGCGTACGGCGGGAACAGCAGGAGAGCTTCGATAGCCAGGGGAGAGAGCTGTTCGCGGGAGGGAGCGTCGGCGAGCACCACGCCGGATACGTCCTCGTCGACGATGTCGACACGAAGGGTGCCGGTGACCTGTACCTCGGCGATCCAGCCTTCATGGAGTAAGTCGATCGGGAGGCCTTCGGCATCCGCAGTGACGTGGATGCTGAAGGAGCACATCCTCAGGACGCCGGTGAGCTCGACGCCCGTCTCCTCGTGCAGCTCGCGGCGAAGTGTCTGCTCCGTCGTCTCCCCGGCCTCGGGGGTGCCGCCGGGAAGGTCCAGCAGCCCGGTGTATGGTCCGCGCGTTTTGCGGACGAGAACCAGACGGCCGTCCTGCTGCCACAGTCCGTACACACCGCGATGAGCCGCCATCATGGTCTGAGCACAGCACAGGCGCGCGTGTCGCCGTCGACAGGTCCGCTGTCCGGCCTGTGCTCAGAGGTCGTGAGCGGAGCCGCAGAGCTGCCGTCCTGCCTCAGTGACGATCTCCGTGGTGAAGGCGAGCAGATGCGGGCGCTCGCGTCCGATCACTTCGGAAAGGTGCACGATGTCGTCCCGCACGCCGGTCTGTGGACGAGGACGGTCGATCCGTTCGTACCCCCTGGTCAGGAGCGCCTCAGCGAGGTCATCACGTCCTCTCCTGACAGCCTTGATGGTGGCCAGGGCGTTCTGGGCGGCGCTCTCATACGGATCCCATTCCTGGACCTGCGGGACCGTAGGGCCCTCGACTGCGCCGTCAGCGGTCGTGCGCACCTCGAGATCCAGGGGCCACCAGAGGGGGACGGCGAGGAGCCGAGCGAAGATGAGCCGCCGAGTCCTGGACGTCTGGTCCTCGCGGTCGATGCGGAAGGAGAGCAGGGGCTGCACCGACGCGATGACTGCGGATGACGAGCCGATGGCTTCCCCGAAACGGCCGCGTGGAACCGTCCACAGGAGATCGATGTCGCTGAACTCATCGGCACCACCGGTCGCGAGGGACCCCTGGATGTCGGCGTGAGATCCGGGGCATGCACTCGTGAGAGCCGTGGTGAACCGGCGTGCCAGCTCGAGACGATCTTTCGGTGCGGGAGCCGTCGTCATGGCTGCACGCTAGTGGACCGGCGAGCGCGCGACCGAGCACCCGGAGCACGTATCGCCGCTCAGGCCACGAGGCTCCGTAGACTCCGGAGATGCCGATGTCGGATTATGTCGCCTCCCTCCGCTCGCGGATCGGGAACGATCTCCTCCTCCTGCCCGGCGTCACCGCCGTGATCCGTGAGGGGGATCGCTACCTGCTCGCCCGGCATCGCGACTCGGATCCGTGGAGCCTCATCGGCGGTGGCGTCGAGCCGGGTGAAGAACCCGCCGATGCCCTCGTGCGCGAGGTCGTCGAGGAGATCGGCGCCGAGATCCGCATCCGAGGGATCGTCGGCGCGTACGGCGGGCCGCCGATGACTGTCACCTACCCGAACGGGCACCAGGTCGGTTACGTGACCGTCGCGTATGACTGCGAGCTGCTGACCGCGGCGCGCCCCGATCAGGACGAGGTGTCGCAGCTGGGGTGGTTTCCGCAGTCAGCCATCGCCTCCCTGCCGCGCCAGACGTGGATCGATCGCGTCATCGACGACGCGGCCCTGCCACAGCCTCGGCGATGACACGACCGACGACCACCCCGGAGGACTCCATGGACACCGCCGCCGCTCACGCCCTCGAGCAGGTGACCGTGTGGCACCGCAGCGGGCAGGAGTGCCGGGGCGTGCGGCTCGGCTCCGTCATCGCCTACGACGTGCGGATCCTCCCGGAATATCGGATCGAGGGCGGGGGCGAGATCGACCGGTGCTTCGTGCTCCCGGACGAGGGCATCCAGCTGAGGCGACCGACGAACTGGGCCCCTCCGCTGGCAGGCGGGTGGTACATCGACCTCGTCGAGCTGGACACCGATGAGCAGGGCCGGATCGTGGTGCGTGACCTCGACGTCGATCTCGTGGTGCATCCCGTCGGGCGGCGCTACGAGATCCTCGACCTCGACGAGTTCGCCGACGCGATGGAGTCCGGGACGATCAGCCAGGACACCGGGCTGCGCGTGCTCCGGCAGACCCAGCGCTTCATCGATCGCCACCTGCTGGAGCGCGGCGCCGGACCGGAGGACGCATGGCCGGACTTCCCGCCGGCGGCGATCCGTCCTCTGCTGGACGTGCCCCTCCCTGACCAGGACACGAGCGCTGGTACTGTCCCGAGGTGACCTACCGACTCGTCGCCACCGACCTCGACGGCACCCTCCTGCACGACGACCTCAGCGTCAGCCCGCGCACCCGCGCCGCACTCGACGCCGTGCGTGCCGCGGGCGTACCCGTCGTCCCCGTCACCGCCCGCCAGCCCGAGGGCGTCCGGGACATCGCCGAGCAGGCCGGGATCGACGGCTGGGTGCTGTGCAGCAACGGCTCCCTCGCCCTCCACTGGCGCACCGGCGAGCGGCTGTTCGAGCAGGCGATCGCCGTCGAGGCCCAGCAGGAGCTGGCCGCGGCGCTGAACGAGCGCATCCCCGGCCTGCTCTACGCGAGCGTCCGCCAGGGTGGGGAGGTCTTCCTCGCCGAGCACGACTACGCGCGCTCGGCCACCTACGCCGACCACAAGCGCGACCCGGAGTCCATGGCGGTCGCCGTGCTCGAGGACGTCCTGGCCGAGCCCAGCCTCAAGCTGGTGGTCCGTCACCTCTCGCGCACGCCCGCCGAGCTGCTCGAGGCCGCCCGGGAGCTGGGGGTCGACGGTGTCGAGCTCACCCACTCCGACGCCCCTTTCCTCGAGGTGCAGCCCGCCGGGGTCACCAAGGCGAGCTCCCTGGCCCGCCTCTGTGAGGAGCTGGGCGTGGACCGCAGCGAGGTCGTCGCCTTCGGTGACGCCCCCAACGACCTCGAGATGGTCGGCTGGGCAGGGCACGGCGTCGCGGTCGCGGGAGCCGACGCGGCGGTGGCCCGCGCCGCCGCGGAGGTCACGGGCTCCAACAACGCCGACGGTGTCGCCCAGGTGCTCGAGCGGATGCTGGAGCAGGGGGAGCTGGGCTGAGACGAGGGCTCCCGCGCCTCGTCCGTCGGAACCCGCTCGTAGAGTCGAGCCCATGAGAATCCTGCACACCTCGGACTGGCACCTGGGGCGCACGCTGCACAAGGTCGACCTCCACGAGCACCAGGCTGCCTTCCTCGACTGGCTGGTGGACCTGGTGATCGAGCGCGAGGTCGACGTGGTCGTCATCCCCGGCGACGTGTACGACCGCGCCGTCCCCGCCGTCTCGAGCGTGACCCTGCTGGACGGGGCGCTCGGACGCCTCGCCGAGCACGCCACCGTGGTGGTCACCTCCGGCAACCACGACTCTCCCGAGCGGCTCGGCTTCGGGCGCGACCTCATGCGGCCCGGCATCCATCTGCTCACCGACGTCGCCGGCATCGAGCACCCGGTCGCCGTCGAGGACGAGCACGGCGAGGTGCTGTTCTTCGGCCTGCCCTACCTGGAGCCGGACCGGGCACGGATCGAGCTGGTGGACGCGGGGGAGCCGCCGCTGGCCCGCAGCCATGAGGCGGTCACCCGCGCCGCCCTCGAGCGGGTGCGCGAGCGGGCCGCCGCGCATCCCGGCGCCCGCACGGTCGTCCTCGCCCACACCTTCGTCACCGGGGGCCAGGGCAGCGACTCCGAGCGCGACCTGACCGTCGGCGGCGTCGACTCGGTCCCCGCCGGCGTGCTGGGCGGCATCGACTATCTCGCGCTCGGCCACCTGCACGGCTGCCAGGACCTCACCCGCACCGTCGGCGCCCCCGCCTGGTACTCCGGCTCTCCGCTGGCCTTCTCCTTCTCCGAGCGGACCCAGCGCAAGGCGGTGCTGCTGGTGGATCTCGGCGCCCCCGGCGCCGCGGTGAGCGTGGAGCGGGTCCCCACCCCGATCCCGCGGCCCCTCACCGAGCTCCGCGGCACCCTCGAGGAGATCCTCGCCCGCCGCGATGAGCACGCCGGCGACTGGCTGAAGGCCGTCGTCACCGACACCTCCCGCGCGCCCCACCTGCAGGAGCAGCTCCGGGACGCCTACCCCCACCTGCTGCTGACGGAGTACGCCCCCGAGGGCCGCAGCGCCCACGAGAGCACCCCGGTGGTGCGTCGCGAGGCGAACCCGCTGGAGGTGATGGACGAGTTCCTCACCGCCGTCACCCACGCCGCCCCCACCACCGCGGAGCACGCGGTGCTCGAGCGCGCCTACACCCGGGCGCGGGACCTGAAGGAGGCCTCGTGAAGCTCCACCACCTGCGCCTGAGGGGCATCGGCCCCTTCGCCGGCACCGTCGACATCGACTTCGCCGCTCTCTCGGCGAGCGGCATGTTCCTGCTCGAGGGCCCCACCGGCTCCGGCAAGTCCACGATCCTGGACGCCATCGTCTACGGCCTCTACGGCCAGGTGGCCGGGCAGGCCACGAGCGCGGATCGCATCCGCTCCCAGTTCGCCGCGCCCACCGAGGCGAGCGTCGTGGACCTGATCGTCGAGACCGCGAGCGGCATCTTCCGCGTGCGCCGCCAGCCCGAGTTCCAGCGTCCCAAGCTGCGCGGCTCCGGCACCACGAAGGAGCAGGCCCGGGCCGTGCTGTGGCGGATCGGCTCCCCGCAGGCCCTGCCCGCCGTGATCGCCGACGATGCCGGCGGCGGCGCCGGGGTCGAGGTGGTCGCCAGCCGCATCGACGAGGTGGGCCGGGAGATCCAGCGCGCCGTGGGGCTGACCCGCGACCAGTTCACCCAGACCGTCCTGCTGCCGCAGAACGAGTTCTCCCGCTTCCTGCGCGCGGACACCAAGGAGCGCCAGCAGGTGCTGCAGCGCGTCTTCGGCACCGAGATCTACGCCGGCGTCGAGAAGCAGCTCGAGGAGATGCGCAAGAGCGCCAAGCGGGAGGTCGACGCCGCCACGCAGACGCTCCTGACCGCGCTGGCCCGCTTCACCGAGGCCACCGCGGTCGAGGACGAGGAGACCGCCACGCTGCAGAAGCATGCGAGCGCCCTCCGCCTCGAGCCGCTCGCGCAGCGGGCCGATCACCAGCTCGCCGCCGTCACCGCCCAGGCCGGGGCCGCCGCCCAGGCCCAGCAGGACGCCCAGGCCCGCGAGCAGCAGACCGCCGCCGCGGCCGAGGCGGCGCGCACCGCCGTGGCCCGCATCGACCGTCGGCGCGAGCTGAACGCCCTGGCCGCCCGGCTGCGCGAGAGCGAGTCGACCGTCCGCGCCGCCCGGCAGTCCCTGCAGCGGGACCGCACCGCGCGCCCCGTCGTCGAGCTGCTGCGCCGCCGCGATACGGCCTCCGCCCAGGCCACCACTGCCATCGAGGCCCTCGCCGAGCGCGCCGCGAGCACCCGGCCCGCCCATCCGGACCTCGTGGACCTCCTCGAGCACCGCGAGGGCGACGACACCGCCGCCGAGGCGCTCGCCGAGGCCGCCGAGGAGGCGACCACCGCCGCCGGCGCCCTCGCCGATCTCGTCGCCCTCGAGGCCGCCCTCCCGGAGCGCGAGCGAGCCCTCGCCGCGCGGCGCGAGGCGCTCGAGGAGTCCCGGACTGCCCAGCGCACCCTCGCCGAGCAGCTCGAGCAGCGGCCCTCCCAGCGCGAGGAGCTCGTCGCCGCCCGCGACGCGGCGCGCACCACCGCCGCCACCGTCGCCGACGCCCGGCTCGCCCAGCAGGCCGCCGAGGAGAAGCACCGCGCCGTCACCGCCGCAACCGCCCAGCAGGCCACGGTGGAGACGGCCCGCACCGCGACGGCCGACGCCCTGGCCACCGCCCGGCAGCGCAGCGAGCAGGAGATCTCCCTGCGCCGGCGCCGCTTCGCCGGGATCGCCGCCGAGCTCGCCGCGGACCTCGCCCCGGGCGAGGCCTGCGCCGTCTGCGGCGCACTCGACCACCCCCACCCGGCCGATCCCGCCGAGGACGCCGTCACCCCCGAGCAGGTCGAGGCGGCCGAGGCCGCCCGCCGCGACGCCGAGTCCGCCCACTCCCGCGCCGAACAGGCCCATGCCCTCGCGCTCCAGGAGCTCGAGCGGCTCCGCGAGACCGCCGGGGAGCTCACCGCCGAGCAGGCCGCCGCCGCCCTCGAGACGGCGCGAGCCGCCGTCGCCGCCGCGCGCGCGGCCGAGGACACCGCCACCGCGCTCGAGGCGAAGATCGTCGCGCACGACGCGGAGACGGAGCAGCTCACCCGGCGCCGGGAGGCCGAGGCCCTCGCCGTCGAGCGCGAGCGCACCGCGATCGAGGAGGCGGCCCGCACCCTCGAGGCGGACCGCGACCGCCTCACCGCCGCCCGCGGCGAGGACAGCTCGATCCAGGAGCGGCGCCGCGGCCACACCGCCCGCGCCCGTGCCGCGACCGCCCTCCGCGAGGCCCTGCGCACCCGGGACCAGGACGAGGCCCGCGCCGCCGAGCTCACCCAGGAGGCCGCCGACGCGCTCGCCGCCGCCGAGCTCGCCACCGCCGAGGAAGCCCGCGCCGCGGTGCTCGAGGACGCGGAGCATCGCCGTCTCGAGCAGCTGGTCCGGACCCGCGCGGTCGAGGAGTCCCGGCTCGGCGACGGCCTCGCCGAGGAGGGGATCGCCGAGGCCCCCGCCACCGAGGAGGCCCGCACCGAGGCCGCAGCCCGGCGCGAGACCGCCGAGGAGACCCTCGCCGCCGCCCGGGCCGCGGCCCGCGAGGCCGACGGCATCGCAGCCCGCCAGGGCGCGATCGCCGAGCGCGGCACCGCCGCCCGCACCGCCCTGGCCGCCGCCGCGGACCAGGTCCGGGACGTCGGCGAGCGGGCCGGGGTGGTGGTGCGCGTGGCGGACCTCGCCACCGGCCGCTCGGCCGATGGCCAGCGGATCCAGCTGTCCACCTTCGTGCTCATGTGGCGCCTGGACGCCGTCATCACCGCCGCGAACGCGCGCCTGGCGCTGTTCTCCGGCTCCGATCTCGAGCTGCAGCGCGACCCCGGCGCCCGCGGCGCGAAGAAGACCGGCCTGGACCTGCTGATCCTGGACCGCCGCACCGACCAGGTGCGCGTGCCCGAGACGCTCTCCGGCGGCGAGACCTTCTTCGTCTCCCTCGCCCTCGCGCTGGGCCTGGCGGACATCGTCGCCGGCGAGGCCGGGGGCGTGGCGATGGAGACCCTCTTCATCGACGAGGGCTTCGGCTCCCTGGACCCCGAGACCCTCGAGACCGTGGTGCGCGAGATCGGTCACCTCGCCCAGAACGGGCGCGCGATCGGCATCGTCAGCCACGTCGGGGACATGAAAGCGCAGATCGCAGAGCAGATCCACGTGCGCCGCGGGGCCGATGAACGCTCCACGCTGACCATCACGGCCTGAGCGCGGATGCGCCATGATGGGACGGGCCCGCGAGCAGCCGGGCCGCCCCCAGTCGGTCTGCAGGGAGGACCTCCATGACATCCACCGCCGCCGGGTCCTCGATCATCGGCATCGGCCACCACCGGCCCGAGCGCATCCTCACCAACCATGACCTCGAGCAGATGGTCGAGACCAGCGACGACTGGATCCGCCGCCGCACCGGCATCGAGCAGCGCCGCATCGCCGGCGAGTCCGAGACCGTCGCGCAGATGGCGTCCCAGGCCGCGCGCGCGGCCCTCGCCGACGCCGCCATCGACCCCGCCGAGGTCACCCAGGTCATCGTCGCGACCTGCTCGAACGACGAGGGCTCCCCGAGCGCCGCCGGCCGCGTCGTGCGCGAGCTGGGCCTCGACGCCCCCGCCGCCTTCGACCTGGGCGCCGCCTGCTCCGGCTTCAGCCACGCCCTCGCCGTCGCCGACCAGGGCATCCGCGCCGGCGCCTCCGGCACCACCCTGGTCATCGGTTCGGAGAAGCTCTCCGCCGTCACCGACTACACCGACCGCACCACCTGCGTCCTCACCGCGGACGGTGCCGGCGCCGTGGTGCTGCGCGCGAGCGAGCAGGCCGGTGTCCACCCCGTCGTCTGGGGCACCGTCCCCGAGCTCGTCGACGCCGTGACCATCTCCCCGCCCGCGGGGACCTTCGCGCAGAACGGCCGCCAGGTGCTGGGCTGGGCGCTGCGGGAGGCGCCCGTCATCGCCCAGCGGGTGATCGAGGCCGCCGGGGTGCAGATGACGGACATCGACGTGTTCGTCCCGCACCAGGCGAACCTGCGGATGATCGAGCCGCTCGCCGAGTCCCTGGGTCTCCGGTCCGATGCGATCGTCGCCGACGACGTCACCACCTCCGGCAACACCTCCGCCGCGACCATCCCGCTGGCGATCTCGCGGCTGCGCGAGGCCGGCCGGATCCCCGACGGCGCGACGGCCCTGCTGCTCGGCTTCGGCGGCGGCTTCTCCTACGCCGGGCAGGTCGTGCACCTGCCCTGAGGCCGGCACGGCTCAGCGGCGAGCATCCGCCCGCTCCTCCCGCACGAACAGCGGCACGCCCAGCCGCCTCAGCAGCGGAGCGCACAGCGCCCCGAGCAGCGCGCCGGCGGTGTTGGCGAGCAGATCCTCGATGTCCGCGATCCGCACCCCGCACGGATACAGCCCGAACGCCCCCGTGAACTGGGTGACCTCGATCAGCGCGGAGAGCAGCATCGCCATGGCCACCGAGGTGGTGGCGTCACGGCGGAACACCCCGCGCAGGATCAGCCCCAGCGGCACGAACAGCGCCATGTTCATCGCGAGCTGCAGTACCGGGAAGCTCCCGGCCACCTCCCACCAGGCGGCTCCCTCCCGGTGCAGTCCCAGCACCTCCCGGGCCGTGCGGAAGGGGTCCCAGCGGGCCGCGCCGCCCGCCCGGTCCCGGCAGGTGCTCTCCACGTCGTACGCGGGGGCGATGGTCAGGCCCGCGAGCGTCATCGTGTACACGCAGATCGCGGCGACGGCGAGCAGGCGCAGCGGACGCACCCGCCCGAAGCGTCGGCGCTGCAGGGCCGCGGCGGGCAGCAGGATCACCGCGAACACCCCGAGGCCGCCCGCGACCCCCACCACCGCCAGTCGCATCAACTCGCTCACCCGGGCACCGTACGATCCGCGGCTGGACGGCGAGCCGTCGCCGGGATCCATCCGGGGACGTGAACGTTCCCACGTGGCATCCCGGCTAGGATGGACACGGCCCGGCAGGCGTTTTCCCCGCCCGCTCCCCGGCCGCACCGACCCATCTCACCCCCGTGGAGGACGACCGTGGTGGACTCCCTGACCGTCCAGATCGTGGTGACGGTCCTCGCCGGCCTGGCCTACATCGTGGGCCTCACGGGCATCATCGTGCCCGTGCTCCCCGGCACCATCACCATCGTCGCGGCCACCCTCGTCTGGGCGATCGTGGTGGGCGGCTGGCCCGCCTGGGTCGCCTTCGGCCTGGTCCTCGTGTTCGGGGTGATCGGCATGGGCACCAGCTACGTGCTCACCGGCCGCCGCCTCCAGCAGGCCGAGGTCCCCATGTGGCCGATCTACGTCGGCATCGCCGCGGGCATCGTCGGCTTCTTCGTCATCCCGCTGCTGGGCCTGCCGATCGGCTTCCTGCTGGGCCTGTACATCGCCGAGGCGGCGCGCACGAAGGACCTGCGCCAGGGCCTGACCTCCATGAGCGTGGCCCTCAAGGCCCTCGGCATCGGCATCCTCATCGAGTTCTCCCTGGCGATGCTCTCGACCATCACCTTCGCCGTCGCCGTCGTCGTCCACTTCGTCTCCGTATGAGCGCCCACCCCGACCCCACGCGCCCCGCCGACCCCACCCGCCGCACCCCCGCCGTCCTCGTCCCGGGCCTCAAGCGCCTGTTCACGGGCGCCTGGGAGGTCCGTCCCTGGTTCGCCCTCGCGATCCTCGGCGCGATCGCCTTCGCCCTGCTGCAGATCGCGACCTCCTCGATCGTCGGCCGCGTCACCGAGGACGTCGTCGTGCCCTCCTTCGCGAGCGGGGAGATCAGCCCCGCGCTGCTGCTGGGCGGCGGTGCCGCGATCCTCGGCATCGCGGTGGCCCGCGCCGTCTCCGTGATGGCCCGCCGCATCTTCGCCGCCGGCGCCCAGTACGACCTGTTCCGGCTCTACCGCGAGCGCCTCTCCGCGGTCTACGCGAAGGTGCCGCTGCTGTGGCACCGCCGCCAGGCCACCGGCACCCTGCTGTCGGCGATGTACTCCGACGTCGAGGCCGCCTTCTTCGCGATGGCGCCCTTCCCCTTCGCGCTGGCCACCATCGTCATGCTGGTCTACGCGACGATCGTGGTGGCCCGCATCGACCCCGTGATCCTGCTGGTCATGCTCGCGCTGATCCTCCTGCTCATCGCGCTGAACGTGCTGCTGCAGCACTACGCGACGCCGATCGCGATGCGCTCCCAGCAGCTGCGCGCCGAGGTCGCCGAGATCGCCCACGAGTCCTTCGACGGCGCCAACGTCGTGAAGTCCCTGGGCCGCGAGGACATCGAGGAGCGCCGCTTCACCCGCGCCGCCGAGGACCTGCGCCGCACCGGCATCCGCTTCGGCTACGTGCGGGGCTGGTTCGACCCCGCGATCGACGCCCTGCCCAACCTCGGCATCCTCGCCGTCGCGGTGCTCGGCGCCTGGAGGATCGGTGAGGGCCACCTCACCACCGGCCAACTGGTCGAGGTCTCCTACCTGTTCACGCTGATGGCCCTGCCCATCCGCTCCTTCGGCTGGGTGCTGGGCGACCTGTCCCGCACCGTCGTCGGCGGCGGCCGCGTCCAGCAGATCCTCGAGGTCACCGAGGAGCGCACCTATGGACCGGACCCCCTCCCGGACGGCCCCGGCGTGCTGGCCCTCGAGGACGTCACCTTCGTCTACCGCGACGACCCCTCCCAGGTCATCCTGGGCCGCGGCACCCGCGCCGAGGACCTCCACGTGCGCACCAGCCGGTCGCTGACCGACGTCTCGCTGCGCGCGGACCCCGGGGCCGGCACCCGCGTGCTGGCCGTCGTCGGCGCCACCGGCTCCGGCAAGTCCACCCTCGCCCTGCTCGCCGCGGGCCTGATCCACCCCAGCGCCGGCAGCATCAGCCTGGACGGCGCGGACCTGCGCACCCTGACCGCCGAGGCGCTCACCGCGGACGTGGCGCTCGTGCTCCAGCAGGCCTTCGTCTTCGACGCCAGCGTGCGGGAGAACGTCACCCTCGGGGAGGACATCGACGAGGAGACCGTGCGCTGGGCGCTGCGCGTCGCGCAGGCGGAGGCCTTCGTCGACGCCCTGCCCGACGGCCTGGACACCGAGCTGGGGGAGCGGGGCGGCTCGCTCTCCGGCGGGCAGCGCCAGCGCATCGCCCTGGCCCGCGCGCTCGCACGCCGGCCCCGGCTGCTCATCCTGGACGACGCCACCAGCGCCTGCGATCCCAGCGTCGAGCTCGCGATCCTCGACGGCATCCGCACCGAGATGACCCGCTCGACCCTGCTGCTGATCGCCTACCGCAAGTCCACCATCTCCCTCGCGGACCAGGTGGTCTTCCTCGATCACGGGAAGGTCGCCGCCACCGGCACCCACGAGGAGCTGCGCAGCACCGCCGCGGGCTACCGCGCCCTGGTGGACGCCTACGACGAGGCCGCGATCTCCCACAGCCTGCTGGAGGCCTCCGGCCCCCAGCCCAGCGACGGCCCCGACCCGGCCGTGGCGGTGCCCGCCCAGCGCGCCCGCGCCGTCGAGGCGGCGGTGGAGCGCCACGGCGCCGGCCGCCTGCGCCACGAGGAGGAATGGGCCGACGAGGATTGCGAGCAGGAGGTGCCCGCGATCACGGGTGCCACCCCGGCCGTCGGCCAGGACGACGAGGAGGACCGACGATGACCGCCGCCCCCGCCACCTCTTCGTCTCTCGGCACGGAGACCACCACCGACGAGGGCGCCCTCGGGACCATCCGCCGCGGCCTCGCGCTCACCCCCGAGCTGCTGCGCGGGCTGTGGATCACCCTGCTGCTGGCCGTCGTCGCGACCGCCGGCAAGGTGGTGGTGCCGATTGCCGTGCAGTCGATCCTGGACCGTGGCATCATCGCCCCCGAGTCCCCGGACGTCGCCTTCGTCGCCGGGGCCGCCGGGCTGGCCGCGCTGGTGCTGCTGGTCACCGCGGGATGCAACGTGCTCATGAACCGTCGGCTGTTCCGCCTCGCGGAAACCTCGCTGGCGACCCTGCGCACCCGCGCCTTCCGCCACATCCACGACCTCTCCCTGCTCACCCAGGGCACCGAGCAGCGCGGCGCGCTGGTCTCCCGCGTGACCAGCGACGTCGACACCGTCAGCCAGTTCATGAGCTTCGGCGGCATCATGCTGGTGGTGATGAGCCTGCAGGTGGTGCTCGCCACCGGGGTGATGGTGGCCTACTCCTGGCCGCTCGCGCTGGTGGTCTGGATCTGCTACCTCCCGATCCTCATCATCATGGGCTTCCTGCAGAAGCGCATCCGCGCCCGCTACCAGGTGGTGCGCACCAACGTCGGCCGGATGCTGGGCACCGTCTCCGAGTCCCTCGTCGGCGCCGCGACCGTGCGCGCCTACGACATCGAGGACCGCAGCCGCCGCGGGCAGGTGGACCGGGTCCGGGAGGTCCGCTCCGCCCAGTTCTCGGTGCTGAAGCCGCAGTCGCTGTCCTTCCTGCTCTCGGAGACGGCCGACGGCCTGGCCACCGCCGTGGTGGTCGTGGTCGGCGTGCTGCTGGGCACGCAGGCCCTGGGTCTGGACCTGCCCGGCGGCGACCTCACCGCCGGCGCCGTGGTCGCCTTCATCTTCCTCGTCTCGCTGTTCAGCCAGCCGGTCCGGATGGGCATCGAGATGCTCTCCGAGGCGCAGAACGCGGTGGCCGGCTGGCGGCGCGTGCTGGGCGTGCTCGACACCCCGGCCGACGTCGCCGACCCCGCCGGCGGCATGGACCCCCACACCGGCACCCGGCGCGAGCCCGTGCCCGGGGCGACGCCGCTGCCGGACGGGCTGCTCGACATCGAGGTGCGCGGCCTGCGCTTCTCCTATCCGACCGGCCCCGAGGTGCTGCACGGCATCGACGTGGACATCCCCGCCCGCTCCCGCATCGCGATCGTGGGGGAGACGGGCAGCGGGAAGACCACCTTCGCCAAGCTGCTGACCCGCGTCATGGACCCCGCCGGCGGGGAGATCCGCATCGGCTCCGTGCCGCTGCACCTGGTGCCCTACGCCTCGCTGCGCTCGCGCGTGATCATGGTGCCGCAGGAGGGCTTCCTCTTCGACACCTCCGTGGCCGGCAACCTGCTGTACGGGCGGCCGGAGGCGACCGAGGAGGAGATGCGCCGCGCCCTGGACGAGCTGGGCCTGGGCACCTGGGCGGACGAGCTGCCCGAGGGCCTGTCCACCCCCGTCGGCCAGCGCGGCGAGTCCTTCAGCGCGGGGGAGCGGCAGCTGGTGGCCCTGGCCCGCGCCTATCTCGCGGATCCGGACATCATCGTGCTCGACGAGGCCACCAGCGCCGTCGACCCCGCGGCGGACGTCCGCCTCCAGCAGGCCATCGACGGCCTCGCCCGCGGCCGCACCACGATCACCATCGCCCACCGCCTCTCCACCGCGGAGCGGGCGGACGCGATCATGGTGCTGGACGACGGATCCCTGGTCGAGCACGGCACGCACGCTGAGCTGGTGGACCTCGAGGACGGCATCTACGCCGGCCTCCACCGCTCCTGGGTCGCCCACCGCCAGTCCCGCTGAGACAGGGCGCAGACAGGATCCGATCCCCTCTGCCAGGATGTCCGCATGGACACCGCAGCGCTCACCAGTCGGGAGAACCTCGTACGTCGGGAGCACGAGGGCTGGGAGGCTCTCTGCCGCGGCGAGGGCGGCACCTTCTACGGCGAGCTGATGACCGAGGACGCGGTGATGGTCCTGGTCAACGGCATGGTGCTGGACCGGGACGCGGTCGTCGCCTCCCTCGACGGCGCCCCGGCGTGGGACGCCTTCACGCTCCAGGACCCGCGCCGGATCGACCTCGGCCCCGGCGCCGCGGCGCTCGTCTACACGGCCGAGGCCCGTCGCGGCGAGGAGCTCTTCACCGCCCTCATGACCAGCGCCTACCGCGAGATCGACGGTCGTCTCCGCCTCGCGCTGTACCAGCAGACCACCATCACCCACTGAGACCGCTCGTGTCCGATGCCCTGCACCCGCCCGTCCCGCCGATCTCCGGCCGCGACGAGCCCCGTTTCGGCAGCGCGGAGCGCAAGAGCGCCCTCGCCGCCGCCTTCCAGGACCAGGGCGAGGACTACGACCGGCTCCGCCCCGGCTATCCGGAGGCGGTGCTCGACGCGCTGCTCGACTCCGTCCCGGAGGGGGCCGACGGGCGCGCGGCGCGCGCGATCGACCTCGGCGCCGGCACCGGGAAGCTCTCCTGGGCGCTGAGTGAGCGAGGGCTCGAGGTCACCGCGGTGGACACCAGCGCGGAGATGCTCGCCGCGGCGCGCCGGGGCGGTCCCGCGCTGGCCACCCACCTCGCCCCGGCGGAGGCGACCGGCCTGGAGGGCGCCTCGGCCCAGCTGGTCACCGTCGCCCAGGCCTGGCACTGGTTCGACGCCGCGGCCGCCTCCGCGGAGGTCGCGCGCCTGCTGGCCCCGGGCGGGGTGCTGGCGCTGGTGTGGAACATGCTGGACGTGACGATCCCCTGGGTGCACCGCCTCTCGCGGATCATGCACGCCGGCGACATCCACCGCGAGGACTTCCGCCCCACCGTCGGCCCCGAGCTCGCGCCGCTCCGGCGCGGGGTGCACGACTGGGAGGACCCGATGCCCACCCAGGACGTCATCGACCTCGCCCGGACCCGCAGCTACGTCCTCACCGCCACCGAGGAGCGCCGCGAGCGGGTGCTGGCCAACCTCGACTGGTACCTGCACGACCACCTGGGCCACGAGCGCGGCGCCGTGATCGGCCTCCCGTACCGCACCGACTGGTTCCTCTACCGCGCTGCCCCCTCGAGCCCCTGAGCCTCCCCGGGCCCGTGGAGCCGCGTCGTCTACCGTGGTGGGCGTGAAACGTCCCGCCCAGCGCCTCGTGGTGATCGCGCTCGCCCTCCTGCTCGTGGTGCCGATCGGCGCCGTCGGCCTCAGCCAGCTCCTCGGCCCGGACCAGGAGGACCCGGCGGCCGAGAGCTCGGCGCCCGTCGACCAGCGCCCGGAGGTCGACCCGGCCGATCAGCCGCCTCGACCCGAGCTGCCCCGCCCCGAGGAGCCGGCCGGCCTGACGGAGCAGACCGCCGAGGGGGCGGAGGCGACCCTCACCTACCTGCTCGAGTCCTACGCGTACATGATGAGCAGCGGCGACGTCTCGGTGTGGGCGAACTCCGTGGATCCGAACTGCCAGGTCTGCGTGACCTTCCTGGACAACGCCGCGCTCCTGGCCGAGCAGGACGGCTACATGGTGGGCGGTGCCTTCGAGGTCCAGGGCACCTCCTTCACCGGCACCGGCGAACCGCCGGCGACCGGCGAGGTCACCGCGGACTTCGCGCAGCAGGAGAGCACCATCGTCGACGACCCGACCCGGGCGCCCACCCCGGTCGACGCGGTCTCCGGGCAGATCGTCGCCCAGATCGCCTGGGACGGCCAGCGCTGGCGGGTGACCGACATGTCCCTCGGTGCCGCCGAGGGGGCGGGGGCGAGCGACGCGGGCGAGGGCTGACAGAGCCCCGATCGGACCCGGGATCCCCTCCGGAGGTCGGATGCTGACAGCGTGCCAGCAACCCTATGATGTGACGGTCGCCTGTGCGCTGCCTCTCACAGCGACCCCTTCGGAAGGAACGATGTGACGCTGCTGCGACTGGTGCTGGGGAACCTCAGGCCGTACTGGATCTGGGTGCTCCTGGTGGTGGTCCTGCAGATCGCCGGGGTGCTCGCCGCCCTCTACCTGCCCACGCTCAACGCCGACATCATCGACGACGGCGTCGCGAAGGCGGACGTCCCCGTCATCTGGCGGCTGGGCCGGATCATGCTCGTGATCTCGCTGGTGAACATCCTCGCGCTGATCGGCGCGAACTTCTTCGCGGCGCGGTCCGCGATGCGGGTGGGCCAGGACCTGCGCTCGAAGGTCTTCGCCCGGGTGAACTCCTTCTCCCCGCGCGAGCTGGGGCGCTTCGGCACGCCCTCCCTGATCACCCGCTCCACCAATGACGTCCAGCAGGTGCAGATGCTGGTCTTCTTCTCCCTGAACATGCTGGTCCAGGCGCCGGTGACCGGGATCGGCGGGGTGGTGCTGGCGCTGCGGGTGGAGCCGGGGATGGCCTGGCTGATCGCGGTGATGGTCCCGGTCATGCTGATCGCGGTGGGCATGCTCATCGTGCGGGCGGCTCCGCTGTTCAAGCAGATGCAGGGAAAGATCGACGACATCAACGGGGTGCTGCGCGAGCAGATCACGGGCATCCGCGTGCTGCGCGCCTTCGTGCGCGAGGACCGCGAGCGCGAGCGCTACGAGACGGTCAACCACGAGCTGACCGAGCTCAACCGCCGCATCGGCCTGCTGATGATCCTCATCAACCCGATCATCATGTTCATCCTGAACATCTCCAGCGTCGCGGTGCTCGCGGTGGCCGCGCCGCGCATCGATGACGGGCAGATGGAGATCGGCTCGATCACCGCCTTCATCGCCTACCTCATGCAGATCCTCATCGCCGTGATGATGGCGACCTTCATGACCATGATGATCCCGCGCGCGATGGTCTCCGCCGATCGCATCACCGAGGTGCTCGAGACCGAGACCAGCGTGGTCCAGCGCACCGACGGCGTCCGCGCGCTCGAGGGGCCGATCGAGCTGACCTTCGAGGACGTCTCCTTCACCTACCCGGGCGCCGAGCGCCCGGTGCTCGAGGGCATCTCCTTCTCCGCCCGCGCCGGGGAGACGGTCGCGATCATCGGCGGCACCGGTGCCGGCAAGACCACCCTGGTGAACCTGGTCCCGCGCCTGATGGACGCGAGCGAGGGCCGCGTGCTGCTGAACGGGCACGACGTCCGCGACCTCGATGCCCGGGTGCTCTGGGACCGGGTGGGCCTGGTCCCGCAGCGCCCCTTCCTGTTCTCCGGGGACATCGCCTCGAACCTGCGCTTCGGCAACCCCGAGGCCGACGAGCAGCAGCTGTGGCACGCCCTGACCGTCGCCCAGGGCCGTGACTTCGTCGCCTCGATGCCGGAGCAGCTCGACTCGCCGATCGCGCAGGGCGGCACCAACGTCTCGGGCGGACAGCGCCAGCGCCTGTGCATCGCCCGCGCCCTGGTCGCCGAGCCCTCGCTGTTCCTCTTCGACGACTCCTTCAGCGCGCTCGACCTCACCACCGATGCGCGGCTGCGCAGCGCCCTGGCGCCGGAGACGCGTGACGCCCTGGTGCTCATCGTCGCCCAGCGCGTCTCGACCATCACCTCCGCGGACCTGATCCTGGTGATGGACAACGGCCGGATCGTCGACCAGGGCACCCATGCCGAGCTGCTGGAACGCTCGGAGACCTATCAGGAGATCGTCCGCTCGCAGGGCGTCGAGGAGGAGGTGGCCTGATGTCCGAGCAGAAGAAGTCCGCACAGCGTGCCGGCGACGAGGCGGCCGCGGCCGAGGAGATCGCGAGCGAGAAGGCCGCCGAGCGCGGGCTGCGCCCCGGGCAGAGCGCGAAGAACTTCTGGCCCTCGACCAAGCGTCTGGTCCGGGAGATCGGTCCGGAGCGCCGGTACCTGCTGGCCGCGATCCTCATCGGGGCGGTCTCGGTGGCGCTCGGCGTGGTGGGCCCGCGCATCCTGGGCCGCGCCACCGACCTCATCTTCACCGGCCTGATCTCGAAGGAGCTGCCCGCCGGGGCGGAGCCGGAGGAGGTCATCGCACAGCTGCGCGCGGAGGGCGAGGAGCAGTTCGCGGACATGCTCTCGGGCATGACCCTCACCCCCGGCCAGGGCATCGACTTCACCGCGCTGTACCAGACGCTCGCCCTGGCCGTCGGCCTCTTCGCGATCTCCGCCCTGCTCATGTGGCTGCAGGGGGTGGCCCTGAACCGCATCCTGGTGCGGATGGTGTACCGGCTGCGCCGCGACGTGGAGGAGAAGCTGCACCGCCTGCCGCTGAGCTACTTCGACCGCATGAAGCGCGGCGAGATCCTCTCCCGCGTCACCAACGACATCGACAACATCCAGAACACCCTGATGAACACGATCACGGGCCTGGTCAACTCGATCCTCACGGTGATCGGCGTGCTGGTGATGATGGTGCTGATCTCCTGGCAGCTGTCGCTCATCGCGCTCGCCGTGATCCCGGTGGCGCTCGTGCTCACCGGCATCGTCGGCTCCCGCTCCCAGAAGCTCTTCGCCCAGCAGTGG
Organism: Brachybacterium sp. YJGR34; assembly: GCF_003347015.1. Classification (GTDB taxonomy): domain Bacteria; phylum Actinomycetota; class Actinomycetes; order Actinomycetales; family Dermabacteraceae; genus Brachybacterium. The sequence goes on from NZ_PNFB01000004.1 coordinate 242,220, forward strand.
GACGCGACCGGCGTGGTGAACTCCGAGGTGGAGGAGGCGTACACCGGCCACAGCCTGGTCACCGTCTTCGGCCGCCGCGACGAGGTCGCCGCCCGCTACGAGCGGCGCAACCAGGAGCTGTTCCGGGCGTCCTTCGGCGCGCAGTTCGTGTCCTCCCTGATCATGCCGCTGATGATGTTCGTGGGGAACCTGTCCTACGTGGTGGTCGCGATCGTGGGCGGGCTGCGGATCGTCTCCGGTCAGCTCACCCTGGGCGACGTGCAGGCGTTCATCCAGTACTCGCGCCAGTTCACCCAGCCGCTCTCCCAGATCGCCTCGATGGCCACCATGCTGCAGTCCGGGGTGGCGAGCGCGGAACGGGTCTTCGAGCTGCTGGACGCCGAGGAGCAGGAGCTCGAGACCGTCGACCACTCGGCCGCCGCGGGCATCCGCGAGGGCCGGGTCGAGTTCGAGCACGTGCGCTTCTCCTACAAGGCCGACCGCGAGCTGATCCGGGACCTCTCGCTGGTCGCCGATCCCGGGCACACGGTCGCGATCGTGGGCCCCACCGGCGCCGGCAAGACCACGCTGGTGAACCTCGTGATGCGCTTCTACGAGGTGGACGGCGGCCGGATCACCATCGACGGGATCGACATCCGCGACCTCACCCGCGCCCAGCTGCGCGAGCGCACCGGGATGGTCCTCCAGGACACCTGGCTGTTCAAGGGCAGCCTGATGGAGAACATCCGCTACGGCCGCCTGGACGCGAGCGACGAGGAGGTGATCGAGGCCGCCCGTGCCACCCATGTCGACGACTTCGCTCGCCAGCTGCCGGACGGCTACGACACCGTCGTGGACGATGACGAGACCTCCCTCAGCGCCGGCGAGAAGCAGCTGGTCACCATCGCGCGCGCCTTCCTCGCCCGGCCCAGCCTGCTGATCCTCGACGAGGCGACCTCGAGCGTGGACACCCGCACCGAGGTGCTGGTGCAGAACGCGATGAACCGCCTGCGCGAGGGCCGCACCTCCTTCGTCATCGCCCACCGTCTCTCGACGATCCGCGACGCGGACCTCATCCTCGTCATGGAGAGCGGGGACATCGTCGAGCAGGGCGATCACGACCAGCTGCTCGCGGTCGGCGGCGCCTACGCGCGGCTGTACCGCTCGCAGTTCGAGGGCGCCGCGGTGGACATCGACGCGGAGGAGGAGAAGGCGGGGCACACCGAGGAGGTCCCGACGACCACCGGCGGGATGATGCCGGGATGACCGCGGGACGACTCCCGGGTTCGCATGGCAGGATTCGATACGGCCTCCGCCCGCGAGGCCTCCGACACGTCGATTTGATGCCATGCAGACCCCTGACTATCGTGCGCCGGTGACTTCGCCCCGTCCCCGTCGGCGCACCCTGCTGCGCGCCGCCCCGCTGGCCCTGGCCACGGCGGCGCTCACCCCTGCGCTGGCCTCCTGCACCCGCGCCTCCGAGCGTCTGGACGCCGAGTCGAACGCGGTGCCCGAGGTGGACCTCAGCGGCATCGAGGAGGTGCCCGAGATCGCCGCCCTGGTGCCGGAGGAGACCCGCGCCCGCGGCGAGCTGGTCAACGGCGCCGCCCTGAACTACGCGCCGGGGGAGTTCGTGGGCTCCAGCGGCGAGGCGGTCGGCTACGACATCGACATCCTCGCGGCGATCGGCCGGGTGCTGGGGCTGGACACCCGCACGGAGGCGGCCGTCTTCGCGCAGATCATCCCCGCCGTCGGCTCCACCTACGACATCGGGATGTCGAGCTTCACCGTCAACGAGGAGCGGCTCGAGGCGGTCACGATGATCTCCTACTTCCAGGCGGGCATCTCCTACGCGGTCAAGGCCGGCAACCCCTACGGCATCGACCCGGCGGACCTCTGCGGCCGGCGGGTCGCCCTCCAGGTGGGCACCTACCAGGAGGAGCTCTCCGCCGAGCGCTCCCAGGAGTGCCGCGACGGCGGGGACCGCGCCTACGACGTGCTCGCCTACACCTCGAACTCCGACGCCGCCACCAACGTCGCCGGCGGCAAGGGGGACATCCTCATGGCCGACTCCCCGGTGACCAACTACGCCATCGCCCGCTCCCGCGGGACGCTCGAGGCGATCGGCGAGATCGAGGAGTCCGCCCTGAACGGCATCGTCGTCGCCAAGGACCAGCCCGAGCTGGCCGAGGCGATCCGCGCAGCCGTCCAGCACCTCATCGACTCCGGCCACATGGAGCGCATCCTCGCTGCATGGGGCAATGAATCCGGCATGATCCCGACCGCGGAAGTGAACCCCCAGCCGTGAGCACCACCCCGACCCCGACCCCGCCCGTCGGCGCCCCCGCCGCCGGCGAGGACTTCGTGCCGATCCGCGCCCGGGCGGCCCCGCGGCCGGGCACCTGGATCTCCGCGGTGATCGTCGCGCTGCTGGCCCTGGCCCTGGTCAACTTCCTCATCACGAACCCGGTCTTCGAGTGGGACACGGTCGCGACCTACCTGCTGGACGTCAAGGTCGTCCAGGGCGTCGGCTGGACGCTGCTGCTGACCGTGATGTCGATGCTGCTGGGCACGATCGTGGCCCTCACCGCGGCCGTCATGCGCCGCAGCGACAACCCCGTACTGCGCGGCGTGAGCTGGGTCTACATCTTCGTCTTCCGCGGCATCCCGGTGTACACGCAGCTGGTGTTCTGGGGTCTGTTCACGGTGATCGTCCCCAAGATCGTCATCGGCGTGCCCTTCGGTCCCGAGCTGTGGAGCTTCTCCACCCGCGACCTGGTCACCGCCTTCTGGGCGGCGGTGATCGGCCTGGGCCTCAACGAGGGCGCCTATCTCGCCGAGATCATCCGCTCGGGCCTGAACTCGGTGGACCGGGGGCAGAGCGAGGCCGCCAAGGCGCTGGGCATGGGCAACGGCAAGATCCTGCGCCGCATCATCGTCCCGCAGGCCATGCGCGTGATCGTGCCGCCGCTGGGCAACGAGACCATCGGGATGCTCAAGACCACCTCGCTGGTGCTCGCGGTGCCGTTCACGCTGGACCTCACCTTCGCGACCAACGGCATCGCCAACAAGCTGTTCACCCCGATCCCGCTGCTGATCGTCGCGGCCCTGTGGTACCTCGCGATCACCAGCGTGCTGATGGTGGGCCAGCACTACCTCGAGAAGTACTTCGGGCGCGGCTTCGACGACCGCACCCCCGGGCCGCGCCGCGGCGGCGGGCACGGCCGCCAGGCCGCGGTGAACTCCTCGGCCACGACCCCGAAGAACCCCCTCCCGGAGGTGGAGCTGTGATGAGCACTGACGAGTCCCCCGTGGTGATCCGCGTCGAGGACGTGCACAAGGTCTTCGGCGACCTGCACGTCCTGACCGGCTGCGATCTCACCGTCCGCTCCGGCGAGGTGGCGGTGCTGGTGGGTCCCTCGGGCTCCGGCAAGTCGACCCTGCTGCGCTGCATCAACCAGCTCGAGGAGCCGACGGCGGGGCGGGTGCTGATCGAGGACGTCGTCCAGGGCTACGCGCCGGACCCGCTGCCCGACGGCCGCTGGCAGAAGCTCTCCGCCGCTCAGATCGCCGCGCAGCGCTCCCGCATCGGCATGGTCTTCCAGCGCTTCCACCTCTTCCCGCACCTCACGGCGCTCGGCAACGTCATGGAGGCGCCGGTGCAGGTGCGCGGCCTGCCCAAGGCGGCGGCGGAGACGAAGGCCCGCGCCCTCCTGGAGCGGGTGGGTCTGGCCGATCGCGCGGACCACTACCCCTCGGAGCTCTCCGGCGGTCAGCAGCAGCGGGTCGCGATCGCCCGCGCGCTCGCGATGGATCCCGAGCTCATGCTCTTCGACGAGCCCACCAGCGCCCTGGACCCCGAGCTGGTCTCCGAGGTCCTGGCGGTGCTCAAGGACCTCGCGGCCGACGGCATGACGATGGTCGTGGTCACCCACGAGATGGGCTTCGCCCGCGAGGTCGCGGACCAGGTGGTGTTCATGGACGAGGGGCGCATCCTCGAGCAGGGCGCCCCCGAGCAGGTCATCGACAACCCGCGCTCGGAGCGCCTGCAGGGATTCCTCGCCTCGGTGCTCTGAGCGCGGGCATCCCGCTCACCACTCCAGGATCTGCCAGCGCTTCTTCTTCGCCACGGCGTACAGCCCGAGGTCCGGCGCGATCGCCGTCGGGGTGCCCACGAGGGACAGCCAGGCGGCGTCCGCATGGGAGTCGCCGTAGCCGTAGGAGTCCGCGAGCCGGGCGCCGTGCTGGTCGGCGTACTTGCGCAGCCAGTTCGCACGTGCCTCGTCGACCAGCGGGGGAGTGGCGAGGTAGCCGGTCATGACCCCGGCGGCGTCCTCGTCCATGTGGGTCGCGATGACCTCGTCGAAGAGGTCCGCGAGGGGCTCGACCAGCACGTCCAGCGCCCCGGTGACGAGCACGGTGCGGTGCCCGGCGGCGCGGTGGCGCTCGATGGTCTCGAGGGCCTCGGGGCGGATCGAGGCGCGGATGCGGCGCCCGGCCTCGCCCTGCATGAGGGTGCGCAGCTCCTGGGCGCGGTAGCCCTTGTAGCGGCGGTTGACCAGGCGGATCAGCTCGGAGCGGTCGCGCTTCTCGGCGCGCAGGTAGCCGGGGACCGCGGCGAGCAGGCCGCCGATCTCCGCGGGCCAGGTGCGCCGGGGCGTCGTCGCGCGGACCACGGCGAAGTACTGCTGGACGATGTTCGTGGCCAGCACCGTGCCGTCGAGGTCGAAGACCGCGAGCGCGGTCTCGGAGGTCTTGAGCGCCGGGGCAGGGCGGTCGGCGCGCTTGCGCTGCGCGGACTTCGCCCGGGAGTAGGCCTTGGTGAGGTCGGTGACGGCCGGCAGGTGCTGGTTCTGGAAGTAGTCCTTCCAGTCGATCTCGGTGACGTCGAAGTCGTGCTCGGCCAGGAAGTCCGCCGGTAGCTCCTCGCGCATCGCGCGGGTGTTCGCGTCGTCGAAGACCATCTCGGTCTTCGTGTACTGCCGGTACAGCTCGATGTACTTGCGCAGCATGGTCAGGCCCGAGGTGGCCTTGTGCAGCTCGGAGGTCCAGCTGCGGGTGCGGCGGGTGGCCGGCAGGTAGGCGACCGCGGCGGAGCCCACCTTGGCGGCGATCTCCTTGCCGCGGAAGCGCTGCTCGACCATCTCCACGGCGGGGAAGGACCACTCGGGGACCGTGATCGGCCGGCCCTTGTCGTCCTCCAGGGGGTGCTCGACGAAGTACTCGCGCACCGCGGTGACCATCTCGTGGAAGGGCAGCGGGTTCGAGGCCCCGGAGACCACCTGGTAGTAGGCCTCGTCGCCGCGACGGGAGACGTCCTGGGTCGCGAGCGCCACGATCACGTTGACGACGTGGTCCACGGGGATGACGTCGAGGATCGAATCGGCCAGGCCCGGGAACTCCGGCAGGGCGCCGCGGGCGTAGGCCATGATCAGGGGGTCGGCGACCTTGTAGCCGTCGATCCAGCCCGGGAACGGCTTGTGCATCGCGGACTCGATGATCGAGGGGCGCACGAAGGAGACGCGGTGGCCATTGCCGGCCCACATCTCCTCGGCGACCTGCTCGGCCATCGCCTTGGTGAAGGTGTAGATGTCGGTCCAGCCCACGGACTGGGCGCGGGTGCGGCCGAAGTCGACGAGGCGCTCGTCGACCCAGGCGCGGCGCGCCTCCTCGGAGGCGGAGGCCACTGCCTTGGGGCCCATGCGGCCGTCGCGCAGGCGCGCGGCTCGGATCTGGGAGCGCAGGGTCTCGGGCCGGCGGGACTCCGCCTCGACCCGGGCACGGGCGCCGAGCGCGGCCTCGTACTCGGCGCGCCAGTCGACGTCGGACTGCAGCGAGCCCTCCTGCCGCAGCCCCTTGGAGATCCCGCCGACGTACGCGGTGGAGACGTGGATGACGTGCGGGTCCTGGCCGGAGGCCAGCAGCGCCTCGTACAGATTGCGGGCCCCGCCGACGTTGGTGTGGAAGGCCTCGTCGATCGGGGGGTCGAAGGAGACCGAGGAGGCGGAGTGGATGACCACGTCCAGCGGCTCGGTGATCTCCGGCATGTCCGTGAGGTCGCCCTCGAGGACCGTGACGCGGTCGGTGAGGATCTGCTGCAGGGCCGCCCGGCCGTCGGTGCCCTCGGGCCCCGCGGCGGCGATGAGCTCCGCCCAGGAGGCGAAGACGGGCTTGCGCAGCAGCTGCTCGAGACGCTTGCGGCCGTTCACCGAGCCCTTGGGGCGGACCACGGCCGTGACGTGCACGTCCTCGGTGGTCTCCAGCAGTGAGCGCAGCACCGCCTGGCCGAGGAACCCGGTCACCCCGGTCAGGAGGATCCGGCGGCCCCCGCGGGTGGTGCCGCCGGCGGCGGACGGAGCGGCAGGGACAGTGCTGTGCGACATGGGATCCTCTGTGGACGGGGCTTCTCGGCGGTGCCCGGGCTGCGCGCGACACGCCTGGAGGGCTCGTCACCAGGGGTCTTCTCAGCGCTGGTCAGGGACTCGCTAGTGTATCGTAGCCGCCATGCACAGGGCCCTGATCACCGGTGGCACCGCAGGCATCGGGGCCGCCTTCGCCAGAGCGTTCGCCGCGCGAGGGTCCTCCCTCGTCCTGGTCGCGCGCGACGCCGCACGTCTCGACGAGTCCGCGGCGCAGCTCCGCCGCGAGTACGGCGTCGAGGTCGAGACGCTCGTCGCCGACCTCGTCGACCGCGATGCCCAGCAGCGGGTGGCCGACCGCCTCGAGGACGACGACGACCCCGTCGACGTCCTCGTCAACAACGCCGGATTCTCCGTCCGGGCGAGCCTCCTGGACGAGGACCTCACCCCGCACGACCTCGGTTTCGAGGTGATGATCCGGGCGGTCCTGAAGCTGGGCGGCGCGGCCGGCCGCGGCATGGCGCGGCGCGGCGGCGGCTGGATCATCAACGTCGGCTCCGTCAGCGCCCTGGTCACGCAGAACAACTACTCCGCCATCAAGGCCTGGGTGGGCAACTACTCCGAGTCCCTCGGCGTGCAGCTCTCCGGCACCGGGGTGAAGGTCACCGCCCTGATGCCGGGCTGGGTGCGCACGGAGTTTCATTCCCGGGCCGGGATCAAGGGCTCCTCGATCCCGGGCGTGCTGTGGCTGGACGCGGACCGCCTCGTGGAGGACTGCCTGCGGGACGTCGCCCGCGGGAAGCCGGTCTCGATCCCCTCGAAGCGCTGGAAGCTCATCGCCGCCGTGCTGCGGACCACTCCGCGCGGCCTCGTCGCCCGGCTCAGCGCGGTGCTCAGCCACCGCCGCAATCGAGAGAAGTGATCGCTTGACCCCGAAGGATCCCGCCGCGAGCTCCTCGAGCTCGGACAGCGATGCGCGGAGCGGACCCCAGCGACTGCTGAAGTCGCTCTCGGCGCGCTCGCGCGCCGAGGGCTGGGAGAAGCCGGAGGGGGAGCTGGCGAAGTACCGCTCCCGCTGGCGCGCGAACGTCCGCTTCGTCCTGCAGCGGGTGGTGTTCCGCGCGGTGGTGAACTCGGCGGTGACCCCGATGGTGGACACGCATCGCCGGGTGAAGAGCATCCGGGGGCCGTTCGTGCTGGTCGCGAACCACACCAGTCATGTCGACGGGCCGCTGCTGGCGATGAGCCTGCCCTGGGCGCAGGGCCGGTACCTGTGCACCGGCACGGCCGCGGACTACTGGTTCGACCACTGGTACCGCCGGATCTTCGTGCGCCTGATGCTCAACGCCTTCCCGATCGACCGCGGGGGCAGTCGCAAGTACTCGGGCACCTCCCGGCGCCTGCTGCGCTCCGGCGTGCCGATCCTGGTCTTCCCCGAGGGCGGGCGGCAGCAGACCGGGCGGATGGCCTACTTCAAGCCCGGTGCCGCGGCGCTCGCGATCGGCGTCGGCGTCCCCGTCGTGCCGGCCGCGATCGTCGGCGGCTACGAGGCGATGCCCAAGGGCCGCAACTGGCCCATCAAGGGCCGCCCCCCGGTGCTGGTCGTGTTCGGCGAGCCGATGGTCTCCCGCGAGGAGGAGTCCGCCGTCGCGTTCACCGAACGGATCCAGGCCCGCGTGAAAGACCTGTACGACGAGCACCACGACGAGGTCCTGGGCGGCGCCGCCCGGGACGAGGAGGATTCCGCATGAGCTCTTCCGCGAGCAGCCTGAGCGCCGATGAGGTGAAGCGCCACAAGTGGTGGGGCTGGGGCCTGGACGACGTCACCTTCAACTGGCGCAACAAGCCGGGCTTCGCCCCGCTGGCCCAGGAGAAGATCGGCCTGGACCTGCACACCATGCCGGATCCGATCGAGCCGGAGCTGAGCGCGTACGAGGCGCCCGCCTCCCGTCTCACCGCCGCGCAGCGCGAGGCGCTGGTGACGATCGTCGGCGAGGAGAACCTGCGCGACGACGACGAGTTCCGCGTGGTGCACTCCTTCGGCCGCTCCCTGCCGGACCTGTTCCGCGTGCGCCACGGCGACTTCGCGCGGCTGGTCGACGCGGTGGTCTACCCGGCCGACGAGGAGGAGATCCAGGCGGTGCTCCGCCTCGTGCTCGAGCACGACCTGGTGCTGATCCCCTACGGCGGCGGATCCTGCATCTCCGGCTCGCTGACGCCGGATGCCACCGAGCAGCGCCCGATCCTCACCTTGAACCTGGGCCGGCTGGACCGGGTGCTCGAGATCGACGACACCGCGGGCCTGGCCCGTGTGCAGGCCGGGGTCTACGGCCCCGCCCTCGAGGAGCAGCTCAACGCCCTGGGCTGGACCATGGGGCACTTCCCGGACTCCTTCACCTACTCGACCGTCGGCGGCTGGGCGGCCACGCGCTCCTCGGGCATGCAGTCGGACAAGTACGGGGACATCGAGCAGATCGTGCGGGGGCTGCGGATGGTCCACCCCGACGGGGTGGCGCACACCAAGGCGATCCCCGGCCGCGACGCGGGACCCAGCGTCCACGAGATGATCCTGGGCAGCGAAGGCCGGCTGGGCATCATCACCGAATGCACCGTGCAGGTGCACCGCCAGGCGCCGGTGCGCCAGGTCATCGCGTACATGTACCCGGACTGGGAGAGCGGGATCCGCGGCATGCACGCGATCTCCCGCTCCGATGTGGAGCCCACCTTCACCCGCCTGTCCGACGGCCCGGAGACCCGCTTCAGCCTGGCCCTGGTCAAGGAGCCCACCTCCCGCAAGGGCCGGGTCATGAGCAAGGTGCAGGACGGGCTGTTCGCCTACCTGCGCTCCAAGGGCTGGGACACCGAGGAGGAGATGTGCATCTCCTACGTGTGCTTCGAGGGGTCGAAGGAGCGCGTCGAGCGGGAGAAGGCGGTCGTGAAGAAGATCGTCGCCCGCAACGGCGGCGTCACCCTCGGCGCGGGACCGGGCGCGGTCTACGACCAGAAGAAGTTCGACACCCCGTACCTGCGCGACTTCCTGCTGAACTACCAGGTGTTCGGCGACGTCTGCGAGACCGGCGCGAGCTGGTCGAACCTCAACGAGGTGCACGCGAAGGTGTACGACGCCTACTACGCGGTCCGCGAGGCGGCGAACGGTCCGGGCTTCATGTTCTGCCACATGTCGCACAGCTACCACGGCGGCGCCTGCCTGTACTTCACCTTCGCCTTCCCGTACACGAGCGACGAGACCGCGCTGCAGGAGTACTACGACGCGAAGAACGCGGTCCAGCAGACCTTCGTGGATCTGGGCTCCGGGGTCTCGCACCACCACGGTGTGGGCGTCGAGCACCGGCCCTGGATGGAGCAGGATCTCGGCGAGGTGGGTGCGCGCATGATCCGTGGGCTGTTCGCGGACAACGACCCGGGGCAGAACCTCAATCCCGGCAAGGTCCTCGGCCCCTGAGCGAGGAGCGAGCGGTGGGCGATCTGTGGGTGCTGCGGCACGGTGAGTCGACGGCCAACGTCGAGGGGCTCATCGTCTCGACGCCGGGGCCGCGCGCGTTCACCGAGGTGGGCCTGACGCCGCGGGGGCGTGAGCAGGCCCGCCGGAGCGCGCGCGAGGCCCGGGAGCAGGGGCTCGGCCCCGGGACCGTGGTGGTCACGAGCGACTACGCGCGGGCGCGGGAGACCGCCGAGGAGTTCGCTCGCGGGATCGGGGCCGCGGCACCGCGCGTGGATCCCCGGCTACGGGAGCGCAGCTTCGGTGCGCACGACGAGGGACCGGCCGACGCCTACGAGCAGGTGTGGGCCGTGGACCGGGCGCGCGGCGAGCATCGGGACCGGGTCGAGCCGGTGCGGCAGGTCGCCGAGCGCGTGCTCGAGGTGCTGCGTGAGGCCGACGGGACCATCGGCGACGCCGCGGACGCGGACGTGGCAGGCGCGGCACCGGTCGTGCTCGTGGCCCACGGCGACGTGCTGCAGATCGCGCTCGCCCTCGGGGCCGACCGGGATCCTCACGATCACCGCGAGGTGCCCCACCTCGCCAATGCGGAATTCCGCCGGCTCGGTCCCGGTCGCGGCGCGGCCCGGGTTTGAGGGCGGAGCCGGTGGCGAGCGGCGAGGCACGATCGTGACCGGCGCGGAGCCGCACGCGGTGGTGTTCACTCTCCGCGGCGAGGCGGCGACGGCGCGGCTCGCGGTGGGGGAGTTCTTCGAGGATCGCGGCTGGCGCGTTCGCGAGCGGGGCGAGGGGCGCGTCGACTTCGAGAGCGGCAGCCGACGGCGCACGATCCTGCTGGGGGCGCCCGCCGGCCGGCGGTTCCTCCTTACGGCGCAGATCTCCCTGCGCGAGCTCGGCGACCGCACCGAGGTGCGGTATCGCTGGGGCGAGTCGGCCGGACAGGAGCTCGGGGGGAGGCTCGGTCGCACCCGTGCGCGACGAGCCCACCGGGAGACGGCGGCCGCTCTCGAACAGGTGCTCCACGACGACGGCATGCTGCTCAGCACGCGCTGGACCTGACGGGGTCGTTCTGCTGGAGGGTGGTGACGAGCGCGAGGAGCGTCGCCCGGCCGTCGTATCGCGATGCCCGTCGCCTGGTCCGGGGTGTGCGGCCGGCGGGGCAGGGTGCTGCCTCGGTGCGGGGCCATGCCCCGGGGTGGTCAGGGTGGGTCGTTGCCGGGGGAGTCGTGGTGGCGGGTGGCGCGGGAGCGTCGGGATCGGTTCGTGAACAGGGGTGGGGTGGTGGAGGTGCCTCGGGCGCCGTGGGGGCTGGTCCAACGCCAGCCCGTCGGCGTGGAGGTGCTGGGCGGCGGCGTCTCGTCACTGTTGGTGGTCGCCTCAGCCGGCGTCGTACCGGCCCCGGTGCTGGTGAGGGGTGCGAGGGTCCACAGGCCGTGTTCTTTGAGGTAGTTGCAGCGGGCACACAGTCCCTGGCCGTTGGCGTAGCTGGTGGTCCCGCCGGCGTGGACGGGGGTGGCGTGGTCGGTGTGGCGGATCCTGGCGTTGCACCACGGTGTCCGGCAGGTCTCGTCCCGCCACCGGATCATCCGTGCCAGTCCGGTGGTGAAGGCGCGGGCGCGGGATTCCATCGCGACCAGCTGCCCACTGGACGGGCAGGTGTACAGGCGGCGGAACACCGCGGAGACCTCCCGATCCGGATGAGCCTCCCCACGACGAGGGAGGTGGCCGGGCGGGCGCCCCAGCAGGCTGTCGGTGACGATGTGGGCGGGCAGCGCTCCGTAGCCCTCGAGTTTCGCGCTCTGGCCGTCGTCGCGGTCGAGGAGGGCGGTATCGGTGATGACGATCCCGACATCCAGGCCCGGCCCGGGACTGTGTTGATCGTCCGTGCCGGTCAGGACTGCGTCGACGAGGGCGTCAGCCTCCAACGCGGGCACGGAGTCTTTCGCTCCCGCAGCCCGGGCCGCTTCGGCGCGGGTGTGGAGGGTCTTCATCATGGCGGTGGCCTCGATCGCGCGCAGCACCGCCGACACCCGCGCCATCCCATCCGCCAGCGGCGTCATCGTCACATGCCGGGCGCGGGCGGCACGCTCGGCGCGGGCGCGGGAGGTGTCAGGCTCGAGCTGCTGGATCAGCTGCTGGATGTCCGAGCGCAGGCGTCCGCGGCTCTTGCCGTGCAGCGCCTCGGGGTGCTCGCCGATCATCCGGTCGATCTCCCCGCACGTCTCCGGCGACGCGTGGTCCAACGACCGGGCCACGGTCTGGGCCTGCAGGGTCGTGACGGCCCCGGTCTGGAGGGCGTCGAGCAGCTCCGGCATCGAGCGGACCATCCGCCGCGCCGCGGCCAGGGAGAACGACGACGCCGCCGGAGAGATACGACGGGCCAGGGCGATCTCCTGCGCCGCCCCCTTCCCCCGCGACCGCGCCGGGACGCCAGCCTCGCGGTCGGTGTGGTGGATCCGCTGCTGGGTCGCGACCTGCCAGCGGGCATCCAAAGCACTCAACGCGGCGCTGAGGTGGTCGATCCCCGCCACCACCGCCAGCCCCTCCGCGGGACTGTCCGGCGCGGTATCCGGCAACGGGTCACGCACGGAGCTGGTGGTCGTGAACGCCGTGGCCACCGCTGCCGTCACCTCCGCCAGCAGCAGCCGCGCCGAATCGCTGGCCTCCACCCCCGCCAGACGCTCCGCGACCGCGGTGAGAGCGTCCTGCGGCGCGCCACCACCAGGGCGGGGCGTGCCCCCGTCACCGGTGCGGCGGCTGTGCGCAGAACGGAACTCATCCATACCCACCACCCTACGAACAACCCCGACAATCGAACAGACAGACGAGCATTCTGTGGATAACCATGAGGTGTGGAGGAACCATCACCGCAGAGTTCGCCGATCCCGCAACGGAGCTCCGCATGCGCCTATCGGGCCAGCCGCTGGCGGTGGTGGCCAAGTCGCTCGTGAGCAGGGGTGACGAGGGGGCTCAGAGCGAGCGCCGCCTGCCGACCGCGACTGCGGAGGTCGGCATCGCGTGCCCCGGGACGAGCTCGCCGACCCGCTTCCCATGACGTCGGGCGCGGCTCCTGCGCATTCCCGGTGATTCGCGTGATCGCGACTGCGGAATGCCGTCACGCCGACGCCGGGACGGATGTCGGGACATGTTGACCGGCGTTGCGCCCGCGGACGCAGCGCACTGCAAGCGCGGTGGTCAGCGCGTCGATGCGGACGGGCCGGAGTCGAGCTGGCGGGGTGCCGTCGCGCCGGCCCCGGAGAGAGGAGTGGCTCCCTCGCCATTGAAGGAGCCTGTCGATGACCATAGCCGGGTTCCCGTGAGAAGCAGGTCACATCCCGGTCACGGTTCGTCGTGTCGTGCGTCGGGTCCGTCGGCGGCCGGGACCCGTCCGGCACCCGGAGTCGACGCGCCGCGTCAGCGGCGCGAGAGGGTGCCGGCCGCCCCTACGATGGACGCACCGTCCGCAGGGGCGGTGCTCTGAACGACCAACGACGAACGATCAGCGACAGGACGAAGAATCGCAATGACACTGCGCATCGCCGTTTTCGGCGAGAACCGGCACGAGAAGGTCGACCCCAAGGTCCAGGAGGTCTACCCGGAGGGGATGCACACCGTGATCGCCGAGGGGCTGCGCGAGCTCCTCGCGGCCGACGGCGTGGACGCGGAGGTGAGGATCGCCCTGCTCGACGACATCGAGGAGTCCCTCTCCGAGGAGGCCCTGGCCCGGACCGACGTCCTCACCTGGTGGGGCCACATGGCCCACGGGGACGTCCCCGACGAGGTGGCCGAGCGCGTCGTGCGCCGCGTCCACGAGGGCATGGGCCTGGTGCCGCTGCACTCCGCCCACTACTCCAAGCCCTTCAAGGCCCTCATGGGCACCACCTGCAACCTGCTGTGGCGCAACGAGGGCGAGGAGGAGCGGGTGTGGACCGTCAACGGCTCGCACCCCATCGCCCGCGGCGTCCCGCACCCGATCGTCATCCCCGCCCAGGAGATGTACGGCGAGATGTTCGACATCCCGGCGCCCGACGAGCTCGTGTTCGTCTCCTCCTTCGCGGGTGGGGAGGTGTTCCGCTCCGGGGCCGCGTTCCGCCGCGGCAAGGGCAAGGTCTTCTACTTCAGCCCCGGCGACCAGGAGTACCCCGTCTACCGGCAGGGCGAGATCCAGCGCGTGCTCGCCAATGCAGTGGTCTGGGCGCGTCCCGAGGAGCGCGAGATCGCGCCCGTGAAGATCGCCAACGCCCCGCGCGACTGGTACCGCGGAGACGAGGTGTCCCGTGTCATCTGATCTGCACGTCGCAGCCAGCAGCACCTCGGAGGCCGTCGCCGATCCGAACGCCGCCCTCGCGAACTCCGCCGGACAGGCGCCGCTGCGCGCCGTCGTGGTGGGCGCCGGCGGCATGGGGCGATGGTGGGCGCGCGTGATCGCCTCGAGCCCGGTCACCGAGCTGGTGGGTGTCGCCGACCTCGTCGAGGGGATGCCCGCGGAGTCCATCGCGCAGTCCGGTGTCGAGGATCCGAGCGCGGTCGCCATCGGCACCGACGGCGTGGACCTCGCCCTCGAGGTCGGCGCCGACATCCTCATCAACCCCACGGTGCCCGTCGCCCACCACCCGGTGACGGTCAAGGCCCTGCACGCCGGGATCCCGGTGCTGGGGGAGAAGCCCGTCACCGAGACGCTGCCCGAGGCGCTGAGCCTCATGGCCCACGCGGAGCTGACCGGGGTGCCGTTCATGGTCTCCCAGTCCCGCCGCTTCTTCCCGCAGGTGCGGGAGCTGCGTCGCTTCGTCGCGGAGCACGGGCCGACGGTGCTCACCAGCGCCTTCTTCTCGCTGTTCCACGAGCACACGGGCTTCCGTGCGGAGCAGCAGCACCCGCTGCTGCGCGACATGGGCATCCACGCCTTCGACACCGCGCGGTACATCACCGGCACCGATCCGGTCGCCGTCACCGCGCACGGCGCCAACCCCGCCTGGAGCGTGTACGCCGGCGACGCGACGGTCACCTGCACCTTCGAGATGACCGGCGGCTCCCTGTTCGTCTACAACGGCACCTGGAACCCGCGCGGTCTGCCGACGTACTGGAACAGCGAATGGCGCATCGGCGCGGAGCACGGCTCGGCGACCTGGGACGGCACCGGCGTGCCGGTGCTGGGCACCGAGGACGAGGATCGCACCCGGGATCTGCAGCGCGCGATCGAGCAGGCCCTGGACACGCCGGAGCCCGACCAGATCGACGCCTCCATCATCGAGTTCGTGACCTCGCTGCGCGAGGGCCGCACGCCCATGTGCGAGGTGCACGAGAACATCCTCAGCTTCGCCATGGTCGAGGCGGCCGTGGCCTCGATCGACCGCGGCTCCCGCGTCGTGATCGACGAGCTGCTCGAAGAGGCGCGCGGCCAGGCGATCGCCGCGGAGACCGACGCGGACGCCCGCGAGATCCTGCAGGGCTGGGGGTCGGTCCGCGAGGCCATCGAGCGCCGCTGAGTCCGGCTCGGCGGCATCGGGCCGCCGACGGGATCATCGCGCCGCGTGGACCACGGTCC
>NZ_PNFB01000005.1 GCF_003347015.1 Brachybacterium sp. YJGR34
GTACTGCACTCGGGAGGGTGTGGGAGAGTAGGTCGCCGCCGGACATCTTTCACGGGAGTGGAGGAGTGCTTGAACCCCCAGGTTGTCTGGGAGTGTTCGCCTCCTCCACTCCCTTTTTTCATGCCCGGACACCGGCGTGGGCTTGTTCCCGGGAGGTCGGCACGCGGGCTGCGGCCGGGTGGGCGGTAGAGCTGGCCGGAGGTGCGATGCGTGCGCTGCCAGGGGTTCGGTGCCCGGGGTCGGCTGCGGCGAGCGGGCGCTGGAGCTGTTCCGGGTACTGCCGCGCTCGCTTCCCCGCCCGCCGGCCACGGAGATGCTGGGGCGTGAGGAGTGAATGGTCGCTCGAGGTCGCTGGACGTCCCACCGGACGGGAACCTCTCCCTCACCACCTGGACAGCACCGCACAGGGTGGTGATGGCCGCTCCAGGTGCCACCGGGCTGGGACCGAGACCTCTCTGCTGTCGGGTGAGCTCAGCTCAGCAGCAGTTCAGCACGGTGCAGCGCGGTGACGGAAGCTCCGCCCCGGAACTGCGGTGCATCCCGACGAGGTGGTCGCCGGCCAGCGCTCGAGGGCGGTCGGGTCAGGTCCGCTCCAGCGCGAGGCGGGTCACCGCCTCCGGTCCGGGCTCATCCCAGCAGCGCGTGCCAGAGCAGCAGCTGTGTCAACAGGAAGCCGCTGACGAGGTTGAGGACGAGGAATCGGCGCCACCCGTCCCGTGACCGCGCGGCCTCGGAGTCATCGAGCCCGCGATAGGGCCAGATGCTGACGATGTAAGGGACGACCAGGACGGCGCCGAGCAGAGTCGGCCACGGCAGCGTGAGCATGACCAGGCCCGCGGCGGCGTACGCCCCGATCGCCAGGCGGACGGTCCGACGAGCCCCGAGCACGGTCGCGACGGAGCCGATCCCGGCGGCGCGATCGGGCACGATGTCCTGCACAGCACCGAAGGCATGGGAGGCCATCGACCACAGGAAGAACGCCCCCAGCGCCCCGAGCGAGGTCACGGTGATCGGCGCACCGACGAGCGCGAGCCCCACGGCGGCCGGTCCCACGAAGTGCGTCGCCGAGGTGATCGAGTCGAGCACCGGACGCTCCTTGAGACGGACCCGGGGCGCCGAGTATCCGATCACCGCCGCCAGCACCACAGCCATCAGGAGGGAGGAGGCCCAGTTCCCGAGCACCACCAGGACGAGCGTGAACGGGAGCGCGAGCAGCCCTGCCGCCCACAGGGTCACCGCGTGCCATCGTCGGTCCAGGACCACGCCCTCGACCCCGCCCTTGCGCGGGTTGCGCAGATCCGATTCATGGTCGAAGACGTCATTGACCCCGTACATCAGCAGGTTGTACGGGATGAGGAAGAACAGGGTGCCCACCAGCAACGTGGGGGTCAGACCTCCGCCGGCGAGCAACCATGCCGCGGCGAAGGGGTAGGCGGTGTTGATCCAGCTCAGCGGGCGTGAGGAGCCCACCAGCTGGCGCACCATACCGGGGGCATCGGCCACAGCGGTCATCATCGCTCCTTCTCGGCTGGTGTCGCCAGCAGCCACAGCGCGGGCAGGAGGAGCCCGGCTGCGACGGGCCAGGCCAGATCCTCGACCGGGACCAGCCCGATCCTGACCCCGCTGAGCAGTGACGGCTCGTAGCGGAACAGGTCTGCCGCGATCATCAGGGAGTCGAAGACCAGGGTGAGCACGGTCAGTGAGCCCACGGTCAGCGCGGTGGCGGCCCACCAGCGTCGGCCGGGGCGGCGCAGGACCGCGACCAGCGCGATGAGCAGGAGGGGTGGCAGCAGGAACAGCGTGGCCAGCGCGGCATACGTCATGGTCCGGTCTCCGGGTCCATCGGGCGTCGGCCGTGTCGATCCGCGAGCGGTGCGGCGGGCGGCGCAGCGTCGGATCCTCTCCGCCGGATGTCTGCCCTCCCGGGGCACCGCCGTCGCAGCACCTCCTCCGCCAGTCCTCGCAGCACCAGGGTCGTGTACGAGAGGAAGGTGACGAACACGAGCTCCTCGAGAGGCAGCTCGGGGGCCAGCATGATGCCGGTCATCGCCTCGCTCCGGCCGGCCATGTAGTGGCCTGCGGAGATCGCCGCCAGATCCCAGAGCAGGAAGAAGCCCGCGCTCAGAGCGAGCACGAGGACGGCGCGCCGCGGAGCGCACCACAGCACGAGCCTGAAGCGACGATCCACCAGAGCCATGCCCGCGGCGGAGACCAGCAGGGAGATCAGGTACAGCAGCGAGGTCACGGCACGACCACCGGGTCCGTCTCGGGCTCCGGGAGGGGAGCGCTCGAGCGATCGCCGCGCAGTCGCTTGGCGACCAGCTCCGCGCTGATCACGCACATCGGCAGACCCACCCCGGGGATCGTGCTGGAGCCGGCATAGAGCAGGCCGTCGACGTGGCGCGAGGCGTTGCCGGCGCGGAAGAAGGCGCTCTGGCCCGTGGTGTGTGCGGGGCCCAGCATGCTGCCGCGCCACGCCCCCAGGTCCTCGTGGAACTCCGCCGGGCCGATGGTGCGCCGCACGACGATGCGCTCGGCGAGGTCCGGCACCTCCGCCTCCGCGGCGATGCGCGCGATCGCCTCGTCCGCGATCCGTTCGACCTGCGCGGCGCCGCCCCCGTCCAGGCCGCCGCGGCCCAGGCCGGGATCCGAGGGGACCGGGACCAGCACGAACAGGTTCTCGTGCCCGGCCGGTGCGACGGCCGGATCGGTGGCGGAGGGGCGGCAGACGTACAGGGACGCGGGGGAGGGGACACGTCCCTCCGCGATCGCTCCGAAGTTCTCGTCCCAGTCGGCGGTGAAGAACAGGCTGTGGTGCGCGAGCTGCGGGAGCTCGCCGCGCACGCCCAGCAGCACGAGCACCGCCCCGGGCCCGCTGGTGCGTCGCGTCCACCAGGACTCCGGGAAGGTCTGCAGCTCGCGCGGGAGCATCGTCGTCTCGACCCGATGGAGATCCGCGGTCGCGACGACGGTGTCCGCCACCAGCGTGCGCTCGATGTCGTCGGACCCGCGCACGGCCACCCCGGTCGTGCGGGCGCGGTGTGTGCTCCGCCCTGGCAGGAGGCCCGCGGCGCGGTGGGTGGGCTCGGTGAGGATCCGCGTGGCCCGGGTGGAGGTGTGCAGGCGCACCCCCTGCTCTGCGGCGAGGCCCGCGATGACGTCGATGACGCGAGCGAAGCCGCCCTCGGGGTACTGCACGCCTCCTGTCAGGTCCAGTGCGCTCATCAGGTGATACATGCTCGGTGTCCGGTCCGGGGAGGAGCCGAGGAAGACCGCCGGGTAGCCCAGCACCTGCCGCAGGCGCGGGTCGCGGAAGCGGCGGCCCACGAAGTGCTCGAGCGACTCGGTGAGCAGTGCGAGCAGACGCGGCGCGCGGGCCAGCAGCTCGCGGTCGAGGAAGGGGCGGAGCGAGGTGAAGGAGGTGTACAGGAAGTGTTCGAGCGCCACGTCGTACGTGGTCTGCGCGGAATCGAGGTACCGGGCGAGTCGCAGGCCCGCGCCGGGCTCGATCGCCTCGAAGGCGTCGGCATTGCGTGCGGCGGAGGCCCGCACGTCCAGCGGCCGTCCGCGATGACCGTCGAAGAACACCCGGTAGCCGGGATCCAGCCGACGCAGGTCCAGCTGCTCCGCGGAGGAGGTCCCCAGCAGGCGGAAGAAGTGGTCGAACACCTCGGGCATCAGGTACCAGGACGGCCCGGTGTCGAAGCGGAACCCGTCCCGCTCCCACCGCCCGGCCCGGCCGCCCAGCTCCGGACGGGCCTCGACCAGATCCACCCGGTGACCGTCCCGCGCCAGCAGCGCGGCGGTCGCGAGCCCCGAGATGCCACCGCCGATCACCACCACGGAGCGCGGGGCGGCGTCCTCCGGGCGCTCAGGGTCGACGGCCGGGCGCATCGCCGGGCTCACGGGTGGACCCCGATCAGGGCGCGCGCGAGCACCAGCGCCTTCTCGTGGTCGGGCACCCGGACCCGGGAGCGGAGGATCTCCGACGCCGGTGTCGCTCGCAGCCGCCGAGACAGCGCGAGGTACAGCCCGTGGGCGGCGGCCACTGCGCGGCGGCTGCTCGGCGGCAGCTGGGGGATCGCCTCGGCCGCACGGCGCAGATCCGCATCGATCGCATCCAGCAGCAGGTCGCGCTGTGCGTCCGTGATGGCCGCGGGGTCGATCCCGGGGACGTACGAGCGGCCCAGACGGTCGCGGTCCTCGGCCAGGTCGCGCAGGAAGTTGACCTTCTGGAAGGCGGCTCCGAGGCACCGTGCGGGCTCCCGCAGCCGCTGGTAGGTCACCTCGTCGCCGCCGACGAACACGCGCAGGCACATCAAGCCCACCACTTCGGCGGAGCCGTGGACGTAGGTCTGCAGGCTCTCGGCATCGTGCGCGGAGATCGTGAGGTCCGCTCGCATCGCGGCGAAGAACGGGTCGATGAGCTCGGGGCCGATGCCGAACCGGCGCGCGGTGAGGCCGAAGGAGTGCACCACCAGGTTGGTGCTGCGCCCGGTGCGCAGCGCCCGGCCGGTCTCCACCTCGAGCTCGTCCAGCAGCCGGGCCCGCTCGGCGTCGGGCAGGCAGGGATCGGGGTCGTCCACGACCTCGTCGGCGATCCTCACCAGCGCATAGAGGTTCCGTACGTGGGTGCGTACCGGCTCCTCCAGAAACCGCGAGGCCCAGCCGAAGGACGTGGAGTAGCCGGCGATGACACAGCCCGCGCTGCGCTGGGCGACCCGGTCGTAGAGCGGCGCCGGATCCTCGGCCGCGAGCGCGTTCATCGGGGCTCTCCGCGCTGGGCGCGGCGCGCCTGAGCGGTGATCGCGGCGAGGGCGATGAGCACGGCCGCGACCACGGCGGCGACGGCGGTGACGGGCGAGGAGGGAGCATCGGTCCAGCGGCCGACCGCGATCCACCCGAGCCCCCAGATCATCGCCAGCGGTGCCGCGATCGGATGGCGGCCCGCGACGATGAGCGCGATCCCGATCACCGCCACGACCGCCAGCACGAGGACCGCGAACAGCGCCGGGACGCCGAACCCGGTGAACCCGGCGCCGAACAGGGCCGCGGCGACGTTCGCGCAGGTCGCGACGCTCACCCAGCCCAGGTACACCCCGAAGGTGCCGTCGACGACGACCTTCTCGAGGAGCCCCCGGGCGGGGCGGGCGGCGAGGCGCCGGAACAGGTCGGCCAGGACGGCGAGCAGGGCCAGGATGACCAGCACGCTGAGCCACACCCAGCCGGCCTGGACCACGAGGATCCAGGCGGCGTTCAGCAGCAAGGAGGCGATCGCGTGCCCGGCGATGCGGCGCTCGTCGTCCGCATCCCACCACTGCCACAGCGCGTAGGCGCCGAGCCCGAGGTAGATGAGGGACCAGATCGAGAAGGCGGATCCAGCCGGGGCGAGATGGGTGGCGTCGGCGGAGAGCAGGCCCCCGGCGGCCTCGGAGATCGAGACCCCGCCGAAGGCCCCCACGCCGATCGCGGTGCCGACCATCGCCAGCACGAAGGCGAGGGACACCGCGAGGTGACGCAGAAGGGCGGTGGGGGTGGTGCGGTCGGTGCTCATGAGTCCTCCTGGGTCGCGTCGATGCCGCCGCGGCGAGGGCGCACGGCCGGTGCGGCCGTCTCCGCCGAGCGGGCGATATTGCGCTGCATGCCGCCGAAGACGACCCCGTGGAACGGCCATACTGCCCACCAGTACAGATCCCCGGCCAGACCCCGGGGGTGGAAGACCGCCCGCTGGTGCAGCACGGAGCCGCCGTCACCGGCCTCCTCCACCCGCAGCTCCAGCCAGGCCCGTCCGGGCACGCGCATCTCCGCGCGCAGCCGCAGCAGCCGGCCCGGCTCCAGCCGTTCCACGCGCCACCAGTCCACCGCCTCGCCCACGCTGAGGCGGTGCGGGTGACGCCGGCCGCGGCGCAGGCCCGGTCCGCCGACGAGGCGATCGAGGAGGCCGCGAACCCTCCAACCGAGCCGCCAGGAGTACCAGCCGTTCGTGCCGCCGATCCCTTCGATGACCGACCAGACGGTCGCCGGGGAGGCGTCGACGTGACGGCTGCGGGTGTCGAGCCGCGTGATGCCGCCGGCCCACTCGGGATCCTCCGGCAGCGGGGCGGACGGGGCGCGGGCCGGGAGCGCGGAATGCCAGGCGGTGGGGACGTCGAGGTCCCGCAGCCTGGTCAGGGCGAGCTCGATGGCGCGATCCGCACCGGTCAGGCCGCCGGCGGGGTC
Organism: Brachybacterium sp. YJGR34; assembly: GCF_003347015.1. Taxonomy (GTDB): domain Bacteria; phylum Actinomycetota; class Actinomycetes; order Actinomycetales; family Dermabacteraceae; genus Brachybacterium. The sequence goes on from NZ_PNFB01000005.1 coordinate 6,220, forward strand.
GGGGATCAGGGAGCGGACCGTGTCGTCCCGGGCGACGGACTCGTGGATCAGCGACTCCACGAGGGGACGTGCGATACCGGTCGGGACGGGCGTGACCAGCCCGATCCAGAGGCTCGCGAGCCGCGGGGTGAGCACCGGAACGGCGAGGATCCGGCGGGGGCGCAGCCCGGCGACGCGCGCGTAGGCGCGCAGGAGCCCGGCGTAGGTGATGACATCCGGCCCGGCGATGTCGAGGGTGCGGTCCTGATCGCCCTCGAGCCCGGCGGCGCCGACCAGGTAGTGCAGCACGTCGCGCACGGCGATCGGCTGCAGGCGGTTGTGGATCCAGCGCGGAGCGATCATCACCGGGAGCCGCTCGGCGAGATGGCGCATGATCTCGAAGGAGGCGCTGCCGGAGCCGAGGATCACCGCGGCCCGGAGCACCACGGTGGGCACGGTGGACGCCAGCAGGATGTCGGCGACCTCCTGGCGGGAGGCCATGTGCGCGGAGAGCTCCTCGTCCTCGGGGTGGAGACCGCCGAGGTAGACGATCCGGCGCACCCCGGCCCTCTCCGCCGCCCGGGCGAAGGCGAGCGCGCCGCGACGGTCGCGCGCGGCGAAGCGTCGGCCGCCTCCCATCCCGTGGATCAGGTAGTAGGCGACGTCGATGCCGGCCAGCGCCCGCTCCAGGCTCGCCGCCTCCTCCACATCCGCCTCGACGACCTCGATGTCCTCGCGCCAGGGGCGTGCGTCGAGCCCATCGGCGCGCCGAGCCATGGCGCGCACCGGCAGCCCGGCCGCCAACAGCTCCGGGATCAACCGACCGCCGATGTACCCGGTGGCGCCGGTGACGAGCACGCGGGCGGACTCGCGCGCCCGGTCGTCGGAGTGCGATGAGGTGCGGGTCGCCGGACTCATGCGAGCTGACCTGCTCGATCGGGTTCCGGGGCGGCGGGGGCCGCCTCCGGGGCCGGGGACAGGGCGGACTCGGCAACGGCCAGGATCTCCGTGGTGGTGGCGGTCAGCGCCTGCGTCAGGGCAGGGGGGAGCCGATGACGGGTGGCGGCCTCGATCGCGCTGCGGAGATGCCAGCATCCCAGGTCCTCTGTCCAGGCCCGCGAGCCGCTCTCGACCAGCAGGTCGCGGGCACGGCGCGCCCCCACCGCGTCGAGGTCCGCCCGACCGATGAGCGGTCGCAGCCGCGGCCAGACGGGCGTGCTGGAGGCGTGGGCGAGCAGCACCGTGCGCTTTCCCTCCCGCAGGTCTCCGAGGGCGCTCTTGCCGGTGCGCTGCTCGTCCCCGAAGATCCCCAGCAGGTCGTCGAACAGCTGGAAGCCGATGCCGAGCAGGCCACCGATCTCGTCGAGCGCGGTGAGCACCTCCTCCGAGGCGTCGGCGAGCAGCGCGCCGGCGTGGAGGGGGAGCTGGAAGGAGTACACGGCGGTCTTGAGCTCGGCGACCCGGAGAGCGTCGCGCAGCGGTGCGGAGGAGGGCGTGAGGTCCAGCTGCAGGCGCACGTCCGCGAGCTCACCGGCCGCCGAGGCGTGGACGGTGGTCTCGAGCAGGTCCAGGAGCCGGTCCACCACGGGCGGCGGGGCCTGGCAGCGGACGATGGCGCGTGCGGCGGCCAGCAGTCCCAGATCGCCGGCGAGGATCCCCGCCGCCTCGCCGTAGCGCTCGGCGCCGGCCGGGGAGGCGCCGTGGCACCGGGCGCGCTGGGCGAAGGCGCCGGAGAGGTTCGGCACGCCGCGGCGCATCCGGTCGCCGTCGATGACGTCGTCCTGGACCACGAACGCGGTGTGGAGGAGCTCGATCGCCGCGCCCACCTGGAACGCTGCGTTGTGCCGAACTCCTCCGAGGGCGTGGTGCGCGGCGATCAGCAGGGCGGGTCGGAACCGCTTGCCGCCCTCGGCCGAGCGGGCGAGGGCGGACCACAGCGCGCCATGGTCCTCGAGCGGGAGGATGCCGGGCGTCGTGGCACCGCCGCTCAGCAGCAGCCCGAGCTCCCGGTCGATCGCCCGACGGTCCTCTTCACTCACGAGGAGATCCCGGGCGCTCATGGAGTGCTCCCGAGAGCGGCGGAGCGGAGCGCACCCGCGTCGGCGGGCGGGGCGGCGGGAGCCAGGTGGGCGCGCAGCGCGGGGATCTGGCGCACGGCCCATGGGCTGAGGGTCCAGGGAGCCAGCTCCGCCAGGTGGATGAGGTGCTCGGGGCGGACCCACCGCAGCTCCATCACCTCCGACGGGCGGGGGACGGGGGCGCTCGCGGCCTCGGCGACGAAGACCGGGCAGATCTCGTTCTCGACCACGCCGGAGGCGTCGACCGCGCGATAGCGGAAGTCGGGCAGCGCAGGGCGGAGGGCCTGGACCTCCATCCCCAGCTCGTGGCGCGCGTGGCGGGTCACCGCCTCGGACAGCGCCTCGCCCTGGCGAGGATGGCCGCAGAAGGAGTTGGTCCACACGCCCGGCCAGGTGCGCTTGGTCAGTGCTCGCCGGGTCACCAGCACCGATCCGTCCTCGTGGAGGACGTAGCAGGAGAATCCCAGGTGCAGCGGGGTGTCGGTGGTGTGGACGGAGGCGCGCGGGGCTCGCCCCCGCACCTGTCCGTCGGCGTGCACCAGGAGGACATGGTCGCTGATGGCGGCGTCGGGCATCGCCCCTCCTGAACTACTTAGCCTGTCTAGTTAAGTGGACTGTAGCATCCAGGCATGCATGACGAGTCGCGGGGCAGGGGCACGGGGGCGACCGACGGCGCCGCCGGGCCCTCCACCGAGGAGCCGGGCGGCTCCTACTGGTATGCGGACGCGGACTCCGCGGTGCAGCTGCTCTCCGCGCTGCGAGGATTCCGCGCGGCGGACACGGACCTGCGCCGGCGCATGAGTGCCGGGATGGACATGAACGTCACCGATCTGGCCGCTCTGCGGTTCGTCATCGCGCACGAGGTCGCCGAGGAGCCGGTCACTCCGCTCGGTCTGGCCCAGCACCTCCGGATCTCCGGGGCCTCCACCACGAAACTGCTGGACCGGCTCACCGCCTCCGGGCACCTGGCCCGCGTCCCGCATCCGCGGGACGGCCGCTCGCGGATCATCGTGGCCACCGATCACGCCCACGCCCAGGTGCGCGAGCGCCTGACCCGGATGCACGAGCGGATGCTGGAGATCGCGCGGTCGGTGCCCGAGGCGTCGCGGCAGGACGCCGTCGACTTCCTCCGGGCCATGGCCGAGCATCTGGACACGGAGTCGGTGCCGGAGCAGCTCACGCCGCACGTGGGTCAGGACCGGCGAGCTGCGCGATGATGACGGCTCCTTCTCGGCGCGCTCCCCGGGGTCTGCTCGCTGCGGTGCGCTCGCCGGATGTGCTCACCGGCGCTCTGCAGATGCTCAAGAGCGTGGCCGCCGCCACCCTCGCCTGGTGGCTGTCGATCGCCATCCTGGACTCGCAGCTGCCCTTCCTCGCGCCGTGGGTGGCGCTGCTGACCGTGCACGCCACCGTCTACCGCTCGGTGCGCCACGGTCTGCAGACCACCGTGGCCTCGGCGCTCGGGGTGGGGCTGTCGTTCCTCGTCGGCGCGCTGCTGGGCGTGCACCTGTGGAGCTTCGCGCTGGCCCTGCTCGTCGGTCTGCTGGTGGCGAAGATCCCCGGCATCCGGGAGGAGGGGGTCGCGGTCGCGACCACGGCGATCTTCGTGCTCGGCAGCGGCTTCGGTGAGCAGGCCCCGCTGCTGGAGGATCGGATCCTCGAGGTGGCGCTGGGGGTCGGGGTGGGCGTCGCCGTGAACCTGGTGGTCGTCCCCCCGCTGCGTGACCGGCAGGCAGCGCAGACGGTGGACAGCATCAATCGGCGGATGGGGGCCGTGCTGACCGAGATGGCCGACGAGTTCGGCACCTCCTGGGACGACGGCCGGGCGGAGGCATGGTTCGCCGAGACCGGCAGGATGCGGGACGAGCTCGACGCCGCCTGGCAGACCGTGCGCGTCGCGCGCGAGAGCGAGCGCGGCAACCCGCGACGGCGACTGCGCCGGGGGCGCCCGGCCGTCGACAGCTCCGCGTCCTACGAGGAGATCCTCGGACGTGTCGACGAGGGCGTCTCCCACCTGCGGCATCTCGCGCGCACCTTGCGGGAGGCCGCCTCCGCGGACGAGGTCTCCTCCGCGGAGACAGCGTGGGGCGAGGACTTCCGCCAGCGGTGGGTCGCGATCCTGCGGGACACCGGTCACGCGCTCGAGGACCCGGACGCGGAGGTCGAGCCCATCGCCGACCGGCTCGATGAGCTCGCCGCCGAGATCTCGTCGAACGGTGCGCTGCCGGCAAGGGCGTGGCCGCTCTACGGCTCGCTGCTGGCCAGCACGCGCCATATCGCGGTGATCGTCGACGACGTGGCCTCGGCCCGGGCGGCCCGCGAGGAGGAGCGGACGAACCCGGCGAGCTGACCGCGCGAGCTCAGGCGCGCTCGCCCAGCTCCACGACGTTCGGGGCCAGGCGCTCGTTGCTGCCGTACATGAAGTGATTGGCCATGTTCTCCGAGTAGCGGCTCGCCTCCGGGGTGCGGCCCACGGCCTCGGCCACCTCCCGGAGGTGGATCGGGGCGGCGCCGCAGCACACCCCCAGGTAGTTCACGCCCAGGGCGAAGGCCTCCGCGGCGAAGTCCCGGATCTCGTAGCGGTTGGTGAACAGCGGATCCAGAGCGGTGGGGAAGGTGCGCCCGTGCGGGGACGGGACGGCGGCGGCGTCATCGGAGAGGTTGAAGAACGTCGGCTCCTCCTCCGTGGTCCGGTAGGGGACCGGCAGCGCGCCCACGTGGCACGACACCGCCTCGCGGATCTGCCGCAGCCAGGGCATCATCGTCGCCGGGCCGCGGAAGCAGTTCAGCCCCACCACGTCGGCGCCGCCCTGCTCGAGGCGCTGGGCCGTCTCGACGATGCCGACCCCGTCGGCCATCTCCTGGAAGGCCATCGGGGCGAGCGTGAGGACCACCGGCAGCCCGGAGGAGGCGGCGACCTCGAGCGCCGCGAGCGCCTCCCCGGCGTAGTAGAAGGTCTCGCCGACGATGAGGTCCGCACCCTCCTCGACGGCCCAGCCCACCATCTCCTCGAACATGCCGCGCACCTCCGCCTGGCGGGCGGGATCGGCCGGATCCCAGATGTTCGAGTTCGAGATGTTGCCGGCCATGAGGTTCCCGGGGACGTCGTCGGCGACCTCGCGGGCGATGCGCAGCGCGGAGCGGTTCAGCGGCTCCAGCAGGTCCTCCTTGCCGATCACGCGCATCTTCTCGCGATGGCCGTTGTAGGTGAACGCCTCCACCACGTCGGAGCCGGCGCGCTGGAAGTCCACGTGCAGGCCGCGCAGCGCCTCCGGGTGGTCGAGGGCGACCTCGGGGACGAACTCGCCCGCGGTGAGATACCCGCGGCGCTCGAGCTCGAAGAGGAAGCCCTCCGCGCAGAGGACGGGGCCGGCGTCGAGGCGCTCGGTGAGGATGTTCTGGGGCATGGGGGCACTCCGTGGTCGGTCGAGGGGCCGTCCCGGCCGAGACTAGCTCTCCGGCGCGGCGGTACCGCCTCCGTGGCGGAGTGTGAACGCGGCGCGGTCCGCTCCCGGTCCACGCGTGAGGGACGCTCGGCGGGCCCGGGTCCACCCCATCGAGTACGCCCAGGCCATCACCTCCCGCAGCGGGGAGCGCAGGGCGATCCCCACCGCGACCTCGCGCAGCGCCGCGACGGTCGGCGGGAGCGGACGCCCCAGCACCGTGTTCGCCTGTGCCAGGTGCCCGGCGCGGCGGGCGCGACGGCGGATCCGGCGCTCGGCGCGCTGCCAGGCGGGGTCCTCGTTCAGCGGCCCGCGGCTCTCCCCCTCGGCCGCGCTCTGCAGCAGGGGCGCGAGCTCGAGGGCGTCGAGCCACCCCAGGGTGATGCCCTGACCCCCGATCGGGCTGATCTCGTGCACGGCATCGCCCACCAGCAGGCAGCGCCCGCTCAGCATCGTCCGTGCGGTGCGTCGCCGCACGGTGAAGACGCTGAGCATGCTGCACGTCGCCGCCTCGAGGCTCACCCCGGTGCGCGCGCGGACCAGGTCCGTCAGAGTCCTCGCGGTGGGTTGGACGGGCGGGGTCGTCCCCGTGTGCACCACCCAGCGCCGCCGGTGATCCGGCAGGGGGAAGGACTCGACGACGCCGTCGGGCTCGAGGTGGATGATCGCCTCGCGATCCGCGGAGCGCTCACCCGGTGCGCCGGGGTCGGCGAGATCTCCCATGAGATAGGTGTCCGGACCCTCGCCGCCGGTGGTGGGGATCCCCAGCAGGCGGCGCACGCCGCTGCGAGAGCCGTCGGCCCCCACCACCACGGCGGCGCGCCGCGGGGGTGCCGGGCCGGTCGCCGGCGTGCCCTCGGCGCGCTGCGCGGTGATCGCCACCCCCTGCGCCTCCTCCTGCAGGCCCGTCACCTCCCATCCGCGATGCAGAGCACCGGGTGCGAGCTCGGCCAGGCGCCGTTCGAGCAGGGCCTCGGTGCGGCTCTGCGGCAGCGACAGCACGTAGGGGCGCTGCGGCCAGGCCCGGGCGAAGCGCAGCGTGCCCAGCTCTCGCCCCCGGCTCCGTGCACGACCGCGCCGGATCCTCGTCCCGGCGGCCACGGCCGCCGCGTCCAGCCCCACCGCCGCCAGCGCCTCCAGGGCCGGCGGGTGCAGGCCGATGGCGCGCGACTGGTCCCTCGGGACGGTGCGGCGCTCGAGGACCTGCACATCCACCCCGCCCGTCGCGAGCAGGCAGGCGAGGAACAGGCCCGTCGGCCCGCCGCCGACGACCAGCACCCCGCAGGGGGACGGCGCCTCGTGCGCCGACGGTGTTCCGGCCCCGTGCGCGGCGGTCATCGTGCCCCGGCCCCGGTGAGGTCCCGGGTGAGCAGCAGGCGCCATCGGGCCGGCGCGCTCACCGACCAGGTCGCAGGAACGCTCCGGGCCAGCTCGGGCGCGGTGTAGCTGCGCCGGATCGAGGTCAGCCCGTCGGTGCGGATGAAGGAGCCGGGGGACAGCGGAGCGGCGCCCAGCGCGAACAGGGCGTAGCCCAGCCGATCCCGCTGGATGTCGCTGTGGACCACGGCGGCGCCGGCCAGCCGCGCGGAATCGGCCAGCAGGCCCTCGAGCTGCGCCGGGGCGAGATGGTGCAGCAGATGGTTGGAGATCACCAGGTCGAAGCGCGCTCCCTCGGCCACCAGATCCGCGGAGGTGGCCCGGCGGAAGCGCACCCCCGCGACCGGCGGCCGGGACCGCGCCCAGGCGTGCGCCCGTGGATCGGGGTCGATGCCGGTGACGCGCAGATCCAGGCCGTCTCGGCGGGCCCAGCGGGCGAGGGACCGGGCCAGGTCGCCGCCCCCGCTGCCCACGTCCAGCAGGGTCGAGGGGCCGCGCTCGCGCAGATGCGGCCGCAGGTGCCGGCGGTAGGTGGCATGCCACCCGGCCACCACCGCGTTGACCACGCGGAAACGGGCGTAGGTGCGCTCGAGGCGGCGCGGATCGCAGTGCGGGTCGTCCATCTCCTCGGTGGCGTGCCGGTCCCGCGCGGCGAGGTCCGGCACGATCACGAGCCGGTCGCGGAGGCGGGGGCGCCGTGGACGGTCAGCAGCGCGGTCTCCACCGTCAGCCCGGGGCCGAAGGCCATGGAGCACACGCGCTCGCTCGTGCCGGGCTCCGCGGTGCGCAGGATCTTCTCGAGCACGAACATCACGGTGGCGCTGGACATGTTCCCGAAGTCGCGCAGCGTCTCGCGGGCGGGGACCAGCTGGGATTCCTCGAGCGCGAGCTTGGCCTCCACCTTGTCCAGGATGCTGCGGCCCCCGGGGTGGATGGCCCACTGCTCGATCTCGCGGTAGGGGATCCCCTCCAGCGTGGGCTCGTGGGCGAGCAGCGGGGCCAGCGCGTCGACGATGTGCTCGTCGATGATGTGGGGGACGTAGGTGCCCAGCACCATCTCGAAGCCGTTGTCGCCGATGTTCCAAGCCATCGCCTCCTCGCCGACGGGAGTCAGCACCGTCTCGAAGTGGTCCAGCTGCAGCACGGGGGTGGAGGAGGGCAGGTCCCGGCCGGTGATGATCGCGCCGGCGGCGCCGTCGGCGAACAGGGAGGAGCCGACGATGGTGTCCGGGTCGTTCGAGGTCCGCACGTGCAGGGTGCACAGCTCCACGGTCGCCACGAGCACCACGGCCTGGGGATCGGCGCGGCAGATGGTCTGGGCCTGGCGCAGGGCGGGCAGCGCGGCGTAGCAGCCCATGAAGCCCAGGTGGTAGCGCTGGACCGAGGGGTTCAGGCCCAGGGAGCGCACGATCCGGTAGTCGGGGCCCGGGGCGAAGAAGCCGGTGCAGGAGACGGTGATGACGTGGGTGACGTCGGCCGCCTCGATCCCTTCCGCGCCCTCGAGGGCGCCCGCGGCGACGCGCGTGTAGAGCTCCGTGGCCTCCCGGGCGAAGATCGCGTTGCGCACCCCGGTGGTGGGGTTCAGGAAGCGCCTCGTCTCGGCGTCGAAGAAGACCGGCTCGCCCTCGGCCGGCGGGCCGTCCCATTCGTCCAGCGCGCTGTAGCGCCGTTCGATCCCGGAGGAGTTGAACGAGGTCGCGACCAGGCGCTGTCCGAGCCGGCTGAGATCGGGCTGCGCGGCCAGGACATCACGCACCGCCTCCTGGGGGAGCTCGGTGGCGGGGACGGCGACGTCCAGGGACCGGAGAGTGACAGTCATGTCTCATGGTCATGACAGGGCGCCGCCCGGGGCAACCCCTGGGGCGCCCCGATCCCTTTCCGGGCAGGGCCGGCGCGGCGACCGAGCGGTCCGGGGACGAGGGAGGGGGTGTCCCGGCGCTCATCTGGACCCGGTGCGCCCGGACTGGGGATAATCGGCCGTGCGCCGCCCCGTTCGCCCTCTCGTCGACAGGACATGCATGAGCACCGATCGCCGTTTCCCCCGCAGCGTCTACCAGCACGGGAATGAGCCCGATCCCCGCTTCAGCCTCGCCAACGAACGGACGTTCCTGGCCTGGCTGCGCACCGCGCTGGCCATGTACGCCGGAGCGTTCGCGCTCGAGGCGCTGGCCCTGCCGGAGGCCACCGGATGGCGGCTCAGCGCCGCCGCGGTGTTCGTGCTGCTCGGCACCCTCGCCGCGGTCCAGGCCTGGGTGCGGTGGCGCTCGACGGAGAAGTCCCTGCGCCTGGCGCGGCCGCTGCCGGGCCTGGCCGTCGGCGGAGTGCTCGTGGTGGGGCTGATCGTCGGCGCCGCCCTGGTGACCATCGGGCTGTTCGCATGAGCCAGGTCCACGAGGGCGTCTACGACGACGGGCTGCAGCCCGAGCGCACGCTGCTGGCCTGGCGCCGCACCTGTCTGTCCTTCGCCGTGGCGAGCCTGGTCGGGATGCGGGTGGCGCTGCCGACGCTCGGCCTGCCCGCGGTGATCGTCGGCGTCGTGTGCGCGGGCCTCGCCGTCCTCGCCTACGTCGTCGCCGCCACCGGCTACTCCCGGGCCCATCGGGCCCTGCACGAGTCCGATGCCCTGGGTCGGGGCGGACTGCCGATGATCCTCGCGACCGCCTCCGTGCTGTGCCTGGGCGTGCTGTGCCTGTACTACCTCGTCTCCGGGGCGGTGCGGGAGCTCGGCTGAGACGGGGCGCGGACGACGCCGCGCTCAGATGACCGAGCGGCCGCCGTCCACGCGCACGTCCTCGCCGGTGATCATCGCGGCGCCGTCGCTCGCGAGGAAGGCCACCAGCGCGGCGACCTCCTGCGGGGTGGCGAAGCGGCCCGCGGGGATCTCCGCCATGGCGCGCTCGCCCTTCTCGCCGGCCCAGACGTCCCGGGCCAGGGCGGTGTCCACGATGGTGGGGGAGACGGTGTTCACGGTGACCCCGCGGCGCGCCCACTCCACGGCGAGGACCCGCGTGAAGCCCAGGACCCCGGCCTTGCTCGCCGAGTACGCGGCGTGCTCGGGCAGGCCGATCTCCGCGGCCTGCGAGGCGATCGTGATGATGCGGCCGGTGCCGGCGGCGAGCATGTGCCGCCCGGCGGCCTGGGCGAGGTAGAAGCTCCCGGAGAGGTTCACGTCGAGGGTCTTCTGCCACTGAGCCGCGCTGAGCTCCTCCGCGGGAGCCATCAGCCCCAGCCCGGCGCAGTTGACCAGCGCGTAGGGGATCTCCTGCTCCGCGACGACCCGCTCGACGAGCTCGGCCACGAGCGCGGGATCCGCGATGTCCGCGACGTACCCGGCGTGCCCCTGACCGGGCAGGGCCGCCATCGCGCCGGTCACCTCCTCGGAGAGGTCCACCCCGGCGATCCGGGCGCCGCGCTCGGCGAGATGGGCGGCGATGGCATGGCCGATGCCGGAGGCGGCACCGGTGACGATCGCGAGGCGTCCGGAGAGATCATGCGACATGGGGAGCTCCTGGTCGGGAGGGGGCACGGGGTGCCCGGGGTGCTGTCCCCTCCACCCTAACGAGGGCGCCGCGGTCGATGCCGCCGGGCGCCCTGCGCGGGCGCCCGGCCGGCGGCGGGATCAGTCCTGGAGGCGGGCCACCAGGTCGATCTCGACCAGGATGTTCGCCAGCTGCGAGCCGACGGTGGTGCGCACCGGGAACGGCTCCGAGAAGAACTCCCGGTAGGCGGCGTTGAACTCCTGGAAGTCGGCGAGGTCCGCGAGGTGCACGGTCGTCTTCAGCGCGTCGTCGAGGGTCGCTCCGCGCTCGGCGAGCACCGCCTGGATGTTGCGCAGGACCTGCCGGGTCTGCTCGCCGACGGACTCGGCGACCTCGCCGGTGGCGGGGTCCTGCGGGCCGAAACCGGCGGTGAACAGCAGATCGCCGCTGACGATCGCCTGGCTGTAGGGCCCGGCGGGCTGCGGGGCGTTCGTGGTGGCGAGGGCTTCCTTCTTCACGGTGCTCATCGTTCTCCCTGTTGTGGTGAGCGGACGGACGGAGGCGCCGCGGAGCGGTCGCCCCGCGAGGCGGCAGGACCGAGGCCCTGCGGCGTCGCCGGGGCGGCTCGCAGGCCGCCGCCGGGACGGTCGCCGGTGAGCTGGCCACCGGCGAGGACTGGACGGCCGCCGACGAGCACGTCGTCGATGCCGACGGCGAAGGCGGTGGGGTCGTCGTACGTGGCCATGTCGCGCACCGCCTCGGGATCGACGAGGGCGAGGTCGGCGAGATGGCCGGGGCGGAGGCGTCCGCGGGCGCCGAGTCGGAAGCGGTCCACCGGCCCGGTCGAGAGGTGGCGCACCGCCGCGGGCCAGTCGAGGTCTCCCCGCTCGCGCACGAAGGTCGCGAGATAGGAGGCGAAGGTGCCGCGGGCGCGCGGATGAGGGTGCGCCCCGATGAAGATCCCGTCGGATCCGCCGAGGTGTCGGGGGTGGGCGATCAGCCGGCCCAGGTCCTCGACGCTCCGCTGATGGGGGACGGCCATCACCACGTTCACCGCGAGGCGGGAGGCGGACAGCAGGTCCAGGGCGGCGTCGATCGGGTCCGTGCCGCGCCGCCGGGCGAGCTCGGCGAGGGTCAGCCCATGGGCGTCCGCGAACTCGGGAGCGGGGGTGTGGCCGATCGTCATCAGCTCCGGCCAGGCGGGGCCCAGGCTCGCGTAGCGATCCACCCGCGGGAACCACTCCCGTCGCAGACGCTCGCGCTCGCCGCCGTCCCGCAGGCGGGCCGCGGCCTCCTCGGGCGCCAGGGCGTTCAGCGCCGGGGGCAGCAGCGACATGGCCAGGAGCGAGCAGCCGCGGGTGTACGGATAGGCGTCGAAGCTCGCCTCGACGCCTCGCTCCTCGAGCAGGGCCATCAGGCGCCGGGCCTCCTCGGCCCGGGTGTGGAAGTGGGAGATGTGCACGGGGACCCCGGCGCTATCGCCGATCCGGGCGACCTCCTCGATGCCCACCTGCGAGTTGTCCTCGTAGCCGCCGCGCATATGGGTCACGTACGGCAGGTCGGTGCCGGCCAGGGGTGCGCACAGCGCCGCGATCTCCTCGGCGTCCGCGAACAGCCCCGGGGTGTAGTCGAGCCCCGTGGAGAGCCCGACGGCGCCGTCGGCCAGACCCTCGGCGACGAGCGCCGCCATCCGGTCGCGCTGCGTCGCATCGGCGGGAGCGTCCGCGGGGCCCATCACCTCGTGGCGCACGGTCCCGGCGGGCACCAGGTAGGCGACGTTCAGCGGGATCCGCCCGTCGTAGCTCGCCAGCAGGTCCGCGACCCGCGACCCGCGATAGGCGGGATGCGGGCCGTTGATCGCGGCGAAGTACTCGGAGGCGTGGGCCCCGTCCCCGGGCGCGTAGGAAACGCCGTCCTGGCCGCCGATGACCGAGGTGATCCCCTGTCGCAGCAGGGCCTGCTGCACCTCCTCGTCGAAGATCGCGCCCTCGGCATGGGAGTGCGCGTCGACGAATCCGGGGACGACCAGTCGCCCGTCGGCCTCGAGGATGCGCGCTCCGGCGGTCTGCGCGGGCGGGAGATCGCCGACGGCGAGGATGCGCTCGTCCTCGAGGAGGACGTCGGCGCGGGCGAGGCCGTCTCCGTCGACGACGATTCCTCCGCGGATCAGCAGTGACATGAGGACGATCTTCGCAGACCCGCGCACCTCGCGACGCCGCGGCGCCGCGAGGTGGACGGCGACGGGCTCAGAAGAAGGTCTCGACCGCCTCGTGCACGAGGCCTGAGGTGGTGTCGAGGATCGGGATCAGCCGCCACTTGTCGAAGGCCGTGCACGGGTGGGACAGCCCCAGGGAGACCACGTCACCGATCCTGAGCGGTTCCTCGTCCCCGAGGCGCAGGAAGGTGTGCTGATCGTTGAGGGCGGTGACCTCGCCGGCCAGCGGCCGCTCCGGCCCGCCGAGCGTCCGGGAGACACCCAGCGGCACGGGGAGCCCCTCGTCGAAGGGCAGGTCCCGTTTGCCGGCGTCGAGCAGTGCGAGGCCCGGCTCCGGCATCGAGACCACCCGGGCGTAGCCGCGCATCCCGGCGTGCAGCGCCTGTTCGTCCTCGACCCCGCGGGTGGCGTCCAGCGGGGAGATGCCCCGGTAGAAGCCGCTGTCGTGGACGATGTACGCCCCGGAGCGCAGGATCGCCCGGACATCCGCGAGCCCCGCGAAGCTCGCGGCCACCACGTCGAAGTAGGCGCTGCCGCCCGCGGTCACCCACGGGGTGCCGCTGACCAGGGGCCGCACCCTGTCCACGAGCGCGGCGAGCTGATCGCAGTAGGCACCTACGACACGCAGGGCCTCCTCGGAGCGGTCGTGCGCCAGCGCCCCCTCGTAGCCGGCCACGCCGCGCAGGACGAGAGCGGGGGAGGCGGCGACGCGCTCGGCGAGGGAGAGGACGTCGGCCGCGGTGCGCGCTCCGGTGCGCCCGCCCTCGGCGCCGAGTTCGACCAGCACCCCCAGCCGGGCGTCCGGCGGGAGCGCCTCGTCCAGCAGGTCGATCGTGGCCGGCGAGTCCGCCCAGCACACCAGCTCCTGCTCGGGATGGGCGGCCAGGTGCGCGGCCAGTCGCCGCAGCAGCGCGGGATCGGTGCAGGTGTTCGCGATCTGCACCGTCGGCACGCCGGCGCGCAGGGCGACGTCCGCCTGCCAGCCGGTCGCCACCGTGATCCCCGTGGCGCCGGCCGCGAGCTGGCGGCGCCACAGCACCGGCGCCATGGTGGTCTTCCCGTGCGGCATCAGCTCGAGCCCGCGCTCGCCGGTCCACGCGGCCATCACCTGCAGGTTGTGCGCGATGGCCTGCTCATCGAGCACCAGCAGCGGGGTGGAGAACTCCGCGAGCGGCAGCTCGAGCGCCGTGATGTCCCGGCCGACGGCTCCTGCCGGGAAGGACTTGTCCTCCGCACGGACCGTGCGCTGGACCTGCTGGGACATGGGCGACCTCGCTCTGCTCGATGACGGTGACTGCGAGTCTCGGGGTTCGGCCGGGAGTGCGCAAGGTGGCGACGAGACTCACGGCGAATGCCCGCGAAACATCCTCGGTGCTACACGTAGAGGTGCCTGCGAACCGGTGTGACGCTGGGGCATGGGATGTGAGCTGACGATGGGTGCGGGAGCGGGGATCACGGCGAAGTACGCAAGGGCCTACCGGCAGGCTTCGAGGAAGGACGAGGGGGGTAATGGTGGACGAGGTCACTGCGGTCACGGGGTGGTCCCGGGACAGCGCCAGGAGGCGCCTGCAGGGCGCCGCCAGGCCGGCGAGCGGGATCTCGGCGGAGCCGCTCACGGAAGTACTCCTTCGACGCCCTGAAGGCCCCGCTGTCGTGGCGTTCGCGAAGTTGCGTATCCGCAAATACGTGAACGTTCGCGGCCCTCTCCCGATGCTGCGGCCCTCTCCCGACGCTGCGGTCGGTGTCGACACGAGAGCGCGGACGATAGACCGCTGCCTCCGCCCGGCCCGGGAGAGGGCCCCCTGCGTGGGCTCTCAGCGACGAGGACGTCGCCATTGCTGCGCACCTCGATCACGGTCCGCAAGGCCGGCGACGAGGTCGAGGCCGAGCCGGGGTTCTTCGAGGGTGACACCGTCGCGCACTGCGCTCTGTCTGACGCTCAAGGGCGAGTTCGCCCGCACCCTCGATCTGACCTGCGTGCATACCGGGTGGACGTGCACTCGCTCGATCCAGAACAACGCCCACGTCCACTTCCTGGCCGCGCTCGAAGACGCCGTGGGTACGGCGGTATGCGTTCCACTGGCGCTACGACACCCCCGAGGAGCTGGCACTGCTGAACCGGCTCTGGCCGCTGGTCAACGACCGGATGAACTACCACACGCCCACCAGGAAGCCCACCGGCTGGTCGAGCGATGCCTCCGGTCGGCGCCGCCGCGCCGACGACGATCCCGCCACGCCGCTGGACCGCCTGCTGGCCGCGGACGTGTTCTCGAACAAGCAGAGCCAGGAGCTGATCGCGTATCGCAGCACGCTCAACCCGGCCGAGATCGCCCGCAACATCCAGACCATCCAGGACCGCCTCACCGGCCATGCCCGCGACCGCACGCTCGACCTCGGGGCCCCGCTCACAAAACCCCTCCCCGACACCCCCACAGGGATCCGCCTCCGCCCGAGCGCGTGAGGTTTCGCGGGCATCCCTACGTGAGGCACCGAAGAGATGTCGCGGGCAGATTGACATGAGGCACTACGGGTGGGGGCGGCCTCACCGCCCTCGTGCGCTGCGGCGGATCACCCGCCCGATCGTGCGTGCCGGACCGGCACCGGCGGCGAGATAGGTCCCCAGCAGCGCCGTGGCCCCGCCGGCGGCGAGCAGGAGGGGGTCGCGCAGCCCGCGGGGGCGCCCGGACGCGGAGGCGGCCGCGACGCGTCCGATCCCCACCAGCAGCGCCCCCATCGTGATGCTCGCGACCACGCGGTCCCCCGTCGCCTCGACGCGCTCGATGAGCGGCTCGAGGTCGGAGGCGTCCATGCGCACGGCGACGCCGCGCGCCTCGTAGTCGTCCAGGAGGCGCTGGGCGCGGCGGGGAGCCTCCGCCCCGAGGTGCAGGGCATCCAATCCTGCGGAGGAGACGCGGTGGAGGATCGCCTCCGGGGACCACAGCTGCGCGAGCGCGACGGGCAGCACCTCCTGCAGCACATCGGTGATGCGGAACGCGGGGTCCAGGGCGATGGCGCTGGCCTCGACCAGGACCAGCATCCGCAGCAGCATCGAGATCTCCGAGGGCAGCTGCAGCCGGTGCCGACGGATCAGCACCGTGAGCCGGGAGAAGAACTGCTCGAGGGAGATATCGCCGAGGGCGCGCCCCTCGACCGTCTCCAGCAGCGCCTGCACGTCCCGGTGGTAGCGAGGCCGGTCCAGGCTGCCGCGCGGCGGGGCGAGGCGCAGCAGGGCCGCGGCGACGCCGTCGCGGTCGTGACGGGACAGGGCGAAGGTCAGGCGGACGATGTCCTCCCGCTCGCTCGGTCGCAGCTCGCCGATCATCCCGTAGTCGATCAGCCAGAGACCGCCGTCCTCGCGCACGAACATGTTGCCCGGGTGCGGGTCCGCGTGGAAGATCCCGTCCACGAGCACCATCTGCACGATCGTGCGAGTCGCGGCCCGGGCGAGCGCCGGGCGATCGATCCCGGCCCCGTCCAGCGCCGGGCCGTCGGTGATGCGCAGGCCCCGGGCGCGCTCCTCGGTGAGGACCTGCGAGGTGCTCGCCTCGGCGTACACCCGCGGGATGCGCACCACGGGGTCCCCGGCGAGGTTCTCCCGGAAGCGCTCGACGTTCGCCGCCTCCGTGCGATAGTCCAGCTCGCGGCGGAGGCTGCGGTCGAAGGCCTCGACCAGCCCCACGATGTCCACGTCCCGGGCGAGGTCCCACTCGCGGTCCGCGATCCCGGCGAGGTGGCGGAGGATGTCGAGATCGGTGATGACCGATTCCTGCACGCCCGGCTTGCGCACCTTGACGACCACCTCGGTGCCTTCCCGCAGGCGCGCGCCGTGCGCCTGCCCGATCGAGGCCGTCGCCAGCGGCGTGTGGTCGAAGGCGGCGAAGGCCTCGTCCGCCGCGGCGCCGAGCTCCTCGCGCACCAGAGCGGCGATCTCCTCGTAGGGGACGGGGGTGACGCCGTCCTGGAGGCGCGTCAGCTCCTCCGTGTACTCCGCGGGGAGCAGATCGTCCCGGGTGGCGAGCATCTGTCCGAGCTTGACGAAGGTGGGCCCCAGTTCCTCGAGGGCCGTGCGCAGGCGGACCGGCCCCGGCAGCGCGTCCTCACGGTCCTCCGCGGCGGCGCCGAGCGAGGCCAGCAGGCCCCGGCGCATCGGCGCCGGCACGTGCTCGGCGAGTCCGACCTGCTCGGCGAGGGCGAACAGCCCATTGCCGACCAGCACCTCGGCGATCTGGCGGTAGCGGGCGGCGGAGTGCGGGAGGACCATGGATGTCTCCTGGGGTGGGCGGCGTGCCCGATGCTATCTGGCACCCGGCGTCCCGCCCGGTCGTCGGACCCTCCCCATGGACGGAAGGGGCGGTGCGGTGCGACCCTGGCCGTGCACGGCATTCGCGCGGCACCGCGTGCTCGCGCAGCCCGAGGAGGGGAGGCACCTCGATGACCCCGATCCCCGAGACCATGACCGCCATGCTGCTCACCGGCCACGGCGGCCCGGACCAGCTGGTCCTCTCCCATGACGTCCCCACTCCGCGCCCGGCGGCCGGGGAGGTGCTCGTCGACGTGCACGCCTGCGGGATGAACAACACCGACATCTGGGTGCGTGAGGGTGCCTACGGGTCCGAGACGGACCCCGGTGCGGTCTCCAGCTGGCGACGGGGGCGCCCCACCCTGGAGTTCCCCCGCATCCAGGGCGCCGACATCGTGGGCCGCATCGCCGCGCTCGGCGCGGGTGTCGACCCCGAGCGCCTCGGACAGCGGGTGATGGTCGACTTCAGCCTGTACCACCGCCCCGAGGGCGACGACTCCCTGGCGGACATCGACTACATCGGCCACGGCCGCGACGGCGGGTACGCCGAGTACGTCGCGGTGCCCGCCGAGAACGCCTACGAGATCACCGCCGAGATCCCCGATGCCGCCCTGGCCACCTTCTGCTGCGCCTATCTCACCGCGGAGCAGATGCTCGACCGCGCCCGCCTGGCGGTGGGGGAGCGGGTGCTGGTCACCGGCGCCTCCGGCGGTGTCGGCTCCGCGGTGATCCAGCTGGCCCGCGTGCGCGGCGCGATCCCGTACGCCGTGACCAGCGCCGGCAAGGAGGACGCGCTGCGCGCCATCGGTGCCGAGGACGTGGTCCTGCGCGACGTCGAGGACCTGGTGGGAGCGGTGGAGGCGATGATCGGCGCCCCGGTGGACGTGGTCGCGGACCTCGTGGCCGGGGAGATGTTCAACGATCTGCTGCGGATCCTGCGCCCGGAGGGCCGCTACACCACCGCCGGGGCGATCGGCGGGCCGGTGGTGCAGCTGGACCTGCGCACGATGTACCTCAAGCAGCTCGAGCTGCACGGCTCCTCGCAGGGCACCCGCACCGCCTTCCGTCGCCTGGTGGGGCACATCCAGGAGGGCAGGATCCGCCCGCTGCTGGACCGCACCTTCCCGCTCTCCGCGCTGCGGGAGGCGCAGCGCGCCTTCGGTGCCAAGACCTTCATCGGCAAGCTGGTGGTGGTGCCGGACCGGCACTGGGAGCGCGTGGGGGCGCCGTATGCGCCGTGAACGGACCCTCGAGCTCATCGACACCCAGGCCGGCGGGGACGTCTCCCGCGTGGTCACCGCCGGCATCGAGCCGATCCCCGGGGGCGACGCCCTCGAGAAGGCCCGGTTCCTCGAGCGGGAGGGCGACGGCCTGCGGCGCCTGCTGCTCTCGGAGCCCTACGGGGATCCGGCGATGTCGGTGGACCTGATCGTCGCCCCGGGGGATCCGGAGGCGCAGGCCGGCTACATCATCATGGAGGCCATGGGGTACCCGCTGTACTCGGGGTCCAACACGATCTGCGTGGCGACCGCCCTGCTGGAGGGCGGCATGGTCCAGATGGTCGACGGACTGCAGGACCTGGTGCTGGAGTCGCCGGCGGGGCCGGCCCGCATCACGGCGCAGAACGTCGAGGGTCGCGTCGAGTCGATCACCACCCAGGGAGCTCCCGCCTATGTCGCCGAGCGGGGCCTGTCCGTCGAGGTCCCCGATCACGGGCGGGTGTCCTTCGACCTGGTGTGGAGCGGCGGCTACTACGCGATGATCCGCGCCGCGGAGCACGGCTTCGAGCTCACGCCCGAGGAGCAGATCGCCCTGACCGCCTTCGGCGACGCCTTCGTGCGCGCCGCCCGCCCCGGGCTGCGGCAGGAGCACCCCACCCTGGGGGACGTGGGGCCGCTGCCCTTCGTGCACTTCATGGGCCGGGTGCGGACGCTGGAGAACGGGAAGGTGGAGTCCCGCTCCGCGACCTACGTCCACCCCGGGGTGCTGTGCCGGAGCCCCACGGGCACCGGCACCTCCGCCCGCCTCGCGCTCCTGGCCGGGGACGGCGAGCTCGCCCCGGGGGACACGCTGGAGACGATCTCGCCGCGCGGCAACCGCTTCGTGGGCACCGTGAAGGGCGAGGCCAGGGTGGGGGACTTCGCGGCCTGGCACTCGACCATCACCGGCACCGCCCGGGTGCTGGCCCGCTCGCGGATCACCGTGGACCTCGACGACCCGCTCGTGGACGCCTCGGACCTGGAGCGGCTGCTGACGCCGTGAGCGTCGAGAACGGGGCCGTCGGCCGCCGCCGGGTGTGACCAATCCAGCCCAGTCCGGCACCTGCTGCCGACGTACACTTCATCGGTGTCAGAACCCGCCGCCTCCTGCTCGTCCGCCGCCTCGGACGGCGCCAGCGCACCCGATGCCACCGCGTCCGGTGAGCTCACCGCCGAGGACGTCGCCACGGCCCTGCGGGTGCTGCAGGCGGCGCCCACCCTGACCGAGGGCAGCGAGGACCTCGTGGCGATCGTCCGCGCCACCCGCACCTTCACCAAGCGCCTGACGAAGACGCGGCGCGGCACCAAGACCTGGGCGCAGCGCAAGGCCGACCGGGCCGTGGTCGAGGCGACCGCCACCGGGTCCCCGCTGCGCATCGACGACGAGACCAGGGGGATCCCGCTGGTATCCTCGGCGCGCGGCGCCTTCGCCGGGGAGCTGCAGAAAGCGCGCGGCTGCTACATCTGCAAGGTCGAGTACACCCTGGTGGACGCCTTCTACCACGGGCTCTGCCCGGACTGCGCGGCGATGTCCCACACCAAGCGGGATCAGCGCACGGACCTCACGGGCAAGCGGGCGCTGCTCACGGGAGGCCGCGCCAAGATCGGCATGTACATCGCGCTGCGCCTGCTGCGCGACGGGGCGCACACCACGATCACCACGCGCTTCCCCAAGGACGCCAGCCGACGGTTCGCGCAGATGGAGGACGCCGCGGACTGGATCCACCGGCTCACGATCGTCGGCATCGATCTGCGTGACCCCACCCAGGTGGTCGCCCTCGCCGATGACGTCGCCGCCGCCGGCCCCCTGGACATCCTCATCAACAACGCCGCCCAGACCGTGCGGCGCTCACCCTCCTCGTACTCCGCCCTGATCGAGGCGGAGGAGGCCCCGCTGCCCAGCGACCTCACCCTGCCGGAGATGATGAGCTTCGACCGCATCTCCGAGGCGCACCCCGCGGCGATCGCCGGGGTGCTGGACGCGCAGTCCGTCCCGCATCACGACGGGGAGTCCCTGGAGCACGCCCGATCGGCGCAGAGCGCGGCGTCGATGACCGCTCTCGCGCTGCGCGCCGGCGGGGCCAGCCTCGAGGCGCACCGGGCGGGGACCGCGGTCGACGCGGGCGGTCTGCTCCCGGACCTGCAGACGAGCAACTCGTGGACGCAGACGGTCGACCAGGTGGATCCCCTCGAGATGCTCGAGGTGCAGCTGTGCAATGAGACCGCGCCGTTCCTCCTGATCAGTCGCCTGCGGGCCTCGCTGCGCGCCGCCGTCCAGGCCGGGGCGCGTCGCGCCTACATCGTCAACGTCTCCGCCATGGAGGGCCAGTTCTCCCGGCGCTACAAGGGCGCCGGCCACCCGCACACGAACATGGCCAAGGCGGCCCTGAACATGCTCACCCGGACCAGCGCCGGCGAAGCCTTCGAGACGGACCGCATCCTCATGACCGCGGTCGACACCGGCTGGATCACCGATGAGCGACCGCACCAGGAGAAGCTGCGCATCGCCGCGGAGGGCTGGCACGCGCCGCTGGACCTCGTGGACGGTGCCGCCCGGGTGTACGACCCGATCGTGCGCGGCGAGGCCGGCGAGGACCTCTACGGCTGCTTCGTCAAGGACTACGCGCCCAGCCCCTGGTGAGGGCAGGGGCGGCCGAGATCCGCGCCGTGCGCGCCGCGGGAGCAGGTCTTGTCCGCCGGGGTGCCGCGTGCCAGCCTGAGGTCATGTGCCGGAACATCAGACCGCTCCACAACTTCGCCCCCGAGGCCACCTCCCAAGAGGTACATGACGCGGCCCTGCAGTACGTGCGCAAGGTCAGCGGGATGACGAAGCCGTCCCAGGCCAATGCTGAGGTCTTCGATCGAGCCGTCGCCGAGATCGCCCACGCCACCGAGCATCTGCTGGCGGATCTGGTGACCTCGGCGCCTCCGAAGGACCGCGAGGTGGAGCGGGAGAAGGCCCGCGCCCGCTCCGCGAAGCGGTTCCCGGCGGCCAGCGCGTCCTGAGGTCTTCGCACGCGGAGGACCGTGCCGTGCCGGTCAGCTCCCGTGTCCTGAGGATGTGCCCCGAGGCGCCGTCAGGCCGCGCAGGACGCGTCGATCAGCACCTCGGCGGCGCGTCGGGCCTGCGCGGCGGCGGCGGGATCCCCGGAGATGGCCGCGGTGCTCTGGGCGCCTTCGGCGAGGATCGACAGCTGATCGGCGAGCAGCGTCGGCGCGCCGAGCTCGGTGACGAGACCCGCCATGTACCGCTGGAACGACGCCTTGTGCTCCCGCACGATGCCGGCGACCTCGGGGTCTGTTCCGCCGAGCTCGCCGAAGGCGTTGAGGAATGCGCAGCCGCGGAAGGTGTCCGTGCAGAACCAGTCCTCGAGATACGAGTAGACGGCGAGGAGTCGTGCGCGCGCGTCGGGCCCGGCCGCGTCCACGCGCTGGGACAGGGACTGCTCCCAGATGTCGTGCTGGCGCGCGAGCACTGCGGTGACGAGGTCGTTCTTGGACGGGTACAGCCCGTAGAGCCTGCGCAGCGACACCCCCGCCGCCGTGCGGAGATCCGCCATGCCGACGGCGGCATATCCCTTGCGGTAGAAGAGCTCCTCGGCCGCGGTGAGGATTCGCCGGCGCGCCTCGATGTCGTCCATCGTCCGAGTCTACTTGACGTGAGAACGATCGTTCTCTAGATTGTGTGGCACGAGGTGAGAACGATCGTTCTCGCCTCTTCGAGGCCCGGGCAGGGCCTCCCGGACAAGGAGCTGCACCATGGGACGCATCACCGTCGGCACCGAGAACAGCACGGACATCGAGCTCTACTACGAGGACCAGGGGTCGGGTCAGCCCGTCGTCCTGATCCACGGCTACCCGCTGGACGGCCACAGCTGGGAGCTGCAGACCCGCGAGCTGCTCGCGCAGGGCTACCGCGTGATCACCTACGACCGCCGCGGCTTCGGGGGCTCCACCAAGGTCGGCGCCGGATACGACTACGACACCTTCGCCGCGGATCTGCACACCGTGCTCGAGACCCTCGACCTGCGCGACGTCATCCTCGTCGGGTTCTCGATGGGCACGGGAGAGCTCGCCCGCTACGTGGGCCGCCACGGTCACGAGCGGATCGCCAAGCTGGCCTTCCTCGCGTCGCTCGAGCCTTTCCTCGTCCAGCGCGAGGACAACCCCGAGGGTGTGCCGCAGGACGTCTTCGACGGCATCGTCGACGCCGCGAAGAAGGACCGCTATGCCTGGTACACCGACTTCTTCGCGGACTTCTACAACCTCGACGAGAACCTCGGCACCCGCATCAGCCAGCAGGTGGTCGACGCCAGCTGGAACGTGGCCATCTCCAGCGCCCCGGTCGCCGCCCACGCCGTGGTGCCCACCTGGATCGAGGACTTCCGCCCCGACGTGGAGGCGGTGCGGGAGAGCGGGAAGCCCGTCCTGATCCTGCACGGCACCGGTGACCGCACTCTCCCGATCGATGCCACCGCCCGCCGTTTCCGCACGGCGGTGCCGGAGGCGGAGTACGTCGAGATCGAGGGCGCCCCGCACGGGCTGCTCTGGACCCACGCGGACGAGGTGAACTCCGCGCTGACGGCCTTCCTGGCTCGCTGATTGACCGTTCGCTGACGCTCCCGCGGTGCCCCGAGGCCGGAGGCATGACTTTCGGGGCATCGTGGGGGAGCGCGGTGCGAGTGGCCTTGGCGGCTGAGGGCGCCCTCGTGGAGCAGCACGTCTGAGCCGTCGTCGGCACGTCGCGAGCTCGCATACCCCACCTGTTCCACGCCTCCCGCCGCACGTACCCTGGCAGCACCACGACATGGGAGGCCTCGCCATGACCGCTCGATCCGGAGAACCCACGCACGAACCGTTCCCCGGCCCTGGGGAGCCGCCCGTCCCACAGCTCGAGGATGATGAGACGACGGCACCCCGGCCGGAGGAGGAGATCGCGGATCGGCTGCGGTCCGCGCCCGATCCGGATGGCCGCCCTCACGACGGCTGACACGCAGGGCACCGCACACGATCACGTCGCCCCGGTGGGGCCGTGACTCCTTGGAGCATGCGGAGCAGTTTCTCCTCGAGATCAGTGGTGCTGTCGATCTACTGACCCGCACCGCACCGCACCGCACCGCACGCCGCACGGTCGCGATGTCGCAATCACTCGTCCGCGTGAGTCGGGCGCCGGCCGATGGGCCCGACATGTCACCCTCCGGGCGATTCCTCGACCGTGTTCCTGCCCCTGCCGTCGGCCGTTCAGGCCTCGTTCGGAGCGATGTGACCCGGCCCGCATAGCTTCCGCGGACATGAGTTCCCTCTCCCGCCGCTCTCTCCTCTCCGCCACCGCCGTGGGCGGTGCTGCCGTCGCCATGTATTCCCCCCATGCCCGACCCGCCGCAGCCGCCCCCACCGCCTCCGCCGACCAGGTCATCGCCTTCATCACCGACGTCCACGTGGACCCCGAGGCGGACGCCAAGATGGCCGGCGCCCAGGCCACCGTCGATGCACTCATCGCGCAGGATCCCGACCTCATCCTCCACGGCGGCGACATCACCGAGTACGGCAGCGTCGCCGAGCTGCAGGCCTGGCTGGACCTGCTCCCGGCGGGCCTGCGCGAGCGCGTCCACCACGTGCCCGGCAACCACGAGACCCGCTGGGACGCGTCCGGCTTCGAGTCCTACCGCGAGGCGATCGGGGCGCTGCAGCACTCCGTGGATCTCGGCGACCTGCACATCGTGCTGACCGACCCCACCCTCACCCAGCAGCAGGTGGGCTACCACGACCAGGCGGACCTGGACTGGCTGCACGCCGATCTCGCCCAGGCGAAGGGCCGGCCGATCCTCGCCGTGGGTCACTATCCGATCGGTGTGGACTCCTACTACATCAGCAATCGCGAGGACCTGATCTCCCTGCTGGCGGACGCGGGTGTGGCCGGTTTCCTCAGCGGCCACATCCACCGTGAGCGCATCACCCGAGTCAACGGGATCACCGAGTTCGTGGGCGTCGCCAGCCGCAACGAGCCCGGCTTCTACCTGCTGACCCGCCAGCGCGGCGAGGACACGGACGAACTCCAGATCGAGCGGGTCACCGCCGCAGACCCCACCCGGCCCGACGCCGAGCCCGGCCGCCGCCCCGCCGGGACGATCGATCTCTCCCGTCCCACCCCGGACGCGCAGACACTCCGCCCGCAGAACGTGACCGCGACCGTGAGCGGGAATCAGCTCGAGGTGCGCGTGGTCGCCGCCGGCCGTGCTCCGATCGCGACCGTCGAGGGGACCATCCACCCCCACACCCGGCTGGACGGCACGGGCGAGTGGCACGCCTTCGAGGCCGACGGGCCCCACTTCGACGGTCTGCTGGACCTGTCCGCCCTGGTGCCCGGCGAGCACCGCGTGATCGTGCGCGTGACCGGCGAGGACGGGGCGATCTGGCGCGAGGTCGTCCCCTTCGCCATCGACGGCTTCACCCCCGCGTGGACCCTCGAGGTGAACGGCAGCATCCAGGGCGCGCTCGCCGAGGTCGACGGCATAGTCGTCGCCGCGACGACGACGGGGGAGGTGCGCGGAGTCCGCGCCGATGGCGGCACGGCCAAGACCGTGTGGACCCACGAGATCGGCGCCGTCCACTCCAACCTTGCCACCGACGCGGAGACCGGCCGCGTCTTCGTTCCCACCGGCGACCACCAGGTCCACGCCTTCGACGCCGCCACCGGCGAGGTGCTGTGGTCCACGGATCTGGGGGCACCGGTGATGTCCGATCTGGGGACCGGCGAGATCGACGGCACCGCGGTGGTGCTGGCCTGCGCGATGGAGACCTTCGCCTGCCTCGATGCCGCGACCGGTGAGGTCCGGTGGACCTGGGAGATGCCGCAGGTCAGCTGCGGCCTGCCGGTCACCGACGGGGAGCGCGTGTACGTGGGCGGCGGCGACGGCAACGCCTGGGCGGTCGACGCCCGCACCGGCGAGCCGCTGTGGCACAAGGACCACTCGAACCGCTCCGGCTCCTACTCCCGCCTCATCTACGGCCCCTGGGACACGCAGCTGCTGCTGATGCCCGAGGACCTGCTGGTGGTCGCCGCGGTGGAGCAGCTGCGGGCCGTGGACCGTGCCACCGGGGAGACGGTCTGGGAGATCACGGGCGCCTTCCGCCACTCCACCCCCACCATGCTGGGTGAGGACCTGCTGGTCACCGAGGAGGATGGCACCCTGCGAGTGATCGAGCCGGCTACAGGCACGGTCCGTCTCGAGCACGGCACCGAGCCCGACGCGTGGAACCCCGCGATGCTGATCGACGCCCCTGCCGTGACCGTGACCGGCATGTCGGGCCTGATCGAGGACGTGGACACGGACGCGGGCACCTCCGAGCTGCGCGGCCAGATCTCCCGCGACCTGATCTTCGCCTCACCGGTCGCCCTCGAGGGCGGGGCCGTGCAGGTGTTCGGCACCATGGGTGGCGAGCTGCGGGCCTACGCCCGCGGCTGAGACGCCGCCGACGACAGCGCCGCCTCTGCGCGGTCGGCGGAGAAGGCGGCCGTTCGACTGAGCGGCCGGGGAGGGCTCTTGCTGACTTCCCCGGCTGCTCGGCCTTTGCGTCGTGCCGGGGCGAGTATGGACGGGTCCGCTGGTGCCGCCTGGCGAACCGTCGCGTGGATCGAGTGAATGCTGTGGCGCGATCGTCGGCGCCGTTGACGGTGATCAGGCGACTGATCCGCGGGTTCCCGTGCGCGGCGACGTAGACCCGTGCCCGGTGGGCACCTCCGGTCGCCGTCGCTGCTTTCGGGACAACTCGCTGCCCTGGTTTCTCACCGGGACTGCGAAGGGCCTCGACCGAGCCGTAAGCCTTCGGCCGTCCGACGGCCGGTGCGCCGACGGGTACCGTGCGGAGGACCTGCGTACCGGACCAGAAGGATCGCCCCATGCCGCCCGCCCTCGACCGCCCGGCCTACGACGCCCCCATCGGGCGCCGCGGCTCCTACTCCAAGGGCGTCGCCCGGCGTCAGGAGATCCTCGACCGCGCGCTCGAGGTGTTCCGCGAGCGCGGTCCGGAGGGGACCTCGCTGCGCCGCGTCGCGGAGGAGATCGGCGTCTCCCACGGGGCGCTGCTGCACTACTTCCGCTCCAGGGAGCAGCTGCTGCTGGCCCTGTACGAGCACACCGAGGCGCACCGCCGGGACCTGCGGGAGCAGGAGGAGCCGCGCGACCTGGGGGCCACCGAGCACCTCGTGGCCGCCGCCGGGGTCAACGTGCGCGTGCCCGGCTTCGTCCAGCTCTACTCGACCCTCGTGGCCGGCTCCGTCGAGGAGGGCAGCGAGGAGACTCGGGACTACTTCACGCGCCGCTTCGAGCGGGTGCGGGACTTGACGGCCCAGCGCTTGCGCCGGCAGCAGGAGGCCGGCGAGGTGCGCGCGGACCTCGACGCCGATGCGCTCGCTGCGCTCCTGGTCGCCGCCTCCGACGGTCTGCAGACACAGTGGCTGCTGGACCCCGAGATCGATCTCGAGGACACGCTGGGGATGTTCAGCGAGCTGCTGCGCCCCTGACGGTCCTCTCCACCGCGCCGTCGCCGGGCGTCCCGTGAACGTTTCAAGAACACGAGCGTAAGAGACCGGGTGCGCCTAGAAGTACCTCTGGGGTCCGCGTAATGTGCCGAGAGGGCGACATTGGTGCCGGCATGCCGCGGCAACCGCCCTGGGAATCTGCCGCCAGTTGCGATCGGAAACGCAAAGTCATGAGTTCGCAGGCCTTAGGTCGTGCCTTTGTGGCGCCGGAACGGCGCGCTGCTCGAAAGAAGAAGATGTGGAGGAGCCTCGGTGTTTTCGCGCTGCTCGCGGGCCCGAACCTTGCCCTTCTGCTGATTTTCACCTATCGGCCGATGTTCATGAGCTTCTACTACTCACTGCTCAACTGGAACGTCGGATCCGATGCCGCGCAGTTCGTCGGCGCAGCGAACTATGTCGAATGGTTCAGCGACCCTGCGTCCGGCCAGATCGTCATCACCACGGCGCTGTACGCGATCGGGACCGTCGTCGGCAGCATGACACTCGGCCTCGCGCTCGCCCTGGCCCTCAATCGGAAGCTCGTCGGTCGGGGGATCGTCCGCACCGTCACCTTTGCGCCGTACGTCCTGTCGGGCATCGCCGTCGGCTTCCTGTGGATGTACATCTTCAACCCGAACATCGGGCTGCTCGCGACGGTCCTCGGATGGTTCGGGGTCCCCTCCCCGCAGTGGTTCACGCAGGAACCCTGGCCGCTGCTGATGCTCATCATCGTGACGCTCTGGAAGCACATCGGATACGTCGCCCTGATCTACCTGGCCGGCCTGCAGTCGGTGCCGCAGGACCTCCGCGATGCCGCCTCCTTGGATGGGGCCGGCGCCTGGCGCACCTTGCGGGCGATCGTGCTCCCGCTGCTGGGTCCGGTGACGTTCTTCCTGCTGATCACCCTGACGCTCAGCGCGTTGCAGTCCTTCGATCTCATCCGGTCGATGACCAATGGCGGCCCTCTGGGGTCGACCAAGACGCTCATGTATCAGGTCTATGTCGAGGGCTTCCAGATCGGCCGTGGGGGGTACGGCTCCGCCGTCGCGACGATCCTGTTCGTGCTGCTCCTCCTTGTCACGCTGATCCAGATGAAGTTCGTCGAGAGGAAGGTGCATTACCGGTGAGCGTCATCATCGAGCGGTCGTCCGCTGCCGAGCACCTCACGGGAGAGCTCCCGGAAGCTCCCGCGCCGACACCGCTGGCCCGGCGGCGGCGCACCCGCAGCCCGGGATCGATCGCGCTGGACAGCGGCCTCTACGTGACGCTGATGCTGGCGGTGATCGTCATGGCGTTCCCGGTGATCTGGATGCTCCTGTCGAGCTTCAAGACCACCGCAGAGGTCTCGGCCGTGCCGATCCAGTGGCTCCCGGAGAACTGGAATGCCGACAACTATGCGGCTGTCGCGAACTCCATCCCGATCGGACGGATGTTCTTCAACAGTGTCATGATCACCGCGGTCGGAACCGGCCTCAAGGTGCTGCTCGGCCTCACCTGCGCCTATGCACTCGTCTTCGTGAACATTCCGTTCAAGAATGTGGCATTCCTGCTGGTCCTGTTCACTCTGTTGATCCCGGGGCAGATCACGATCATCCCGAACTACACGCTGATCGCCGGGCTCGACCTGACCAACACGTATGTCGGAATCATCCTTCCCGGAGTGGCGAGTGCCTTCGCGACCTTCCTGTTCCGCCAGCAATTCATGCAGTTGCCGATATCGTTGCTGGAGGCCGCGGAACTCGATGGGGCAGGCCATCTTCGTCGCCTCTTCCGCATCGTCGTGCCGATCTCCGTCCCGACCATCGCAGCGGTCACGCTCGTGACGATCGTCGGTGAATGGAACGAGTACCTGTGGCCCAGCCTGGTGGCGAAGAGTCCGGAGCTCATGACCCTGCCCGTCGGCCTCACCCACCTCCAGGACATCGAAGGAGTCCAGAACTGGGGTGTGCTCCTGGCCGCCACCACGCTCCTGACTCTGCCGATCCTGATCGTCTTCATGGTGCTTCAGCGCCGTCTCGTCGCGGGTCTCACCGCCGGCGCGGTCACCGGCTGATCCGTCCGGCTCTACCGCCAAGATCACCCCTGACGACCCCACAGTCTTCCCAGCACCGCTCGCCGTCAGATCACTAGGAGTAGACAGACCATGCGCAATCGAAGTGGCCTCATCCTGCCGGATTCCCACCGCCACCCGTCCCGTCGGCGGCTGCTCCAGCTGGGCGGAGTCGGTGTCGGAGCAGGCCTGCTCGCGGCCTGCGGCCCCGCCGTCGGAGGCGGCGACAGCGACAGCAATGCCGACGTGGCAGCCCAGACAGACTGGACCACCGTCGTGCCCGCCGACTCGATCACCTTCATGTCGCTGCAGGCGGACACCGAGCTCGAGCAGGCACTGGTCGCCGAGTTCACCGCCGACACGGGTATCGCGGTCAACCACGTCTCCGGCGGCGGATCCTACGAGGACCTCGCGCAGAACTTCCGGGCATCGGCCGGAACCTCCGAGCAGCCGGACGTCGCGCAGGCCTCAGATGTCTTCTGGTTCCAATACGTGACGACCGGTCACACCATTCCCGTGGACGGGCTGCTGGAACACCTCGAGGTCGATGTCGCCGACTTCCAGGAGGCGCTCTACGGCGACTACGAGTACGAGGGGCAGCACTGGGCGATGCCCTACGGCCGCTCCACGCCGATGTTCTACTACAACAAGGAGGTCTGGGAAGCTGCCGGTCTGCCCGACCGCGGCCCCGACACCTGGAGCGAGTTCCTCGAGTGGACCCCGCAGATCCAGTCGGCGCTCCCGGCCGAGGGGGCCGCGATGGGCTGGACCGCACCGTCCCCCTCCGGCACCGCCTGGTTCGCGCAGAGCATCCTGTGGGCGCACGATGCGGCGTTCTCTCACGAATGGGAGTGGAGCCTCGACACCGAGGAGGCCCTCTGGGTGGGCAACTTCTACCGCGACGCCTTCCACGGGCCAGATGCCTGGTCCAAGATCGCTGTGGACCAGGCCGCGGAATTCGGGGCCGGCCTCTACGGGTCCATCATGGGCTCCACCGGCGGCATCGTGACCTACCGCGAGATGCTGCCGTCCCTCGGCGTCGCCTTCATGCCCGGCGGCACCATCCCGGACGACGCTCCCCGTGTCCCGACCGGCGGCAACGGCCTGGCGATCACCGGACCCACCCCGGAGAAGCAGCTTGCCGGCGGCATGCTCCTCGCACACCTCGCGACGCCGGAGAATGCGGCTCGCTGGGCTGTGGACACCGGGTACATGCCGACCCGTAAGGCGTCGATCGAGACCGAGACCATGCAGACTGCGATCGAGGAGGTCCCCGATCGCCAGATCCCGATCGATCAGCTCGCCATCACCAAGGTCCAGGACTACGCGCGAGCCCTTCTGCCCGGCGGTGACCTGCTGATCACGGAGCACTTCGAGCGGATCATCCTCGCCGGGGAGGAGCCCGAGGGCGTCTTCGAGGAGCTCACCGCCGCGTTCCAGCGTGCGCACGAGCAGAACGTCGAGCCCTACGACGTATGACGCCGCGCATCGTCGCTCACCGTGGCAACTCGTCGGTCGCTCCGGAGAACACCCTGGCGGCGCTGGTCAGCGCCGCCAGGGCCGACGCCCACATGATCGAGATCGACCTGCAGATGACGACGGACGGCGTCGGAGTGGTCTTCCATGACCATCCGCTCGGGCGTACGGCGGCCGGCACCGGACTGCTGCGGGATCTCGACAGCGCAGCGGTCGCCGGTCTCGACGTGGGTTCCTGGTTCGACCCTGCGTTCGCCGGCACCGCGGTCCCGCTGCTGCCCGAGGTGCTCGAGCTGCTTCGGCGCTACGAGTCCCTGGGACTGCTGCTCGAGGTGAGCGGGCCGTGGAAGGCGGACGCGCTTGCCCGGGAGCTCGCCACCATCAGCGACGCCGGTCTGGCAGAACGGGTGATCGTGCAGAGCTTCGCGCTGGAGTCACTCGAGATCTCTCGGGATGTCGCTCCCTCCCTGCAGCTCGGATACCTGAGTGCGACCTGGGGAGACAGCGTGATGGAGTCCTGCGCGCAGGTGGATGCGCAGTGGTGCAACGTGAACTGGGACGTCATCGGCGAGAACCCCGATGTGGTCGAGGCGAATCGTGAGCGGGGGTTGCGGACCATGGCCTGGACGGTGAACGAGCCCGAGAAGTGGGCTGCAGCGATCGATGCCGGCGTCGACGGCATCATCACCGATCGGCCCGACCGGCTGCGAGGCTGGCTCGCCGCCCGGCGCTGATCCTCTCCGGCTAGCGACCTGAGGATGCATGCCCTGCCCGCGATCTGCGGTCAGGGCGTGCACAGTCCCCTGGGGCGGGAGGTCAGACGGCCGCTCCGGTCCGAGGGGGTACGGCATCGCGCGCCGCCAGGACCTCGGCCGGTGCGTCCGTGCAGATCGCATCTGCCCCCATGGCTGCAATCTCCAGGGCGCGCACGGGATCGTTGATGGTCCAGACCCAGGCCTCCATCCCTGCCGTGTGGATGCTCGAGATGATCTCAGGAGTGAGGTTCTGCTCGTAGATCGAGAGCCCGGGTGCGTTCAGTCGTCGCGCGAACTCGAGGGCATCCGTCCAGTCGAGCGCCAGGCGATGCAGTTTCTCGGCCTGCTCCGGCGTCATCTGCTCGGCGTACCTCCGGGCCAGCGCCTCGGCGTTTCGCCGGTCACCCAGGGTCAACGGGTACACCGGCGCCTTCGCGCGCCGGTGGAGATCCTCCAGCGTTGCCCAGTGCCCGGAGGAGATGAACCAGTCGAGATCGTCCACGCCGGAGACGGCCTCGAGCACGCCGTCGGCGGCGTCGGGATCCTTGATCTCGATGTTCACGCGGAGCTTCCCGGCCGCGAGCTCCAGAACCTCATTGAGCGTCGGCACATGCTCTCCGTTGCCCGCGTTCACGCCACGCAGCTCCACGGACGTCCACTCCTTCACCGGGCCCCTCGCCTCCGTGGTGCGGTCCAGCGTGTCGTCGTGGATCACGACGATGCGGCCGTCCTTGGCCCGGTAGCAGTCGAGTTCTATGCCGTCAGCGCCGCACTCCAGTGCTGCCGAGAAAGCTGCGAGCGTGTTCTCCGGTGCGTCGATCGATGCACCGCGGTGGGCGTAAACCTTCATGGAAGTCCTCACGGTGGGAGATGCTCTGCGGGAACGCTACGGGACCCATACGAACAGTCGGTGCTGGTGGAATGAACGTTCTCCTCAGTGGCCCTTGCTGCCACCCGGGCTCACGGCGCCGAGAGCTCCTCCCGATACTCCTCGATGAGCGCGACGATCGCCGGATCCTCCTCGACTGCAGAGAGATCCTCGTAGAGGAAGCCCGAGTGGTCGATCAGCACGTAGCTCCCGCCCTGCACCTCGAACGTCAGGTCGAGGCGACCCAGGTAGTGCTCCTGCTCGCCGCCTCCGGCCGTGATCGGGACGGTGTGTCCCTCGGGATTCAGCTCGGTCTCCGGGGTGCGGAGCACGATGTGGCTGTCCCCACCGATCACGGCGTCCACGCCCGCGACCTGCGCGATCCGGTGGTCGTCGGGGTTGCCGGCGTGGCTGAGCGCCACGGTGACATCGGCCTTCGCGCCGACCTCCTCGATCAGGCCGCCCTCGAGCGCGTCGACGGGATCGATGAAGTCGAGCGTCTCGACGTCCTCCCACTCGCGCTGCTCCGGCTTCATGGAGGTCAGGCCGATGATCCCCACCTTCACGCCTCCCAAGTTCTGCGTGACGTGGGGCTTCGTGAACGAGAGGTGCTTGCCAGTCTCCGCGACCACCACGTTGCCCAGCAGGATCGGGAAGTTCAGCGTGCGCTGGTAGTCCTTCATCTGCTCGTACGAGTCCTCAGCGGTGCCGGAGCCGGCCGGGAACACCCGGAAGTCGTTGTTGCCGATGACGGTCGCGTCGAAGCCGATCTCCTTGAGGATCTCGGTCTCCAGCGCCCCCTGGAACGTCTCGAACTCGCCGCGCAGGAACAGATCGCCGGCATCGAGCACGAGGACGTTCTCCTCCTCGTCACGCACCTGGTCGATCAGCGTCGCGTACTTCGCCACGTTGTTCTCGTGGGGCTGGCCGTCCTTGCCGGTGACGGTCTCCCGCAGGTGTCCGTGGAGATCGTTGGTGTGCATGATCGTCAGCGCGAAGCGCCTGCCCTCCGTGAGCTTCGCGCCCTGCGCGCCCGAGGGCGCCGCGACCGCGGACGCCGCGGGCGCGAGCAGGCCGACGGTGAGCGCGGCGGTGACGAGGCGGCGGCGGGACAGGGCGGTCATGGTGGGCTCCGTTCGGATGGGGGCACGTGCTGCTCGAGCCGAGTGCCCCCATCCCAGCGGATCCGCATGACACGGAGACGACGGGGACGAGCGGTGCGGTGACGACGAGATGAACGGGGAGTGCCGAGGTCCCGGAGCCCGCGATTCAGCGCACGGGTCATCGTCGATCGCAGCGGAACGCACCGGCCCCGCCACCCGAGTGGGCGGCGGGGCCGGTCGGGCGCTGGCTCCGGCCTCAGCAGGGAACGGCGACCTCGTCGGTCTCCTCGGCCTCCGGCGCGGCCGCCACGGCGCGCGCCTGCTGGCGCCGGTGCACCGCGTACGACCAGCCCGCGATCCCCAGGCCGAGGATCGCGAGCACCACGCCGGTCCAGGCCGGGGCCAGCAGGCCCCAGCCCGCGGCGAGCACGGCCGCGCCCAGCGCCGCGCCCAGGGAGTTGCCGATGTTCAGCGCCGAATGGTGCAGCGCGGCGGCGAGGGAGGGGGCGTCGGGGGAGGCGTCCAGCAGGAACAGCTGCAGCGAGGGGCCCATGAGCTGGGAGGTCACGGCGATCGCCAGCAGCAGGATCATCCCGGCCACCGCATTCTCGGCGACCAGCGCGAACACGGCCAGGCTGAGCGCCATGCCGATCAGGCCCAGGAAGATCGTGCCGTAGACGCTGCGATCGGCGAGGCGCCCGGCGAGGATGTTCCCCGCCGTCATGCCGAATCCGAACACCAGCAGCGCGAGCGGCACGGCCCTCTCACCGAGGCCCATCACCCCCGGCACGATCTCGCCGATGTAGCTGTAGACCGCGAACATGCCGCCGAAGCCGATGGCGCCGATGCCGAGGGCGAACCACACCTGCACCCGCCGCAGCGCCCGCAGCTCGCCGCGGATCGAACCGGTCGCGCCCGTCCCCTCCGGCTCCGGCACCAGGCGCCAGATCGCGACGGTGCTGGCGGCGGCGACCAGCACCACGATCACGTAGGCGGAGCGCCATCCGATGGACTGGCCCAGCGCCGTCGAGGCCGGGACCCCGAGCATCGTGGCGATCGTCAGGCCCAGCATCACCAGGGACACGGAGCGGGCGCGCCGTCCCGGCGGGGACAGGCGCGCGGCGACCAGCGAGGCGACGCCGAAGTAGGCGCCGTGGGGGAGGCCGGCGAGGAAGCGTGCGATCGCGAGCACGGTGAAGTCCGGGGCCAGGGCGGACAGGAGGTTCCCCACGCCGATCAGGGCGATCAGCAGCACCAGCAGCCGGGCTCGGGGGACCCGCACGGCCGCGATGGTCACCAGCGGCGCGCCGATCACCACGCCGAGCGCGTAGAGGGTGATGAGCATCCCGGCCTGCGGGATGCTCACCGCGAGGTCGTCGGCGATCTGCGGGAGCAGGCCCATGGTCGCGAACTCGGTGGTGCCGATCGCGAAGGCGCCCAGCGACATGGCCAGGATCACCAGCCGCAGACGGCCGGGGGGCAGCGGGGCGGGCGGGGCAGCGGCAGGCGTGGTCACGGGTCTCCAGCGCAGAAAGGGGGCGGGGCATCGCTGCCGACGCTGGAAGCGGTGAGTACCCCTCGATCGTAGAGGGGGCGGGGTCGGTGGTGCCAGCGAGCGTGGCGAACCTCGGCGATGTCACCACCGGGGCACCCGCGGCGACTTGCGATATTACAAGGATCACGTTCAAGCGAGTTTGCGATGATCGCAAGGTGTCCGTATGGTCGATTGTCGGACAGACATGAGGACGACACGGATGAAAGGGAGCTCGACGTACATGAGACCACCGACTCACCCAGGTGTAACGGCTGATCACGAGCCCGTACCGGATGCTGGACGTGATGCCGTGAGCTCCCCGGCGGTGCGGGCCACCCGCCGTGGCGTCCTCGGTGGTGGCGTGGGGCTCGGGCTGAGCGCCATTCTGGCTGCTTGCGGCAGCACGGCGGCGCCCGCGGAGCAGTTCGATCTCGAGGGGCCCCCGACCACGGGCGGAACGGTCCGCGTGGGCTTCGTCGGCGGCGGCGCCTCGGACACCCTCGACGGCGCGAACGCCACCAACCTCGGCGACATCGCCCGCGCCGTGAACGTCTACAGCACGCTGCTCTCCTTCGACGACGACTACGTGCTGCAGCCCATGCTCGCCACCTCGGTCACCCCCAACGAGGACGCCACCGTGTGGACCGTCGTGTTGCGGGACGGCGTGAGCTTCAGCGACGGACGGCCGCTGCGGCCCGAGGACGTCGTGGCGAGCTTCGAGAGGATCGTCGACCCCGAGGACCCCAAGTCCGGCGCCGCCTCCCTCGCCCACCTGCAGGAGATCGTCCCCGTCGACGGGCGCACCATCGAGTTCCGCCTCGCGACCTCGGACACCGCCCTGGACGAGTCGCTCGGCCAGTACACCTCGATCATCGTCCCGGAGGACTTCGACGCCGCCCACCCGGTGGGCACCGGCCCGTTCACCGTGGAGAGCTTCACCCCCGGGCAGTCCACCGAGCTGCGGCGCAATCCGCACTACTGGGGCGAGGACGGCCCCTACCTGGACACGGTCAGCCTGCTGAACTTCAACGACACCGATGCGCTGATCAACGCGCTGCTGTCGAACCAGGTCGACGCCGTCGCCCAGATCCCCTCGGCGCTGACCGAGGTGATCGGTGCGGACGAGCGGATCAGGATCCTCGACTCCGAGACCGGCATGTACCTGCCCTTCACGATGCGCGTGGATCGGGCCCCCTTCGACGACGAGCGGGTCCGCCAGGCCTTCCGCCTGGCCGTGGACCGCGAGGGGATGATCGAGCAGGTCCTCTCCGGCAAGGGCACCCTCGGCAACGACATGTACGCCGTCTTCGATCCCTCCTACCCGGACGAGCTGCCGCAGCGCGCCCAGGACATCGCCGAGGCGAAGCGACTGCTGGCCGAGGCCGGTCATCCCGACGGCCTCGAGGTCGAGCTGGTCACCGCCCCGATCCAGTCCGGCGTGGTCGAGGCGGCGCAGGTCTTCGCCGAGCAGGCCGCCGAGGCGGGCATCACGGTGTCGATCAACCGCATGGACCTCACGGCGTACTGGACCGACTACCTCGAGTACGACTTCTCCCAGACGTTCTGGTACACCCGCAACTTCCTGGCCCAGTCCAACGCCGCGGTGATGCCCGGCGCCCCGTTCAACGAGACGCACTGGGAGGACGAGGAGTTCACCGCGCTGGTGGAGGAGGCCCGCACGGTGGTCGACGACGCGGCGCGCGGCGAGCTCATCGCCCGTGCCCAGGAGATCCTGTACGACCGCGGCGGCTACCTCCTCTGGGGCTTCGCCAACCAGGTCGACGCCTATCAGGGGTACCTCGGCGGCTTCGTCGAGAACCGCACGGGAATACCGCTGTCCGGCTTCCGCCTGGACCGCGTGTGGATCGGAGAGGCCGCATGATCGTCCAGCTCATCATCCGACGCCTGGCGATCAGCCTGGTCATCCTCCTGGCCATCTCCGTGCTCGTCTTCGGCGCCACGCTGCTGCTCCCGGGCGACCCGGCCCTGGCCATCCTCGGCCAGCAGGCCACCCCGGAGCGCATCCAGGCGCTGCACGAGCAGATGCACCTCGACGATCCCGCCTGGAGTCGCTATCTCTCCTGGCTCGGCGGGCTGTTCACGGGCGACCTGGGCACCTCGGTGGCCTCCGGCCAGCCGGTCGCGGAGCTGGTGGGCGAGCGCGCCCGCGCCTCCGTGGTGCTCATGATCGCCGCGGCGCTGATCAGCGTCCCGGCGGGCATCGCCCTGGGCATCTGGTCCGCTCTGCGCCGCGGTCGCACCGTCGACAGCGCGATCACGGGCATCTCCCTGGTGCTCGCGGCCCTGCCCGAGTTCGTCATCGGCATCGCGCTGGTGGCCCTGTTCGCCACCACGGTGTTCAGCATCCTGCCCGCGGTCACGATGGCTCCCCCGGGGACCCAGCCCTGGGACTTCCCCGCGCAGCTGATCCTGCCCATCGCGGTGCTGGTCCTGGTGGTCACCCCGTACATCGCCCGGATGATGCGGGCGACGATGCTCGAGGTGCTCGACTCCGGATATGTGGAGATGGCCCGCCTCAAGGGCGTTCCCGAGCGCCGCGTGATCCTGCGCCACGCCCTGCCCCATGCCATCGGCCCCGTGGCCCAGGTGGTCGCGATCCAGCTGGCCTGGATGGCCGGCGGCGTGGTGGTCGTCGAGTACCTGTTCCGCTATCCCGGACTGGGACAGGCCCTGATCGACGCGGTCAACTACCGCGACGTGCAGGTGGTGCAGGCGGTGACCATGATCGTCGCGGTCATCTACATCGTCGTGAACCTGCTGGCGGACATCGTCGGCATCCTCGCCAACCCGAAGCTTCGCACCGGAGGTGACAGGTGATGACGCACGCCACGACTCCAGACTCCGCCGTCGATCCCACGACCGTCGACCCGTCGGGCGCCGGTCCCGCGCGCTCCGCCCCGGACCGTCCCGCACGGCGCAGCACCCTCGTCACCCGGACCTGGGCGCAGCGCCAAGCGAAGGTCGGCGTGGTGCTGACGGCCCTGATCGTCCTCATCGCCGTCATCGGGCCGCTGCTGCTGCCCTGGGCCACCGGCTACACCGCGACCGGATTCGCCGATCGCCCCTTCCAGGACACCGGCCTGTTCGGCACCGACAACCTGGGCCGGGACGTGCTCAGCCGCTTCCTCGCCGGAGGCACCTCCCTGCTGCTCTACTCGGTGCTCGCCACCGCGCTGGGCCTGTTCCTGGGCATGCTGTTCGGGATGGTCGCCGCCTACATCGGCGGCTGGCTGGACGCGCTGATCATGCGCTCGAACGACGTGCTGCTGGCGATCCCGCAGCTGGTGTTCGCGCTGCTGGCCATCACCGTGCTGGGTCCGCAGCCCTGGGTGCTGGTGGCCGTCATCGCCATCACCCACGCCCCCCGCATCGCCCGCGTGACGCGGGCGGCGACCCTCGACGTCATCGGCGAGGACTACATCCGCGCCGCGGAGATGTACGCGGTGCCGCGCCGACGGATCCTGTTCCGCGAGGTGCTGCCCAACATCACCGGCCCGCTGGCGGTCGAGGCCGGTCTGCGCCTGACCTACTCCATCGGCGCGATCGCCTCGCTGTCCTTCCTGGGCCTGGGCATGCAGCCGCCGGCCGCGGACTGGGGCCTGATGATCAACGAGAACCGCATCGCCCTGTCCCTGCAGCCCTGGGGCGTCATGCTCCCGGTGCTCGCCATCGCCGTCCTGACCATCGGAACCAACCTCATCGCGGACTCGATCGCACGGGCCTCCGCGAGCGCGAACGTAGGGGAGAAGTGATGTCCAGAGCACGCAGCGCCGAGGCGACCCTCACGCCCACCGGGGCGCCGATGGTCGACGGCTCCGCCTGGCACGAGCAGGTCGCCGCGGGCGGCGACGTCCTCGAGATCGAGGACCTGCGGATCGCCACCACCGCCGGCGGCCGCGAGGTGGTCCGCGGCGTCGACCTCCACCTGCGCCAGGGGGAGCTGCTCGCCCTGGTCGGGGAGTCCGGCTCCGGGAAGACCACGGTGGGGCTGGCGACCCTGGGCCACTTCCGGTCGGGCCTCACCCACGCCGGCGGCTCCGTCACCATCCACCCCTCGAACACCACGGCCCCGGCGCTGATGACCGCGCTGGGGGAGGAGTCGCTGCGCCGTCTGCGCGGCTCGCGGGTCTCCTACATCCCGCAGGACCCCGCGCTGTCGTTGAACCCGGCCATGCGCGTCGGCGAGCAGATCGGCGAGGTCCTCGAGATCCACGAGTTCGGGTCCTCCGAGGCCGAGCGCATCGAGCGCGTGCGCAGCGTGCTGCGGGAGGTCGGTCTGCCGGACGACGACGCCTACCGCCGCCGCTGGCCCCACCAGCTCTCCGGCGGTCAGCAGCAGCGCATCGGCATCGCCATGGCCTTCGCGATGTACCCGGACGTGCTGGTGCTCGACGAGCCGACGACCGGGCTGGACGTCTCCACGCAGGCCGTGGTGCTCGAGACCATCCGGGAGATGACGGTGACGAACCGCGTCGCCGCCCTCTACATCACCCACGACCTCGCCGTGGTCGCCGAGATCGCCGACCGCGTGGCCGTCATGCTGCAGGGCGAGCTGGTCGAGGAGGGTCCCACGGACGAGGTGCTCCGCGCGCCCCGCCACCGGTACACCCGCACCCTGCTCGCCGCCGTCCCCGACCTCGCCGGCAGGAACCGGATCGGCGAGTTCGAGGCGCGTCGCCGCGCCGTCGAGGCGGCGGAGGCGGACGCGGCCCGGACCTCGGACCCGG
Source organism: Brachybacterium sp. YJGR34 (assembly GCF_003347015.1). Lineage (GTDB taxonomy): Bacteria > Actinomycetota > Actinomycetes > Actinomycetales > Dermabacteraceae > Brachybacterium. The sequence goes on from NZ_PNFB01000005.1 coordinate 45,405, forward strand.
ACTCCGGCCCGGCCGCCGCGCGCGGCGAGGACCGCCCCGTCGCGGCTCCGGCGCCCGCCGCCGCCCCCGGGGACCCGCTGATCGCCGTGCGCGACGTGTCGCTGTCCTACGGCGAGAAGCAGGTGCTCAGCAGCGTGGACCTCACGCTGCGCGCCGGGGAGTGCACGCTGCTGCTGGGCGAGTCCGGATCGGGCAAGACCACCCTGTCCCGGTCGATCGCGGGTCTGCTGGACCACTGGTCGGGCTCCATCTCCTATCAGGGGACGGAGCTGGCGCCGTCCACGCGGCGTCGCAGCCTCGCCCAGCGCCAGGACATCCAGTACGTCTTCCAGTCCCCGTTCTCCTCGCTGAACCCGCGGCGCACGCTGGGCCAGTCCCTCGCGGTGCCGCTGGAGATGTCCGGCGATCTCAGCGCCGCCGAGCGCACCCAGCGGGTGCGCGAGGCGCTGGACGCCGTGCGGCTGGGCCGGGCCTTCATCGACCGTCGCCCGGGGGACCTCTCCGGCGGCGAGCGGCAGCGCGCCGCGATCGCCCGCGCGCTGGTGAACATGCCGCGGGTGCTGATCTGCGACGAGATCACCTCGGCGCTGGACGTGTCGGTCCAGGCCAGCATCATCGATCTGCTGACCCGTCTGCGGGAGGAGAGGGGCCTGTCGATGCTCTTCGTCACCCACAACATCGCCCTGGCCCGCCACGTGGCCGAGCGCGTCGCGGTCCTCGACCACGGCGTGATCGTCGACGATGGTCCCACGGACCAGGTGCTGACCGCTCCGAGCAACACCTACACCGAGGAGCTGCTGGCGAACATCCCGTCCCTCTGAGGACGGGAGGGCGCCGTGCCGCAGCGGTTCCGGTGCCGCCCACCAGCAGCCGACGACGCAGGGGAAGACCTCATGTCGACATCGAAGACACCCATCACCGGGGCGGACGGCGCCGAGGCGCCCGCGGCCACCGACGCGGAGGCGGTGCGCGCCCGGGTGCGCTCCTGCATCGCCAGCTCCGGGCTCGCCCAGCGCGAGTTCGCCCGGCGGATCGAGCTGGAGGAGTCCAAGCTGTCCAAGGCCCTCGGCGGCACCCGCCGCTTCGGGCCGGAGGAGCTGGTGCGCATCGCGACCGTCGGCGGTGTGACCGTGAACTGGCTGGTGTCCGGATCGGACGCGGGCAGCGGACCGGCCGCGGTGCCCGATGCGATGAGCCTGCCGCGCCGGATCCGGGAGACCCCGGATCAGGTGCGTCGGCGCCAGGAGATCGTCGAGGCCGCCTGGCAGCTGTTCGCCTCCCGCGGGCTGCACGGCGTGAAGATCACCGAGATCGCCGCGGAGGCGAAGGTCAGCACCGCCGCGGTGTACTACTACTTCGACAGCAAGCGGGAGCTGTTCGAGGAGACGCTGCGCTACTCGGTGAAGCTCGCCTTCGATCGACAGGTCGCCACCCTCTCCCTCATCGAGGACCCGCGCGAGCGGCTCGAGCACCTCATCGGCCTGCAGCTGCCCACCGGCAGCGCCGGGGCCCAGGAGTTCTCGATCTGGCTGCAGGCCTGGTCCGAGGTCTCCATCGGCGCCGGCTCCCAGCAGAACCAGGCCTTCGCCTACCAGCGCTGGTACCGCACCGTGCGCGACGTGCTGCGCGAGGGCCAGGAGGCCGGGGTGTACGTCGACGAGCCGGTCGAGGACCTCACCACCCAGCTGACCAGCCTGATCGACGGCCTCGGGATCAAGGTCCTGGTGGGGACCCTCGACGTCGAGCAGATGCGCACCCAGGTCCATCGCTTCCTCGCCCGCCTCGAGGTGGACCGCCCCTGAGGGACCCGCCCCTCTCCCACCCACCGCCCCACCCCCAGAACCACGACCCCGAGAAAGGGATCTCCATGAGCCGCCCCGTCATCCTCACCGCCGCCCTCACCGGCGCCGGTGACACCACCGCCAAGAGCGAGCACGTCCCGGTCACCCCCGAGCAGATCGCCGCCGACGCGATCGCCTCCGCCCGCGCCGGCGCCTCCGTCGTCCACATCCACGTCCGCGACGTCGAGACCGGCCTGGCCTCCCGCGACGTGGCCCTCTACCGGGAGGTGGTGCGGCTGGTCGGGGAGAGCGACGTCGATCCGGTCATCAACCTCACCGCCGGCATGGGCGGCGATCTCGTCCTCGACCCGAGCGATCCCACCCGCGAGCTGGGCCGACTGGAGGGCAGCGACCTGATCAGCGGCCTGGACCGTCTGCCGCACGTGGAGCAGCTGCTCCCGGAGATCTGCACCCTGGACTGCGGCACCCTCAATTTCGGCGAGGGCAGCCAGATCTACGTCAGCACGCCGGACATGCTCCGCGAGGGCGCCGCGCGCATCAAGGAGCTCGGCGTGAAGCCGGAGATGGAGATCTTCGACACCGGCCAGCTGTGGTTCGCCAACGTCATGGTCGCCGAGGGGCTGATCGCCCCGCCGCCGATGTACCAGCTGTGCATGGGGATCCCCTATGGCGCCCCGGTCGACCCCGGCCTGCTCGACGCCATGGTGCACATGCTCCCCGAGGGGGCGCAGTGGACGTCCTTCGCCATCGGCCGCAACCAGCTGCGCTGGGTGGCGCAGTCGGTGCTGCTGGGCGGCCACGTCCGCGTGGGCCTCGAGGACAACCTCTACCTCCGCAAGGGCGTCAAGGCCACCAACGCCCAGCTCGTCGAGGAGGCCGGGAAGATCGTCGACTCCCTCGGCGACCGGATCGCCACCCCCGACGAGGCCCGCGACATCCTCCAGCTCGACCGAAAGGCTCCCACCGCATGACCACCTCCTCCGCTCCGCAGACCCCCGGCACGCCCCTGCCGGACGCCGCCTCGATCACCACCATCGCCTGCGTCGGCATCGGCACCATCGGCGGCGGCTGGGCCGCGTACTTCCTCGCCCGCGGCTACCGGGTCCAGGCCTGGGACCCCTCGCCCGAGGCGGGCGAGCGGGTCCGCGCGCTCATCGACGCGGCCTGGCCGGCCCTGACCCAGCTGGGTCTCGCCGAGGGCGCCGACCCGCACAACATCTCCGTGCACACCGATCTCGCCGAGGCGCTCGACGGCGCCGAGTTCGTGCAGGAGAACGCCCCCGAGGTGCTGGAGATGAAGCAGCAGCTGCTCGCGGACATCGACGAGCACGCCGCCCCCGGCGTCGTCATCGCCTCCTCCACCTCCGGCTACTCCATGACGGAGATGGCGGTCAAGGCCACCCATCCGGAGCGGCTGGTCGTCGGCCATCCCTTCAACCCGCCCTACCTCATCCCGCTGGTCGAGGTGGTCGGCGGCGAGAGCACCGACCCGGCGGTCGTGGACTGGACCTCGCGGTGGTACGAGCAGCTGGGCAAGTCCGTGATCACGATGGACCGCGAGGTGCCCGGCTTCATCGCCAACCGCCTGCAGGAGGCGCTGTGGCGCGAGGCGCTGCACATGGTGGACAACGGCGAGGCGACGGTCGAGCAGATCGACCGCTCCATCACCGACGGCCCCGGGCTGCGCTGGCCCCTGCAGGGTCCCATGCTCACCTTCCACCTCGCCGGCGGGCCCGGCGGGATGGCCCACATGCTCGACCACTTCGGGCCCTCGCTGAAGTCCCCGTGGACCCGCCTGGAGGCCCCGGAGCTGACCGACGAGCTGCGAGATGCGGTCGTCGCCGGCTGTGACGAGGAGGCCGACGGTCGCACCGTGCCCGAGCTGATCGCCCAGCGCGACCAGGCGATCATCGCGGTGCGCCAGGTGGTCGAGCAGCTGCGCCGCGAGACCGGCGCATGAGCTCTCTGAGCCCTCACCGCAGCGCGGTGCGCGAGGAGTGGATCGACTACAACGGCCACCTCTCCGAGGCGTACTACGTGCTCGTGTTCGGCCATGCCACCGACCAGGTCATGGAGCAGATCGGGCTGGGGCCGGCCGAGCGTGAGCGCACGGGCTCCTCGCTGTACACCGTCGAGGCGCACGTGCGGTACCTGCAGGAGGTGGCACTCGGCGCGGAGCTCGAGGTCACCACCGTGATCGCCGGATCCGCAGCCAAGAAGCTGCACCTGGCTCACGAGATGCGCTCGGGCGGTGAGCTGGTCGCCACCGAGGAGATCCTCGCCCTGCACGTCGCGGGCGAGCCCGCCCGGGCCACGCCGTTCCCGGAGTCCGTCGCCGCGCGGATCGCCGAGCTCACCGCTGCGGGGGCCGACGCTCCCGCGCCCGAGTGGACCGGCCGCGCGATCCGCGTCTGACCGCCCCACCACCGTCCGTCCCCTCCAGGAGGTATCCACCGATGTCCACGCCCACCCCGTCCGCCGAGGACACGACCGGGGTCGTCGTCCGTGCGTCCGACGGCCTGCCCGGCGACATCGCCGAGCGTCTGGTCGACGTCTTCGCACGTCACCTCGCCGCCACCGACGGCGGGATGGCGTTCTCCGTCCACCGCGCCGGACAGCCGCTGCTGCAGCTGCACGGCGGGCGGGCGGCGCCGGGGCGGGCGTGGACGGAGGACACCATGGCGGTGCTCTTCTCCGGCACCAAGGGCCTGACCGCGACCCTCGCGGCGATCCTGATCGGCCGCGGACAGCTGGATCCCGAGGCCCCGGTTGCGGAGTGCTGGCCGGAGTTCGCGGCCGCCGGCAAGGAGCAGGTGCGCATCCACCACCTGCTCGACCACACCGTCGGCCTGCCCTATGTCGATCCCGACCCGGCCACGCAGGCCGAGGTGCTCGACAACCGCCTGATGGCCGAGCGCCTGGCGGCGCAGCCGACCCTGTGGGAGCCGGGCACGAAGGTCGCCTACCACGCGATCACCTACGGCTACCTGCTGGCGGAGGTGATGCGCCGGGTCACCGGGCGCGGCCCCGGCGAGCTGCTGCGCACCGAGCTGGCCGAGCCCCTGGGCCTGGACTTCCACCTGGGCCTGCCCGCGGCGGAGGAGGAGCGCGTCGCCCCGGTGTTCCGCGCCCCGGACTACCGGATCTCCACCTATCTGGAGGACGACCCGGAGCGCCGGGCGATCGTGAACCGGATGTACGGCAGCAGCCTGACCGCCGAGCAGCCGCCGTTCAACACCCGTGAGCACCACGCGGCGGAGCTCGCCGCCGGCGGCGCGATCGGAACGGCCGATGCGATGTCGCGTCTCTACTCCCTGCTGATCTCCCCGGAGTCGCTGCCGGCGCCGATCGTCCCGGCCGAGACCCTGGCGCGGGCCACCCGGACCTGGTCCGAGGGGAAGGACGCGATCAACGACCGGCCGGTGCGCTTCGGGCTGGGCTACGAGCTCGACGACCCGCTGGGCACCTACGGCCCGGTGCGCCCCGCCCTGGGCCACAGCGGCGCCGGTGGCGGGCTGCACGGGGCCTGGCCGGAGAAGGATCTCGCCTTCTCCTTCCTGCCGTCGATGATGCAGAGCGAGGACGTGGATCGACGGGTCAAGGACCTGCTGGCGGTGCTGGCCGAGGCCTGAGGGCCGCGGCGGGGCGGCCCGGGGCGGAAGGCTCGTCGGCGGGCGCGCGGATCCCGGTACTGTGCTGGTGAGCCGGTCGCAGCAGCCCGGCACCCGCGTGCCCGACGACTCCGCGCGGGCCCTCGATCCGATGGGACGCATCATGGAACACCTCACCGTCGCCGGCCACTCCGAGCCCATCCCCACCTCCGCCGTCGCCGCGTCGCTCCTGGAGAAGCGGCTTGAGGAGACGCGCTCCGCACGCGGCGCCGAGGCGGCGGACGCGCTCGAGGCCCTCGTCGGCGAACGGCTCGGCTCCCTGCTCGAGGGCGGCATGCCCAGCATCGACCTGGCCACCATGCGCTCCGTCGTCGACTTCGTGGAGACGCCGAAGGAGGACGAGGCGCCGGCCACGGGCCTGGGCCGCGTGGTCCAGGACCTCAAGGACAAGGCCGCGCAGCGCGGGATGCGCTCGATGCCCTGAGCGCCGGCGCTCAGCGGGTGGAGACGACTCCCTCGCTGATCCGCAGCGCGTTCGCGAGGATCGTCAGGACGGGGTTCACCCCGCCGTTCGTGACGTGCGTGGAGCCGTCGGCGATCACGATGTTCTCGTGCCCCCACACCCTGCCCTCGGGGGAGACCACGGAACGGGCCGGGTCGGTGCCCATCCGGCAGGTCCCGGCCTGGTGCTGGCCGCCGCTGGGCGGGGTGGGCGCGGTCATCGACGGCATCGGGCGGATCTCCGCGGCGCCGGCGGCGGCGAGCCACGCGGCGGCGCGGTGGGAGAGCAGGTCCCGGCCTCGCAGGTCCTCCGGATGCAGGCTCCCCTCGAGCCGCACCAGCGATCGTCCGAAGCGGTCGCGGCGCCCGGTGAGACGGCGCACCCTCGAGGATGCGGAGGTCACCTCCTGGATCGGGCCCATGATGCGGGCGAAGCGGAGCATCGCCCGCTCCATGGTCGGTGATCCCAACGGGGTGTCCGCGGCGACCAGCCCGGTGTCGTGGAGGGAGCGCTGCATGCTGGCGGGGGTGGGCACGAACTCGTCGGCCAGGATCCCGCCGCCGACGATCCCCTCGTTGCCATGGCGGAGATCGGTGGTCGCGATCTGCGGGCCGGGACCGCGCAGATCGACCACTTCCTCGGCGAACAGCGCGGAGGCACCGCCGTAGGCGTGCCCCTGCAGGTGACGGCCCACCTGGTCGGTGTCGTTGCCCAGGCCGTGGGGGTGCTCCTCCGTGGCGCTGTCCAGGAGCAGGCGCGCGCTCTCGATGGCGCCGGCGGCGAGCACCACGAGCCCGGCGCGCACGGTGGCCCGCCAGATCCTCCCGTCCCTCGCGCCCACGAGCTCCACCCCGCGGGCGCGCCCCGAGCCCGCGACGAGGATCCGGGAGGCCTGCGCACCGGGCAGGAGCGTGGTGTTCCCCGTCGCGAGCGCCGCGGGGAGGGAGGTGGTGTGGCTGCCGGCCCGGGCGCCGACGGGGCAGTCGAAGCCGACGCACTGCGCGCACCGCCGGCAGGCGCTGCGTCCGGCGTAGGGCCGGGTGTTGATCAGCAGCGGGACCGGCTGCGTGCCGAGGCCCAGCTGCCCGGCGGCGCGCTCCAGCCGCGCGGACAGCGGCGAGGGCGGGAAGGGCCCCATGGGCAGGGGGACGCTGCGCGGCCCGTCCCACGGGCCCGGCGAGGATCCGCCGCTGACGCCGAAGCTCTGCTCGATGCGGGCGTAGTAGGGCTCGAGGTCGTCGTAGGTGATCGGCCAATCGGCCAGGGAGCTGCCCTCGGGGACCCCGTAGGTGCTGGCCATCGCCAGGTCCCGCGGGGCGAGGCGCCAGGCCTGCGCCCCGTAGACGCGGGTGCCGCCGCCGATGGTCATCGCGTTGTTGCTCCACAGCGAGTCCGCGGAGCGGACGCGGCGGAGGTCGTCGGCGCCGAGGAGGACCTCCCGCTCCTCGGCGTCCGCGCCCGGCCCGGAGCGGGGGAACAGACCCGAGGCAGCGCGTGGGGTGCGCAGATGCTCGGTGAGCAGCGCGGAGCGATCCGGGAGGGTGCCGCGCTCGAGGACGAGCACGCTGCACCCGGCCTCGGCGAGGGTCTGGGCGGCCACGCCGCCGCCGGCACCGGAGCCGATGACGATCGCGTCGTAGGTCTCCGCGAGGTCCTCCGGGGTCGCGAGATCCCGCGGGCCGATGCGCAACGGTTCCCAGTGCTCGGGCGGGGGCGGCGACCAGGCGCCGACGTGCGGGGCGAGGGCGGGCCCGACCCGGTCCGCAGCGAGCCCGTGCGCATAGAGCGCATCGCCCACGACGGTGCGCAGCGCGCGCCCGGCGGCCTCGCCGTCCGCGGCGAGCACGGCGTCCAGCCACGCCGGCTGCTCGGTGGTGCCGACGGCGAGGATCCGGGCCGTGAGCTCGTCGATCAGGTCCTCGCGGGCGAGGGCCGGGTCGAGGGCGCGGGCGACCTGCGCCCGCACCGCCGCGGTGATGTCACTGTCCTGCAAGGGAGCCTCCGATGCCGCCGACGCTGAAGAAACGGTTGAGGAACGCGAAGATGAGCACGGGGGGCAGCATCATGATGACGGCGCTCGCCATGACCGGCCCCCAGTCCGTCGCGTTCTGCTGGAAGAAGGTCTGCAGCCCGATCGGCAGCGTGAAGTTCTGCTCGGAGCGCAGGAAGACCAGCGCGATCAGATAGTCGTTCCACGCGAGCAGGAACGAGTAGATCGCCGTGGACAGCACTCCGGGCAGCGAGTTGCGCAGGATGATCCGCACGAATCCGCCGAGCACCGAGCATCCGTCGATCCACGCGGCCTCCTCCAGAGAGGCGGGGATGGAGTCGAAGTACGCGGCCATCATCCAGGTCGCGACCGTCAGCGACGAGGCCACGAAGATGATGGTGATGCCCGTCAGCGAGTCGACCAGGTGCAGCCTGCTGAACACCATGAACAGCGGGATCACGAAGATCACGACCGGCAGGGACTGCACGACGAAGATGCCCAGGGAGAAGGCGGAGACCGCCCGGGAGCGCCCACGGGAGATGACGTAGCCGGCCGGGGCCGCGACCACCACCGAGATGACCGTCGCCGCGATGGTCGAGAGCAGACTGTTGCGCAGCCAGATCGGCAGGTCCGTGCTCGTCAGCACGTGGATGAATGACTCGAGGGTCGGCCCCGCAGTCTCTGAGGAGGTCAGGGGGCGGAATGCCAGGCCGATGACCACGAAGATCGGCAGGAGGCACAGCACGGCGAGGAGGGTGAGCGCCATGGGCCGCCACGGCATGGAGCGCTGCCGTCCACTGCGCCGTGTGGAGGCTGGGAGAGTGGCGATAGCCATGGTCAGTCAGCCTTTCGGATGCTGCGGAACAGAGCGAGAGAGATGCCGATCAGGGCGGCTGTCATGAGGAACGCGACGGCGACTCCGTACCCGGGCTGGAACGACTGGAACACGGACCGATAGGCGAGGACCACGAGGGAGGTGGTCGCATCGACCGGGCCGCCCCCGGTGAGGAGGTAGATGGTCGGGAAGTCGTTGATGGTGAACATCGACATCAGCACCCAGCTGATGTACGTCGACTTCGCGGTCAGCGGGAGGGTGATGTGGAGGAGAGCCCCCACTCGTCCGGCCCCGTCCACCGTGGCCGCTTCGTAGACGGTGTCATCGATGCCTTCGAGCGCCGCGGACATCATGAGGAACATGAAGGGGAAGCTGATCCAGATCTTGAACAGGCAGACCATGACGACCGCCAATGTCGGATCGGCGAGGAACAGCACATCAGGCATGCCGAGTGCGGCGAAGAACTGGGGGATCGGGCTCGACGCCGTCGCCACCAGCCAGTTCCAGCTCATCGACGTCACCACGACCGGCACCACCCACGGAAGCAGGAAGGCGACCTTCAGGATGGACCGTCCGAGGAACGGCCGACGGAATGCGAGTGCCAGGGCATACCCCACGAGCCAGCTGCCCAGCACACCGCACAGCGTGAAGACGAGTGTGAAGCGGACGGCCTTCCAGAACGAGGGGTCGGTGAGGACGGTCCGGTAGTTCTCGAGCCCGACGAAGGGGCCCTGCGCGATGAGCGACCCATCGTGCAGGGACTGCTGTGCTGCGTAGAGCACGGGGTAGGCGTTCACCACGACCATGAGGACCAGCGCAGGTGCTGCGAGGGCTGTCATCGTGAGCGCGCGGCTGCGTCCTCTCAAGGGGATGCCTCCAGATGTGGCGATGGGGGAGCGGGTACGGCGGGCCTCACATGAGCTGCTCGAGCTCGCTCTGGAGGGTCTCCAGCATCTGTCGCGGACTCTGATCACCCTGCACGACCTGCTGCACGAAGGCTGCTGCGGCTTCGCCGCCGTCGACCGAGTTGAGGGCTCCGAACGCGGCGGGCGCCTTCGCCCCGAGCGTTTTCCCGATGGGCTGCCACTCCTCGATCGCGATCACCGCGTTGGGGTTCGAGGCGATCTTCTCGTTCGCTGCGAGACGTTCGGTGACGGGGAGGTCGATCATGACGTCCTGCAACCAGAACTCGTCGGTCTGCGTGGCCCACCACGCCGCGTACTGGTCGCTCGAAACCTGGTCGGGAGTGTTCTCGTAGAGCATGATCGCGTTGATGTAGTAGATCGTTCCCGTGCTCCCGTTCGTGCTGGTCACCGGGCTCATGACGCGGAGGTCGGAGGAGACGGGGTCCTTCATGACCTTGTCGAAGCCGGTTTGGCCGAATCCCATGGCGATGCGCCCTTCGGCCCAGTCCGAATCCAGGTTGTCGCTGGTGTAGCTGGCCGATCGGGGATCGATGATCCCCTCGCCCACCATCTCTTCGACGAACTCGAGTGCCTCGATGTTCTCGTCGCTGTCCGCGAAGGGCTCGCCGTCCTCGGTGAACAGGCCGCCGCCGTTGTTGATGAACAGGGCGAAGATGCTGTGCTGGGCGTCGGTGGTGCTGCTGCCAGCGGCCATCCCGAAGCCGATCTTCCCCGCCGCCTTGAGCTTCTTCCCGGCATCGAGATACTCCTGCCAGGTGGTCGGGACATCGGCGCCCGCCTCCTCGAGCATCGACTCCCGGTACCACAGCACGCGCAGATCCAGGCCCCAGGGGATGCCCGCGTAGCCCTGTTCGGTGTGCATCGACTCCAGCAGCCCGGGCAGGAAGTCCGCCTTGCCCTGCTCCTCGAGGAGAGCGATCGCCCCGTCGGCCGGGACCACGGCGGAGTCCTCCAGGAAGGAGAAGGGCTGGAACGCCGCACCGGTGCTCACCGCCGGGCCGGTCCCCGACGCCACGGCGGAGCTGAACGTCTGGTACCAGTTCGCCCAGGGGATGGATTGGTAGGTCACGCCCAGGGCGTCGTCCTCGGGCTCGTAGCCGCCGGCGAGCTCTTGCGCGAGGGCGGTGTAGTCGGCTCCGGTGCCCCAGACCATGTCCCAGAAGACGAGGTCGCCACCACCGGAGGAGGAGCCGCCTCCGGATCCGCAGGCAGAGAGGGCCGCACCGGCGGAGAGGGCGCCGGTGGCGCTGAGGAGGGTACGGCGGGTGAACGGTCGGCGTCGGTGATCCTGCATGTTCGCTCGTCTCCTTTGAAGGCGGAACACGGGGCTGCGACGACAGTGCGCAACCGGTTGCGCGATCAACGGTAAGTGACGCCCGTCACCTCGTCAAGAGAGATGGCGCCGGCGATCCGGCCCGACGGGTGCTGAGCGCGACCTGTCAGGAGGTGGAACTGCGGACGTGCAGCACCGGGGGCTCGATGGCGGGGAGGTCGCCGTGCTCGTCCACATAGGTCGCATTCAGGAGCGCGCGCGTCCACAGGCGGCCCAGGCCGGTGACGTCATGTTCCAGCGACGTCAGGGGAGGATCGCTCAGGAGGCACAGCTCGGAGCCCAGCCAGCTGATCACGGAGACGTCGCGGGGAACGTCCACTCCGGAGGAGCGGAGCGCCGTCATCGTCTCGATCGCAGCGAGCTCGTTGTCGACCACCAGGGCTGTGAGGCGGTTCCCTTTCTGCAGAGTGAGGGCCTCATGAGCGATCGCACGGGGATCGAGAGAGGTTGATGTGCTGGTGATTGCCTCGACCTTCCCGCGCCACTCGTCGAGTGCTTCGACGCGCCGCCGGGTGGCGATGAACTGCATCGGTCCGGCGACCCACCCGAAGCGGCGGTGGCCGGTGGCGTGGAGATGCCTCATGATCTCGTGCACCCCGGCGAGATCGTGCCCGGAAACACAGGCGTCCGGCCCCATGGTTTCGGTCGGATCCTCTCCGAGGGACCCGACGGCGGAGGTCGGGATGCCGCGTTCGCGGAGCAGTTCGACCCGCGGGTCATGGACCTCCAGATCGGTGAGCAGGATGCCGTCGACCCGGCGCTCCGACTCCCACTCCGCATAGATGCGCAGCTCGTCCTCCAAGGTGTCGACGAGCTTGAGAACGAGGTTGTAGGGCGTCGCGGAGAGCTCCATCTGGACTCCGATGAGCTGGTCCATGAAAAAGGGGTCGATGGTGGAGGACTTCGGGGTCCGGCGCACCACCCAACCGATCGCCCCGGCCTGCGCGAGCGACAGTGCCCGGGCCGTGGAGTTCGGACGCCATCCGTGAGCCCGTGCGAGCTCGAGGACACGATCCCTCGTCGCCGTGGAGACGCCGGGCTTTCCCGACAGCGCCCGGGACACTGCCGATTTGTTGACCCCCGCCTCGCTGGCGAGATCGGCGATCGTGAATCGGTTTTTCGCCATGCCTCAGTATGGCGGGAGAAGAGGGCGCCGTCCGCGGTGCCAGCTCGGATGCGGATATCGTCGAGGGCATCGGCCACGCCGTCCCCGGCCACCCGGGGTCGCCCGCCGATGCACCTCCTCGGTGCCTCCGAGGTCCCCTCCGGAGAGAAGGAGCGCCATGAGCGTCCCCCACCTGCTGGACCACATCGTCATCGCCGGCCCCGACCTGTCCGAGCTCGTGGACTGGTTCCACGACCTCACCGGCATCACCGCCGCCCTGGGCGGCGCCCACCCCACCGGCACCGCCAACGCGCTGGTCGCCCTCACCGTCGGCGGCGAGCGGCGCCCGCACTACCTCGAGCTGATCGGCCCCGACCCGGAGCGGGAGGGCGAGGAGCTGCCCAAGAGCTTCAACATCCACCGCCTGCGGAAGCCCACCGTCATCACCTACGCGGTCCACCCCGAAGGGATCGACCGTGTCGTCGAGCAGGCCCGTGACCAGGGCGTCGAGCTGGGGGAGGTGGAGGACCTCTCGCGCCGCACCCCCGAGGGCGCGCTGCTGCAGTGGCGCCTGACCCGCGCGCCGGCACCGCAGAACTACGGCATCCCCTTCCTCATCGACTGGGGCTCCACCGAGCAGCCCGGGCTCGGCGACCTGCCCGTCATCGAGCTCGCGTCCTTCGAGCGCGTCGAGGCGGGGCCCGCTCCGCTGCGGCAGGCCTACGAGGCGCTGGGCCTGGGCGAGGGGCTCGCCGCGATCCGCGAGGGCCGCGGCTCGCGCTTCGCGCTGCAGCTGCGCACGGCCGACGGGCGCGAGATCGAGCTCTGAGGCGCGGCGCGGGCGGCCGATGCCGCGGCGCGGTGCGGCGGATCGAGCTGGTGATTCGGTCCTGTGTGAGCCGCCTTGCCGGACCACATGACCAGCTGGTTGCGCTCAGCTGGGGACCTGGGGCGCGCCGAGGCGGCGGTCAGAGCTCGGTGACGAAACCCTGCTCGACCATGAACTCCAGCGCGACGTCCGCCGGGAGCTCGCCGAACTCGTCGACCCGGAGGTTCATCGCCCGCAGCGCGTCGTCCGTGAGCGCGGGGGTGACCTGCGCGTACACCGCGGCGAGCTCGGGATAGGTCCCGAGCGTGGCCGTGTTCAGCACGGCCGCCGCGTTGTAGGCGGGGAAGTAGCCGCGGTCGTCCTCCAGCACCGTGAGGTCCAGGCTCTCGATGCGGCCGTCGGTCGTGAAGACCTCGCCGAAGTTGCAGGTGCCGCGGTCGGTCGCGGTGTAGACGGCGCCGGTGTCGAAGATGGCGATGTTGTCCTCGGGGACGCCCTCGGGGTCATCGCGCGGGATGCCGTAGGTCTCCAGCATGGGCACCAGGCCGTCGGGCCGGGAGTTGAACTCGGACTCGACGCACAGCGTGCGGTCCTCGACGGGCAGCTCCGCGAGCTCGCTGAGCGTCGAGACCCCGCCGAGCTCCTCGACGGCCTCCGAGCGCACGGCGAAGGCGTAGGTGTTGTTCAGCGGCGCGGGCTCGAGCCAGGTCAGGCCCGAGGCGGCGTCCGCATCCCGCACCGCCTCCCACTGCTCCTGCTGGTCCGGGATGCCCTCGGACTCACCGAGGTAGGTCAGCCAGGCGGTGCCGGTGTACTCCCAGGTCATGTCCGCCTCGCCGGAGGTCATCAGCTCGCGCGCGGGGACGGAGCCGGGCACGTTGGTGAGGTCGTTGACCTGGAAGCCGGCGGCCTTCGCCGCGAGCACCCCGATCTTCCCGAGGATCAGCTGCTCGGTGAAGTTCTTCCCGGTCACGGTGATGGTGGCGTCCTCGGGCAGGCCCTCGATGGCCCGGATCGAACCGGGACCGACCTCCGGGGAGTAGGCCGTGGCCGGGCGCAGTCCGCAGCCCGCCACGGGGAGCAGGCCCAGCGCGGCCAGGGCGCCGAGGCGCCGACGGCTGAGCGTCGGTCCCCGACCGGAGCGGGAGGAGGGTGCGGCCATGATCAGAGTCCCTTCGGGCGGGCGAGGTGCTCGACGACCCGGCCCAGCCAGTCGATGATCAGCGCGAGCAGCGCGATGAGCAGCGCACCGGCGATGAGCACGGTGAAGAGGTAGAGGTTGACGCCGGTGATGATGAGCAGCCCCAGGCCGCCGGCGTTGACGAAGGCGCCGAGGGAGGCGGTGCCCACCAGGAGCACCAGCGCGGTGCGCACACCGGAGAGCATCACGGGCACCGCGAGCGGGAGCTCGACCCGCAGCAGCACGGACAGGGCCGTCATCCCCATGCCGCGGCCGGCCTCGACCAGGCGCTGGTCGACGCCGCGGATGCCGACCATCGTGTTGCGCAGCACGGGCAGGACGGCGTAGAGCACCAGGGCGATGATCGCGGCGCGGAAGCCGTCGGGCACGAGCGCGGCCAGCAGCACGATGAGGCCGATGGCCGGGGCGGCCTGGCCCACGTTCGCGACCGCGAGGACCGGTTCGGCGAGGAACCGCAGCGGCCGACGGGTCAGCAGGATCCCCAGCGGGATCGCGATCACCAGCACGATCACGGTGGAGACGAAGGTCAGCGCGAGGTGCTCGCCGGTGAGGTTGAGCAGGGTCGTGGGGTTCAGGGTGTTGCGCTCGGTCGTGCTGAGCGGCGCGGTCATCAGCCAGATCGCGAAGGCGGCGAGCAGGGCGAGCAGCACGGCGATCTGGATGCCGAGCGCCTTCCAGCCGCGAACCGATTCCTCGGCCGCCGCGCTGGTCCCGGTGGCGGTGGTGGTCTCAGTCATCGGCGCCGGTCCCGGTGGTGGCGGTCTCGTCCTCGGGCGTGACGGCGTCGAAGGTGCCGGTGTTGGTGCCCACCGGGGCGTCGCTCGAGCGCTCGGCGGCGGCGTCGCGGGCCGCGCGGATCGCGTCCATCACGGTCTCCACGTCCACGACGCCCTCGAAGACGCCGCCGCGGCCGGTGACGAGGGTGGCGCCCGCGCTCGAGGCGAGCATGACGTCCAGCGCGTCGTTGAGGGTCGCGCCGGAGCCGACCACGGGCATCGACGCATCGTGCTGGGTGGGCAGCTGCCGCATGCGGGACAGGGCACGACGGCCCGGCCAGGCCAGCGGGCGCCCCTTGGCGTCGGTGACCACGACGTGCTCATGACCGGCGGCCTCCGCGCGACGCAGCGCCTCGGCGGCATCGCCGCCAGCGGGAGCGATGACCGCGTCGTAGGCCTCGACCTCGCGCACGCGGCGCAGGGCGAGCTGCTTGAGCGCCGCCCCGGAGCCGATGAAGTTCTCGACGAACTCGTCCGCGGGCTCGGCGAGGATGCGCTCGGGGGTGTCGTACTGGACGATCTGCGCTCCTTCGCGGAACACCACGATCCAGTCGCCGAGCTTGACGGCCTCGTCGAAGTCGTGGGTGACGATGACCATCGTCTTGCGCACCTCGTGCTGGATGCGGATCAGCTCGTCCTGCAGGCGCTGGCGGGTGATCGGGTCGACGGCGCCGAAGGGCTCGTCCATCAGCAGCACGGGCGGGTCCGCGGCGAGCGCGCGGGCCACACCGACCCGCTGCTGCTGTCCGCCGGAGAGCTCCTTGGGGTAGCGGTCGCGGTAGACCTCGGGATCGAGGCCCACCAGATCGAGCAGCTCGTCGATGCGCGCGGCGATGCGGGCCGTGTCCCAGCCCAGCATCTTGGGCACGATCGCGATGTTCTGCGCGACGCTCATGTGCGGGAAGAGCCCGCCGGCCTGGATGACGTACCCGATGCGGCGGCGCAGCTCGTCGCCGTTGATCGCGGTGACGTCCTCCTCGCCCAGCAGGATGCTGCCCTCGGTGGGCTCGATGAGCCGGTTGATCATCTTCAGCGTGGTGGTCTTGCCGCACCCGGAGGGACCCACGAGCATCACGACCTGGCCCTCGGGGACCTCCAGGGTCACGCCGTCGACGGCAGGGCGCTCCTGGCCCGGGTAGCGCTTGGTGACGTTGTCCAGGCGGATCGAGCGCCCGGAGATCCCCTGGGCGCCGTCCTCGGTGGTGGTGGCGTGGTCGATGTCAATCACGGATGCCCTTCGAGGTCGTGAGCCGGCCGATGCCGAGCAGGAGGAGGTCGAGGATCAGCGCGAGGATCACGATGCCGACGGTGCCGGTGATGATCGACTCGAGCGCGCCGGCCCCGCCGAGGCGCGAGAGCCCCTGGAAGATGAATCCGCCGAGCCCGGGGCCCAGCACGTACGCGGCCACGGCCGCCACGCCCATCACCATCTGCGCCGAGATGCGCACGCCGCTGAGGATCACGGGCCAGGCCAGCGGCAGCTCGACCCGGAAGAAGATGCCCAGGCGGCTCATGCCGATGCCGCGGGCGGACTCGACGAGGGCAGGGTCCACGTCCGCGAGCCCCACCACCGCGTTGCGCAGGATCGGCAGCGTCGCGAAGAAGACGATGACCACCACGGCGGGCGGGACGCCGAAGCCCAGCGGCGCCACCATCAGGCCGATGAGCGCGAAGGAGGGGATCGTCAGGCCGACGGCGCTGACCGCGTTGGCGATCCCGCGGCCGGCGCGGCTGCGGTGCACGAGGGCGGCCAGCAGAACGGCGATGAGGGTCGCGATGATGACGGACTGGGCGACGAGACTGAAATGCTGGACGGACGCGAAGATGATCTCGCTCGAGCGCGAGCGGACAAATTCGCCGATATTCACAGATACGCCTCAGATGTTGGTCGGGGAGGTGCTCGCCGGGTGTTTCCGGTGGGAATCGGGCAGGGCTCTCTTCGAGGTCGAGACTAGGTGGCGGGGGTGGGGAGGGCAAGCCGGAGGCGCTGATCCGGGTGTCGATCACCGGCTGTGCGGTCGGGGTGGCGACGTGTCGGTGCGGCATTGCCACAGGCCAGGGAGGGGTGTGGAGGTGTCGCCTGTGGAGGGGTGGCGATCGGGTGGCGGGGGTCACTCTGGAGGAGTGCGGGCCGGAGAATATGTGGCTGGATGTGCAGGTGGTGACGCATCTCGGTATGCGAAGAAGCGTGGTCGAGGTGTGCTCAAAAATGCTGTCGACGTGCTGCTGCAGGGGTCATGGTGAGGCGCGGGGGCGGGCCTTTGTGGAATCCGTGCCGTGGTGGAGTATCGGGGCAGTCCGGAGCGGGGCGGGATGCCCGCCAGTCTCGCCCGTGCCCCACGCAGCAGCACGGCGGCCCGAGTGGCACGGGGCGATCCTGTTCGTGTCCGTGGTGAGCATCTATCCGGGGTCTCTCCGGGGCGGGGGCACGGTGGTCGCTGCCGGCGTCGTCGGCGCTGCGTTGGTGGGCCGGAGCCGACGTCGCCGACCGGCGTCCCCTGCAGCGATCGGCGATCGAGCGGCACCGCGCCGACCGTGATGCTTCCGAGACCTGAAGTGTGGCGCACCCGCTATCGCCGCAGGAGCCCCATCGTGTTCTCTGATCGAGAAGCGCCACGCTGGATCGACGACGATGCAGTCGCGCCGAACCCGGACTGGTGGCGTTCGCTCCTCTCTCGGTGAAGGGTCGCCATGGCTCAAGGTTTCAGCGCGCTCGATCGGAACAAGAAGATCGGCGTGATCTCGGCGCTGTCCTGCTGCGGCTGCGGCGGGCTCGCCCTCCTCCTGATCGTGCTCCTGGGCGTTCTGGGCGCGACGGTGGCACCGGAGGCCTCCGAGAAGGAGCCCGCCTCGACGGTCCAGGAAGCCGCGCCGGCGGAGGCGGAGCCCGAGCCGGCCGCGGAGACGGAGCCGACTCCGGCGCCCGAGTCGACCGCGGTGGCGGAGCCGAGCCCGGAGTCGGCGACGGAGCCGGCACCCTCGACGGAGGCGACCCCCACGGAGCCGCCGCCGGACACCTCGACCGCGCTCGGCGTGCTCGCCACGCTCGAGGTGAAGGGCCGCGCGCCGACCACCGGGTACGACCGTGACCTCTTCGGCTGGCGCGACGACATCGACCACAACGGCTGCGACACCCGCAATGACGTGCTCCGCCGCGACCTCTCCGACATCGTGCTCAAGCGCGGCACCGATGGCTGCGTGGTGCTGTCCGGAACGCTCGCGCCGTCTCCGTACAGCGGATCGGACGTCGCCTTCGACCAGCAGGCCGACAACAACCTCGACATCGATCACGTGGTCGCGCTGTCCGATGCCTGGCAGACCGGTGCGGCGCAGTGGGAGGACCAGGAGCTCCGCGAGTTCGCCAACGACCCGCTGAACCTCATCGCCGTCGAGGACCACCTCAACCAGCAGAAGGGCGACGGCGACGCCGCGACCTGGCTGCCGCCGAACACCTCCTACCGGTGCGAGTATGTCTCCCGCCAGATCGCGGTGAAGGCCAAGTACGACCTCTGGGTGAAGCCCGCGGAGAAGGACGCCATGGAGGAGGTGCTCGGGGACTGCGAGGGACAGGCCGCCTTCGCGGACGACGACGCCACTCCCGATCGGTGGGAGGGTGAGGGAGCTCGGGAGCAGCCTGCCCCCGAGCCCGAGCCCGAGCCCGAGCCTGAGCCCGAGCCCGAGCCCGAGCCCGCGCCGGCCGCGGATCCTGCGCCGGTGGAGGAGCCCGCCGGGGACGGAGGCACTGCGTTCTATGAGAACTGCGATGCCGTGCGGGCCGCCGGGAAGGCCCCGATCCATGCCGGGGACCCGGGGTACTCCCGGAAGCTGGACCGGGACGGAGACGGCATCGGATGTGAGTGAGCGCGGGGCGCGGCGTGGCGGGATCCAGCGCCGATCATCGAGGGGCTGCCCGGCGACGACCTCCGTCTGCGCGATGCCGTGCTGACCGTCGCCGACCAGGTGCGCCGTCTGCCCTGATCACCTCACTCCGGCAGTGGGTCCTCCCGCTGCGGATACGAGGGCTGGGCGCCATGGCGGGTGACGGCGAACGCGCCGACGCGCGCGGCGTGCCGGCAGGCGTCGGCCGCACCGGTCCCGCGGGCGAGGCCCACCGCGAGGGCGCCCACGAAGGCGTCCCCGGCGCCCGTGGTGTCGACGGCGCGCACGGCCGGGGAGGGGATCTCGATCAGCTCTCCGCCCTCGGTCAGGAGCGCGCCGTCCGCGCCGCGGGTCATGACCACGGAGCGCACGCCGGCGTCGCGCAGCCGGCGAACCGTCTCCGCGTCGTCGTCCGGAGCCTCCTCGCCCGTCAGCGCTCGCAGGGCCAGGCGTCCCTCGGACTCGTTGACGACGAGCGGGTCGGCCGCGGCGAGCGTCGCGGGGTCGACGTCGATCACCGGGGCGAGGTTGAGCAGGAAGCGCGTGCCGGCCTCGGTGCACAGCCGTGCGAGCTGATCGACTGCTGCCGCGGGGATCTCCCCCTGGGAGACCACCAGGTCGTTCGTGGCGACGTCCTCGCGCAGGGCGTCGATGTCCTGCGCGGTCCAGGTGCCGTTGGCCCCGGGGATGATGACGATGCTGTTCTCGCCCGTCTCGTCCACGGTGACCACGGCCAGGCCGGTCTCCGTCCCGGACTGCTGCGTCGTCGCGGAGAGGTCCGCGCCGGCGCGGTGCAGGAGCTCGAGTGCGAGATCGGCGTCGGCCCCGGTGCCCGTGCGGCCCGCGAAGCGGACGTCGCCGCCCAGCAGTGCGGCCGCGCAGGCCTGGTTCGCGCCCTTGCCGCCGGGGGAGCGGCGCGAGGAGGTGCCGGCGAGGGTCTCACCCGGTGCCGGATGCCGGGGGACGCTCAGGACGAGGTCCACGTTCACGGAGCCGACGACGAGGACGCGGCCCGGAGGAGGGCTGACGTGGTCAGGCATGTCGAGTGTCCTTCCGGCGGGCGAGGGGGCTCGGCCACGGTAACCGACCGCCCCGGCCGCGCACGCCCGGGCCTGTTGTCGGTCGGGGCGAGCTCGCCATGGAATGAGCCGCGGATTCGCCGTTGATCTCGCCCCGATCATGGGACGGAGCTGGCCTCGATCGGGCGAGCGCACCGCCCGAGCACGGCAGAGGGCCGAACTCCCTCAGGCGGACTCCCGCCGCCGCAGCTCCATCTCCAGCACCTCGGTGCGCGGCGTCCCGCCGTCCAGCAGGTCCCGCAACAGCGAGACGGCCACCTCGCCCTCGCTCACCATGGGCTGCGCGACCGTGGTCAGAGGCGGATCGGCCTGGGCGGCGAGGGGATGGTCGTCGAAGCCGATGACGGCGACGTCCTCGGGCACGCGCCGTCCGGCGGCGCGCAGGGCATCGATCGCACCGACGGCGAGCCGGTCGGAGGCGCACAGGACAGCGTCGATCTCCGCGCCGTCGGCGAGGAAGGCGGCGAGGGACTGCTCGCCGGTGCGCTCGTCCCACCCGCCGAAGACCACCCGCTCCGCGGGCAGCGCCGCGCCCAGGACGTTCCGGTAGCCCGCGAGGCGATCGGCGGAGGCAGGGTTGTCCCGCGGTCCCAGCAGAGCGATCGGGTGGCGCCGACCGTCCTCGGCGAGCTGCTGGGCGGCCAGCTGCGCGCCGATCACGTCGTCGGCATAGACGGTGGAGAACTGTCCGGCGTAGGGGTCCCCGGGCAGCCGGCCGCACAGTACGGCCGGGGTGTTCATGCTGGCCATGTGCTCGAGCAGCACCTCGTCGACGTAGGGCGTGAGGTGGATGATGCCGTCCACCACGCCCTGCTCGAGCAGGCTGCGCACCTTGGCCTGCTCCGCCGCGGAAGAGGCCTGCAGCAGCAGCGGGGTGAG
The DNA here is from genome assembly GCF_003347015.1 of Brachybacterium sp. YJGR34. Classification (GTDB taxonomy): domain Bacteria; phylum Actinomycetota; class Actinomycetes; order Actinomycetales; family Dermabacteraceae; genus Brachybacterium. The sequence continues at coordinate 66,152 of NZ_PNFB01000005.1, forward strand.
CGGCGTCGCGGAGAGCGCGCTGTAGGTGCCGCGCAGGATCGACGCGAAGGTGGGGTCGGTCCACATGTCCTCGAACGGCTCGGTGACCAGCAGGGCGACGGCGTCGGACCGCCCGGTGGCGAGGCTGCGAGCCTGGTAGGAGACGACGTATCCGGCGCGGCGCATGGCCTCCTCGACCCGCGTCCGCGTCTCCTCCGTGACGAGCGAGGAGCCGTTGAGCACGCGGGACACGGTGGTCTTGGAGACGCCGGCGAGGCGCGCCACGTCCCGCATGGTCGCACGGGAGCGCGCGGTGTCGTGCGAGGTCACGGGGTCGAGCTCCTCTCGGGCCTGGGGCGCCCGCGATGGCAGTCGCGGGTCGGATCCTTCCATTCTCCGGGATCCCGGCGCCGTCGACGCACAGCGACCGCACCGTGACATCGGCCCGCGCCTCGGAGTGGACATGCCGATGAAACCGGGTCCATACTATCTGGAACCGGTCCCATTCAGCGGGGCCGGGTCCCTGACGAGAAGGAGGAGCCGGTGGAGACGCCGAACTTCTGGGAGGACCACACGCTCACGGGGCGCGGTCGTCTCCCCGCCCGCGCCTACTTCTTCGGCTACGCCGACGCACCCACCGCGGCCGCGATGCGTCGCGAGGACTCCCGCGGCTTCACCTCCCTCAGCGGCCCCTGGCGCTTCCGGCTGGTCGACGGTCCAGCCCGTGTGGACCCCGCTGTGCACAGGAGACTCCACCGCGACTGGGACCTGGTGGAGGTACCGCACCTGTGGCAGCTCGACGGCTACGGCACCCCTGCCTACACCGACGAGGCCTATCCCTTCCCGGTGGACCCTCCCTTCGTCCCCTCGACCACACCGACTGCCGTCTACCAGCGCACCGTCACGATCGATGCGCTGGCACCCGAGCGCGAGCGGGTGCTGCTGCGGCTGGACGGGGTGGAGAGCTGCGCCGAGGTCAGAGTCGACGGCACGTCGGTCGGCGTTACCAAGGGCTCCCGCCTCGCGGCCGAGTTCGACCTCACCGATCACCTCCGGGTGGGGGAGAACCTGCTGTCGATCACGGTGCTGCAGTACAGCGACGGCACCTACCTCGAGGATCAGGACATGTGGTGGCTCTCGGGGATCTTCCGTGACCTCTACCTGCTCACACGCCCCGTCGACGGACTGCGCGACCTCGCGATCCGCACCCCGTGGGACACGGAGCGCGCCGGGCTCGAGATCGACGCCACGACGGGACCCGGCTGCGCCCGCATCGACTGGGTGCTGCGCGACGGGGAGCGCATCGCCGCCGAGGGGAGCACCGCGACCGCCGACGGCACGGCCGCGATCCGCGGCGGCGTGGACCGTCCCGTCGGATGGACCCCTGAGGATCCGCACCTCTATCGCCTCGAGCTCACCCTCCGCGACGCCGCCGACGAGGTCATCGAGGTCGTCCCGCACCGCGTGGGGCTGCGGGAGATCACCATCGAGGAGGGGGTGCTGCGCTGGAACGGACGCTACGTGATGATGCACGGCGTCAACCGCCACGACTGGGACGACCGCCGCGGCCGGGCCGTGGACATGGAGCGGGTGCGGCGCGACCTGGTGCTCATGAAGCAGCACAACATCAACGCCGTGCGCACCGCCCACTACCCGAACGACCCGCGCTTCTACGAGATGTGCGACGAGCTGGGCCTGTTCGTCCTCGCCGAGACGGACCTCGAGACCCACGGCTTCGCCGCCACCGGGCGGCTCGAGCAGCTCACCGACGATCCGGCCTGGGAGCACGCCTATGTGGACCGCATCGAGCGCCATGTGCTCGCCCAGCGCAATCACCCCTCGATCATCCTGTGGTCGCTGGGCAACGAGTCCGGCTTCGGCCGCAATGTTCGGCCGATGTACGAGCGGGCGAAGCAGCTGGATCCCACGAGGCCTGTCCACTACGAGGAGGACCGGGATGCAGAGGTGGTGGACGTGGTCTCCACCATGTACTCCCGGGTCTCGCAGATGAACGACTTCGGCGAGCACTCGATGGGGAAGCCCCGCATCCTGTGCGAGTACGGGCATGCGATGGGCAACGGCCCCGGGGGTCTGGCCGAGTACCAGGAGGTCTTCGATCGCTGGCCCTCCCTGCAGGGGCACTTCCTGTGGGAGTGGTCCGACCAGGGCATCCGCCGAGACCGCGAGGACGGACCGGTCTGGCTCTACGGCGGGGACTTCGGCGAGCACACCCACAATGCGAACTTCTGCATCGACGGGCTGATCACGCCCTGGCAGGAACCCGGCCCGGGCGCGCTGGAATACAAGAACCTGCTGTGCCCGGTGCGGATCGAGTGCACGGACGGGCAGCTCGAGGTGCGCTCCCGTCAGCTCTTCGAGCCGCTGCAGGGCCTGGACCTCGTGCTCGAGAAGCGCCGCGAAGGCACCGTGGTCTCCTCCCGGGTGATCGGCTGCCCGGAGGTGGCGCCGGGGGAGAGCGTGCCGATGCCCGCGGCGATCGATCCGGCCGCCCTGGTGGGTGAGGGGTCGCTGACGATCCGGGTGCTTCGCCGCGAGGCCACGATGTACAGCGAGCCCGGTCATGAACTGGGCGTCCAGGAGATCGCCGCCTTCCCCGCCGTGCACACACCGCGCGCTCTGGGCCCGGGCCCCGCCGCGGTCCGCGCTCGCGCCGAAGGGCTCGAGCTGCACCTCGGCACCGGTGACGACGCACTGGTCGTCGACACAGCCGACGGGATGCTGCGCAGCTGGCGCGCGGCGGGCCGCGAGCAGATCGTGCGGCCCCCGCGCGTGCAGCTCTGGAAGCCGCTGATCGACAACCACGCCCAGGAGGACGCGGACCTGTGGGAGCCGCACCTGCTGCGCCACCTCGAGACCTCCGTGCGCGCGGTGGACTGGGAGGCCGACGAGGAGCGGGCGGTGGTGCGGGTGCACGCACGCCTGGCGGCCCCCGGACTCGACGTCGGCCTCGAGACGTGGCTGACCTGGACGCTGGCCGCCGACGGGGCGCTGAGCTGTCACCTGACCGGCACGCCCATCGGGACCTACCGCGGACTGATCCCGAAGGTCGGGATCGAGCTCGGCATCGACCCCGCTCTGCGCCACGTCGCCTACCACGGCCGCGGCCCGGGGGAGAACTACACCGATTCCTCCGCCGCGACCTGGGTGGGGTGCTTCGAGACGACGGTCGATCAGATGGACACCCCGTACGTGGTGCCGCAGGACTACGGCAACCGGCAGGACGTGCGCTGGGCAGAGCTGACCGACGGCGCCGGGCACGGCCTCGCCGTCGAGGCCGACGGCCCGCTGCTGAACCTCAGCGCCTGGCCCTATACCCGCGAAGAGATCGACCGCGCGCGTCACCGTGCGGACCTCGTGCGCGACGAGGAGGCGATCACGCTGAACCTCGACCATCGCCTGCAGGGGCTCGGTTCGAACTCCTGGGGCTCGGAAGTGCTCGAGACGCACCGCCTGCGCCTCGGGGACGTCGACTACGGATTCCGCCTGCGGGCCCTCACCGGTCAGGAGAACTGAGATGGAGATCTTCGACGGCACGGCGGACCTCGCCCGCGTCACCGCCGGACACCGCCCGTGGCAGCGCGTCCTCGAGGCGATCGAGCGCGCGCCCACCTGGTACGAGGGGTCCATGCACTCCCTCGGTGACTCGCTCACCGCCCTGCGCACTAGGTGCCGCTGGGAGGCCGAGCACTTCACCGGCCACCGCCGCTACCTCGAGGTGACCTGCGCGGGGGCGAGCCCTGTCGAGCTCGAGGTCGCGCGGAAGGACGAGCTGGTATCCGCCGGCGACTACCGCGACACGAGCGACCGCGAGCACTTCACCGGCACCGGTCGCCCGGTGCGGCTCGAGCCGCGCCAGATCCTCGTCTTGGCGACCGATGAGGCACTGCGCTGGCGCGCACCGGCCGACGCTCCCGCGACCGTCGTCCACCTGACCGTCGAGGGCACGGTGCTGCGCTCGCCGTAGAGCCCGCGCCACCGCCCCACCGTTCCCCTGCCCCACCTTCCCGAGAGGACCTCATGCGCGCCCTCACCGCCCTGGAACCGAAGCTGCTCGCCGTGCTGGCGCTGGTCCTCGTGACCGCCATCTGGGGCTCCACCTTCGTGATCATCAAGGACGCGATCACCACGGTGGATCCCAGCGACTTCCTGTTCGTCCGCTTCCTGCTGGCCAGCGCGGTCCTGGGCGGCCTGCTGTGGCGACGCCTTCTGCGGACCCCTCATCGCGCCGCGCTGATCGGGGTCGGCATCGGCGGGGTCTACGGGCTCGCGCAGCTGCTGCAGACCTGGGGCCTGGCCTCCACCTCCGCCTCGGTCTCCGGCTTCCTCACCGGCGCCTACGTGGTGCTGACTCCATTCGTCGCCTTCCTCGTGGTGCGTTCGCGCGTCACCGGGCGCTCCATGGCCGCCAGCGTCATCGCGCTGGTGGGCATCGCGGTGCTGTCGCTGACAGGGCTCGCAGTGGGCGGCGGCGAGGCGCTCACGCTGCTCAGCGCCGTGGTCTACGCGCTGCACATCGTGCTGGTGGGCCGCTTCGCCCATGATCTCGACGCCATCGACCTCACCGCGTTCCAGATGTTCGGCATCACCGCCGTGGTGGGTGTGGCGGCTATCCCCGGCGGGGTCCCGATGCCCACCGACGCGGGGGCCTGGGGCGCGATCCTCTACACCGCGCTCGTGGCCAGCATCGGCGTGCTCTTCCTGCAGTCCTGGGCACAGCGCCATGTCTCCGCCGCAGCGACCGCCGTGGTCATGGCCCTCGAGCCGATCTTCGCGACCCTCTTCGCGATCGCCTTCGGCGGGGAGGTCGTCACCGGACGACTGCTGCTGGGCGGGGCGCTGATCCTCGGCGCGATCCTGCTGGCGACCGTCGGCGCGGAGGAGCCGGAGCTCGCGCCGGGGCCGACGGGCGATGCAGCGGGCACCCGGGGCGCGACCGACGCCCCACCGTCCGTCGACCCTGACCCGGACGACCTCGACCCCGTCAGCCCCGACTCCGGCTCGACCCGCTCCGACCCACAGCCGTGCTCCGGCCCGCCGGCCTGAGGCACTTCGACCCCACCGACCCACCACCAGGGCGGCCGATCGCTCGGCCGCCGATCGACAAAGGAGTACGCATCATGGTGCAGAACAATCCCCGACCGTCCCGTCGCGGCGTCACCCGACTGGGCCAGTCCCCGCTCAGCCGGCGCCTCGTCCTGGGCGGCGCCCTCGGCGGCGCCGCCCTCGGGGCGCTGGGCCTGTCCGCCTGCAGCGGCTCGAGCGGCGCGAGCTCCGAGGGTCAGGTCATCTGGTCCACCTGGGGCTCCCCGGAGGACTTGAAGACCTTTGACAAGGTCCAGGCCGCCTACACGGACAACCACCCCGAGACCGAGCTGGTCTTCAATCCTGTCCCCTCCTACTCCGAATACCACTCCAAGCTGCTCACCCAGCTCTCCGCGGGCAGCGCCCCGGACGTGTTCTACGTGGGCGACGACCACGTCGCCTCCCTGTTGCGCAATGACGTGCTGCTGGGTCTGAACGATCAGCTGGGAGAGAAGACCGCCGGGCTCAGCGCGGACGACTTCAATGAGCGACTGCTGGAGATCGCCACCCTCGACGGCGAGCTCTACGCCCTGCCCAACGACGTCAACCCCGACACCCTCTGGTACGACAAGCAGGCCCTCGAGGACGCCGGCATCACCGAGGACCCGGCCGCGCTCGCCGAGCAGGACCAGTGGACCACCGAGGCCTACTTCGAGATGCTCGCCAAGCTCCAGGCCTCCGGCGTGCACGGCGCCGCGTACTACAACTACTGGGCCACCCACTACTCCTGGATCACCAGCCAGGGCGGGCAGGTGTACGACGGCGACGCCTTCGTCGCCCACGAGGACCCGCTCGCCGCACCCGCGCTGCAGGACTTCGCCGACCGCTTCGTCTCCGGCGAGCAGATCGTCGCCGACACCCTCCCCGAGGGCGCCGGGGTGGGCAGCCTGCTGGTCACCCACCAGCTGGGCTTCCTCGCCGCGGGCCGCTACATGATCGGCTCGATCGAGGACGCGGGCGTGGATACGGCCCTCTACGACATCGTCCGCTGGCCCACCCCTGACGGCGCCGCGGCCCCCACTGGTGTGGCCGCCTCCTATCTCGCGGTCAACGCCCAGACCCAGGCGCAGGAGGCGGCGCTCGGGTTCTTCGGCGAGTTCCTGAACACCGACGGGCAGCGGCTGCGTCTCGAGGGCTCCGGCACCGCCGTCCCCTCGATCGAGGGCGCCGACGAGCTCATCACCGAATCCGCCTACCCCGAGCACGCGCAGACCATGCTCGACATGCGCGATCTGGGCTACGCGAACTTCGCCGTCGAGGCCGCCGTCCCGGACCTGTCGGGCACGATCTCCGTGGACCACATGCTGCCGCTGTACGAGGGGGCGAAGGACGCGGCGACCACCCTGGACGAGGTGGCGGCGCTGATCGCGGAGGAGACGGCGCAATGAGCACCGCGACGCGCAATCCCGAGGCGGCCTGGCGCCGCCGGGACCGCCTGTGGGGCATGGCCTTCGTGGCCCCGCAGGCCCTGGGGATGGCGGTGTTCACCCTGCTGCCCTTCGCGGTCGCCTTCTATCTGGCCTTCACCGAGTGGAACGGCTTCGGCACGCCGCAGTGGGTGGGGCTGGCGAACTTCGCCGATCAGATCGGCGACCCGCTGCTGCGCCGCTCGATCCTCAACACCCTGGTGCTCGCCCTGGTGACGGTCCCGATCGGACTGGGGCTGTCGATGGTGCTGGCCACGATGCTGAACTCGATCAGGCGTCGCGGACTCTACCTGCTGCTGCTGTTCGCGCCCGTTGTGACCAGCCAGGTCGCGATCGCGTTGATCTGGCAGCAGATGCTGCGGCCCGATGGTGCGTTCTCGAGCCTCATCGCGCGCGTCCTCGGGGTCGTCCCGCCGGACTGGCTGGCCAACCCGTACACGGCGCTGGCGGCGGTCTGTTTGGTGACGATCTGGGCCTCGGTGGGACTGAACACGGTGATCTTCATGGCGGGGCTGCAGAACATCTCCCCGTCGGTGCTGGAAGCTGCGCAGATCGACGGCGCCGGAGTGCTCACGCGCTTCCTCCGGATCGTCCTGCCGATGGTCTCCCCGGTCATCTTCTACCAGAGCGTGGTCGCGTTCATCTCCTCGCTGCAGACCTTCGACCTGGTGTTCGTGCTGGTCAAGGACGCAGGCCCCGACAACGGCACCCGCACGATCGTCTACCACATCTACGACGAGGGATTCCAGAAGTCCGATTTCGGCGTCTCCAGCGCGGCCTCGATCATCCTGCTCGCTCTGACCCTCCTGATCACCGCCATCCAGTTCGGGGCGCAGAAGCGCTTCGTCCACTACGAGGAGTGACCGATGCTCACCACCTCCGCCCCGCACGCCGCGGACCCCGCGGCCCTCGCCCCGGTCGGCTCGCAGCCGGCCTCCTCCCGCTCCGCAGACCGCCGCTCCCGGGACGGCATCGGCCGGGCCGCGCTGCACATCGTGCTGTCCGTGATCGGGATCCTCTTCGTCGTCCCGTTCCTGTGGATGCTGCTGACCAGCTTCAAGGGCCTCGAGCAGCTGCTCCAGGCACCGCTGTCGATCCTGCCCGACCCGTGGGTTCCTGCGAACTGGCCCGAGGCCTGGAACGCCCTGCCCTTCGGCCGTGCGTACGTCAACAGCATCTACATGACTGTGCTCATCGTGGCCGGCACCATCCTCACCTCGACGATGGCCGCCTACGGCTTCGCGCGGATCCCCTTCCGCGGCTCGAACCTGCTCTTCTGGGTGTTCCTGTCGATGCAGATGGTGCCCAAGCAGGTCACGCTGGTGCCCTTCTACTTCCTCATGGCGAAGATCGGCTGGGTGGACTCCCACCTCGCGCTCATCGTCCCCGCGATGATGATCAACCCCTTCGCCGTGTTCCTGGCCCGCCAGTTCATCCTCTCGGTGCCCCGTGAGCTCGAGGAGGCGGCACTGGTCGACGGCGCCTCGCGCCCACGGATCTACTGGCGGATCATCCTGCCCGCCATCCGACCGGGCATCGGCGCGATCGGGATCATCGCGGCGCTGGATGCCTGGAACAACTTCCTCCTGCCGTTGGTGCTGCTGAACTCGCGCGAGCTGTTCACCGTGCCGCTGCTGCTCTCGCAGTTCCAGGGCCAGTACGGCGGCATGAACTACGGCATCGTTATGGCCGCGACGGCGCTGTCCACCATTCCGATGCTCGTCGCCTTCGTCATCGGCCAGAAGCAGATCATCGCCTCGCTCGCCAGCTCCGGGCTGGGCGGGCGCTGAGGAGCAGACATGACCACCACCCCCGCACCCGACCTCCGCCTCGCCGACCTCGCAGAGTTCATCGATCTCGACGCCGCGCCGTACTCCACCCGCTTCTCCCGCTTGCTGGTGCTCAGCGCCGACGGCATGTCCACCTGGGCGGGGCGGGCGCGGACGGCCTCGGGGACCGACACATCACGGGCGGCCGGACCTCAGGGGGAGGCTGCGGCCGGTGCGCGGTCCGACACGCACCGGAGCACGGGACTCCTGAGCGTGCTGCGCGCCGCGTACGAGCGCTCTGCCGCCGACTCCGTCGTCCTCGATGACCTGCGCCTGCAGCGCGGCGGGGTGCCGGAGACCTGGGAGGCGGGGGCCGACGGGATCCGCTTCGCTGGCGGGGCGCGCCTGCTCGTCACGGCTGAGGACCGTATCGTGCTCACCGGACTTCGCGCGGGCGACGAGCTCACCACTCGCTGGACGCTGCCCACGGAGGAGACCGATGCCTGGCCAGGGCGCGTCTCGTTGCGTGAGACCCTGCACGTGACCGGCCGTGCCGAGGTGCTGGCAGACGGGGACCAGGTGCAGATCCGGGCGCACGGAGCGGTGGAGCTGGTGTGGTCGGTGCTGCCCGTGCCGGCCGCCCTCGATGCCGCCGCACTGGTGACCGAGCATGATCGGACACTCGCGGCATGGATGGCCCGGTGCCCCCGCGTGGCCCCGCCGCGGCAGGCGATGACGGCCCTGTGCTGGTGGGTGCTGGGCAACAACACGCTGCACCTGCGCGGGGAGACCTCGCAGGAGGCGGTGGTCGTGCCCTCCAAGCTCGGCTACGTGGGCCTGTGGCAGTGGGACGCCTACTTCATCGCGCTGGGGCTGCGTCACGGGGCGCCCGAGCTGGCCGCCGCGCAGATGGAGGTGGCTCTCGGCCACGCCCGCGCCGACGGGCAGCTGCCGGACGTCGTCCATGACCACGGCGTCCTCGACTCGAGCGAGAGCCTCCCGCCCGGCGACGTGGAGAACCTGCGCCGTCTGGGCTCTCCGACCCTCGAGGGCCAGGAGGTGCCGCTGACCAAGCCTCCGCTGACGGCCCTGACCCTCGAGCTGCTGAGCACCGAGCTGGGTCCCGCGGTGATCGATCGGCACCTCGAGGCGGTGCTCGCCGCCCAGCGCTGGTGGTTCCGTCGCTCCGATCCCGGGGAGACGGGCTGGCCCGCCTACCTCCACCCCTACAGCTCCGGGCTCGATGACTCCCCGGTCTTCGACCACAACGCGATCCTGCGCTCCCCGGACCTCGCTGCCTACCTGGTGGGCCAGGACCAGCTGCTGGCCGCCTGGCTCGCCGAGCGTGGGCGGGAGGACGAGGCCGCACAGTGCCGCGCCCGCGGCGAGCGGCTGCGAGAGCTGCTCGAGGCGAGCTGGGACGGCGAGCGGGAGCTGTTCGTGGTGCCGGGGGAGCGGAGCGAGGTCACCACCCGCACGGTCCTCAACCTCCTCGCCCTGCTCATCCCGGGCCTGCGGCCCAGCATCCGCGACAGCCTCATCGCCCAGGTCACGGACCCGGCGCGCTTCGGCGGGCGGTGGCCGCTGCCCACCGTCTCCCGCGATGACCCGGACTTCTCCCCGGAGCGTATGTGGCGGGGCCCGATCTGGGTGAACACCGCTTGGCTGGTGCGCCAGGGACTGCTCACTCAGGGTGAGGATGAGCTCGCCGAATCGGTGCGCACCGCCGTGCTCGACCTCGTCCAGCACGCGGGCGGGCCCTCGGAGTACTTCAACCCCGACACCGGGCGCAAGGCGGACCGGGCGACCGTGCTCTTCGGCTGGTCCTCCGCACTGTTCGTGGACCTCGCCGTGCAGGAAGCCGCGGAGGTCCGGTAACCCGGCCGTCGCGCGTTCCGCGGCCGGACCCTAGGTCGAGGCGCGTTTGCCGGGGTATTCGGCACGAGTTCCGCGGCGAACGCGCCTCGACCTGTGACGGACGGACTGCCGGGCAGGCGGGGGCGCAGTGCGTGGCACCCCCGAGGGCGCGCCGAGTCCACGGTCGAGCCGCGTACTGCGGCCCGCTGTCCCGGGCGCCGTGTCCCAGACCTGCGGCTCACCGCACCGGCGCGACCCCCAGCTCCGCAGAGAGGGCGCGGACGCGCTCGGTGAGCTGATCGCGGAGCTGGCGCATGCGCTCCTCGCCCTCGACGCCGCGCTCCGAGGGCTCCTCGAGGATCCAGGTCTCGATCCTCCCGGCCATCCCCGGCACGGGGTCGACCTGCGCCTCCTCGCCGACGACCACCACGCGGTCCACCCTCCGCAGCAGCTCGGGATCGATCGGCTTGGGGTGCTCGCCCTCCATGCTCGCGCCCACCTCGGTGACCGAGGCCGCGGACTGCGCATTCAGCGACCCGCCGGGCGCTGTCCCCGCCGAGTGCACCTCCGCCGCGTCGCCCACCTCGTGCCGCATCAGGGCCGCGGCCATCTGGGACTTGCCGCCGTTCTTCACGCACACGAACAGCACCGACGGCGTGGCCGCGGTCGCCTCGGCTCCCTCATCGCCGGCGGTGTGCGCCGTGGCATCGGTCGCGACCGTCGGCTCCAGCGACGCGATCAGCTCGACCACGCGGCGGCGGATCTCGTCGCGGATGGGGCGCACGGCCTCGAGGCCCTGTCCGGCGGGGTCCTCGAGCGCCCAGTCCTCGTAGCGCTTCCCGGGGTAGATGGGGCAGGCGTCGCCGCAGCCCATGGTGATCACGACGTCGGAGGCCTGGACCGACTCGGGGGTGAGGACCTTGGGCTGCTCGGCGCGCAGGTCGATGCCCTCCTCGGCCATCGCCTCGACGGCGACGGGGTTGATCTGCTCGGCCGGCATCGAGCCGGCGGAGCGCACCTCGATGCGGCCCTCGCCCAGGTGGCGGAGGTAGCCGGCGGCCATCTGCGACCTCCCGGCGTTGTGGACGCAGACGAACAGGACGGCGGGTGCAGTGGTCATGGGGCTCCTCAGGAGTCGGCGGGGACGAGAGTCTCGAGCAGGGTGCGGACACGGGCGGCGATGTCGTCGCGGATCGCGCGGGTCTCCTCCGGGGAGGCGAGTGCGGGGTCGCCCACCGGCCAGTCCTCGTAGCGGACGCCGGGGATGACCGGGCACACGTCGCCGCAGCCCATGGTGATCACGACGTCGGCCGCGCGCACGGCGTCATCGGTGAGGGGAGTGGGGAAGGGCTCCTCGGCGCTCTGCGCTCCCTCCATCTCCTCGAGCAGGGAGCGCACGTGCGGGTGGACCTCGGTGGCGGGCGCGGAGCCGGCCGAGCGGGCCACCACCCGGTCCCCGGCCATCTGGCGGACGAGGGCGGCGGCGAGCTGGGAGCGGCCGGCGTTGGCGACGCAGACGAACAGGACCTGGGGCCGGCCGGCCTCGCGGTCGCGGGTGAGATCCACCAGGCGCTGGCGGGCGAAGCGCTCCGTGAGCGTGACCAGATGCGCGGTGATGCGGGCGGACCGGGCCAGCGCCGTGTACGACTCCCGCACGATTGCCACGACCAGGTCCTCGGAGAGCTCGGGCCGCTCCGCGACGAGCTCCTCGGCGAGATGGGTGAGGCGGAGGTCGACATCGGCCGGAGGGTCCTCGGACTCCGCGGCGGGCGGGGCCAGCGCGGCCGGGGCGAAGCCGTCCATCAGGGAGGTCACGGCGCCGCGACGGTCCTCGGGGATCCGGTACCAGACCCAGGTGCCGCGGCGCTCCGAGGTGAGCAGCCCGGCGCTGCGCAGGGTCTTCAGATGGTGGGAGACGGTGGGCTGGGAGACCTCGGCGAGCTCGGCGAGGTCGCAGACGCAGGACTCGCCGCGCGGATCGGTCATGATCGCCGAGAGCATCCGCAGGCGCAGCGGGTCGGAAAGCGCCTTGAGCGTCCCGGCCACGGAGGCGGCGGCCTCGACGCCCATGGCGTGGCCGTGGATCGGGGCGCAGGCCTCGTCCGCGGTGCGGTCGGGGTCGGTGATGGTCATGCTGCCCTCGCTTCGGTGGCGGTGCGGGGAGGGGCCGACGGCGGTGTCGGGGCCGGCGGCTGAATCGACATATCTCTATATTGATGGATGTCGATGAGTGACGCAAGAGGTGCCTGCCCCGGATTCCGGATCACCGGCTCGAGGGTCTCACGCTCGCCGCCGCCCAGAGCTCGCGCGGACGATCAGCGTCGGCGAGAGGGGCGGGATCGGGTCGACCTCCTCGTCGCGGATGCGCCGCAGCAGTGCGTCGACCGCGCGGCGAGCGTGCTCTGAGGCATCGAAGCCGACCGTCGTGAGCGGGGGCCAGGTGTGCTGGGACATGGGTGAGGCGTCGAATCCGACCACGCTGACCTGGTCCGGAATGCTCACGCCGTGCTCGAGCAGCGCATGGAGCACTCCGAGGGCCATGGCGTCGTTGGCGGCGAAGATGGCGGAGACCTCCCGATCCTCGGCGACCCGACACCCGGCGCGGTAGCCGGAATCCGCGCTCCAGTCCCCGCGTACGACCTCCGGGATGTGCGCGCCGGCATCCCGGAGTGCCCGGCGCCAGGATGTCTCGCGGAGCGCCGCGGCCATCGCGTCCTCCGGGCCGGCCACGTGGTGCACGGTGCGGTGACCGAGCTCCAGCAGATGGCAGACGACCTGCCGTACAGCGGCATCCGTATCGACATGGACACTGGGCCCCGGGAAGTCCTCGACCTGGCTGGTCGTCACCAGCGGGATCGTGGCCCGCACCGTACGCAGGGACTCTGCGTCCGGGATCCAGGGGGCCATCACCACGATCCCGTCGCACCCGGTCCGGTGCAGGCGGTCGATACCTTCTGCGACCGTGGTCGCGTCGAACGCGCCGATGCGGGCGATGCACACGCCGAGGCCGGCGGCGGCCGCCGCCTCCTCGAGTCCGGCCAGTATCTCCGCCCCATGTCCCAGGCGCCCGAGGTCGTGGACGAGGACGCCGATCATCCCCGCGGAACCGACCTTCAAGGCTCTCGCCACCACGTCCGGCTGATACCCGAGCTCGTCGATCACGCTCTGCACGCGCTCCTGGGTCTCCGGCCGCACGCCGGCACCCCCGCGGGCGACCCGGGACGCCGTCTGCCGGGAGACCCCCGCTCGCACCGCCACATCGGTCAGGGTCGCCCTCGCGGCCAGTCGAGCTCGTGCGTGCGGTCGTCCTGCCATGCGCTCATGCCTCCTCGCTCCTCGGCGCCGGGCGCCCCGGCGACCTGGGTTGGGGTCTCCGGGCGGCACCGTGCACAGCTGAATCTAGACGGTCGGGCGGCAGCGCGCCCGTCGATGGCCGCCGCTTGACCCGCGGCGCCATGTCTGCAATGTTATCGATATCAAGCGGGCAGGATCCACTGCCCTCCCGGTCGCGAGGGCACCGTCGCCCTGCGGCCCGCGCCGCGACGAAGACGACGAGGAGCATGCACATGGTCAAGGACTCCGTCCACCCCATCTCCCGGAGGACCTGCATCTCCCTGGCCGGTGCGGGAGGGCTCACCGCGGCGATCTCGGCATGCGGCGGAAACGGTGGTGCCAGCGGTGGCGACCCCTCCGAGCTCCTCTTCTACAACCAGTCCCGCGGGCAGGAGGCTGCGCTGACGAAGCTCGCCGAGCAGTACTCCGCACAGGCCGACGTCACGGTGAGGGTCGAGACCCCGGGCCCGGCGGACTTTCCGGCGAAGCTGCAGAGCAAGGCGCAGTCCGGAGACATGCCGGACATCTACTCCGCGCTCGACGAGGGCATGGCCCCTTACTACAAGGCTGGGTGGGCCATGGACCTCACCGAGCAGATGGACAGCGGCTGGTCCGACACCTTCACCCCGCTCGCCCTGTCGCTCACCCGCTTCGCCGAGGGGAACAACCTCGAAGTCCCGCCGGGGATCTATTCAGCTCACTGGGATCTGAACATCTTCGGGCTCTTCGTCAACCCTGAGACGACCGGGGTCGATCTCGCAACACCGCCGGCGACGCTGGAGGACCTGATCGATGCTCTGGTCGAGGCGTCGCCGGATCAGGGATTGTTCTCGGTCGCGGCGTCGCTCTGCGCGAACCTCCTCCAGGAGCTCGGATCCAAGTTCCTCTCCGACGAGGAGATCGAGGCGACCCTCTCGGGCAGCGCGCCCTGGACCGCACCGGGTTGGGTCGATGCCTTCGGCGCCTTCGAGACCCTCCGCGACAGCGGCGTCATCGCCAGCGGCACCCTGCCCGGCGGGTCGGACGACAATCCCGGTGTCGAGAAGTCCTTCTTCTCCGTGCAGGACGTCGGGGCGATCTACAACGGATCGGGGGCGGTGGCCGTGGCGCGGTCGACGGCGCCGGACTTCACGGACTACGGGGTCGTCGGGCTGCCACCGATCTCCGGTGGGGCGCACGCCCCTCGGTCGGTGGTTCGTGTGGGAAAGGGGGCCGCGATCAACCCCAAGGGTGCGAATCCTGAGGCGGCCCTCGCGTTCGTCACCTGGCTGTCCGAGCCCGCTCAGCAGAAGGTGTTCGCCGAGGAGGCGGGCCTGACCCCGACGGCCGCCGAGCTCATCGATGCCGGCGACGTCGCCGAGCAACTGCGTGCCGTCGCGGCCGGCGTGGACTCTGCGCAGGCCGTCCCCTCGACCTTCACGTCCGACGTGCGCACCGCCATCGGCGCGGCCGCGCAGAGCATCGTGCTCGGCGAGCTCGGCGTCGACGAGGCCCTCGAGGACGTCCAGTCCGCCCAGGACCGCAGCGCATGACCTCCGCAACGGTGTCGGCGCCGGTGGCCACACCGGCGCGCCGACGGCGCGGGCGACGCCGGAGCCTGACTGCCTGGCTCTTCCTGCTGCCCGCGGCCGCCTTCGTCCTCGCTCTCACCATCGCCCCGTTCTTCCAGGCCATCCTCATGAGCTTCCAGGAGTGGGACGGCATCAGCATGGAGACGCCGTGGGTCGGCCTCGAGAACTATGCCGCGGTGATGAGCGACAGCGAGTTCTGGGGGTCGATGCGCAATGTCGTCACGTTCGGACTGGCCGGATTCTTCCTCGGCAACGGGATCGCGATCTCGATGGCTCTCGCGGTCAACGCCGCCCCTCGTGCGCGAGCGTTCTTCCGGACGGCGTTCTACCTCCCCAGCGTGTTCTCCGTCGTCGTCGTCGGCCTGATCTTCCGGTGGCTGCTCGAACCGAGGGTCGGCGTGATCAATACGCTGCTGGAGTCCCTCGGCCTCGGCGCGCTGGCGCACAACTGGCTGGGGGACCCGGCCACGGCGGTCCCCGCCGTGGCCCTGACCTTCGTCTGGTACCACTGGGGCTTCGCCTTCATCCTCTTCCTCGCGGGCCTGCAGGACGTCCCCAAGGAGCTCCACGAGGCCGCGAGCCTCGACGGCGCCCTGGCGTGGGGACGGTTCCGGTACGTCACATGGCCGCACCTCGCGCCGGTGACCTCGATCGTCTCCCTGCTGACCCTGGTCGCCGCACTGCAGATCTTCGGGACGGTCCAGGTGCTGACCAATGGAGGTCCCGGTTCGCACACGATGGTCCCGACGCTGCGGATCTACAACGAGGCCTTCTCGAGCTTCCGCTACGGCACTGCGGCCGCCATGTCGGTCCTCTTCGGGGGCGCGCTCATGGCGCTCGCGATCTTCCAGCTCTGGATCACCTCCCGCAGGAGCGGCCGATGACGCCGTCGACCCTTCGAGCCCCTGCTCCTCGACGCGCGCCCGGCACGGCCGAGGCGCCGCCGCGCCGCCCACGGGGCCGCGCCCCGGGACTGACAGGCCTCTACATCCTGCTGGTGGTCGCCGCGGTGATCACGCTCTTCCCGATCTTCTGGCTGCTGTCCGGATCGCTCATGTCGCTCGAGGAGCTGTACTCCGGGCAGAGCATCATCCCGACCACCTTCGCCTGGGAGAACTATGCCGCAGGCTGGATCGACGGGAACCTGGGCCTGCTCCTGGTCAACAGCCTCGTGTACTCGATCAGTGCGGTGGCGGGGACCCTCGTGTGCGCGAGCCTCGCGGGCTATGCGCTGGCGCGCCTGGAGTTCCAGGGCAAGAGCATCGTCTCTGCCATCCTCCTGGCGGTCATGATCATCCCGGCCCCCGCAATGTTCATCGCCCAGTACAAGCTGCTCGTCACCTTCGGTCTGACCGACAGCCGTGCGGGCTACATCGCCATCCTCATCGCCGGCGGCATCCCGATGAGCACGCTGATCATGCGCAGCTTCTTCGCCAGCCAGCCGCGAGCCCTCGAGGAGGCCGGGCGGATCGACGGAGCGTCGTCGCTGCGGATCTTCGCGAGCATCATCCTCCCGCTGGCGCGCCCGGGCCTGGCGGCGGTCGCGGTGATCCAGGGGCTCAACGTCTGGAACGAGTACCTCATGGCCCTGGTGCTCTTCGACACCGATGCCCTGATGCCCGTGCAGCGCGGACTGATGAGCTTCGTGTCCTCGGAGACCCCGCAGCAGACGGTCCTCCTCGCAGCGACGACGATCTCGGTGATCCCCGTCCTGATCTTCTATCTCCTGGCCCAGAAGCAGATCGTGCAGGGACTCGGCTCCGGGGCTGTGAAGTGAACCGCCCCCGCACCCCTCAGGCCACGTAGGGCGCGTCGCGGTAGTGCTCCTGGAGCCGGGCCAGCTCCGCCTCGAGCTCGGCGCGGATCCCGGCATGCTCCGGGGAGTCGGCGAGGTTGCGCAGCTCCTCGGGGTCCTCCTCGAGATCGTAGAGCTCCCACTCGGGCGGGTAGCGGGTGTCCTTCGACCCGTCGGTGCCGAGGCCCGCGTTGTAGAAGTACACCAGCTTGTGGCGGTGGGTGCGCACGCCGTAGTGGGACCACACGTGGTGGGGCTCGCTGTCGTGCTCCCAGTAGCGGTAGTACATCGAGCGCGGCCATGTCTCGTCGGCCTCGCCGCGCAGCAGGGGCAGGAAGCTGCGGCCCTGCTGCTGGGGCAGCTCCGCGTCCGCGTCGAGGCCGCAGGCCTCCAGCAGCGTCGCCGCGAAGTCCACGTTGGTGAGGATCTCCCCGCAGCGCTCGCCGGCGGGCAGATGCTCCGGCCAGCGGATCATCAGCGGCATCTGCAGGGACTGGTCGTAGATGAAGCGCTTGTCGTACCAGCCGTGATCGCCGAGGAAGAATCCCTGGTCCGAGGTGTAGACGACGATCGTGTTGTCTGTCAGGCCGCGCTGGTCGAGGTGGTCAAGGAGACGGCCCACGTTGTCGTCGATCGACTGGACGCACTGCAGGTAGTCGCGCAGGTAGCGCTGGTAGACCCAGCGGATGCGCGCCTCGCGGTTCTCCTCGCCCTGCAGCTCCGCGGGCACCGGC
This sequence comes from Brachybacterium sp. YJGR34, assembly GCF_003347015.1. Lineage (GTDB taxonomy): Bacteria > Actinomycetota > Actinomycetes > Actinomycetales > Dermabacteraceae > Brachybacterium. The sequence continues at coordinate 83,720 of NZ_PNFB01000005.1, forward strand.
TCCTTGATGTCGGTGGCGATGTCGAGGTCGTCGGCGAGGGTCATCGTCGCCTCCCGCACCGCGCGTGAGCGGGTCGCGAAGTCGTCGAACAGGGTGGCGGGCTCGGGGATGCTGCCTGCGGGGTAGAGGTCGCGGTGCTTCGCATCCGGCTCCCACGGCCGGTGCGGGGCCTTGTGGTGGACGAGCACACAGAAGGGCTCCTCGCCCTGCTCGTCGATCCAGTCCAGCGAGAGGTCGGTGACGATGTCCGTCGCGTAGCCCTCGACCTGCTCCTCGCCGGCGGGGGAGATCATCGTCGGATCGTGGTACTCGCCCTGGTCGGGGAAGATCTGCCAGTTGTCGAAGTCCTGCGGCAGGGACTCGCCGGTCTCGCCCAGGTGCCACTTGCCGAACAGCGCCGTGCGGTAGCCGGCCTCCTGCAGCACGGACGGGAAGGTGCGCGTGGCGTGGTCGAAGCGGGAATAGATCGAGTCGACGCCGTTGATATGGCTGTAGGTGCCGGTGAGGATCGTGGCCCGCGAGGGCGAGCAGATCGAGTTGGTGCAGAACGTGGCATCGCAGCGCACGCCATCGCGCGCAAGGCGGTCCAGGTGCGGGGTGCGGTTCACGCGGCTGCCGTAGGCGCTGATCGCATGGGCGGCGTGGTCGTCGGACATGACGAAGACGATGTTGGGGCGGCTCATGGTCGGCCAATCTAGACTGCGACCATGAAGCTGTCTAGAGAGCTCGTGGTCGACGGTAGGCTCCGCCCATGACCGCCGCTGAGCTCCGCCCCTCGGCGAGACGCCCGGCCGCGCACCGGCGGATCGAGGCGCACCTGCGCGCTCTGCTCGAGGGCGCCGCTCCCGGTGATCGCATGCCCGGCGACCGGGAGCTCAGCGAGCAGTTCGCCGTGAGCCGGATGACCGCCCGGCAGGCGGTGGCGACGCTCGTGGCCGAGGGGCGGCTGCACCGCATCGCCGGCAGCGGCACCTTCGTCTCCGCCCATCGCGTCCACCGCCGCAGCGACCGGCTGCTCTCCTTCGGCGAGCACATGCGCCGCCAGGGCCTGGCGGCCTCCGCCCGCCTGCTCACCGCGCATCTCCGCCCCGGCACCGCGGAGGAGAACCGCGAGCTGGGTCAGGAGCGGGGCGCGATGGTGTGCGAAGTGGAGCGGGTGCTGTGCGGGGACGGGGTGCCGATCGCCCGGGAGAGCTGCCGGATCGCCGGCGACTGCGCGCGCGTGCTCGAGACGGACCTCGAGACGGGGTCGCTGTTCACGGCGCTGGATGCTCTGGGCCGCGGCCCGGCCCGCTCGATGGGCACGTTGCGCGCCGCGTCCGCGACGGCCGATACCGCGCGGCTGCTCGAGGTCGCCGTCGGCCAGGCGTTGCTGGTCCAGCATCTGCGGCTGCTCGATGCCGAGGAGCGCCCGGTGCTGCTCTCGGCCACGTCCTTCGTGGGGGAGCGGTTCGTGCTCGACGTGGACCAGTTGAGGCACGAGTACGCGGACCCGGCGGAGCGCGCGCTCGAGCCGAGCTACGAGGTGCGGGGGCTCGGAACCTGACCCATGTCACTGTGTGTACGCTCGAGATGAACGCACTGGTGAGACCAGTGCGGATCACCTGAAGAGCGCAGCGCCGTCACGACCTCCCTCCATGCCGTCCCGGCCGCACCGCGCGCAGTTCTTCCCCTGCAACGAACAGGATGATGACGAATGGCCATGGGCTTCGTGCGACCGTCTCCCCATTGCCGCAGTCGGCGGCTGGTGCTCGCGGCCGGGCTCCTGATGCCGGCGACGATCTCCAGCTGCGCTCTCACGCCGGCACGTGACGGCACGCCAGCCGCAGCCGGGCCGACCCGGGACTCCGCCGGGTCGGCCGACACCGCCTCGCCGACCGGGCTCGACCCCGCTGCCGCCTTCGGCGACCTCGAGGCGGAGTTCGCTGCGCGTCTCGGCGTGTATGCGATCGACACCGGGACCGGCGAGGTGGTCGAGCACCGGGCCGACGAACGCTTCGGCTTCGCCTCGACGATCAAGCTCTTCGCGGCCGCCGAGCTCCTCGACGCCACGACGGAGTCCGAGCTCGAGACGAGCATCGACGTGCCCGAGACGGTTCTGGCCCATTCGCCCGTGCTCGAGGAGCACGCCGGCGGCACCGTCACACTCGCCGAGGCGATCGACGCGTCACTCGTCTCCAGCGACAACACCGCCGCAGACTTCGTCTTCGACCAGCTCGGCGGTCCGGAGGCACTCGAGGAGAGGCTTCGCGCGATCGGCGACGACACGACGAGAGTCGCCCGTTCCGAGCCCGAGCTCAACGACATCGCTCCCGGCGATGAGCGCGACACGAGCACCGCGCGAGCGTTCGCCACCTCGCTGCGCGCCTACACGGTCGCCGACACCCTGGCGGAGGACGACCGCGCGGCGCTGGTCGACGCGATGGTGCGCAGCACCACCGGCGATGCGCTGATCCGGGCCGGAGCGCCGACAGGATGGACCGTCGGGGACCGCTCCGGCGCGGCGGGGGTCTACGGTTCGCGCAACGACATCGGCATCGCCTATCCGCCCGACGGCGGGGCCCCGGTCGTGCTCGTGATCTTCACGGATCGCGCGGCAGAGGACGCCGACTTCGACGACGCTCTTCTCGCCGAAGCGACCCAGGTGGTGTTCGACGCCCTCCGCGGCTGACACCGCGGTGTCGGCGGGTGCGATGAGGGTGCGGACCCGGAGGAGCGGGCTCCGGTCCTGCACCGCCAGCTCCGAGCGGGCCGCCCGCGCGACGGTCATGGTCACCGCAGGTTCCGGATCAGTCCTCGCTTGCTCTCGTGGAAGAGCGCCGGGTCATCGTCCCGCTCTCGATGGACGTGCGAGGGCGTCCAGGTGCGGAGCGCGTCGGCACGATCGTGGACCGTTGCCGCCAGGAAGCTCGCCACGTCGTCGATCACCGCAGGTTCGAGCGACGGGCAGGAGTTCACCTCGAACACGATGAGGTCGCCGGTGCTCGCCTCCTCCCCGATATCGATGCCCCCGATGAGCGTCCCGGCGGCCCGCGAGGCGCGGGCGGCCAGGTCAGAGAGCTCCGCGGTGAGCGGGCACATGGCGATGGAGCCGCCGGCGAGCACGTTGGTGACGAACGAGTCCTCGGGGGCATAGCGATACATCGCGAAGACGGGATGGTGGTTGATCGTGTACACCCGGATGTCCCGTCCCCCGGTCTCCACATAGGGCATCACCAGATACGGCTCCTGCGTCTCCTCCCGGGAGTCCAGCCATCGCCTGCGAGTCTTCTCCCCGTCGATGTGCGCGATGCCCTCACCCCCGTACCCGCTGAGAGGCTTGACGACCACATCCGCATGTCCGCGCTCCATCCAGGCCAGGAGATCCGCCGGATCGCGCGCGGAGAGCACCCCATGGTGGGCTGCCCCGGCGGCAGCGAGACGCGCGGAGTCGAGCAGCTTGTTCTCGGCGCGGAACAGAGTGGCGGCGTCGTTGACGACGGAGATACCGGCTTCGACGAAGAGCTCCAGAGCGACCATTCCGGGCACCAGGAGCTCCTCGAGCACCCAGCCCAGCACGAGGGCGGGCTCCACGTCGCCGCCGGGGATCGAGAACCGCAGGCGCCCGTCCTCGATGCGGGTGACGAGATCCCGGGGATCGCAGCGCACGGCGTCCACGCCGTGCTCCCTCAGAGCGGGGAACAGGAGCGCGAAGTCCTCGTCATCCCGGGCATCGGCGAGGACCAGGAGGAGAGGTCGGCGCGTGTGCGCAACATCGATCATGGTGACCTCCGGACGGGTCGTGTCACGTTATGAGTGGGGCCGTTGCCGATCACGAGCACGGCGGGGACCTGCCGGGACCGGTGGACGAGCGTGGTGCGTGCCAGTTTCGCGGACGAAGGACCGGGTGGCACAGCAGGTGAACCGAGCGGTCCGTCGAGGTGTTGACCTCCGTCCTGCGAGGAGAGTCGATGCCTGTCGAGCACGAGAGGCTCGCCGGGCATTTCCTGGCGAGGAGGGCGCTGGGAGTACCTCACGGCGCACGAGCAGAGGCAAGAGCCCGCTCATGATCGAGGACCTCACCATCGATCCTGACGACACCGTCCCACCGGCGCGCCCACACCCAGCTCTGCGCACCCTGCCGCTCACCCCGTTGCCGCGGCTCCGCGCCCGCCTCGGCCGCGGCCCCGTCTCGGTAGGGTGCCCGCGGATGCTCGGCTCCGGCCTCGGATACTCCGACCCGGGATGCCACTCCATGACGACCGGCACTGGCGCGGGAGGCCCGACCTGGGAGGATGGGGCATCGACCACGACGGGTCCCTGCCGACGACACCTCCGGATGTGCCGCCATGACGAACACCCCGCCCACGGATACCGACCGCACCGCCGCTCCGGCACCGCGCCGACTGCTCGCCCCGGACATGTCCCGCGGCGCGATGTTGCTGATGATCGCCGCCGCCTACGCGACGGTGTACGCCGGCTCGCACTTCGGCGCGGATGTCTCGCAGCTGCCGCTTGCCGACCGCGTCACTGCCTTCGCCAGTGCCCTGCTCCTGGACAACCGCGCATTCCCCCTGTTCGCGATCCTGTTCGGCTACTGGGTGGCGCGCGGGACGGACCGCCGGAGCGAGCGGGACGGGATCCCGCGCCAGGCGTACGTCCGGCTGCTGCGACGGGCCGGGGCGCTGCTGCTGTTCGGGGTGATCCACGCGGTCCTGGTCTTCCCCGGTGAGATCCTCAGCTCCTACGGCATCGCGCTGCTGCTCGTGGGCTGGTTGCTGCTGCTCAGCACCCGCGCGCTGGTGGTGGCGCTCGGGGTGCTCCTGGTCGGCTCCGCGCTCCTGAACACGCTGTTCGCCGTCGCCTACGCCTACGCTGCGGCGACGGATCCGGTCGCGCTGGCCGCTGTGCCCGGATACCTCACGGCCGGGGATTGGGCGGGACGGATCCTCGCCTACCCGGTCACGCTGGTGTTCATGGTCCTCGGCTACCCGCTCCTGCTGCTGGTGGTGACCGGATTCCTCGCCGGGAGGCTGCGGCTGTTCGAGGACGTCGACCGACACCGGCGCACGCTGCGGCTGCTCGCCACGCTCGGCATCGCCGTCTCCGTCGGCGGTGCCCTGCCCGCGGCGCTCGCCTCGGTGGGCGCGCTCGACGCCGGCTGGGCGACCATCGGGCTGCTGAACGGTCTGCAGATCCTCACCGGGGTCGCCGGAGGCCTCGGCTACGCCTCGCTCTTCACGCTGATCGGCACCCGCGTCGAGCAGCACCCCGGCCGGTTCGCCCGGGCGCTCGCGGCGATGGGATCCCGCTCATTGACCTTCTACCTGCTGCACTCGGTGCTGATCGCTGCGACCCTCCATTCCGAGCTGATCGGGGTCGGCGCCCACGTCGGCCCCTTCGGCGCGGTCGCTGTCGCCACCGGGGTCTGGCTCCTGGGGCTGCTCGCGGCGTCCGCGCTGGAGCGCGCCGGACGACCCGGGCCGCTGGACGCCCTCATGCGCCGCCTGGTCGACGGGGCGCCCGCCCGCAGCTGAGAGGGCCGCACCACCCACGATCCGGTGCACCCGCAGGCAGTAGGGTCGGCGCGTGTCCTTCTCCGCTCGCGTCCCCGTCCCCGAGCCCGAGCCGCCGGTGGCGCCCTTCGCCCCCGGCACGCCCGTGGTGCTGCGCAGCATCAGGAACCGGCCGTCGGCCGCTCCCGCGCCGAGCTTCGCCGTGGCGGGGACCGTCGTGGTCGACTCCGCGGAGCTCTCGGTCGTCGCCACCACCGAGGGATCGGGCATGGCGCGGCGCGCGGGCCGCAGGGACGGGCCCCGCGGTCGGCAGGTCGCGCCACTGGACTGGGACGGCACCCATCAGGTGACCTCCTGGCGCGGGCCGACGGTGATCCGCGTGCACCGTGGCGGGGAGAACTGGTCGATCTGGCGCTGGCACGACGGCGAGACCTGGGTCGGCGACTGGTACGGGAACCTCGAGTGCCCCTGGCAGCGCTCCCCGATCGGCTTCGACACCCAGGACTGGGATCTCGACGTGGTCGGTACCGGCACTCCTGGCACGGACTCCTGGCGGGTCGAGTACAAGGACGACGACGAACTGGAGTTCATGGTGCAGGTCGGGGCCGCCCCCGCCTCCGAGGCCGAGCGCATCCGGGAGCAGGGCCGGGTGCTGCATGCGGCGTTCACTCGGGGGAGCTGGCCCCTGGATGCGGACTGGACCGCGTGGCTGCCCGCGGCCGACGTCGGCCCGACGCCCCTCCCGGCGGGATGGCGGGATCTGGATCCACGGTCGACGCACGGGGGCTGAGCCCGACGTCCACCGCGCGCGGGGACAGGATGGGGCATGGACGGCTTCGGCACCACCCAGCGTTCCGGTCAGGGAGTCGTTCCCCCTCCCCGCCCCGTGATGACAACGTCATGACCCGTAGCAACAAGTGCGGCAGTCCCACGCTCGATGTGGCGGATGTGTCCTGTTGAGGTCCCCGTGCCGCAGTCCCATGCCTAGTTCTCGGTGTGCACTCGTACGCCGCGTTCTCCAGGACGCACGTGTGGCTGGAGTTCCCACTCCGGGGTGTAGTCGCCGGTGAACTGGGGTCGGTACGGTATCGTCTCGTCGGTGTACAGCCTGTCGAGTCGACGCCGCAGGTCGTCGCGTACTCGCTCGTAGTCGGTGATGCGGTCGGCGCTGGGGAGAGCCCATGGATGGAGGACGCTCATCCCGGTGTAGGCGAAGGTGCCGTGGAGCAGGCCGAACAGCAGCTCGTTCAACTCGCCAGACTTGCCTCGCGGACCGATGGCATGCGGCCGGTCTCCAAGCGTGGTGACCACAAGTGCACGCTTGCCAACGAACGGGCCCTGCTCGAACCGGAGCCTGCGGCCGGTGCAGGGATCGGTGCCGAAGGCGAATCCGCTGACGAAGACGCGATCGAACCAGCCTTTGAGGATGGCGGGCATCCCGTACCACCACAGTGGGAACTGGACGACGATCGCGTCCGCCGCCTGGAGCTTTGCCTGCTCGGCGACGATCTCAGCCGGCTGGTTGCCCGAGATGTAGGCGTCTCGCGTGTCGGTGCTCACGCGGAATGGTCGCTGCTCGTCGCCGGGATCCTGCCCTCCGTCGCGGGCACGAACAACCGGGTCCCACTCCATGGCGTAGAGGTCCGATTCGAGGACGGTGTGCCCGATTCGGCGAAGGTGCGCGATGGCGTCGCGACGCAGGCAACCGTTCAAGGAGGACGGCTCGGGGTGAGCGCTGAGCCAATGGACTGTCGACGCGGTGGTGTCAGTGTGCTGCATGCTTCGATGCTCTCTGCTTAGAGTAGATTCCGCTAGTACGGACATTTTTGTCACCAGGAGGGTTCATGCGTCTGCCCGTGTCGCGAGCGATGGAGGTCTGCCCCGTCGAGGTGGCGGTGTCCGTGCTGGGAGGAACATGGAAGCTCACGCTGGTGAAGCATCTCCTCGGTGGCACCCGGCGCTTCAACGAGCTCGGCCGACTCGTGCCGCTGGCGAACACAAGGACGCTGACGCGACAGCTGCGTGAACTCGAAGAGGACGGCGTCGTCAAGCGCACGGCGTACCCCGAGGTGCCGCCGCGCGTCGAATACGCCCTCACGGAGAGAGGTCGATCCCTCGAACCGCTGGTGAAGGCTATGGAAGCGTGGGGGGCGGACTTTGCCAGGGAGTGGGCAGTCTGACGCTTGGCAGTGAAAGGGGAAAGGATCCTGTTGCTCTGCGGTGTACCTCAGCGGCACATCCGGACCGCGCCTTCGCGACGATTGTGAGGAGGGTCTCCGCCGAGTCTTTCGTGACAGATCTGCTGACCGTGCAGTGCAGGCCACCTCGCCATGACGCCAGGAGAGGCAGCTCCTCGATCACCTGATCAACTGCGGCACGAGATGCGTTCACCGTCAGGCACAGATCGGCCCCTGAATATTGCCCAGCCGAACGACGCCGCTCCGCAGCCCCACCCCGCTCAGGCACTCTCCGCGGTCAGCGCCGCGGGCGGCAGCCAGTCCGCCCCGAGCAGCTGGGCGACGTCGGCGAATCCGGCGGTGTCCCCGCCCACGGTGTCGGAGGCCGCGGCGATGCGCTCCACCATCACCTTGCTGACCTGCTCCTCGACGGTGCCCTGGGCGTAGGCGATGTGCCACGGGGAGACCTGGTGGTCGCGGTGGGTGCGCCCGGTGACCTGCCGGCCGGCGATCCCCGAGAAGCGGGCCTGGTGGAAGAGGCCCACGCGGGGCTCGGTGCTGGCCCGGCGGCCGCCGGCGAGGGTCTCCCCGGCGTGCAGGCTGATCGAGGCGACGGTGGTGAACACGCAGACGGGGGCCTGCCCGGTCTGGAACCGGAGCCTCTCGGTCTCGACGTCGAAGCGGCCCTGGCCGTAGATCGTGGCGACCTCGAGGCCGGCATCGCGCAGTCGTTCGGTGATCGGTTCCGCGGCGGTCCCGACGAACTCGACCGAGCACGCCACCTGGCGCCCGGCCTCGACCTGCTGGGCGATCCAGGAGACGGTGGAGTCCACGCGGATCAGCCCGGCCTTCTGGCGGAAGCGCAGCAGCGCCGCCCGGCCCTTGGCGGTGTTGCGGCCCCGCCGGGCGATGTCCATCTCGCGGCAGAACTCTCCCCATTCGGCCTCGTACGTCGCCCGCTCCGCGGGAGTGAGCGTCACGGGCATGCCGGAGATCGGCACCGGCCCCCACGGCGCCGCGCGGTGCAGCATCGCCGTCGGCCGCTGGTCCTCGAGCCAGCCGCGCACTCGCGCGAGGTCTTCGGCGCGCCGCGCCGGATCGGTGGTCCACGTGGCGCCGTAGCGACCCCGCTCCACGCCGATGCCATGACGCTCGAGAGCGGCGGCGAAGGTGGCGCCGGGCTGGGAGGCCGAGGTCCAGTCCTTCATGGTCTCGCCGTGCGCCTGCGCGTAGGCCGGCGCGAGGTAGGGCAGCTCGAGCGGTGTGTGGCCGGGCGTGGCGGTGGTCGCGATGACGAACGGGGCCTTCTCGTGCGGTTTTGCGTGCCCGGAGATCCGCGCCCAGAGCTTCCACCGCTTCGTGGTGGTCCGCCGCAGCGCGTGCGCCTCGTCAGCGATGATCACGTCCCAGGAGTGGTCGGTGACCTTCTCCAGGCGGTCCCAGGTGATCACCACCCATTCCAGACCGTCGTCGCCCAGAGCCGTGATCGTGCGGCACCAGTGCCCGATCGTGATCGCGGCGGGGCGGTCGGCGACCACGAGCACCCGCTGCGCCCCGCGGAGGTCGCCCGCGGCCGTGGCCCCGAGGACGGCGGAGATGGTCTTGCCGACGCCGGGCTCGTCGGCCAGCAGGAACTGGCGGCCGCCGGCCTGGGCGTGCTCGGCGATCGCGTCGGCGGCCTCGAACTGGTTCTGGCGGGGCTCGAGGTCCTCGGACGGCGCCGGATTCTCGGTGGGGGAGTCGGGGTTGAGGGTGTTCTCGAGGAAGCGTCCCAGGGTGTGCGGCCCGGGCGCGTAGGGCGCGAGATGCGCCGGGAGCTCTCGGCCGACGTGCAGGTGCATCCGCACCGCCGGATGCCAGGTGGCGCCCTCGACCTGGGTCCCGTAGGGGACGTCGAGCACCCAGAGTCGTTCGCCGGGGCCGACGAAGGGCAGCTCCCTGGGTGCGCCGGCAGACCCTTTGCGGCGCGGAGACCTGCGGCGACGGCGGGTGCTGGACCGGCGGGGGGAGGGCATCTCGAGAGGGTACCTGGGCATCGTCCCCCTCCGTCGTCTGCGCAGGGCTCGAAAGCCGGCACCAGGCGATCGAGGCGTGCCGGAGACCACGGGCGCGTCCCTCCACGCCGAGCGGTGATCGTGCGAGGAGCCGGCACGACCGACGTCACACGGATCAGCGACCGCCACCCCCTTCCGCGCGGGTCCTGCATCCGCAAGTATGGAGGTTCTGGCAGAAGCGCCCCTGCGCCTGCCCCACGACTTCCCGACGCGATGGACGCGGCCCCGGCACTCGCCGGGGCCGTCGCTCTGCGCGCCGGAGACTCCACCCTCTTCGACCCGGAGCTGTGCTTCCCATGCCCGTCGTCCTCACCCGCGGCGCCCCCTGGCGCGTCATCCTCCTCTTCGCCGTCCCGCTGCTGCTGGGCAACATCGTCCAGCAGATGTACCAGTTCGCGGACGCCGCCGTGATCGGCCGACACCTCGGCGTGAACTCCCTCGCCGCCGTCGGTGCGACCGGGGGGCTGCTGTTCCTGCTGCTCGGATTCGCGATCGGTGTGAGCACCGGCTTCGCCGTCCCCACGGCGCAGGCGTACGGTGCCGGGGATCGTCGGGGCGTGGCCCGCTCCGTCGTCGCCGGCACCATCCTCACCGCCGCGATCAGCGTTGTCGTCTCCGTGGGCGGGGCGCTCGCCGCCGGGCCGATGCTCTCCGTGCTGCGCACCCCCGCCGAGCTGCTGCCGGAGGCGACCACGTTCGCGCGGATCAGCTTCCTGGGCGCCGGGACCGTCATGTTCTTCAACTACCTCGCGGCGATCATCCGCGCGATCGGCGACTCCCGCACCCCGCTGCGCTACCTGATCATCGCCTGCCTGCTCAACGTCGTCCTCTCCATCGCCTTCGTCATGGGGGCCGGCCTCGGCATCGCCGGCGCCGCGCTCTCCACGTGCATCGCTCAGCTCGCCTCCGCCCTGCTGTGCCTCGCGCACGTGCGGGCGAAGGTGCCGGCGCTCCACGTGGCCCGCGAGGACTGGCGCATCGACCGGGCCGCGCTCGCCGAGCACCTGCGGATCGGTCTGCCGATGGGATTCCAGGCCTCGATCATCGCGATCGGCAGCCTCGCCGTGCAGATCCGCATCAACACCCTCGGGCCCGACGCCGTCGCCGCGTACACGACCTATGCGCGGGTGGACGGCCTGGGCGTGGCGCTGCTGCAGTCCCTGGGGCTCGCCGCGACCACCTTCGCGGCCCAGAACCTGGGGGCGGGGAAGGGGCGGCGGATCCGTCGCGGCATCGTGCAGGCGCTCGGCCTCGCGGTCGGCTCGTCCCTCGCGATCGGCGTGGTGCTCGTGCTCGCGGGAAGGCCGCTGGTGCACCTGTTCGTGGGGGAAGGATCCGAGGACGTCGTCGAGATGGCGATGCTCCCCCTGCACATCAATGCCGCGCTGTACAGCATCCTCGGCATCCTGTTCGTGCTGCGCGGCGCCCTGCAGGGCCTGGGACAGCCGCTGGTGCCGATGCTCACCGGCGTCATCGAGCTGGCGATGCGGCTGGGCACCGCGGTCGTGCTCGGCGCGCTGTTCGGCTTCGCCGGCGTGGTGTGGGGGACCCCGCTCGCCTGGGCAGGAGCGGTGGCGCTGCTCGTGCCCGCCTACGTGCGCGCCCACCGCCGCCTCGCCGCGCTGCCCGACGGCCCGGCCGTCACCGGCTCCTTCGCCGCGGTCACCGGCCAGATCCCCGCCGTCACCGGCGCCCTCCCGACGGTGACGGGTCAGATCCCCGCCGTCACGGGGGCCATCCCCACCATCACCGGATCGTTCCCGACGGTCACCGGGCCGATCCCGGTGGTCACGGGCCCGGTCCCGGTGGCGACCGAGCCCGTGCCGACCGTCACCGAGCCGGTGCCTGCGGTCGCGTGCTCCTCGCTGGAGGTTCCGGGACCGGAACGGACTGCTCCGAGCACGGCGCCGGAACCGGCGACGGTGCCGGACACCTCGGAGGTCGAGGAGCGGACCGAGGCGGATCTCGTCGCCGTCGGCGCTGCAGGCCGGCGGGAGTGACCTCGTCCTCCCCTGACGTGCCGGAGACGTCCTCCGCGCGCTGAGCCGGTGGCTCGACCCCCTGCTGGTCAGACGTGCCCTGAGCGGGTCGGCCCCCGTCGCGCTCGCGACCCCGCCCGTGGGTGGCGACGGCGGATGGAGAGCGGCGGGAGCTGGGCACCCCGCGACCCGACCAGGGCCACCATTGACCGGACCCGGACGCCGGGCGAGGATCGTGCATCAGGCGCGGGCGGCCGCGCCGCCGGACGGAGGTCACGGAGAGCGAGGGCACGGGGAGCATGAGGATCGGCGAGATCGCCGCGCGGACCGGGGCCAGTCCCCGTTCGCTGCGCTACTACGAGCAGCAGGGACTGCTGGCCCCGTCCCGCACCGCGTCCGGACAGCGGGAGTACACCGCCGCCGACGAAGCGGCCGTCCGCCAGATCCAGGAGCTGCTGGGTGCCGGCATCTGCAGCGCCGTCATCCAGGAGCTGCTCCCGGCCCTGTCCGCTCCCGCCCGCGACCAGGCCCTGCTGGGAGAGGCTCTCGCCGCCGCGGAGAACCGCCTGCACAGCGAGCGCCACGAGATCGAGGAGGAACTGGCGGGGCTCGCACGACTGCGGGAACGGCTGGGGCTTGACCCTGACACGCATGTCAGGGACCACGATGGGCCGCATGAGCGATCCGACCCCACCCCGCCAGCTGCGCCTGATCATCGAGACCGACGACTTCGATGAGGCGCTGACCTTCTACCGCGACGTGCTCGGCATGCCCGAGCAGCCGGCCTTCGCCACCGAGGGCGAGGATCGGGTGGCGATCCTGCACGCCGGGATCGCCACCCTCGAGCTCGCCACCCCGGAGCACGCCCGCGCCGTCGACGAGGTCGAGGGTGCACCCCCGGCGACGGGGCCGACGCTCCGCATCGCCCTCGAGGTCGAGGACACCCAGGAGGCCCTGGACGCCGCCCGCACGCACGGCGCCGAGACCCTGGCGCCGCCCACCCGCACCCCCTTCCGCACGCTCAACGCCCGTGTGCAGGGTCCGGCCCGATGGCAGGTCGGCTTCTTCCAGGAGCTCGAGAGCCTGGAGGAGCGGGCGGCACGGGACGGGTTCTCGACGGATGGGGAGCGGCCGCGCTGAGGCGTGGGTGCTGACGAGCGAGCTCAGAGCAGTCGGCGGCCCACCATGCTCGCGGCATCCTGGAGCACAGCTCGGAACATGGTGTCGTCGCGCTGTTCGAGCCAGCTCAGCGATGCTCCGTAGAGCAGCGTCAACGCCTGGTCGGCGACCAGCGTGACCTCGACCTCCCAGCGCAGGCCCGACTGCTCGGCCAGGTCGTCGAGGAAGGCCGCCATGGTCCGGCGGTGCTCCTGCTGGGACTGCACGGCCAGAGATCGCAGCTTCTCGTCGCGGGCCGCCATCAGCGAGAGCTCGAAGTAGGCGGTCTCGACGTCCGGAGCGGCGATGACGGAGTCCGCGTAGGCCATGAAGAGCTCTGCCACGGCAGCGGCGGCATCGTCGGGACCGTGCACCTGTCGGTCCTGCTGCGTCGGCATCAGGTCCGACAGGTGAGTGAGGTCCAGCCGCAGCACCGCACGCATCAGCTCGTCCTTGGAGGAGAACGCATAGTGCACCGACCCGTGGGGGACCCCGGCCTCCTTCGCCAGGGCCCTCGTGGTCAGCGCCCATGCTCCGTCGCGCGCCATGACCGTCACGGCGGTCTCGGCGAGCTCCTGGCGGCGCTGGTCGATCGGGACGTTGGTGCGGCGCGGCTCAGCCACGAGTCGCCCCGGCCCTGTCGGCGGACGCCTCGTCGGCGCGTGGCATGGTCTCCTCGTCCGGAGCCGCGGCGGCGTGGGAGGCCGCCCGCGACTCCGAGCGCAGGCCCCGCCAGGCCAGCACCAGGGTGATGGCCGCCGTGCCGATGCCGATCGCGGCCACGAGGTCGATTCCCGTCATGAAGGCAGTATCCGCGATCTCGCGGAGGCGGGCACCACCGTCGGGCAGCGTCGTCGCGACCTCATGAGCACCGGCCAGGGTCTGGGACGCAGCGGTCGCGGACTCGGAATCCATGCCGGGCAGGGATGCGGTCTCGACGACACGACTCGAGTACACGGCCATCCCCGCCGTGCCGAGCACGGCGGTGCCCATCGCTCCACCGAACTCGTACCCGGTCTCGGAGATCGCTGCAGCGGCGCCGGCGCGGTCGCTCGGGGCGGCCGTGAGGATCACGTCGTTCGTGAGGGTCTCGGCCAGGCCGACGCCGAGGCCGAACGCGGCCGAGAGGAGCGCGAACAGGACGATGGTCGCGGCAGTGTCCAGCTGGGTGCCGATGATGAACGCGAGGATCACGAGGGCCAGGCCCGCCATCACCACCGTGCGCACCGAGGTCATCCGTGCCACGACGGGAGCCAGCATGGTGCCGACCACGGTGGCCAGCGCGAGCGGGAGCATCCACAGGCCGGCCTGGGCCGAACCCATGCCGCGCACGAGCATGAGGTACTGCGGGAGGAAGAACATGAAGCCCATGAGCGCGAACACGGTGATCACATTGATGGTCAGGGCCGAGGTGAACGCGGAGTTCCTGAAGAGGGAGACGTCGAGCATCGGGTTCTCGCGGCGGCGCTGACGGGTGATGAACCAGGCCAGCGCAGCGATGCCGAGGACGAGGGCGGCGAGCACCGTCCAGTCCAGCCCCTTGACACCGGTCTTGAGCGCATAGACCAGGGAGATCATGCCCGCGATCGAGAGGATCACGGAGATCGGGTCGAACGGGCCCGGGTTCGGGTCCTTCGCCTCGGGCAGCAGGAAGGGGCCGGTGAGCAGGAACAGCACGATCACCGGCACGTTCAGGAGGAACACGGAGCCCCACGAGAAGTTCTCCAGCAGCAGCCCGCCGACCACCGGGCCCAGGGCGGCGCCGCCGCCGAACGCAGCGGCCCACACGGCGATCGCGGAGCGGCGCTCGGTGCGGTCCGGGAAGATCGCGCGGATCAGGCCGAGGGTGGAGGGCATGAGGGTGGCTCCGCCGATGCCGAGCAGAGCACGGCCGAGGATCAGCATCTCGGGGCTGGTGGCGAAGGCGGCCACGAGGGAGGCGGCGCCGAACAGGGGCGCGCCGATCATGAGCATCCGCTTGCGGCCGATCCGGTCTCCGAGCGACCCCGTGAAGATCAGCAGACCGGCGAGCAGGAACGAATAGAGATCGATGATCCAGAGCAGCTGGTTCGACGTCGGCTGCAGGTCCGCGGACAGGGCCGGCACGGCGATGCCGAGCACGGACATGTCGATCGAGATCAACAGCACGGGAAGCACGAGGACGACCAGAGCCGTCCAACGACGCAGGGGGGACACGGGTCACCTCTCGAGGGAGCGGACGGGCTGCGAACGGCAGGCACGCAGCGACTCCGGGGCGCGCAGCGCCCCGGTCGGAAAGACTCTCCCACAAAGTTGGCCAACTGGCCAACTCTGTGTGACGGGCATCGTGCGGCGTCGCGCCGCTGCTGCATTCGCGAGGAATGGCGCGCGGCCGACCGCGGCGTCGATGGTCCAGCCCGACCTCTCTGGGCAGCGGCCCTGAGCAGGAAGGAGCGGCTCGACCGTCTCCCGCGGGCCGATCGTCGGCGATTCCCCTTCCCCGCCGCGAGCTCTTCGTGCTGTGCTGGGGTGATGGGGCGCCCTGCGCCGAACGCCGGCGCCGCCCCACCCGCGCAGCGCCGCGACCGTGAAAGGCAGGACCATGTCCCTCGACCCACTGCTCGCCCCGGATGCCCGACCGGAGACGGTCGCACAGGCAGTCACCGTGAGCGAGGTGCGGCGATGACGGTCCTCGCGCTGACCGAGCTGGACCCGGCGGACCTCGAGAGCATCGGCGGCAAAGCTGCGGGCCTGGCCATGTTGATCGCCGCCGGGGAGCGGGTCCCCGCGGGGTTCTGCCTCACCACCGAGGCCTACGATGCGGGCCGCATCCCCCGCGAGGAGGTCGCCGCGGCGTACGCCGCGCTGGGTGACGAGGTGCCCGTGGCCGTCCGCTCCAGCGCCACCGCGGAGGACCTCCCCGGCGCCAGCTTCGCCGGCCAGCAGGACACGCTCCTGGACGTGGTGGGCCTCGAGGATCTGCTCGCCGCGATCGAGACCTGCTGGGCGTCGATCGACTCCGAGCGGGCTCTGGCCTATCGCGCGGCGCACGGCATCGACGGATCGCGGATGGCCGTGGTGGTCCAGACCATGATCGCGCCGCAGGCCGCGGGCGTGCTGTTCACGGCGAACCCGCTCACCGGCACCCGCGGCGAGATGGTCGTCGACGCCGTCACGGGATCAGGGGCCGCCGTGGTCGACGGCAGCGTCGATGCCGACCACTACGTGCTGGGCGAGACGATCCCGTCGCGGGCCGAGGGATGTCTGGACACCGCCCAGCTCGCCGAGCTGCGGAGCGTCGGCCTCCGGATCCAGGAGCACTTCGGTTCGCCGCAGGACATCGAATGGGCCTACGACACCGCCGGCACCCTGTGGCTGCTCCAGTCCCGGTCCATCACCAGTCTGTTCCCCGCCCCCGAGTCCCAGGACGGCGAGCTGCGCGTCTACATGGAGGCCGGGCACATGCAGGGCATGCTGCGGCCCATGACCCCGATGGGTGCCTCCGTGATGCTCCGCATCACCCGGCAGTGGCTCGACCTCTTCGGGGCGAGAACCCTGGACGTCACCGCGCTGCTCCGCTTCGTCGGCGGGCGGATGTACCTGGACCTCACCCCCTTCGCCCGCAGCCCCCGCGTCCGCCGGGATCTGCTCGAGATGATGGCGACCTACGGCCCGCGCGTGGTCCCGGCCATCGAGAAGGCCGTCCGGGATCCTCGGCTGACCTCGCAGCGTCTGCGCATCCCCCTGGGCGCCGTCGCGCGGATGGTGGCCCACAACGTCCCGCCGATCGCCCGCGGGGCGGTCGCCGCCCTGCGTCGCCCCGATGCCGAGCGCCGCGAGGTCCTCGCCTCCGCCGGCGCCGTGCGCGAGGCCTGCGAGGCGCCGACGGCCGCCTCGACGGTGGCCGAGCACCTCGACGACGCCGAGCGCGTCCACCTGGAGGTGCTGGCCGGGCCGATGATCCGGGCCCTGAACCCGCTGTGGGTGGCCATGGGCTGCCAGGGCCTGGCCGTCGGGCTGCTGCGCGGCATCGCCACGGAGAGCGAGGTCTCGGAGGTGGTGCGCGGGGCCCCGCACAACGTCACCACCGAGATGGACCTGGAGCTGTGGCGGATCGCGGACGGGGCCGCGGAGCACCGCGAGCTGCTCACCGAGACCCCCGTGCCGCAGCTGGTGCAGATGCTCCGCGAGGGCACGCTGCCCGATATCGGCCTGGAGCGGTTCCTCGCCGACTACGGCCACCGGGGAGCGGCCGAGATCGACGTGGGTGTGCCGCGCTGGGGCGAGGACCCCGCACCCGTCTTCGACGCGCTCGCGAACTACCTGCGCCTGACCGACCCCTCCCAGGCGCCCGAGGCCCGCTTCCGGCGCGCCGCCGAGGAGGGCGAGGCCGCGATCACGGAGCTGGTGGAGCGGGTGCGGGCCCGCCGCGCGCCCCTCGCCCCGCTGGTCGGCGTCCTCCTGCGCCGCACGCGCCAGCTCATCGGCCTGCGCGAGTTCCCCAAGTTCCTGTGGCTGTTCGCGCTCGGTCAGGCGCGGCGACGCCTGCTCGCCGCCGGGGCGCTCCTCGTCGCGCAGGGGCAGCTCGAGGACGCCGAGGACATCATGTTCCTCGAGGTCGACGAGGTGCGCGCCGCCGCGGACGAGGGCACGGATCTGCGGGAGCTGGTCGCTCAGCGGCGCGCGACCCACGACCGGGAGATGCGGCGCCGCCACGTGCCGGTGGTGCTGCTCTCCGACGGCACCGACGTCGAGGCCACCCTCCCCGCGCTCGAGGACTCCGGCGGTCTCCGCGGCGTCGGCGCCGCCCCCGGCCGGGCGACCGGGCGCGCCCGGGTGATCACGGATCCCCGCGGGGCGCGCATCGACCCCGGCGAGATCCTGGTCGCGCCCACCACCGATCCCGGCTGGACCCCGCTGTTCCTCACCGCGGCCGGGCTGGTCACCGAGACCGGCGCGGCCATGGCCCACGGCCCCACCGTCGCCCGCGAGTACGGCATCCCCGCCGTGATCTGCGTGAAGGGCGCGACCACGCAGATCCGCACCGGTCAGCTGATCTCGATCGACGGGGCGAGCGGGATGGTGGTGATCGAGGGGGAGGGTGAGGACCTCGCAGGGATCAAGGACTGATCCGACGCTGGCGGGACGCGGGCCCGTCACCCCGCCCCTCGAGATCACGAACAGGTCACGCTTCCACGGCCCGTCGCCATGCACACGTTTGCATGCCACGCTCCCGCTCATCCCACCGAAGAGATGAGGAAGAACAATGGCAGTTCTTGACTGGGTCGTCATCGCCGGCTATTTCGTCGTGATGGTCGTGATCGGCATCTACGCGAAGTCCAAGATCTCCGACGCCTCGGACTTCTACGTCGCGGGCGGGAAGCTGCCGGCGTGGCTCGTCGGCATCTCCCACCACATGTCCGGGTACTCGGCCGCCGTCTTCGTGGGCTACGCGGCACTCGCCTACACGACCGGTTTCGCCGTGTACGTCTGGTGGGCGCTGAGCATCACCGTGGCGTGCTCCGTCGGCGCCTGGCTCTTCGCGCCGCGCTGGCCGCGCCTGCGCCAGAAGCTGGGCATCATCTCCCCGCTGGAGTACCTGGCCACGCGCTACAACGTGCCCACAGAGCAGCTGCTGGCCTGGTCCGGAGCGGCGCTGAAGGTGTTCGACGTGGCCGCGAAGTGGGTCGCGAGCGCGATCCTGCTGCAGGTCTTCGCCGGGTTGCCGGTGATGTGGGGCATCCTCGTCGTCGGCGGCGTCACGATGGTCTACTCGACCATCGGCGGGATCTGGGCCGACGTCCTCACGGATCTGGGGCAGTTCCTCATCCAGTTCATCGCCGCGATCGCCATGCTCGGGATCGTGCTCGTGCAGCTGGGCGGAGTCTCCGCCCTGTGGACCATGTGGGACCAGCTCCCCGCCGGCCACGCCTCGCCGTTCAACAACGACCTCACCGTCTGGTTCTTCCTGGCCTACTGCATCATCTCCACGCTGTCCTACAACGGTGGCACCTGGAACCTCGCGATGCGCATGATCTCCACGGCCGACGGTGCCGCCGCGCGGCGCTCGATGATCTTCTCCGGGGTTCTCTACCTGATCTGGCCGCTGGTGCTCTTCATCCCCATGTGGGCGGCACCGATCTTCCTCCCGGGCCTCGCGAATCCCGAGGAGTCCTACGCGCTGATGGCTCAGCAGTTCCTCCCGGCCGGGCTGGTGGGCCTGGTGCTCGCGGGCATGTTCGCGCACACGATGGCCATGACCGCCTCCGACGCGAACGCGATCTCCTCGGTGGTGGTGCGCGACATCATCCCCGCGCTGCGCCGGGACCGCGGCTTCCTCCCCGCGCGGAAGGAGCTGTTCATGGCACGGCTGACCACCTTCCTCTTCATCGTCCTGTCGATGGGGATCGCGCTCACGGCCGACAGCTTCGGCGGCGTCCTGGGCCTGCTCATCGCGTGGTTCGGCGCTCTGGTGGGACCGATCGCCGTCCCGATGCTGCTGGGCCTGCTGCCGGCCTTCCGCCGCTCCGGCTCCGCGGCGGCGATCACGTCCTGGGCCGTGGGCCTGGCGGTCTTCGCGGTGAACAAGTACGCGCTCGCCGGACCCATCGAGGCGATGGGCACGGCCAGCGCCCAGGCACTCACGGTGGCCGCCCCGGTGGTGTGCTCGATCGTCGTGTTCACCCTCTACGGCCTCATCAGCCCTCGGCGCAGTGCGACGGTCGATGCGCTGGTCGACTCGCTCGGCTACGACGGGCCGACCGCCGACGCGCCGGCCGTCGCCGCCGAGAGGGCCGCACGATGACCACCCTCCGCCACCACCTCGAGGAGGACGTGCTTCGCTGGTGGAGTCGGGAAGGGGCCGACGACGACCTCGGCGGTGTGCACACGTGCTTCACCAACCGCGGGGAACGGATCAGCTCCGAGAAGTACACCTGGTCCCAGGGGCGGTGGGCGTGGACCTGCGCCCTGGTCGCCGACGAGATCGACGCCGGTCGCCTCTCGGGTGACGCGGAGCTGTGGCGGCGGCGCGCGGCGAGGACCGCCCGCTTCCTCGCCGAGCACGCCTTCCTCGACGACGGCCGCACCAGCTTCCTCCTCAGCGACGCCGGCGAGATGCTGCCTGACCAGGACGGTGAGCTCGCCACCAGCGTCTTCGCCGATCTCTTCGCGGCGCTCGGCCTGGCCGGCGCTGCCCGGACGCCAGGGGAGGGGCGGGAAGCCTGCCTGGAGCGAGCCCACCGCACCCTCGCCATCTCCGAGGCCGCGATCGGGCAGGGCACCGCGCGCAGCGCCCCCTACCCTGTGCCCGCCGGCTTTCGCGACCTGGCCGGCCCCATGACCCTCGTCCACGTCGCCGGCGAACTGCACCGCGCCGACCCCACCGCGGCGACGAAGGCCAGCGCGCGTGCCGCTCGCGACGCGCTGGTCCACGGAGAGGATTCCTTCCTCGCCCCGGGCACCTGGTGGGAGTTCCGTCCCGACCGCGCCGCCGACCACGACACCCTGCTGGCGCGGCATGTGACGCCCGGGCACCTGCTCGAGGTGCTCTGGATGCTGGTGCACGTCGGGGACCACCAGCCACAGCTCGCGGTACCCGGAGCGACTCTCGCCGCACTCGCGACGCGGGCGCTGGAGACCGGCTGGGACCAGGCCGAGGGCGGCCTGCTGCGCTACGTCGACCGGGACACCGGCGGTGCGCCCGACGGCCGCCGGATCGACACCCCGTACGAGGCGCTCGTCGAGCGGACCTGGGACACCAAGCTCTGGTGGGTGCATGCCGAGGCGATGTACTCCACCGCGCTGCTCGCCCGCCGCACCGGCTCCCCGGAACTGGCCCGCTGGGCCGCGCGGGTGCGCGACTACACGCTCGCCACCTTCCCCGACCCGGACGGCCGGGAGTGGATCCAGATCCGCTCCCGGGACGGCAGTCCGCTCGACGAAGTGGTCGCGCTGCCCGTCAAGGACCCCATGCACATCGCTCGCTCGCTCCTGCTGCTGAATGCTCTCGAGAACACCCCCACCACCGAGGAGAACCCGCTGTGACCACCCCCGACCACCCGCTGGCGATCCACGCCCATCCCACCGCCGGGGAGATGGGCGCCGCCGCCGCCGCGGCCGCGGCCCAGACCCTCCGCGCGGCCATCGCGGAGCGGGGCGGTGCCCGCCTCATGCTCGCGGCGGCTCCGAGCCAGTCCGCCACCCTCCATGCGCTCGTCACCGCGGAGGACCTCGACTTCTCCGTCATCGACTGCTTCCACATGGACGACTACATCGGGCTGTCGCCCTCGGCCCCGCAGGGCTTCGGCAACTGGCTCCAGCGGGAGCTCTTCGATCACGTCGCCCCGCGCTCCTTCCACCGCATCGACGTCACCGCCCAGCCCGAGGCCGCCGCCGCGGCCTATCGGGCGGTGATGGGGGAGGAGCTCTTCGACGTCACGCTGTGCGGGCTGGGAGTCAACGGGCACCTGGCCTTCAACGACCCGCCGGCGGACCTGGCGGACCCGCTCTCCGCGCGCGTGGTCGAGCTCGACCTCGTCTCGCGGCGGCAGCAGGTCGACGAGGGGCACTTCCCCTCCGTCGACGCCGTCCCCGCCCACGCCATCACCGTGACGATCCCGCGTCTGCTCGCCGCGCGCCGTATCGTCGCCTCCGTTCCCACCGCCGTGAAGCGGCAGGCCGTGCACGACGCCGTGAACCAGCCGATCTCCGGCGCCCACCCGGGCACCGCGCTGCGCACCCACCCCGATGCCCACCTGTTCGTCGACGCGGAGGCCGATCCCCGATGACCCTCGATCCCGCACAGCTCGCCGAAGAGTACCTCGGGGCCGCGACGGCGCTCCTGCATCGGATCCGCACGGAGGAGGAATCCGCGGTCACCGAGGCGGCGGGCCTGCTCGCCCAGCAGATCGCGCAGGACCGCCTGGTGCACGTCTACGGGCCCGGCGGGCATTCGAACCTCGCCTCCCAGGAGGTGTTCTTCCGTGCCGGCGGGCTCATGCACGTCACCGCGATCCTCGACGAGGGCACGCTGCTCTCCTCCGGCGCGCTGCGCTCCATGGCCATCGAGCGCACCCCCGGCTACGGGAGGATCGTCATCGAGGACAACCGCCTGAGGGAGGATGATCTGCTGATCCTCGTCAACGCCTACGGCATCAACACCGCCCTCCTCGACGCCGCCCTCACGGCTCGTGAGCGGGGCTGCATGGTCCTCGGCGTCTCCAGCCGCGAGCACGCCGACGCCACCGCCCCGGACCATCCCGCGCGCCATCCCTCGCGGCAGAACCTCCACGACGTGGTGGACCTGCACATCGACACCAAGGTGCCCGTGGGCGACGCCGTGATCGGGATCGACGGGGTCGCCGAGCGCACCGGTGCGATCTCCACCTTCGCCAATGCCTTCACCATGAACTGGCTGATGATGAGCACGGTCGCGGCACTTGCCGAGCGCGGCATCGACCCGCCGATCTGGCGCTCGGGCAACGCCCCGGGCGGCGACGAGGCCAATTCCCGCTTCATCGAGCGCTTCACCGGACGGGTGAGGTCGCTGTGAGCACCCTGGTGCGCGGCCTCGACCCGACCACCGGCGATCTGCTCGAGGTGACGATCGACGAGCGGATCACCGCGATCACCCGGCGCCCGGGCGCCGGTGCGGAGCTGCCGTACCTCGCCCCGGGGCTCATCGACCTGCAGGTCAACGGCTTCGCGGGGATCGACGTCAACGGTCCGGAGGTCACCGCCGCGCGGATCGTCGAGATCACCGATGCGCTCGCCCGGCGCGGCGTGACCACCTGGGTCCCCACCATCGTCACCGCCTCCGAGGAGGCGATCTGCCGCTCCCTGCGCGCCGTCGCGGAGGCCCGCTCCCACTCGCCCCACCTGGCACAGGCGATCCCCTGCGCCCATGTCGAGGGCCCGTTCCTCTCGGACCGCGACGGCCCCCGGGGCGTGCACGATGCCGCGCAGATCCGACCGATCGACGCCGAGGAGGTCGCGCGCTGGCAGCAGGCCGGCCCCGTCGGCATGATCACCCTCTCTCCGCACACCGAGGAGTCTCCGGCGCAGATCGCGCGCATCGCGCGGCTCGGCATCCGCGTCGCGATCGGTCACACGCACGCGAGCGGAGAGCAGATCATCGCGGCTGTCGACGCAGGCGCGACACTCTCCACCCACCTGGGCAACGGGATCTCCCCGCAGCTGGCCCGCCACCCCAACCCGCTCTGGACGCAGCTCGCCGAGGACCGTCTCACCTGTGGTCTCATCGCCGACGGGCACCATCTCCCGCCCGAGACCCTCGAGGTCATGCTCCGCGCCAAGGGCGTGGACCGCGCCTTCCTGGTCTCGGACGCGACCGAGCTCGCCGGCCGGCCGCCGGGCCGCTACGAGACCGCCGTCGGAGGCACCGTCGAGCTCTCGACCGACGGCCGGCTCTCCTACGTGGGCACCGAGCTGCTCGCCGGCGCCGCGAGCGACGTGGCCGCTGGCCTGCGGTTCGTGCTGCGCGCGACGAGCCTCTCGCTGCGGGATGCGTTGGCGCTGGTGACTCGCACGCCCGGCCGGATCCTGGGCCGGGACACGGTGCTGCGGGTCGGCGGGCCCGCCGATCTCGTGGCGCTCACGGCCGACGGGACGCTCCGGGGCGTGTGGCAGCACGGGCAGGAGGTCGACCTCGCATGATCGCTGTGGGAGCCGCCGTCGTCCCCCTCGGCATCGCGTCCCCGGTGCCGATGTCCGGTTTCGCCGCCCGGAATGCGCCGAGCCTCGGTGAGCACGATCCTCTGACCGCCCGCGCGCTCGCGCTCGAAGAGGTCGTGCTGATCACCGTGGACGTCTGTGCGCTCGAGGAGAGCACCTGCGAGGAGATCTCCCGGTCCGTGCATCCTGAGCGGCCCGAGCGGGTGATCACCACGGCGACCCACACCCACGCCGGGCCGTGCTCCACGCCGACCCGCCTCACGCGATGCTCGCCCGAGATCCTCCGGGTCATCACCCGGGCCGCGGTCGCCGCGGGTGCTGCCGCCCGCGCCGCTCGCCGGCCCTGCACGATGGAGCACCGCTCCGCGCACGAGGTGGGTGTCGCCTCCAACCGCCGCCATCCCGAGCGGCCGGTGGACCCGCCCGTGCAGATGCTCCGCTTCTCCGACGCGACCAGCGGCGAGGTGGCCGTGAGCCTCCTGACGTATCCGTGCCACCCCGTCGTGCTCGACGGCACCAACCGTCTGCTCTCCGGCGACTACGTGCACCCCCTGCGGGAGCGCATCGAGGCCGAGCACCCGGGGTCGATCGCCGTCTTCGCGACCGGCTGTGCCGGCGACTTCAACACCGGGCACAGCGCCGAGGCGTCCTTCTCGCTGGAGGGATCCTCGTCGCGGACTTTCTCCGAAGCCCGCCGCGTGGGCACAGAGATCGCGGAGGCAGCGCTCGCCGCCGCTCGCGCGGAGGCTGCGGGCCCCGTCGGTGGGCCCATCCCGTCGGTGGACGAGGTGCACTGCGCCGGGGTCCCGGTCACGTTGGCCGTCGACCGACCCTGCGCCGAGCAGGTCGCTGTCCACACCGCGGCCTGGAGCAGCGAGCTCGTGACCGCCGCGCCGGGACGCGCGGCCCTGCTCTCCCTCTGGCTCGACTGGGCAGACGCCGTGCCCGAGGGGAGTACGTGGACCGGTCGCGTCAGCGTCGTCCGGCTCGGCACCGTCACGATCGTGGCGCTGCCGGGGGAGCCCTTCTGGCAGATCGCCGAGGAGATCCGGGACCGGATCGACGGGCCCTGCCTCGTGCTCGGCTATGCCGACGGCTGCCCCGGATACATCCCGACCGCCGAGGAGATCCCGCTGGGTGGGTACGAGGTGGAGGATGCTCACAGGTACTACGGCATGCCGGGACCCTTTGCAGCGGGCTCGGATCAGATCCTCATCGACAAGGCGGTGACCGCATGGCGGGAGGCCGGGTGAAGAAGGCGCCGACGATCGTCGAGCTCGCCCAGGAGCTCGGCGTCTCGCCGTCGACGGTCTCTCGCGCCTTCACCGCCCCGCGCCTGCTGAAGCCGGAGACGGTGGACAGGGTTCGCGCCGCGGCCGCGGAACGCGGCTACGTGCCCAACGTCCACGCCCGGGCGCTCAGCACCGGGGTGCCGCGCACGATCGGCCTCATCGTCCCCGATATCGCCAATCCCTTCTTCCCGCCGATGATCCGCGCCGCCCAGCGCACCGCCGAGGAGACCGGCCACACCGTGCTCGTCGCCGACACCGACGGCGACGTGGATCGCGAGAAGCGCACCATCGAGCGACTGAGCGCGCAGTCGGAGAGCCTGATCATCGCCAGCTCCCGCCTACCCGGGGACCAGCTGGCCGAGCTCACTGCGCGCCGCCGCGTCCTCTTCCTCAACCGGGACGAGCCGGAGACCGCACGGATCCTGGTCAGTTCCCGCGACCCGCTCGCCCGCGCCACGGTGCGCCTGCTGGAGCTGGGGCACACGAGGTTCGTGTACGTCGGCGGACCCGAGGGATCGTGGTCGGACGCCGAACGGCACGGCACTGTCGCGGAGACCCTGGCCGGCACCGGGGCGCAGCTCACCTCGCTGCGCATCCCGAGCGGCACCTACGACGACACCCTGACAGCCGGCGATCTCATCCTCTCCGGCGCCCCGACAGCCGTGATCGCCTTCGACGACGTCATCGCCCACGGCGTCATGGACGTGCTGCTCCATCGCGGGATCTCCGTTCCGGGTCAGGTGAGCGTGGTGGGCTGCGACGACACGATCGCGCTGACCACTCAGCCTCCCCTGACCAGCATCGCCCTGAAGGCCGCCGAGGCCGGGGAGCTCGCCGTGCGCACCGTGGTGGTGGGGCAGGTGAGCGAGATGCTCACGCCGCAGCGGATCGCGCTGCAGGGGGAGCTGCGCGAACGGGCGACGGTGGGGAGGGTGGGGTGATGCGGGAACATCGGGCGCCGTGGCTGCGACTCGATGCCTGCACCGATGACCTGATGGTCCTCCTCAGGGGCGAGTGACCGCCGCAGCGTGCCTACACGGGCTCCGGCCGCAGGATGATCTGCCCGCGCTCGCCGTCCTTCGCGTAGACCAGCACGAATCCGTCGCGATGTGCGGGGACGTAGGTGACCACCACCCCGGCCCTGTCGAGCGTCGCCTTCCACTGCTCCAGCGCCTCGAGCTCCTCCTGGGTTCCGCACGGCAGGCCGTCGCGCAGCAGGCTCTCGCGTTCGAGCATGCGGTAGATGTACGTATCGCGGTGCTCGTCCCGGACGGGCCAGGGGATGAGCGAGAGGTCCATGACGTGCTACGCCTCCTCGGCGGATCGGGACGGCGGGTTCACGCCTGATCACGTCCCATCGCCCACAGCGCGGCGATCTCGATCAGGAGGAACACGCCGAGAGCGGTGGACCCCCAGGCGTGCATGCCCGTGAGCGGGGCGATGGCGAGGAGGACGGTCGTGGCGACCGCGCCGAGAGCGATGACGGTGTGGCGGGACATCGAGGACTCCGTTCGTGAGGGGACATGCTGCCGACGGGAGCGCCGGCATCGCCCGCGGACCCTACGAAGCAGGTCCGACACTTCTGCGCTCCCGGCGCCAGCGGGACCACAGGCTCAGCGTCCGGGTGCACGCAGACTCGAGGCGAGTACACCGTGGAATTCCTGCTTGATTCTCGATCGAAGTCGCCTCGAGTGGCGGGCCCGCGTTCAGGCGGTGCCCGGCTCCCACTCCCACACCGTGCTGGGCCGCCCGGTCGCCCCCTCCGGCAGCGCGACCCGGTCCGTCGGCCGCACCCAACCCGTTGCCAGCAACCGGCGCTTCATGTTCGAGGCATCCGCCCGCACCGCCTGCCCGGCGGCCTGCTCGAGCTCGCGCTGCAGGGCGGTCGCGGTGCGGGTGGTGAATTCCGCGCCCAGCAGTGCCCGTGCCATCTCCCGGTCCTGCCAGATCTGCGCGGCCAGCGACCGCACCGCGGCGGCGATCATCGCGGCGTGGTCGAAGGGCAGCGGCCCCAGCGCGGCCACGGGCACGGCCAGGGCGGGCGGACCCGGCGCGAGGTCCCGGGCGGGGCCGAGGGCCAGCTTCGTCACTGCCATCGTGGGCCCGCGCGGGTCCCGGGCGGGGGAGTCGAAGACGCCCACGTCCCGCAGCAGCACCTCGGCCTCGATCCCGGTCTTCGTGCGCAGCGCACGCGCGGCCGCCTCGACGGAGCGCTCGCGCCCCATGAGCACCCCGGGCAGCGCCGGCTCGCCGAGGTGCGGCGCGAACTGGCGCGGCCCGAGGGTGACGCGCAGCGTCCCGTCGGCCCCCAGGTGCAGCGGGACCACGTCCACGCTGACCAGGGGCTGCTCGAAGCTCTCCGCGCTCATGCGTCCTCCCTGTCCTCCCGCAGCTGCTCGCGCACCTCGGCGAAGGACTGGGTGCGCACGGCCCGTCCATCCTCCCAGACCACCTGCAGCGCGCTCGCGGCCTCCTGCTCCTCGGTGGCCTGCTGGATCAGTTCCAGCTCCCCGTCGGCCCCGCGGATCACGGCGAGGCGGCCGGTGGCCGAGCGCTTGGTGCCCGAGTCCGTGACCGGGTCCTTCATGAGGTCCCGGCCCACGCCGTCCACCTCCGCCCAGGTCGCCTTGATCGCGGAGGAGAAGGTGTCGCGGGTGACGTACTGGTAGGTGAAGGAGCCGATGCCGAGGACCACGGTGGTGGAGGCGAAGCCCTTGGCGGCGAGCCGTTCGAGGATCGCCGCGGCCCGCTCCAGGGTGATCGAGTCGCCGTAGATCGCGCCCACGTGCTCATCCAGCTCGCGGTACCCCTGCGCGGTAACGGTGCCGCCGAACTCCTCCCACAGCAGCTCCACCACCCCGGCCTCCGAGGGCGTGACCGCTTCCCCGGCGGCGCGCCGCGCGGCGCGCTCCTCGGCGCTCAGGGTGCCACAGAGGATGTCCACGGGATCGCCCGAATCGGGACGGATCACGAGCTTCCCGTCCCGCGCCATGATCCGCTCCTTCATCGCGGGCAGGATCTCGGTGAGCACGGCCCACAGGTCCCAGGTGTCCGAGACGACGGAGAGCACCCCGGCGGGGTAGGTCTCCAGCAGGCGGGTGAAGGTCTCCTCCTCGCCGTCCTGTCCGCCGGCGCACATCACCGAGTGCTCGGTGGCCGGGACACTGGCACCCACCAGGCCGTTCTCCCCGGGGTAGTAGCGGCGGATCCACTCCAGCGCCGGGATCGAGTCGGTGCCCAGGAACGAGGTGAGGTGACCGGCGCCGGAGGCCATGGCCGCGCCGATCGAGGTCTGGCCACGGAAGGAGAAGTCGTGCCCCTGGAAGTCCACGCCCGCGGTGGAGCCGGTGGTCCGCAGCGCCGCCTCCTCGAGCAGCCGCCGGTACTGCAGCGCGATGGTCGCGGTGGTGGAGGGGTGCCACACCTGCGCCGAGAGCGCCGACTCGATGTAGTTGACCAGCCAGAAGAACTCCGGCTCCGTGTTCTCGATCGTGAAGGACGGCACCCGCAGCGGCACCCGCGTCCCCTCGGGCACGGCGCAGAAGCGCAGCGGCAGGTAGCCCTTCCGGTGCAGGGCACGGATGTGGTCGGTGCTCACCGCACCCGGCCCCAGGTAGGCGTCCATGACCTCCTGGTACTGGCGGGCCACCTCGTCCTCCTCGGCCGCGAAGAAGGGGGCGAAGGCCTCGATGAGGAACTCCTGGCAGAAGGCCTGCAGCCCGAAGTGGACCACGTGGTCCACGCCCGGCAGGCGCGAGCCGCGATTGGTCCAGTTGGAGTAGACCCGCGTGGTGTGCGGCGGGTACTGCTGGATGTGGCCCACCTTGTAACCGTCGGTGAGCAGCAGCGGCGCGATCGCCGCGGCGGTGGTCAGGGGAGCGGCGGTGGTGGTGGTCATCGCAGGGCCTCTCGGATCAGAGTGTCGGTCAGGGGGTGGATGGTGGCGGCCACGTCGGGATGCGTGTGCCCGGGGTGGGAGTCGGTGGTGTGGATGTGCCCGAAGTGTTCGCGCAGCTGCGGGGCGCGGCCGGAGAAGACGCCGTGGGTGACCCACAGGTCCAGCCGGTCCGGGCCCAGCCCGGTCGCCTCGGCGAGACCGCGGAAGGTGCCGCCCCCGTCGCAGATGTCGTCGACGACCAGCAGCTTTCCCGCACTCGGCAGCGGATCGCAGGTGAAGCCGGAGAGCGCGCCGGTGGCGAAGTCGCGGTGCTTGCGCGCCTGGACCAGCGGCAGTCCCAGCGCGTGGGCCACGGCGCCGGAGCGCTCGGCGGCCCCGGCGTCCGGCGCGATGACGCCGACGTAGTCGCTGACGTGCGCATCGGCCACCCGACGGGTCAGCGCCTGGCGCACGAATCGGCTCAGCGGGTACACCTCGAGGTTCTCGATCAGCGCGGGCATGACAGGGGAATGGGGGTCGATCGCCAGCACCCGGTCCGCGCCGAGGGCGTTGAGGAGCCGCGCGTAGACCTCCGCCCCGAAGGGGACTCCGCGGTCCTGGCGGGCACCGGGGAGGTAGGGCAGGACCAGGGCTGCGCGGCGCCCGGCGCGGCGGGCCGCATCGATCGCCATCCCGGCCGCGACCAGGTCCTCCGCGCCGGCACCGCGGACCAGCACGGCCAACGGTCCGGTCGCGCCGTCCGCGGGGATCACGTGCTGCTCGCCGGCGGGGAACTGCATGGTCCGGCCGGCGTCGGGGCCGACGGTCCCGCTGGCGAGGGTGAACATCTCGATCATCGCCCGCTCCCTCCTAGTGGTTGTTGTAACTATTACTGAGAGCAGTCTGCCGCCGAGGTTCTGGTTCTGTCAACTAGTAGTCGTGTGACGCACGGCGCGGAGACGATGTGATCGCGGTGCACGGCCGCGATCTCCGCAGCGGGAGCCGCGGCTCGTCCGGTTCGTGTGACGCAAGCGGGGTCCACGACCCAGCGCGTCGGGCAGGGTCCGTGTCCGGGCCGGTCCCATCGAGGGGCCCGGATGCTGCCGCCACCGGCGGCGAGCATCCGGGGTCCCGGGCCGTCACACCAGCCGCAGGGTCCTCTCGGTGAGCTCGTCGATGGTCACCCTGTCGAAGTCGCGGATGGCGCTCCGGACGTGGACATGGGTGTCGCCGACCAGGTCCTCGGGAATCGCGGAGGAGCCGTGCAGAGCTCCGTAGACGCTGCCCACCGTCGCGGCGGTCGAGTCGGTGTCTGCTCCGCCGGCGATGGCGAGCCCCACCGCCTCCACGAAGGTCCGTCCCCACAGGAGGCCGATCGAGATCAGTGCGGCATTGTTGACCGTGTGCACCCAGGGATAGTGCGAATACTCGGCGTCGACGTGGTCGAGTGCTTCGGTGGCGCTCGCCCCGCCGGTGCGCAGGGACTGGATGTCGGCGAGGGTCGCGCCCAGGCGGGACCGTGCGGGCACCAGCGCCCGAGCGGTGGTGAACGCGTCCTCCATGTCCGTCGACGCGAGCGCCGCGGCGACGAGGCCCGCGGCCCACATCTCCCCGTAGACGCCGTTGGCCGTGTGGGTCAGCCGAGCGTCGACGAGCGCGAGACGGGCGGCGCCGGCGGGGTTCCCGGGGTGGACGTAGCCGAAGGCGTCTCCCCGGATCAGCGCGCCGATCCACTCGCGGTAGGGATTGCACCGGGTGGCGGTCTCGGGCGGCGTCAGCCCGTGGATGAGGTTGCGATACGCGGCGCGCTCCGCGGTGAAGGTCTGGGTGAAGGGCACGCGGTCGAGCCACTCCTGTCCCACGTCGTGGGTGGTGAGCTCTTCGCCGTACTGCTCCACCAGGTGCAGTCCCAGGATCGTCCAGTCGATGTCGTCGTCCCGCGGCACGTCGCGGAAGCGGCCCGCCGTGGCGACCGGCGCGGAGGGATGAAGGTGCGGGACTCCGTCGGGGAGCGGATCGAGCAGCGGGAGGTATCCCTGCTGAGGCCACTGCCCGGCGGCGCGCAGATAGGCCTCCACCTCCGGCCGGGTCAGTCCTTCGATGGGCTTGCCCATCGTGTTGCCCACCGCTCGACCGAGCCATGCCCCGCGGAGACGATCGGGCAGCTGCTCGGCGTCCACCGGCCGCCTCGGCACAGCTCGGGCCAGCGCCAGGAGCGTGGCGTCGTCCTCGGGCTCCTCGTAGGGCCAGTCCTCCTGGCGGGCGAGGCGGGAGAGCGCCGTCTCCACAGCGGTGAGCTGCTCCAGATCGCCGACGGCGGCGGCCTGCGCCGCCTGCTGCTCCAGGTCCCCGACGGGGTATCCGCTGATCCGCAGCTGCTCGGCTTCGTCGGGGACCAGGTCCCGGGGGTCGAGGACGTCGTGCATGAGGCTCCGTTCGAGATGGGGGATCGCGCCGCAGCGCAGGAGGTGATGCTCAGCCTTTGACGGCGCCGGACAGGAAGCCCTCGGCGACCTGCTTCTGCAGGAGCACGAAGACAGCGATGACCGGCAGGATCGTGATGAATGTTCCGGCCGCGAGCGGGCCGATGTCGATCGAGCGACCGCCGAGGAAGAGGTACAGGCCGGTGGTGAGGGGTCGGTACTCACCGCTGGGCAGGTACAGCAGTGGGACGAGGAAGTTGTTCCAGTTCTGCAGGAAGGTGAAGACCGCCAGGGCACCTGCTCCCGAGCTCACCAGCGGCACCATGATCCGCGCGAAGATCTGCCCCTCGGAGGCGCCGTCGACCCGCGCCGCCTGCTCGAGCTCCTTGGGGAGGTCGGTGAAGAAGGCGCGCATGAAGAAGGTGCCGAAGGAGAGCCCCGTGGTGGCCAGCACGAGGTTGACCCCGAGGAGCGTGTTGAGCAGGCCAATCGCCCGCAGCTGGAAGTACAGCGGGATCATGTAGGTGAAGAACGGCACCAGGAGGCCGAGCACGACGAGGTAGAACGCCACCGTCCGGCCGGGGAACGGGAGCCGTGCGAAGGCGTATCCCGCCATCGTCGACAGGACGACGACGAGGATCGTGCTGGGCACGCTCAGCAGGAAGCTGTTGAGCAGGTAGTCGCTGAAGTTCCCCTCCGTCCACGCCGCCGCGAAGTTCTCCATCGAGAAGGAGGAGAAGAGCCCGAACGGGTTGGACGAGACGTCCTGCGACGTCTTGAGCGCGGTGGAGACGGTGAGGAGCACGGGGAAGAGCGACAGGAGGGAGAGCACCACCAGCAGCAGGTGCTTCCCGGTCAGGGACGCCCGTCGGCGCGGCGACATCCGGTTCCTCGTGGCGTCGGACTGCGGCGCGGTGCGTGTCTGCGTGGTCATCCTTATGCTCCTGTTCCCTGCTGGGAGAGCCGCCGCTGAAGCACGTTCAGGGCGATCGTGAAGGGGATCGCGAGCACCGTGATCAACAGGGCGAGCGTGGTCCCGTAGCTGATGCGACTGAGCTCGAAGGCGGTGCTGTAGGCATACGTGCCGAGCACGTCCGTGGCGCCGGCCGGGCCGCCCCCGGTCATGACGAAGATGATGTCGAAGACGCCGAAGCCGCCGATCAGGGTGATCGTGGTGACCATGAGGAAGACGGGCATGATCTGCGGCAGGACGATGTACCAGAGCCGCTGGAGGGTGTTGGCGCCGTCGAGGCGGGCGGCCTCGATGAGCTCGACGTCGACGTTCCCGAGGGTGGACAGGAAGATGACGAAGACGAACCCGGACGTCGCCCAGATGGCAGTGCCGAGCACGGCGTACAGGGCCGTGTTCGGATTGCCGAGCCAGCCGGTCTGCCACGCCTCGAGGCCGACGACCTCCAGGATCCGATTCAGCCAGCCGTTGACGGGATCGTAGATCCAGCTCCAGACCACGCCGATCGCGACCTGCGGCAGCACGTACGGGAGGAAGAACGCGATCCGGTAGAACGGGCTGCCGCGCCGGACGGTCCACGTGAGCAGGGCGAGCGCCAGGCCGATGACCAGCGGCGCCACCGTGCCGATGAGGATCCAGATGGCGTTGTTCTTCAGCGCCGCCCACACCTTCGGGTCCCCGAACATCTCCGTGAAGTTCGCGAGCCCGACGAACGGGGGAGTGGGGTTCAGGCCGTCGAAGTCCACGAAGGCGTAGTACATCGCGTTGCCCAGGGGGAACAGGAAGAAGACGGAGACCATCACCATCACGGGGGCGACCAGCATCAGTCCCAGCCGTGACTGCGCCTGGCGGGTGACCTTGGGCGAGTCGGACCGTGGCGAACGTGAACGGGGCGCGCTGGGTGTCGACGGCCGGGTGGCGGTGGTCCCGGCAGAGTGCTGCTCGCTGATCGTGTCCCTCACTTCTGGGCCGCTTCGTCCAGTCGCTGCGCGATCTCCTCGGGGGTGCCCTGACCGGAGTAGATCGCCTGCATGCCGTCGAACAGTGCCTGGTTGAAGGCATCCCCCATGCTGACGTCGATGTTCATCCCGAAGTCTCCGGTCCCGGACCCGAACGCCTCGACCTCCTCGAGCACCTGGGCGAAGAGCGGCGAGACGTCGAGGTCCTCCGTGTCCGTGGGGAACGGGGGGATCACGTCGATGTTCTCGACCATCCACTGGCCGTGCTCGGGCGAGGCGAGGAAGTCGACGAGCGCGAGGGCCTCCTCGGGACGGGAGGTGTCCGCGGAGATCATCGGCCCGGAGCCGAGGCCGGCGGAGAAGATGCCGGGGCCGTCCGGGGCCGGGAACGGGAAGTAACCGGCCTCGAAGTCGGCGTTGGTCATGATGCTGTCGACCAGCCAGCTGCCCGTGGGGTTCATCGCCGCCTCGCCCGAGTAGAACAGGGCATTGCCCGAGTCGTAGGAGACGGAGGTGGGAAAGGGCGTGAGGTAGCCCTTCTTCTCCCAATCGCTCCAGAGCGCGAGGGCCTCGACCACCTCCGGCGACGTCCACGGGCGCGTGCCGTCGACAAGCTCCTGGACGCCGGTGGAGCCCACGGCGCTGGACAGCGCGATGCTCAGCTGATGACCGCCCTGCCAGCCTTCCTGGTCGCTCAGGGCGAAGGGCATGTGGCCGGCGGCGGCGACGGACTCCGCGATCTGCTCGAGATCCGCGAGGGACTGAGGCTCCTCCAACCCGAGCTCGGTGAAGAGATCGCGGTTGTAGAAGACCCCGATGGTCTCCATCTCGCCGGGGACGCCGTAGATCATGCCGTCGTCCGTGGTCACGCGCTCCGTGGCGAAGTCGAAGATCTCCCAGCCGTGCTCCGCATAGGCGTCGCTGAGGTCGTACACCAGCCCGGCATCGGCGAGAGCTCCGCCGAAGCTGGGGCCCGAGCCCCAGTTGAAGACGTCGGGCCCGTCCCCGGAGCGCAGCTGCGTCTGCAGGATCGTGCGCATGTTGTCGAAGGGCATGAACTGCAGGTCGACCGTGATCCCCGGGTTCTGCGCCTCGAACTCGTCGAGGCGAGTCCGCAGCAGCTCCTCCGCCGCGGCGTCCTCCGGCTGCTCGACGAGATAGCGGAGGGTGGCGCCCGACCCGTCCAGTCCGTCGCTGGCGCCCGACACTCCGCGGGTGCCCGTGCAGGCGGTCATTCCCAGGGACAGTGCGCCCGCCGCAACCAGTGTTCTGCGTCGAATGGTCGTCGTCATCGAGCTTCCCTCGCTTCCGGTGGTGCCGTGGGACAGATGCGCCATGACGGCTCTCGAGGCGACCCGCGGAAGGGGGTGCCCAACGTCCTCGTCCGGCTCACCCAATACTTTGCAGGGCGCAATGAAATGTGTCAAGAGGTCGCTGCGGGGTGGCTCGAGCGCCATACGGCGGTGCGGGATCGTCGTCCCGGCCCCCTGCGCGCCGGGCCGCCCGGAGGCACGCCGAGCCCGTCGGGTGGTTCAGTTCCGGCGTGGATGGTCCGTCAGCGGGTGCGGCGTCTCGCGACGTCCGTCCGGTGTGCGGAGCGCTGTCCGCGCAGTCGGCTCAGCGCTGAGGCGGGCGCGGGAACTCGGCCTGGATGGCGACCGCGGCGGCTCCGCGGGCCCATTCGAGGAAGGTCATGGGCCGGACGGCCAGCTCGCTGTGCGCACTCGCCTCGATGTCGTACTCGCGGAAACCCCGCTCGAGGTCCGCGGGAGCGATGTCAGCGAGGTGCACGCCCTCGCCGGAGAGGATGATCCGCTCCACGCCGGTCGTGGCGCTCACCGCGGCCGACGCGCGGCCGAGGGCGTGGGCCGCGTCGCGCACCGCACGCAGTGCCACCGGATCGGCATCCTCCGCGAGGGCGAGGGCCTCCTCGAAGGTGACCGGACGGCCCAGTCCTTCGGAGACGGTCGCGGCGATCGACGGCGACGTCAGGTACGACGCCATGCATCCCCGGTGGCCTGCCGAGCACTGAGGGCCGTCGGGACGGATCGGAAAGTGGGTGATGGGGTTGATCGGCGTGCGGACCATCCGGTGGTTGACCACGAGGCCGTAGCCGATGCCCGCGCCGACGGTCAGCAGCGCGAAGTTCGCCAGCCCGCGGCCGTGTCCGAACCAGTGCTGCGCCTTCGTGAGCCCGACGACGTCGTTCTCGAGATGGACGGTCGTGCTCAGGGCCTCGGCCAGCAGGGAGCGGAAGGGGACCTCGTGCCAGTCCAGGAAGGGCGAATCGCGGACGACCTCCCCGTCGTCGACCAGGCCGCCGACCGTCACGCCCACGGCGTCCACCGGCTCCGCCTCCGCCCCCACCTCAGCGACGGCGTGGCGCACCGCCTCCACGACCTCGGTGACGCCGTGGGAGCGGAGCGGGGCGCTGTGCGTGGTGAGCACGTGCGCGCGGAGGTCGGTGAGCACGGCGAAGACGGCGTCGCCGGTGACCTTCACGCCGATGAAGCGATAACGGCCGGGAACCACGTCGAGGGACCGGGCCGATCGCCCGGGTCCGGGGTGCCGCAGCAGGTCCGTCTCCACCAGCACCTCGGCCGCCATCAGCGGACGGACCAGCCGGGTCACGGTGGCGGCGGAGATGCCCAGGCGCTCGGCCAGGACGGCCCGCGGGCGAGCCCCGTGGACGAGGATGTCCACCGCCGCCTCGCGGGCGAGGGCGGACGTCGCGACGTCGGAGCCCCGGTCCTGCTGCATCGCCTGCCTCCTTCGCGTGGCCCGACCGTGCGCTTCCGCCCCTGAGCTGGTCGGACTCACTCTCCGGGGTAGCCTAGACCGATCTGCTCCCGCACGCGGTCCAGCGTCTCCATCACCGCGACCGACTCGTGCAGCGGCAGGAGCGGGCTCTCCGTCAACCCGTCGCGGACCAGACGCTCCATCTCGCGCGCCTGGTGCTGCATCCCTCGCCCGGAGACCTCGGGGCGCACCTCCTCGAGGACGGAGCCGTCCGGCCCGTGAACCGTGAAGGCGCTGCTCGCGTACCAGGTGGCGGCGATCTCGATCCGGCCCTCGCTGCCCAGGACGCTGGCGGAGTTGTGCCCTGCCTCGATCATCGACGAGTAGGTGGTGGACAGGGCGCCGCCGGCATGGCGCCCGACGGTGGCCACGGCGCCGTCGACTCCCGTGTCCGTGAACGTGGCGGTGGCCGACAGGTCCACCGGCGCGCCCAGGAGATCGTGGACGAACGAGATCGGGTAGACGCCCAGGTCGAGCAGGGCTCCCCCTCCCAGGTCCCGGTCGTAGAGGCGATGGGTGTCCGGGACCTGCAGGTGCTGGGCGTGGACGGCGTGGACGGAGCGGACGGCGCCGATCCTCCCGGAGGCGATGGTCTCGCGCAGCGCCTGCATGTGGGGCAGGAAACGGGTCCACAGTGCTTCCAGGACGACCCGGCCGCTGGCGGCCGCTCGCTCCGCCACGGCCCGCGCCTCGGGGGCGTTGAGGGTGAACGCCTTCTCGACCAGGACGTGCTTGCCGTGGTCCAGAGCCAGCAGCGTGTTCGCGGCGTGCAGGGTGTGCGGCGTGGCGACGTAGACGATGTCGACCTCGGGATCGGCGACGAGATCCTCGTAGCTGCCGTGCGCGCGGGGCAGGCCGAAGGACTCGGCGAAGGCGGCCGCGGCCTCGGCCGAGCGGGACCCCACGGCGACGACGCGGTGGCCGTGGGCGAGCAGGTCCTTCGTGAACAGCTGCGCGATCCCTCCGGTCGCCAGGATCCCCCAGCCCGGGCCGTCGGGGGACGCCGGCGCCTCCTCGGCGCTCATCGCTCCTCCCGGTAGTCCAGGACCACCTGGAGCGCCTCGCCGGGGGAGGAGTCCAGCATCTCGAACGCCGCAGGGGCCTGCGCGGCCGGGAAGGTGTGGGTGATGAGCGATGCGAGGTCCAGCCGACCCTCGTTCACCAGGTCGAGGACCGTGGTGGACTTCCTCAGCTCGTCCCATCGGTGCTGCAGCGACGGTGCGACCCCGGAGATCTGCGATCCGACGATCGAGACACGGTTGTGGTGGAATTCCTCCCCCAGACGCAGCGGCGTCGCGCCGCCCTGGAAGAAGCCGCTGGCCACCACCCGCGAGCTGTAGGCGACAGAGCGCACGGCCTCGTGCAGCGCCTGATGGCTCCCGGTCATCTCGATGACCACGTCCGCGCCGCGCCCGCCGGTCAGGTCCCGGATGCGGAGGGCGACGTCCTCGGCCTGAGGATCGAGCGCCGCGGCGGCGCCGAGCCGGAGGGCGACCTCGCGCCGGTGCTCGGAGAGGTCCACGACGACCACGCGGCCCCCGTTGAGGCGGGCCAGCTGGGCGACGATCTGCCCGGGGACACCGGCGCCGAACACCGCCACGGTCTCTCCGACGTGGATGTCGGCGTCGAGGACGGCATTGAGCCCGATCGCGCCGATCTTCCCGAAGATCCCGTTGACGGCGTCGAGGCCGTCGGGCATCAGGCGGTCGCACGCCCAGTCCGACGGCTGGATGGTGGACGAGCGGTGGCCCCAGGCGCCCCAGACCAGGCGACCCTCGAGGTCGGCCGAGACGTCCTCGCCGACCGCATCGATCCGACCGACCTCCTCGTACCCCCATGCGTCGAGGGGGTACGCCTGGCTCGTGGATCCCTCCACGAACAGGCGGTTCTCCGGATCCCATGCGCGATTGAGATAGGGATTGGTCCCGCGATAGGCCGTGAGCTCGGTGCCGGCCGAGATGCCGGAATGGAGCGTGCGGAGGCGGACCTCGCCCGGGCCGGGCTCGACGTCCTCGACGTCGACGACCTCGGCCGTGCGGGGCGAGCTGAAGCGGACCAGGTGTCCCATGCGGAGTACTCCCGTTGCTGTGAGGTGTGGGCGGTGGGGCGGTCGAGCTGTCCCAGCACGGGAGCGCGGCCGCGTCGCCGATCTAATCATTGCAGTATGAAATCTATTTGGGCAAGGGAGCAAGCGGTCGATGCGACGATCGGCGGTGCCCCGCCTTGTCGCGAAAGAACCGTCCGTGCCACGGTCGGCCGTTCGGACGCATTTCGTCGGCGAGTTGACAGAAAGAACAGCATGTCATTGCAGGGGTGGAGACACCCGCGCATGCTGACGGCATGACGATCGGGACGACGAGGCCCCTCCGCGGAGCCGAGCACGAGATCCTGCAGGCACTGCGCCTGCAGGGCCCGTCCACGCGTGCTGAGCTGGTCCGCTGCACGGGACTGTCGCGGGCCACCGTTTCGGCGGCGACCTCGCGGCTGCGGGACGACGGACGGGTCGAGAGCGCCGGGGCGGTGCCCTCCCGGCGCGGTATCGGCCGCACGCCGGAGCGCCTCGCCCTGAGCGTGACCGGCGCCGTCCTCCTCGGCGTCGAGTTCGGTCACCGGCGCGTGACCGTCACGGCGATGGACGAGGCGCACCATGTCGAAGGCACCGCCTCCGCGGGGTACGACCACGAGACCCCCTGGCCGCGTCGGGTCCGAGCAGCGCTGGAGCTCATCCAGGAGCTGGATCTGGAGGGACGCCGGATCCTGGCCGTCGGTCTCGGCGTCCCGGGCCGGATCACCGACCGTGAGGCCGTGGCCCGCTCCTTGGTGGAGACGTTCACCTCGCGCGTGGCCCGCCAGGTGAGAGCGGACAACAACGCACGGCTCGCCGGATTGGCGGAGGCGGTCTGGGGCGCCGGCCGCGAGCTCGAGAGCTTCGTCTATCTGCGCCTGATGGACGGCGTCGGCGGCGCACTGATCTCCCGGGGAGCCATCTACGAGGGCCTCCACGGCGCCGCGGGGGAGTTCGGGCACATGACGGTGGACCCCACCGGTCCCGCGTGCCGCTGCGGGAAGCGCGGCTGCCTCGAGGCGTACGTGTCCCGGGAGAAGATCCTCGAGGCCACCGTGCAGCGGGACCTCGGAGCGCTGCGCGTCGCGCTCGACGCCGGAGACGCCCGACGGCGCAGCATCGTCGCGGATTCCGGCCATCGCATCGGCGTGGTCCTTGCCAATGTCTGCACCGCTCTGGACGTGGAGGGCGTGGTGCTCGGCGGCGACCTGCTGGACCTCGCGCACCACCTCACCGACCCGCTCGCCGCCGCCTTCGCCGCGAATCTGATGCCGGAGCGCGCGGCGCGGATCGCCGTGCACAGCGGGCGCATACGGCAGGTCGACGGGGCGCTCGGCGGCATCGCACTGGTGCTGCGTGACCCCACCATCTCGCTGGCCGATTCCGACTCCGGCACCGTCCCCCGTGACCTGAAAGGACGACTCACCTCGTGACCAGCCCGAACATGTTCTTCTTCCTCACCGACCAGCACCGGGTCGACACCCTGCCCTGCTACGGCAACACCGTCGTGCAGACGCCGTGGTTGGACTCGCTGGCCGCCGACGGGACCGTCCTCGACCGGTTCTACACGCCCACCGCCATCTGCACCCCCGCGCGGGCGAGCCTGCTCACGGGGCAGTCCCCGTTCCGCCACCAGCTGCTGGCGAACTACGAGCGCAATGTCGGCTACATCGAGGACCTCGCCCCGGAGCACCGGAGCTTCAGCCGCGACCTGCGTGAGCGCGGCTACAACGTGGGCCTCGCCGGGAAGTGGCACGTGGGCCTGCATCGCACCGCCGAGGACTTCGGGTTCGACGCCCTGCACATGCACGGCTGGCACAACCCCGTGGACCTGCCCGCCTACCAGGAGTGGCTCGCCGAGCAGGGCCTTCCCGAGTACCGGCTGCGCGACGAGATCCGCGGAACCTTCCCCAACGGCAGCCCCGGCAACCTCCTCGCCGCGCGCCTCGAGCAGGGCGTGGAGGCGACCTTCGAACGGTTCCTCGGCGATCTGGCGATCGCCCGCCTGCGCGAGTACGCCGAGGCCCATCATCGTGACGGCACCCCGTTCTTCCTGGCCACGCACTTCTTCGGCCCCCACCTTCCCTACAACCTGCCGTCGGAGTACTTCGACATGTACGACCCGGCGGAGATCGACCTGCCCGCCTCGATCGCGGAGACCTTCCTCGGCAAGCCCCAGGTGCAGGCGAACTACTCCGCCCATTGGACCTTCGACACCCTCGACGAGGAGACCAGCCGGAAGCTGATCGCCGCCTACTGGGGGTACGTGACGATGATCGATCACGAGATCGGTCGGATCGTCGAGGTGGCCCGTGAGCTCGGCGTCTACGACGACGCAGCCGTGTTCTTCAGCGCCGATCACGGCGAGTTCACCGGTGCCCACCGCCTGCACGACAAGGGGCCGGCGATGTACGAGGACATCTATCGCGTGCCCGGTGTGGTGCGCCCGCCCGGCGGCGGCCCGGCGCAGCACCGGAGGGAGTTCGCCGATCTCATCGACCTCACCGCCACCATCGGGGAGATCGCGGGAATCGCTCCCGAGCGCACCCCCGACGGCACCAGCCTCCTGCCGATCCTGCGCGGAGGGACCCCTCCGTGGCGCCGCGACTACGTCGCCGAGTTCCACGGCCACCACTTCCCCTACCCGCAGCGGATGGTCGTCACCGACCGCTACAAGCTCATCGTGAATCCCGAATCCGTCAACGAGTTCTACGACCTCGTCGCCGACCCGCACGAGCTCACCAACCGCTACGGCTTCCCCGAGTGCCGCGCCGAGCGCGACGCGCACCTGACCCTGCTGTATCACCGCCTGCGCGAGCGCGGAGACAACTTCTATCACTGGATGACATCGATGTATCCGGTCGGTGGGAAGGACTACGACACCTCGCTCGGCTCCTTCGAGAGGAACAGATCATGACCCCGACCACGCATTCCCGACACGCACGAGGCATCGATCGCCGGCACCTGCTCGCCGGTGCCGGAGCGGCCGGCACGGCGCTGACCGCGGCCGCCTGCTCGAGCGGTCAGTCCATCGGCGGTTCCGAGGAGCCCCCGGCGGCGGCGCCCTTCTTCGGAACCTACGACGGCCCCGACGTCACGATCACCTTCTGGAACGGCTTCACCGGCGGCGACGGCCCGTACATGAAGCAGCTCGTCGCCGACTTCACCGAGGCGAATCCTGCGATCACCGTCGAGCAGTCGTCCCTGGAGTGGCCGGATCTCTACTCCAAGGTGGTCACCGCCACCGATGCCGGCAGCGGGCCCGACGTCGCCGCGCTGCACCTCGACCAGCTCGCGAGCTTCGCCGCTCGCGGAACGATCATCCCGCTGGATGACCTCACCGCATCGCTGGACCTCACCGAGTCCGACTTCACGCCGGCGGTCTGGCAGGGTGGCGTCTTCCAGGACCGGCGCTACGGCATCCCCCTGGACATGTTCACTCTCGCCCAGTACTGGAGCGCGCCGATGCTGGCCTCCGCGGGCCTCGAGAGCGGCCCGGTGACGGCCGGGGAGTTCGCGACCGCGACCGACTCCCTGCGGAGCTCAGGAGTGGATCACCCGTTCTGGATCTCCCCGGACAACTGGCAGATCTTCGTGAGTCTGCTGGGGCAGTTCGGTGGGACGCTCTATTCGGAGGACCGCGCCACGGTGACCTTCGGCGACGAGGCCGGCGTGAAGGCGCTGACCTGGATGTGCGACCTGGTCAGCGACGGTGTCAGCCCCTCCGATGCCACCGACCTCGCGACCGCCTTCAAGAACGGCTCCTCGGCGATGATCCACGAGCTGCTGTGGCTGATCAACGACATCGCGGACACCGCCGAGGACATGGAGTACGGGATCGGCCCCTTCCCGACGATCGGCGACGAGCCCGGAGTGTTCGCCAATTCTCATCACTTCGCCCTCACCAAGCAGGCCGACGCCGACGAGGACCGCGGCCAAGCCGCACGGATGTTCATCTCCTGGATGAGCGAGAACTCCGCGACCTGGGCGGGCTCGGGGAACATCCCCGCGCGGGCTTCCGCCCGAGAGGACGAGGCCTTCACGGACGGGCGCCAAGCAGCACTCGCCACCGACGATGTGCTCGACAGCTACCTCTTCCTCCAGCAGGTGCCCGGCTCCCGCGAGATCGCAGCGGACAGCTACCAGCGGGCCGTGAGCCGCGCGGTGCTCGGTGAGGAGGAGCCCGAGGCGGCTCTCGCCTCCGCGGTCACCACCGCCCAGGAGATGCTCGACCGCAACCGCGAACTCTACGACTTCTGATGCGAGCGCCCGTGCGGGCCCCCACGACCAGGCGGGAGACCGCCGAGAGGAGAGAATCGATGAGCAGCGCCGCTCCGAGTCTCAGTCCACCCCGCCGCGATTCCCCCGTGGCCGCCGGGGGTGCGCGCCGGCACCTCCGCTCGGGAAGCCCCGTGACGCCCTACCTGTTCCTCGGTCCCTTCCTGATCCTGTTCACGGTGTTCGTCCTCGCACCGATCCTCGTGCTCGCGTGGTCCAGCACCCGCCAATGGATCCTGGGCTTCGACAGCGGCGGGTTCGTGGGCTGGGCGAACTACGCGTCGCTGCTCAGCGGTGAGGGCGTGCTGTCCGAGGAGTTCTGGCGGGGCATGCGTGTGACGGCGATCTTCACCGTCCTGTCCGTGCCCCTGCTGGTGACGATCCCCTTCGCGCTCGCTCTGCTGCTGAACCTCCGCTTCCGGGGCCGCACGGTGTTCCGGGCCCTCTACTTCGCCCCCTACGTCCTGGGCGTGGCCGTGGTGGGCGTGCTCTGGCACTTCCTGCTCGACGCGCAGGTGGGCCCCGTGAATCACCTGCTGGGAGCTCTCGGTCTGCCGGACTCGATCGCGTGGACCACCTCGCTGCCGGCCGCCTGGGTGTCCCTGGTGGGAGTGACCGTGTGGTGGACCGTCGGCTTCAACGCCGTCATCTACCTGGCCGCCCTGCAGGAGGTGCCCGCGGAGCTGTACGAGGCGGCCCGCGTCGACGGCGCCGGAGCGTGGCGCCGGCTGTGGACGGTGACGATCCCGCACATGCACCGCGTGCTGCAGTTCGTCGTCGTCATCACGATCATCGCCTCGGCCAACATGTACGGGCAATCGGCGCTGATCACGAACGAGCAGCCGGGCGGCGCGACGCGCACCGCGATCGGCTACATCGCCCAGACCGGCATGCAGTCCTACGACATCGGGATGGCCAGCGCCATGAGCATGGCCCTGGCCCTCTGCCTGATCCTCGCGAGCCTGCTGGTCAACCAGCTCTTCCGCTTCGTGGGAAAGGTGTAGACCATGAGCGCCGTCCTTCCGACTCGTCGTCGCCCCCTGCAGCCCCGGCGCATCGCCCTGTGGGTCCTGATCATCGCGCTGACCGCCGTGTTCGCCATGCCGCTGCTGTACATGCTCTCCACCGCCTTCAAGACCCCGGCCGAATCGGTCTCCCCGGACTTCCGGATCTGGCCGCAGGAGCCGACTCTCGGTGCGTTCCGGCAGATCCTGGGCGACGACTCGGTTCCCGTCCTGCGCTGGGTGGGCAACAGCCTCCTGGTCGCG
Source organism: Brachybacterium sp. YJGR34 (assembly GCF_003347015.1). Lineage (GTDB taxonomy): Bacteria > Actinomycetota > Actinomycetes > Actinomycetales > Dermabacteraceae > Brachybacterium. The sequence goes on from NZ_PNFB01000005.1 coordinate 127,188, forward strand.
GTCGCGCATTCCGCCCTGACCGTCACGCTGGCCGTCCTGGCCGCCTATGCCCTGGCGCGCATGGAGTTCCGCGGGAGACGGCTGATGATGGGCGCCATCCTCGCGACCATGTTCGTGCCAGCCGTGGTGATGCTCATCCCGCACTTCCTCATCGTGAACTCGCTGGGCTGGCTGAACTCCTACGCGGCACTCATCATCCCGGGGGCCGCCGGTGCGTTCGGCGTGTTCTTCCTGCGGCAGTTCTTCGCCGGGATACCGCGGGAGCTCGAGGAGGCCGCGATCGTGGACGGCTGCACCCAGTGGTCCACCTTCGCGCGGATCATGCTGCCTCTGGCCCGTCCGGCCATCGCCACCCTGGTGGTGCTCTCGTTCCTTTCCAGCTGGAACGACTATCTCTGGCCCGTGTACGTGCTGTTCAGCGGCGATATGCAGACGCTGCCCTCCGGTCTGCGGCTGCTGCAGGCGGAGAACACCACCCGCTACGACGTGATGATGGCCGGAGCGGTCATCGCCAGCGTCCCCGTCCTGGCCCTGTACGTCGCCGCCCAGCGCTGGATCATCGAGGGCGTCTCGACCAGCGGCATCAAGGGCTGACCCTCAATCCTCCCGAAAGGACATCATGACTCTCCACGCTCGCATCGACATCACCGACGACTCCACCGCCGCGGCCTCGGACCGGGCCATCGACCCGATGGTCTACGGTCACTTCCTCGAATCGGCGTTCTTCCACAACATCGAGGGCGGAGTCTTCGACGAAGGCTCGCCGCTGTCGGTGGCCGGCGACGGCCCTCTGGCCGGATGCCGCCAGGACGTCATCGACGCCTGCCGGGAGCTGGGCATGCCGGTGGTGCGCTGGCCCGGCGGGAACTTCACCTCCGCGTACTGGTGGCAGGACGGCACGGGACCTCGCGATGATCGCCCTCGCCGGCTCGAGCTGGCGTGGGGGAGCGAGGAGTCCAACCGCTTCGGCACCCCGGAGTTCCTGGCCTGGTGCGAGGCGACCGGCGCCACGCCCTATCTCGCCCACTCGTGCCGCAGCGTCGATGACGCCGTGCGCTGGGCCGAGTACTGCAACAGCCCCGGGGACACGGAGCTGACCCGGCGGCGTGCGGCCGACGGCATCGACCCGGCCCGCCCGGTCCCGATCTGGGGCCTCGGCAACGAGGTCTGGGGCCCCTGGCAGATGGGGCATCGCAGCGTCGAGCGCTACGCCGAGGACGCTCGCGAGCATGCCCGCTTCCTGCGGGCGGTGGACCCGTCGATCGAGTTCGTCGCCGTGGGGCTCGACGACGACCGCTGGACCGAGGTGGTCGTGCGGGAGCTCGGCGAGGTGGCCCGGTGGTTCTCCGTCCACGCCTACGGGGCGGGATTCCATCTCGTGGATCCCTCCCGCGAGGAGTTCGATGCCATCGTCTCCCAGGCGGTCCACTTCGAGCACGTGCTGCAGGACTTCTCGCGGACGCTCGCCGCCGCCGCGGACCGTCACGGCATCACGAGTCCGGTGGAGATCGCGCTGGACGAGTGGAACATGCGCCACTACGAGCCGCGCACCTGGGGCGCTCCGCTCCCCGGGGCCGACGGCGGCACCGCCCCGCGGGACACCACCGGACCCGCCGATCCGCCCGGCACCGCAGGAGAGAACGGCTGGCGGGTCAACCGCTACTCACCGCGCACCCTCGCCGACGCGCTGTTCTACTCCGGGGTGTTCCACGCCATCCACCGCACCGCCACCCGCGACGTGCCCGTGACCATGGCGAACACCGTCAACCTCGTCAACGCCAACGGGCTGCTGGCTGTGCGCGAGGACGGCCTGGTGCGCTCGGCCACCTTCCACGTCTGGGACCTCTACCTCAACCACTTCGGCACCCGCCCGCTGCCCGTGCGCGCTCTCAGCCCCTCCATCACCCAGCCCGTGCGGCGGGAGCAGGGCTGGGGCGGTGAGGCGCAGTGCACGAGCTCGCCCGTCGCCGTCCCGGTGCTGGATGTCAGCGCCTCCGCCTCGGCCGACGGATCGCGCCGCTACGCGGCGATCATCAATCGCTCCGCGGATCAGGACGTGCGCACCGTCCTCGTCGTGGAGGGGGAGACGGTCGAGGGAGCGGTCACCGTGCGGACCCTCGGGGCGGAGGCACAGGACCTGTTCGCTGCGAACACCGTCGACGCGCCCGAGGCGGTGAGCATCCGGGAGGGCTCGGCGACGCTGCGTGGTGGCGAGGTGACCGTCCCCGCCCATGCGGTGACGATCCTGGAGTGGGGGAGCGGGCGCTGAGAGACTTCCATCGTCCGATGCGGATCGGAAAGTTCTCCCAGGACGCTTCCCGCGAGAGACTCGCCGTCATCGCGCGTCATCCCTTCGGCCCGAGCGATCGGCTCAGTCGTTCGCGCGCCGAGTTCTCAGCACGCGACGGAACCGCTCCCGGAGCGCCGGATCCACCACATACAGATACGTCCCCCGCATCCCACGGGTCAGCAGCACCCGGTAGATGTTGGTGATGTACTGCAGGAGATCCTCGTCGGTCGTGTCCCGCCCGCGCATCCGGTTGTTCTGCTTGCCCTTCTTGTCGAAGTAGCTGTCCCGGTCGGCGGCGAGGTGACCGGTCTCCGGGTCGACGTACAGGTCCGCTCCGATGATCACACCGGCGTAGTTGAGGTCGTAGCCCTGCACGGTGTGGATCGACCCGACCTCCTCGAGCGATGTCTTCGAGGCGATCCAGTCGACGTCGGTCCGGTTCCAGTCCAGGCTCACGCCGTCGAGAACGATGTCGTGCTCGCCGGACTTCTTCCTGCTGCGCCACGGCCAGGCGTAGCCGGCGACGAGGCGGGCCAGGCCGTGCTCGGCATCGCGTTCGCGGATGCGTTCATGCATGGCTCCGAGATCGTCGAACAGCTCGACCTCGTAGTCACGGAGGTCCGGAGGCGAGGAGGGCGGCTGATCGGAGATCATCGCCCGTGCGAAGTCGAGGTACTCCTTGCCGCCCTTGACGCGCATCTGCGTATCGAGCGGGTACCACCGGCGCGACGTCCTGGCCTCGGCGACGACCCGCTCGAACACCTCGGGTTCGATGTCGGCGGGCCGCACGCTCTGGGCGGTGTCCAGCAGGAGGATCGTGTGGCGGGCCTTCGAGCGGATCCAGTCGAGCTGGTTCAGCGAGTCGTCGTCGGTGCCGAACAGATCGTTCGTGATCCTGGCGAAGCGCGCCGTCAGCGTGCCATGGGACTGCGAGGCGCGCTGTGTCAGGCGATGCGCCTCGTCGACGATCAGCACGTCGAACTGTCCGTCGGTCTCTGCCGCCTCGTACGGGGTGAGCACGCTGGCGTCGCGCAGGGCGGGGACCTTCTTGAAGACCTTGCCGATCGAGATGCGCAGCGACTTCTGGGGGACCACCAGGCCGATGCGCAGGTCCTGGAAGCGCTCACGATTGCCCTCGACGAAGAGGTCGGAGAACATCGAATCCCCTTCGATCTCATCCGTCGGGTCGAAGTCGGCGAGGTCACGCAGGAGCTTCATGAGGTGGATGCCGACGATGGTCTTGCCGGTGCCGGGGTCTCCCTGGATCACCGCGAGGGTCCGGTCGGTGCGGGGCAGGTCCTCGACCAGGCCCTCCATGATGTCCAGCACGGCGGCACCCTGCTCGTGGTTCAGCGCCTTGTACGGCGAGAGCTTGAAGAGGTCCGTGTTCTCGATCTGCGGGATCGAGCGATGGAAGTACCCGCGGACGCGGAGCTCCTCGAAGACCTCCTTGAACGTCTCGGTGTACTCGCTGCGCTGGTAGTAGTCCTGGTTCGTGATGCCCTCGTTGAGGTTGAGCACCTCGTAGCGGCCGTCGCCGCTCAGCAGGCGGATGAGGAAGGACTCCAGGTCGAGGCAGGCGGAGCCGTTGAACCGGTCGTCGAAGACGACCCTGACCTCGCGCAGGTGCTGCTTCTTCGCGGACTTCAGGTGCTGGCGCATCCGTCGTTCGACGTTGCCGGTCTCGCCCACATAGATGTCGCGGCCGTCCTCGAGCAGATAGACCACCGGCCAGTTGTCGAACCGGGGGATGCGCTCACGAGCATCGGAGACGGCGTCGGCCGTGAACTCCAGCTCCTCGATCTCAAAGCCGGTCATACTTCGTGCTCCGACCTCTGGCTTTCTCCACCGGGTACTTCTGGCCCGTCCGCTCGAGCTTCGCCCGCACGATCTGCTCGGGGTCCAGGCCCAGCCGGTCAGCGAGGAGCAGTGCGTAGGTGAGGACGTCGGCGAGCTCGCCGGCGACCTCGTCGACGTCGGCCTGGCTGTTCCACTGGTAGCACTCGAGCAGCTCGCCGGCCTCGATGCTGATCGACTTCGCGAGGTTCTCCGGCGTGTGGAACTGCTGCCAGTCGCGCTCGGCCATGAACGCTCGCAGGGTCTCGATGAGCGGTTCGTCGGTCACGATGCCAACCTAGCACCGGGCTGCCGACCATCTCCCCAGGTCGTTCTGGGTAGGTGGGCCGGAGCGACCGAGCAGGTCTCACCCCGCCGCCCCATCCTTCCCCAACGCATACCGCGCCGAGTCCACATCCGTGATCACCACATCCGCCAGCCCGGACCGCAGCACGGCCAGCACCGCATCATGCTTCCCCGCCCCGCCGCCCAGCGCGATCCGCTGTGGCACCGCCTCCAGCTCGGCCGGCGAGATCCCGATCAGCCGCTCGCCCAGCGCCTCGACCACGCCGCCGTCGGCGTCCAGCAGGGTCGCGCCGATCTCGGCGACGGTCTCCTCGACGAGGTGGAGGTCCCCGTAGTCGGCCACCTGCCGGGCCAACAGGGAGGCGTCCGGCCAGCCGCCGATCGTGAGGTAAGCCTGCGAGATCCGGCGGAACCGCTGCACGGTCCGCCGGAGGGAGGGGTGGGCGAGGAGCGTGCGGGCGGACTGCTCGTCGGCGAGGATCGGGGCGTAGAGCGGATAGGTCTCCCCGCCCGCGGCGCGGCCCAGCCGCAGCACCGCCTCCACGCCGTCCTCGAGCCGTGAGGTGCCCACACCGGTCAGCTGGACGACGTCGGCCATCGGCAGCGACTCCACCCGGCGCGAGGCTTCCACGAGGGTGCGGCCGGGGGTGACGCCGATGATGTCGCCGTCGGCCACGGTGTCCTCGAGGAAGGTGGCCGTGACGGCCGCGATCGCCTGCCGCACGTCCTCCTCCGTCGTTCCCGGCACCGCGACCACCAGTGCGGAGCGCAGCGAGAACTGCGCGGCGAGCTGCGTGGACAGCGAGATGTCCAAGGGGTTGGTGAGTGCGGCCCGCACCTCCACCAGCCCCAGCTCGCGGGCCCGCTTGATCATCCGTGAGACGGCGAAGCGTGAGAGGGACACCTCCTCGGCGATCTCGAGGATGGGGCGCCCCTCGCCCAGGTGCTGGACGGCGACGTAGGCGTGCAGCACCTGGCTCTGCAGATCCATCGGCGTGCTCATATGTGCACTAGTTCCATGGGGTGCGCTCATGTGGTTAGCCTCTCATGCAGACCGTGAGCACGTCACCGAGCGGCGTCGTCCCGCCCGCCGCGCGTTGTCCAAAGGAGGACACACATGCCCACCGGAAGAATTGCTCTGTCGCGGCGGCACGCCGTGGCCGCGGGGGTCGCGGCCATGACGGCGCTGGCCGCCGGCTGCAGCAGCAGCTCCGAGATCCCCCCGCCCCAGACCGTCGACGCCTTCGACTGGTCGAACTTCTCCGGCGAGAGCCTGAGCCTGCTCATGAGCGAGCACCCCGTCTCCATCGCCGTTGCCGAGCACCTCGAGGAGTTCGAGGAGCTCACCGGCATCACCGTCAGCCTCGAGACCCTCAGCGAGACCGACTACATGGTCAAGCTCCTCACCGAGCTGCAGTCCGGGGCCGGCAGCTACGACGCCTTCATGTCCTCGCAGCCCATGAACTTCCAGTACGCCGGCGCCGGGTGGATCGAGGACCTGCTGCCCTGGGTGGAGGACCCCACCAAGACCTCCCCGGACTGGGATTTCGAGGACTTCTATCCCGCACTCATCGAATCGCTGCGCTGGGACCAGACCGAGTACGCGGGCGCCGGGCAGGGAGGGCTGTGGGCGATCCCCGCCAACGAGGAGGGTTATGCGCTCTTCTACCGCCAGGACATCCTCGAGGAGGCCGGCATCGCGGTGCCGGAGACCATCGAGGAGCTCATCGAGGCGGCCGGGCAGCTGCACGGCACCGTCGTCGACGGCACCGAGATCAACGGCTTCGTCTCCCGCGGCGACAAGACCTACCCCACGCTGAACCCCTTCAGCACCTTCTTCCTCGCCCACGGTGCCACTGACATCGTCGACGGAAGGGCGGCGGTGAACTCCCCGGAGTCCGTCGCCGCCGTCGAGCAGTGGGTCCAGCTCATGCAGTACGCCCCGATCTCGGCCAGCACCTACACCTGGTACGAGGCGCAGCAGGACTTCATCGCCGGCAACGCTGCCTTCTACATCGACGCCGACCACATGGCGCCGGACTTCGAGAAGAGCCCCATCGCCGGGAAGGTGGGCTACGCGCTGCCGCCGCGCGGGCCGGCCGGCCGCGGATCGAGCATGTGGGTGTGGTCGCTGGGCATGAACGGCGCCTCCCGGCACAAGGACGCCGCCTGGCAGTTCATCCAGTGGGCCACTTCCAAGGAGTTCCTCACCGCAGCCATCGCCGGCGGCAACATGAACCCCACCCGGATCTCCGTCGCCGAGGGTCCCGAGATGGCCGAGGCCACCGCCGAGTGGGGCGACTACAACGAGGTCTGGCAGGAGATCCTCGCCGAGTACGCGAGCTGGGCCTACACCCCCGCCTCCCGCTTCCCGGAGATCGGCGACGCCTGGACCATCCGGATCCAGTCGGCGGTGCTGGGGCAGCAGAGCCCTCAGGAGGCCATGGACGAGGCCGCCGAGAAGATCGACGCGATCATCGAGGAATGAGGAACCCATGAAGCACAACAAGGCACTTCCCTACCTCCTCGCCCTGCCGGGGATCGCCGTCCTCATCGCGATCCTCTACCCCTTCCTCACCGGCGTGTGGTGGTCCTTCACCTCCTACCGCCTCACCGAGGGGGACCCGGTCTTCGCCGGCCTGGACAACTACATCGACCTCTTCACCACCGGTGACGGCCTGCACGCCATCGGCGTCACCCTCACCTACGCGGTCACCGCCGTCGTCATCGAGGTGCTGATCGGGACCGGCCTCGCCTACCTGCTCAACCACGGCCCCTACGGATCCTTCTTCCGGATCCTCATCGTGCTGCCGCTGCTGCTGCCGCCGGTCATCGCCGCCCTCATGTGGAAGGTGATGCTGACGGAGAACGGCGTGGCGAACTGGCTGCTGGAGAGCACCATCGGCCGCGGCTTCCTGTGGTTCAACGGACCGGACACGGCGCTGGCGACCGTGATCCTGGTGGACGTCTGGCTGTACACGCCCTTCGTCGTGCTCCTCATGCAGGCCGCGCTGCGCAGCATCCCGCTCGAGCTGCGAGAGGCCTCCGGCGTCGACGGCGCCGGACCCTTCCGCAGCTTCTTCTCGATCACCCTGCCGATGGTGATGCCGGTGCTGGTGGTGGTCATCGCCTTCCGCGGCATCGACTCGCTGAAGATGTTCGACGTCATCTACACCACCACCAAGGGCGGTCCCGTCGACGCGACCACCAACCTGCATGTCCTCGCCTATCTCGAGGGCATCCGGAACATGAACTTCGGCGCCGCCATGGCGATCCTCGTCGTGCTGTGGCTGCTGTGCTATCTGATCTCGTACTTCCTGCTGAAGGCTCGACGCAAGGAGATGTCGGCATGACCCACGCCGCCCCGCGCCCCACCGCCCTCGTCCCGCGCACCAGCACCCGCCGCCGTCGGCGCCGACGGATCGGCCACGCGCTCGCGATCACCGCCCTCTCCGCGTGGACCGTGTTCGCCCTCGCGCCGATCGTGTGGATCCTGATGATGTCCCTGAAGACCCCCGCGCAGGTGGTCGCCAACCCGCCGCTGTTCTTCTTCACGCCCACGCTGGAGAACTACGCGACGGTGCTCAGCGGGCCCCAGTTCCTCCAGCCCTTCCTCAACTCGATCATCGTCACCGCCGGGTCGCTCGCGCTGACCCTGGTCATCGGACTGCCCACGGCCTACGCCTTGGCACGCTTTAGGTTCCGCGGGCGGGAGGACATCGGCTTCGGCATCCTCTCCCTGCGCTTCGCCCCGGAGCTGCTGATCATCCTGCCGCTCTACCTCGTCTTCCAGCGCACCGGCCTGGCGGACAACTACGTGGGCCTGATTCTCGCGTACCAGATCGTCACCCTGCCGATGCTGGTGTGGATGCTCCGCTCCTTCATCGAGGACCTCCCCGGATCGCTCGAAGAGGCCGTCGCGATGGACGGCGGCACCCGCTGGACCGCCTTCCGGCACGTGCTCTTCCGCCTCATCGCCCCCGGCCTCGCCGCGAGCCTGATGCTCTCGTTCATCTGGGCCTGGAACAACTACATGATCCCGCTGGTCCTGGCCGGGAAGAACACCCAGACCGTCACCACCGGCCTGCAGCAGTACATCGGCTACCAGTCCATCGAATGGGGGCCGATGGCGGCGGCCACGATCGTCTCGATCATCCCCGGCATCCTCTTCGCGATCTTCTCCCTGCGCTGGATCGTGGGCGGGCTGACCGCCGGGACGGTGAAGGGATGAACGCCGCGCCCCTCGAGATCCCCGGACACCACCGCGAAGGAGAACCCGCCGTGACCACCGCCCCCACCCACATGACCGCGAGCGTCCTCACCGAGCCCGGCGTCATCGCGCTGCAGGACGTGCCCGTCCCGGCGCTGGGCCGTCACCAGGTGCTCGTGAAGGTCGAGGCCGTCGGCGTGTGCGGCTCCGACACGCATTTCTACGAGACCGGCGCCATCGGTGACATCGAGGTGCACGGGCCCGTCATCCTCGGGCACGAGTCCTCCGGCGTCGTCGTCGCCGGCGGGGCCGACGTCGACCCCGCACGGATCGGCACCCGCGTCGCCGTCGAACCGCAGACGGTCTGCCGCCGCTGCGAGTACTGCAAGCAGGGCACCTATCACCTGTGCCGCAGCGTGGACTTCTACGGCGCCTGGCCCGTGGACGGCTCCTTCGCCGAGTACGAGCTCATCGACGACGACTTCGCCCACGAGATCCCGGAGTCCATGACCTTCGAGCAGGCCGCGATGGCGGAGCCGGTCTCGGTGGCCCTCCATGCCGTGCGCAAGGCCGGGATCACCGAGGGGTCGCGGGTTCTGATCACCGGGGCGGGGCCGATCGGGGTGCTGAACGCCCAGGTGGCCCGGGCCTACGGCGCCACGGAGATCGTCATCAGCGACCCGGTGGAGAACCGTCGGCGCTTCGCCGCCGAGCACGGCGCCACCCGTGCGATCGATCCCGCCGCCACCGACTTCGCGCCGTTCGAGGAGCACTTCGACTGCTACATCGACGCCTCCGGCAACGCCCGCGCGATCGACGCCGCAATCCCCACCCTCCGCCCCGGCGGGATCGCCGTGCTGGTGGGGATGGGCGGCAAGCGCCTCGAGCTGCCCATCGCGCTCATGCAGCACCGCGAGATCACCCTGACGGGCACCTTCCGTTACGTGAACACCTGGCCCGCGGCGATCGCGCTGATCAGCTCCGGGAAGGTGGAGGTGGATGCGCTGATCACCGGTCGCTACGGGCTTGAGGGCGTGGAGGAGGCGCTGCTGGCGGCGAAGACTGATCCGCTGGCGATCAAGACGGTGGTGATTCCGGGGTATCAGGGCTGAGCGCGGGTGGAGCCGGGTCGCAGCGACGGCTCGGCGTCGCGCTGACCGTTGCACCTCCTGGGCCGACGGCGGACCCGTACCCTGGGCACGGACCATCGAAGGAGCAGGGACGTGACCTCGACAGCGCAGATGCCCAGCGAGACCCGTGAGGCCGGCAGCACCCGTCGTCCCAACATCCTCCTCCTCCACATCGACGACCTCGGGTGGTCGGACCTGGGCTGTTACGGCTCGACCTTCTACGAGACGCCGCGCCTGGATGCCCTGGCCCGCGCGTCGTGCTCGTTCACCGAGGCCTACGCCGCCTCGCCCGTGTGCTCACCGTCGCGAGCGGCGCTGATGACGGGCAAGGTCCCGGCGCGCGTCGGGATCACCCAGTGGATCGGGGGCAGCGGTGTCGCCGCGCTGTCGGACGTCCCCTATCACCATGACCTTCCCCGGAACGAGTACACGCTGCCCCGGGCGCTGCGCGATGGCGGCTACACCACCTGGCACGTGGGCAAATGGCATCTCGGCGCCGGGACGAGCGGACCGCTCGCGCACGGCTTCGACGTGAACATCGGGGGAGGGCACCGCGGCTCGCCGAACACGTACTTCGCACCCTGGGGGATCGAGGACCTGCCGGAGTCCGACCCTGGCACCTATCTCACCGATGCGCTGACCGATCATGTCCTCGCGCTGATCCGCGAGCACGACGGGGAGCGTCCGTTCTTCCTGCATCTCGCGCAGTACGCGGTGCACGCTCCGATCCAGGCGCCGGAGGAGCTGGTCGCGAAATACCGTCGCAAGGCGCAGGCACTGGGACTCGACCGGGTGGATCCCTTCGAGGTGGGGGAGCGCAAGCCGATGTGGGGACAGGAGCACCAGCGCGTCATCCGCCGCACCGTCCAGTCCGATCCCGCCTATGCCGCCATGGTCGAGAACCTCGACACCAACGTCGGACGGGTGCTCGACGAGCTCCGGGAGCAGGGACTGGCCGAGGACACGATCGTGGTCTTCACCTCGGACAACGGCGGACTGTCCACGGCGGAGGGGTCACCGACATCCTGCGCGCCGCTGGCCGAGGGGAAGGGGTGGACCGAGGAGGGCGGCGTCCGGGTGCCGCTGATCCTCCGGGCCCCGGGGGTCACCACCCCCGGCACGACGGCTCGAGTGGTCGCGAACGGCCCTGACCTGTACCCGACGCTGCTGGACCTCGTGGGCCTGCCCCTGGTCCCCGTGCAGCATGTCGACGGCGTCTCCCTGCGGCCGTGGCTGGCGCAGACAGATCCGCTCGACGACCGGGGCCCGGTGTTCTGGCACTACCCCCACTACTCGAATCAGGGCGGCCGGCCCTCGGCCGCCGTCCGTCAGGGGCGGTACAAGCTGATCCGCTTCTTCGAGGACGAGAGCGCCGAGCTCTACGACCTGGAGACGGATATCGGGGAGCGGCGCGATCTGGCCTCTGAGCTCCCGACGGTGCGCGATGAGCTGCTGAGCGCCCTGGCCGCGCATCTCGACGAGGTGGGCGCCCTGATCCCGCGCACGAACCCCTGGCCGCGGCCGTTCGACTGAGGCAGGAACGCTGGCTGCCTGCCGCCTGGACCGCGCGCCCGACGGGGAGATGGTCGCCCACGGTGCCGGGTCCGTGGGGTATCCGGCGTACGCGCCGAGATCGTCACTTCACCCCGCCCACTCCAGGAATTCCTCCGCCACGATCACCGGCTTCTCCCACCGCGCGGCGTCCTTCGCCTTGCGCGACTGGGAGCCGGCCTCGGCCACCACCAGCACGTCGGTCCGGGTCTTGGTGAGCGTCGGGACGGGCTCCAGGCCGCACCGCGCGGCGAGGCGGTGGAGGTCCTCCTTCTCCAGCGCCCCGAAGCGCGGGGAGTCCACCGTCCCGGTGAAGCAGATCCGCGCCCCGGGCACGAGCACCGCGGCGAGGTCCACGGGGGCGTCGGCCGCGACGTCCTCGGGCAGCACGCGCACGCCGTAGTGCTCCTCCGCGGCGCGCAGCCGCTCGAGCACCGCGGCCTCCGGTCGCGGCACCCGGGACCAGGCGGTGCGCAGGTGCTCGGCGAGCACGGCGGCGGGGTCGTCCTCCGCGGAGAGGTTGCCGCCGACGACGAAACCCGTCGGCTCCGTGGTCCCGCTCGTGCCCGTGGTGCGGGCCAGGAGGTAGCCGGTCCCGGGCACCCGCTGGGGAAAGGCCGTCCCGGCGCCGGGCAGGGCGGTGCCCTCGGCGTGCAGCCGCGCCCGCGCCTCACGCAGTGCCCGGGCCCGCGCGAGCGCCGTCGGCGCCTGCAGCCGCTCCAGCTCCCCGTGGGTCAGCAGGTCCCGCGGCAGCTCGAGCCCCAGCGGGACCTCCTGCACGATCCCGTTGCGTTTGAGCTCGAAGTCGATCAGCGCCAGGTCCTGATCCACGCCCCGGCCCACCGGCACCCGCCCGGCCAGCAGCGAGCCGAGCGCCGGCCAGGCCTCCGCCAGCACCGGCGCGAGCTGCACGTCCCGCGCGGTGAGCCCGTAGTCCGTGGCTGCGCTGAACAGGTCCGAGGTGGGGTTGACGACCGTGGTCGCGGCGTCCCCCTCGTCGGTCACCACGGCGATCTCGATCGGGCGCGGACGCCACCGATCGCCGCTCGTGCCCACGGAGAGCACCGCGAGGTACGCCTCGCCGAGCGCGGTGGGCGTGGTGGCCCCGGCCTGCAGGTAGCGCCGCACCCGTCGGTCCGTCTTGAGGTCCCGGGGGAGCACCTCGCGCCTCAGCACCAGCCCCTCGAGGCTCGTGCAGCGCGAGAGCGCTACGTACAGCTGCCCGTTGGCGAAGGTGCCGCCGGTGAGGTCCACGACCACCCGGTCCAGGGTCTGCCCCTGGGACTTGTGGATGGTGATCGCCCAGGCCAGCTTCATCGGCAGCTGGGTGAAGGTCCCGATCACCTCGTGGACCAGCGCCCCGCCCTGCACGCTGGGCCGGGTGATGTCCCAGGTGTGGGGGCGCACCGACACGCTCTCTCCGCCGCGCAGCTGGACGGTGACCACGGGCCCGTCGGCGTCGGCCCCGATCCCCGTCACCCGGCCCAGGGTGCCGTTGACCCAGCGCTGTGAGGGATCGTTGGTCAGCAGCATGACCTGGGCGCCCACGGCGAGCTGGAGCCGCTCCTCGGTGGGGTGCTCGAAGCCGTCGGTCTGCCCGGTGATCTGTGCGGGGAAGGTCTGCGGGGCCTCGGGGAGGCGCTCGAGCATCGTGCGGTTGCGGGCGCCGACGATCCGGTTCGTGGTCGCCAGGGTCAGCCAGAACTCCTCGAGCGGGGGCTCGAAGTCCGCGGCGGTGCGCGCGTTCAGCTCCGCCCGCGCCTCCTCGAGCAGGGCGCCCTCCCGCACCGCGTTCAGCAGGTCCACCAGGCGGTCATCGCCCTGCTGGCGGAAGACGGTGCCGAGCTCCACCACGGGGAAGGTGGCCGCGTCGAAGGAACGGGCGGAGAAGAAGAACGGTGTGCCGAAACGCTCCTCGATCCACGCCGACTCCGCGTCGGTGACCACGGGCGGCAGCTGGTACAGGTCGCCCACCAGCACCAGCTGCACCCCGCCGAAGGGGGCTCCGGGTTCCGGACCGAATCGCTCGAGCGCGGCCGTCAGCGCATCGAAGAGGTCCGCCCGCACCATCGACGCCTCGTCGATGATCAGGGTGTCGAGCTCCTTGAGCGCGGTGGCGAAACGACCGGGGTAGTAACCGCCGCCGCGCACCATCTCCTCGCTGACCCCGATCGGGAAGGAGAACAGGCGGTGGATCGTGTACCCGTCGACGTTGAGCGCGGCGATGCCGGTGGGAGCGACGGTGAGGGTGCGCCGCTCGGTGGTCTCCAGGTAATGGCGGATGAGCGTGGACTTGCCGGTGCCGGCCTTGCCGGTGAGGAACAGGTGGTGCCCGGCGTGCAGATGGTCCAGCGCCGCCCGGAACTCCTCGGTGATCACCAGCCCCGCCGGGACCGGCGGATGCGGCATCGGGGCCGCGGGGGAGACCTCCTCGCCGGCAGCACGTGGCGCGGGCTCGGCGTCGCCGGATCGAGGGGTTCGGTCGGAGAACGCCCCATCACCCGAGGGCGTTCTCCGACCGAGATCAGGTTCCGAGATCGCGGCGGGCGTCGGCCGCGCCCGCGTCGCGGTGAGCGGGGCGTCGTACCCGGTCTGCGCGTCCAGCGCGAGGTACCGCTGAAGCAGTCCGGCGGTGGCGCGGGCATCACCGAGCGCCGAATGCGCATGCTCGAGCGGGATCCCGAGGGCCGCGCAGCAGTCCCCGAGCCGGCGCCGTGGCAGGTGCGGGAGATAGAGGGTGCTGCCCTGCAGGGTGCAGTAGGTGGTGCACTGCGGCATCGGCAGCTCGACGCGTGCGAACTCCGCGCGCAGGAAGGCCAGGTCGAACTCCGCGTTGTGCGCGACCACCACCATCCCCTGCAGCACGGAGCCGATGGTCACGGCCAGCTCCGCGAAGGTGGGCGCCCCGGCGACATCGGCATCGCGCAGGCCGTGCACATGCGTCGCGCCCACGCTCCGGCCCGGATCCAGACGCGTGACCCACTGGTCGATCGCCCGGCCCTGAGCATCGGCGCGGACGATCGCGAGCTCGATGATCCGCTCCGCGGCGGGGGACAGGCCCGTGGTCTCCACGTCGAGGACCGCGAAGACGGGGGTGCTCTCGCCGGCCGCCGCCGACGGGTCGGGTGCCCCCTCCGTCTCCGGCATCTCGCGCCCCTGGGCGCGATCGAACAGTCCCACAGGGCCTCCCGGGCAGCGGTCGATGATCGCTCGATGATCGCAGACGGGCCTGACGGCCGAGCTGTGTCGTGGACCGCCGGACCAGGTGCACGGTCCGGCCTCGATCTGAGTTCGCGCCCGCCCGTCCGGACCGCTGGATAGGGTGCCAACAGCAGGGACGCCACGACGGGGGAGGGGCTCGGCATGGTCGAGACGCAGGCGGTCACCGACTACTTCGCACAGGTGCTGCGCAGGGGCCGGCTCGAGGCCGTGAGCTTCACCGAGGGGGAGGCCACCGCCGCGGTGCCGCGCGCCATGATCGCGGCGGGGCGACTGCCCGAGGCGGAGACGCAGGCCCTGTTCGCGGCCCATGAGCGCGCTGCGGAGAAGCCGCCCAAGCAGCCCGTGGCCACCCTCGAGGTGGTCATCGGCCTGGCCACGCTCCCCACCGAGCGCGGCGAGTCCCGTGACGGCCTGCTGCTGCTGACCGCGACGCTGGACCGCGATGGCACCCTCACCCCCTCGCTCGAGACCGGCACCACACCCTGGATCCCCGCCGAGCGCCTGGAGGCCCCGACCCTCACGGACCGCGAAGTGATGGTCGGGCCGCTCGAGCGGTTCTGGCGCGTCACCCGCACCGAGCTCGCCGCGCGGATCTCCCGCTGCTCCACCGCCGCGGACGCGCTCGCACTCGCCCAGACCCTCTTCGACGGCGTCGCGGGGCTGACTCTGGACGAGTTCGCGGCTCACCATGAGGAAGCGGGCCGGCACGTCGAGATCGTCACCTGCTATGTCCGGGAGTACGAGCGGATCAGCGCGGTCGGCGCACTGATGCCCCTGTATGCGCATCTGGAACGCACCGGCCACGCCCCCGCTCTGCTGGAACGCCTGGTCAGCGGCTGGGACGGGCCGCGCCGCCACGAGGAGGAGCTGCATGCGGGCGACGGGCTGCTGCTCTCCGCCCTGCAGGCCGGCGGCTCGATGGGGGACAAGCACGCGCTCTCTCCCTCCCAGCGCCGCGCGGTCCACGCGCTCCTCGCCGCGCAGGACGGCGAGGTCACCGCCGTCTCGGGCCCGCCGGGGACGGGCAAGACGACGATGCTGCAGGCCGTGGTCGCGAACCTCCTCGTCCGCCACGCCCTGGAGGAGCGTGACGCCCCGGTGATCGTCGGTGCCTCGACGAACAATCAGGCGGTCAAGAACATCATCGATTCCTTCGCCTCGGTCGCGAAGGCTGCCCCGGGGATCCTGGATCAGCGCTGGCTGCCGCAGGTGCACCACGGGGAGCCGACGGATGAACCGCTCGCCGCACTGGCCGTGTTCTGCCCCTCCGGACCGCAGCGGAAAGCGGCCGAGAAGCGCTATCTGGTGGAGCAGAAGGATCGCGGCGGCCTGTACGCGACGTGCAGCTCGGAGGCCTATCTGCAGGCGGCGACGACACGATTCCTGCACGGGACGCAGGGGCTCTTCGGCCATATCGCGGAGCCGGCGACGGTGCGGAGCATGATCCACGACGCGCTGGTCGAGGTGGACGGCTACCGCACCACCCTGCTCGCGGCGATGGCGGCCGACGGCCCCTCCGCGTCCTATCTCGAGCTGTGCGCTCAGGTCGAGGACGATGACCTCCTCGCCGGCCTGCCCGGCCTCGACCAGCTGCGGCAGTGCCAGGACCTCGACGCTCTCGATCAGCGGCTGGACACCACGCTGCGCTACGCGGCGTTCTGGTTGGCGGTGCACTACTACGAGGCGACCTGGCTGATGACCGACGATTTCCTCGGCGCGAAGGAGCGGTTCAAGACACAGAAGCAGTACAACGACCGCTACTGGGCTCAGGCCGCGGCACTCACCCCGTGCTTCGTCATGACCCTGTACCAGGTGCCTCGCTACTTCACCCTCTACACGGCCCCCGGCGAGCCGCCCTCCTACGAGGAGAACCGCATCGACCTGCTCATCGTCGACGAGGGAGGACAGGTGGACACGCCCATCGCCCTGCCCGCCGTCGCGCTCGCCCGTCGCGCCGTGGTGGTGGGCGACGAGAAGCAGCTCCCGCCGGTGTGGCCCCTCGACGAGGAGACGGATCGGGAGCTCGCCGAGGCCTCCGGCATCCCCGGCGGGACCTGGCGCGATGACCTTCGGGAGCGAGGTCTGACCTCCTCGGCGCCGTCGAGCCTCATGCGTGCCGCGAGCCACGCCGGCCGGTACAGCTATGGCGAGGCGCAGGCCGGGCTGCTGCTGCGCGAGCACCGTCGCTGCCACCCGGACATCATCGGCATCTGCAACGAGATGCTCTACGACGGTCTGCTCATTCCCACTCGGCCCGCGGACGACTCCCGTCTTGACGGCAAGGTGCCCGCGGTGGGCTGGCTCGACGTGCCGGACTCGCAGGACACCCACCAGGGCTCCAGCCGTGTCAACCGGCCCGAGGCGCGTGCGATCGCCGACTGGATCATCAGGCACTACGAGGAGCTCTACGCGCTGTACTGCGCGGACGGAGTGGAGGACCCGGTCTCCCCGCGGGAGCTGATCGGTGTGGTCACCCCGTTCCGCGCACAAGCGCAGGTCATCACCGCGCAGATCCGTGACGCGGTGCAGGAGGCTCGCACCGGGGAGCTGCCCGAGGAGCTCGCCGAGCACCTCCGCCGCGGGATCACGGTGGGCACCGCCCACGCTCTCCAGGGGGCAGAGCGACCGATCATCCTCTTCTCCGCCGTTTACGGCGGCAGCAGCGGCATGTCCCCCTTCATCGACGCGAACCCCGAGCTCATGAACGTCGCCCTCTCGCGCGCCAAGGACCACTTCCTCGTTGTCGCCGCGCCGAACCGGTGGAACACCGGGAAGATCTTCGAGCTGCTGGCCTCGCGGGCGGTGCGACCCCAGAGGCCGATGAGCACGGACGCGGACCCGGGGACCTCGGCCGCGGACCTGGTGCCACCCGCCGACGGCGCAGCGTCCTCAGCGACCGTCGACCCCGTCGAGCAGGTGGCGCCACCGGTGGCGACGGAGCCGGCGGATGCCGCGGGGCCGGCCGCAGATCCGGCTCCCGCGCGTCCGCCGCAGCCGGCCCCGCAGGGCGGCGCTTCCCTGTCCACCGTGATCAGGCGGTGGAAGGAGGATGGGCTGCTGCGCGAGGAGGATGCAGGGCTGACGGCGGTCGCCCTCAACCTCCGTGCTGCCGAGGCGGGAATCCTCGCCGGCGAGCCCGGGGACTGGAGGCCCACGGCACTCGCCGGGCTGGTCGGCGTGCTCGGCGTTCCCCAGACCTCGTCCGAGGGCACGCCGTACCTCGCGATCACGTACACCCCTATGGCCCAGGCGCTGCTGCTCCAGCTCTACCTCGACGGGACGCTCTGAGCGCCCCACTACTCTGACTCCATGCCCGGCCTCCTCTGTCTCGACCTCGGCACCTCCTCCGCGAAGGCCGCGCTGATCGACACCGGCGGCCACCTGCTCGCCACCGCGAGCTCCGCCTACCCCACCCGCAGCACCTCCGACGGCGGCGCCGAGCAGGACCCCGCCGACTGGGTGCGCGCCGCCCGGGCAGCGATCGCCCCGGTGCTCCCCGCCTCGGACGGCCTCGCAGGGCTGTGCCTGACCGGTCAGATGCAGGACCTCGTCCTCGAGGGCCCTGCCGGCGCCGCGCACCCCGCCGTCCTCTACAGCGACCGCCGCGCCGGTGCGGAGGCCGAGGAGATCCGTGCCCGCCTCGCCCGTGACGGGGAGGACTGGGAGGAGCTGACCGCCAACCATCAGGACGCCGGCTGCTGCGCGGCGATGTTCCTCCGCCTGGCGCGCACCGACCCCGCGGCGATCGCTCGCGCCATCTCGATCACCTTCGGGCCGGCCGGCCACCTCGCCGTCGTTCTCGGCGCGGGCAGCTGGTGCGATCCGACCACCGCGGCCGCCACCGGCCTGCTCGAGGCCGGCACACGGGACTGGTCCGGTGCCGTCGCCCGCGCCGCGGGCATCGACCTGGCCCTGCTGCCGCGCCTGACCACGGACGCCGGCCAGGTCGTGGGCCGCACGGGAGCTGGCGCCGGCGCCCTCCTCGGTCTCCCCGCCGGCGTGCCGATCGTGCTCGCCCCCGGGGACGCAGGGGCGGCGACCCTCGGCGTCACGGGGCTCGCGGCGGGCCGCGACCACGCCTCGCTCGGCACCAGCGGCTGGATTGCCGGGGTGCGCACGGCCGACGGCTCTCCCGCGGCCGACGGCGCCTCGCACCGTCTCGCGCTCGCCGGCGGCACCACCCTGCACATCTCCGCCCTGCTCGCCGCCGGATCCGCGGCCGCCTGGGCGCGGCGCACCTACCTCGGCGGAACGGACGCGGCGGGCGCCGACCGCCTCCTCGAGCAGCGGGAGCAGGAGCACGGCCGCGGTCCGACGGGGCTGCTCGCCCTGCCCTCGCTGGGCGGGGAGAGGTTCCCCGTCCGGGACGAGGCGCTGCGCGGCGCGGTGCTCGGCCTCGATGCCTCCACCGGGCCGGTGGACCTCTACGCGGGCATGCTCGAGGGCATCGCCCTGGCCCTGTCCCACGCGCTCGAGGACCGACCGGCCGGCGATCCGCTGCCCGTGGTCGGCGGCGGCGCGGCCTCGGCCCCCTGGCGCCGGATCCTCGCCGACGTCACCGGCCGTCCGGTCCTCGCCGTCGACGGCACCGATGCGACCCTGCTCGGCGCCGCGCTTGCCGGCGCCGAGGCGCTCGGCCTCGACCATCGCCTCGCCCCGCTCGCCGACCAGGGCGGGGAGCCGGTCGAGCCCGATCCGTCGGCCGCCGCGGCCTACCGCGCCCTGCGCCCCGCGCACCGCGAGCTCTACGAGGCCGCCGCCCGGATCGGGCGGCGCAGCGAGGACGGCTCGTCTCCGCGAACCGCCGGCGTGATCTAGCGACCAGCGGTGGGAGCGCCCTGCTCCAGCATCGCTCGGCTGGTGCGGTACTCCTCCGCCTCGGCATCGGTGCGGAACTCGAGCACGGAGACTCGCTGTCTCCTGAGCGCCTCGAGGACCTCGGCCGGCGTGACGCGGAAGAACTCCTTGCGGGAGTTCACCTGGTTCAGCCTCCGCTCCGCGAACTCGCGGTGGAGCTCGTTCTCGACGCTGACCGCATCGTCGGAGAAGAACAGCGCATGCACGTCGAAGGTGAAGGGGACGGAGGCGTCTCCGAGCTCCTTCACCCGATCCATCGGCTCGAGCCTGCGGGTCATGCCGATCTTCACGACGCCCTCGCCGAAGGCTCCGATGTTGGAGATGACGTAGACGTATCCGGCCCGGATGTTCGCGGCGCGATAGTCGGCCTGCGCGATCTCCTCGTCGATCGTGGCGAGCTGCTGCTGCAGCTCGTCGGCCCGAGCATCGTCGCCGGCCGCCCGGAGCCGGCGGATCGAGTTGAGGTAGTGGGTGCGCTCCTTCTCGAGCCGCTCCTTCTCAGCACGCAGCTCCTGTTCCGCCCGTCGCTGCTCCCGCAGTTCCTCGCGGCGCTCACGATCGAGCACCTTCTCCGCCGCGACGGCTTCGTGATGGCGGGCCGCCAGCTCGATCTCCCGCAGGCGGAGCCGGTGATAGCTCGCGTCGACCGCGAGGGAGATCATGGTGCCCTGCTTCTCGATCTGCTCCTTCGCCCGTATGAGTCGCTTCAGCGCCGGGGTCAGGTTCCCCGTCTTCACCGTCTTGACCGCGTTCTCCGCCTCGGCGTTGTATGCCCGCAGCATGATCCGACGCATCTGGTTCACAAAGGTCTTCCCCTTGGCGGCGGAATTGTTGAACGTGAACGCGGAGACCGCGTGGATCGCTCGGTCGTACTTGTTGCTGTCCTTGATCTGTGAGCGCACGGTCGCGAGCTCTGCGGCGAGCGAAGCCGATGACTCGGCGACGTGTTCGTAGTCGAACAGCCCGCGCGCCTCGAGCTCCACGCGATCGCGGGAGACGATGATGTCCTGTTCCACGGTGGCCAGCTCGGACCGGGCGCGGGCGATCTGCTGCTGCACCGCGGACAGCTCTCCGGTCACGGCACGGATCTGCTCGGACACCCGAGCTCGCTCAGCGACCTCCTGAGACCGGAGTGCTTCGAGGCGCACTGCGATCTCCGCGGCTTCGAGGCCTCCGTAGTCGCGGGCCACCCTCTCGAGGGCCGACACCCGGGAGCGCAGCTGCTTGGTCTCGGCCTGGAGGTCGGTGGCGATCTTCTTCGCGGAGAACACGGTGATCTTGGCGTCGGCGGCGTCCGCACTCCCGGTGGTGGTCGCCTGCGCGGCGGCCGTCCGCTCGTTATCCGGGGCCACGGGGAGCAGGGGATCGTCGCTGCGAACTCCCTGGTCGATCACGGCGTCGCGCCAGCGGCCTCCGTCCCACCACCTCTGCTCATGCCGTCCGGAGGGGTCCGGGTACCACCCTGGTGGCACCGAGCTCTGTTCACTCATCATCCGTCGTCCCTCCTGGTGTGCGGAATGAGGCTGTGGTGCTGCTCGGATCCGGTTCGGAGGCCGGGCCCGCTCCCCATCATGCGCCGTCCTACTGACAGTCGACGGGGCTACTGTCTTCACCGTCAGAAGTCACATGCCCTCAGGTCCCGGGCGATGCCGCCGAATCGAGACCCGAGACCGCGCGGATCCCCACCTCCGCCCGGCATTCGAGGAGGAACTCTCGCCAGCCCTGAGCACCTCGATCGGCTCCCGCCCCGGCGAGGTTCTCGCCGGCCCGGTAGGCGCGGCCGATCGCACCGGGCACGCGGATCGGGATGCCCCGGCGACGGCGCCGGCCGTGGACCTCGGCGTACGCGTCGGCGAGGGCACGCACGTCCAGCACCGCGGGACCTGCAAGATCCGGGACCCGTCCGGCGGGCTCGTCGAGGGCGAGCTCCACCAGACGCGCGGCGACCTCCTGCACGTGGATCGGTTCGAAGCGCAGGCCACCCGCAAGGGGCAACAGGGGGAGACGACTGAGCCCGCGCGCCAGGGGCAGCACGAACTCGTGGAGCTGGGCGGCGCGCAGGATCGTGAAGGGTACGCCGGAGGCGACGAGCGAGCGCTCGGCGGCGGCCTTCGCACGGAAGTACCCGATCGGCATGGCATCCGCTCCGATCACCGAGATCAGCAGCAGATGCCCTACCCCAGCCTCTCGAGCGGCGGCAGCGAGGTTCTGTGCCGCCACGTCATCGCCCTTCGCGCCACCGGCCAGATGCAGCACCGTCTCCACCCCGTCCAGCGCCGCGGCCAGGCCGGTCCCGGCCACCGTGTCCCCCTGGACGTGCCGGATACCCGGGGAGTCGGTGCGCGGGTGACGCGACAGCACGCGCACCTCGGCGCCGGCGCGCCGTAGCATCGGCACCACCTGACTGCCGATGGTCCCGGTGCCGCCGGTCACGAGCAGGGGCGGGGCAGTGGTCATGGTGATCACCCTTCGCTGGTTCCACGAGGGCCTCTCCCTCGTCACCCCCTCGACGAGCGACACCCCGGAGACGTGACATGACGCAGCAGATGGACCTCGCGGAGCGCTTCGACCAGGAGCGGCCTCGGCTTCTGGCGGTCGCGCAGAAGCTGCTGGGCACCCGCGCCGACGCCGAGGACGCCGTCCAGGAGACCTGGCTGCGCCTCGCCCGCGCCGACGCCGCAGCGATCGAGAACCTTCCCGCCTGGCTCACCACCGTCGTCTCCCGGGTGAGCCTCGACGTGCTGCGCGCTCCGCGGCGCACGCGCGAGCGCTCCTGGGAGGCCGAGCCGTGGCGGAACGAGCCCGAGGCGACAGCGGGCGACCCCGCCGAGCTCGTGGCCGAGAGCGACCGGATCGGCGGCGCCCTGCTCCTGCTGCTGGAGCTGCTCAGCCCCGCGGAGCGGATCGCCTTCGTGCTCCACGACGCCTTCGAGCGGCCCTTCGACGAGATCGCCGCCGTGCTCGACCGGTCCCCGCAGGCGGCTCGTCAGCTCGCCTCCCGGGCACGACGTCAGCTGCGGGATGCCGACGGCCCGGCGCGCGCGGACCGTGACCGGGGGCGGCGCCTGGTGCAGGCGTGGCTGGAGGCCGCGCAGAACGGCGATGTCACCGCGCTGCTGTCCCTGCTCGACGACGGGGCCGCGCTGCGGGCGACCTCCGCGGCCGGGACCCGGACCATCCACGGGGCGCACGCGATCGCCGAGCAGGCCGTGCTCTCGGGCCGTCTGGCCGCCCACTCCACGCCGATACTCCTCGGCGGGCGGCCGGGGGTCGCGGCGGTGCTGCGGGGTCGCGTGGTCTCGATCATGGCCTTCGACGTCGCTGGTGAGCAGATCATCGGCCTCGACGTGCTCGCGGATCCAGAGCGGCTCGCGGCCCTCGAGGTGCAGGCGGTGCTCGATGCGGCGCCGCGCGGGCCGGCGGTCGCAGGCTGGTCGCACCCCCGCTGAGGCCGGCGGGGACTCGGGTGCGATTCCGAACCGGATTCGACAGAGATCTGGTTCGGAATCGCACCCAAGACCGCCGCGCAGCGGCCGCCGGTCAGCTCGCGACGACCGCGTCCAGCTGCTCCAGCCACCGGGCGACCTGCGCCTGGTCGGCCCAGCTGATCTCGAGCGAATTGCGCGCCAGCAGCGCCAGCTCCTCGCGGCCGAGCTGCTGCGCCGCGGCGAGGGCTGCGTAGTTGTCGCCCACGTACCCACCGAAGTACGCCGGATCGTCGGAGGCGAGGGAGACCTTGGCGCCCTGCCGCAGCAGGGCGGTGATCTCCTCGCCCTTCATCTGGTCGCTGACGAAGGAGTTCGACAGCGGGCAGCAGGTGAAGCCGATGCCCCGCTGCATCGCCTCGGCGACCAGCGCCGGGTCCTCGAGGATGTTGGTGCCGTGGTCGATGCGCTCCACCCCGATGGTGTGCAAGACGGTGGCGATGTTCGCGATCGACTGCTCCTGGTCGACGTCGCAGTGCATGGTCAGCCGGTAGCCGGCCTCCTGCGCGGCGGCGAAGACCTCGGCGAACTTCTCCGGCGGGTTGCCGCGCTCGTCGGAGTCCAGGCCCACGCCCACGATCTTCTCGCGATAGGGGAGCGAGGCCTCGAGCGTCTCCCGGGCGGACTCCGCGCTGTGATCGCGCAGGAAGCACATGATCAGCGCCGCGTCCACGCCCAGCGACGGGGCCTCCTGGATCGCGGACCACAGCCCGTCGATGACCGTGGCGAAGGGGACGCCGCGGCTGGTGTGCGCCTGCGGGTCGAAGAAGATCTCGGCGCGGACCACGCCGTCGGCCGCCGCGCGGCGCAGGTAGCCGAGGGCCAGGTCATGGAAGTCCTGCTCGGTGACCAGCACCTCCATCGCCGGGTAGTAGACGGCCAGGAAGCTCGTGAGGTCGGTGAACGCGTAGGTGGCGCGCACCTCCTCGACGGTCGACTGGCCGATGTCCACCCCGTTGCGGCGGGCCAGCTCGAGCTTCAGCTCCGGTTCGAGGGTGCCCTCGATGTGCACGTGCAGCTCTGCCTTGGGCAGGGCGTCGATGAACTCGCGGTCGATGCTGGACATGGGGAGGGCTCCTCGGGGACGGGACGGACGGGGCTCTTCGAACGGTACGCCGTGCCGTCGCGTCATTCCGACGCCCACATGGTTGACTGCCCGATGACCTCGAACCCCCGGGAGGGAACTGCATGACCACCGACCCGAGCATCGATGACGTGCTCGCCGCCATGACCACCACCCAGAAGGTGGGCCAGCTCAACCAGCGACTGCTGGGTTGGCACGCCCTGCGCCGCACCTCGGGCGGCTTCGCCCTCACCGAGGAGGCGCTCGCAGAGATCGAGCGCTGGCAGGGGATGGGCGCGCTGTACGCCCCGATGCGGGCCGACGCCTGGTCCGGCCGCTCCTGGACCAACGGCGGGATCCGCCCCGAGGAGCGGGCCGAGGCCATGGCCGTCCTCCAGGAGGCGGTCGCCGCCGCGAGCCCGCAGGGGATCGGCGTGCTGGTCGCGGAGGAGGCGCCCCACGGCCACCAGGCTCTCGGCGGCACCACGCTGCCGGTGAACCTCGCCGCGGGCGCCAGCTGGGACCCGTCGGCGCTCGAGGAGGCCTCCCGCGCCGTGGCCGCGGAGCTCGCCGCGAGCGGCGTCCACCTCGCGCTGGTCTCCGCGCTGGACGTGCTGCGCGACGGTCGCTGGGGCCGCAGCGAGGAGACCTTCGGGGAGGACCCGCTGCTGGCCGCGGAGCTCACCCGCGCGATCGTCCGGGGCATGCAGGGCGAGGACCGCCGGGCGCTGGGCGGCGACGGCGTGGGCGTGGTCCTCAAGCACCTCGCCGCGCAGGGCGAGGCCGTGGGCGGGCGCAACGGGCAGTCCGCGCTGCTGGGGCCGAACGATCTCGAGGAGATCCACCTGCCGCCGGTGATCGCGGGCCTCGATGCCGGGGTGGTGGGCTTCATGGCCGCCTACAACGACATCGACGGCATCCCCTGCTGCGCCCACCACGGGCTGCTCACCGGCCTGCTGCGCGAGCAGCACGGCTTCGACGGCATCGTCATGGCGGACATGTACGCCGTGGACCGCCTCGCCGGGATGACCGGCGATCTGCCCTCGGCCGGCCGCGCCGGGCTGCTGGCGGGCGTGGACCTCTCCCTGTGCGACGAGGGGTTCACGACCCTCGACCAGCTCGCGGAGTCCGACGAGCGCGTGGCCGCCCAGGTGGACCGCGCCGCGCGGCGCGTGCTCGCGCTCAAGGCGCGCATGGGCCTGCTGGGCCCGCAGCGCTCCACGGATCCCGGCCGCGAGACCGTCCGCCTGGAGACTGCGCGGGAGGCGGCCCGGCACGCCTCGCGCACCCTGGCCGCCAGCTCCCTCGTGCTGCTGGCCGACGGGGCCGACGGCGCCCCGCGCAGCCTGCCGCTGGACCCCGCGGCGCTGCGCCGACTGGCCGTCGTCGGCCCCTACGCCGAGGACGTGCCCTGTCTGCTGGGCGACTACGTGGCCCCGCAGCCGGCCGGCTCCGCCCTCTCGATCGCCGACGCGCTGCGCGAGGCGCTCCCGCAGGCCCGCGTCGACGCCGCTCCCTGGGCCAGCCCCACGGACCTCGCCGCCACCTGCCTCACCGACGGTGCGGCGCCCAGCACCGAGGATCCCGCCACACCCGGCGTCGTCGACCTCGCCGCGAGCGACACGGTGGTGATCGTCCTCGGCGGCACCAGCCACCGCTCCTACGACGACGAGTTCGCGGAGAACGGGGCGATCGCGGGTCGCGCCGGCTCGGCCACCGGCGGGGAGGGCGTGGACCGCGCGGACATCTCCCTGCCCGGGGCGCAGGACGCCCTGGTGCGCGCCGTCCGCGCCGCGACGCCCGCCGCGGTGCCGGTGATCGCGGTGGTCGTGGCCGGCCGGCCCCACGTGCTCACCGAGGTGCTCGCCCACTCCCAGGCGCTGGTGTGGGCGGGCTACCCCGGTCCCTTCGGCGGCGAGGCGATCGCCGATCTCCTGCTGGGCGCGGCCGAGCCCACCGGCCGCCTGCCCATGACGCTGCCCCGCCACCCCGCGGTGCTCCCGCTGCGCTACAACGACCGCCACCGCTCCGCCTCCGTCTACCAGGACGTGCCGGAGCCGGTGCTCTTCGACGTCGGCCACGGCCTGCGGTACCGCGACCTGGAGGTGACCGGGGTGGAGACCGCGGTGGACGGGCAGGAGGTGCGCCTGGTGGCCACGGCCGTCACGCGTGGCGACGCCCCCACCGCCGGCACGCTCACCGTCTTCGGCCATCGCCGTGGCGGGCTGCGCGTGCCCCGCCGCCGCGAGCTGCTGGCCTTCGCGCGGGTGCAGCTCGAGCCGGGCGTCGAGCAGCGCGTCGAGCTCCGCCTCCCGCTCGAGCGCGCCTTCGCCGATCCCGCGAATCCCGCCGCCCGCACGGACCTCGACATCGAGGGCGTCCGCTGCGAGATCGCCCCGCCCGGAGCGTGATCACCGAGGTCGGATGCGCCGCTCAGCTCCTGCAGACCGGCGCATCTGACCTCGGCGCTGCCTTCAGCCCTTCACGGCACCGGTGATGACGGCCTTGGTGAAGTGCTTCTGGATGAACGGGTACATGATGACGATCGGGATGATCGTGCACACCACGGCCGCCATCTTCAGCGAGGCCGCCGGGGCGTTCTCCATCCCGGAGGAGATCGCCGCGGCCGCGGCGGCGTCCTGGCCGGTGGGCCCCGAGGAGGCCAGCAGCCACTGCTGGATGAGCACCTGGATCGGCTTCACGTCCATGCCCGGGGTGTAGAGCACGCCCAGGAAGTACGTGTTCCAGTAGCCCACCGCGTAGAACAGCCCGATGACGGCCAGGATCGCCTTCGACATCGGCAGCACGATCCGGAAGAGGATCTTGAACTCCCCGGCGCCGTCGATCTTCGCGGCGTCGATGAGGTCCGGCGGGATGCTGGTCATGAAGAACGTCCGCAGCACGATGAGGTTCCAGGCGCTGAAGCACACAGGCAGGATCAGCGCCCACATGTTGTTCAGCAGGCCCAGGTTCTGCACCACCAGGTAGGAGGGGTACATGCCGGGAGCGAACAGCAGCGTGACCAGGATGGCCATGAGCAGCTTGGAGTGCCACAGCGTCCCGGGCCGGGAGAGTCCATAGGCGGCGCCGACGGTGAGCACCAGGCTCACCGCCGTGCCGACCGCGGTCAGCATGATCGTGAACAGCAGCGACTGGGTGACCGCACCGCCGGAGAGGATCTCCCGGTACGCCTGGAGGCTGAGGTCCGTGGGCAGCAGCACCAGGTCGCCGCCCGCACGGGTCAGCGCCTCCTCGCTCGCGAGGCTGGTGGCGACCACCGCCCAGATCGGCACCAGGACCGCTCCGGCGTAGAGGGCGAGGAACACCCCCCGCAGGAGCTTCATCGGGAGCGAGAGCTCCTCGTCCCAGATCGGACGGACCCGCTCGGGCTCGCGCGGGGTGAACAGCTTGGGCATCTGGATGCTCATGACTTCTGGAACACCCCCTGCTCGCCGAGCCGGTGCGCGACGTTGTTGGCGGAGAGGATCAGCAGCAGGCCGATCACACCCTTGAACAGGCCCGCCGCTGTGCCGAGGGATTCCCCGTCGGACGCCAGGATCGTGCGGTAGTAGACGAAGGTGTCCAGCACCTCCGCGGTCTGCCAGCCGACGGCCTCGCGCTGCAGCTGGTACTGCTCGAAGCCGACGGTGAGGATCCCGCCCAGCTGCAGGATCAGCAGCAGGACGATCACCGGGCGGATCCCCGGCAGCGTGATGTGCCACAGCCGCTGCCACCGGCTCGCGCCGTCGGCCGCCGCCGCCTCGTAGAGGCTGGGGCTGATCGCCCCCAGCGCGGCGAGGAAGATGATCATGCCCCAGCCGGCGTCCTTCCACGTCCACTGCATCCAGGCCAGGAAGGTGAAGGTCTCGGGGTTGTTCATGATGGTCAGACGCTCGGCACCCATGCCCACCAGCCAGCGGCTGAGCAGGCCGTCCTGCCCCAGGATCTGCAGGAAGATCGTCACCACGAGGACCCAGGAGAAGAAGTACGGCAGGTACACGATCGACTGGAAGCCGTTGCGCAGCACCTTGTTGAGCATCCCGTGCACCAGCAGCGCGAGGAAGATCGAGAACGGGAAGACGAACAGCAGCTGCGCGAGCGCGAACTTCAGCGTGTTGATCAGCGCGCCCACGAAGTACGGGTCCTGGAACAGCATCTGGAAGTACGTGAACCCGATGATCGGGTTCTCCCACAGCGGCCGGTAGGGGCTGTAGTCCATGAACGCGATGACGCTGAACAGCGAGGGCAGGTAGAAGAAGAACGCGAGCTGCAGCAGCGCCGGGAACACAAGCAGCAGCAGGGGCCAGTCACGCCGCAGGCGCGCCCGCAGCGGGATGCGCCGGCGGAGGACGGGGCGCGGAGTCTCGGTTCCGGCGTCCTCGGCCTCGGACGACGCGAGGACCTCGGGCACCGGGGTCGCGGAGGAGCGGGAGGTGCGGAGCATCATCGGACCCGGCTCCCGCCGCTCGGACCGCCGCCGGCGGTCATGATCGGAGGGCGGGGCATGTCACTGACCCTCCATGTTCCGGTGGACCTCTTCGTAGACGGCGCGCGTCGCGTCGCCGCCGTCGGCCTTCCAGGTCGCGACCGCGTCCTCGAGGGTGGAGAGGTCCGCGCGGCCCATGATGATGTCGTTGACCTTCTCGTCGAAGATCGTGCCGGCCTCGTCGGCGCCGGCCGGGGCGGTCACGCGCGCGGTCTCGAACTCGTCCTTGACCAGCACGGGGAGCACGGAGGCGTTGAAGTCGAAGCGCCGCTGGACCATGTCCGCCGGCCCCTCGAGCACGTTCTGGACCACGCCGCTCATGGCGGTGAAGGCGAAGGAGTCCTGCTTGGCGGTGATGCCCGCCTCGGTGAAGGCGGGCCGGCCGTCGTCCCCGCGCTCGAAGTGCTCGCCCTCGATGCCGTAGACGATCATCTCCTGCTCGATCGTGCCGGCCGGGGACGAGCACCAGTTCGCGACGTCGAGGATCTCCTCGATCTGCTCCCTCTCGAGCTGGTTGCTGAGGAACAGCCACCCGGCCACGCCGCTCGCGGCGTGGTACATCGGCTCTCGATCCTTGGAGGTCAGCGCCCCGAGGACGTCGAGATCGAAGTCGGGGTTCTCGCCGCTGGCGGCCACCTGTGCGGGCACGTCGGTCCAGCGGGCCCAGCCGTCCTGGTCGAAGAGGACCTCGCCCGCCCTCTGGGCGGCCTTGCCGTCGAAGTTCGGGGTGCCGACGTCGGGGTGGACCAGGCCCTCCTCGCGGATCTGGCGCTGGAACTCCACCCATTCCTTGAACTCGGGACGCTCGTTGTTGTGCACGATCTCGCCGTCCTGCGAGCTCCAGCCGGAGCCCGGTGTCAGACCGAACCAGGCGGTGGACATGTAGTCCGTGCCGCCGATGGCCCACTTGCCCGCCGGATCGTCGGTCCACGCGCGCGCCACCTCGAGCAGCTCCTCGACGGTGGTGGGGACCTCGAGCCCGGCCTCCGCAAGCAGGTCGGCGCGGTAGAAGAAGCCGTTGCCGGGGCCTCCGTTGGTGGTCCACGGGATGCCGTAGATGCCGGAGGTCTCCTCGGGGTTCGCCGGATCCTCGGCCCAGACGGAAGCGGCCCAGACGTCGTCGCCGCGGCCGGCCAGCAGCGGCCAGCGCTCGGAGATGTCCCCGGCGAGGACCTCGGAGAGGTTGGCGAAGCGGTTGACGACGGTCTCGTCGAAGTTCGCATCGGCGGAGGTCATCCAGGAGAACAGCAGGATGCCGTCACCGAACTCCTGGGCCTTGATCCACTGCACCGAGGCCTCGGTGTAGGCGTTGGGGTCGTTCTGCACGAACTCGATGCGCGTCCCGCCCATGGCCTCGGCCATCGCTGTGTAGTACGGATCGTCCTTGGCCATCGACGGCCCCCAGTTGGGGACGTAGATCGAGTAGCTGCCGGAGCCCTCGCGGGGTTCGGGGATCGCCTGGGGCACGGGATCGGGATAGGTGAGATAGGCGCTGGGATGGTCCGGCGGCTCGCCCACCAGATCGGGCTCCGCCGGCAGCGGCCATTCCACGTACTCGGGGAGGATGTCCAGCGACGCGTTCTGCGTCTGCACGCTGGCCTCCCCGCCGCTGATCTCTCCGCAGCCGGCCAGCAGCGGGAGCCCTGCGGCGCACACGGAGCCGAGCAGTCCCGTCCTGAGCAGCGTGCGCCGACGCAGCGCCGGGGTCGTCAGATTCTTCGCCATGGTCCTGTCCTCATCGTTGAGTGGGAGCGATGCACGGGTCGCGGCCGAGGTCCGGCCCCCGCGCGGCACACGCTACGAAGAGGTCCTATGATTGTCAACGAACGTAACAAAGTCGTGAGGAGGCGGGGATCGTCGAATCTGTTCGAGCGAGAGTGTTCGACGTCTTCGATGCTGTGCTGTCGACGTCGAGGGAGCGATGCGACGCCGCGAGGCACGGCGCACGATGCCTCGATTTCGACTCGACGCGTTCGATGATTTCGACATGCCGATGACGTCCCCGGAAGGAGCATCGATGAGCGGCCAGACGGCTCGGAGCGGCGGGACCTCCGGCCCGACGTGGCCCGAGCTCGGCCCCGTCCACCGCGCCACCCTGCGTGCCGTGCTCGTGGGCGGCCCGTCGTCCCGGGCGGAGATCGCGCGGGACCTGGGCCTGTCCCGCGCCAGCCTCACCCGTGTCACCCGCGAGCTGGTCGACTGGGGACTCCTCGTCGAGGGGCACATGGAGCGGCGGGGCACGACCGGGCGGCCCGGCGAGATGCTCCACGCCCGCCAGGACGCCTGGAGATTCCTGGGCGTCAAGCTCACCGGCGACCGCCTCTACGCCGTGGTCACCGACCTGGGTGCCCGGGTCCTGGTGGAGGTCGATGAGCCGCTGCGGTCGCGGGAGGTCGAGGACGTGATCGCCCAGATCTCCGTGGTCCGGACTCGCCTCGAGGACGGCCGCTCGCCCGTGGTGGGGGTCGGCGTCGCGCTGGGCGGGGACGTGCGGACGGTCCCCGGGGGCGGCGCGATGATCGACTCCCCGTTCCACGGCTGGCGGGACGTGCCGCTCGCGCGGCGGCTCGAGGAGGAGCTCGACCTCCCCGTGCAGATCGAGAACGACGTCCGCTGCCTCACCGCGGCGGAGCACCTCTTCGGCGTGGGGGTCGGCCTCGATTCGCTCGTCCTGCTGACGATCGGTGTGGGCCTCGGCGTCGGGGCCATCGTGGCGGGGCAGCTGGTCACGGGCGCGCAGGGCGCGGCGGGGCGGCTGGACCACCTGCCGCTGAGCGGGGACGGTCCCGTCTGCGACTACTGCGGCCGCGTCTGCCCCTCCGCCTCTCTCACCAGCGGTGCCATGGTCCAGTCGCTCGACCGGCCCGGGACCGATTACGACGGGCTGCTCACCCTGGCGCGGGCGGGGGACGCCGACGCCCTGCGCGTCGTCCGCGGCGCCGCCCGCGCGCTGGGCGCGCTGGTGGCCACGCTGGCGGCCACCCTGGATCCGCAGAAGGTGGTGATCACCGGCGACGGGATCGCCGTCACCGCGCTCGCCCGGGAGGAGCTCGACGCGTCCATCGCGGCCCACGCCCACCCGGCCGCCGCCCCGGTTCCTCTGGAGATCGCGCCGTTCGCCTTCGACGAATGGGCGCGGGCGGCGGCCGTCCTGGCGATCCGGGCGCGGATCGAGGACTGACCGGGGCGGCGCTCAGTAGACGTAATCCTGGCCGGCCACCCAGTCCGGGAACTCCCAGTCCGTCCGGTCCACCGAGGCACCATCGGCCGTCGCTTTCTCGATCGCTTCGTCCAGAGCGGTCGAGTGCGCATCGCTGAGATCGATCAGGGCCTGCTTCACGTCGGTGATCTCTCCGCCGAGGTACCCCTGGACGATGTTGCCGAGCTCGGGGGTGACGGTGGATCGCTTCGCCTCCACGGCGGAGACCTCGACATTGCGGACGATCGGCTGCGGTGCGCGGAACACGCGCCGACCGAAATCCTCCACGAGCCACGAGTACGGCTCGATGACATCGGCCTGCGCGACCACATCCAGGAGGATCGGCGGCTGGTCCATCGCCGTGGCGAGCTCGGTCTGATAGTCCTCCTGAGTGAAGGTCTCGACGAGCTGGGAGGCCTGCTCCGCGAACTGGGTGCTGCCGCTGACCACCCAGTCGCTCGATCGGGCCCCTCGGGCAGCGACGATCTCCTGGCCCTC
Source organism: Brachybacterium sp. YJGR34 (assembly GCF_003347015.1). GTDB lineage: Bacteria > Actinomycetota > Actinomycetes > Actinomycetales > Dermabacteraceae > Brachybacterium. Next base: position 159,321 of record NZ_PNFB01000005.1, read on the forward strand.
GGGAGTGGGCATCCCTGCCACGGCCATCGTCGGCAGCATGTCGGGATTGAGCGACCGCACGGCGCCCGGGGAGTACGGGCCGTCCATGTGGAACCCGATGCTGCCAGCTGCCCAGCGCCCGCGGGCGTCGGGAATCTGGAACCCAGCACTCCCGGGGAGCAGGAACCCCTTGTCGGAGATCTCCTTGTACAGCTCGATCGCCGTCACGTAGGCGTCGTGATGGTACTCGTAGGCGCCGGTGTCGTAGCGCTGGCCCTCGTAGCCGGGGAAGCCTGCCGCCTGGGCGAGATCATTGATCTGCTCGGTCATGCGGCCGGGCACGCCGAGGGCCATCGTCATCGGGTCGAACTCTCCATGGGAGTGGATCGCGGCCAGAGCGGCGAGGAGCTCGTCGTAGCTGGACGGCGGCTCGAAGCCCACGGCCTCGGCGATCTCGGTGTTGTACCAGGCGCATGCCACGTACTGCTTCTCGCTGAAGGCGGGGAGACCGTAGATCTTCCCGTCCAGCTGAGTCAGACCCTCGACGAACGAACCCTCGGGGAGCCGATTCCTCGCCTCCTCGGAGAGGGTGATCTCGTGGGCCCAGCCCGCATCCACCAGGGCGGGGAGCGGCAGCCCCACCAGAGCGGTGTACACGTCCGGGAGCTGACCTGCCTGATTGGCGAGCTGGAGAGCCTCGGTAGCGGCCGACGGCTCGTTGTAGGTGTGCTCGATGGTGGTGTCGATCGTGGCGCTGACGTCCTCGGCCCACTGGCCATGGAGCTCCTGGAGGCCGCCGAAGTGGTCCCACCAGCGCACTGCGCCGGAGCCGCCTCCCGCCGTAGGGGGCGCGCTGGGTCCACCACAGGCGGTGGCCAGGGCGGTGAGGCCGGCGGCGCCGAATCCGGCGAGAGCGTGGCGACGGGTGAGATGGTGCATGGGGCTCCTCCTCGAGCTCTGATGCAGGGGTGGGCGATCGAGCGGTTCAGGACTTCACGGACCCCGCGATGCCCTCGACGAAGTAGCGCTGCATGAAGGCGAACAGCGCGACGATGGGGATCAGGGAGATCACTCCGGCGGCGGCCATCCCCGACCAGTCCGTGGAGTTCTCGCCGACGAAGGCCTGCATGCCGACGCTCACGGTCCGCAGATCGGGATTGCTGAACGAGAACACCAGCGGCAGGAAGAAGGCGTTCCAGGTGAAGAGGAACGTCAGCACCGAGACCGTCGCGGTGACGGGCATCGACAGCGGGAGCATGATGCGGGAGAAGGTGCGCAGGAACCCCGCGCCGTCCACGACGGCGGCTTCCTCGAGCTCCGCGGGCAGTCCTCGGAAATACCCGGCGTAGATGAGGATGGCCGCGACGTTCGCCCCGCCGGAGAGAGCCAGGATCATGCCCGAGAGCTGGTCGAGCAGGCCCAGCTGCATCGACAGCTTCACGACCGGGATGATCGTGTACCCGGTCGGCACGAACAGAGTCGCCACCAGGATGCCGAGGATCAGTCGCGAACCGGGGAAGCGGTACCTGCCCAGCACGTAGCCGGCCAGGGCGCAACGCACGGTCACGATCACGACCGTGGCGATCGTGACGACTGCGGTGTTGAGCAGGTAGCGCCGGAAGTTCCCGTCCGTCCAGGCCCGCGCATAGTTCTCCCAGCGCAGCTCCTCGGGGAGCAGGGAGAGTCCGCCGGCGAAGATCTCGGCAGGGGACTTCAGCGAGGCGGAGACCATCCAGATGAAGGGATAGATCCACAGCAGGGCGATCACGCCGAGCACGGCCACCAGGAGCCACCAGGGCAGGCGCCGACGCCAGCGGTGACCGCGCGACGGCCTTTCGGGTGGCGTCGGGTCGTGCGGCGTCCGGGCAGAGGTAGGACGATCCAGGGTGGTCATGAGCGGGCTCCTGAGCGTCGGGCGAGCATCGTGACCCACAGCTGCACTCCGACCACCGCGAGGACGAGGAGACCGAACAGCACGGCGGCTGCGGAGGCGAAGCCGAGCTGGGGGATCGTCGCCGCGAAGGCGAAGCGGTAGATGTAGATCTCGATGATCTCGGTGCTGTAGAAGGGGCCACCGGCGGTCATGGTCTGCATGAGGTCGAAGGCATGGAAGCAGTCCTCGACGGTGAGCACGGTGATGATCAGCAGGAATGGGATCAGCAGCGGCAGCGTGATGTGACGGAAGGTCTGGACGGCGCCGGCTCCATCGATCCGCGCCGCCTCGTAGAGATCCTTCGGGACCGTCTGCAGGGCGGCGAGCCAGTAGATGAGGGTGATCCCGAAGAACTTCCAGACGTAGATCACCGCCGCCGTCGGGAGCGCGGTCGCGGAGCTGCCCAGCAGGTCGACGGGACCGAGGCCGAACAGCTCGGTCACATAAGAGAGCGGACCGCTCGCCGGATCGAGCACGAATCGCATCACCACGCCCACGATCGCCGTGGTCGTGACGACCGGCAGGAAGTACATCGTCCGGAAGAACGCGGAGAACGGCAGCTTCGGCGAGTTCAACATCATCGCGAGGAAGAACGCCCCGAAGACCCGCAGCGGTGCGACGATCAGCATGAACACCAGCGTGATGCGCACTGCGGACCAGAACATCGGATCGGCCAGCACGGCCCGATAGTTCTCCAGGCCCACGAAGCGCTGGTCCGCGGTGAATCCGTTCCACTCGACGAGCGAGTACCAGTAGCTGGCGACCATGGGGTACAGCGTGTACATCCCGTAGAGGACGAAGGTGGGCAGCAGGAACGCGTAGATCCACAGATTGCGCCGACGCAGGCGAGCGCGCTGTGCCGGGCGGCGCACGGGGCGCGGCGCCAGGGAACGACCGCGGTCCGGGGGAGCCGGCGCGGGGGTGAGAACCGAGGAATCGGACATCAGGAGACTCCTTCCGGAGCGTGGTCGCCGTGTGCGAGCCCACGGCGACCACGGTCAGCGGATCTGGCTGATCGAGAAGGTGGCGGGGTCGTTGCCGATGCGGTGACCGCGGTCGAGGGCATCGATCGTCGCCATCTGCTCCGCGGACAGGCGGAAGCCGTCGACGTCGAGGTTCTCCACGAGACGATCGCGGGACGTGGTCTTGGGGATGACCACGAACCCGTGCTGGATGTGCCAGCGCAGGACCACCTGTGCCGGAGTGGCGCAGTGGGCCTCCGCGATCCGCGTGATCTCCGGGAGGTCGAGGTCCGCTCCCTGTCCCAGCGGCGAGTAGCTCTCCACAGTGATGCCGAGCTCCCGATGGTGCGCCACGAGATCGCTCTGGGAATGGGTGGGGTGCAGTTCGATCTGGTTCACCGCGGGGAGGGTCGACGCCACCTCGGTGAGCTCGCGCAGGTGCTCGGGGAGGAAGTTGGAGACGCCGATCGCCCGCACGGAGCCCTCGGAGTGCAGCCGTTCGAAGGCCCTCCAGGTCTCCTGCCACAGTCCCGCTCCAGGATTCGGCCAGTGGATGAGGAACAGATCCAGGTGGTCCACTCCCAGCCGTTCGAGGGTCTCGGCGTGGGCTCGCAGGGCGGCGTCGTAGCCCTGCTCCCCGTTGCGGAGCTTGGAGGTCACGAACACCTCCTCGCGGGGCAGACCGGACGCTCGCAGAGCAGCGCCCACACCGGATTCGTTGTTGTACGCGGCGGCCGTGTCCACGTGCCGGTAGCCCACGTCCAGGGCCTGCTCGACGATCGGCTGGACCTGATCGGGCGGGATCTGGAAGACACCGAGGCCGAGCTGGGGGAGGTCGACGCCCGCAGCGATCGCGGTGCGAGCGGTCAGCGGGGCGGCGGGAGAGGCAGGCGCGGTGCTCATCGGAGGGGCTCCAGGGTGAGCAGCGAGACGGCCGGCAGCGGCAGGTGGATGCTCAGCGAGAGCGTGCCGTCGGCGTCGGGGAGCACCTCGACCGCCTCGGACAGCTCCTCGAGTCCTTCGCGCGCATGGATCTGGGCGAGCTCCTCGGTGGTCGGCACCTGCGGAGCGCCGATCGACTGCCACACGGTGTGGCTGTTGGAGTGGCTCGCGTCGATGCGATGGTGCGAGAGCCGGTACTCACCGGGCTCGAGTCCGGTCACCGTGAGCGACACCGGGGTGGGCGACTCGGCAGTGCGGTACTGATCATCGGTGTGCCTCCAGACCGCCGCGGCGAGGCGACCGTCGTCATGGCGGGTGGCGAGCACGTCCACCTCTTCCGGCATGGAGCGCCCGTCGGCCTCGTCGAGCAGCTCCACGCCATGGGCGGCGTCGCTGGTGGCCTCCAGCCGCTGCTCGCCCAGTCGAGCGAGCAGGCGGTAGGCGTTCAGCAGAGGTTTCTCGACGCGGTCCGCCGTGAGGAAGGCGCGAGTCCCCTCGAAGAAGCGCTCACCCTCGAAGTAGAAGCTCCACGACGTCGCCTGCTGCACGTTCGCGCCCTCGTCGTCGCTGAGGTCCAGCAGCTTCTTCATGAGCTTCACCTGGAAGACGGGGAAGTACTCCGTGTTCTGGAAGCGGAAGTTCGCGTTGTCGTAGACGGAGAAATGGGCGGGGACCCCTGCATCGCATTCGTCGATGATCGCGGGAAGCGTCCGATACGCGGGGAACTCTGCCATGACGCGCAGCATGGAGCGGACTTCGTAGAGCATCTTGTGCGTCGACGGGCTCTGCTGTTCCGGGGCGTCGCCGCCGGTGGGGCCGTACACGCGCCACGGGGTGAAGGAGGATCCCTTGGTGTGGAAGGAGACGAAGTCCAGGGGCAGATCATGCGCATCGGTGTAGGCCAGGAATCCGCGCAGGAACTCGGTGCCTCCGCCGGTCACGGCCGGCCCGCCCACCTTCGCCGAGGGAAGGACGCTGCGCACTCCCTCGACCGTCGCCGCGTACAGGTCGTGGAACTGCTCGGGGGTTCCGCGCCAGTAGAAGATGTCCGGCTCGTTCCACAGCTCCCACAGCCAGGTCTCGACCTCGGCCGCGCCGTAGCGCTCGAGGCAGTGCGCGGCCACTGCGGCGACGAGGTCCCGCCAGCGGCCGTAGTCGCGCGGAGGGTAGGCCCACTGACCGGCCTCATAGGCCGAGTACACGGTGGGGCTGGAGGTCACGGTGAGGTCCGCGGCCTCGGGCGGGAGGAGATCGCGCGGGGTGAAGCCGATCTCGACCAGCACGTGGTGCCCGGCCTCGACGATCGCGTCGTAGGCCTGGTCGAGGATGGTGAAGTCGTAATAGGGAGTGCCGTCAGCGTCCTCGTGGTAGACGTTTCCGTTGCCCCAGTGGGGGATGCCGAACCCGGATCCGGAGCAGAGCGCGTAGTGGGGGCGGATGTGGTAGCCCGTCTCGGCGAGTTCACCGAAGGTGTTCAGGAGATGGCGCCCGGTGGGGGTGTACGTCCAATTGATCTCGTCATATCCCACGCTCTCCCAGAGGCGCGTGAGCGCACCGGCACTCCGACCGGCGTCGATTCTCACCGCGGCGGTCGCGACGTGCGGCGCGGTGGGATCGCTCGGCGCATTGGGCGGAAACGCCCGAGCACTGGTGAGGTTCACGTGGGTGGGCTGAGCGGTGGTCGACACGCGCGGTCACTGCCTTTCGGGGCGTCACGGGATGCTGCGGCCGGAGGGCTCGGAGTGCGCTCCGGAGGGTGCGAGGTGTGGGAGATGCGCTGCTCACCAGCGAGGGGGTCCTCGATCTGCTGAGCGATGGAGCACGCCGAGACGGCTGCTTTGCCGTCGGCGCTGGTGCCGTGGGTCGGGGGCCGGGTGGGCTCGTCGATCCTGGAGCACAGCCTAGGAACGTCGAGTGTAGATTGTCAACAATCTACGAGAAGGAGTTGGCGTAGGGCGGCGAGCGTCGAGGTGGGCCCGTGGAACGGTCGTGCTACACCGGGAAACGGGAGGTGGGTCGCGCGGGATCCGCGATCGCGCTCCTGCTCAGAGTCCGTTCTTCCCCTCGGGCCCGGGGCCGGAGAGCGGACCGGTCTCCGTGGGGTCCTTCTCGGCTGCTCGCATCTTGCGGATCTGCCGGAGCGTCCACCCGATGTGCTTTTCGATCGAGAGCACCGCGGCCTGCGGATCTCCTGTCGCGAGCACGTCGCGCATCTCCTGGTGCTCCTCCGGCAGTCTCGAGCGGAACTCGAGCCGATCGGTGCGCGCGTTGAGGAAGATCGAGACCTGGCTCCGCAGCATGTTCCACGTTCTCTGCAGCCGGGAGTGGTCGGCGGCGGCGTAGACCAGATCATGGAACTCGAGGTCCAGGCGCACGTGCTCGTTGTCGGTCCGCTCGCCCGCCACCGGGTCCAGCGGAATGGAGCGCATCTGGGCGATCACCGCATCCAGCTGCGCGAGCACGCCGTCATTCATACGCTCGGCACAGCGCTCCATGGCCAGCCGCTCGAGGGCGAGCCTCATCGAGTAGATCTCCTCGATGTCCTCGGAGCTCAGTGTGATCACCCGCGCGCCACGGTGGCGCTGCGACTCGACGAGCCCTTCGCGGACCAGCAGGAGGATCGCCTCCCGCACGGGCCCTCTGCTGACGGACATCGATTCCGCGAGCTCGACCTCCTTGAGCCGCTCACCGGGAGCCAGCTCTCCGGAGGTGATCATCTCGCGCAGGCGATCGGCGATCATCGTGGACAGAGCAGGCGGGGCCGTCATCCCGGCCAGGAGTTTCGATGTCGCCATGGGCGCATCCTCCTGCCGATGGGGTGGGGAACTGCGGAGGAGTCTAGTTGGCGCGGGCACGAGAGTGCCGCCCCGAGCGGAGTGGGGCATGTCCCGGACCGGCTGTGCGCCCGCCTCCCCGGCCCGCGGCGGGCGAGGTCAGACCGACTGCCAGATGTCGTCCCCGCGCCGGAGCGCGTCGAAGCCGCCGTCGGCGAAGAGCACCTGACCGGTCATGCGGGCGTTCGCGGCGGAGACCAGGAAGACGTGGACGGCCGCGATGTGCTCGGCGTCGGCGATGCCGTTGTAGGGGGTGGGCATGGCGTCGGCGGCCTGCTGCCGGCCGGCCTCGGAGGCGAGAAGATCCTCGGTCATCCCCGTGCGCACCTGACCGGGTCCCACGGCATTGATGCCGATGCCCGCGCCGGCGTACTCGGGCGTCGGCGCAACACGGCGGACCCACCGCGAGATCGCGCGCTTGGAGCTCGAGTAGTTGGCGTAGCCGGTCGCCGGACCCTGCGCCGCGAGGGCGGCGCCGCGCGCGATCGCAGCCTCCGCCTCTCCGGCGAGGAGCAGATCCACCAGCTCCGGGTCGCTGGCCTGCAGCGTCGCGGCGGAGCTGGTGATGCTCACCCGCGGGCTCCCGGCCGCGGCGAGCAGGGGACGCAGCGCCTCGACGAGGCGGACGGTGCCGAGGTAGTTGATCTTCACCGACAGCTCGCCGGGCACGGAGACACCGGCGTTGGCGACGAGGCCGTCGAGGACGCCTCCGGTGCGCTCCGCGATCTCCGCGGCCACGCGGTCCACTGACTCCGGATCACCGAGGTCACCGGTCACATCCCCCTCACGCAGGTCGACGCGGAGCACGGTGTCACCGGCCGCCTCGAGCTGCTCGGCAGTGGCTCGTCCGATGCCCGATGCTGCTCCGGTGACGACGACGGTGCGGGACATGCTGGGTCTCCTTCGGTGGGACGAATCGGTGCACAGCGAACCTACTCCGTCCGCCGGCGGGCGGGCCGGCTCATGCGGTGCGCTCCTCGGCCTCGCGGAGGAGAACGTCCAGCCGCTCGAGCAGCGGGAGCAGCTCCCCGGGTGCCATGATCGTGTGATCCGGCCGCTCGCGCTCGGTGGCGGGCTCGCGCGGGTAGCGGGGTGTCCAGGCCAGGTGGACGCCCGTGATCCCCAGCGCCCGGGCGCCGGCGATGTCGCGGGCGAGGTTGTTGCCCACCATCACGCAGCGGGCGGCGTCCTCGGTCCCCAAGTCCAGCGAGCCCAGCGCGGCCTTGAACATGCGCGGACTGGGCTTCTCGTGGCGGACGTTGTCCGAGCAGGTCAGCGTCTCGAAGAGGTCGAGGATCCCGTGCTGCGCCAGGAGATTGCGGAAGGAGGCGGTGCGACCGTCGGCGACCAGCGCCAGGCGGAACCCGGCCTCGTCGAGGTCGTGGAGCATCGCGAGCGCGCCGGGGATCATCTCCGCCTCCAGCACCGTGCCGTCCTCGGCGAAGACCTGGGTGCTCTCGTCGATGAGGGTGTCCCCGCAGTCGAGCAGGACGAGGAGGTGTCGAGGGGTCACGGGGGTCCTGTTCGATGGAGTGGGGCCGATGGGTCGCGTGGCGAGGGTAGCGCCTGCGCAACCCTCGGGGTGGGACGCCTCGGAGCGACGCGACCCGGACGTCACGGAGTACCCTGCCGTGGCATTGGTGCGAGGGCCTGCCAGGCTGCTGCCGACACGACCGCATCGGTGCCGTCCGTCCCACCGCACCAGGAGTCACCGTTGACCACGCCCCCTTCCCCTCCTCAGCCCGAGGCCCCGTCACCGGAGCGCTTCGTCTCCGGCGACCCCTATGCCCTGGATCCCACGGCGGTGAAGGACCCGCCCGTCGGCTGGAGAGCCTCGGTGAAGTACTTCGGCCCGGGCCTGATCGTCTCCGCCTCCGTCGTCGGGGCCGGCGAACTCGTCACCGCCACCTCCCTCGGGGCCCGGGCGGGCTTCGTCCTGCTGTGGCTCGTCGTCGTCTCGACCTTGGTCAAGGTGGCCGTGCAGGTGGAGATGGCCCGGTACGCGATCATCACCGGCGAGGGGGCGATGGAAGGGTACAACCGTGTCCCGCCCCGGGTGGGGCGGATCAGCTGGGTCTTCCTCCTGTGGGCGCTCATGGCGCTGAGCGGCTGGTCCAGACCGGCGGTCTGATCGGCGGCATGGCCGCCGCGCTGTCGATCCTGTTCCCGCTGGGCTCCGGGCCGCTCTCGCCGACGGCCGTGACGATCTGGGCCGTCATCGTCACTGCGATCGCCATCGCGACGCTCATCTCGAACCGGTACGGGCTGATCGAGAACGTTGCGACCGTTCTGACGATGTCGTTCGTCGTGGTCACCGTGCTGGTCGTGATCGCCTTGCCGTTCACCGACTTCGCCTACTCCGGGGCGGACCTCGCCTCCGGACTCAACTTCCAGCTGCCGCTGGGAGCACTCGGCATCGCGCTGACGATGTTCGGCCTGACCGGGGTGGCCTCCGAGGAGATCACGGCCTACACCTACTGGTGCCTGGAGAAGGGCTACGCCCGCTGGTCCGGCCCGAACGACGGGACCGAGGCGTACCGTCGGCGCGCCCGCGGCTGGATCGCCGTGATGCAGAAGGACGCGATCGTCTCCTGGGTCATCTACACCGTCTCGACCGCGGCATTCTTCGTCCTCGGCGCCGCGGTGCTGCACCCGCAGGGACTGTTCCCCGAGGGCAACGAGATGATCCTGACCCTGTCCGAGACCTTCTCCGGAGTGTTCGGCGAGACGGGCAGGATCGTGTTCCTTCTCGGCGCCATCGCGGCGCTCGGCTCGACGATCTGGGCGGCGATCCCCTCGTGGTCGAGGTCATGGGCCAACGCGCTCTCGATCGTCGGTGTCTACGACTGGTCCGACGGTCGCCGGCGCACCTTCTGGATGCGCGTCTTCATCGTCTTCCTGCCCCTCATGTGGCTGCTGACCTTCCTGTGGATCAACGAGCCCCTGCTGATGATCATGGTGGGAGGCATCGCCGGCGGGATCTTCCTCGCTGCGGTGGCGGTCTCCGCGCTCTACCTGCGCGGACGGATCGAGCCCGCGCTGCGGGGAGGCCGCTTCCTGCATGTCGCGCTGGTGGTCAGCGCACTCGCGATCATCGCGCTGGGCATTTACTCGGCGGTGACGACGGTGATCGGCTGAGGGCGTCGGCCCCGCCACGCACCCGGTGGAGCCCTATTGCCGTGGCGGGTACGGTCGCAGACGGTGCCGGGTCCGTGCCCGGCGCCGGCATGTCCCCGGCCGTGCCGCGGCAGCGGGCATGCCTGCTGAATGAGACCGATCGAGGAAAGGACACCATGACCACGGCGACCATGACTGACGATCTCTACCGCACGCGACTGGCGGAGGCGACGGAGCCCTTCGCCCGCGAGCACCCGACGGTGTGGGGGAGCGCCGAGGACGGCCCCTTCGACGCCGAGGCCCTGCACGACCACGCCGAGCGCGGCTTCACCATCCTGCGCGACGTCCTCGCACCCGAGGAGCTGGCCACCTATCAGGCCGAGCTGCAGCGGCTCACCGGCGATGCCTCGCTGCGCGGCGACGAACGAGTGATCACCGAGCGCGGATCGGGCGAGATCCGCTCGATCTTCGCGGTCCATCGGATCAGCGAACTGATCGATCAGCTCTCCCGCGACCCGCGCCTGCTGGACCGGGCGCGCCAGCTGCTGGGATCGGACGTGTACCTGCACCAGACCCGCATCAACTCCATGCCCGGCTTCCGCGGCAGCGGGTTCTACTGGCACTCCGATTTCGAGACCTGGCACGCGGAGGACGGCATGCCGGCGCCGCGCTCGGTGAGCTGCTCGATCGCGCTGACGCCCAACTTCCCGTACAACGGCGGGCTCATGGTGATGCCCGGCTCGCATCGCACCTTCGTGCCGAGCGTGGGCGAGACGCCCGAGGACAACCACCGGTCCTCGCTGAAGGAGCAGAAGGTCGGGGTGCCCTCCGAGGAGGTCATCGCCGAGATGGCCCATCGCCATGGCATCGACCAGTTCACCGGCCCGGCGGGCTCCGCCCTCTGGTTCGACGCGAACATCATGCACGGCTCGGGCAACAACATCACGCCCTTCCCGCGCTCGAACATCTTCCTGGTGTTCAACAGCGTCGAGAACGCCCTGCAGGATCCGTTCGCGGCGTCCTCGCCGCGTCCGGACCATATCGCCCACCGTGAGGTGCAGCCGCTGAGCTGACCTCGCCGCGCTGAGAGCGGGGACGGACGACCGGATCGTCCGTCCCCGCTCTCATGCCCGCCGGTGTCGAGGTGGCGGAGGGCAGGGGCGGTCGCGGTCAGCCCACCATTCCGTCGACCTCGGCGATCGTCGCTGTGGCCGCCTCGGCGGGCGTCGTGGTCCCGAAGAGGACGTCGGTGAGCAGACGGGTGAAGGTGCTCTGCGCATCTGCCGTGCCCATCGGCTGCACGGCCGGGGGTCCCGCGAGCTCCGGGGTCACCGCGTCGAGGAAGTCCACGACGTCCTGGTCCGTGGCGGTCAGGGCATCGCCCATCGCCTCGATCGCTGCGGGGCTCGAGGGGACTCCGCGGTTCAGCAGCTGGATCGCCTGCGCCTCAGGGGCGTTCACCAGGAAGTCCACGAGCTGCGCGGCCCGCTCGGGGTGCTGTGACTGCGCCGCGATGGACCAGTACATGGTCGCCTTCTTGAACAGGCCGTTCTCGCTCGCGCTCCCGGTGAGCGAGGGCGGGCGCAGCATCACCACATCCTGCGACCCCACGGCGTCGCGCACGGACTGCAGCTGATTGGTCCAGGTCCAGCTCATCGCAGAGCGCGCGGTGGAGAAGGCCTGCTGCTCGAGAGTCACCGACACGTCCTCGACGGTGGCGTCGGCCGGGAGGGTCGCCCCGGACTCCTGCAGGTCCAGGTAGAACTGGAACCACTCGGCCAGCGCCTCGGGCGTGCAGCCCATCCCCTCGGGGCCCCACAGATCCTCGCCCTTCTGGCGCAGGAAGATGGTGAGGTCCGCGTAGCTCGCGCCACCGGTGACGCCGGTGGCGACGCCGGAGTCGCTGATGCGCCGGGCGATGTCGTGGAAGTCCTCCCAGGTCCAGGTCGTGTCGTCGGGCAGCTCCACGCCGGCCTGCTCGAACAGCTCCGGATTCGCGACCACCACCCAGGCGTTGGACCCGGTGGACAGTCCCGTCAGCACGCCGTCCACCCGGCCGGCGTCGAGATCCGCGGCGTCCAGGCCCGAGAGGTCCAGCCCCTCGAGCGTCTCGAGGTCCGCGAGCACCCCGCGTCCGGAGTACTCCGCGATGTACTTGCCGTCCATGTTGATGACATCCGGCGGGGTGCCGCCGGCGACCTGAGTGGCGAGCTTGTCCCAGTAGCCGTCCCACTCCGAGGGCTGCAGAGAGACCTCGACCTCGGGCTGCTTGTCGGTGAAGGCCTCGACCATCTCCGCCGTGAACTCCTGGTAGAAGGCCGGCCCCCAGAACATGAAGCTCACGGCCGTGGAGGTCTCGTCGTCCCGGGCCGACGGGCCGCAGGCGGCGAGCATCATCGAGGAGGCGAGGGAGCCGGCGAGCAGTGTCCGGCGGGTGGTGTCGCGGCGTCCGGGTCGCCGGGCACCGAAGCCGGTCGTGCCCAGGGTCGCCGCGACACAGCCTGGACGGTGGAATGCCGAGGGGTGCAGAACATGCGCGGTGCGGGGGAGGGAGGAGGTGTGCATGGGATAGTCCTTCGAGCGTCGTCGACCTCAGGAGATGCCAGGGGCACCGTGAGCATAGGTGCGGCGGATAGCGCTGTCCATCGTCGACCGCCTCGGCATAGGCTCCCTCGATGACCCCCGCCCTCGCTCCCGGGACGCTCCGCACGATCCATCGCGTGTGGGCGCGGCGTCTGGGCGCACCGGCGCACTCCTTCGAGGCCGACGGCGTGGTGCCGGTGGTGTGGGACGGGGCGGACGCGGTGAGCGTCGTCCGCCTCGGCGGCGCGATCGTCCTGGGCGGACCGGAGAGCGCGCTCGGCGCCCTGCGCGACCTCCCCGGGCCGAGGCTCCTGGACCCGGCCGCTGTGATGTTGGCCCTCGAGGGCCGTGGGCCGCGGCTGTTCGGCGCGGCGCACCTGGCATTCGTGGACCAAGGAAAGGTCACCGCCCCGGCGTCCGTCCGCAGCGCCTCGCGCGGCGACCTCGAGGAGGTGCTCGCCACGCTCAGCGAGGACGAGCGCGCGGAGTCCGGTCTGCGGGAGATGGAGCGCTGGTGGGTCGCATCGGGGCCGACGGGGGCGCCCGCGGCGGCCGCCGGGTGCGAGACCTGGGACGGCGCGATCGCGCACCTCGGCGTGGCCGTGGCACCGCAGCGTCGCGGCACCGGCCTCGGAGCGGCCGCGGCCTCCGCCGCGATCGCCCGGTCGCTGGCCTCGGGGCTCGTCCCTCAGTGGCGCAGCGGCGTCGGGAACGCGGCCTCCCGGCGGCTCGGGACGACCCTCGGCGCCGTTCCGCTCGGCGAGCAGGTCACCGTGGATCTCGACCTGCGGTGACGTGCACCATTGCCTGTGAAACTCCTGGTCAGAGTGATGAAGGTCTAATTGTCGCCGACTGTGAGCACGGTCCTGGCGCGTCGTCGGGCCGGCCACGATGATGAGGGTCATGGTCTCCTCTGTGCAGCACTCCTCCCGCTCGTCCGCCGGGTCGCAGGGTCCCACCGGTGGTGGAGGCGACGGCCCGGAGGAGTCCGCGCAGGACGGCCAGGGAGGCGAGGACCTCCAGCTCAAGAAGCTCTCGCCCACCGCTCTCGCGGTCAGCGGTGCGGCCGCGGCCACCGCCTCGGTGATCGGCGGTCAGCTGGGTGCGGCCGGCACCGTGATCGGAGCGTTCATCACCTCGATCGTCTCCGCGACCGCGCTCGCGCTGTACACGGACTCCGTGAACCGCAGCAAGAAGACCCTGAAGACGGTGGCGGCGAAGGCGCAGCGCCTCCCGGCACGCAGCTCCTCTCCGTCGGCCTCCTCGCCCCGATCGACCTCGCGCACAGCCCGTGCGGCCGCGGCGCCGCAGGAGGACGAGGGCCTGGCGGCCCTCGCGTTCCACGACGGGGCGGAGGACGACCTCGCGGCGCGGGCGCGTCGCCGCCGGATCCTCAAGATCCTGCTCATGGCCGCCGTGATCGGCCTCCTCGGCACCCTGGCGGTGTTCGGCATCCAGCGCGTGACCGGCACCGAGCTCTCGCCCGGCACCGGGCAGATCCAGCGCTCGGTGACCGGCACCGAGAACGTCTCCCCGCGCGAGGACTCCGGTGCGACGGAGGACGGCACCACCCAGGACGACACCTCGGAACCCGCGGACACCGACCAGCAGCAGGGCACCGATCCGAGCTCCGAGGAGCAGGACTCCTCGACCACCGATCAGCGCGAAGGCGGCGGACAGGACGGCACCACCACCGAGGACCAGGGCGCGGACGAGCCCACCGAGGCGCCGGAGCCGGCTCGTCAGGACCAGGCTCCCGCCGGGGACGGCACCGGCGACTCCGGCTCGAGCGGGGTGGGCTCCACCGGCGGCGGCGCCGAGGACGGCGGCGACACCACCGGCGAGTGAGGGGCGTGGCCACGGCCCCGCGAGCTCACGCGGAGACCCACCCGGCGTGACGCCGCCGCCAGGCCGCGAGCTCCTCCTCGAGGGCGGCCGTGACCTCCGGAACCGCGGCGGAGACGTCGCTCTCCTCGCCGGGATCCTCCTCCAGGTCGAACACCGCGCGGGCCACGGAGGCCGGCGGATCCATGCCCTCGCGCGCAGCGACCACCAGCTTGTGGCGTCCGCGCCGCACCGCCCACTGGCCCTCGTAGGTCCACATCAGGGACCGTTCGGGCGGGTCCTCCGCGCCGCGCAGCGCCTCCAGCAGCGAGACGCCGTCAACCTCCGGCAGGTCCGGCGGCGAGCCATCGGCCGCGTGCAGCAGCGTGGGCAGCAGATCCATCATCATCCCGGGCTCCTCGAAGGTGGAGCCTTCGGGCAGCTGCGCGGGCCAGGAGAGGATGCTCGGGACCCGGATGCCGCCCTCGAGCACGGAGCCCTTCGCCCCGCGCAGGCCGCCCGCGGAGCCGCCCGTGTAGGAGATCTCCTCACCGTCCAGCCAGTTGCGGCTCTCCCGCGAGGGCCCGTTGTCCGAGGAGAACACCACCACGGTGTCCTCGCGGACCCCGGTGCGGTCCAGGGCCTGCAGGATCTCGCCCACGGCGTCGTCCATCGCGGCGACCATGGCGGCCATCTCGCGGCGGCCCGGGGGCAGGTGGGCGACGCGCTCCATGTGCTCCGCCGGGGCGTGCATCGGATAGTGCGGGGCGTTGAAGGGCACATAGCAGAGGAACGGTCCGCCGGGGGCGTGGTCGTCGATGAACTGCGCGGCCCGCCGGCCGATCACCGTGGTGAGGTACTCGCCGTTGAGCCAGACCTCCTCGTCCCCCTCCCAGAGGTCGTGCACGGGATTGTGCCCGCCCCAGTAGAAGATGTGCGAGTAGTAGTCAACGCAGCCTGCTCGGATCCCGAACACCTCGTCGAAGCCGAAGCGGCCGGGCGCGTAGTCGGGGTCCACACCCAGGTGCCACTTCCCGAACAGCCCGGTCGCGTAGCCGCGCTCACCCAGCCGGGAGGCGAGGGTGGGCTGCTGCGGGAGCCCCGGGGTGGTGCGCCGGCCGCCGAGGATCGATTCCACCCCGGCATGACCCGGATACTTCCCCGTCAGCAGCGACGCCCGCGAGGGCGAGCAGACGGGCGAGTTCACGTACCACCGGGAGAGCTTCACGCCGCGGGCGCACAGGCCGTCCAGGTGCGGGGTCGGGATGTCCTCGGCGCCGAAGCAGCCCAGGTCCCCCCATCCCAGGTCATCGGCGTAGAGCACCACGATGTTCGGGGTGGTCGGGTGCTGGGGGTCGGTCATGGTCACTCCTTGACGGCGCCGGCGGTCATGCCGGCGACGAGTCGGCGCTGCAGCAGCGAGAACAGGATGATGGTGGGCAGGGCGGCGAGGACGGAGGCCGCCATCACCACGCCCCAGTCGGTGCCGTACTCGCCGAACAGGCCGGCGATGCCCACCTGCACCGTCTTGACCGACTCGCTCGTGAGGAACACCTGGGCGAAGAGGAACTCGTCCCACATCGCGATGAAGGCCGTGACGGAGACGGTGACCACCCCGGGCCACACCAGCGGGGCGATCACCCGGGCGATGACGGTCAGCGTTGTCGCACCGTCGATCCGTGCCGCTTCGTCCAGCGTGGTCGGGACGGAGTTCAGGAATCCCGTCATGAGCAGCACCGACAGCGGTGTGGTCATCGCGACGTAGACGATGATCAGTCCGGCGAAGGAGTTGAGGAGCCGCAGTTCCGCGAACACCAGGTAGACCGGCGTGATGAGGACGACGAAAGGCAGCAGCTGCGTGGCCACGAGCACCAGCATGACCGCGGGCCGGGCGCGGAAGGAGAAGCGGGACAGGGCGAATCCCGCGAGCATCGCCACGCACACGGTGAGCACGGTCCCCACGGCGCACACCAGCAGGCTGTTCATCAGATACCGGCCGAAGTTCGTGGCCTCGAAGAGCCGCGTGTAGGAGTCGAGGCTCAGATCGGCCAGGAGCGTGTCCCAGGTGACGCCCTGCGAGATCTCCTGGACGGGGCGGAGGGAGCTGTAGAGCATCCACAGCACGGGGAACATGATGACGATGAGGATGATGCCGAAAGGGACCAGGAAGAGCAGGTCCCGCACGCGCCGGGCATCGGGGGACCGGCGCACCCGTCGTGCGGTGGGAGCGCTCGGTGCGGTCTGCGGTGCCCCGGTCATCGCGACTCCTCTCGGGCGGACGTCATGCGCAGGTAGATCACGGCGAAGACGGCCATGATCGCCGTCATCACCAGGCCGATGGCGGCGCCCGCCCCCAGCTCGTTGTCGAAGAAGGCCGCGTTGTACAGCTCCGTGGCCAGCACCGCGGTGTAGTTCCCGGGTCCGCCGCCGGTGGTGAGCCAGACGTAGACGAAGTTGTTGAAGGTCTGGATCACCGTCACCAGCACGACGATCGTGAGCACCGGGCGCAGGCCGGGGAGGGTGACGCTGCGGAAGAGTCCCCAGCGCCCGGCCCCGTCCACGGCGGCGGCCTCGTACTGCTCCGAGGGGATCGACTGCAGGCCTGCGACCATCACCATGACGACGAAGGGCAGCTCCCTCCAGACGATGATCGCGACGATCGACCACCACACGGTGCTGGTCAGGGCGAGGAAGGGGACTCCGCCGTCGGTCAGGCCGAGCGCGCTGAGCACCTGGTTGAGGATGCCGGAGTCGCCGTCGAGGATCCATCGCCAGGCGGCGATGGCGACCACCTGGGGCACCATCCACGGCAGGAGGATCACGGTGCGGGAGAACCCGCGGAGCTTCCACCGGCGGAGGACCGGAGATTCCAGGGCGAGGGCCAGGCCGATCCCGGCCAGGATCCTCAGCACGACGGTCATGCCCGTCAGCCAGAACACCGTGTTGAACGCGGCGCGGCCGAACTCGGGATCCCCCCACAGGGCGGTGAAGTTCTCGAGTCCCACCCATTCGCCGTCGCCGGGCGCCTGGTACGGCGAGAGGCTCTGGAGGGCGAGGATCACGTTGTAGATCGACGGGGCGAGGAACAGGAGCGCGATGACCGCCAGGGCGGGAGCGCTGAGGAGGTACGGCTGGAGCCTGCGCATCCGCTGTGCGGAGACGGCGCGGGACGGTGCGGTGGTCATGAGATCACTCCTCCAATTCGTCCTCGAGCGTGGCGATGATCCGTCCAGCCGCCTGCTCCGGGCTGGACTGTCCCGAGTACACCGCGGAGAACTGTTGGTTCACGAGCTCCTGCAGCGAGGCGATCGTCATCGGCGCGTCGGCGTACCGTGCGAAGGAGGCGGCATGGGGCAGCTGCTCGACGAAGCCCTGCTCGCTCGGGTCCACCTCGATCTGCTCGATCGTCGAGGAGGAGGCCGGGTACTGCGGATAGGTCTCGAACGTTTCCGGCCCCAGGAGGTGCTTCACGAATTCCCAGGCGGCCTCAGGCTCCGCGCAGTTCGCGTTGATCCCGAGCGCACGTCCTCCCAGGTGCGTGGTCCCGTCCTCGAGCCCCGCGGGCATGGGGGCGGTGAGGAGCTCGGCGTCGACCGCCGACTGTGCTGCCCGGAAGGCGGCCGGAGGCATGAAGGTCATCCCGCATGATCCGTCTCCCAGGGCACCGACGATGCTGGGATCCCCGTAGTCGGTGACCGCCTGCATCGAGGTCGGTGTGATGCCGTCGGTGAAGAAGGCGTCGAAGTACTCGATCGTCTCGACGAGCTGACCGGTCTCGACGCCCGGGCGCCAGATGCCGCCCTCGGACTCGATCAGCTGCGACCCGTGCGCCCAGAGGTGGTAGTTGATCGGGAACCACTGCGCGCTGGAGAACTGCGCTCCGGCAGGGAACAGGAAGCCGTGGACCCTGCCGCCGGCGTCGCGCGTGAGTTTCGCGGCGATCTCGGCCAGGTCCTCCCAATCTCTGGGCGTCTCCGTGACACCGATCCGTTCGAGCACGTCGGGACGGTAGACGAGGGCCATCGTGTCGGCGGTCCAGGGGACCGCCCACATCGATCCTTCGTAGGTGGTCATGTCGGTGGCGAGGAGCTCGTCGGCGCCCTCCGCCGGGGACGCCTCCATCACGGCGTCCAGCGGGGTGAGGATCCGCGGTTCGGCCATGAAGGAGACGTCGGTGAAGGCGAGCTGTGCGATGTCGGGTCCGGATCCCGCATTCGCCTCTCGGGCGAACTGCTGGGGGTTGTTCGGCGAGAGCGTCTCCATCGAGACCCGGTAGTCGGGGTGCTCCTCGTTCCACAGCTCGACGGCGTCGAGGAGACCGGCGGCCTGGTCCGCGGGATCGAACTGGCGGAACACCCGATCGCCCTCGGTGTCGCCACCGCTGCACGCCGCCAAGGGAGCGGCCAGCAGTCCGGCGGCCAGCACGGTTCGACGTCTCATCGGCACCCTCTTCCTCGAGAATCACTGCGCGCCAGTAGACATGATCAATTTGACATAGTCAATGACGTTCCGGAGGTCTCTGCCGCCGTAGCATCGGGCAGATGAGACGAGCACCAGCAGACGCTCCGGTCGCAGGCCGACGCGGCACGAACCTTCCGCGGGTGGCCGGCTACAACCAGGTCCTCGTCCTCGATCTGATTCGGCGCAACCCCGGTCTGAGCAGGAGCGATCTCGTGCAGCGCACGGGCTTGACGATGCAGACGATGTCGAACATCTGCCATCGGCTGCTGGACGCCGAGCTGATCCGCGAGGCGGGCAGACGACAGTCCGGCCGGGGTGCACCGCGGATCGTCTACGAGGTGGAGCCGGCCGGTCGGTACGCGGTGGGGGTCCACATCGATCCCGCGCGTCTGACCCTCGCTGTCCTCGATCTCGCCGGCGTCCTCCGGGCCGAGTGCACGATGGAGATCCCGAACCCGCCCGAGCCGGAGACGATCCTGGCCGCCATCGACGACGGCGTGAGCATGCTGCTGAGCGAGCACGGGCTGAGCATAGACCGCGTGGTGGGGATCGGGGTGGCCTCACCTGGGCCGATCGACGGCGCGCACGGCTCTGTGGTCGGGCCGCCGCTCCTGCCGGGCTGGGACCTGGTGCCGCTGCGGGAGGCCCTGGAGTCCCGGTGGGGGACCCCGATCCTGGTGGACAAGGACAACACGGCGGCGGCCGTCGGGGAGACGTGGAGCGCTCCGCGCTGCGAGGAGAACTTCGCGTTCCTCTACCTGGGCAGCGGGGTCGCCGCAGGCATCGTGCGGAACGGCGAGGTGATCCGCGGCGGCGGCGCGAACATCGGGAACATCGCGCACCTCAGCGCTGACCCCGACGGCCCGCGCTGCTCGTGCGGGGGACGGGGCTGTGTCGACGTCTCGGCCGCCCCGGCGGTCATCGTCTCCTCCGGCATCGCGGCCGGCGCGCTCGATCCCGTGGACGTCACCGATGCGCACCGTGTCGAGGCGGCGCTGCGGGACCTCGCGCGCATGGCGGACTCTGATCCGCAGTCCTCCGCCGCGCAGGTCCTCGACCACGCGGCCGCCGGGTATGCACGCGTCGCCGTGCAGCTCGCGAACCTCCTGGATCTCGAGGCCATCGTCCTCGGCGGGCCGCAGTGGCCCGCTCTCGAACCCACGATGCTCCGCGTCCTCCCCGCGCTGCTCAATGAGGCATACATCGGTCGCGCCATCCACGGCATCGAGGTCCGCGGCACCGCCGTCGGAGGGCCCGTCGCGGCGATCGGTGCCGCGGCGCTCGTCATGGGCGAGACCGTCTTCGATGCCCAGAGCCAGCTGTACCTGCGGTGAGCGGTATACCCCTCACTCCCGCCAGAAGAAGCAGTGCTCGACCCCGCTCGGCGCGGTGATCCGCTCGAGCGTGAAGCGGTCGGTGAGCTCCTCGGGCCCCTCCCACAGGCGCAGGCCCGTCCCGTACTCGACCGGCGCGATCGCCACGTGCATCTCGTCGATGAGATCGGCCGCGAGGAACTCCCGCACGGTGGTGACGCCGCCGCCGATGCGCACGTCCTGGCCACCGGCCGCCGCCTTCGCCTGCTCGAGCGCCTCGGCCGGGGAGGCGTCGACGAAGTGGAAGGTGGTCTCTCCCACCACGAGCGGGGGCCGCTCATGGTGGGTGAGCACGAAGACGGGGGTGTGGAAGGGCGGCTCCGGACCCCACCAGCCGATCCAGCCGTCGTCGGTCCACGGGCCGCGCTGCGGGCCGAACTTGTGACGGCCCATGATCTCGGCGCCGATGCCCTGGGCGAAGTCGCGGGTCAGGTAGTCCTCGATGCCCCGGCTGCCGCCCGGCTCCTGCCGGCCGGGGAAGTGGGCGGTCGTGAACGCCCATCGCATCAGCACGCCGGGGTCGACGTGGCCGAAGGGGCGCTCGAGCGTCTGCTCCTCGCCGGCGCCGATGCCGTCGCGGGAGACGGTGAAGCTCTGGATGCGCACGCGCTGGGTCGTCGGCCCATCCTTCGTCACCCCAGCGCGGCTGTCACCCCCTCGGGATCAGCGATCCGGGGTGGTCGAGTCCTTGTCCTCGTCGCCCAGCAGGCTGCCGGCCGCGCCCTTGACGGTGTCGCGGGCGTCCTGGAGCTTCTCCTTGGCGCCGGCCTTGGCCTGATCGGCCTTGCCCTCCGTCTCGGTCTCCTTGTCACCGGTGAGCTTGCCCAGGCCCTCCTTGGCCTGACCGCCCATCTTGTCCTTCGTGTTCTCGAACTTCTCCTCGGTGCTCATCACAGGCCTCCTCGATGCCGGGCGACCACGGGACGTGGCGCTGTCCTCCGAGTCTAGGAACCCCGCCCCCTGCTCTCCAGAGGTGGACCGCACGGTCGGGGACCGGACTCATGCCTCCCGGGCCGCGAGCGGGATCCGCCCGCCGGCCAGGACCATCTCCACCTGCCGCGGGGAGAGCCGATGGTGCAGGGCCACCTCGCGCCCACCGATCCGGGCGGTGAGCCCCCGCCCCGCGCGCAGCGCCGCATGGATCCCGTCGAGCTCCACCGTGTCCCCGGCCGTGACGTGCTCGAGGTCGGCGGGATCGTCGACCTCGAGGGCGAGCACCCCGAAGTTGGCGAGGTTCTGCCAGTGGATCCGCGCGAAGGACACCGCGATCACCGCCGTGAGGCCCAGTGAGCGCGGGGCCAGCACCGCGTGCTCCCGCGAGGAGCCCTGCCCGTAGTTCCGCCCGGCGATCACCACGTGCCCGGCCGTGGCCGCAGCGGCCCGCGCCGGGTACTCCGGATCGATCCGCTCGAAGGCGAACTCGGCGATCCTCGGGATGTTGCTGCGGTAGGGCAGCACCCGGGAGCCGGCCGGCAGGATCTCGTCGGTCGAGACGTCATCGCCCATCATCAGCACCGCGGGCACCTCGAGGTGGTCCTCGATCGGCGTGAGCTCGGGCAGCGAGGAGATGTTGGGGCCCTTGACGAGCTCGACCTCGCGCGCCTGCGCCGGCGGCAGCGGCGCGGTGAGCATCGCATCGATGACCGTGAAGGTCTCCGGCATCGTGGGTCGAGGGAACACCAGCTGATGGCTGTCCTCGAGGGTGCGCGGATCGGTGATCCGTCCGGTCAGCGCCGCGGCCGCCGCGGTCTCCGGCGAGCACAGCCACACCGCGTCCTCCTCCGTGCCGGAGCGTCCGGGGAAGTTCCGCGGCATGGTGCGCAGCGAGTTGCGGCCGCGGGCCGGGGCCTGCCCCATGCCGATGCAGCCCATGCAGCCGGACTGGTGGACCCGCGCCCCGGCGGCCACCAGCGCGGACAGCCAGCCGCCGGCGATGAGGTCCCCGAGCACCTCCCGGGAAGTGGGGTTGATGTCGAGGGACACCTGCTCGGCGACCTGCCGGCCGTCGAGGATCTCGGCGACGACGGCGGCGTCCCGCAGCCCGGGGTTCGCGGAGGAGCCGACCACCACCTGGAAGACCTCCTCGTCCTCGACCTCCGCCACGGGCACCACGTTCCCGGGGGAGGAGGGGCGGGCGATCAGCGGTTCGAGCGCGGACAGCTCGATCCGCTCGGTGTGGTCGTAGCGGGCGCCCTCGTCGGCCTCCCAGCGTTCGAACTCCGCACCGCGGCCGACGGCTTCGAGGTACTCGCGCACCGCGTCGTCGGCCGGGAACACGCTGGCCGTGGCCCCCAGCTCCGCACCCATGTTCGCGATGACGTGCCGGTCCATGGCGCTGAGCTGGTCGAGGCCCGGGCCGTGGTACTCGATGATGCGCCCGGCGCCGCCGCTGACCCCGTGCCGACGCAGCATCTCGAGCACCACGTCCTTGGCGGAGACCCAGTCGGGGAGGGTCCCGGTCAGCTCCACGCCCCAGATCTCCGGGAGGTCCACGTACAGCGGCTGCCCGGCCATGGCCATCGCCACCTCGAGGCCGCCCACCCCGATCGCGAGCATGCCCAGCGCCCCGGCCGCGCAGGTGTGGGAGTCCGAGCCGATCAGCGTGGCGCCGGGCCGGCCGAAGTGCGCCTGGTGCACGGGGTGGGAGACCCCGTTGCCGGCCGGGGAGAACCACAACCCGTAGCGCTGCGCGGCCGAGCGCAGGAACAGGTGGTCCTCGGGGTTCTTCGCGTCGGTCTGCAGCAGGTTGTGGTCCACGTACTGCACCGACAGCTCGGTCCGGACGCGATCCAGTCCCATCGCCTCCAGCTCCAGCATGACCAGCGTGCCGGTGGCGTCCTGGGTGAGGGTCTGGTCCACTCGCAGGCCCACCTCGGAGCCGGGCGAGAGGTCCCCCTCGACGAGATGCGCGGCGATGAGCTTCTGGGCGACGGTGTACGGCATGGGCCTGCCCTCCTGGGATCGCGGCCCGCCTCCGGTCCGAGCGCGGACCTGCCTCCACCATAGGGCGGATGAGCGGCGCTGCCCAGGGTGCCGCCGGATCGGGTACGCTCCCGGCATGACGCACCGCTGGTTTACCTATGCGCGCCCGGCCCTGGAGGGGCCGGCGATGCCGTAGCGTCACCACCCCTTCAGAGCCGCCAGGGCAGAGCAGAAGCTCTGCCCTTCGCCATTCCCGGCGGGCTCTGCATCGGGTCCGCCTCACCCCGAGGAAGGACCCATGACAGTTCTCGACACCTCCCCCGCGCCCGCCCCCGATCATCCCGTCGCGGGCTGCACCCCGCTGCCCGCCCCGGCCGATCTCCTCGCCGAGCAGCCGCTGCCGGCCCACCACGCCGCGCAGATCGCCCGACATCGCGACGAGATCCGCGCGGTGCTGCGCGGCGCGGACGACCGCCTGCTGGTGATCGTCGGCCCCTGCTCGATCCACGACCCCGACGCCGCGCTGGACTACGCCCGCCTGCTCGGGGCGGCGCGCGCCGAGCTGGGGGAGGATCTGCTGATCGTGATGCGCACCTACCTCGAGAAGCCGCGCACCACCGTGGGCTGGAAGGGTCTGATCAACGACCCGCACCTGGACGGCAGCCACGACATCGCCACCGGCCTGCGCACCGCGCGCACCGTCCTGCGGGAGGTCACGGCGCTGGGCCTGCCCTGCGCGACCGAGTTCCTCGAGCCGATCAGCCCGCAGTACATCGCGGACCTCGTCAGCTGGGGCGCGATCGGCGCCCGCACCGCGGAGAGCCAGATCCACCGGCAGCTCGCCTCCGGTCTGCCGCTGCCGATCGGCGTCAAGAACGGCACCGACGGCGGCGTCCGCGTGGCGCTGGACGCGATGGCCTCCGCGGCCGCGCCGCAGTCCTTCCTCGGGATCGGGGCCGACGGCCGCGCGAGCCTGGTGACCACCGCGGGCAACCCGGACCTCTCCCTCATCCTGCGCGGCGGGGCGGAGGGCGCGAACTGGGGCCCCGCACCTGTCCGGGAGGCGGCCCGGCAGCTCGCCGACCGGGGGCGGGCGCCGCGGCTGATCATCGATGCGAGTCATGGCAACAGCGGCAAGGACCACCGCCGCCAGGCCGAGGTCGCCACCATGCTCGCCGATCAGGTCGCCGTGGACGGCGCCGCCATCGCCGGGGTGATGCTCGAGTCCCACCTGGTGGCGGGGGCGCAGCGGCTCGACGTCGCCGCCGGACCCGCCGGGCTGGTGCGGGGGCAGTCGGTGACCGACGCGTGCATGGGCTGGGAGGTCACCGAGGGCGTGCTGCGCGGCCTGGCCGACGGGGTGCGGCGCCGGCGCCGGTGAGCGGCGGGGCGGGGGGCGGACCTCAGAGGCGCGCCAGGGTGCGTTCGATCGTCTCCCGCACCCGGCCGGCCATGCCCGGGCCGTCCACCGGGGCGCGGCCGGCCACCTGGAGCGGGATGAACTCCGGCCAGTCCTCGCCGAAGCACAGCAGACGCTGGATGTCGCAGGCCGGGTCCACCGCCGTCCCGGCGCTCTCCTCGTAGTCCTCGAGGAACCACATGGCGGCCTCGGCGGAGTGGAGCACAGCGAGGTTCAGCCGGCAGTGCCCCACGTCGACGCCCCGGTCCGCGAGGCCGACGTTCGGCCAGTCCACCACCGCCGAGATCCGCCCGCCCTGCCACAGGACGTTGAAGTGCTGGTAGTCGCCGTGGCCGAGGACCCGGCGGTCCGGGTCGGTGGGGCGGGCGGCGAGGTCGTGGGCGGCCCGGGCGAGACCGGGGTCGCCGCCGCGGTCCAGCCACGGCGTCTCGTCCGGTCCCCACAGAGGGAGGGGGTCGAGCGACGGCGACGGCACCGCGTGGATCCGCGCCAGCATCGCCGCGAGGTGCTGCACCCAGCGGCGGAGATCGGCCGGCGCCAGGTCCGGTGCGCCGTCGAGAAAGGTGGTGACGGTGCAGGGCCGTCCGGAGGCCGTGCCGTCGGGGTCCGCGGCGATGAGCCGGGGGATCGGCAGCCCCGTGCCGGCCAGGGCCTCGAGCCCGGCCGCTTCGCGCCGCACCGCCGCGGGATCATGCTCGGCGTCCCCGGGCCAGCGCCGCACGACCACGTCGCCGCGGCCGTCGGCCCGCCGCAGGTGCAGCATCCTCGCGCTCAGGCCTCCGACCAACTCCCGCACCAGGGACACCTCGCCCACCTCCGGCCGGAGCCAGTCACGCAGCATGGGGTCGAGAGGCGGGCCGGGACGGCGATCACGGAGCATTCGCCGAGCCTGCCAGAGAGGAGGGGAGCGCTCCACCGGATTCTCTGCGGGAATACCTCCGCGAGCGGCGGCGTTGACAGCTGCCCCCGCCCCGCCCCGAGGAGCCCCCATCACCGCTGCCCCCGCCGTCCTGCCCACCCTCGCCGCACAGGCCCGGCGTCTCGTCGACCTCGACGTGCACACCCTCGCCGGTCTCCCGGAGTCCGCGCTGCATCGCGCCGCGGAGCAGTGGGGGAGCGAGCGGACCGACGCCCTGCTCGCCCTGGACCGGTCCCTCGCTCCGCCCTCCGCTCTCGCCCCGCTGATGCGGCGCGGGGACCGGCCGGGCTTCGTGGTCGAGGACATGACCGACGTCGACCGCTTCGCGCCGACGGGCGTGGAGCTGGGCGGGGAGGCGCTCTACCTGGTCCGGGGCCTCGACCGCGGCGACGGCCTGCGCAACTGGTCCCCGGCCGAGGCGGTGGCGGAATTCACCGCCCGCGACCGCACCCCGCTGCTGCTCACCGAGGGCCTGCTCTGGGTGCTCCAGCAGCCCGAGGCGCTCGAGCCGGGCCGCTGCTTCATGACGGTGGCATCGCGCCGGCAGAAGCCGGACGGCCGCTACGACGCCCGCACGCCGGCGCTGTGGATCTCCGGCGGCACCGGCCGTGACGGGCGGAAGCGCAAGGGGGCCCCGAAGCTGGGCTGGTGCTGGTGGAACAACCGCCACACCTGGCTGGGCATCGCCTCCGCCGCGGACCGCGTCGCGCTCTGAGCCGACCCCTACGCGGCGCCCAGCTCGAGGCGGGCCCAGGCCCGGCGGGCCGCGAGCGCTCCCACCACCGCGACCGCGACCGGCAGGGCGAGCGGCGCCGGGCCGATGCCGGAGCCCGGCGTCGCCCACAGCACGGGGACCGCCCAGGGGATCACCGCCCCCAGCCCGAAGCCGGCGCCGACGTTGCTCACCACCACCAGGCCGAGGGTCGCGCCGATCCCCGCCAGATAGCCGCGGCCCGCGGTGGCCGCCCACGCCACCGGCAGCGCGCTCGCGGCCAGAGCGATCCCCACCGCTGCGACCGTCGCCGCCGCGGCCGGTGCCCCGGCGAGCGGCAGGCCGAGCGCCACGCCGCCCGCGGCCACCAGCAGCGCATCGGCCCCGGAGAGCAGCGCCGCCCACCCCAGCACCGCGCCGATCTTCGCACCGAGCACCTGCTCCGGCCGGGCCGGGATCGCCAGCAGGCCCACGATCGTGCCGTCGGTGAACTCCCGGCCGACCGTCCAGGCCAGGACGATGCCGGTGGCCAGGAGCGCGGTGATCCCCACGCTCAGCGCCGCGAGTCCCACATAGCCGGCCCAGCCCGGGGCGGCGATGAGCGAGGCGGCCTGCTGCCCCATCGGCGTGCCCGGTGCCCCGCCCGCGGCAGCGGCACCGCCCACCGTGGTCAGCGCGACCAGCACCAGGCAGGCGAGCGTCGCCGTCCGCGTGACACCGGAGCGGGCCAGCTTCGCGACCTCGAGGCGATGCGCCACGCCGGCTCTCATGACGGTCCTCCCGGCGCGGCCCGCTCCGCCGCGAGCACCACCTCGAAGAACGCCCGCTCGAGGTCGGTCCCCTCCATCGGCAGGGAGCCCACGACCCGGCCGCCGTGCAGGACGTCGGCACGGGAGGCGCAGCGAGCGACCTCGTCGAGATGATGACTGGTGACCAGCACGGCGACCCCGTCGGCGGTGAGCTCGGCCAGCAGACCCCGCAGCGCGAGCACCGCGAAGGGGTCCAGGGCGTTCGTCGGCTCGTCGAGCAGCACCAGGCGCGGCCGATGGGCGAGCGCCGCGATCAGCCCCACCTTCTGGCGGCCGCCCAGGGACAGCCGGCGCGCGGGGACCTCGAGCCGGTCCTCGAGGCCCAGCACCGCGGCGAGATGCTCGCCGCGGGCCGCGGCCTCGCGGGCCGGGGCGCCGTGCAGGGCGGCGGCGGAGCGGATGTTCTCGCGGGCGGTGAGCTCGGGATAGCAGAAAGGGGTCTCGACCAGGTGGCCCACCTGTGCCCAGAACCGGCGATCGGCGGAACGCGCCTCGTGGCCGAGCACCCGCACGGAGCCCGCCTCGAGCCGCAGCATCCCGAGCACGGCGCGCAGCGCGGTGGTCTTGCCGGCGCCGTTCATGCCGATCAGCGCCCGGCACTCGCCCGGGGCCACGGAGAGAGTCAGGTCGCGCAGCACGGGTGTGCCCCGCAGGCTGCGCCGGGCCCCGCGGATCGCGAGCGCGGCGGTCATGGCCCGGGCTCCAGCAGGGGTCGCAGCCCAGCGGCGAGGAAGCCGGCGGCGCCCTCCTGCCCCGGGCCCGCGGCCCAGTCCAGCAGCAGCGCCGTGGCCGCTCCCATCAGGGCGCCGGCCGCCGCACGCTCGCCCGGCCCGGGCGCCGCGGTGGCCAGGGCCCGGGCGATCGCGTCCTCGGTGGCCTGCTCGCCCGCCCGGGCGGCGGAGCGCAGCGCAGGGGTGCGCGCCACGAGCTCGATGCGGGTGCGGAACTCCTCGGATCCCAGATGCTCCCGGGCCTGCGGCGACTCCATCGCGGCCAGCAGCCCGCGCACCGCCCGGTGCAGGGGCGGGGTCTCCGGGGGCTGTGCGGCGACCGCGGCGGCGATCCGCGGGTCGAAGACGTCGCCGACCACCACCGACTCCTTGGTGGGGAAGTGACGGAAGAAGGTCATGTGGGAGACCCCGGCCTCGCGGGCGATCGCGGCCACGGTGACCGCCTCGTAGCTCGAGGCGGCGAACATCCGCAGCGCCGTGCGCTGCAGGAGCTCGTGGGTGGGGAGGGGGCGGTGCGCCATATCCCGATGTTACTCACTAACATCTCGCGGCGGTACCCCCGGGCGGCCGGCGGAGGGGTTCGCTGGCCAGGCCGTATAGGATGCCGTCCTATCGCGCGCGACGAGGACGCGAGGGGACGGCGGCCGCCGCCCGCGGGCCCTGGTCGCGGCCGTGGACCGTTCCCCACCCACGACCTGGAAGGCTTCCTCGTGAACTCCCTCCTCCTCGCCGTCGTCGGCGTCGCCCTGATGATCGCGGGGTACCTCCTGTACTCCCGGTTCCTCGCCCGGCGCGTCTACCGCCTCGACGCCTCCTTCCGCACCCCCGCCCACGAGCTCGAGGACGGGGTCGACTTCGTCCCCACCAACAAGTTCGTCCTGTGGGGCCACCACTTCACCTCGGTCGCCGGCGCCGCCCCGATCGTCGGCCCCGCCGTCGCCGTGATCTGGGGCTGGCTGCCCGCCTTCCTGTGGGTCACCCTCGGCACCGTCTTCTTCGCCGGCATGCACGACCTGGGCGCCCTGTGGGCCTCGGTGCGGCATCGCGGCCAGTCCATCGGCACCCTGTCCGAGCGCTACATCGGCAAGCGCGGCAGCCGCCTGTTCCTGGTGGTCATCTTCCTGCTGCTGCTCATGGTCAATGCCGCCTTCGCGGTGGTGATCTCCGGGCTGCTGGTCTCGACCCCCACCGCCGTGGTGCCCGTCGTCGGGGCACTGGTGGTGGCCGTGCTCATCGGCCAGGCGATCTACCGCCTGCGCTGGAACCTGCCGGTGGTCTCGGTGGTGGGCGTGGTGGCCCTGTACGGGCTGATCCTGCTGGGCGACCGCTTCCCCGTGGTGCTGCCGGAGACCGTGCTGGGACTGTCCGCCGAGGCCTTCTGGATCCTGCTGCTGTTCGTCTACGCCGGCGTCGCCTCGATGCTCCCGGTGTGGGTGCTGCTGCAGCCGAGGGACTACATCAACGGCCTGCAGCTGTTCATCGGCCTGGGTCTGCTCTACGGCGCGGTGCTGCTGTTCCGCCCCGAGGTGGTCGCCCCCGCGATCAACGCGAACGTCCCCGAGGGCACCCCCGGCCTCATGCCGCTGCTGTTCGTGACCATCGCCTGCGGCGCCATCTCCGGCTTCCACGGCATCGTCTCCTCCGGCACCTCCTCGAAGCAGCTGGACAAGGAGACCGACGCCCGATTCGTCGGCTACTTCGGCGCGGTGGGCGAGGGTCTGCTGGCACTCGGCGCGATCATCGCCACCACCGCCGGCTTCCGGACCCTGGCCGACTGGGAGGCCGTGTACACCGCCTTCAACGAGGGCGGCGTG
The DNA here is from genome assembly GCF_003347015.1 of Brachybacterium sp. YJGR34. Taxonomy (GTDB): domain Bacteria; phylum Actinomycetota; class Actinomycetes; order Actinomycetales; family Dermabacteraceae; genus Brachybacterium. Next base: position 188,656 of record NZ_PNFB01000005.1, read on the forward strand.
GCGGCCTTCGTCACCGGCGGCGGAGCGATCCTGAACGCCGGCCTGGGCATCCCCACCTCCCTGTCCGCGACCATCCTCGCCACCATGGCGGTTCTGTTCGCCGCCACCACCATGGACACCGGGGTGCGCCTGCAGCGCTTCGTGGTCCAGGAGATCGGTCAGATCGTGGGGCTGAAGGTGGGCACGATGGTCGCCACCGTGATCGTGCTGGCGGTGTGCCTGGGGCTCGCCTTCGGCGCCGGGGCCGACGGCTCCGGCGGCATGATCATCTGGCCGCTGTTCGGCACCACCAACCAGATCCTCGCGGGGCTGACCCTGTCGATCCTCGCCGTGATGCTCATGCGCAGGCGCCGCCCCGTGCTGCCGATCATGATCCCGCTGCTGTTCGTGCTCTTCGTCAGCGTGTACGCCCTGCTCATCCAGCTGGGAGGCTTCTACCGGGAGGGCAACTGGCTGCTGCTGATCATGGACGTGGTCATCCTCGTCGCCGCGGTCTGGGTGATCGTCGAGAGCGCGATCGCGCTGCAGCGGGCCCGCACCGCGGAGCCCGAGCACGACGAGCCGGTCCCCTCCGAGCGATGAGCCTGCGGCGCCGCTGGCGAGCACTGGCCGACGGTCTGCACGAGTTCTACGTCGCCCCGTACCGCCGCACCTTCGCCCGCGCCCGCCGGGACGAGGACGATCTGTTCCGGATGCTGGTGATGAGCGAGATGCTGGGGGTCCCCAACCCCGCCTCGGCCTACACCGCGGAGCTGCTGCCGGTGCTCTACGACTCCTTCCACGAGTGGCACCGGCGGATGGGGATGGAGCGCTCGCCGCTGGAGGAGTTCCGATGCTGCTGAGCCTCGCCGCGCGGCGCCGCGTGCTGTTCCTGGGCGGCAAGGGCGGCGTCGGCAAGACCACCGTCGCCTCCGCCGTGGCGCTGCGCGCCGCCCGGGAGGGCCGGCGCGCCCTGGTGGTCTCCACCGACCCCGCCCACAACCTCGGCCACCTGTGGGATCAGCGGGTCGGGGACCGGATCACGCCGCTGGGCGACGGCGCCGAGGGCCGGCTCTCCGGCATCGAGATCGACCCCGACGCCACCACCGACCGGCACCTGCAGGACGTGACCGAGACCCTCAAGCGCCTCATGCCGGAGCATCTCACCGGCGAGGTGGAGCGGCACATGGAGCTCTCGCGCCGCTCCCCGGGCACCCATGAGGCCGCGGTGCTCGAACGGATGACGGAGCTGGTCGAGACGGGGCTTCGTGACCACGATCTGGTGGTCTTCGACACCGCGCCCTCCGGGCACACCGCCCGCCTGATGGCGCTGCCGGAGGTGATGACCGCCTGGACCGACGGGCTGCTGCACCGCCGGGAGCGGAGCGAGAGGCTCGGCGCGGCGATGCGGGGCCTGGACGCGGGGTCCACCGCTCCGCGCGACCCGCTCGAGGAGCGCGACCAGGAGATCCGCTCGATCCTGCTGCGGCGCCGCGACCGCCTGGCCGCATTGCGCGAGGTGCTGGTGGACGCGGAGCGGACCAGCTTCGCGATCGTGCTGGCCGCCGAGCGGCTGCCGGTGCTGGAGACCATCGCGCTGCACGAGGAGCTCGAGCGCACCGGCGTGGACGTGGGCGCCCTGGTGGTCAACCGACGCTCGCCCGCCGATCGCGGCGAGTTCCTGGCCCGCCGCCGCGCCGTCGAGGACGAGCACCTGGCCACCCTGCGCCGGGCGCTGCCCGCGGTGCCGTGCCAGGAGGTGCCGCTGGGGGAGGAGGACGTGGTGGGCCCCGCGGCGCTCGAGCGCTTCGCGGAGCTGCTGTGACCGCTCAGTGCACCGAGAAGCCGCCGTCCACCGCGATCGACTGACCGGTGACGTAGGCGGAGGCCGGGCTCGCGAGGAACACCGCGGCGCCCGCGAAGTCCTCGGACAGCCCGTTGCGACCCACCAGGGTCCGCGCCGCGAGTGCCTCGACCCGCTCGGGATCCGCGGCGAGCCGACGGTTCAGCGCCGTGGGCACGAAGCCGGGGATCAGCGCGTTGGCGGTGACACCCCGGCCCGACCACGCCTCGGCCTGCGAGCGGGCCAGGCCCTCGACCGCCGCCTTCGAGACGCCGTAGGCGCCGCTCGCGGCGAAGGGACGGTGCGCCTGCTGGGACGAGAGGTGGATGAGCCGGCCGTACCCGCGCGCGGCCATCGCGGGCGCGAGATGCTGCCCCAGCAGGAAGGGGGCGTCCAGGTTCACGGTCATGGTCCGGTCCCAGACCTGCTCGTCGAGCTCCTCCATCGGCGGGCGCAGATTGATCCCCGCGCTGGAGACGAGGATGTCCACCTCCGCGATCTGTTGAGCGGCCGCGGCCAGGGCGTGGGCGCCCGCGCGGGTGGAGAGATCGGCGCGGATCGGATCGGCCCGACCCCCGTCGGCCCGGATCCGGGCGACCGCCTCCTCGAGCGTGGCCTCCGTGCGGGCCGCGATCAGCACCCGCGCCCCCGCCCCCGCGAGCGCGCCGGCGATCCCGCGGCCGATGCCGGAGCTGCCCCCGGTCACCAGCGCGGTGCGCCCCTCGAGGCCGAACAGGGAGGTGAGGTAGGCATCCATCGGGTGAGAGTAGCCGCTCGTCTCACCCCCAGGTCAGCGGGTCCAGGTGCAGGTGGAAGCGGATCCGTGCCGGATCGACCGGCGCCCCGTAGTGCTCCGGGAGGGAGGCGGCGAGGGCGGGTGCGTGCGCGGGCCAGGTGTCCTGGGCGTTGGTCAGCAGGAGTGCGAGGTCGCTGTGCCGATCCGCCCGACCCAGCCGCCCGAGGTCGATGAAGCCCGTCACCGCGAGTGTCCCGGGGTCCACCAGGATGTTGGGCAGGCACAGATCGCCGTGACAGACGGCGAGGTCCCGGGCCTCCTGCGCGCGGCGGAGCGGCAGCTGGGCGGTGAGGTCCGCCAGCAGCTCCCGCGGATCGGCGTCCACGTGCTCGGGCCGCAGGAACTCCCGGTGCACGGCGGAGCGCTCCACCACGTCGGCCGCCTGGGCGATCCGCTGGTCGACCCGGCGGTCGGCGGGGCACCGGTCCGTCGGCAGCTCGTGCAGGGCGCGCGCGGCCCGGACGATGCCGGGCCAGGCCGCGAGCGCCCGGGCGGGGTCGAGGGCGTCGGCCGGGATCCCGGGGACGGCGCTCGTGATCAGGCAGGCGCCCTCGTCGCTCTGCGTCCAGCGCAGGACGCGGGGGACGGCGACGCCCTGCTGCGCCGCCCAGGCCAGGCGGTCCCGTTCGTCGAGCAGGTCGCCGATCCCCGCGGCGGGCACGAGCTTCGCGTAGCGGGTGCCGTCGGCCCGCACCAGCACCCGGGCCGAGGACTCACCGGCCTCGACCTCCTGCCACGCCTCCTCGTCGCCGAGCAGCGGCGATCCTCAGTGGTGCGCGGCGACGCGCTCGGGCTCGGCGCCGTCCACGGCCGGGGTGGACCGCAGCGTCAGAGCGAGCACGACCGCGACCGTGGTCATCACACCTCCGAAGGCGAAGGACCAGCTGACGCCGTCCGCCTGGGCGACGGCCGCGCCGGTCCCGGACTGCTCGGCGTAGAAGGCGCCCAGCGTGAGCAGGGCGATGAACACCGCGGTGCCCAGGGCGCCCGCGAGCTGCTGCAGCGTGTTGAGGATGGCGGAGCCGTGGCCGTAGAGCTCGCGCGGGAGCGACCCCAGCGAGAGCGCCATCAGCGGGGTCATGACCATGGCCATGCCCAGGCCCAGCGGGATGTTCAGGGCGATGATCAGGCCCTGGGTGGCGGTCTCGTCGAGCAGGATCACCTCGAGCCAGCAGGACAGGGCCATCAGCGCGGCACCGGGCACCACGAGCGGACGCGGGCCCACCCGGTCGTACAGGGCGCCGACCACGGGGCCCAGCAGGCCGGAGGCCGCCGCGCCGGGCAGCAGGGTCAGGCCCACCGTGAGGGTGGAGGACCCCAGTGCGCCGGTCATGTACAGCGGGATCACCACGGCGGTGCCGAGCATGGTCGCGAAGGCCAGGAGCATCACGAGCAGGGAGAAGGTGTAGGTGCGCACGCCGAGGGGGCGCAGGTCCAGCAGCGGCTCCGCGCCGCGGGAGCGCATGCGCAGCTGGCGCAGGGTGAACAGCACGAGGGAGGCCACGCCCACGATCGCGACGATCAGCGGGACCAGGCGCTCGCCGCCGCCGACCACCTCGCTGATCGAGGCCAGCACGTACACCACGCCGCCGAAGCCGATCGCCGAGAGGATGACGGAGACGACGTCCAGCCGCACCTTCTGGGGGTCGGTGTAGTTGCGCATGAACACCAGGCCGATGATCAGCGCGACCACGATGATCGGCAGCATCATCACGAACAGCATGTGCCAGGCCCAGTGCTCGAGGATGAATCCCGAGATCGACGGGCCGAGCGCCGGCGCGGCGGAGATCACCACGCCCACCAGGCCCATCACGAAGCCGCGCCGCGCGATCGGCACGAGCGCGAGGACGCTGGTCATCAGCAGCGGCAGCACCATCGCGGTGCCCGAGGCCTGGACCACGCGGGCCCCGAGCAGCACGGGGAAGGTCGGGGCGACGGCGGCGACGGTGGTGCCGCCGAGGAACAGCAGCATCGCGAGGGTGAACAGCGAGCGCGTGGGGAGGCGCTTCATGAGGAACCCGGTGGTCGGGATGACCACGGCCATGGTGAGCAGGAAGCCGGTGGACAGCCACTGCGCGGTGACCGCCGTGATGGACAGGTCCTCCATGAGGCTGGGCAGCGCGACCGACAGCAGGGTCTCGTTGAGGATCATCACGAAGGCGGAGACGACGAGCACCGCGATGATCGGCACGACCTTCACGTCGGCCGGGACCTGGCCGTCGACGACGGTGGTCTGGGGGTCATCGGCACCGTCGCGGGTGGCGAGCTCGGACTCGGCGGAGGAGGAGCCGCCGGCGACGATCCCGGGGGCATCGACCGCGGGGAACTCGCCGGTGGGCTGGCGGGAAGAAGGCATGACGGGGGCAACGCTTTCGTGGTCGTGGTGATTCCGAGTGCCGGGCGAACTCCTGTGATGTGCGCCGCAGAGGAGATCGCCGCCGGGGTGCCGGGGGCCGGGGCTCGGAGTCACCCATCCTTGCAGAGCACGGCGCCGGCTGTCTGTATGATTTTCGACGCTCGGATGAATTGTCGGGGACGTCGTCACCCGCCGGGCCGGACCAGCCCGGACTCGTAGGCGATGACCACCAGCCGGGAGCGGTCGCGGGCATGGAGCGTGGCCAGCAGCCGGCTCACGTAGGTGCGCGCCGTGGCGGGGGAGAGGAACAGCTCGGCGCCGATCTCGTCGTTGGTCAGTCCGCGGCCGACGAGCGCCAGCACCTCTCGTTCCCGCGGCGTCAGCCCCTCGAGCAGCTCGGGCCGGACCCGCGTGCCCAGGTGCTCCCCGAGCCGCTCCAGCACGGTGCCGGTCACCGACGGCGACAGCAGCGACTCCCCGGCGGCCACCACGCGGATCGCCGCGCGCAGATCCTCGGGGCCGACGTCCTTGAGCAGGTATCCGGCGGCGCCGGCGCCGATCGCGCCGAGGATGTCCTGGTCGTCGTCGAAGGTGGTCAGAACGATGACGCGCACGTCGCGCAGGGCAGGGTCGGCGACGATGCGGGCGGTGGCGGCGATGCCGTCGAGCTGCGGCATGCGGATGTCCATGAGCACCACGTCCGGGCGCAGCTCCTGCACGCGCCGAACGCCGGAGGCGCCGTCGGCCGCCTCGCCGACCACCTCGACGTCGCCGTCGCGCTCGGCGAGGGCGCGCAGTCCCGTGCGGACCAGCTCCTGGTCGTCCACCAGCACGATGCGCAGGGTCGGTCGGTCCGTGCTCGTCATCCTCGTCCTCCTCGTCCCAGCTGTGCCGGGAGCCTCGCCTCGACGGTGAACCCGCCGCCCGGGCGGCCGGACGTGCGGAGGGTGCCGCCCAGCAGGCGCACCCGCTCGGCCATCCCCACCAGACCCAGTCCGCCGGTGCTGATCTCCGCGGGGCCGCGGCCGTCATCGGCCACCGTGAGGTGCAGGTGATCCTCGCGGACCTCGGTGGTGACCTCGAGCCGTGTGGCCTGGGCATGGCGCAGCACGTTGGTCACCGCCTCCTGGACCACACGGTATGCGGCGGTGTCCACGGCGGGGGAGAGGGCCGCGGGGTCGGCGGCGAGATGTTCGTGGACCTCGAGCCCCGCGGCGCGGGCGGGGGCGAGGACGTCCGGGACCTCGAGCAGGGAGCGGACGTGCCGCCCGTCCTCGGAGTCCTGGTCGTCGGCGTCCTCCGTGCGCAGCAGGCGCACCATCGAGCGCAGCTCCTGGAGCGAGTCGGCGGCCTGGCCGCGCACCTGCTCGAGCGCCGCCGTGGCGGCCTCCTCGTCGTGCCCGGCGGCGTCGGCGGCGACCCCTGCGTGCAGGGAGATGACGGAGAGGGCGTGGCCGACGGTGTCGTGCAGCTCCCGGGAGATCCGCTCCCGCTCCTCGCGCAGCCGCAGCTCGGTCTCGCGGCGCGACTGCTCCTGCAGCAGCCGCGTGATCTGCTCCTGCTGGGCGGTGCGGACCTGATGGGAGCGCACCGCCTCGCCGAGCGCGATCGCCGCGGCGATCAGGCCGAGGTTCATCACCGCGTCGGTGCCCAGCAGCTGACCCATCGGCTGCGGGTCGTCGCGCACCCGGAAGTACATCGCCACCGCGAACACCACGCCGCCGGCGCCGATCGCCCAGCGCAGCCGGCCCTGCTCCGCGGCGGAGTACAGCGCCGCCACCACCGGCAGCGCCACCCCGATCGTGGGGAGCTGGAGGGTGTAGTAGGCGAAGGTGCCGAGCACGCTGAGCACGAGCACGGTCACGGGACGGTGCCGCCGCAGCAGCAGGATCGCCCCGAACCCGGCGGCGAACGCGAGGGCGAGGGGCTGCGGGGGCAGCTGCTCGGCCGCGCGCGCGATGGTGATCACCGCGCCGAGCACCGCCGCCACCGCGAGGGCGAGGGCGGCATCGCGCACCCAGGGCGCGCGGCGGGGCGGGGCGGCGGTCACCGCTCCAGAGTAGGAGGCGGGCCCGACGTCCCGCGTGCGACCACGGTCCGAGCCGATGTCGCCCGGTGACGTATCGACGGGGTCGCCTCGCGGCGACCCCGCCCGCGCCGACGGGGGGATGTGCTGGTCACGGGAGGACTTCTAGCGTTCTCGGCATGATGACTCCTGATGCCCGCGGCGTGCCGCCGCTGAACCTCCCGCTGATCCTCGGCCTCGCCCTGATCGCCCTGGCCCGCCCCCTCACCAACATCGTCGCGGACCAGCTCGGGGCGGAGCTCCCGGCGGCGGTGCCGCTGGGATGGACCGCCCTCATCACGCTGGTATGGGTCGTGGTGGTGGGGACGGGTCGCAGCCCGCACCCGGTCCTGACCCTGGTGCTGGCGGGGCTCGCCTATGCCGTGCTCGCCATGGTGCTCTCCGCGGTCCTCTCCCCGCTGCTGCTGGGCTACCTCGACGGGCCGCTCGCCCGTCCTCTGGCCATCGTGCCGATGCTCGTGGTCAACGCCCTGTGGGGGCTGATCGCCGGGGCGCTCGCGCTCGCCGTGCGGCGACTGCGCGGCCCGCGGAGCTCCTGAGCCGAGGTGCGCTCGATGCGACACGTGGGGATGACGCTGCTGGGTCTGCTGGGCGGGCTGCTCGCCGGGATCGTGCTCCAGGACCTGCTGGCCGGGGTGTTCGTGCACGGCGGCGAGGTGACGACGCCGGGCCTGGTGGTGCTTCCGGTGCTGCTGCCGCTGTGCGGGATCGTCGGCGCGGTGATCGCGCTGGTGGCGAGCCTGCGCGGGGACGGTCGATTCAGACGCTGACCGGAGCGCGGAGCATCGAGTGGACCACCGGACCGCCCGGGATCTGCGTCGTCGCGGTCACCGTGAACCCGTGGCGCCCGTAGAGGGCGAGGTTGCGCTCCCGGGAGGTCTCCAGGGACACCGTGGCGCGCGAGGAGTCGAGGCGGCGCAGTCCCTCGGTGAGCAGCGCGGAGCCCACGCCACCGCCTCGGCTGTTGGGACGGACGCCGAGCGTCGCGAGCTCCCACGACCCCTCGGGATGCCGGGGGAGCGCGGCCGCGAGGAGGGCATCGAGACGATCGCCCAGGAGGTCCGCGATGCGCTCCTGGTCGGCACCGCTCGGCTCCGGCGCATCGGGCGGGAGCAGCGCCGCGACGCCCCGCAGCGCGTCGTCGACGAGCACGAGCCCGCATCCGAGGGCGTGGCGGAGGTAGATCCCCTGCAGCTCCTCGAGTCGGCCGATGTGGTTCGCCGCGGGGACGGACCAGCGGGTCCACGGATAGTCCTCGAAGGCGGCGGCGAGCGTGCGCGCCGCGGTCGGCAGGTCGTCGGCGGTCGCATCGCGAACGGGGATCGTCACGGCTCGACGGTAGCGGACGAGCGCCTCCGTCCGGCGTGAGGGAGCGGGTGGGGCCGTCCATGCCGCCGTGGCGACGCCTGACGCGCTGGTGGCACAGGACCGGATTCTCCGGGCGCGCCACAGTGGGGATTCTGTCTCGTCGGAGAGCCGTGTCCGCCATGATCGGTGGGAAAATGCCGTCCGACGGGGGTGGGTGGCTGCGGTTCTCGAGCATCTACCTCCTGTTCGCGCAGGTCGTGGAGGCGTGGCACGGGGTGCGGCCGGCTTCGCCGGCTGCTCCGTGATGGTTCCTCCACACTCCCTGGTTATCCACAGAATGGTCGTCTGTCTGTTCGATTGTCGGGGGTGTTCGTAGGGTGGTGGGTATGGATGAGTTCCGTTCTGCGCACAGCCGCCGCACCGGTGATGGGGAAGCGCCCCGTCCCGGTGGTGGGGCGCCGCAGGACGCCCTCACCGCGGTCGCGGAGCGCCTGGCCGGGGTGGAGGCCAGCGACTCGGCACGACTGCTGCTGGCAGAGGTGACGGCAGCAGTGGTCACGGCGTTCACGACCACCAGCTCCGTGCGTGACCCGTTGCCGGATACCGCGCCGGACAGTCCCGCGGAGGGCCTGGCGGTGGTGGCGGGGATCGACCACCTCAGCGCCGCGCTGAGTGCCTTGGATGCCCGCTGGCAGGTCGCGACCCAGCAGCGGATCCACCACACCGACCGCGAGGCCGGCGTGCCGGCCCGGTCGCAGGGGAAGGGCGCGGCGCAGGAAATCGCCCTGGCCCGCCGTATCTCCCCGGCCGCGTCATCGTTCTCCCTGGCCGCGGCGCGGCGGATGGTCCGCTCGATGCCGGAGCTGCTCGACGCCCTCCAGACCGGGGCCGTCACGACCCTGCAGGCCCAGACCGTGGCCCGGTCACTCGATGCGGCGTCGCCGGAGACGTGCGGGGAGGTGGATCGGATGATCGGCGAGCACCCGGAGGCGCTGCATGGCAAGAGCCGTGGACGGTTGCGCTCGGACGTCCAGCAGCTGATCCAGCATCTCGAGCCCGACACCTCCCGCGCCCGCGCCGAGCGCGCCGCCCGCGCCCGCCACGTGACCATGACGCCTCTGGCCGATGGGATGGCGCGGGTATCGGCGGTGCTGCGCGCGATCGAGGCCACCGCCATGATGAAGACCCTCCACACCCGCGCCGAAGCGGCTCGGGCCGCGGGAGCGAAAGACTCCGTGCCCGCCCTGGAGGCCGACGCCCTCGTCGACGCGGTCCTCCACCCCACCGAGCACGGGGCGGGGCCGAGTCTGGATGTCGGCATCGTCATCACCGACACCGCCCTCCTCGACCGCGACGACGGCCAGAGCGCGAAACTCGAGGGCTACGGAGCGCTGCCCGCCCACATCGTCACCGACACCCTCCTGGGCCGCCCACCCGGCCACCTCCCTCGCCCCGAAGACACACACCCGGATCGCGAGGTCGCGGCGGTGTTCCGCCGCCTGTACACCTGCCCGTCCAGTGGGCAGCTGGTCGCGATGGAATCCCACGCCCGCGCCTTCACCACCGGACTGGCACGGATGATCCGCTGGCGGGACGAGACCTGCCGGACGCCCTGGTGCAACGCCAGAATCCGACACACCGACCACGCCACCCCCGTCCACGCCGGCGGCGCCACCAGCTACGCCAACGGCCAGGGACTGTGTGCCCGCTGCAACTACCTCAAAGAACACGGCCTCTGGACCCTCGCACCCCTCACTGGAGACCCGGCGTCGGAGGCGACCACCAACAGTGACGAGACGCCGCCTAGCACCACTCCGCCGGCGGCCTGGCGTTGGACCAGCCCCCACGGCGCCCGAGGCACCTCCACCACCCCGCCCCTGTTCACGAACCGAGCTCGTCACCGCCGCACCACCCGCCACCACCACGACACCCCCGGCAACGACCCACCCTGACCACCCCGAGCCCCGCCCGGCTCAACTCCGGTGCTGCTGCCACCACAGGGCCGCCTGCACGCGGGAGTCCACCCCCAGCTTCGCCAGTGCGTGCGAGAGGTGGGACTTCACGGTCGTGACCTCGACGAACAGCGTGCTCGCGATCTGCTGGTTCGACAATCCCTGGGCGACCAGCGCGAGCACGTCCTCCTCCCGCCCGGTGAAGCTCGGTGCCACGCCGGCAGGAGGGCCTGCCGCCACCGACCGCTCCTCACCGCCAGCCCGGCTCCGCAGCGCCCCCACGACGGTCCGCGTCGCCGCGGCGGAGAGCACTGCATCACCCCGATGAACGTCCCGGACCGCGGCGAGGATCCGCTGCGGGTCCTCGGTCTTGACCAGATACCCGTCGGCCCCCGCGGCCAGCGCCCCGAGCACGTACTCGTCGAGGTCGAACCCGGAGATCACCAGCACGTTCGCACCGGTCTCGCGCAGTCGTGGAGTGATCTCGATACCGGTCGCGCCCGGCATGCGGACATCGGTGAGGACCACGTCCGGGCGATGGGCGCGGGCGGCGATGAGCGCGGCGTCCCCGTCGGCCGCCTCAGCGACCACCGTGATGTCCGGCGCGGAATCCAGCAGTGCGACCAGTCCCGAGCGGACCGCCGGATGATCGTCCGCGACCACCACCCGGATCGGAGAGGTGGCGGCCTGAGGCGAAGCAGAGCTGGTCATGAGTGGGACTCCTCGGGGACGGTGGGGGAGAGGCCGGGATCGGCGAGGTGACGGGCGGGCAGCCGGGCGTGCACCCGCCAGGTGCCGGCTGCAGAACCGCCCTCCGGCGCGGAGGCCGCGGAGCCGCCCACCGCGTTCGCCCGGTGCGCGATCGCCCCGCGGCCCACCCCGGTGCCGGGGGAGTCCTCCGAGGCGCGCCGATTGCACAGGTCCACGGTCACGCTGCGCTCCTGGACCCGCACCTCGAGCGAGATGGGCGCGGCACCGTGCCGCACCGCGTTGGTGACGGACTCGGCACCGATCCGCAGCAGCGCGGCCTGCACCGAGGGGTCTACCTGCGCCGGATCGGTGACCGCCGGATCGATGTGGATCGACGCGGCAGGATCCCGGCCGCGCAGCCGGGCGGTCAGCGAGGGCCAGTCCAGCGTGACCTCCGGCTGCGCACCGGCGCCCTCGTCGGCCAGGACCCCGATCATCGAGCGGAGGTCGCGCAGTGCCGCATGGGCGGACTCGCGAGCCGTGACCAGCGAGCGGTCCCGCGCGGCCGGGTCCTCGAGGGAGGAGGCGAGATTGGTGTGCAGCGAGACGGCGCTGAGATGCCCGGCGATGACGTCGTGCAGGTCATGGGCGATGCTGCGCCGCTCGGTCTCCACCGCGTGCGCCGCCCGGGTCTCGGCGAGCTCGTGCTCGAGCCCCACCAGCTGCTCGGCCGCGCGGCGCGCCTCGCGGTGATGACGCACCTCCCAGCCCCACAGCAGCGGGGTCATCGCCACCAGGGCCACGAGCATCCCGAGCAGCAGCACCATCGGGCCGGGAACACCCGCCACGAGCGCCCCCGCGAGCAGGAGGGCGCAGACGGCGATCGCGATGCCCGTGGTGGTCTGCGCCAGGCGCCGGCTGCCGTGCATGACCGGGCAGAACAGCGCTTCGAACAGCAGGAAGTAGGCGCCGATCTGCCCACCGCCGATGATCTCCGCGAGGCCCAGGGGGCCGGCCGCGGCGAGCACGACCACCGGGCGGCGTCGGCGCCAGAGAACGCTCGCGCATCCGAGCAGCAGCAGCACCACCGAGACGCCGCGGCCCCACAGCGGGCCGTCGGCGGCGACGCCGTTGTTGCTCACCCCGGACAGCGCCAGCACCATCGAGACCACGGCGTAGCCGCCTGCGGTCAGCACGTCCATGCGGCCGATGCGAGGGCGCTGTGCCGGGTCGGGGACCACGCTGCTGGACATGCCACGAGGTTACGCGGAGGTGGTGGGCCTCACCCGGGCCATCGGCCGATCTCCTCCCGGTGGAGGAGGACCGCGCGGGCGCCTGCCCGGAGGATGGTGGCATGGACTCGTTGATGGACGCCGCCGGCCCGCTGGGCCTCCTCGTGCTCGCCCTGGTGGACTCCACCTCGATGGGCACGCTCGTGATCCCGGTGATCCTGCTGGTGGTGGGGGAGGGCGGCGCGCTGCGCGTCGCCGGGCGTACCCTGCTGTACCTGCTGGTCATCGGTGTGTTCTACCTGCTGCTCGGGGTGGCGCTGCTGGCCGGCCTGCTGCCGCTGCTGGAGTCCTTCGGGCACCTGCTCGCCGCACCGCAGGTGATGCTCGTGCTCGCCGTGGTCGGTCTGCTGCTGGTGATCTACTCCTTCCGCATCGACCCCAAGGCCGTCGCGAAGCGCGGCGGGGACCCGGAGGCCTCCGCCCGGAAGTGGACGACCCGGGCACGGCGCGCCTCCGGCCGGCCGGGGGTGCTCGTCGGCCTCGCCCTCGCCGCCGGGGTGATCGAGGCGGTCTCGATGCTCCCGTACCTGGCCGCGATGGGCATCCTCGCGGAGATGGGGGTGGGGCTGGCTCGCGGCACGCTGATCCTCGTGGGTTACTGCGCGGTCATGGTCGCGCCCGCGGTTGTGCTCAGCGGTGTCCGCGCGGCCCTCGGCGAACGGGCCGATTCCCTCCTGGACCGGGCCCACACCTGGGCCGTCAAGCACGCGAGCAGCGCCTTCTCCTGGGTCGTCGCCATCATCGGCGTGATCATCCTGCTCAACACCGCGGGTCCCGCCCTGGAGTGGCTCACGGACGGTCGGGTGTCCTGACGTGACGGCGTTCTCCCGTGCGGTGATGCCCAGCCGGTAGGCTCTCGGAGCCAGAGCCCAGAGCCCAGAGCCGGAGCCCGGAGAGCCACCCACGGCACGCCGGAGGTCCCGCGCCGCCGACCAGGAGGACCTGCCGCCGTGTCCCGCGACTCCGTCGATCCCCTCCCGCGCTCCGCGGTCACCCTCGCCGATGTGGCCCGTGCCGCCGGCGTCTCCCTGGCCACCGCCTCCTTCGTGCTCTCCGGCCGCGCCGGTTCCCGCTCCTCCGGCTCCGAGGCCACCAAGGCGAAGGTGCGCGAAGCCGCGGCGGACCTCGGCTACGTCCCCAACCGCCACGCCCAGGCGATGCGCACCGGCCGCGGCGGGGGCATCGTGCTGGCGCTCGGATCGCTCTCCGACCCCTGGGGGGTGCAGCTGACCGCGCAGGTCCGCGACGACGCCCTCGCCCATGATCTCTCCACGCTGGTCCTGGCCGACGAGCGCTGGTTCGAGTACCTGCTCGGTGCCTCCGCCGATGCCGCCCTGCTGACCAGCATCGACTTCGTCGAGGACGGCCCGCAGAAGCTGCGGCGCCTCGCGGCCTCGACCCAGAGCGGCCTGGTCGCCTTCAGCGCGACGGTCGAGCCCGAGGGCTTCGACGTGGTCGCCTCCACCCCGTATCTCGCGATCCGCCGCGCCTATCGTCGGCTGCGCGAGCGGCACGAGCGGGTCCACCTGCTGGCCCCGGCGCTGCGGGGCGGCCCCGGCGGGGGCGGCTCGCTCTCCCATCCCCGCACCGCGGCCTTCCTCGCCGCCGTGCTCGAGCACGGGGACGGGACGGGGGAGCACCTGGTGCGCCTGACCGCCGAGGGCAGCCGCGAGACCTACCTCTCCGGGGTGGACTGGCTGTCCTCGCCGGACCGCCCCGAGGCCGTCATCTGCTTCACCGGCTACCAGGCGCTCGCGCTGCAGCTGGCCGCCCGCCAGGTGGGCCTCTCCGTCCCTGACGATCTCGAGTTCCTCGCCATCGGCGACGTCCCCAGCGATGCCGAGTACTTCGGTCCGATCAGCTACTACGGCGTCGACGACGTCTTCGCGCGGCTCTCCGCGGTGATCATCGACCGCGCCGTGGACCGCGAGGACCGCCCCGGTGCCCTGCACGCCTTCGACTGGGAGTTCTTCCCCGGCACCACCACCCGCGAGGAGTCCTGACCCGATGGCCCGCACCGACTGGACCCTGCCGGGCCTGCAGCTGAGCGACATCACGCTGCCGGTCCCGCTGGACCACGACGATCCCGCCTCCCCGGAGCTGACCCTGTTCGCCCGGGTGATCAGCGCGCCCGGCGGCGAGGACCTCCCGTTCCTGCTGTTCCTCCAGGGTGGGCCCGGCTCCGAGGCCCCGCGCCCCCTGGACGCCACCTCCCCGGCCTGGCTCCCGCGGGCCCTGCGCGAGCACCGCGTGGTGCTGCTCGACCAGCGCGGCACCGGGCGCTCGGGCCCCGTCGGCCTCGACACCCCGCTCCCCGACGGCGCCGCGGGCGGCGCGCGCACGCTCCGCGAGGCCGCGCCCGCCCAGCAGGCGCACCACCTCACCCGCTTCCGGGCCGACGCGATCGTCCGCGATGCCGAGCTGCTGCGCGAGCACCTCGAGGCGGAGCAGTGGTCCGTCCTCGGCCAGTCCTTCGGCGGCTTCGCCGCCCTGCGCTATCTCTCCGCGCATCCCGGCTCCGTGGCGTCGGCCCTGTTCACCGGGGGTCTGCCGACGGTGGGCCGCTCGCTGGACGAGGTCTACACCACCACCTGGCACGGCATGATCGCCCGCAGCGAGAGGTACTGGGCGCGCTTCCCCGAGGACCGCGACCGCTTCCGCCGCCTCGCGGACCGGGCGGCGAGCGGCCGCCTGCGCCTGCCCGGCGGCGCGGCGGTGGGCGTGGAGCGGCTGCGCCGGCTGGGCCACCTGCTGGGGGCCTCGCAGGGACAGGAGAGGCTCCACCACCTGCTGGCCTGGGATCCGGACTCCCCGGCCCTCGCCCATGACCTCGCGGCGGCGCTGCCCTTCGGCGGGCGGAACCCGCTCTATGCCGTGCTCCACGAGTCCTGCTGGGCCGACGGCACGGCCACTCGCTGGGCCGCGGACCGCACGATGCCCGCGGCGGTGCGCGAGGATCCCACGCTGCTGGGCGGTGAGCACGTCCACCGGGAGCTGTTCCGCGAGGACCCCGAGCTCGCCCCCTGGGCTGAGGCCGCTGACCTGCTGGCCGAGCACGAGTGGCCCCGGCTGTACGACGACGATGCTCTGCGCCGGTGCGCGGTGCCCGGCGCGGCGGCGGTCTACTTCGACGACGCCTACGTCCCGCGCGAGCAGTCCCTGGCCACGGCCGAGCTGCTGTCCGGCGTGCGCCCCTGGGTGACCAGCGAGTACGAGCACAACGGTCTTCGGGCGAGCGGCGAGAGGGTCCTCGACCACCTGCTGGACCTCGCCGCGGGCCGCCGCGCCGCCTGAGGCTCAGCCGTCCACGGCCAGGCGGAACCCCTTGTTCCCGCTCGCGTCCTCGGCGGCGGTCGCACTGCGGGCGGCGACCCGGTAGCGGTTGCAGTACGAGTCGTGGCACAGGTAGGAGCCACCGCGCATGACCCGCACGTCCCCGGTCAGCGACTCGGCCCGGCCGGTGGTCCAGGCATCGCTGCACCACTCCCAGACGTTCCCGGCGACCTCGTGGAGCCCGTAGCCGTTGGGCGGGAAGGACCGCACCGGCGCGGTGCCCAGGTGGCCGTCCTCGAGGGTGTTGCGCACGGGGAAGCCGCCCTGCCAGATGTTGCAGCGGTGCTCCCCGCCGGGCGTGAGCTCATCGCCCCAGGCGAAGCGGGCCTGGTCCAGGCCGCCCCGCGCGGCTTTCTCCCACTCCGCCTCGCGCGGCAGGCGCATGCCGCACCAGGCGGCGAAGGCCTCGGCGTCGCGCAGGGAGACGTGGACGACGGGATGGTCCGCGCGCTCGGAGGCGGTGGAGCCGGGACCCTCGGGCCGGTCCCAGCGTGCCCCCTCGACCGCCCGCCACCACGGCGTGCCCGGCGGCTTGCGGCTCGCCCGGCGCAGCGCAGGGTCCAGCAGCGCTCCGAAGACGAAGGACCAGCCGAAGTCCTCGGCCTCGGTGACATAGCCGGTCTCCTGGACGAAGGCCGCGAACTCGGCGTTGGTCACGCAGGCGGCGTCGATGCGGAAGGCCGGCACCTCGACGGTGCGCACGGGCCCCTCGCCGTCGCCGGGGTTGCGGTCGGGGTCCTCCGATCCCATCCGGAAGGCCCCGGCGGCGATCGGCACGGCGCGCTCGGCGCGGGTGCGGACCTCCGCGGCGGTGTCGGCCCAGGAGAGGTCCCGGTCCGCGGGGGCGGCGGCCGGCGCCTCCGCCCCGCCCGCGTCCCGGCCGGGGGCGCAGCAGCTCGTGGTGCCCGTGCTCATCGTGTCTCCTCCGCGGTGCGTGCGCTGTCTCGCCCCTCACCGTAGTCGGAGACGATTGCTAGCGTGACACCCGTGCACCAGACAGAACCATTCCGCCTCGGCATCGAGAACCTGCTGGTCCCCGAGGTGCTGGAGACCCTGCGCGGAGCGCGCGTCGGCCTCCTCACCCATCCCGCCGGCACCGATGCGCAGCTGCGCTCCACCGTCGACCTGCTGGTGGCCGCCCAGCGCCGGGGCGGCTTCACGATGACCGCGCTGCTGGGCCCCGAGCACGGGGTGCGCGGCGCCGCACCGGCCGGCGCGGCCGTCGGCGACGCCGTCGATGCCCGGACCGGTCTGCCCGTGCGCTCGCTGTACGGCGCGACGCAGAAGCCCACGCCGGCGATGCTGGCCGATCTCGACGTGCTCGTGATCGACCTCCAGGACATCGGCACCCGCTTCTTCACCTACATCTGGACGCTGTACCTGGTGCTGGAGGCGGCCGCCGAGGTCGATCTGCGCGTGGTGGTGCTGGACCGGCCGAATCCGCTGGGCCGGGGCGCCGAGGGTTTCCTGCTCGAGCGCGAGCTCGCCTCCTTCGTGGGCCTGCGTCCGATCCCGCAGACCCACGGCCTGACCATCGGCGAGCTCGCCGCCCTGTTCCGCGAGGAGCTCCTGGGCGGCGCCGTGGATCTCGAGGTGATCGCGATGAGCGGCTACGACCCCGAGGACCCCTGGCCCGCGGACCTGCCCTGGGTGCCGCCCAGTCCGAACATCCCCACGCGCGGGACGGCCGTGCTGTACGCCGGCACCGGCCTGCTCGAGGCGGTGACCGTCTCCGAGGGACGCGGCACCGCCCTCCCGTTCCGGTGGTTCGGCGCCCCCTTCCTCACCGAGGCGCATCTCGACGAGATCTGCGAGCGGCTGCGGGCCGCCCAGCTCCCGGGCGTGCTGGTCCGGCCGATGTGGGCGACCCCCACCGCCGGCGACCACCGGGACGCGCTGTGCGGGGGAGTGCAGCTGCACCTCACCGACGTCCCCGCCGTGGAGGGCGTCCGCACCGGCCTCCACGTGCTCGCCGCGCTGCGCGATGCGTCGCCCGAGGTGCGGTGGCGGGAGTCGGACGGCCGATGGATCGATGCGCTCTCCGGCACCCGCTGCACCCGACAGATGCTCGAGGACGGCGCCGGGGCGGAGGAGATCGTCGCGGCCTGGCGGCCCGAGGCGGAGCGCTTCGCGGCGACCGCGCGGCAGCACCACCGGTACTGAGCGGTGCTCAGCGGTCGACCCGGTACCCCAGCGACAGGTCGGCGGCGTTCTGCCCGCGGATGCCCCAATTGGCCCGCGGCGTCTCGGTGAGGGTGATCTCGACGCTGTGCGGCGCGATCCCGACCTCGTTCTCGAGGCGGGCGAACAGCTCCTGGATGAGGCGGCGGCGGGTCGCCTCCGTGCGCCCCTCGAACAGCGAGATCTCGACGATCGTGTAGTCCTCGCCGCGGTCCGGGGGATGGAGGAAGTCCTCGTCCTCGAGGGGGATGAAGCGGTGGAACCGCTTCTCGGGCGGGTAGTCGAGCGCTTCCATCACCGCACCGTGGATCGCGGCCGACAGCGCCGCGCGACGCGGCGCGAGGGACGAGCGGTGACCGTAGACGAGGACCTGTGCCATGGGGTCACTGTAGGCGGGCGGCCCCGTGCTCAGCGGCGCGGGCCCACGGGCTCCCGCGGTGCGGCGGCGTCCTCGTGCGCAGCGCGGAGCCGTCGGACCTGCACCCAGCCGGCCGTGAACACCCCTCCGACCACCACCAGCACGATCGCCATCACCGTCATCACCACCAGCAGGGCCACCTCGACGGAGGCCGCGGAGATCAGGGCGCTCGAGGTGATGATGCCCAGCGCGTTGGCGGTGCGCAGCTGCGCGAACACCTCGGCGCGGTTCTCGGGCGCCACCAGGGCGTCCAGGATCAGCGAGTAGTAGGTGGCCAGCGGCGCCAGCACGGCGCCGACCAGCATCGCGCCGACGATGGTGGCCGCCACCGAGTGGCCCAGCACCACCGAGGCCACGCCGAGCCCGGTCACCGCGAGCCAGGCGAGCACCGTGCGCCGGCGCGGCATCCGCCCGTGCACGCTGACCCAGATCCCGCCGAGCACCGAGGTCACGCAGATCGCCACGGGGAACACCACGCCCCAGGCCGGGGGCAGGCCGAAGGAGGAGGCGAGCGCGACCGCGCCGATCTCGATCGCGGAGATCGAGGCCGCGCTCGCCCCGCCGCAGACCAGCCACAGCAGGATCGAGGGGCTCAGCCGGAGCCGGCCGCGCTGCGGCGCGGGAGCGTCGGCCCCTGCGGCGACCCGTGCCCGCGGCAGCAGCAGCATCGGCCCCGCGCCGAGGACCACCATCGCCCAGGCCGCGGCCTGGGGGGAGAGGCTGCCCAGCGTGGCGGCCAGGACCGGGGCGGAGACGAAGACGACTTCGTTGATCGTCGCCGCCACGCCCAGCGCCCTGGGCAGGCGGGCGGCGGGCACGAGCTGGTTCAGGCTCGCGCGGAGCATCCCGTAGGCCGCCCCGTTGACCACACCCGCGAGGGCTGCCCCGGCCACGACCAGCGGGAACGGGGCGCCGATCCCGGCCAGCAGGGCGATCGCGACCAGCGCGAGGGTGCGCAGGCCGATCAGCGCGCGCAGGTACGGGAGGGCGGAGAAGCGCTGGCCGAGGCGTGTGATCGGGACGGCGCCGATCACCTGCGCTGCGGTCATCGCGAGCATCATCGTCGCGCCGCTGGAGGCGTCGCCGGTCAGCGGCAGCGCGATGAGCGAGAAGGCGATGGGCGCCGCGGCCTGCGGCACGGTGAAGGTTCCGTAGGAGCCGAACCAGCGCAGCAGGGCGCCGGAGGGACGACGGGACGGGGCGGGGCTCGTGGCGACCACGGGGACCTCCTTCGCGGACGTGCGGGGGAGTGGGACGGGTGGGAGCCCGAGGGGCCCCTGCGCAACATAGTGCGCATCCACGGGGGTGCGCAACATAGTGCTCATCACGCCCGGTACGCTTCTGCCCACGAGATCGGACAGCACAGGAGGCGAGACCTCGATGAGCGGTGGGATGCGACCGGCGGTGGTCGCGCAGCTCGGGGAGCGCATCCGCGCCGCCCGGCAGGAGCTGGACCTCAGCGTCGGCGCGCTCGCCGAGCTCAGCGACGTCTCGCGCCGCATGCTCACCCAGATCGAGCTCGGCCAGGCGAACCCCTCGGTCGCCCTCCTGGACCGGGTGGCGGCCGGGCTCGGCACCACCTTCGCCGCGCTCATGGGGATGGGGGCCGACGCCCCGCCCGACGGCGTCGAGGTGTGGTCCACCGAGAACGGCAGCTGGGCCGTGCTGCTGGACGCCATGGGGTCCGCGGGCGTCTCGGTCGAATCCTGGCGGTGGAAGCTCGTGGGCGGGGACGTCTACCGGGCGGAGGCCGGGGGCCTGACCCAGGGGATCATGCTCCACGTCGTCGAGGGAGCGCTCGAGATCGGCTCCGCGGCGGGGGAGCGGATCATCGAGGCCGGCGGCTCCGGGCGCTCCGGGGCCGGGGAGGGCTACACCTACCGTGCCCGCGACGAGCAGGGGGCGGTCTTCTTCGCCGTCGCCCTGCTGCCGCGCGACGGGCGTCCTCAGGAGGTCGAGCGGGCGAACCTCTCCGCCTGACGGGTGGGCCCCGTGACCAGGATCGTGTCCCCGGCCTGGAGCACGGTGTCCTCGGTGGCGGCCTGCCAGGACCCGCTGCGGTGCTTCACCGCGCTCACGGTCACCTCGTGCTTGCGCCGGATGCCGCTGTCCCCGAGTCGCACCCCCGCATAGGCGGGGTTCACCTCGGTCTTGACCATCGCGAAGTCGGTGTCGATCTCGATGAAGTCCTGCATGCTGCCCAGCACCATGTGCGCCACGCGCCGCCCCATGTCCTTCTCGGGGTAGACCACGTGGTGGATGCCCAGCTGCTCGAGGATCAGGCCGTGGGGCTCGCTGACGGCCTTCGCCCAGATCTGGGGGATCCGGAAGCGCAGGAGCAGCGAGGTGACCAGGATGCTGGCCTGGATGTCGCTGCCGATCGCGATCACCACGCGATCGAGCTCCGGGACGGACAGCTGCCGCAGCACCTGCTCGCTGGTCGCGTCCGCGGTCACGACATGGGTCAGCTGGCCGTTGAGGGACTGGACGACGTCCTCGCGCGCGTCGATGCCCAGCACCTCGGCGCCGTCGTTCATGAGCTCGAGCGCGAGGGACTGGCCGAAGCGCCCCAGTCCGATGACGGCGACGGTCTCCGGGGAGGAGCGCGCGGGGTCGATGCCGAAGAACCTGTGCTTAGCCAATGATCGGCCTTTCCTTGGGGAGGTCGTACAGCAGGGTGCGCCGGCGCAGCGCGAGCGCGGCGGCGGCGGTGATGGGGCCCAGGCGCCCGATGAACATCAGGACGATGATCACCAGCTGGGCGCTGGTGGGCAGGTCCGCGGTGATGCCGGTGGACAGCCCCACCGTGCCGAAGGCGGAGACCACCTCGAACAGGACCTGGTCGAGGGAGAAGTCTGTGCGCAGCATGATCGTGATGGTGGAGACGGCGATGAGGCCGACGGCCAGGGCGATCACGGTGATGGCCTGGCGGTGCACGGCGCGCGAGAGGCGCTTGCCGAGGACGGTGACCGCTCCCGCGCCCCGCAGCTCGCCGAGCATGAGGAAGAAGACCACCGCGAAGGTTGTGACCTTGATGCCGCCGGCGGTGCCCGCGGGGCCGCCGCCGATGAACATCAGCAGGTCCATGCCCAGCCAGGTGGCCGGGTCCATCGCACTGGTGTCGATCGAGTTGAAGCCGGCGGTGCGGGTCTGGGCGGACATCGCGAAGCCGTTGAGGAGGCGCTGGTGCCAGGGCATGTCCCCGAGCGTCGCGGGATTGCTCCACTCCAGCGCGGTGATGTACAGCGTCCCGGCGGCGAGCAGCAGCGGGGTGGCCGCGACGACGATCCGGGTGTTCATCGACCACAGCCGGGGCGTTCCCAGATGCCGGCCCAGCTGCACCAGGACGGGGAAGCCCATCCCGCCCAGGATGGTGGCGATGCTGCACGTCAGCAGGATCACGGGGTCGTCCGAGAACGACATCAGGCTGTCGCTGAACAGGGCGAAGCCCGCGTTGTTGAAGGCCGAGACCGCGTGGAAGCCGCCGAGGCGCAGCGCGCTGGGCCACGCCTCGCCGTAGGCGAGCGCGAAGCGGAGGGTGAGGATCAGTGCGGCGACGGCCTCGATCGCGAGGGACCAGCGGACCACGCCGAGCACGAGGGCCCGCACGTCCGCGATGCCGAAGCTCTTGACCTCGGCCGCGGCCGTGAGCTTCGAGCGCAGGGAGAGCCGGCGGATCACGGTGATCCCGACCACCGAGGCGAAGGTCATCACGCCGAAGCCGCCGATCTGGATCAGCGCCAGGATCACGAGGTGCCCGAACCCGGTCCAGAAGACCGGGGTGTCCACCACGATCAGGCCGGTCACGCAGAGTGAGGAGACCGCTGTGAAGAGGGCCTCCATGACGGTGGCGCCGCCGGGGCCGCGCGCCGCCGCGGGGTGCAGGAGCAGGGCCGTCCCGAGGAGGGCGACGAGAGCGAACCCCAGGAAGACGGTGCGCGCGGGGCGCGGGCGGCGATCGGGTGATGGCACGCGCGGAACAGTACGCCTGTACGGCGGGAACTGCGACATGGCGCCGACCCCCTTGCGGTGACACCACACGTGGTGTCATAGTGGGGTCATGGAGATGACACGCTATGTCGACGAGCTGCAGCGCCAGCTCTCCCTCGCCGCCGCGGCCGGAGGCCAGGACGCCGTCGAGCTCGCCGGCCGCCTCACCGCCCCGCTCGATGCCGCCGCCCGTCTCGTCCTGCTCGAGGCTCTGTCCGACGCCGCCGGGGAGATCTCCGCCGAGATCGCCCCGGCCGCCGTGGACCTGCGCCTGCGCGGTGGCGAGGCCGAATTCGTCGTCGCCGGTCCGCCGACGCCGACCCCGGCTCCCGCCCCGCCCGCACCGCCGGTGGTGGGGGAGCAGGGCCCCGCCACGCGGACCACCCTCCGCCTCCCCGATCACCTCAAGTCGCAGGCCGAGACCGCCGCCGCCCGGGAGGGCGTCTCGGTCAACACCTGGCTGGTCCGCGCCGTCGCGTCCGCGCTCGGCGAGCAGGCCGCCCCGCCCGCCGCCCGGTCCGACGCCGGGCGTCGGGTCACCGGATGGGTGCGCTGAGCACCCCGCCATCCTCGTCTGACACCACCACGACACCACCTCAGGAGCTCCTTCATGCCCGCTTTCGCCGCCCCCGCCCCCCTCGCCATCGCCGTCGACGTCCCCCATGCCTCCCTCCACGTCATCGCCTCCGAGCGCGAGGACGCCGTGGTGACCGTGCTGCCTGCGGATCCCTCCCGCTCCGGCAGCGTGCGCGCCGCCGAGGAGATCCAGGTCGAACAGCGCGGCGACGCGCTGACCCTCAGCTACCCCGGGTCCTGGAAGCAGTACCTGCTGCCCTTCGCGGCGGGCACCGCCTCGATCACCCTCGAGGTCCCCGCCGGCTCCTCCGTGCGCGGCAGGTCCGGAACTCTCCTGGCCGAGGGTGCGCTCGCCACGGTCGACATGGCGCTGACCAGTGGTGACGTTCGCCTCGAGCGGGTCGAGCAGCTCGACCTCAAGGTCTCCGCCGGATCCGCCGTGGTGGACCGCGTCGGCGGTCGCCTCACGCTCTCCGTCGGCGCCGGCTCGGTGCGGATCCGGGAGATCGAGGGCGAGGGGTCGATCCGGGCCGCCAACGGCACCACCACCGTCGACTCCCTCACCGGATCCCTCGAGATCACCGGCGCCCACGGGGACATCGCCGTGGGCCGCATGCACGGCGACCTGGTGGCGAAGTCCGCCCATGCCGGGATCCGCGTGGACCGGCTCGACGCCGGCCGCGCCACGCTCACCACCTCCTTCGGCGCCCTCGAAGCGGGGATCCCGGAGGGCACCGCCGCCTACCTCGACCTCTCGACCGAGAACGGCACCGTCCGCAATCTGCTCACCCCCGCCGAGGGACCCGTCGACGACGAGCCGACCGCCCAGATCCAGGCGAGCACCCGCTACGGCGACATCATCGTCCGCCGTCCTTGACCGAGGAGACCACCATGACCACCACCCCCGCCCTGCAGATCCGGGGCATCCGGAAGTCCTTCGGGGACCTCGAGGTCCTGCGCGGCGTCGATCTCGACGTCGCGCCCGGCACCGTCGTCGCCCTGCTCGGCTCCAACGGAGCGGGCAAGACCACCCTGGTGCGCATCCTGGCCACCTTGATCCGCGCCGATGCCGGCAGCGCCCTCGTGGACGGCCGCGACGTCGCCCAGGAGCCGGCCCGGGTGCGGGAGTCCCTCAGCCTCACCGGGCAGTTCGCCGCGGTCGACGGCGTCCTGACCGGCCGGGAGAACCTCGTGCTCGTGGCGCGGCTGCGCCACCTGAGCCGTCCCGGGGACATCGCCGACGACCTGCTGGCCCGGTTCTCGCTGACCGAGGCGGGCCGACGGCCGGCCGCGACCTACTCCGGCGGCATGCGGCGCCGGCTGGACATCGCCATGAGCCTCATCGGCGACCCGCCGCTGATCGTCCTCGACGAGCCGACCACGGGACTGGATCCGCAGGCCCGGCTCGAGGTGTGGGCGACCATCACCGCCCTCGCCGCCGGCGGCACCACCGTGCTGCTGACCACGCAGCTGCTCGAGGAGGCGGAGAAGCTCGCCGATCGCATCGCGATCCTCCACGAGGGTCGGATCATCCAGCACGGCACCCTCGCCGACCTCCAGGCCCTGCTCCCGCCCGCCGAGATCGAGTACGTCGAGAAGCAGCCCTCCCTCGAGGACGTGTTCCTCTCCCTCGTCACCGCCACCGAACAGGACGCCCGATGACCACCGCGCACTTCCTCGCCGACACCCGGGTCCTCACGGGCCGCTCCCTGCGCCACATCCTGCGCAGCCCCGACACCATCATCACCACCGCCGTCACCCCGATCGCCCTGATGCTGCTGTTCGTGTACGTGATCGGCGGGGCGATCGAGACCGGGGCCGAGGGCGACTACATCGACTACCTGCTGCCCGGCATCCTGCTGATCACCATCGCCTCCGGTGTCGCGTACACGGCGTACCGGCTCTTCCTGGACCTGCAGGGCGGCATCGTCGAACGGCTGCAGTCGATGCCGATCTCGCGATCCAGCATCCTGTGGGCCCATGTGCTCACCTCCCTCACCGCCAACCTCGCCTCCGTCGCCGTGGTGATCGGCGTCGCGCTGCTGATGGGCTTCCGCACCGGGGCCTCGGTCCTGGCGTGGCTTGTGGTGATCGGTCTGCTCGCACTGTTCACCCTGTCGCTCACCTGGATCGCCGTGCTCGCCGGGCTCTCCGCGAAGACGGTCGACGGTGCGAGCGCCTTCAGCTACCCGCTGATCTTCCTGCCCTTCATCTCCTCGGCCTTCGTGCCCACCGACTCGATGCCCGCCCCGGTGGCCTGGTTCGCGGAGAACCAGCCGGTGACCTCCATCGTGGACACGCTGCGGGCCCTGTTCTCCGGGCAGAGCGTGGGCGGCGATCTGTGGATCGCCCTGGCCTGGATGCTCGGGATCCTGGTGCTGGCCTGCGCGGCGGCGGCGGCCGTGTACCGCCGACGGATCCGCTGAGTCTCCCGTCTCCTCACAGCGCGCTCCGAGCCGAGGCTCGGGGCGCGCGGAGGTGTGCCCGTCAGGCTCGGCCGACCGCAGGACCTCACGAAGGAAGGGAAGACCCCATGAGCACGCTCCGTCGCCTGGTCGACACCGCGCAGCAGGCCCTTGCGAAGAACACCTCGGGTTCCACGAGCTCCGGAGGGAGCACGGATTGGACCTCGCTCGCCCGCGGCCTGAAGAACTCGTTCACGGGCGAGAGCTCCGCGACTCCGGCCCCCGCCGCCTCCGCCGAGGACGCCCGCGCCCTGGCCCGCTACGACTACCTGGTCCGCACCGCGGAGCCCGAGCAGCTCGAGCGCGTCCACCGCGAGGCCTTCGAGAAGCTCACCCCCGAGCAGCGCGCCCAGCTCGCGGAGCGGATGCGCTCGGACCTCCCGGAGGGTGAGCGGCCGCGCACCGACGCCCCGCAGGATCTCGCCCGCTCCGCGACCCGCCTGGGCGCGCTCGACCCGCGACGACTCATGCAGCTGCTGGGGCGGTCGGGGCGCGGGGTGGGCCTCGCCGCGGGCGGGCTGCTCGCCGCGGTCGCCGGGGGAGCGGTCGTCACTGCTGTCGGCTCGTCGCTGCTCGCGGACGCCGTGGGCGAGGGAATCGACGTCGACGCGCTGACCGGTGCGGGGCTCGAAGACTTCGCCGGCATCGAGGGCATCGAGGGACTTCCGGGTTTCGGTGACGCGATCGGCGACCTCGGTCTGGGAGACTTCCTCGGACGCTGAGCACCCCACCTCTCACCAGGAGCCTCGATGACGAGCGCACTCCCGTCCCTCGCCGGCCACCGGATCACGGCGGTCGAGCCGCTCGAGATCCGCAGCCGCTACCCCCGGCCCATCGGCCGCAATGCGCGCCTCGGCGCCCACGGCGAGGGACCGGCCGCCCGCGCGTACATGGTCCGCACCGACTCCGGATTCACCGGCTGGGGCATGGACGAGGGGCCGCCGGGGACCCCGGAGCTGCTCGTCGGCCGCCCGCTGGAAGAGGTCTTCAACCCCGGCACCGGGATCCTCGACCCGCTCGCCCGGCCGGTGGACGTCGCGCTGCACGATCTCGCCGCGCGGATCCTCGAGGTTCCCGTCCACGCCATGATCGGCGGCCTCGGCAGCACCGAGGTCCCCTGCTACTCGGGCGCCATCTACTTCGACGACCTCGACCCCGAGGACGCCCCGCGCGGGATCGAGGGCGTGCTCGCCGGCTGCGCGGCCGATCACGCGGCCGGCTACCGGGCCTTCAAGCTCAAGATCGGGCGCGGGAACCGCTGGATGGAGACCGAGGAGGGCTTCGCCCGAGACCTCGCGGTGGTCCGGGCCGTGCGCGCCGCCTACCCTGCGGCGCGGCTGCTGGTGGACATGAACGACGGCTACGACCCGGCGCGCACCCTGCGCTTCCTCGACGAGACCGCGGACCTCGACCTGTACTGGATCGAGGAGCCCTTCGCCGAGCACGCCGAGGGGCTGCGCCGGGTGCGCGAGCACCGGGAGGCGATCCGCTCGCAGGTCCTGGTGGCGGACGGGGAGTTCGACCCCGACGTGGAGGAGGTCCTCGCCCTGACCCGGGAGGGTCTGCTGGACGTGCTGCTCATGGACGTGCTCTCGTTCGGGATCACCGCCTGGCGCCGGTGCCTGCCCGAGGTGGTCGCCGCGGGCGCCCTCGCCTCGCCCCACGCCTGGGGACATCCGCTGAAGTCCCTCTACGCCGCCCAGCTCGCCGCGGGCCTCGGCGGCGTCGAGGTCGTCGAGGGCGTGCCCGGCACCACCGACGGCGTCGACACCTCCGCCTACCGTCTGCAGGAGGGCCGGATCCTCGTCCCGGACCTGCCGGGATTCGGGATCGCGCCGCCCGCCGTGTGAGAGGAGCGGCCCGGTCTACTTGAACCCGGCGGACTTGATCGACTCCACGATCTGCCGCTGGAAGAAGAAGAAGACCAGGAGCGTGGGCATCGCCGCGATCGTCGCCGCGGCGAGGACGTAGTTCCAGTCCGAGGCGTACTGCTGCTGGAAGGTCGCGATCCCCAGCTGCACCACGCGCAGGTCCGGATCGGAGGTGATCGTCAGCGGCCACACGAAGGAGTTCCAGTTGGCGAGGAAGAAGAACACCGTCAGCGCCGAGAGGATCGGGCGGCTCAGCGGCAGGATGATGCTGCGGTAGATCCGCCAGTAGCTCGCGCCGTCCACCAGCGCGGCCTCCTCGAGCTCCGCCGGCAGCGCCACGTAGAACTGGCGCAGCAGGAAGATGCCGAAGGCATTGAAGATCGCGGGGACGATCAGACCCGCGTAGGAGTCCACCAGCCCCAGCGTGCGCACCACCACGAAGGTGGGGATGAGGATGACCGGCAGGCTCACCAGCATCGTCGAGAAGATCAGCAGGAAGATGGTCTCGCGTCCGGGGAACCGCAGTCGGGCCAGCGCATAGGCGGCCATCGAGTGGAACCACAGGGCGAGCACCGTCACGGCGGCGGAGACGATGAGGCTGTTGAGCATGTAGCGCAGGAACGGCACCTGGGTGAGCACGTAGGTGAAGTTCTCCAGCGTCGGCTCCGCGGGCAGGAGCGCCGCGCCGTTGACCTCGTCAGCCGGTTTGAAGGCACCGCTGATCATCCAGAGCAGAGGAAAGACAGTCGCGAGGGCGAGGGCCGCGCCCACCACCGTCAGCGCGATCTTCTGAGGGGTCCAGCGCATGCGCCGTCGAGGGATCACGGTGCTCATTCGAAACGACCTCCCTTGGTCACGGCGAACATCACGAGGGACCAGGCCAGCATCGCCACCACCAGCACCGAGCCGATCGCGGCCGCGTAGCCGAGCTCCCCGAACAGGAACGCCTGCTCGTAGATGTAGAAGATGAGCAGTGAGGTGGCACCGGCCGGACCACCGCCGGTGAGCACGAAGATCAGGTCGAGGCCGCCGGTCATCACGGCGACGGTAGCGGTGACGAGTACGAAGAAGCTGGTCGGACGCAGCATCGGCAGCGTGATCCGGTGGAATCGCTGCCAGGCGCTCGCCCCGTCGATGCGGGCCGCCTCGTAGAGCTCTCCGGGGATGTCCTGGAGACCGGCGAGGAAGATGATCATGTAGTAGCCCATCTGGAACCACACCGTCACCAGCACCACGGTGCCGAGGGCCAGCGTCGGCTCGCCCAGCGGGGAGACGTTCTCGAACCCGAGCAGCGCGAGCAGGCGGCTGAGGATCCCGACCCGGTCGGCCAGCATGAACTGCCAGACCATCGCGACCACCACGAGGCTCACCACGTAGGGGACGAACAGCGCGGAGCGGATCAGGCCGATGAACGGCAGCTTCTGCTGCACCAGCAGGGCGAGCGCCAGACCGATCACGAAGATCAGCGGCACCACCGCCGCCAGGTAGATCAGGGTGATGCGCACGCTGGACCAGAACTGGGGATCGCCGGCCATGCGCACGTAGTTGCCCAGGCCGATGAAGTCGAACGAGCCGAAGCCGTCCACGCGGAAGAAGCCCAGCACGATCGCGAGCACCATCGGGACGGCGACGAAGACCAGCAGGCCCAGGGTGTCCGGCAGGAGGAACCAGAAGGCGGCCCGCCGCTCGCGGCGCCGGCGGTCCATCGTGGCCCCCGGGTGGTCGCGGCGTGTGCCCGCCGTGCGGGAGATCTGCACAGTGCTCACAGCAGCGGCGCTCCTTCGTAGGTCTCGAGGTAGCTCTCGAGGGCTCCGTGGGCGATCTCCGCCTGCTCCGCGGCATCCTCGCCGCCGAGCATGGACGCCTGGATCGCATTCGAGACGGTCTTGTAGACGACGGGAGGGAAGCGGGGCTCGGCCCGCCCGGTGGGCAGGATCTCGTCGCGGAACTGCTGCAGGACCGGGTTCTCGAAGGCGCCGCTGTTTCCGATCGCCTCGGTGACCGAGGCCCGGGCGGGGATGTTGCCCTTGGCGAGCCCGTTCCACGCGACGCCGGCGTCGATCGATTCCTTGGTCATCGAGCCCATCACCTCCACCGTGAAGCGGGCGGCGGCCTCGGGGTCGCGCCCCCGGGCGTTGACGCACCAGGCCCACCCGCCCAGGCAGGTGACGGACTCCTGGCCGGGGGGAGCAGGTAAGGAGAAGACCCCGTACTCGTGGTCGGGCGCGTTCTGTGCGAGGGAGGCGACATCCCAGATCCCGCTCTGCCACATCGCGGCATAGCCACCGGTCAGGGCGCTGACGATGTCCCCGTTGGCGGGGCGGGTGCGGGGCGCGGCTCCGGATCGGACCGCATCCTGGAACATCTGCAGAGCCTGGATCGAGGGAGGGCTGTCGAAGACGGGCCGCTGGGACCGTGCGTCGATGACATCGCCGCCGGTCTGCCACAGCCAGGGGTAGAAGGTGAAGTTCTGGTAGTACCCGGGCGTCGTCTCGAGCACGAGGCCTGCGCGCTCGCCGCCGGTCATCCGCTCTCCGAGTTCGAGCATCTGCTCCCAGGTGGTGGGCAGGTCGCCCTCGGACAGGCCCTCCTCCTCGAAGGCGGCGACGTCGTAGAAGATCGCCAGCGGCTCCTGCTCCATGGGCAGTCCGTAGATGCGGCCGTCGACCGTCCGGGTGGCGAGGGCCTCGGGGAAGTAGTCGTCGATGGCCTCCTGCTCCATGTACGGCGTGAGGTCCTCGAGCACGCCGCCGTTGTAGTAGCGCAGGAAGTCGCCGGGGGAGATGAGGAAGATGTCCGGGCCCGCCTCGGAGGCGAAGGCGGTGACCAGCCGGGTGTTCGTGGGATCCGTGTAGCCGGGGATGAACACGGGGGAGATCGGACGCTCCCCGGCCTCCTCCCACCGGGAGATCGCCGACAGGAACCACTCGCTCTGCGCGAGGAGCTCCGGCTCCTGCTGGGCGACGGGGGCGTAGAACTGCCAGAACTGCAGGGGGGCGGAATCGCCGGATCCTGCGCTCCCGCAGGAGGCGAGGGCGGAGGCGGCACCGAGGCCGCCGAGGCCCGCCGCTCCGGCGCGGAGCAGGTCGCGGCGACCGGGGCGGGCGGAGCCCTGCGAAGGGTGGGGTGTCATGGTCACTTCCCGCAGCGTTGGGGGACGGTGTCAGTAATCGTTTGCTCGCTACCGTACGGAGACGCCGGTCCTTCGTCAATGGTCCGGCGCTCGTCCGTCGCGGAGGGACGCCTCCCAGGCGGATCCATGCGGCGAGAACCCGCACGTCAGAGTCGGTAGTGTGGGGCTTCTTGACGGTGCAGGATCGACTCCGTATCGTGACGGTAATCGTTTCCTGATCATCGTCGATCCATCCTGGGAGTCCTCATGTCCCGTCCTGTCGTCCCGGCCCGTGCCCATGCCGGCCTCGCCGCTCTCCGCCCGGTGCAGACCCGCTCGATCAGCCCCGAGAATCCCGACGGCGCCGTCGGGAGCGGAGGCCGTGCCACCGAGGGCACGGGGGCCGAGGCCGCCCGGGACCTGGGGCGCGGCTGGAAGGTCTCGCCGAGCATCGACGTGCCGGCCGGGGAGACCGTCACTCTCGCGGACATCGACTCCGCAGGCGTGATCACGCACCTCTGGATCACCACCCACACCGATCACTGGCGCCAGCTGGTGCTGCGCGCCTGCTGGGACGGCAGTGAGGAGCCCGCGGTCGAGGTTCCGTACGGAGACTTCTTCGCCAGCGGCTGGGGGGTGTTCGCCCAGATCGATTCCCAGATGATCTCCGCGAACCCGCACGGCGGCTTCAACTCCTACTGGCCGATGCCCTTCCGCGAGGGTGCGCGCCTCACCCTCGAGAACACTTCGGACCGGGACGCCCGCGTCTACTACCAGGTGACCTACGAGCTCGGCGGCGACCACCTCGAGGACGCCTACTTCCACGCGCAGTGGCGCCGCTCGAACCCGCTGCCGGAGGCGACCGAGCACGTCCTCCTCGAGGGCGTCCAGGGGCAGGGCCAGTACGTGGGCACCTATCTCGCCTGGGGCGTGAACTCCAACGGGTGGTGGGGCGAGGGGGAGATCAAGTTCTACCTCGATGAGGACCGCGAGTTCCCCACCATCGCGGGCACCGGCACCGAGGACTACTTCGGCGGCGCCTGGAACTTCGACGTCCCGGGCCGCGGCTACACCGCCTTCTCCACGCCCTACCTGGGGATGCCGCAGATCCTCCGCCCCGACGGCCTCTACCTCGCCCAGCAGCGCTTCGGCATGTACCGCTGGCACGTCGCCGACCCGATCCACTTCACCACCGGCCTGCCCCGCGTCGACATCCAGGCGCTGGGCTGGAAGAGCGCCGGCCGCTACCTCCCGCTGCAGGACGACATCGCCTCGACCGCGCTCTTCTACCTCGACGCGCCCGCGACCACCCGACCCCCGGCCCCGACCTTCGACACGATGGAGATCCACCTCGGCTCCGGCGCCGCGCCCCACAGCCCGGCCGGCCCCGCGCGCCGCGAGGGGAGCGACGCATGAGCACCGCCTACCGGCTCCCCGCCGTCCGCGAGGAGCTCCCCGCCCCGGAGCGGACCGCCGTCCTCATCCCCAGCGGCGACCTCCGCGAGAGCGCGAACGTCCCCGCCTGGCCCTACCAGCAGGAGCTCGAGCGCCTGGTCGCCGAGGCCGTGGAGGCCACGGGGTGGAGGGTGCAGCGCGCCTTCGCCCCGGATCCCGAGCGCGGCCACGGCTTCATCCGCTCCCAGCGGATGGGTCTCGAGGTCTTCCGCGACATCCCTCCCGAGGCACCGCTCATCGTCGCGACCGCGACCTGGCAGTACAGCCAGCACGTCCTCGCCGGCCTGAGCACCCACCGGGGCCCGATCCTCACCGTCGCGAACTTCGCCCCCGAGTGGCCGGGCCTGGTGGGAATGCTGAACCTCAACGGCTCGCTGACCAAGATGGGCCGCGCGTACTCCACGCTGTGGACCGTCGACGGCACTGACCGCCTCTTCCGCGAGGGCATCGCCACCTGGATCGCCACCGGTGCGCTCACCCACGACGACTCCCACGTGCGGCCGCTGCCGACCCTGCCCGGCACCGAAGAGGTCGCGCTGGGCCGGGCGCTCGCGGACCAGCTGCAGAGGGACAAGGCCCTCATCGGCATCTTCGACGAGGGCTGCATGGGCATGTACAACGCCATCATCGACGACGCGATGCTCCATCCGCTCGGGATCCACAAGGAGCGGCTCTCGCAGTCCGCGCTCTGGGCGGAGATGCAGGAGGTCTCCGACGAGGAGGCCGAGGCCGTCGGCGACTGGCTCCGCGCGGCGGGGATGACCTTCCGGCTCGGGACCGACGAGGCCACCGAGCTCACCGAGGACCAGCTGCGCGGCCAGTACCGCATGTACGTCGCCGCGCTGCGGATCAGCGACGACTACGGGCTGGACGCCGTGGGCATCCAGTACCAGCAGGGCCTCAAGGACGTCACCCCGGCCTCCGATCTCGTCGAGGGGCTGCTCAACAATGTCCAACGCCCTCCCGTGACCAGCCGTGACGGCGCCCGTGTGCTCTGGGAGGGCCGGGCGCTGCCGACCTTCAACGAGGTCGACGAGGGGGTCGCCGTCGACGCCCTGGTCACCCATCGGATCTGGAGCGCGATGAGGATGGACCCCGCCACCACCCTGCACGACGTGCGCTGGGGCGCGGAGGTCGACGGGCGGTACGTCTGGGTCTTCGAGATCTCCGGGGCGGTCCCGCCCAGCCATTTCGAGAACGGCTATGCCGACGCCGAGGGCTGGCGCCAGGGTCCGGCCTTCTTCCCGGCCGGCGGCTCCACCATCAACGGCGTCTCCCGCCCCGGCGAGATCGTCTGGTCCCGCGTGTACGTGCAGGACGGCGGCCTCCACGTCGATCTGGGGCGCGGCAGCGTCGTCGAGCTGCCGGACGAGGAGGTGCGCCGGCGCAAGGAGTCGACGAACCCGGAGTGGCCGATCGCGAACGTCGTCCTGCACGGCGTGACCCGGGACCAGTTCATGGCCCGGCACAAGGCGAACCATGCCCAGCTCGTCTACGCTGACGATGCGGAGGCCGCCGACCGCGCGCTGACGGCCAAGGCGGCCCTCTTCCACCGACTCGGCGTCGCCGTGCACCTGTGCGGCGACGCGGTGATCGTCGGCTCCTGACCGGGCCCGATCGACCGCGCGAGGACGAAGGAGGAGCGATGGCGGCGTCCCGCCCCACGATCATGGATGTCGCGCGCGCCGCGGGCGTCTCCTCGGCGACCGTCTCGCGGGTCATGAACGGGGCGACGACCGTCGACAAGGGTCTCGTCGAACGCGTCCAGGAGGCTGTCGAGGCCACCGGCTACGTGCCGAGCGCCCTGGGGCGGTCCCTCCGCCGCGGGGGCGTCGCACAGATCGCGGTCGTCGCCCCCGATGCCGAGAACCCGTACTTCGTGCAGGTCGTCAGCGAGGTCGAGAGGATCGCGCGCGGGGAGAACCACACCGTGTCGGTCGCGCACACCGAGGACGACCTCGCGCTCGAGCGCGCCTGCTTCGCGCAGCTCGTGGGTCGGCACGTCTCCGGGGTGCTGCTGGTCCCCGTCGACAGCCGGCGCACCGATCCCTCGCCGCTGCTGGACGCCGGCATCCCGGTGGTGCTCGTGGACCGGGGGATCGAGGGGGCCGACATCGACCTGGTGGCCACCGACAACCTCGACGCCGGCCGTCAGGCCGCCCGTCACCTGGCCGAACGGGGCTTCCGCGCCCCGGCCGTGATCGCCGGTCCCGCGAGCCTGCGCACCACCGAGGATCGGGCCAGCGGATTCCTCGCGGCCTGGCGCGAGCTCGGCGTCGACCTCCCGGACACGGCGAGGCGACGCGGTGACCTCCATGTGGACTCCGGGCGGGCGCAGATGGAGGCGCTGCTGGCCGAGGGCGGCGTCGACTGCGTCTACGTCACCAACAACCGCATGTCCGCCGGCGCCTTCGAGGCGCTGCGCGACGCTGAGCACGCGCCCGCCCTGCTCGCGACCGATGACGACCTCTGGACCCGCCTGGTCACCCCGGCCGTCTCCGTGGTGCATCAGCCGGTGCGCGCCACGGGTCGGGCGGCCGCGCGCATGCTCGGCCAGCGTCTGGCGACGCCCGAGGAGGAGGCCTCGACGACGCTGCTGCGCTCGCGGATCATCGAGCGCGAGTCCACCCGGCCCCGCTGAGACGCCCGGTCACGAACAGGTCACGACGCCCACCTGGCGAGCGCCGGGATTCCGCTCCCGCCTACGGTGCCGCTGTCCCCGGGCAGGGACTCCTCACCCTGCCCCCGTCGGAGCGGAGCAGCAGTGAGCGTAGAGACCAGACCCACCCCCGACGGCGGCGTCTCCGTCGATGCCCAGGCCGCCACGCGGGAGAGCCTGGAGGACTACACCCTCCGCTTTGCGCCGCGGTCGTACCGGACGTGGACCCCGGCCGTGGTGGCGACCAGCGCCCTGGGCGGCATCGCCTATCTCGCCGACTTCTCGATCGGCGCCAACATCGCGCTGACCCACGGCACCGTCAACGGGCTCATCGGCATCCTCGTCGCCGCCGCGATCATCTTCCTCTCGGGCTTCCCGCTGGCCTACTACGCGGCCCGCTACAACCTGGACCTGGACCTCATCACGCGCGGCTCCGGCTTCGGCTACTTCGGCTCGGTGATCACCAACGTCATCTTCGCGTCGTTCACCTTCATCTTCTTCGCCCTCGAGGGCTCGATCATGGCCCAGGGCCTCTACCTGGGCCTCGGGATCCCGCTGTGGATCGGATACCTGGTCTCCACGCTGATGATCTTCCCGCTGGTCATCTACGGCATGAAGACCCTCGCGAAGCTGCAGGTCGCCACCACGCCGGTCTGGCTGGTCCTCATGGTCATCCCGGTGGCCTACCTCGTCATCTCCCACCCCGACTCGGTGGGCACCTTCATCGCGTTCACCGGTGAGAGCGGCGAGGGCGTCAGCTTCGCCTCCGCGATGCTCGCCGCCGGCGTGTGCCTCTCGCTGATCGCCCAGATCGCGGAGCAGATCGACTACCTGCGCTTCATGCCGCCGCGCACCGAGCGCAACCGCCGCTCCTGGTGGGCGGCGACGATCCTGGGCGGCCCCGGCTGGGTGATCTTCGGGGCGATCAAGCAGATCCTCGGCATGTTCCTGGCGATCTACCTCGTCTCCACCGTCCCCGGCGCCCGCGATTTCGCCAACGAGCCGGTGCAGCAGTTCCTGGTCACCTACGAGCAGATCATGCCGGCCTGGCTGGCGCTCGTCCTCGCGGTGATCCTGGTAGTCATCTCCCAGGTGAAGATCAACGTCACCAACGCCTACTCCGGCTCGCTGGCCTGGACCAACGCGTACACCCGCGTCACCCGCCGCTATCCCGGGCGCCTCGTCTTCCTCGCCGTGAACCTGGGCATCGCCCTGCTGCTCATGGAGGCGAACATGTTCGACGTCCTCAACGGCATCCTCAGCTTCTACGCCAACCTCGCCATGGCCTGGATCTGCGTGGTCGCCTCGGACATCGTGCTGAACAAGTACCTGCTGAAGCTCTCTCCGAAGCGCCCGGAGTTCCGCCGCGGCATGCTGTACGACTGGAACCCCGTCGGCATCGTCTCCCTGGTGCTCTCCGGCGGCGTCTCCATCGCCATCTACTTCGGTGCCTTCGGGGCGGCGGTCCAGCCCTTCTCTCCGCTGTTCGCCGTGGGCATCGCCGTGGTGGCCACCCCGCTGATGGCCGTCATCACCCAGGGCCGCTACTACCTGCGCCGCACCGACGACGGCATCGACCTGCCGATGCTCGACGAGCACGGCAACCCCTCCGGCGCGCTGCTCGCATGCTCCGTGACCGGGATGGAGTTCGAGCGTCCGGACATGATCGCCTCCGCCCGCCCGGGCCCGAACGGTGAGCGGATCTACCTCAGCTCGCTGGCCCTCACCACGGACCGCACGGGCGAGCACGTGCTGCCCAAGGAGTAGAGGATGCGCTTCACCCCCGCCGAGACCGAGAAGCTCCTGCTCGCCGTCGCGGGCATGGTGGCCCGCGACCGCCTCGAGCGCGGCGTCCTGCTCAACCATCCCGAAGCCGTGGCGCTGCTGAGCACCTGGATCCTCGAGCGCGCCCGCGAGGGCCGCGGCGTCGAGGAGCTGATGGTCGCCGGCCGTGAGGTGCTGCGCCGCGACCAGGTCATGCGAGGAGTCCCCGAGATGCTCGAGGACGTGCAGGTCGAGGCCACCTTCCCCGACGGCCGCAAGCTCGTCACCCTCCACCACCCGATCGCCTGAGGAGGCGCCATGGCCACCGCTGATCCCCCCGCGGCCCCCGGAGCGCTCCGCGTCCGCCCCGGCACCCACGAGCTGAACCGGCGCGCGAGGGCCGAGGACCGCGGGACCCTGGTGCTCGAGAACACCGGCGACCGCCCGATCCAGATCGGCTCCCACCTCCACCTCCCGGACGTGAACCCCGCCCTGGCCCTCGACCGCGAGGCCGCGCGCGGCTTCCGTCTCGACATCCCCGCCGGCACCTCGCTGCGCTTCGAGCCCGGGGCCTCGCGCGAGGTGGGGATCGTGCGCCTGGGCGGCACGGGCCGCGTCCCGGGCCTGCAGGTGCGCTGATGGTCCGGATCAGCGCCGAGCGCTACGCCGCGCTCTACGGCCCGACGGTCGGGGACCAGCTGCGCCTGGGCGACACCGACCTCTGGATCGAGGTCGAGCAGGACCTGACCTTCGGCGGGGAGGAGGCCGTCTTCGGCGGCGGCAAGTCGATCCGCGAGTCGATGGGCCAGGGCACCACCACCCGCGCCGAGGGCGCGCCGGACACGGTCATCACCAATGCGATCGTCCTGGACTGGTGGGGCGTGGTCCGGGCCGACGTCGGCCTGCGCGACGGCCGCATCGTCGGCCTCGGCAAGGCCGGCAACCCGGATGTCTCCGACGGCATCGACCCCGCGCTGCGCATCGGCCCCTCGACCGACGTCATCGCGGGAGAGGGGAGGATCCTCACCGCCGGCGCCTTCGACACCCACGTCCACCTGCTCTCGCCCTCCCAGATCCACGAGGCGCTCGCCACCGGGATCACCACCATCGGCGGCGGCGGGACCGGTCCCTCCGAGGGCAGCCGCGCCACCACGGTCACCCCCGGCGCCTGGCACCTGGCCACGATGCACCGGGCGCTGGACCACCTGCCGGTCAACGTCCTGCTGCTGGGCAAGGGCAACACCGTCTCCGCCGAGGGTCTCGCCGAGCAGGCGCTCGCCGGCGCCGCCGGGTACAAGGTCCACGAGGACTGGGGCGCGACCCCCGCCGCGATCGACGCCTCGCTGCGCGCGGCCGAGGAGCACGGCCTGCAGGTCGCCCTGCACTCCGACTCCCTCAACGAGACCGGCTTCGTCGAGCAGACCATCGCCGCGATCGACGGCCGCACGATCCATGCCTTCCACATCGAGGGCGCCGGCGGCGGCCACGCCCCGGACATCCTCGAGATCGCCTCCCTGCCCCATGTCCTGCCGGGGTCGACCAACCCGACCCTGCCCCACACCGTCAACACCGTGGCCGAGCACCTGGACATGCTCATGGTCTGCCACCACCTCAAGGCGTCCGTGCCCGAGGACCTGGCCTTCGCGGAGTCGCGGATCCGGGCGAGCACGATCGCGGCCGAGGACCTCCTGCACGACATGGGCGCGCTGTCGATCACCTCCTCCGACGCCCAGGCCATGGGGCGGATCGGCGAGGTCATCACCCGCACCTGGCAGGTCGCGCACGTCATGAAGGAGCGGGTGGGCTCGCTCGGGGACACGCTGCCGGCGGACAACGAGCGCGCCCGCCGCTACGTCGCGAAGTACACCATCAACCCCGCGATCGCCCACGGCGTCGACGCCCACCTGGGATCGGTCGAGGTGGGCAAGATGGCGGACCTGGTGCTGTGGGACCCGCGCTTCTTCGGGGTGCGCCCCGCGCTGGTGCTCAAGGGCGGGGCCATCGCCTGGGCGGCGCTCGGCGATCCGAACGCCTCCATCCCCACCCCGCAGCCGGTGCTCATGCGCCCCGCCTTCGGGGACGCGATCGGCGCCGAGCTCTCGGTCTCCTTCGTGGCCCCCGCGGCGATCGAGGACGGCCTGCGCGAACGGCTGGGCCTGACCCGTCAGCTGCTGCCCGTGGCCCCCACCCGCGAGGTCACCAAGGCGGATCTGAAGAACAACGACGCGCTGCCGCGGATCGACATCCGCGCGGACACCTTCGACATCCGCATCGACGGCGAGCTCGTCGTCCCGCAGCCGGCCGAGACCCTGCCGCTCGCCCAGCGGTACCAGCTGTTTTGAGCACGACCATCGCGATGCTCCTCGCGGACTCCCGCCTGCCCGTCGGCGCGCACGTCAGCTCGAACGCCCTCGAGGCGGCGCTGCGCGACGAGCTGAGCCCCGCGCAGGTCGGGGAGTACCTCGCCACCCGGATGCGGATCCTGGTCCCGATCGAGGCGGGCACCGCGGTCCTCGCGAGGCACCTCGCCCAGGACCCTGCCGCGCTCGAGAGCCTGCGCGCCGAATGGGCCGCCCGCACCCCGAGCCGTGCCCAGCGGGAGATCGCCGAGGCGCTCGGCCAGGGGCTGGCGCGCCTGGCCGCCGTGCAGTGGCCCGGCGCCGTGCCGCCCGCGGAGCGACCCTGGCCCCGCCCGATGGTGCTGGGCCTGATCGCGGCGGCGACCGGCCTGGACGCCGAGGAGCTGGTGCGCCTGGTCGCCTACGACGACGCGCAGACCGTCGCCGCCGCCCTGCTCAAGCTCGAGCCCGGGGATCCGCGCACCGCGGTGGCCCTGGTGCTGGACGCCTGCGCGCTCATGGACCCCTGCGCGGCCGAGCTGGCCGCGCTCGAGGACCCCGCGCACCTCCCGTGCGCCGGGGCACCGCAGATCGAGGGCTGGGCCGAGGCCCAGTCCCAGTTGACGAGGAGACTCTTCCGTGCCTGAATCCACTCCCCACCGCTCCCTCCGACTCGGTGTCGCCGGTCCCGTCGGCACCGGCAAGAGCTCGCTGATCGCGACCATCTGCGCGGCGCTCGCCGACGAGATCCGCATCGGCGTGATCACCAACGACATCTACACCGACGAGGACGCGCGCTTCCTGCGCTCGGCCGGGGTGCTGGACCCGGAGCGGATCCGCGCCGTGGAGACCGGCGCCTGCCCGCACACCGCCATCCGCGACGACGTCACCGCCAACCTCGCCGCCGTCGAGGAGCTCGAGGCGGACTTCGACCCGCTGGACCTGGTGCTCGTCGAGTCCGGCGGGGACAACCTCACCGCGACCTTCTCCCCGGCCCTGGTGGACGCGCAGATCTTCGTCCTCGACGTCGCCGGCGGCGGCGACGTGGCCCGCAAGGGCGGGCCCGGCATCGGCCGCGCCGACCTGCTGGTGGTCAACAAGGTCGACCTCGCCCCGCACGTCGGCGTCGACGTCGAGCGGATGCTGGCCGATGCCGCCGAGGCCCGCGAGGGCGGGGCGGTCCTGGGCGTCTCCCGCCACCGCGAGGACACCGTCGCGGCGCTGCGCAGCTGGGTGCTCGAGCTGTTGGCCGCGCACACCGCCGGCACCCACGACCCGCAGGACCCCGGCCCGATGGCCCCGCACTTCCACGCCGAGGACCACGACCACGACCACGTGCACGCCTGATGACCGGGATCCGCCTGACCCGCGCGGAGGCCGCGCCGGTGCGGGTGGAGACCACCCCCGGCCCGCTGCAGGCCCGCACCATCACCCGCACGGCCGAGGGCGCGCATCTCGCCCTGGTCGCGGGCGGGGCGATGCTGATCGGCGGCGACTGCCTCGACCTCGAGATCCATGTCGGCGCGCACTGCACTCTCGACCTCGAGGACGTCGGCGGACTGGTCGCCTATCCCGGCCCGCCCAGCCGCGTCGACGTGCGGATCGTGCTCGAGGAGGGCGCGTCGCTGATCTGGCGCACCCACCCCTTCGTCGTTGCCTCCGGCGCCGTCGTGGACCGCGACACCGCGGCGACCCTCGCTCCCGGCAGCGCGCTGCTGCTGCGGGAGACCCTCGTGCTGGGCCGCACCGGGGAGCGCGGCGGACGGATCCGACAGCGCCTCCACGCCCGCTGGTCCGACGGCACCCCGGTGCACCTCGAGGACCTCGACCTCGACGGCGAGCGGCCCGCGGCCGGGGTGCTCGGCGCGCACCGGGTGCTGGACAGCGCGGTGCTGCTGGGGCGCCGGCCCTCGGAGGTGCCGGGCCACGTGCTGCTCCACCTCGATCAGCCCGGTGCGATCGCCCGGTCCCTCGCCGATCGTGCCCACGCCTCCGGGCTCGATCCGCTCGCCGCGCGGTGGGCCGCGGAGCTGCTCGGCCCGGAAGCCCCGCTCGGATGACTCCCCCGGGGACCGCTTTCCCGCTAGGCTCGGCTCCCATGAGCGCACCCACCCGCCGCATCGGCTCCCTGACCGTCTCCGCCCTGGGACTGGGCGCCATGCCCCTGTCCATGGGGCGCGGCGAACCGGCCCCGCACGACCGGGCCATCGCCACCATCCATGCCGCCCTCGACGCCGGCATCACGCTCCTGGACACCGCGGACATCTACGCCCCCAGCTGGGACACGATGGGCCACAACGAGGCGTTCGTCGCCGAGGGCCTGGCCTCCTGGGACGGCGACGCCTCGCAGATCGCCGTCGCGACCAAGGGCGGGATCACGCGATCGGCCGAGGGCGGCGGCCGCGACGGCACCCTGCCCTATCTCCGCTCCGCGCTCGAGAAGTCCCTGGCGGCCCTGGGCACCGACAGCGTGGACCTCTACTACTGGCACCGCCCGGACCGCAGCATCCGCTACGCCGAGGGCGTCGAGGCGCTCGCCACGCTCCAGCAGGAGGGACTGATCCGCGAGGTCGGCATCTCCAACGCGAACGTCGAGGAGATCGACGTGGCGATCGAGGTGCTGGGCGAGGGCGGCCTGGCCGCGGTGCAGAACGAGTTCTCGCCCACGTTCTTCCACACCAGCCGCCGCGAGCTGCGCCACTGCGCCGAGCACGGCATCGCCTTCGTGCCG
Organism: Brachybacterium sp. YJGR34; assembly: GCF_003347015.1. Lineage (GTDB taxonomy): Bacteria > Actinomycetota > Actinomycetes > Actinomycetales > Dermabacteraceae > Brachybacterium. Next base: position 229,852 of record NZ_PNFB01000005.1, read on the forward strand.
TGGTCGCCGCTGGGTGGCACCGGCGGCGGCGCGAGCGCCGTGGGGGAGCGGTTCCCGCAGATCCGGCGGATCGCCGAGGCGCACGGGGTGAGCCCCCAGCAGGTGGTGCTGGCCTGGGAGCTCTCGCTCGACGAGCACGTGATCCCGATCCCCGGGGCCAGCCGTCCGGAGTCGATCACCGACTCCGCCGCGGCGATGTCTCTCCAGCTCAGCGAGGGCGAGCGCGCCGAGCTCGACGGCATCATCGCCTGAGTCGCATCTCCCTTGCCGCTCCCGGGCGGCAGGAGTACGGTGACGGCGTCCCGGACGGGACGGAGCATCGGATGAAGGAGAGCGGCATGCCCACGAGGCCTGCAGGGAGCGAGGCGGCCCACGCGGCCTGCTCGGGCTGATCCCGGCGTGCGCGCTGCACGCCGCCGTGATCGACCCCTTCATCTCCCGCGCGTCGGGACCCCCGCTCGGAGCGGGCGTTCCCGCGCGCCCGTTCCCGAGGACCCCTCATGAACCCACTGACCGAGCATCAGATCCGCACCTCCTTCGTCAACGCCAGCAAGGGCGTCGCCCAGCGCGCCGCCCTGCCCGACCTCGCCGAGGCGGCGTGGGAGGACCTCGACTACCTGGGCTGGCAGGATGCCAAGAAGCCCCAGCAGCACTACGTCGTCCTCGAGGTCGACGGCGAGATCGTGGGCCTGCTGCTGCGCGGCACCGGCCGCCCGCCCGGGAAGAAGATGCTGTGCGCGTGGTGCGAGGACGTGATCGACGGCGTGGCCGCGGCCTCCTTCGTCGCGCCGCTGGCCGGGGCGTCCGGCCGCCGCGGCAACACCAAGGGCACGGCGGTGTGCGCGGACTTCCGCTGCTCGCGCAATGTGCGCCGGGCACCGGCGGCCTACGAGCTGCGCTCCGAGGATCCCGCCCTGCTGGCCTACCACCGCGAGCAGCGGATCGCCGGACTGCGCGAGCGCAGCACCGGCTTCGCCCGCGCGATCATGGGCGGCTGAGCACCACCACCGCATCGGCTCGGGACCGGGTGCCGGCCACCCGGCGGGCATTGTCCTCGTCGGGTCCCAGCACCCAGTCCCGGGCCTGCGCGGGAGACTTCCCGAAGCGCTCGTGCCGGGCGATGAGCCGTTCGCGCCGCAGCGCGTCCTCCGTCTCGACGTACCAGCAGGCATCGAGCAGACCGCGCACCGGGGCGAATCCCCCGCAGGGATCGAGCAGGTAGTTGCCCTCGGTGATCACGAGCGACGCCTCGCCGGGCACCTCGATCGCGCCGGCGATCGGCTGCTCGAGCTCCCGTTCGAACATCGGCGCCCACACCGCCGGGTCCTGGCTCCGCGCAGTTCGCAGGCGCTGCAGGAGCGCCGCGTAGCCGGCCGCGTCGAAGGTGTCGGGGGCGCCCTTGCGTCCCGCGCGGCCCAGGCGTTCGAGCGCGATGTCGGCCAGGTGGAAGCCGTCCATCGGCACCACCGCGCAGGAGCCCGGGGGCAGCTGCGCGGCGAGCTGCGCGGTGAGCGTCGACTTCCCGGCGCCGGGCGCGCCGGCGATGCCCAGCAGGCGGCGCGCTCCGGCCCGGCGCGCCGCGTCCAGCAACGCGAGGGCGCGGTCGAGGGCCTCCTCCTCGGTGATCTCGGGCGGTGCGCTCATGCCAGCATCACCTCGAGCACCTCGCCGCGCAGGGGGAGGTGGATCAGCACCCGGGAGGGCGCCCGGCCCGCGGCCGCGAGCGCCCGGGCGTAGGTCGCCATCTGCCCCAGGTACTCCCGGCGCACGTGCTCCACCGGTTCCTGCCCGGGATAGGACTTGTGGTCCACCAGCACGATCTGCCCGTCCGGCAGGCGCAGCAGGGTGTCGATCCAGCCCTCCATCACCTGATCGTCCTCGTTCCACCAGGTGATCGGCTGCTCGGTGAGCTGCTCGGCGCCGGGGAACGCCGCCTCCAGATGCGCGAGCCAGGCCTCGCCCGCACCGTGCAGCGCCTCCGCGCCCATCGCCCGGGTGACGCTCCACCGCTCCACCAGCCGCTGCGCGGCCCGCTTCCGCTGGTCCTGGTCGAGGGCGGCGAGCGGCAGGGCGAGATAGGCGTGGACGGCCTCCCCCACCCGTTCCCAGTGCTGCCCGCCGTGCTCGACGAGCGCCGGGCCGATGCGCACCGGGTCGCCCACGATCCCGTGGGCGTCGGCCGAGGCGACGGCGGAGGCCTGGAAGCGCGCCGCCTGGCCGGACGCCACGGGTCGGGGCCCGGGCGGCAGGTCGGTCGCGGCCAGCGGCGTCGCGACGAAGCGGTAGTCCTCGCCCTCCGGAGCCTCGGTGCGCAGCGTCCGGATTCTCGCGGGCAGGGGCTCGTCGCGCCCCGCGACCGCGATCGACGAGCCGTCGTTGTCCCAGCTCAGCAGCGGAGGCGGTTCGTCCGCGTCGCTGACCAGCGCATCGAGCACGGGGGCGCGGCCCTCGCCGGCGAGGATCGTCATGTCCTTCGCACGGGTGAGGGCGACGTACTGCAGGCGCCCGGATTCCTCCCGCTCGATGCGGGTGCGCCGCCGGGCATGCTCGGTCGCCCCGAGCAGCTCCTGCAGGGGCGCGAAGGTGGGCAGCACGGGCGGCCAGTACCGGGCCTCACGGCCGGCGAGCGGCGCGGTGACGTCCAGCTGCGGGGCCGGGACGATGAACGATCCCGCGGTCTGGGAGCGCACCGCGGCCTTGAGGTCGAGGAGCACCACGACCCGGGAGAACTCGAGCCCCTTCGCCGAGTGCATGGTCCCCACCCACACGGTCTCGGGCAGGTCCGTGAGGTCGGGCCCGCGCTCGGCGCCGTCGAGCGCGACGCGCAGGGAGGTGAGGGTGACGGGGGCCGAGGCCGCGCGCGCCTGCTCGGCGTGCTCCGCGGCGAGGGCTCGCAGCGCATCGAGGGTGCGCAGGCGCTGCTCGGGATCGCTCCAGGAGCGGATCCGCTCGGGCAGGTCGAGGGCGTCGATCAGCGCCGTGACCATCTCCACCCCCGTCAGCTCCGGGCAGTCCTCCCGCAGCGCCCGCAGCTCGTCGAGCACGGGATCCCGCCACCAGCGCTCGAGCACCGCCTCGCGGTCGTCGCGGTCCGCGGCGGCGGTGAGCTGGGCGAACCAGTCGCCATGCGCGCCGTGGTCGTCGAGCAGATCCACGAGCTCGGTGAGGGCGAGGGTGTCGCGGCGGTCCAGGGCGACGGCGAGGCCGGCCCGCACGATCCGCCCCTCGCGGGCGGCGAGCACGGGGACGCCGTCGCCGGAGGCGGGGATGCCGCGCGCGGCGAGGGCCTGGGCCACGGCGGCGGCCTCGTCGTTCGTCCGCACCAGCACGGCGATGTCACCGGGGCCGGTGTCGGGATCGGCGAGGAGCTCCGCGATCCCGTCGGCCACCGCGACGGGCCTCTGCGCGGCCGTGGGCGGCTTGCGCTTCCCGTTCTTGAAGAGCTGCACGGGCGTGCACCAGGCCTCGAGTCCGCCGCGAGGCCGTTCCGCCCAGCCCGCACGTGCCGCGGGAGCTGCCTCGAGGACCACCCGCTCGCGCGGCAGCTCGGGGAAGATCTGCGGGAAGATCGCGGTGACCAGGGAGAGGACGTCGTCCTGGGAGCGCCAGGAGTGGCGGAGGTCCTCGATGACGCCGCGGCCCAGCACCGAGTCCCCGGCCTCGAGCTGCTCGATGATGCCGCGCATGAGGGAGGGGTCGGCGCCGCGGAAGGCATAGATCGCCTGCTTCGGGTCGCCCACCCACACCTTGTCCTCGATGAGCTGGCTGAGCTCGAGGAAGAGGGCGAGCTGGACGGGGGAGGTGTCCTGGAACTCGTCGACCGCGAGCAGGCGGAAGCGGGAGCGGATCACGCCGCGCACCCGCTCGCTGGAGCGCAGCAGCTGCAGCGCTCCCACCTCCTGGTCGATGAAGTCGATCAGGCCCGCCTCCCGCTTGTAGCGGGCGTAGGCGTCCAGGGAGTCCGCGGCCGTGTTCATGACCAGGGAGATCAGGGCGCGGAGGTCCTCCTGGAGGGCGGGGTTGGCCAGCAGCCCCTCGCGCACCTCGAGCGCGAGGTCGATCAGCGCCTCATCGATCTTCGCGACATAGGTGTACCCGCCGTCGCCGCCGCCCAGCTTCCCCTCGGCGATCTTCGTGATCTTCGTCCAGGCGCTCCACGGCGCCCGCTCGGCACCTCGCAGCGTGCGCAGCAGCTGTTCGAGCACCGGCAGCTGCTTCGCCGCGGATCTCAGTGCGTTGACCTCACCCTTGGCGAGCCCGGAGTGCGGATCATCGGCCGCCGCGGTCTCCGCCCGCAGCCCCGCGAGCGCGCCTGCGAGCTGCTCGGTCCACGGCCCGCGCCGGTCCTCCCCGGGCTCGGGCAGCCCCGCCGCGCGCAGCTCCTCCCACGACCGCGCGGCGGCCTCGCGCAGCTGCTCGGCGCTGAGCAGATTGGTGCGCGCGCTCTCGGCGAGGACGCGCACGGCCTGGCGCCAGGAGGGCTTCTCCCCGTAGCGCTGCTCCGGGGTCTCGGGGCCGTCCACCTCGGTGCGGGCCAGCAGGTCGCGGGCGGGCTCGCCCGCGATCCCGGCCGTCTCGGCGATCGCGGCGGAGAAGGCGGACTTCTGCTGCTCGTCGTCCAGGGTCCGCACCTCGGGGGAGATCCCGGCATCCAGCGCGAACTCCTGCAGCAGCCGGCCGAACACCGAGTTCACGGTGCCGATCAGAGCGCTGTCGGTCGCGCGCGCCTGCTCGGCGAGCCCCTCCTCGAGGAGGGTGCGGCGCACCCGGTCCGACAGCTCCGCGGCGGCCTTCTTCGTGAAGGTGGTGGCGATCAGCTGGGAGGGCTGCAGGCCGCCGCGAACCTCCGCGGCGATCCGGTGGGTGAGGGTGTAGGTCTTCCCGGATCCGGCCGAGGCGTTGATCAGCGTGAAGGTCATCGCCAGTCTCCCGTCAGTCCGCACAGCTGCGCGTACTCGCTGCTTCCGCAATAGGCCCGGACCACGAGACCGCCCTCGGCGCGAGCCGTGGCCCGGGCCCCGGACCAGGCCCTGCCCTGCTGGTCGTAGGTCGGTCCTGCCCCTTCCAGCACTTCGCGGCAGCCCACGTGCACCGTGCCGGCGGCCACGTCGTCGAGCGCCGTCGTGATCGCCGCGACCATCCGCCGCCACGAGTCCTCCACGTCCATCGGAGCGCGCCCGCGCGGGTCCAGCGCGGGGTCGGCGGCCACGAACTCGGCGCCCTTGAGCAGGTAGTAGCCCACCGTCGGCGGCGGATCGACGCCCAGGGACCAGGCGTAGGTGGCGAGCTGGATCGCCTCGGAGGTGTCGTAGAGGTCGTCGTAGCCCTTCCGGCTGCTGGTCCACTTCAGGTCGATGACGGCGGGGCGGCCGGAGGCGTCCACGGCATCGAGGTCGCGGCTGCCGCGGACGTCGACGGTGCGCGGTCCGCCGGCGAGGTCGAGTGCGAGGGGACGGGAGAAGCCGCTCTCGGTGCCGGTGATCCGCAGTCCCGCGACGGCCATCCGCTCGAACAGCTCGCGCACGGAGCGCACGGCCCGGGCACGGATGTCGCCGCGCTCGGCGCTGTGGCCGGGCAGGTCGAGCTCGGAGGCCAGCTGGGGGACGAGCGCATCGAAGACCTCGCCCACGCGCTCCGCGGCGGGGACCGTCAGCGGGACGCCGCCGAGGTCCTCGTCGACCCTCTCGTGCACGAGCTGCTCGACGACGGCGTGGACGAGGGTGCCGATCATCGGCCGACCGGTGGGCAGGGCCGCCACCTGGGCGGGCCGGATCCCGAGCGCGTACTGGAGCACCCAGTGGTGCGGGCAGCTGATGAGCGTCGAGGCCTGGGAGAAGGAGAGGCGCTCGGGCAGCAGATGCGCGGCCGGCCCGATGCTCAGCGGGCTCTCCGGCGGCGGCGCGATCTCCGCCCGCGGCGGCGTCCTCACCGCCAGCGTCCGTCCGGCCAGCGACCAGGTGCTGCCGCTCAGCAGGTCCTGCGGTGCGAGGCGGTCGCTCTCGTCGCGGCCGCGCGAGGCCTCGAGCAGGGCCAGCAGGGCGCTCGGCGCGGGGTCCTGCTCGAGCCGCCGGCCGGGCAGCACCGCGACCACGCGCTGCGCGGAGCCCAGTCCCCGCAGCGCGGCGTCGACCTGCAGCGAGGCCAGGTGCTCGGGGGTCGCCGGCCGTGCACCGGCCGCCTCGAGGGCGCGCAGCTCGCCGGGATCCCAGCGCGGGGCGGAGGGGGCGCTCTCGCCCGGCCCCAACCACAGCACCGTGCCCCCGTCGGCCCGCACCTGCGCCGCGCCCGTGGTCACCGACCACGGCGCGACCTCCGCGACGGCCCGGGGGGAGCGTCCCGAGCCGCCGCACTCGTCGATGATCTGCTGCAGCGTCCGACGACTCAGCGGGATGCCCGGATCGAGCATCGCCAGGACGCCTCGCACGGCCTGGACGTGGAGAACGCTCGCGAGCACCGCACCCTGGCCGCGGGCGAGGCCGTGCAGGCGGCGCGCGAGCCACTCGAGCCGCTCCGCGATCACCGGGGGCCGCAGGTCCTCGGCCCGCAGCGGGGTGCTGACCAGCGCATCGATCTCCGCGGCGCCCTCCTCGGCGGCGAGGGCGGCGCGCCAGGCGGGTCCGCCGATGCCGGGTTCCCGGGTGAGGGCGCCCAGCAGCGCGTGCCGCACGCGGGCGGGGAACAGCCCGCGCGGCGCGGCGTCGGCGTCCGGTCCGGGCAGGAGGCGGAGGTCCAGCAGGGCGGCGAGCTGATGGACGTCCACCGGGGCGGTGACGGCGTCGAGGAACAGGCCCACCACCTGGTGCGCGGCGCGGTCCGTGGACGCGGCCACGTGGCCCGTCGCCGGCAGGCCGCGTCGGTGCAGGGCGCGATCCAGCACGTCGGTGTCCGCGGCGGCGAGGAGGGTGAGCGGCTCGGTCCCGCCCGCGGCGAGGAAGCGGGCGGCGACGTCCGCCGCGGTCCACTCGTCGCGGCACTGGACCACCTCGAGCGCGGGGCGGTGCTCGCTCGCCGGGGCGGGGCCCGTGAGCTCGACGCCCTGCCCGGCGAGCAGGCCCAGCAGCGCGGGCCAGCGCCCGGGCAGCGCGGAGGGCTCCTCGTGCAGGGCGATGCTCGTGATCCCCAGCGGCCACGGCGTCCCCGCGGCGGCCAGCTGCTCGAGCTCCTCGACCACCTCGTGGAGGTCGTCGGCCGCACCGGGGGAGAGGGCGCCGGGCCGCGCCCGCTGCTCGATCATCGCGAGCGCCGCGAGCCGCGGCGGCAGTGCGGCGTCCGGTGCGAGGCTCCACCCGTCCTCGCGCGCCGCGTCCCGCCAGCGCAGCAGCTGGCGCGCCGTGCTCCACGGGTCCAGGGCGACGGAGCGTGCGGGCCAGAAGGCAGGGTCGGCGGCGCAGGGCTCGACGAGCTGCAGGTACTGCGCGATCCGCACCGCCTGGTCCACCGCCGGACGGGTCAGACCCAGGCGGGTCTGCAGCAGGGCCACGAGGCCGCGGGGACCGCAACGCAGCCTCCCGGTGGAGCCGCCGGCGCCGGCATCGGCCCAGGAGGAGCCGTCCAGCGCCCAGCCGAAATCGATCTGCATCGGGGCCTCCGCTCCGTCTCCGCCAGGACCTCCCCAGACTAGGCGAGGGGCCCGACGCCCGGAGACCTCAGTCGTCGGCCGGGGACGGGTCGGGGATCTCCTCGGGGGTGTACGCCGGCAGGCGTGAGGCGGGCAGGGCGGCGATCATGCTGAGGCCCGCGAGGATCAGGAAGCCGATCTTCAGGGTGCGCAGACGCTGCTCCTCGTTGAGCGCGACCGCGGCGTCGATCTGCTCCGGGGTGGCCGAGGTGCCGCTGAGCACGTCGTCGAGCTCGTCGTTGCTGATGAAGTTGACCTGGTCGAGATCGACCTGCGCGACCAGCTCCGGCGGCAGCTCGGGATGCTCCACCACGGCGCGGCCGATGCCCGCGCCGAGCACCATCACCAGCACCGCACCCATCACGGCGGTGCCGATCGCCGAGGCCAGGTTCTGGGTGGTGCCGCGCAGGGAGCCGACGTCCCCCGCGAGGCGCTTCGGCGCCGCGGTCACCAGGACGTTGAACACCAGGGTGACCAGCGCCCCCTGCCCGATGCCGAACACGATCAGGCCCAGGATCGTGGGCAGGGACTCCCAGTTGTTGGTCACCACCACGGAGAGCCAGACGAGGGCGATGGTGGTCAGCGCGAAGGAGAACAGCGCGATGCTCCGGGGCGCGAAGCGGGGGTAGAAGCGCACGATCAGCGTGGCGGTGACGAAGACGGTGAGGTTGAAGGGCAGCATCGCCAGGGAGGTGTCCAGCGGGGTGCGACCCTGCACCACCTGGATGTAGATCGGCACCGTGAAGTTCACGGCCGCCTCCATCGAGACGATGATGAACATCGCGTACACCGCGGAGCGCTCCCGACCGTTCCCCAGCACGCTGAGGTCGATCAGCGGCACCTGTCCCCGGCGCATGCGGCGACGGGTCCAGGCGAAGAACAGCTGGCCGAGCACGAGGCCGACCACCACCAGCACGGGGGCAGGGGACAGCCCCAGGACCGTGAACGGAGCGGCGTCCTCCGCGCGCAGGACGCCCCAGCCGTTGAGATTGTTGAACCCGAGGGTGAGGCTCACAACCGCCGCACCGACCAGCGCCGAGGCGACCAGGTCGATGCGGACCGAGGAATCGCCCCGGTCGGAACGGAGGCTGAAGCTGAGGACGAACACGGCGATCGCCAGCGCCAGGGTGATGACGAAGATCGGTCGCCAACCGACGAAGGTGCCGAGGGTGCCGCCGATCAGGAAGGCGCTCATGCCGGAGAACGCCCGGGCGGAGCCCAGGGAGCCGACGGCGGTGGCCTGTTGCGCTCCGTGGTAGTTCTCCGCGATGAGCGCCACGAGAGAGGGAACGATGATCGCCGCGGCGGCACCGGCGAGCAGCTGGCCGACGATGGCCCAGGTCACCGTGGGGGACACGATCATCACCAGAGACGAGGCGGCGAACACGCCGAGCACGCACCGGAAGATCAGCGTCCATCCGATGCGCTGGCCGAGCTTCGCCCCGGTCATCACCAGGGCGGCGACGGCGAGTCCGTAGACGACGATGGTCGAGCTCGCGACCGTCGGCGGCACCCCGAAGTCCTCGACCATGCCGCCCAGCGAGATCGGCAGGGCGGCCACGTTGAACGACATCAGCACCTGCGCGAGGAACAGGCCGATCATCGGCAGCCAGGAAGCACGCCGCGCATCAGCCATGGGAGGTCTCCTCAGGAGGTCGGGGAATGGAGGCGAAGAGGTTCAGTCCCAGAGCGCGAGAGAGGAAGGCGCAGGCCCGCTGGCCGCGCACGCTGTTCCCGGCGCGATCCAGGCGCGGGGAGAAGGCCCCGAGCGCACCCTTGCCGGGAGCCACCGCGACGATGCCCCCCGAGACGCCCGACTTCGCGGGCACTCCGATCTCGAACAACCACTCCCCGGAGCGCTCGTACATGCCGCAGGCGGCGAGGACGGAGAGGACGTCGCGACAGACCTCGGGGGACACGATGCGCTCGCCGGTGCGCGGATTGGTGCCGCCGTCGGCGAGGGTGGCACCCATGACGGCGAGGTCGTCGGCCGTGACGAGCAGGGAGCACTGCCGGGTGTAGATCTCCACGATCTCCTCGGGCCGACCTCGCAGGCGGCCGTAGGAGGTGAGCAGGTCGGAGATCCCCTGATTGCGGTGGTTCGACGCGGACTCGGAGGCGAGGACCTGTTCGTCCACCGCGAGCTCCCGTCCGGCGAAGCGGCTCAGTCCGCTGCGGATCCCTTCCCACTTCTCCTCCGCGGTGTTCCCGGGCATGAACGCGGTGGTGGCGATCGCGCCGGCGTTGACCATGGGGTTCATCGGATTGCCGTCGTTGAGCTCGAGCGCGATCACCGAGTTGAAGGGAAGGCCGGTGTTGTTGACGCCGACGGTGCGGTGGAGCTCCTCGTGCCCCATCGACTCGCAGACGAGGGCCAGCACGAAGGCTTTGGAGATCGACTGGATCGAGAAGTGCTCGGCGGTGTCGCCGACGCGGTGTACTGTGCCGTCGACCTCCGTCAGCGAGAGCCCGAACAGCTCCGGATCCGCTGCGGCGAGAGCGGGGATGTACGTGGCGACGGCGCCGTCGCGGTCCGCCGAGTATCGGGCGTGCGCTTCGCGGAGGAGCTCGTCGACATGAGGGATCTCGGGAAGGCCGCCGGTGAGAGCCTGCTGGGGGACGTCGAGCACATCTGCTTCGAACACAGAGTCACCCTACGCCGCAGGTCCGCCTCTGTCAGCGGTTGAAGGGGTCGTCGGGGCGCGGGGTCCAGCTGAAGCCCCGCTCGTAGAGCATCGTGCCGGAGGTGTCGGGGGCGAGCACCAGGTCCTGGCCCTGACCGGTGACATGGAGGGTGCCGTCCTTCCGCTCCTCGATGCGCAGTTCGAGCCGCTCGGGCTCGGCCTCGAGGTGCTCCGCCACCGGCTGCCCCTCCTCGCGCAGCGGCGTCAGGGCCAGCTCGATCGTGCCCCCGTCCCGGCGCTCGTAGGTCCCGGTCAGCAGCTCTCCGTTCGCCCGGCGCAGCTGCACCGCCGCCCGGTCGTCGTAGCGGACCTCGCCGAAGGCGAGCGCGCTCCAGCGCTCGTCGTCGGCGAGCTGTGCGGCCGGCTCCGCGGTGTCCTCGACCACCGTCCACACCCCCGCGGGCGCGGTGGTGTCGGTGCTGCGCTCGGGGTACATCTGCGCCACCCCGACGCCGATGGCGACCACCAGCGCCGCTCCCGCGATCGGCCCCAGCACGTCCGTGACGCGCGCGAGGGGACGCCAGGGCACCAGCGTGGGCCGGGGGCCTGGTCCGATCGCCCCTCGGCCCAGGAATGCCCGGGCCAGGCGGGGCATCCACGGGATCAGCACCAGCAGCGACATGACGAGCATGGCCAGGGCGATCTGCTTGACCGGGACGTCGTAGCCGAGGTTCAGCACCAGCACGAGCGCCATGTCGGCCGCACCGATCACCGCCCCCAGCGACACCGACCGCCGCCACAGCAGCGCCACCGCGGCGCCCGCCTCCGCGAGCCCGCCGAGGATCTGGAACAGGGGCGAGAGGGCGACCATCCGCCACAGCATCCCCATCGGGCTCATCTCGCCCTGGGTGATGAGCGCATCGCCCATGTCCGCCACGCCGAACTGCCCGAGCACGAGCTTCGCGAACCCGTAGTAGAGCAGCGCCGCGGCCAGCAGCACGCGCACGACGCCGTGCGCCCACCAGCCGAGGGTCACGGCGACGGTGCGGGCCGCGGCCCGCTCGGCGGAGTAGTCCGCGGCGGCGCGGGGCGGGGAGGACGTCGAGGAGGAGGTCATGCCCCCATGTCACCGGATCCGCGGACACGGAGGCATCCGCCGACGGTAGGAGCCGCGCGGCGACCTTCGGCCACCTCCGCTCAGAGCCGCGCGAACTCCCGCACCCAGGAGGCCTCGGTCTGCACGGGACGGCCCGCGACCAGCTCCTCGCCGGCCACGTAGCCCTCCTCGCGGCTGCGCAGCTCCTCGACGAGGATCCTCCGGTGCCGCGCGAGCTCCTCGGCGTGCTCGGGGGCGCCGGCGAGGTCGTGCACCTCCTGCGGATCCTCCGCGAGGTCGAACAGCTGCTCGCGCCCGTCCCCGGAGAACCAGATGTACTTGTGCCGCGCGGAGCGGATCCACTGCATCGAGTGGCGTCCGAGGGAGCCGATCACGTGCTCCCCATGCAGGTGCTCCCGGACCGCCGAGCCCTCGGCGACGGCCGGCCGCAGGCTGTGCCCGTCGACGCTCCCGGGCACGTCGATCCCGGCGAGGTCGAGCAGGGTGGGCATGAGATCCCGCAGCTCGACGATCGCGTCCACCTCGCCCGGCGCGCCCCAGCCCTCGCGCCACCGCGCGGGCACGTGCACCACCATCGGCACCCGGGCGGAGCCCTCGTAGCCCACGGACTTCCGGTACATGTCGTGATCGCCCATCATGTCGCCGTGGTCGGAGACCAGCACGATCACCGTGTCCTCGAGCAGGCCGTGGTCCGAGAGCGCCTCCCGCAGCCGGTTCAGCTGCAGGTCGATGAACTCGATCGAGCCGTAGTACCCGGCGCGGACCTGCTGGTGGGTGGTCTCCTTCTGCGCCCCGAACTCGGCCTCGGAGCCGTGGTCCACCCGGTGCTCGTCGAAGTCCGCCACCCAGTCGCCCATCGGCCGCGGCGGGAAGCGCCGCTCGCGGTACTTGTCCCACAGCCAGCCCGGCGGGTCGTAGGGCGCGTGCGGACGGTGGAAGGACGCGTAGAGGAAGAACGGGCGGGTGGGGTCGCGCCGTTCGAGGAAGCGGAAGGACTGATCAGCCACCCAGCGGGTGGGGTGCAGCCGCTCCTCACGCTCCCACGGGCGCGCCGTCATCGCATTGCAGCCGACGCCGGTCTCCTGGTAGTCGGCGCGCGGGTCGCCGGTCTCCCGGCGCAGGAACTCCACGTAGTCGTCGATCGCGGCCGAGGGGCCGCGGCTCAGCCGCCGGGAGGTGTGCAGGAAGCCGTCGTGGAGCTGCACCTCGTCGAAGCCGCAGCGCGCCCGGTCCGGGAACACGTGCATCTTCCCGACGGCGTAGGTCTGGTAGCCGTTCTCGCCCAGCGTGGACTGGAGCGTCACCGGGTACGCGGCCGGGAAGGAGATCCCCTCGCGGTATCCGTAGCGCCCGTGCCGGTCCGGGGACTGCCCCGTGAACAGCGCGACCCGGGCGGGCACGCAGGTGGGCGTCGCGGAGTAGGCGCGGGTGAAGCGGTAGCCGCCCCGGGCGAGGTCGTCGAGGTTCGGGGTGTCGATGTGCTCGTTGCCGGCCGCTCCCATCGCATCGGCCCGCATCTCGTCGACGCAGACGAGGATGATATTCGGTCGGGGGGTCGGGTCGGTGGTGGTCACGGCAGGTGTCATCCCTTCACGGCGCCGGAGAACGATTCGATGAAGAACCTCTGGAGAACGATGAACACGACGATGATCGGCAGCAGCGCGATGGTCGAGGCTGCGGACATCATCCCCCAGTCGCTGAAGTACTGGTTCTGCAGGCTGTAGATGCCCACGGCCAGGGTCCGCAGCTCAGGCTGGGACAGGGTCAGCACGAGCGGGAGCAGGAAGTCGTTCCACGCGTGCATGAACTGGAGGATCACCGCGGTGGCGAGGACGGGCCCCGACAACGGCAGGTACACCTGCGCGAAGATCCGCAGGAACCCGGCGCCGTCCATCGTCGCGGCCTCCTCGAGCTCCTTGGGCAGCTGCGCGAAGTAGCCCGCGAACAGCAGCACGACGATCACGCTGACCCCGCCGGCCTCGGCGAGGGTCATGCCCCACAGGCTCCCCGAGAGCCCCAGGGAGTCGATGAGGTCGAAGATCGGGATCACGGTGTACCCCTGGGGGAGGAACACGACGAGCGCGAGTAGGGCGTAGATGACCGTCTTCCCGGGGAACGCGTAGCGCCCCAGCACGTAGCCCATCAGCGCGTTGACGGTCACGGAGATGAGGATGGACATCCCGGTCACGAAGAGCGTGTTCAGGAAGTACCGCCCCATGTTCGCCTCGTTCCAGGCGCGGACGTAGTTGTCCAGGCGCAGGGTCGAGGTGAAGGGGTTCAGCGAGCTGAAGATCTCCGCGGTGGACTTGAACGAGCTCGAGAGCACCCAGACGAAGGGATAGATCCACACCAGCGCCAGCGGCAGGAGCACCAGCGTTCCGAGGAGGAGCGCGATCCGCTCGGAGCGGCGCAGGCGGCGACGGCGCGGGGCGCGGGGCTCCGCGGCGCCGTCCGCGGGCGGCGGAGCGTCGACGGAGGGCGGGACGACGGACGGGGTGGTGGTCATTTCGCGAGCCTCGCTCTCTGATCGGCGACGAGCTTGAGCGCCCAGGCCTGCAGGAGGGCGATCACGAGGGTCGCCAGGCCGAAGAAGCAGCCGGCGGCGGAGGCGTAGCCCAGACGGGGGACCCCGCCGGCGGAGTCGGGGGCGAAGGCGGTGCGGAAGATGTAGACCTCGACCACCTCGGAGGAGTAGTAGGGACCGCCGCCGGTGAGCGCCTGGATCAGCGCGAAGGCGTGCAGGTTCTCGTTCGCGGTGAGCACGATGATGATCACCGCGAAGGGGAGCAGGATCGGCAGGGTGATCCGGATCAGGCGCTGCACGGCACCCGCCCCGTCCATCTCCGCGGCCTCGTAGTACTCCGGGGGGACTGTCTGCAGGGCGGCCAGCCAGTAGATGAGGGTCATCCCGAAGTTCTTCCAGGTGTGCAGCAGCAGCGCGCTCCACAGGGCGAGGCGAGGATCGGAGAGGAACTCGACGGGGGCGTCGGTCAAACCGGTCTCGGTGAGGAAAAAGGCGACCGGGCCGTTGCTCGGCGAGAGCACGAAGGTGAGCACCACGCCGATCACCGAGGCGGCGGCCATGACCGGCAGGAAGAACACCGTCCGGAAGAAGGTCGACAGGCGCCCACGGATGACGTTGTTCAGCACGATCGCGAGGACCAGCGCGAGCCCCACCCGCAGCGGAACGCCGACCAGCACGAAGATCATCGAGCGGCCGAAGGAGTTCCAGAACAGCGGGTCCTGCATGAGCTCGCGGTAGTTCGCGAGCCCCACGAAGCTCTTCGCGTCCGAGAAGCCGTTCCACTGGGTCAGCGAGAAGTACCAGGACGCGAACATCGGGTAGAACACGAACATCGCCGTGAGCACCATGCCCGGGAGGAGGAACAGGTAGATCCAGAGCAGCTCGGAGCGCCGGCGCGTTCGCGCCCCGGGCCGCGTGGCGGTGGCGGCGGAGGTCATCCCTGCTCCAGCGCCGCGTAGTCCTCCGCGGTGTAGTCGGCGCTCGGGTCCCAGTTGGGGAACTGCAGCTCGCCGATGTCGACGCTCGCCCCCTTCTCCGAGGCGGCCTCGAAGGCCTTCTCCATCTCCTCGTCCAACCGGGCGTCGAGATCCGCCAGCGCGGTCTCCGGGTCCGTGATCTGGCCGGTGACGATGCCCTCGATGACGGCGTTGATGCTGGGGTCGCTGGCCTGCAGCTCGAGCGTGACCTTCCCGGCCTCCGGATTGCGGATCTCGAACTGGGGGCAGGCGCGCATGTACTGCCGTGCGAGGTCGCCGACGAGGGCCGCCCGATCGTTGAGCAGGGAGGGGTCCGCCGCGGTGTTCGCCTCCTCGATGGTGGAGAGCAGGAAGCCGCCCGAGAGCTCGACCATCGCCTGCTGCCCCTCGGCGGAGCCCATGTACTGGATGACCGCTGCGGCGGCGTCGACGTTCGCGCTCTCGGCGTACAGCCACGTCATGTTCGCCCCGGTCTCCTGGTACGGGACGGTGTACTCGCCGCCGTCCGGGGAGGGCAGGGGGAGGATCGTGTACTCGAAGTCCGGGTAGTCCTGGTCCCACTGGGCGATGTCCCAGGGGCCGTTGAGCGAGATGCCCGCCAGCCCGGTGGGGAACTGGGCGCGTGCCTCCGCGTCCTTGAGGGTGAGATAGCCGGGGACGAAGGAGCCGTCCTCGATCATCGCGAGCACGAACTCGAGAGCTTCGAGGTACTCGGGAGCGGAGTACTCGTGCGCGCCGGTCTTCATGTTCATGCCGTCGGCGTTGCCGAGCCAGCCTGCGGTGTTGGCGAGGTTGCCGACCACCAGCCACAGGTGGTCCGCGGTCGAGAGGATGCCGGGCGTGCCGGCGGCGGTGATCTCCTGCGCCAGGGAGCGCAGATCGTCCCAGGTGGACACGTCCTCGACCGGCACGGACACTCCGGCGGCCTCCGCCGCGGCGTGGGAGATGTACTGGGTGATGTCCAGGCGACGGGTGGAGTTCAGCGGCCACGAGTAGGTCTTCCCGTCGAAGACGTGGATGCCCTCGATGAGTGCGGTCTCGGGGAACCCGGCGCGGAATCCGTCGATGTCGGGCAGCACGTCGTCCAGCGGCTGGACCCAGCCCTCGGTGATGGCCGTCTCCGCGGGGACGTTCTGGGGGAGCGCGAAGACGTCCGGCGCCGAGCCGTTGCGGATGCCGAGGGGGACCACCTGGTTGACCTGGTCCCAGCCGGAGCCGTCGTACTGGGTCGACACCTCGGGGTACTGCTCGCCGAAGGCGTCGATGACGGCGCCGATGAACACGGACTTCAGGTCACCGGAGTCCATCCACAGCAGCTGGGTGGACTCGCTGGCCTCGGGGTCGAAGTCGAAGGTCATCTCCGCGGCCTCGCCGCCGGCGGCCTCCTCGTCGCCGCCGGTCTCGACGGTGCACGCGGCCAGGCCTCCGACCGCGAGCGCGGTGGCGCCGAGGAGCGTGCGGCGGCGCAGGGCGGGCAGGGGTGCTGTGGCGGTCATGGAGTTCTCCTGGGATGAGGGACTGCACGGCAGGACGGTGCGAGCGGGAGGGGAGGGACGGGCGTCGTCGCTCGAGCGAGCGGGAGCGGCGTCGGGTCCCGGCGGTTCAGGTCCCCTCATTGGGACGAGCCACGTGGTATTTCGATTAACCGGACTCTAGGATGAGGTCCATGTCACGTCCTGTCAAGCCTTCGCCCGCACCCCGACGTCGGCCCACGCAGGCGGACGTCGCCGCTCTCGCCGGGGTCTCCACGGCGACCGTCTCGCACATCCTCAGCGGACGCTCCGACCGGAAGGGGACCGGCAACGCCGAGACCCGGCAGCGGGTCGAGCGGGCGATGGCGCAGCTCGGATACCGGCCCAACTGGGCCGGGCGCGCCCTGCGCCGCCAGCGCACCGGCCTCGTCGGCGCCCTGGTCTCCAGCCCGTGGAACCCCTGGCGCGAGAGCCTCATCGCGATCGCCCACGAGGAGCTGGCTCGGCACGAGCTGGACCTCGTGGTCCTCCCCGACGCCGGCATCGAGCGGACCCTGTCGCTCCTGGATCGGCGGGTGATGGACGGCTGCTTCACCGTCCACGTCGAGGATCCCGTCGGCGTCCGCCGGCTGGTCGACAGCCCGGTGCCGGTCATCGCCTTCACCGAGAACGTGGTGGACGGGCTGGCCACCGTGCGTCACGACTACGCCCCTGCCGCCATCGGCGCGACGCGCACGCTGCTCGCCCGCGGCATCCGCCGCTTCGTGCTCGTCACCGAGGAGGGGGGCGGCCCCGATCAGCCGGACCCCGCCTTCGCCGATCCCGTGCAGGAGGTGATCGCGGAGGCCGGTCTCGAGCTGGCGCAGTGCGTGGTCCCCCGCCGGATCAGCCCGGAGCTGGACTCCCTGCCGTGGGAGGAGCTCGCCGGGGCGCGCGTGGAGGATCCGATCGTCCTGCTGTGCGGGAGCGACCGCAGCGCGATCCAGATCGCCGCGGAGTGCACCCGGCGCGGTCTGGCCCTGGGGCGCACCGTCGGTGTGGTGGGGCGCGGGGACCTCAGTGAAGGAACGGAGACGGCCGTGCCCATCAGCACGCTGGGCACGGCCGTCGCCGACTACGCGGGCGTCTTCGCCCACCTCGCGGAGGCGTCGGTCGCCGGGGAGCGGATCACCCGGGACTGGACGTTCTCCTGGGACTTCATCGAACGGGATGCCACGGCGTCGCTGCGCCGGGGATGACCCGTCCGGGGCTCAGCCCTGGTTCGCGGACCCGGGGTGCGCCCACGGCGGGAGGTTCTCCCCGAGGAAGCCCTCCGCGCTCTGGGTCGGGGTCTGGGCCTGTGCCTGCTTCTGCGCCTCCCGAGCACGCTGCTCGGCCTCGGAGCGGGCCTGCTGGGCGCGCGCCTCCTCCTGGTCGCGCAGCTCCTGGGCGGAGACCCGCTGGCGGTGCTGGGCATCGGCGGTGTCGGCATCGCGGTCCGCCTGATGGGCGGCCTGAGCCTGCAGCATCGCGGTGCGGATCTCGTCGCCCATGGAGCCGACGGCGCCGGGGTTGCTGGGCAGGTACAGCACGTTGGAGCGGCCGTTGCGGGCCACGTCCTGCATGGTGTCGAAGTACTGCGTCATCAGCAGCAGCTGCTCGGCGGAGTTCTCGATGCCGACCTTGCGCAGCATCTCGTACTGCTCGGCGATGCCTAGGGCGATCGCCTTGCGCTGGGCGGCCACGCCCTCGCCCTGGAGGCGCTTGGACTCGGCCTCGGCCTCGGCCTGGGTGACGCGCTTGATCTTGTCCGCCTCGGCGAGGGACTGGGCGGCGACGCGGTCGCGCTGGGCGGCGTTGATGGAGTTCATCGAGTCACGCACGCGGGAGTCCGGGGAGATGTCCTGGACCAGCGTGTTGATGATGTTGAAGCCGAACTCCTGCATGCGGGTCGAGAGGGTCTGCTCGACGCTGTGGGCGATGTCGTCCTTCGACTCGAAGGCGGCGTCCAGCTCGAGGCCGGAGAGCGCGGAGCGCACGGTGTCGAACACGTAGGAGCGGATCTGCGCCTCGGGGTTCGACAGCTTGTAGTACGCGTCGACGACCTGCTCCTCCTTGATGACGTACTGCACCGCGACGGGGACGGTGACGAACACGTTGTCCTTGGTCTTGGACTCGATGTTCACCTCGAGCTGCTGGACGCGCAGGGAGATCGGCTTGGTGATCGAGTCGACGAACGGCGCCTTGAAGTTCAGGCCGGCGTGCGCGACCCGGCGGAACTTCCCGAAGCGCTCGACGATGACCGCCTCGCGGGAGTGGACCGTGAACATCAGCGAGGTCCGCAGACCGCCGAACAGCAGAGCCGCGATGATCGCCACGACGACGACCAGGACGACGGCGATGACGAGGAAGAGGATGACTCCTTCCATGACGCCCCCTTTCAAGGAGAGATGAGCTGTGGCCCACGCTACCAACGATCACGGATCGCGAGGTCAGCGCATCCCCAGTTCGGTCTCGATCCGTCGGGCGATCCGCACCGGGGGGACGGGCGGCGCGTAGCGGCGCAGCACCTGACCCTCGCCGTCGATGAGGAATTTCGTGAAGTTCCAGGCGATGCGACCGCCCATGACTCCGGCCTTGCGGGTGGCCAGCCAGGCCCACAGGGGGTGGGCGCCGGGGCCGTTCACGTCCACCTTGGAGAACAGGGGGAAGCTGACGTCGTGGAGCGTGGCGCAGGTCCTGCGGGTGTCCTCGTCGGTCCCCGGGTCCTGGTGGAACTGGTCCGAGGGGAAGCCGAGCACCGTGAACCCCTGGTCGCGGTAGCGGTCATGGAGCTCCTGCAGGCCGGTCAGCTGCGGGGTGAAGGCGCATTCGGTCGCCGTGTTGACGACCAGGACCAGGCGGCCGCTGTACTCGCTCATCTCCTGGGGCGCGCCGTCGATCCGCGTCGCCCGGAAGTCGTGGAAGCTCGTGCCGTCGCTCGCGTTCACCGGTCCCCTTCCTCGCGCTGGACGCTCCAGTCTAGGCAGGGGCTCTGGGAGGGGCGTGGGCGTGCGGTGGACGGCGCCGGTGAGCCGCTCAGGCGAGGAACGCGTCGACCTCGTCGCGCCGCGGCGCGCTGCGGGGGCCGCGGCGGGTCACGGCGATCGCGGCCGCGGCGTTGGCGCGGGTCGCGGCGGACTCCCAGTCCGCGCCGAGGGCCCGCTCGGCCAGCAGCACCCCCGTGTGGGTGTCGCCGGCGCCGTTGGTGTCCACCGGCGTCTGCGGGAAGGCGGGGATGTGGGTGCCGCGGCCATGGTGGAACACGAGGCAGCCGCGCTCGCCGTCCCGGACCACGACCACCGCGCGGTCGGCGAGCCGCCGACGGATCGCCAGCGGGGTGTCCTCCAGGTCGTCCACGCCGCTCACCGCCCGGGCCTCGTCGGCGTTGGAGGTCCAGACGGTGGTGCGGGCGAGCACCCGCTCCTGCAGGTCCCGGTCGAACTCGGCGAAGGGCGCTCCGGGATCCAGCACCAGGTCCACGCCCTCCGGCAGCGCCTCGAGGAACTCCAGCAGCGGGTCGCGCGTCGGGGCGAACAGGCTGTATCCCGAGACGCACACCAGGTCCCCGGCCTGGGGGTCGAGCGTCGCGAGCGAGGAGGCGGTGACCTGCCGCTCGGCGCCGTAGACGGTGAGGAAGGTGCGTTCGGCCGACGGTTCGAGCATCACCACGCAGTACCCGGAGTCCACTCCCTCCCGCGGGGCGTCGGAGAGCAGCACGCCGTCCTCCGCGAGCGCCGCCCGGATGAGGTCGCCGTAGGGACCGGTGCCGTGCGCCCCGCCGTGGACCGCGTCCACGCCGGTGCGGGCCGCGGCGACCAGCGTGGTCACGGCGCCGCCGGCGTAGCGGTGCTCGGAGCGGGCGTTGGCGTTCCCGCCGCGCGGCGGGAGGGCGTCGACCTCCACGATGACGTCGACGAGGGCCTGGGCGGTGTGGAGCACACGGGGCATGGGGCGAGTCTAGAGGGGAGATCGGGGCAGGCATGGGAGCATGCCGCCATGCCCAGTTCCCGCCGCCGTCCGCTGCTCATCGCACTCAGCCTGGCGCTCGTCGCGGCGCTGGTCCTCGCCCTCGTCCTGTGGTGGGGCGGCCGCAGCGACGGGGAGCAGGAGGCACGGGACCTCGCTCCGTCGCTGGCCTCCGGTGACCTGCCCGCGGCCGCGGCCCAGGAGCGCGAGCGCGTCCTCGGCCCGCTGCTGGAGGCGACCGGGCAGGATCCCGCGGTGGAGCTGGTGGATGCCGGCTCCGCCGAGGACGGCCGCCGCACCGCCACGCTCCGGTGGACGTGGACGCTCCCGGACGATGCCGGCACCTGGAGCTACACCACCGAGGCCGCCCTCGAGCGCACCGAGGACGGCTGGGTGCCGGACCTCGTCGCCTCCTCCTTCGGCCCGGACCTCGCCGCGGAGGAGCACCTCGACCTGCGGACCGCGACGGCGGAGGTCGGCACCATCACCGACCGCGAGGGCGCCGCGCTCTACGGCCCGCACGACGTCCGGGTGCTGGGCCTGGACAAGACCCTGCTCGAGGACGCGGACCCGGAGAGCGCCGCGGCCGATCTCGCCGAGCTGCTCGGCATCGACGCCCAGCGCTTCACCGAGGCCGTGACCGGCGCAGGCGAGGAGGCCTTCGTCCCCGCCCTCACCGTGCGCGCCGACGACCTCGGCGACTATCCCCTGGACCGCGCCGAGGAGATCCCCGGGTATCGGGCGCTCGAGGACTCCCTGCCGCTGGCCGTCGAGCGGGACTACGCCCCCGGGGTGCTCGGCGCCCTGCGTGAGGCCACCGCGGAGGACGTCGAGGAGTCCGAGGGGGAGATCGCCTCCGGTGACCTGGTCGCCACCGGCGGGGTGGTCGCCGCGGAGCGGGAGGCGCTGCTGGGCACCCCGGGCGTCGACGTCGTCGCGGTCGACGAGGAGGCCGGGACCGAGCGCTCCCTGCACGCCGTGGAGGCCGTCGACGGCACCGACGTGCGCACCACCCTCGACGATGACCTGCAGCGCCGCGCCACCGCGGCGATCGCCGAGGAGGACTCCCCGGCCGCGGTCATCGCCCTGCAGCCTTCCACGGGGGACGTGCTCGCCGCAGCGCTCGGGCCGACGGGCCAGTCCTACCCGGTGGGCCTGGTGGGGCAGTACGCGCCCGGCTCCACCTTCAAGACCGTCACCGCGCTCGCGCTGCTGCGCGAGGGCGGCACCCCGGACACCACCCTGGAGTGCCCCGAGACCGCGACGGTCGCCGGGCGCAGCTTCAAGAACGCGGATTCGATGTCCCCGGACCTCTTCGGACCGATGCCGCTGCGGGACGTCATCGCGCACTCCTGCAACACCGCGCTGCTGCTGCAGCACGACACCGTCGACCAGCCGGCGCTCGCCGGCGCCGCGACCACCCTCGGGATCGGGCAGGAGGCGCCGACGGGCCTCGAGGCGTTCATGGGATCCGTCGATCCCGAGGACGAGGGCACCGAGCACGCCGCCGCGATGATGGGCCAGGGCCGCGTCCTCACCTCGCCCCTGTCCATGGCGGTGGTGCTGGCCAGCGTGCAGAACGGCGCGACCGTCGCCCCCCGGATCCTCGCCGACGAGGAACCGGCCGCTCCCGCGGTCGAGGAGCCGCTCACGGCGGAGGAGACCGCGCAGATGCAGGAGATGCTGCGCGGCGTGGTGACCGACGGCAGCCTCGACGAGCTCGCGGACCTGCCCGGCGAGCCCGTGATCGGCAAGACCGGCACCGCGGAGTGGACGGACGAGGACGGGGAGCTGGCGCTCCACTCGTGGGTGATCGTCGCCCAGGGCGACCTCGTGGTGGCGGCCTTCGTGGAGGACGGCAGCTACGGCTCGGTGACCGCCGGTCCGATCGCCCGGGAGGTGCTCGAGGGCGCCTCCTGACTCAGTAGTGCGTGCGGCCCTCGTGCGCCAGCCAGGCTTCGAAGGGGGCGATCGCCTCGGCGTGGCGGACCTGCTCCGTCGGCAGCCGGGCGTGATGGCCGGGCCGTTCGAAGTACGCGTGGAAGGCGGCGTCGTCGAAGCCCGCCCGCTCGGCGTCCGCCCGGTCGGCGGCGAACACCACTCGGTCCAGCCGCGCCCACAGCGTGGCGGCCAGGCACATCGGGCAGGGCTCGCAGCTCGCGTAGAGGACTGCGCCGCGCAGCTCGACGGCGCCCAGCTCCCGGCACGCCGCGCGGATCGCGACCACCTCGGCATGGGCGGTCGGGTCGATGGTGGTGGTGACCTGGTTGGTGCCCTCGACGGTGCGCCCGTCGGCCATGCGCACCACCGCGCCGAAGGGACCGCCGCCGGCGGCGACGTTCGCGGTCGCGAGCTCCACGGCGCGGGCGAGGAGATCGTCGTCGATGCTCATGGCATGTGATCGTCCCGGATCCCGGAGGTCCTGTCCAGAGCTCGGATGCGGCGTCGCCGCTGCGCGTGGTGCGCTTCCTCGAGCAGGTGGAGGACGAGCCCCGTGGAGCGCTCCCCGGGGACCACGGCGCAGACCCATCCCTGCCGGGCGTAGAGGGGATGAGGCTGCACGACGTCGGCGTCGGCGGGGTCGGCCCCGGAGTCGGCCAGCTCGTCCACGCGTCGACGACCGACGTGGATGTTGATCCGCCACCGACCCGCCGGAGCGAGGTTCGAGGCGGAGTCGCCGGGATAGTCCTTGGTGACGAGGGTGGCGAAAGGCTGCTCGCGCGGCACGGACCCATCGGGGGACCAGTAGAAGAAGTGGTCTCCCCACGCCAGTGGTGGGTACTCGCTGCGCTCGTCGGGGGCGATCTCGAGGATGTCGTCGAAGGAGCGGATCGTGTCGAGGATGTGCTGCATACTCATGCTTCAAGTGTGTGCTTCAAGTGCTTATGGAGGGTTCGGCCGTGGCGGACGACCAGCTGTCCACGTCGCAGGTCGCCCGCGCAGCAGGGTGTTCCGCACAGCAGGTCCGGGACCTCGAGGCGGCGGGCGTGATCCCGCTGTCCGAGCGCGGGTCCACCGGCTACCGGCGCTTCCGCCCCGTGCACGTCGCCGCGGTCAGCGCGTACCGCGATCTCGCGGCGGCCGTGGGCCCGGTCCGGGCCCGCGCCCTCATGCGCGAGCTCGCCGTGGTGCCGGCCGATGATGCCCTCGCCCGTCTGAGCTCCCTGCATGTCGATCTGGCTCGCAGCCGGCAGGAGGCGCTGCACGCGCTCGCCGCGGTGGAGATGATCCAGCGAGAGACGTCGGGACCGTCGGACTCTGACGGCGACGGTGGGAGCACGATGACCATCTCGCAGCTGGCCGAGGCGCTCGACGTGAGGACCTCGACCTTGAGATTCTGGGAGCAGGAGGGCCTGCTGCATCCCGAGCGGCGCGGACAGGCGCGAGCGCGCAGCTACCCGTTGCGCGCGATCCAGGAGGCGCGCATCGTCGCGGCGCTGAGGGCGGGTGGCTACTCCATCCCTGCGACTCAGGACGTCATGGGCGATCTGCGCGACTCCGGCGGTGCCGATGCACTGCGGGGCGTCCTCGAGGCACGGTGCCGGGACATCGCCCGCCGCACGGAGCTCCTCCTGCGCGTCGGCACCGCGCTGGTCGAACTCCTCCCGGCGCTGCGGAGGCCCTGAGGGGCTCAGAGTCCTGCCGCCACCTCGACCGCCTGCCGGATGGCGCGCTCGGCGTCGAGCTCGGCGGCGACATGGGCCCCGCCGATCACATGGACTCGTGGGGCGCGGCCGGTGCGCGCCGCGCGCACCTGGTCGGCCAGGGAGTTCTCGCTGACCTGACCGGCGCAGACCACCACGGTGTCCACCGCCAGCACGGTCTCCTGTCCGTCCTCGAGCAGGTGCAGACCCTCCTCGTCGAGGTGGCGATAGGTGACCCCGCGGTGCTGGATGACGCCGGCGTGCCGCAGCTCCGCCCGGTGCACCCAGCCCGTGGTCCGTCCCAGGCCCGCCCCGATCCGGGTCTCCTTGCGCTGCAGCAGGTGGACCTCGCGGCGCGGCGCCTCCTCCGGGCGGGCGGAGAGGCCGCCGCGGTGCTCCGGATCGGGCGGGACGACGCCCCAGTGCCTCCGCCAGGCCGCGACGTCGAGGGCGGGGGAGGGGCGGGGTGCGGTGAGGTACTCCGCGACGTCCACGCCGATGCCGCCGGCGCCGATGATCGCGACCCGCTCGCCGGCCTGCGCGCGGCCCTCGAGCAGGTCCGCGTAGGAGATGACGGCGGGGCCGCCTTCCGCGGGCAGCTCGATCTCGCGGGGGACGACCCCGGTGGCGACGATGACGTCGTGGAAGGCCTGCAGGTCCTCGGGTGAGGGGCGGTGGTCCAATCGGATCCCGACCCCGGCCGCGGCGAGCCGCATCCGCCAGGACTGCAGCGCCTGGGCGTAGTCCTCCTTGCCGGGGATCCGGGCCGCGAGTCGCAGCTGCCCGCCGATCTCCCCGCCCGCCTCGAAGAGGGTGACGATGTGGCCGCGCTCGGCGGCGGCGAGGGCCGCCTCGAGGCCGGCGGGACCGGCGCCGACGACGGCGACCCGGCGCGCCCGGCGGGGGATGACGGGCTTCAGCACCAGCTCGGTCTCGTGCCCGGCGCGGGGATTGACCAGGCAGCTGGCGCGCTCGCCGTCGAAGACGCGGTCCAGGCAGGCCTGGTTGCAGGCGATGCAGGCGACGACCTGGGCGGAGCGTCCGTCGGCCAGCTTCGCGGGGAGGTGGGGGTCCGCGAGCAGCGGGCGCGCCATCGAGATCAGGTCCGCCTGTCCCGCGGCGAGGACCTGCTCGGCCACGGCCGGGTCGTGGATCCGGTTGGAGGCGATCACCGGCACGTCGACCACCTCGCGCAGGGCCGCGGTCTGCGCGGCGAAGGCGGCACGCGGCACCGAGGTGACGATGGTGGGCACCCGTGCCTCGTGCCAGCCGATGCCCGTGGACAGCACGTCCACCCCGCGCTCGACGAGGCCGGTGGCGAGCGCCGTGGTCTCCTCCCAGGTCTGCCCCTGCGGCACCAGGTCCAGCAGGGAGATGCGGTAGCTGAGCAGGGCCTCCTCGCCGATCGCGGCACGGACCGCGGCGGCGACCGCGAGGGGCAGGGCGCGCCGACCCTCCGCGTCCCGCCCCCAGCGGTCGCGGCGGGAGTTCGTGGCGGGGGCCAGGAACTGGTTGAGCAGGTATCCCTCGGAACCCATGATCTCGACACCGTCGTAGCCCGCCTCGATCGCACGCCGGGACGCGGCCGCGAAGTGGTCGACGGTGCGCTCCACCCCGCGCCGGGTCAGGCGCCGGGCGCGGAACGGGGAGAGCGGGGACGTCCCGGACCGGGCGGAGGCGGCGAGGGGCTGGACGGCGTAGCGGCCGGCGTGCAGCAGCTGGAGGATGATCCGCCCCTGGGCGTCGTGGACCTCCCGCGTGATGACCCGGTGGCGGCGCAGGGTCCCGGCGTCGGCCTGGGCGCCGCGCGGGGTCAGCCTCCCGGTGCGATCCGGGGAGAAGCCTCCGGTGACGATCAGCCCGGCCCCGCCCCGGGCGCGCTCGGCGAGATAGGCGGCGAGCTTCGGGACGTCCGCGGCGCGGTCCTCGAGCCCCACGTGCATCGAGCCCATCACGATGCGGTTGGGCACCGTGAAGCGTCCCAGGTCCAGCGGGGACAGCAGGGTGGGGAAGGAGCTCGGCGCGGTGGGGTGGGGAAGCGACGGAGCGGGCATGCGGTGATTGTGCCAGCCCGCCGCTCAGAAGGGTGGGGGTCCGGGGTCGTGGGGTGGGGGGATGATGCGGCGGGGCGCGGTGGTGCGCTTCTTGTCGCGGCGGGTCACGTGGAGGCGCTGGTGGGTGTCCCATGCGTCGGTGAGGAGGCGGGTGATCGCGGGGGTGGTGAGGTCGGTGGCCTCGCGGGTGCGGGTGCGGACGCTGGTGTCGATCATCCAGCGGGTCTCCAGCGGTCCGGTCCGGGTGGAGCCGTCCGCCTGGGTGGCGGGGTCATCGTCCGGGTCGCGGGTGGGG
>NZ_PNFB01000006.1 GCF_003347015.1 Brachybacterium sp. YJGR34
TGCCGGCGGCGGGGCCCTCTCGTGTGCGCGGGGCGGGGATCCGTGGGTGTCACGGACCCGCGGGCCTCACGCGCGGTACGGCGTGGCCTCGAGGATCTCGACCGGGAAGGACTTCCCGTTGGGCGCCGTGTAGTCCACGGTGTCACCGACCTTCGAGCCGTGGATCGCGCTGCCCAGCGGTGACTCGGTGGAGAACACCTCGAGCTCGTCGTCCCCGTCGGAGATCTCGCGGTTGCCGAGCAGGAAGGTGCGCTGCTTGCCCGCCAGGGAGATGCCCACGACCATGCCGGGCTCGACCACGCCGTCGTCCTTCGGGGATTCCCCGACCACGGCGTTCTTCAGCAGGCGATTGAGATCCGCGATGCGGGACTCCATCTTCCCCTGCTCCTCGCGGGCGGCGTGATATCCGCCGTTCTCCTTGAGGTCACCTTCGTCGCGAGCGGCGGCGATGCGCTCCGCGATCTCGGTGCGGCCCGGGCCTTCGAGCTCCTTGAGCTCCTTGACCAGGCGGTCGTACGCGTCCTGGGTGAGCCAGGCGCCATTCGGCTGGCTGCTCATGGGTTCACTCCTGTCGTCTTCGGTATCTCGCGCCGGGTTCCGGAGAACGGCCCCATAACGCGAATCACGGGGCACATGTCCTCATGCGCCCCGTGTGCGGGTGATGATGAACCGGTGCTTCACCGGTTCCGCGAGAGTTTACACCGCGCACCCCGGACTTCCTGTGAGGTGCGTCGCGTGCGCCCCGGTGTCGTCGGAGCGATCAGACCGGGGAGCAGTCGATGATCTCCGCGGAGACCGCCTCGCCCTGGGTGGAGATCTCGACCCGATGGGCGCTGCGACGCTCGCTCTGCGGGGGAATCGTGGTCTCGACGAATCCGACCTGCGCCCGACCGGCGTTCAGCGCCTGGATCCGGCACTCGGCCTCGGTGCCGGGGTCCATGGTCACGACGTAGTCCACCGCGATGAGGTCGTCCTCGAGATGGTCGTAGGCGACCACGTCCGACCGCACGGGGTTGTTCGCCGCGCTGACGCCGACATAGGCGACGACCGCCACGAACACCACCGCGGCCACCGCCAGCAGGACCCGCGCGGTCCGTCGGCCGATCAGGGGTCCCCCGTAGCGGTCCGCACGGCGGTCGGTGGCATCGTCCATGACGACCAGTGTCCCAGACCCCTCCCGAATGCTCGCCGGACGTCAGGACATGCCGGGCGAGGAACCGGTCACGTGGGCCGCGGTGCCCGCCGCCTCCCCGGCGCCGTTCGGGGGCGGTGGCGTAGGATCAGGCGCTGGTGCCAGTCTCCGTCGGACGCCGCGGCGCGCCGTGCGCGCCGGCCCCGGAGCCGCACTTCCGTCCCGTCGTCTGCGAGGAGTCCCGTGACCGTCCAGCTGCCTGCACCCGATGAAGCCCTGCGGATGGTGGCCGTCCACGCGCACCCGGACGACGAGTCCTCCAAGGGTGCCGGATCCACCGCCCGTTACGCCCGCGAGGGCGCCCAGGTCACGGTGATCACCTGCACCGGAGGGGAGCGGGGGGACGTGCTCAACCCGCGCCTGCGCGACGATCCCTCGCTGACTCCCGAGGCCCTGCCCGAGGTCCGTCGCCGCGAGATGGCCCGCGCCCAGGAGATCCTCGGCGTGGACCACGAATGGCTGGGCTTCGTCGACTCCGGCCTGCCCGAGGGCGACCCGCTGCCCCCGCTGCCGGCCGGCAGCTTCGCCGCGCTCCCCGTCGAGGAGGCCGTCCGCCCCCTGGTCGAGGCGGTCCGACGGCTGCGTCCGCACGTGATGACCACGTACGACGAGAACGGCGGCTACCCGCACCCCGACCACATCCAGGTCAACCGCATCAGCGTCGCGGCCTTCGACCTCGCCGCGGACGAGGGCTTCGCGCCCGAGCTCGGCGCGCCGTGGGAGGTCGCGAAGCTGTACTACATCAACGGCTTCCACCGCCAGCGCTTCGCGGCGGTCAGCCGCCACCTGCGCGGGGAGGGGACGCCGAACGAGGAGCTCGAGCAGATGCTGCAGCACTACGACGAGAGCCACGACCGCCTCCTCACCACGCGCGTCGACGTCCGCGAGTTCCTCGCGATCCGCGACGAGGCGCTGCGTGCGCACGCCACCCAGGTGGATCCCGAGGGTCCGTTCTTCCGCATCTCCCACGACGCCGAGAAGGCCGCCTGGGGCACCGACGACTACGAGCTGCACATCTCCCGGATCGGCGTGAAGCTGCCCGAGGACGATCTGTTCGCCGGGCTCCGCCCCGGCCACGTCGAGGCGCGCCCGTGAACGGTGCGGACCTCGTCCTGGCCGTCGGCGAGCTGCTGGCGAACCCCTCGCCCTCGGACGGCGAGGAGTTCAACTCCGTCACGGTCTCCCCGGGCCTGCCGGGCTTCTTCGCGACCTTCGTCCTCGCCGCCGCCATCGTGCTGCTGGTGATCGACATGACCCGGCGCACGCGCCGGGTCCAGGCCCGTGCCCGTGTCGAGGAGCGCATGCGGGCCGAGCGCGAGGCCGCGCAGAAGGACCCGGCGGAGCACGGCCCCGAGGGCGATGGGACCGGCGACCCCTCCGCCGGCGACGGCGGGCCGTCCGCCGACGGAGGAGGGGCGCCGGAGGACGAGGGCGGGTCCTCCGCCGCCGAGGACGAGCGGCCCGAGGACCAGTCGGGCGCCGGGCCCGACGCACGGCCCTGAGCTGCCCGGCGCCCTCAGAGGACGCTGACCACGACCGCCGCGAAGTGGCAGCCGAAGCCGATGAGGGTGCCCGCGTGGAAGATCTCGTGGAACCCGAACCAGGCCGGTGACGGGTTCGGCCGCTTGAGCGCGTACATGACGGCGCCGGCGGTGTAGGCCAGGCCCCCGATGCACAGCAGCCACACCACGGCCCAGCCGCCGCCGGCGAGCAGGGCGGGCATGTAGAACACCGCCACCCAGCCCAGCGCGATGTAGGCCGGGACGTAGATCCAGCGCGGCGCACCGGTCCAGAACAGGCGGAAGCACACTCCCACCAGCGCCCCGCCCCAGGCGATGCCGAGCAGGGTCAGCGCCTGCCGCTCGGGCAGCAGGGCCACGGCGATCGGGGTGTACGTGCCGGCGATGATGAGGAAGATGTTCGCGTGGTCGAAGCGGCGCAGCATGAGGGCGTGCTGCGGTGACCAGGTGCCGCGGTGGTAGACCGCGCTCACCCCGAACAGCAGTGACGCGGTGAGCACGAAGACCGCGCAGGCCAGACGGATCGCGAGCGTCTCGCCGACGGCGACCAGCAGCAGGCCGGCGACCAGCGTGGTGGGGAAGGCGATCAGGTGCAGGATGCCGCGCAGCCGCGGTTTGGGCAGCTGCAGCCCCAGCTGAGTGGCGCGGTGCGCCATCGCGCGAGTCAGCGTGCGCGGCGCGAAGGGGTGCGTCTGGGCGGTGGGCAGGTCCGCATCGGCCATGCCGTCCTCCCCGGCGGAGGGGGCGGCGCCGGCGGCAGGGCGGGGGCGGATGCTCGGAGGGCGCGGGGAACCCTCGGGGCGGGGGCCGGAAGTCATGGAGGCACCGTAACCTACGTGTCCGTAAGTTACTGGGTCGTCGGCTGTGCCCATCCGGTGTGGATTCCGCGGAACGGTCCGGTCACGGGGCCGGCGTCGTCGATAATGGGACGGTGCGGCGCACCGCGCCCGCCGCGCCGGGGGGACACCACGACGTCCGCGCGCCGGACCATCGGCGCCGATCAGGGAACGGAGGCTGCGATGAGGGACGACGGCCTCCTCTACCGCGTCTACGAGCGCCGGCTCACCAAGGAGCTCGAGACCTTCGACCTTCCCCAGCATCTGGGCGTGATCGTCGACGGCAACCGACGCTGGGCGAAGGCGGCGGGAGAGAGCACCGAGCACGGCCACCGCGCCGGCGCCGCCCGGATCATCGAGTTCCTCTCCTGGTGCGAGGACCTCGAGATCCCGCTGGTCACCGTGTGGATGCTGTCCACCGACAATCTGCGGCGCCCGCCCGAGGAGCTCGTCGTCCTCTATCGCATCATCGCCTCGACCGTCGAGCAGATCGTCGAGGCCGGTTGCCGGGTGCGCCTCACGGGCAACGCGGAGATGCTGCCGGAGGAGGTGCGGGCCGGGATCGCCCGCATCCAGGAGACGGCCGCGCCCGAGGCGAGGCTCACGGTCAACGTCGCCGTGGGCTACGGCGGCCGCGAGGAGATCGTGGATGCCGTGCGGGAGCTGGTGCGGGATCTCGGCGCACAGGGCATGGAGCCGGCCCGGATCGCCTCCGCCATCAGCGTCGACTCGATCGCGGAGCACCTGTACACGCGCGGGCAGCCGGATCCGGATCTCATCATCCGCACCTCCGGGGAGCAGCGGCTCTCCGGCTTCCTGCTGTGGCAGTCCGTGCACTCCGAGTACTGGTTCTGCGAGACCTACTGGCCGGGGTTCCGACGCGTGGATCTGCTGCGGGCGCTGCGCGACTTCTGCCGGCGCGAACGCCGCTACGGCGCCTGAGCGGCGAGATCCGGCGACGGCACGCCGGGCGCGGCGCGCGCCGGACCTGCCGCGGTCCGCGGTGTGAGCGGTGGCACACTGGGGGCACCGGGAGGTCGGCAGAACTCCGGGTGACGATCGGGTGAACGTCGGACCCGCAGCCCGCGGGACGCGCCCGATCACGGGTGCCGGCGGCGCTAGGGTCCAGGCATCCGCGCGATTTCGGGAGGCTCCCATGGATGAGACCACGACGGCCCGCGAGACGATGCCTGCCGACGCCGGCACGGCATCGCTGGGGACGAGCTTCGGCTCGGAGGTGATCGGGGCCGCCAATCCCGACGGAGCGCCCGTGGTGCCGTCGCTGCGGCCCGGTGGCCAGGAGCTGCTCCCCGACCTGGAGACCGGGCTGATCACCTATGTGCTGGACACCTCGGTGCTGCTGTCCGATCCGCTCTCCCTGCACCGCTTCGCCGAGCACGACATCGTGCTGCCGATCGTCGTGGTGACCGAGCTCGAGGCCAAGCGTCACCACCCGGACCTGGGTTACTTCGCCCGCCAGGCGCTGCGCATCCTCGACGACCTGCGGGAGCGGCACGGCAACCTCTCGGTCCCGCTGCCGATCGGCAAGGACGGCGGACACGTCCAGGTCGAGCTGAACCACATGAGCGCCGCCGCGCTGCCCGACGGCTTCCGGCTGGGGGACAACGACACCCGCATCCTCGCCGTCGCCAAGAACCTCCAGCTCGACGGCAAGAACGTCGTGCTGGTCTCCAAGGACCTGCCGATGCGCATCAAGGCCTCGGCCTCCGGCATCCACGCCGAGGAGTACCGCGCCGAGCTCGCCCGCGACCGCGGCTACACCGGCATGGTCACCGCCGGCATCGACGAGCAGTCCATGACCGACCTCTACGCCGGCCAGACCGTCGAGGTCCCCGAGGTCGCCCATCAGCCCGTCCACACCGGGCTGACGCTGACCAGCCCGCGGGGATCGGCGCTGGGCCGGGTCGCGCGGGGCAAGAAGGTCACGCTGGTCCCGGGAGACCAGACCGTCTTCGGGATCGCCGGGCGCTCCGCGGAGCAGCGGGTGGCGATCGACCTGCTGCAGGACGAGTCCATCGGCATCGTCTCGCTCGGCGGCCGCGCCGGCACCGGCAAGAGCGCCCTGGCCCTGTGCGCCGGCCTCGAGGCGGTGCTCGAGCGGCGCACCCAGCGCAAGATCATGGTGTTCCGGCCGCTGTTCGCGGTGGGCGGCCAGGAGCTCGGCTACCTGCCCGGCGACCAGAGCGAGAAGATGGGGCCCTGGGGGCAGGCGGTGTTCGACACCCTGGGCTCGATGGTCTCCCAGAACGTCATCGACGAGGTGCTCTCGCGCGGCATGCTCGAGGTGCTCCCGCTGACCCACATCCGCGGCCGCTCCCTGCACGACGCCTTCGTGATCGTCGACGAGGCCCAGTCGCTCGAGCGCAACGTGCTGCTGACGATGCTCTCGCGGATCGGGCAGAACTCCCGCGTGGTCCTCACCCATGACATCGCCCAGCGCGACAACCTGCGCATCGGCCGCTACGACGGCATCGCTTCCGTGGTCGAGGCGCTCAAGGAGAAGGAGCTGTTCGCCCACATCACGCTGCAGCGCTCCGAGCGCTCCAAGGTGGCCGAGCTGGTCACCCACGTGCTGGACGAGCCGATGCCCTGAGGTGGGGCCGGGGCTCGGGGCCAGTCGCTGGCTGCCCACGTGGGGCAGGTGCCGCGGGCCGGCTGCCGGCGCGGCGCCGGGGCAGGGGCGGCGGCGCTGGGGTCGATCCCCGAAATAGAGCCAGAATGCGTGCAGGAAAGCCCGTCATCGGGCCGACCTGTGCGCATTCTGGCTCTTCTCATCGCCGTTCCTGCCCGCTCTTGGGGAGGAGGCTCCATCCACAGACCAACGGCGGCACTGGCCCGGACCAGGTGCGCGCGATGGGATGACGGCATGGAGGTCATCGGGGTCCGGCACCGTCGACAGATCAGCGCGGAGGGCATCGCGCCAGCGGAGGTTGCGCGGTGGTGCCGCAGCGGCGCGCTGCGCAGCGTCCAACCGTGGTACGTCACCCCGGAGGCTCCCGCCGCGCTTGTCGATCTGCTCGAGCTCGGCGTGCGCCCCACCTGCATCGACGGCGCTGCCTTCCATGGGCTCTGGACGCCGATCCACAGCGGGGTGCATGTCTTCCGACCCCGCGCGGATCGTCGCGCCGCAGTGCTCGATACGGTCCGGATCCCCGCTCTCCGTCGTCAGGGCGAAGAGCTGGTCCGACGGGGACCCCACGAACCGCTGGTGCTCCACCGGCCTGTCCTCGACGCCTGGCCGGACGACGATCCGGTCCCGCCGCTCGACCTCGTGCTGAAGCACGCCGCGCGCTGCCTGCCGACGGTCAAGACGGCGATCCTGCTGGAATCGGCGGTTCACCGGGGGAGGCTCAGCCTGACCGCGGCGCGGGACCTGGTCGATGGCCTGCCCTCGCGCCTGCGCCGGCCCTTGTCACGGATCCGTGCCGATGCGGAGTCGGGCACCGAGACCGCGGTGCGATGGTGGCTGGAGGAGCGGCGGATCCCGGTGCGAGCTCAGGTGCCCTTCCTCGACGCGCACGGCGCGGCCCGTCGCGTGGATCTCCTGGTGGGGCGGAGCTGGGTGATCGAGTGCGACAGCCGGGCCTTCCACGACGATCCGGAGAGCTACGCCGCGGACCGGGACCGCGATCTGCTCCTGCGATCGCGGGGCTACACAGTGACCCGCCTGACCTGGGAACAGGTCTTCCTGACCTGGACGGTGACCCGGACGCTCCTCCGTGCGGTGCTGGATCGCGGCGATCACCGCCGTCCTGTCGAGAGCCGGGCAGAGGCGTGAGCAGGACCGAGTGATCCCCCGAACCGGTGCGCCACGCGATGCGGAGCCAGAATATGTACAGGAGGGCCTCCTGAGAGACCCTCCTGTGCATATTTTGGCTCTTCTGCCGGCCGCGCCGGCGCCGCCCGGGCTGCTATCGCGGCGCCCGGGTCAGGCCTTCGGCGCGGTCATCGAGAGCACGTCCAGCGCTTCGTCGAGCTGCGCCTCGGTGAGCTCGCCGCGCTCCACGAAGCCCAGGGCGATCACGGCCTCGCGCACCGAGATCCGCTCGGCCACCGCGTGCTTGGCGATCTTCGCCGCGGACTCGTAGCCGATCAGCTTGTTCAGCGGGGTGACGATCGAGGGGCTGGCCTCGGCGTAGAAGCGGGCCTTCTCCTCGTTGGCGACCAGGCCGTCCACGGTCTTGTCCGCCAGCACCGTGGACGCATTGGCGAGCAGACGGATCGACTCCAGCAGGCTGGTGCCCATGAGCGGGATCTGGACGTTCAGCTCGAAGGCGCCCTGGGCGCCGCCCCAGGCGATCGCGGCGTCGTTGCCCACCACTTTCGCGCAGACCATGAGCACGGCCTCGGGGATGACGGGGTTGACCTTGCCCGGCATGATCGAGGAGCCCGGCTGCAGGTCGGGGATCACGATCTCGCCCAGGCCGGTGTTCGGGCCGGAGCCCATCCAGCGCAGGTCGTTGCAGATCTTGGTGACGGACACCGCGATCGTGCGCAGCGCCCCGGACATCTCGACCAGGCCGTCGCGGGCGGACTGCGCTTCGAAATGGTTGCGGGCCTCGGTCAGCGGCAGGCCGGTCTGCTCGACGAGATTCGCGATGACCTTCTGCGGGAAGCCGAGCGGGGTGTTGATGCCGGTGCCCACGGCCGTGCCGCCCTGGGGGACCTCGGCGGTGCGGGGCAGGGCCGCCTCGACGCGCTCGATGCCGTAGCGGATCGAGGCCGCGTAGCCCCCGAACTCCTGGCCCAGGGTCACCGGGGTGGCGTCCATGAGGTGGGTGCGCCCGGACTTCACGACGTCCTTCCAGGCCTCCGCCTTCTGCTCGAGCGCCTCGGCGAGGTGGGCGAGCGCCGGGAGCAGCTGCGAGATGACTCCCTGGGTGACCGCCACGTGCACGGAGGTGGGGAAGACGTCGTTCGAGGACTGGGAGCAGTTGACGTGGTCGTTGGGGTGGACGTCGGTGCCCGAGCGGGTGGCGAGGGTGGCCAGCACCTCGTTCATGTTCATGTTCGAGCTGGTTCCGGACCCGGTCTGGTAGGTGTCCACGGGGAACTGGTCGTCGTGCTCGCCGGCGATGACCGCGTCGGCCGCGGCCACGATCGCCTCCGCGATGCGCGTGTCCAGCACCCCCAGTTCCTGGTTGGCGCGGGCGGCGGCCTTCTTGACCTGCGCGAGGGCGTGGACGTGCATCGGCTCGAGGCCCTGCCCGGAGATCGGGAAGTTTTCCACCGCGCGCTGGGTCTGGGCGCGGTACAGGGCCGAGGCCGGGACGCGGACCTCGCCCATGGTGTCGTGCTCGATGCGGTAGGCATCCTGCGATGCGTCGGGCGTGGGCTGGTTCATTCAGGGGCCTCCCTCGAGGTGGTGTGTGAGGTGTCGACGGGTGCCGGCGCGACGGGCCGGCCGAGCCGGGTCAGGCGAGTTCGTGGCTCCACGGCGGGTTGGCCCCGGCGCGGGAGACGGTGATCGCGGCGAGGCGGGCGGCGCGGCGCAGGACGAAGGCGATGTCGTCCGAGGGCGCGGCGGCCAGCGCCTCCCGGTTCTCGGCGCCCAGCAGGCCCTTCGCGGCGAGCGCATCGAGGATGCCGGCGGAGAAGGTGTCCCCGGCCCCGACGGTGTCCACGGTCTCGACGCTCACGGGGGAGACCTGCACGCGGCCCGAGCCGGCGAAGCCCACCGCGCCCTCGGCGCCGCGGGTCAGGACCGTCAGCGAGGGGCCCCGCTCCCGCCAGGAGGCGACCACGTCCTCGACGTCCTCGGTGCCGTACAGCCAGGCGACGTCCTCGTCGGAGGCCTTGACCACGTCGCTGAGGGCGATGTTCGCCTCGATGCGCTCGCGCACCGCATCCGCGGAGCCCATGAGAGTGGGGCGGGCGTTGGGGTCGTAGCTGATCGTCGCGCGGTCGCGCTGGCGACGGAGCACGTCCTGCACGGTCGTCGCGCCGGGCTCCAGCACGGCGGCGATCGAGGAGGTGTGCACGGCCTCGACCTGGTCGGGGAGGCCGGAGGGATTCGGGTCCCACACGAGGTCGAAGGTGTAGGTGGCGGCGCCGTTGGCATCGAGGATCGCCTGCGCCGTCGACGTCGGCGCCGCGACCGTGCTGCCGGGGGTCAGCGCCACCCCGGACTCGGCGAGATGCGCACGGATGGCGTCGCCGCGCGCGTCGTCGCCCACGCGGGCGAGCAGATGGGCGGAATGGCCGAGGCGGCTGAGCGCGACGGCCACGTTCATGGGGGAGCCGCCGGGATGCTCACGCTGGGCACCGTCGGCGTCGACGACGATGTCTGTGAGGGCTTCTCCGACGATGAGGAATCTCGCGGTCACCGCTCGATCATCGCAGGTTTCGGGCACGGGAGCGAATGCGGGGCCGACGGGGGCGCTCGGCGGGAGCCAGCCTGGGAATCGGATCCCCCGTGCGGCAGGGACAATGGGGGACATGCACGATGCCCCCTCCGAGAATCGTGACGCCCCCGAGTCGGCGCCACGGCCGAAGTCCGCGTACCAGCTGCCGTCGAAGCAGAACACGGTCCTGCGCAACATGCTGTGGGCGCTGGTGCTGACCCTGGCGGTGGTGGTGGTCGTCGGCATCGCCTTCTTCGGCGTGGGCAGCGATCTGGAGCGCGAGCCGCTGGAGAACTCCGCGGTGGACGTCGCCGCGAGCGCCGAGCGGGCCCAGGAGCTCGCCCCGTTCCCGGTGGCCGTGCCGCAGACGGCCGAGGGCTGGACGGAGCGCTCGGCGCGCTACACCGACGGCGGGTCCCCGCGCTGGACCGTGGAGTACACCACCGCCCAGGGCGATCACGTCACCCTCACCGAGGAGTCCGCGCTCAGCGCCCCGATGCTCTCCCAGGCCCTGCCCGGCGGTGCCGTCGAGGAGGAGCTGAGCATCGAGGGCGCCCCCTGCCAGCAGCTGCGGGGGGCGGGCTCCGGCGACGAGCAGCTCGCGATCGCCTGCGAGGGGGAGGGCTGGGGCTTCGTGGCCGCCGGCGCCGCCGATCCGGTCGAGCTCGAGGAGCTCGCCGCGGCGACGGTGACCGCGCTCGACTGAAGCGGCCCGCCGGACACGCCAGCCGCCACGGCGCTCGCCGACGGGACGCTCAGCGCTCGGGAGCGTCCCCGGCGCGGCGCGCCGCCACGGCATCGTCCAGGCGCTCCCGCGCGCCGTCGAGCCACTGCTGGCAGCGGCGGGCGAGCATCTCGCCGCGCTCCCACAGCGCGATCGAGTCCTCGAGCCCGCCCTGGCCGGACTCGAGCCGTCTCACCACCTCGACCAGCTGGTCACGGGCGGCCTCGTAGGAGAGGGCGGCGATGTCCGCGGGCAGCGGCTGCTCCGACTCGGCGGGGGTGACAGCCGGCTGTGCGGTGTCGGTGGGATCGCCCTCGGCGGCGGTGAGATCGTCCTCGGGGCTGGTGCTCGCGGTCATCGGGGCTCCTCGGTGGGTGGTGGCGGGGACGGCGGGGCAGGGGTGTACGGGTCGTGCTCGATGCGCCGGACGCCGAAGCGTCCGCCCGCGACGCGCACGGAGAGATCGTGGTCCACGGCGGTCTCCTCCGGGGAGCGGATCACGGCGCCGTCGGGGCTCTGGACCACCGCGTAGCCCCTCTCCAGAGTGGCCAGCGGGCTGAGAGCGCGCACCCGCTGCCCCAGATGGGTGGTGTCGTCCATGGCGCGGTCGAGGCGCGAGGAGATCAGCGTGCGGGCCAGGGCGAGGTGGGAGCGGATCTCGTCGGCCCGGCCGGCGAGGATCGTGGCGGGGTTCTCGAGCACCGGGCGGGAGCGCATCGCGTCCAGCGCGGACTGCTCCCGCTCGAGCCGGGCACGGATCGCGGCGCGCAGCCGGGTGCGGCCCAGATCCAGCTGCTCGACCTCCGCCTGGATGTCGGGCACGACGCGCTTGGCGGCATCGGTCGGGGTG
This sequence comes from Brachybacterium sp. YJGR34, assembly GCF_003347015.1. GTDB lineage: Bacteria > Actinomycetota > Actinomycetes > Actinomycetales > Dermabacteraceae > Brachybacterium. Next base: position 11,488 of record NZ_PNFB01000006.1, read on the forward strand.
GAGGCGCGCACGTCCGCCGCGAGATCGATGAGCGGGGTGTCCACCTCGTGGCCGATCGCGGAGACGATCGGGGTGCGGGCGCCGGCGACCAGGCGGGTGAGCTGCTCGTCGGAGAACGGCAGCAGGTCCTCGAGGGAGCCGCCGCCGCGGGAGACGATGATGACGTCGACCTCGTCGAGCTCGTCCAGCTCGCGCAGCGCCGCGGAGACCTCGCCGACGGCCCGGGTGCCCTGCACCGCGACCTCGCGGATCTCGAAGCGCACCGCGGGCCAGCGCCGCCGGGCGTTGACGACCACGTCTCGCTCCGCCGCGGACTCTCGCCCGCAGATCAGCCCCACATTGCGGGGCAGGAAGGGCAGCGGCTGCTTCCTGGACGCCTCGAAGAGCCCCTCGGCGGTCAGCACCCGCTTGAGCTGCTCGAGCCGGGCCAGCAGCTCGCCGAGGCCCACGGGGCGGATGTCGTCCGCCTCCATCTGGAGGCTCCCGCGCTTGGACCAGAACGTCGGCTTGGCGTGGACCACCACGCGCGCCCCGGGGACCGGCTCGGTGGTCAGGCCCCGCAGCACCTTCTCGCGCACCGGCACGGAGAAGGACATGTCCACGTCCACGTCCCGCAGGGTCATGAAGCTCATCCCGGAGCCGGGCCGGTGGTTGAACTGCACGATCTGCCCCTCGACCCAGAGCGGCGACATGCGGGCGATGTACTCCCCGACCTTCACCGACAGCTGCCGGAGCGGCCACGGGTTCTCCGGCGTGGTCTGCGCGGCGGTGGGGGCGAGCGCCGGGCGCGGCGCCGCCCCGTCCTGCCCGCCGCGGGGCTCGAAGCTCTCGGTCATGGGTCCACTCTGGCACGCCGCCCCGACACGGGATCGCATCACGCCCTCGCTGTGGACGCCGCGGCGCTGTGGAGGGTTGGTGAGTCTTCCCCCACGCCCGTGCACCCCGTCGGCCCCTGCTCCTACGATGGAGCGGTGAGCAACGGAACCGTCCTTCTAGCCGAGCCGCGCGGATACTGCGCGGGAGTCGACCGGGCCGTGGTCGCCGTCGAGCGCGCCCTCGAGCACTACGACGAGACCGTGTACGTGCGCCACGAGATCGTCCACAACAAGTTCGTGGTCGACCGCCTGCGGGAGCAGGGCGCGGTCTTCGTCAAGGAGGTCGACGAGGTGCCCGAGGGCTCGCTCGTCATCTTCTCCGCCCACGGCATCTCCCCGAAGGTCCGGGAGATGGCCGAGGAGCGGAACCTGCGCACCATCGACGCGACCTGCCCGCTGGTGACCAAGGTCCACAAGGAGGCCGTGCGCTTCGCCCGCGAGGACTACGACATCCTGCTGGTGGGCCACACCGGCCACGAGGAGGTCGAGGGCACCGCCGGCGAGGCCCCCGATCACGTGCAGGTCGTCAACTCGCCCGATGCCGTCGGCGACGTCACGGTGCGCGACCCGGAGAAGGTCGTGTGGCTCTCGCAGACCACGCTCAGCGTCGACGAGACCATGGAGACGGTGGACAAGCTGCGCGAGCGCTTCCCGCAGCTGCAGGCACCGCCCAGCGACGACATCTGCTACGCCACCCAGAACCGGCAGGTCGCGGTCAAGAAGATCGCGCCGCAGTCCGATCTGGTGCTCGTCGTCGGCTCCCCGAACTCCTCGAACTCCGTGCGGCTGATGGAGGTGGCGCTCGAGGCCGGCGCGAAGGCCTCCCACCGCATCGACTCCGTCGTCGAGCTGCAGGAGGAGTGGTTCGAGGGCGTGGAGACCGTCGGCGTCACCTCCGGCGCCTCGGTCCCGGAGATCCTGGTCCAGCAGCTGCTGGCCGAGCTCGCCGAGCGCGGCTACGGCGCCGTGGAGCCCGTCCGCACCGCGACCGAGGACCTCATGTTCTCCCTGCCGCGCGAGCTGCGGCAGTCGATGAAGGAGAAGGGCGAGTCCGATCGCCGCCAGCGCCCCTCCGGGCGCCACGCCACCGCCGAGTCCTGAGCGCACCTCGGCCGGCGGTCGGATGACCGCCGGCCGAGGTGCCGCGGCACCCTTCAGCGCGAGGTGCGGCGCGGGAAGACGTACGCGGCCACGCCGACGGCCAGGACGAGGAAGCCCGCGCACCACAGCACGGCCACCACGGCGTCCTGACCGGGAGCGCTCCCCGTCAGCAGCGCCCGGGAGGCGTCGATCAGCGGGGTCATCGGCTGATGCGCGGCGAAGGCCTGCAGCCAGGAGGGCATCGACTCCACCGGGGCGAAGCCGCTGGAGAGGTAGGGCAGGAACAGCAGGATGAACCCGTAGCCGCTGGCTGCCTCCGCGGAGCCCGCGAGCATGCCGAGGGTCGCGAAGACCACCGTGATGACGAGGATCCACAGGGCGATGAGGCCCAGGGAGCCCAGCAGCTGCATTGCCGAGGCCTCGGTGCGGAAGCCGACGGCCAGGGCGACGAGCACCACCACCACGGTGGCCAGCAGATTCCGCACCATCGAGGCGACGGTGTGGCCCAGCAGGAGCGTCACCGCGGGGAACGGCATGGTGCGCAGGCGGTCGATCAGGCCGGTGGTCATGTCATTGCTGACCACCACCGCGGTGAAGGACGCGCCGAAGCCGGCGGCGGTCAGGGCGATCGCGGGCAGCACGTAGGAGAGGTACTCGGCGCGCGAGGGGGCGCCGCCGTCGGTGGTGACCGCCCCGCCGAGGACGAAGACGAAGATCAGCATCATCATCACCGGCAGCAGCACGGCCATGAGCACCGACTCCGGGTCGCGGAACGAATGGCGCAGGCTGCGCCAGGACAGCACGCGCAGGCCCGTGAGGGCGCCGGCGCCGGCAGGGGCCGGGCGGTGATCGGGGGAGGGGTGGTGCGGGGCGGTGCCGGGATCTCCGGCGGTCTCGATGAGGGTCATGGCTCCGGTCCTTGGTGGTCGTGAGGTGCTCGGGTGGTGCGGGCGGTGTCAGCCGACGGGCGCGGCGAGCGTGTGCTCGAGCGTGGACTGCTCGTCGGAGCGGGCCCGGGTGCCGGTGAGATGCAGGAAGACGTCGTCGAGGGTGGGGCGATGGAGGGTCGCGGTGGTGTGGGGACGGCGCGCGGAGATCTCGGCGAGCTGGCGAGCGAGATCCGCGGTGGTGCCGGTGGTGGGCACGTCCTCGAGCACGGACCCGTCCTGGTCGTGGACCCGGATCACGGTCCCTCCCACCAGGGCCTTGAGCTCCGTCGCGGTGCCGCCGGCGACGATCCGCCCCTCGTGCAGGACCCGGATCTGATCGGCCAGGGCGTCGGCCTCCTCGAGGTACTGGGTGGTCAGCAGGATCGAGGTCCCGTTCTCGGCGAGCTCGCCGATCTCGTTCCACAGCACCTGACGACTGCGGGTGTCGAGCCCGGTGGTCGGCTCGTCGAGGTAGACCAGCCGTGGGCGGCTGATCAGGCCCGCGGCGATGTCGAGCTTGCGCCGCATGCCGCCGGAGAGAGTCGCGGCCCGGCGGTCCTTCGCGGCCAGCAGGTCGAAGCGCTCCAGGAGATCCAGGGCGCGCCGGCGGGCGGTCGCCGCGGGAAGGCCGAACAGCTGCCCGATCATCACCAGGTTCTCCATCCCGCTGAGCTTCCCGTCGACCGCCGCGAACTGGCCGGTCAGCGTGATCAGGCCCTGGAGCCGGCGGCGGTCGCGGCGGGGGTCGAGCCCCAGGACGGAGACGGTGCCGGCATCGGCGGGCAGCAGCGTGGAGAGGATCTTGATCAGGGTGGACTTGCCCGCCCCGTTCGGGCCGAGCAGGGCATGGACGCCCGGCGGCAGCGTGAGGTCGAGCCCGTCGAGCACGGTGTGCTCGCGGTAGGACTTGCGCAGCCCCCGGATCTCGATCAGCGGAGCGTCGGTGGTGGTCATGGGAGCCCTTCCGGAATGGCACTGTGTGCGCCGTAGACTGTGTACGGCATCTACTGTGTACCAGTTACGCGGTGGCCGTCAAGGGCTGTGGTGCACGCCTCGGCAGAGGGGATGGAACACTGAGCGCATGGCGGAGAACAACGAGACCGGCCTGCCGCGGGCCGTGATGATCGCGTGGGGGATGGACGAGGCGCCGCAGCGGGGACCCAGCCGCGGGCTGAGCCACGAGCGGATCATCGCCGCGGCGATCGAGATCGCGGACGCCGAGGGGATCGGCGCCGTGACCATGCAGGCCGTGGCGGCCTCCCTGGGATTCACCACCATGTCCCTGTACCGGTACGTCGCCAACAAGGACGAGTTGCTGCGCCTCATGCAGGACTCCGCGCTGCAGATCCCGGCGAAGGTCAAGCTCCCCCTCCCGTGGCGCGAGCGGCTGCGCGCGTGGGCGAACCTGGTCCGTGACGCGTACCGCGCGCATCCCTGGGTGCTGGCGGTGCCGCGGGGTCAGACCTCGCTGCTGATGCCGAACTCGGTGCGTGCCGCCGACCTGGGGATGTCCGCCCTCGAGGAGCTCGACCTCTCGCTGGACACGAAGGTCGGCGTGATCCTGGTGATCTCGCAGCTGGCGTCCTCGATGGTCGAGCTCGAGCTGTCGCTCGCCGCGGAGGGCGCGATGACCACCACCGGCACCGGGGCCGAGCTGCTCGCCGGCGTGATCACCCCGGCGCGCTTCCCCCATATCGCGTGGCTCTATGCGGCCGACGCAGCACAGGCCGCCGCCGCAGAGGGTGCGGAGGCGCCCGTGATCGAAGGCGGCGACGTCACGGTCGACGGCGAGTTCGATCTCGGCATCGACCTGATCATCGCGGGGATCGAGGCGCGACTACCGGACGCCGACGGGCCGGGGGCCGAGGGCTGATCAGGCGCGTGCGGCGTGCCGGCGGCCGCGCGAGGGGGCGTTCCCGCAGGGACCCTCCGGCGCGGCTCAGCCGGCTCGATCCACGCGGCGCGGAGCGGGCTCCGCGCCGCCGGCGAGGTCGGCGATCTCCTCATCCTCGAGGGTGCGGGCGCGGCGCGTGAGCTGCTCGACCTCGTCGATCGCCGTCCCCGTCAGGCCCAGGTCCTCGAAGCGCCGCGCGGTGACCATCACGCGCGATTGCAGGGAGCCGACGGCGTCGTTGAACGCCGCCACCGAGGAGTCGAGTGAGCGGCCCACCTTCCCCAGGTGGCTGGTGAAGGTCCCGAGGCGGTGGTGCAGTTCCCGGCCGGCGTCGAGCACCTCCCGGGCGTCGCGGTTCAGGGCATCGGTGCGCCAGGTGTGCGCGACGGTGCGCAGCAGGGCGACCAGCGTGGCGGGGGAGGCGATGACCACGTCCCGACCGAAGGCGTCGTCCAGCAACGTGGGGTCCGTCTCCAGGGCGGCGGCGAGCACGCCGTCGCTGGGCACGAACAGGACCGTGAACTCCGGGGTGTCGCCCAGCGCCTTCCAGTAGGCCTTGGAGGAGATGACGCCGACGTGGTGGCGCAGCGCCTTGGCGTGTGCCTTCCGCCGGGCCGCGGCGCGGGCGGGATCCTGCTCCTCGGTCGCGTCGAGATAGGCGTCCATCGGGGCCTTCGCGTCGATCACCACGTGCCGGTCCCCGGAGAGGTGGACGACGAGGTCCGGGCGCTGCCCCGCGGTCCCGTCGGCCCGTGTCCCGGCGAGCTGCTCGCTGAAGTCCACGTGCTCGAGCATTCCCGCGGCCTCGACGATCCGGCGCAGCTGGACCTCGCCCCAGCGGCCGCGGGCGGTGGGGGCGCGCAGCGCCGTGGTCAGCGCCGCGGTGCCGGACTCGAGGGACTGCGCGCGCTGCGCCAGCTGCGCCAGGTGGGTGCGCAGGGCGGCCTCGGCGTCGATCCGGGCGGCCTCCGAGCGGGCGAGGGAGCGCTCGAGGTGGGAGAGGGTCGCGGTGATCGGCGCGAGGGTGCGCTGCAGCTCCGCCTCCCGCTCCTCCTCTGCGGCATCGCGGCGGGCGGTGTCGCGCTCGTAGCGCTCATCGGCCAGGCGCAGCAGCTGGCCCGACGTCTCCGCGTCGGTGCGCAGCCGTGCCGCGTCCGCCCGGGCGCGCTCTCTCATCAGCATCCAGGTCGCCCCTGCGCCGAGCACGATCCCCAGGACCAGTCCCAGCAGCAGCAATGGTGTTCCGCTCATGGTCACAGCACACCACGGGGGTGTGACAGGCGGGGAGCGCCACGCCCGGGATGTCGCCCGCGGCGGCACCGGGCGGGAGGTCAGATCCGCTCGAGCTCCTCGACCACTCGCGTGGTGTGGATGAGCCAGGAACCGTTCTGCTTCGTCAGCACGACGTCGTAGACCTGGCGCTCGGTGACATCCGGGTGGATCAGCGTCTCGGTGACGCGCACGGTCGCCCGGTCCCCGCGGAGATCGCCCTCGGCCAGCTCGTGCTCGAAGGAGTAGTCGTTCTCCGGCCAGTAGCGGACGGTCTCCTGCCACTGTTCGCAGGTGTAGTCCTCCCCGCGGAAGGGCTCCGTGGTGACCTCCTCGTAGGTCTCGCAGTCCTCGGCCTCCCACGCGGTGAGATAGCGGGTGACGACGTCCATCGGCGTCTCGCGGAGCGCGAGGAACCACACCGCCCCGAGCACTGTCGCCACCACCAGGGCGAGCGCGAGGAGCGTGCAGCACGCACCGCCGATGATCCATGGCGCCTTGCTGCGGGGCGGGGGCGTGGATGGAGGCGGGGACCAGGGCGCGCTCATGGCTCCACCCTAGGCAGGGAACTGTGGCCAGCGCCGGAGCGCGACGGAATCGTTGTCTCTGGCAGGCAGGGAACCTGTCCGGATCAGGCGGTCTTCGCGATGGTCACGCCGGAGCGGACCAGCGATGACACCGCGGTGCGCGAGATCAGCGCGTGCGGACTGCTCGCCCTGATCGAGGCGGCGGTCCCCGAGGCCTCCGGGCTCCGACCTCGCGAGGTCGGTGATCTCACCCGATGTCGACAGGTGGCGCGGCGCCGGTCCCCGTAGACTCACCTCCCGTGGCACTTACTATCGGAATCGTCGGGCTGCCCAACGTCGGCAAGTCCACCCTGTTCAACGCTCTCACCCGCGCCGAGGTCCTCGCCGCGAACTACCCGTTCGCGACCATCGACCCCAACGTCGGCGTGGTCCCGCTGCCCGATCCGCGGCTGGGGAAGCTCGCCGAGGTGTTCGGCAGCGAGAAGCTGGTCCCCGCGACCGTGTCCTTCGTGGACATCGCCGGGATCGTCAAGGGTGCCAGCGAGGGAGAGGGCCTGGGCAACAAGTTCCTCGCCAACATCCGCGAGGCGGACGCGATCTGCCAGGTCACCCGCGCCTTCAGCGATCCCGACGTGACCCGTGTCGACGGCTCCACCGATCCTTCCGGGGACATGGAGACCATCACCACCGAGCTGATCCTCGCCGATCTCCAGACCATCGAGAACTCGATGCAGCGCCTGGAGAAGGAGACCAAGCGCGGGGTCATCGACTCCGCCGTGCTCGAGAACGTCACCAAGGCCAAGGCGCTGCTGGAGACCGGCCGGACCCTGTACCAGGGCGCCGACGAGGCCGGCATCGACGTCACCGCGCTGCGCGAGCTGCAGCTGATGACCACCAAGCCCTTCATCTACGTGTTCAACACCGATGAGGAGGGCCTCGCGGACACCGCCTCCCAGCAGGCGCTGCGGAACCTGGTAGCCCCGGCCGAGGCGATCTTCCTCGACGCGAAGTTCGAGGCCGAGCTCATCGAGCTCGACGAGGACGAGGCCGCCGAGATGCTCGAGTCCACCGGCCAGGAGGAGTCGGGCCTGGCGCAGCTGGCCCGCGTCGGCTTCGACACCCTGGGCCTGCAGACCTACCTCACCGCCGGCCCCAAGGAGTCCCGCGCCTGGACGATCCCGCAGGGCGCCACCGCCCCGCAGGCCGCCGGCGTCATCCACACGGACTTCGAACGCGGCTTCATCAAGGCGGAGATCGTGTCCTTCGACCACCTCATCGAGGCGGGCTCCACGGCCGAGGCCAAGGCCAAGGGCTGGGTCCGCATGGAGGGCAAGGACTATGTCATGCGGGATGGGGACGTGGTCGAGTTCCGGCACTCATAGAACGTTTGACGGACGGGTCGAAGCCCGCAGGCGGATGTGATGTCTGTCGTCGTCGGGATGATCGAGTGGGATGCGCATGCTTGCCACTGGCGGAAGTGCAGAGCGCTCGGCCGTACGGAGTTTGATTCAAAGAAGTGGGAGGCCATGACCGTGCGCAACGTGACAGTCGTGGCTCCGATCTCGTCTCTTGGCGGACGCAGGTTCGAACCCCAGGCCGAGTTGATCCTGCACGACCTCGCTGAACCTGCCGCGGCTTCGCTCCCAGGCACCGCCGGCGAGGTGTTGCTCATCCCCGAGATGCCCAGTCCCTTGGGCCTGCCCGACTTCATCGCTCTGGCCGGAGGGCGGGACTGGCTCGAAGCGCGCGGTGCTGCGGGCGTCCAGCCGCTTCTCGCCGAGGCCGACTGCTCGGTGCTGGCGGTGCTGCACCCGGGACAGGCGCTGTCGTCGGCGACGATCGCTCGGCGAGTGGGGTGGTCGCCGGCGGCTCTCGAGCCGGTGCTGAGCCGTCTTCAGAGCGCGGGCGCAGTGGAGAAGACCCCCGGCGGCGCGCACAGGGTGAACCCGGCGTTGGTGCCGCGAGGATCAGTGTTCGCCCTGGAAGCGAAGGTGAAGGACTGGCAGAAGGCGGTTCTCCAGGGCCGCGCGTATCGCTCCTGGGCCGATAACTACGTTGTGCTCCTGGGGGATGTCGGTCCGGTGGCAGTGCGTCGTGCCGCGGAGCGGGTCGCGCACGACGGAGCGGGACTCTATTCGTCCTCAGGATGGGTCGTCAGGCCGCGCGCGAGGCGTCCCGCGCCGGCGAAGCGCCTCTGGGGCTTCGAGCATTTGTACGCCGCTACGGCGTCCTCAGCTCCAGCCCTCTGACGCGGCGAAGAGTTCGAGTCCGTCAAGGAATGGCTTGATCCAGCGGTCGGGGCCGATCGGCGCGCCAGTGATCCGTTTCACTTCCTGCCATTCGGGACGAGCCTCCGTGTAGCGGCGTCGCAAGGCGGCGATCCGGTCGCGGCCGGTCAATCCGTTCAGCTCGTCGACGATCGTCGTGAGGATCGAGGCGTGGTGCTGGAACGCCTGCTCCGGCTTGGGGCCGATGGTGCCGGGTGTAAGCCGCGCGGCCAGAGCTTGTTTCTCCGAGGACAACACGGAGTACTCGCGGTTGGAGAGCCCGCCCATGAGCCCGCCGAGGGTCGGGCGCTGGTACCAGCCGCCCCCGTTCTGATCGCCTTCGCGCTCCTCGAAGTCCTGGTAGGCGCAGATGCGCTGACGGATGTCCCACCCGGTCCCGACCGCCTCCGCTCCGGCGGCCACTGCGGGCAGCGCCGCAATGTCGCCGAAGGCGACGCGCACAGGACGGTCCTGGCTGAGCGCGAAGGTCGTGCGCATCATGCCGTACACCTCTTCGGCGGTCGCGCCGGGCGGCATCGCGTTGTCCGACCGCGTCACGGCGAGCAGCCAGCCAGCCGGTTCGAGCTGGTCCAGCGCACCGACGTGGGCGTCGAGCTCCGCGCCGGCACCCCAGAACTGCTGGTCCCCAGCAACGGTGAGCCACGCGGCGGGCTCTGCGTCCATGGCCTCCTGGCTGAACTCGAGCGCGCGCTGGCTCGCGGGCGTGTCGGGGTAGGACACCAGCAAGGAGGAGGCGAGGAGGGGGCTGGAGAGCTCCCTCTGAATCGCGTAGACCCGGTCGATGTGGTCACGCATGGCAGGGCGCGACGACACGTCGCCTCGTGCGCCGCCCCAGAGGTCCCATGTGTCGTAGTGCCGGAAGTCGCCGGCGCGGGGCATGCTCAGCGCATAGGTCATCGGGTCGAACCAGAACTCGCCGCCGGCCGCTCGGATCTGTTCGGACGTGTCCTGCGCCGAGCGCTTGAAACCGTTGGCCAGGCGCGGGGAGGTGAAAGGCGACAGGTATGCGCCGGTCGCGTACCCGCCTCGTATGGCGCTCGTGGCCCACTTGACCAGCGTGTTGCGGGCCGTGTCGCCGAGGAAGACTCCCATCACGCCGCCTCGAACGCGCGCTGCAGCGCGTCGCCGTTGCGGTACCGCCGTGCGGGCTGGGGGTGGAGCCCCCGCTCCACGACCGCGACCAGGCCGTCGGGGAGGTCCGGGCGCGCGTCCTGCAGTGGTATGTGTTGCGCGGTCCGCAGGCGCTGGAGGTACTCGTAGTCGTCACCCTTGTAGGGGACGGGCGGATGGCCGGTGGCCGCCAGGTAGACCAGGGCGCAGCACCCGAAGACGTCGGACGCTGCCGTGGGAGAGCCGGAGTACGCCTGGAGGTGCTCCGGCGTCATGAAACCGCGGGTGCCGGGCTGGCCGCCGACGGTCAGCCCGCTCCGGAGAGTGTGCTTCGCGAAGCCGGGGTCCATCACCACGAACTTCCCGGACGCGAGCCGCTGGACGTTGCCAGGACTGAGGTCGCGGTGGATGACCTTCTTCTTGTGCAGCGCGCCGAGTCCGGCCGCCACGTCCCGTCCCAGCGCGAGCAGGTGCTCCGAAGGCCACCCCGATCCGCAGTAGCGCAGGTCGGAGCCGTCGAGGAGCTCCTCGAGCCAGAAAACCGCCACGGGCGGGTCGCCGAGCAGCTGCAGGTCCGAGCTGACGGCGACCACGTTGGGGTGGTTGACGCTCTTGAGTAGATCGACCTCGCGCCGAGCGCGCTCGAGCGCCGCCGGGTCCGCAGCCAGACCAAGGTCGATGAGTTTGAGCACGCTCTCGGTGCCGTCGGCGTGCGTCACGACATGGACCTGCTTCTGCCCGCCCTGCACGAGGGCGCGCGCGGGTGCGACGTCCAGTCGAGAGCAGGCTTCGTGCAGCAGGTCGGTCATCTCATGATCCTGGCATGTCTGCGCCAGCGGAACGGGGTTGCTGCAATCGTGTCGCGGGCCGAGCATCGGTGTCCCTGCGTCGATGAGAGGCAGCGCCCGACGATCCTGACGACAAGGTGCCCTCCGACCGCAGGATCCGGCGGTCCGCTACCCATAGAGCGACTAGTGGCTGACCCCTCGTTGACGACGATCTGCTGCGACGGGATGCCGGTCCCGCTCTTCCCGGTGCGGACGATGCCGGTGCCCGCCGACTGGACCGAGGGCTACGAGTCGCTCTACTTCGACGGGATCGGCTACTCGGCCGACGTCGCCGACGAGCTCAAGGAGTTCGAGGACGCCTGCGCGGAGGAGGGCTGAGCCGGACCCGACAGCGTCACTCCTCCTGTAAGGCCGTGAAGAGCTTCGCGAGCAGGGGCTCGAGGCGGCGGATGTGCGCGAGCTCCTGCTCCAACGACCGCCGTCCGCGTGGACGCTCCTGCAGCAGCCTGTGGTCCTCCTCGGTCAGCGGCGGGTCCCTGTCCGTGGCGATCAGGGCCATCTCGACGCCGATCGTGTAGGCGGCCGCCCGCTCGAACGTCACCGGCCCGCCCATGTACATGCCGGGCCGCTTCACGATGACCCTCGCCAAGTCCGCCGGGTCGCCGCTGACCGGGCTCGCCCTCACGTGATCGTCCACCATCGCCCCATTCTCCAATTCACCCCCGACATCTCCCGGCTTACGCTGGTCGTGGATGAGAGGAGCGCCGCCATGACTGCATTCGAACGCAGCGAGATCCTCGACCGGATCTTCGGGCAGCTGGCCGCACAGCAGGCGGAGCGCTTGTCCCAGCCGATCTCGGAGGCCGAGGTCGAGCGGAGCGTCGCCGCTCTGGACCGCGCCGAGCGCCTGGCATCGATCCGGACGGACATGCGCGAGGCGGCTGTCACCGCGTTCGGCAGGGAGTTGACCGTGGAGGAGACCACGGCGCTGACCCGGGCGTGCGTGAAGGGCCGGCTCCCCAGCGACGAGGAGATGGCCGGCTGCCCGCCGGAGCTCGTCAGGCGGATCATGAGAGCGGCGGCCCAGCACGCGCAGCGGCGGGCCGCCGGTTCTGGGGGCTCGGGCTGGGGATCGGACGAGGAGGACGCATGACCGCAGAGACATCAGAAGCGACGTGGAGGTGGGACGCTCTGCCCGGGAGCCTGCGCCACGCGAAGAACCTCGCCATGCTCGCCGTCGAGCATCTGGCCTTTCCCGACGACCATCCGTGCCGGGTCCTCGTCCTCCAGGACGCCGACTACCGGAACCCGAAGGTGTCCGTCCTCGTCGAGCTGGCAGCCGACGCCGAGCGCACCGTCGAGATCCTCGACGATGACGACCCGGTCGCTCTCGCGGCGAGGATCCGGGCCGCTGCCGACGCCCTGGTCGACGGGTGGGCCGCCTCGTGACCAGGATGCGCATCGGATCGCTGAACTTCGCTGTCGTCTTCAGTCGGCAACAGGAACGGATCACCTTGCGCGCCTGGCGGCAGCGGGGACCTGACCGCGTTGGCGTCTTGCTCCAGGTGAGGATCCGGCCTTTCCGGTTGCGTGCGGCTCGCGACGTCCCGGCGGAGTCGCTGCCCTGACCTCGCCACCCCGTGCTGCCGTGCAGCGCTTCGCCTCGAAAGGGTCGATGACTGTGTGGGTCCCGTGCAGCGGCAGATGAACGAGATCCGGATCCCGTCGTCGGTCGAGAACGGGATGGGCTCGCAGTCCCGGCCGCACTTGGCGCAGGTCCGGTACGCCTCGTCGGGCTGTGCGAACGGATCCGTCATGCACTCCAGTCTCGCCCATGCGGAGCTCGGCGACTTCTCCTTCCCGGGACACGACGAGACCCTCGCGTTCTGACTGGTCTACATCGTGATGACGACCTTGCCGAGCAGACCACCGGCCTCGGCGCGCCGGTGAGCCTGTTCGATGTCGGCCAGTGGGTACAGGTCTGCGACCCGTAGCGTGATCTTGCCTGCGTCCACCAGGGCCGAGAGTGCGCGGAGCCGCTGCCGATCGTGCTGCACGTAGTTGTGCACCGCCATGGAGGCGCGTTGTTCCACCGCCGCGGGGATGGTGTCGTCGCTGACGGTGACGAGGCGGCCTCCCTCGCGCAGCAGCCTCGGGTAGTCGAAGACCCCTGCGGCGTCGAAGATCGTGTCGAACTCGCCGGCCGTCGCCGGACTCGAGTGCGCGGATGCGGCTCCGAGGTCGAGCACCGCTGATTCGTGCTCCGGGCGCGAGACCAGGGCGGTCACTTCGATCCCTGCTGCTGCGGCGAGCTGCACGGCCATTCCGCCCACGCCGCCCGCGGCTCCGGTGACCAGCAGCCGCTCGCCCGCGTGGAGGTCGAGTCTCCTGAGGGCCTGATCGGCCGTGAGCCCCGCCAGGGGCAGCGTGGCAGCGGTCGGCAGATCGACTGACTCGGGTGCCGGGGCGAGTCGTTCCGCCGGGATCGCGGCGTACTGCTGCCAACTGCCCGACCCGTCGGGCGCAGGCGGGTGCATGGTGATCACCCGGTCGCCGGGTGCCCAGCCGGAACCAGCAGGTGCCGTGACCACGATGCCGGCGATGTCCCAGCCCAGCACCGCCGGGAACCGGCCGACGCGCTGGGGTGTGCCGGGAATGCGGGTCTTCACGTCGACCGGATTGATCGTCGACGCGACGACCGCGACCAGCGCTTCGCCTGGTCCAGGTTCCGGGGCCGGTGCATCGTGGACGGTCAGGACTTCGGGGCCGCCGTAGGCGGTGATCGCTGCGGTCTTCACAGGCAGTGCTCCTTCGTCGCGGTGGTGGCAGAGATGTTGGCGTCACGCCGTGGAGTGGCGCGGAGGGCGAGTGCGGTGAGGATCAGGCCGAGCGCTGCGAAGCCCGCTCCGCCGAACCCGCCCCACTGCAACAGCCCCGCGGCGACGCCGAGTCCGCCGAGTGCGGAGCCGATCGCGTTGGCGAGGTTGAACGCCCCCACGTTCACCGCCAGCGACAGCGTCGGCGCGGCACCGGCGTGACGGAGCACGAGCGACTGCAGCGGGGCGATGGTCGCGGTCGAGAGCAGCCCGAGGACCAGCACTGCGACGACCATCGGGACCGGGTGCTCGGCGACGAGCGGGAACGCGGCCAGAGTGACGATCAGTGCGACGAACACCCTGACCAGGGTCTTGCCGAGCGAGAGATCGGTGAGGCGTCCGGCGATCAGGTTCCCGGCGAAGCCGCCGACCCCGTAGGCCAGCAGCAGCGCCGGGATCACGCCGGCGGCGATGCCGGTCACCTCGGACAGCAGCGGCACGAGGTAGGTGAAGACCACGCTGACCCCGGCGAAGCCGATCACCGTCGTGGCCACCGCCAGCAGCACCGGCCCGCGCAGCAGCGTGCGGATCTCGTCGCCCACGCCGGTGGTCGGCGCGGCAGTGCGCGGCATCGCGGCGGCGATCAGCAGCACCCCCACGACGGCAGCGGCCGCGACGATGACGAACGGGATCCGCCAACTCGTGGTCCCGCCCAGCAACGCCCCGAGCGGCACGCCGAGCACGGTGGCGACGGTCAGACCGGAGCTTACGATCGCGATCGCTTGCCCCTGGCGGGCCGGCCCCATCAGCCCTGCCGCCGTCGTGAGCCCGATGGCGAAGAGGGTGGCCTGGCTGCACGCCGAGACCACCCGGCCGACGACCACCCACCCGTACGTTGGGGCGAACACCGTGAGCACGATGCCCGCGACGAACACTGCCCCCAGCCCCAGAGCGAGGCCCTTCCGCGGCAGCCGGGCGGTGAGGACGGTGACGATGGGCCCGCCGATCGCCACGCCGAGGGCGTAGGCGGTCACGGTCTGCCCAGCGGCCGCGACGCTCACCGAGAGATCGGCCGCGAGCTGCGGCAGGACCCCGGCGACGAGGTACTCGGCCGTGCCAGTGCAGAAGACCAGGAGCACGAAACCGGCCAGCACCAGCCCGGGTCGGGTGCGGGTGGAAGAGAGAGGAGACTGTTCGGCATTCACACTGCTAGGCTGAACCTTCTCATCGATGTGAAGGCAAATGGTTCAGAAGGAGTCGCCGCTCACATGCGCATCTCGGAGGTCACGGACGGCACCGGCATCCCGGCGCGGCTGCTGCGCTACTACGAAGAGCAAGAGCTCCTGGTGCCCGCGCGCAACGGCTCGGGGTACCGCGAGTACAGCGACCAGGATGTCGAGGTCGCCCGACGCATCCGCCAGTTGCTGGACGCCGGCCTCAGCACCGCGACGATCCGCACCGTGCTGCCGTGCCTGGCGGACCGTGCCGGCCGTCTCGCTCCCATCTGTTCCGACACCATCGAAGACCTCCGGCGCGAGCAGGCCCGGATCGAGGCGTCCATCGAAGCGCTCACCGCATCGCGCGATGCCATCAGCAGCGTCATCGACGCCGGACGCGTGGTCAACGCCTAAGAACCGCACCTGAGACCGCACGGTCGCCCGTTCTCCGCGGCGTTCGGCAAGGAGGCGACGCGGCCACGGGGCCCGCCACGCTAATCGGGTCTCAGCGACGGTGTCTCGCACTCACCAGGCGTTCACGCGCTCGCGAGAAGCGCGTGGCGGCCGAGCGTTCCGACTGGGTCGGGAAGGTGTCCCTGCCGGTGCTAGGCAATCGGGGGTTCTGGCTGCCGGCCAGCGGTTTGAGCAGTGTGGATGCATGACCGGTTCACGTTCCTTGTGACCGGTCGGTTCCCCCGGATTGCTCAAGGAGGCCACCTGCTGTGGCGACGACACTTCAGCCCACCACCGGCACAGACTCCCGACGCGGCGCTGCACCGCGGCGCAGGACGGCGCTCGCGCTGCTCGCGCTCAGTGTCGGTGGCTTCGGCATCGGGCTGACCGAGTTCGTCATTGCCGGACTGCTCACCGAGGTCGCCACGGACCTCGGTGTCAGCATCACTGCGGCCGGCCATCTCGTGGGTGCTTACGCACTCGCCGTCGTCCCCGGCGCGCTCGTCATCACGCCGTTCCTGATGAAGCGGCCACCGAAGCACGCGCTGGTGCTCCTCATGGGGTTCTTCGTCGTCGGCAACGTGCTGTCGGCCTGGGCACCGAGTTACGAGCTCATGCTCGCCGGCCGGATCGTGGCCGCCCTGGCACACGGCGGCTACTTCGGCATCGGCGCGGTGCTCGCCGCGTCCCTGGTGCCGAAGAGCAGGCAGGCATCCGCCGTCGCCGCGCTGTTCGCCGGTCTGACGATCGCGAACGTGCTCGGCGTGCCCGCGGGCGCGCTCGTGGGCCAGCAACTCGGCTGGCGCGCGGTGTTCTGGATCATCTCCGTCATCGGCGTGCTCGCCCTCGCCGGGATCGTCGCGCTCGTGCCGAGGACCCGGCCTGAAGAAGACCAGCTCCCGGTCGCGCAGCAGTTCCGTGTGCTCGGCCGTCCGCAGGTGCTCGTGTCGCTGCTGACGACCGCCATGGTCTTCGGCGGCATGTTCGGCGTCTTCACCTACATCGAGCCCCTGCTGCGCGAGGTCACCGGCTACTCGGCCGCGGCGATCCCGTGGCTGCTGGTCCTCTTCGGGGCCGGCCTCTTCCTCGGCAACATCCTCGGCGGCAAGGCCGCGGATAGGAACGCCGACAACGCCGTGCTCGTGCTCTCGATCCTTCTGCCGGTCGTCATCCTCGTCCTCGGAGCGGTCTCCGGCATGCCGGTGCTCACGGCGCTCCTGCTGTTCCTGCTCGGCCTGATCGGCTTCGCCACCGTTCCGGGCCTGCAGGCACGGGTGATGCGTCACGCGGCCGGGGCCGCGACCCTGGCGTCGGCGACGAACATCGCCGCCTTCAACCTCGGCAACACGATTGGCGTCAGCCTCGCCGGCGCAGCGATCGCCGCCGGATACGGGCTGGTCAGCCCGACCGTCGTCGGCGCTGCTCTCACGGTCGTCGGGCTCGCGCTCATCGTTGCCGCACGCTTGTGGGCTCGGCGCTCTCCCTCTCTCTGAACTTGATTCCTCCAGGAAGGCTCTCTAATGAATCTCGAACTCGACGGCAAGGTCGTCATCATCACCGGCGGTACCAGCGGCATCGGCCGCGCCACCGCTCACGAGCTCGCCGCGGAAAGAGCGCACGTTGTCGTGGTCGCCCGCAACGACCCGGCGCACGGAGTGCTGCCGGGCTCCGCGCACTTCATCGCCGCGGACCTGAGCGACCCGCAGTCCGCCGACCGACCGGTCTCCGAGACGCTCGAGCGGTACGGGCGCATCGACGGGTTGGTCAACAGCGCCGCCCTGTTCGACACGAGGGACTCCTTCTGCGACATCGGGGACGAGCTGTGGCGGGCGACGTTCGAGGTCAACGTGCTCGCCCCGGCACGGCTCGCGCGCGCGGTCATCCCCGCCATGAAGGCCACCGGTGGCAGCATCGTTCACCTGGGCAGCGAGGCCGCACGGATGCCCGACCCGACGATGGCCGCCTACGCCTCGTCCAAGGCGGCGGTGCTGTCGCTGTCGAAGTCGCTGTCGATCGAGCTCGGCCCGGCGGGCATCCGCTCCAACGTCGTCTCGCCCGGCCCCACCCGGACCGCCTTGTTCGACGCGCCCGGCGGGTTCGCCGACCAGCTCGCCGAGCGCTTCGGCACCGACCCTGACACGGCGGTCGACCGTTTCATCCGTGAGGAGCGCCGCCTGCCCTCCGGCAGGATCGGCCGGCCCGAAGACGTCGCCGGGGTAATCACTTACCTGCTCTCGCCAAGGGCCGGGCAGGTGACCGGCGCGGAGTGGTCGGTCGACGGCGGCGCGCTGCGCCAGATCTGACCGGAAGCGATGACCATGATCACCGCCCTCGAGACGACGCTCGGGAGCGCCGCCGCATCCGGCGGCGCACGGGTACCGCTCCTCGTCCACCGCCCACCCGAGCCGCAGGGCTGGATCGTCTGGGTGCACGGCGGCTCCTGGCAGCACGGATCCGCAGCGGCCTGGGCACCGATCACCTCAGCTCTCGCCGCACGCTCGGGATGGGCGGTCGTCTCAGTCGAGTACCGCCTCGCCCCCGAGCACCGGTTCCCGGCCGCGGTGCTCGACGTGCTCGCAGGCCTCGACTGGGCTGAAGCCCGAGCTGGCGGGGTGCTTGTCGCTATCGGGGGCGACAGTGCCGGAGGGACCATCGCCGCCTCCGCCGCGCTCGCCCGACGCGACACCGGCGAGCGAGTACCGGTCCAGGTGCTGGCGTACCCGCCGCTCGATCCCGTCTGCGCCCGCCC
The DNA here is from genome assembly GCF_003347015.1 of Brachybacterium sp. YJGR34. GTDB lineage: Bacteria > Actinomycetota > Actinomycetes > Actinomycetales > Dermabacteraceae > Brachybacterium. The sequence continues at coordinate 29,504 of NZ_PNFB01000006.1, forward strand.
CTCCTATCGCTGCGAGCCTGACGCGTTCCCGAACAAGAGCGACTTGCGGACGGCGTGGCGGCTCTGGCTCGACGGTCCCGGCGATCCGGCAATCCTGCCCACCCCGCTGGAGGCTCGGAACCTTGCGGGGCTGGCCCCGGTGTTCTTGATCGTCGGCGGCGACGACCCGGTGCGCGACGACGTGACCGCCTACGCCGACCGCCTTCGCGACGACGGCGTGCCCACTGGCCTGCGGATGCTGCCCGGCGTCGAGCACGCCGACCTGCTCAGCCCTCGCAGTCGAGTCCTGCCAGCGGTGGCTGACGTCCTGTCCGAGCTGACCCTCGATGAGTCATCAATCGAAACTCCCGAAAGGAACCTCTCATGACCACCACACCTCCTGCACCGCTCGAGGCGCTGACCCGGCACTTCATCGACCTGCGCGACGGCAACCACTTCGGCCACGTCACCCGCACCGGCAAGGAGACCGCCTTCGCCGGGGCCGTCCAGCTGCTCGACGCGCCGGCCCGGCAGGTGCTCGGCGAGTTCAACGAGCACCTCCTGGTCGGCACTGGCAGGATCGACGCCACCGGCCTGCACCGCGATCAGCGCGGCGGACTCATCGCGTCCTGGCTGCTGGCCTGGCCCGAGCAGCGCGCCGCGAACCTCGCCCCGATCAGCCTCATCGCCACCTACGGAGCTGGGTTCCACCACCCGCACCTGCGCGGCGCGACCATCGGCGAGTGGCCGCTCAACGTCGCAGCACCCGGGCATGCCTCTGAACTGGTGCCCGTGTTGCGCACGATTGCCGGTGCCGACATCCACAACCTCGTGTTCCAGGTCGGCGGCGACTGGCGCATCATCCCCGCCCTCCACCCCGCAGATGAAAGGGCTTCGGCGTGAGGCTATCGATCCTCGACCAGGTCCCGATCACCGAGCACACGCCTGCCGACAAGGCCATCGAGAGCGGTCTGAGACTTGCAGTGGAGGCGGAAGAGCTCGGCTACCACCGCATCTGGTACGCCGAGCATCACCGCTCCGCCTCGTTCGCGAGCACCGCCCCCGAGATGATGACCGCCCTCGCCCTGGAACGAACGCAGCAGATCCGGATCGGGACGGGCGGCGTCCTGCTTCCGCTGTACCCGGCGGAGAAGGTCGCCGAGGTCATGGGCCTGCTTACCAGCGTGCACGGCGACAGGGTCGACTCCGGCGTGGGCCGCGCCGCGCTGGACGACCCCGCCTACGGCGAGAAGATCGCTGCGCTCGTCCGCACGCTCGGCACCCGGCACGACTCGGTACCGGGTGAACCGGCGGGACGGGTCTGGGTGCTCGGGGCCGGAGGGTCCGCCGCGCCCCTGGCCGGAGCCGTCGGCGCGGGGTACGCGCACGGGCACTTCTTCGTCCCCCGCGGCGGGGAAGCAGCGACGGCCGCCTATCGGACCAGGGCGGGGGAGCACGGCCACCGGCCGCACACCGTGCTCGCGGTGCGGGTCATCACCGCCGAGACCGCGCAGCGGGCGCAGGAACTGGCTGACGCGACGCTGCTGTGGCGGGCCCGCAAGGACCTCGGCCACGACGGCCCGATCTCGTCCGCCAAGACCGCGGCGAGGCACGAGTGGAGCGATCAGGAACGCACCCGCGCGAAGGCCCGTTCCCACGCGATCATCGCGGGAACACCCGATGACGTGCACCGCACACTTATGGATCTCGGTCGGGTTCACCGTGCCGACGAGATCATGATCAACACCCTTACCAGCGACCCTGCCGACCGGTACGACTCTTACCGACTCCTTGCCCAAGAGTTCGCGGGCCGCGCCGAGAGCACGAATGGAGAGAAATGAAACTGTTCCGACGCCCGGCCCTGATCGTCATCGACGTGCAGCGTGGCTTCGCCGACCCGGACTACTGGGGGCCACGGAACAACGCCGGATGCGAGAGCAACATCGCTCGACTGCTCGCATTCTGGCGACTCAACGCGTGGCCCGTCGTCTTCGTGCGACACGACTCCACGAATAGACAGTCACCGCTCGCAGTGGGGACGCCAGGGAACGAGTTCAAGGACGTCATCACAGGGGAACCGGATCTGCTGGTCAGCAAGAGCGTGAACTCGAGCTTCCACGGCTCTCCCGACTTGCACGACTGGCTGCGTGGAGAAGCCATCGGACAGGTCGTCATCTGCGGGATCACGACGAACCACTGCTGCGAGACGACAGCCCGGGTGGCCGGAAACCTCGGTTACGACACGTCCTTCGTCATCGATGCGACGCACACCTTCGACCGCCCGGCACCGGACGGATCGATGTTCTCCGCCGACACCATCGCCGCGATGACCGCTGCCAATCTGGATGGTGAGTTCGCCACCGTGGTTTCCACCGAGGACGTGGTCGGACGCTGATTGCCCCTCGCGACGGTCGTTCTTTCGCCGGTCAGGACGCCGAGGTGAGCAGCCGCAGCGCTGCGAAGGAGGCGCTGCCGGGCTCGGCGGTGTGGGTGAGGATGCGCTGCCCGTTGCCTTCGGGCAGGTGCAGCACCTCGTATCCGAGCTCGAGTTCCCCGACTTCGGGGTGACGGAACCTCTTCGCCCCGCTGGTGCAGAGCCGGACGTCGTGGCCGGCCCAGAGACGGGCGAACTCGGGACTGTTCATGCTCAGCTCTCCGACGAGCTCGGCCAGGCGCAGGTCGTCGGCGAACTGCGCCGCGACGTACCGCAGGGACGCGACCGCAAGCGCCGCTTCGTCGGCCCAGTCGACGTAGAGGTCGCGGGTGTGCTCGTCGAGGAACAGCAGCTTCATCTGGTTCGGACGATCCTCCACCCACGAGGGCGCGTCGTAGTCGAGATGCCCGGCGAGCAGGAGGTGACCGGCGCGATTCCAGGCGAGGATGTCGTTGAACCGGCCCAGCAGCACCGCGGGCACGTCGCCCATCGAGTGCAGCAGCTGCTCCGCACCGGGCTTGGCCACCTCCGGCTTCGACGCCTGCGGCCGCTTCATCGGGGCGGGGCGCGCCAGTGCGTACAGATGAGCGCGCTCGTCGTCGTCGAGCTGCAGGGCGCGCGCGAGAGCATCGATGATCGCGTCGGACGCGTTCTGCGACTGGCCCTGCTCGAGCCGGGTCAAGTACGTCACCGACACCCCGGCCAACTGTGCCAATTCCTCACGACGGAGGCCGGGCACCCGCCGGCGGCCGTAGCTGTTGACGCCGGCCTCGTCCGGGGTGATGCGGTCGCGGCGCGAGCGCAAGAACTCGCCCAGCTCGGTGACTGGGCCATCGGTGTCGAGGGACTGTGGAACGGCCATGCCATCCATTGTCTCGTACCCGGCCAGACGGAGCCTGACCCTGTCAGTGCTAGGCAACCGCAGACCCCGCAAGCTGGGGATCTGGCTGCCCGCTCCGCGGCGGCCGAGGCTGGATGGCATGACCGAAATCGACACATCACCGCCCCCATCAGCCACGACCGCGCCTCCACGCGCCGATCGCTTCACCACCGCTCAGAAGATCGCGATGGCCGTCCTGCTCACGGCGAACTTCACCCTCGCGGTGGACTTCTCGATCCTCAACGTCGCCCTGCCGCACATTGGCAGCGAGCTCGGATTCGCCACCTCCGCCCTGCAGTGGATCGTGACGTCCTTCGCGCTGTGCGCGGCCGGCTTCACCCTGTTCTTCGGCCGCGTGGCCGACCTGTTCGGCCGCAAGCGCCTGTTCATGATCGGCATCGTCCTGCTCGGCGTCTCCTCCCTGGCAGGCGGCCTCGCCACCGAGCCGGCCCTGCTGCTCACCGCTCGCGTGGGTCAGGGCATCGCGACCGCAATGGTCACCCCCGCCGCCCTGTCGCTGATGACCACCATGTTCCCCGAAGGACCGGCACGCTCCCGCGCGCTCGGCCTCAACGGAGCCCTCATGGCCGCCGGCTTCACATCCGGAGCCGTCCTCGGCGGACTGCTCACCGGCGCAGTGTCCTGGCGATGGGCGTTCTTCATCAACGTCGTCGTCGCCCTCGCCGTCATCGTCATCGCCCCGTTCGTGCTGCGCGAACCGGCCCGCGGACCCCGGCCCAAGCTCGACGTGCCCGGGGCCATCACCATCACCATCGCGCTCGTCGCCCTCGTGTTCGGCATCGACACCGCCGGCCACAACGGCTGGACCCACCCCGGAACCTGGGGCCCGATCCTCGCCGCGCTGATCCTGTTCGCGGTCTTCTTCAAGATCGAGAGCCGCGTCGCCGAGCCCCTCGTCGCACCGGGCCTGCTCAAGCGCCGCAACATCGGCTGGGGGAACACCGCCGGCGTGCTGGCCTTCGGCACGTTCACCTCACTGGTGTTCCTCCTGACCCTCTACCTGCAGCAGATCCTCGGCTACTCCGCCATCGCCGCCGGGCTGGCCCTCGGCGTGCTCGGCATCGGCACCGTCCTCGGCGGACTCGTCGCACCGAAGGTCATCGGCAGGACCAGCGCCAAGACCGCCATCGTCGCCGGACTGGTCGTCCAGGCCGCCGCGACGGCACCGCTCGCGTTCGCCGGAGACAGCCGCGACTGGCTGATCCCGCTGCTGGCCCTCACCTTCATCGGCGGGGTCGCGAACCTCGTCGCGATCGTCGGCTACGTCGTCGCCTCCACCTCCGGTGTCCCCGCTGACCAGCAGGGCCTGGCGACCGGGCTGGTGACGATGAGCCAACAGGTCGGCATCGCGCTCGGCACCCCTGTCATGTCGGCCCTCGCGACCGGCGTCGTCGCCGCCACTCTGCTCCCGGGCCTGCAGTTCGCCATCGGCGTCAACGCCGCCATCGCTATTGCAGCGGCCGTCCTCCTCGCGATCTTCCTCCGCCTGCCCAAGGCTGCGGCACCGGTCGCGGCTGCGGAACCGACTGGAGCCGCTGCCTGACAGAGGCTATCCACGGTGAGCGCCCTGAGAGCCATGACCGACCTGTCGCTGGTTCGCAGGGCGCTCACCCGCCTCCGCGGAGATTGTGATGCAAGGGCGAACCGACGGTCGGGTCGCGGAGATCACCGCCATGACGGACGCTGCGAAAGGCTCATGATCCGGTCGGGCGGGTGAAGATCGACCGCCTGCCTCCCTGAGTGAGGCGGGATCGCCGCCGTCACGACGTCGCTGTATGAACCTGTACACGCGCCGCCGCCGATACTTGGATCATGGCGAAGAGCGAGAAGGAATCGGAGACCATCACGGCCGACTTCGCACGGAGGTGGTGGAAGTTCCTGATGGCGAACACGGTCTCGTTGGTCGAGGATGCGGCGCTCCTCGCGTCCCATGACAGCCCCGGCCGGGCGCAGTCGCTGATCGTGCTGGCCATGGAGGAGCTCGCCAAGGCGCGCTGGCTGTACGAGACGGCCGAGCACGAGTGGACGGCTCCGCTCGGCCTCTTCGGCCTCGAGCGGCGACCAGCCGGCGACGTCACAGTGCCGGAGGGGCTGAGCTCCACTCGACGGCCGCACGCGGAGAAGCTGCAGGTGGCCGAGCAGTTCGCCTCGGGGCTTGCCGGATTCTGGAGCCTGGACCGGCGGATGGAGTACTACGAGCGTCCCGACCTGGAGACATTCACGGCCACTGCCAAGCAGCGCAACCTCGACAAGCAGGCGGGCTTCTACGTGGACCGGGAAGGGGAGAGCATCAACAGCCCCCTCGCCATCACGGCCGACGACATCGCGAACGCCATCCGGCGCACTGCCAAGGTGGTGCAGATGCACCTGATCGAGGACCACACCCGCCAGCAGGACGCACGCGATGCCTCGATGATTGACTCGGCCGAAGACCTGCACTGGGCCGTCATGCCGTACTCGGACCCCGAGCTGTTCGCGGACTACGTCGCCCGGCACCCGACTGATGGAGACGAGTAGACCCGCGCGCCAGATCGGATGAACCCCTCAAAACATCCGGCCGCTCCCGCTCGAGGTGGGCCCGATCCGTGCCTGCGTGCTGGTCGAAATCAACTGGGCGACTGGTTCAGCTCTACCGCGTCGAACGTCGGGACTTCGTCGTGCTCTGCTCGGCGACCCGCGAAGAAGCCGTTACTCCTCTGGAAAGAACGCGGCTTTGAACAGGTCAGCAGCGTCCACCAGATCGGCTGTGGTGACCTGGAGCTCGCCCCGGGTGACCGCATCACTGCCGTCCTCGGTCAGCACCCACGTCACGGAGATCGACGCCGCCTGCGGGTCCTTCGCAAGGATCACGTAATCGTCCTGGTCGCTCGTCCACGGAGCATTCGGCCGGAACGACTCCGGCGTGAGCACGACTTCGGCATCGCCGTCGCGGTTGCTCCACGAAACGGGGTACTCGCGTGGCGTGATCCGGAGGGCGTCGTGGGCGAAGCCGATGCCGAAGAGCTCCTGCCGTCGCACGATGGGTTCGACCAGCTTCTCGTAGTCCGCGTCGTCAGGCTCGAGGTACTCCACGGCCTCGCAATCATGGAAGGTCAGGATGAGGTGGGGTTTCGCGACGAACCGGTCGCGACTGACGACCCTGATTCCCACGCCAGGCAGACCGACGCCGATGAGGTGTTCCCGCCCCTGCTCGATGTTGACGGACCTCTCGCTCCGCCACGACTGCAGGCGCTCCGCTCGTTCCTCCGGCGTCGGCGGTCGTCCTCCGGCCAGGATGCTTGACGCCAGGAGCGCCGATGTCGATGCGAAAGCGCTCTGCGCTGGTTCCTCGCGCTCGGCGAACTCTTCCTCCGCGAAGTCATACAGGCGCTCCAGCACCTCGTCGACGCGATCGACGCGCCCGATCGAGCCAAGGATGTCCACTCCAAGTTCGATCGGCGGCTTTCCACCGCCCCGGGCCCGCTCCACGAGCGCCAGTACCTCGCCGGCGCGGGCCGGGCGGGTGTTGCTGGTGCCTCGAACATAGATCGCGCCGTCCTCGAGGCTGTCGCGGCGGTCGTCGCCCTGGTAGCTCTTGTGGCAAGGGTAGATCGACTGCCCGTCCTCCGGCGGCTGGGCGATGACGAAAAGAACCTCTTGGTCGGAGCCGACTCCGATCCGGCCGAACTCGAAGGCCGGGAACTGCGGCCCGAGGTAGGGGCGGAGGCGGTCCTCGAGCTCGTGGGCCTCGGTGCCGCGCGGCACTCCGGGAGCACTCGCCTTCTGCGCGCCGATCACTAGAACCGCGTAACCGTGGAAGTGCCGCGCGGCTTCATGCGGGCGACGATTGGCAGCCCCCAGGAGGAACTTTGCGATCTTGGCGGCGGTCGCCTTGCTGCTCACGTCGAGTGGGCTCTTGATTTCGAGGTAGGTCGCCTCTGCCTCGTCCCCGACGGCGATCACGTGGTCGAGGATCCCTCGCAGCGCACGCTCGCCGAGCGGAAGAACGGTCGTGTCGAGCGCGGACGCCCTGGCGTCCGAGTCATCTGGAGGCGAGAGATCCGGCATGGAACGATTCTCCCATTCAGACCGACGGACCCCGGGGCGAAAGAGGAATCGCGACTACGCCTTAACGATGCTCGGCACGGGGCGTCCATGCTCCCAGATCTCCCAGCCGATCTTCTTGCCCAGTTCGCCGAAGCACCCCTGGACACCGAGTCGGTGAACGCAGAACCACCAGGCGTCCAACTCATCTGCGACGAAGCCGCGGAGCCTCTTCTCGTAGTCGTCGAGTGCGGCGTTGTCGCCGAACGGGACCTCGTGGAACTCCTGCCGTGTCTCCCTGACGTGCAGCTCGACCCGCTCCCAGTACTCGGACGGCTGGTCGAGTTCGCCGGGCTGATCGGTCGCCAGAATGTCCAGGTGGTGGAAGCGTCCGGACCTCCCGTACCGGGCGAACGTGGCGAAGACGAGCGGGATGACGGTGCTCTGCTTGAGGTGCGCCGCGAGTTGAGCGGAGTATCCACTGGCCGTCGTGCGCTCGATCCCGTCGTCGATCGCCTCCAGAAGGCGTGCGTTCAATTTCTCGATGTCGTGGCCCCATCCGATGAGTTCCGACTTCGTGGGCCAAGCGCCAGCATCGTCGACCGCCTTGCATCCAAGCACGACCTTCATCGCCTTCTCGACCCCAATGCTGCCTTGAGTGAAGACCGAGTCGCCGTCGATGTGTACGTAGCGCATCTCCCGGATCGCCTCGACCGTCGCGCGGAGTAGGTTGCGCACGGAGCCCGATTCCTCGAGGAGGGCGAATCCCTGACGCATCGAGAGCGCCGGGTGCAGACCCGCACGACGCCGTTGAGGCGAGTTCGATGCCATGCTGACCGTCCTTCCCCAGTTCCGATTGCCCTGGGTGTCAAGGATAGGAACAGAAGTACTCGACCAGGTAGGCGAATCCCTTCGTGTGCACCTTGGACTGCTGTGCCCGAGGCGCGGCCGGCTTCCGAAGCCTAGGTGTTGGAGCGGTCGAGACGTCGAGGTCCCTGCGCGATGCCAGGGGCGGGGTCTGTCACCGAGCGACACAGGAATGCTGAGTCATCACGTTAGATCGGAACTGTAATCGGCATCGTTTGACGAGTCGCGTTCCGATTCAACATTACGAACGGAAGCTAAGCTGACCTGCGAAAACGCTCGCGGTGGGGACTCTGAGAGATGGGCATCATGGTCCGTCTCCGAACGTGGTGGAGTTCCGCTTCAACGTGTGAATCGAGCACTTCCCCGGGGCCCGGTGAGCGCGCTACTGTGCACTCAGCGTCGCGTGTCGGTGGCAGTCCGTGTCAGGCATGGAGGCGTGGGACTCGAAGGAGATGGACGATGATGACGTCCTTCCCTTCGCCCTCGTGTGGCTGAGGGCGAGAAGACCAGGCTGGTGGCCTGGAGCGACGAGCTGCGTCGCGTGCATGCGCGCTTGCGTGAGGCACTGGCGATGACGCGGGAGGCGGTCGCTCGCGGCGATTCCGAGCAGGTGGCGAGCCGTGACCTGCTGTTGTTCTGCCACGGATTCTGCAGCGCCCTCACGGGTCATCATGAGGGCGAGGATCGGGACATGTTCCCCGCGATCGCCGCCGAGCATCCCGAGCTGCGCGAGACGCTGCGCATGCTGAAGCAGGATCACTCGATGATCTCGCACCTGGTGAACGGGTTGCAGGCCGCCGTCGACGCGAGATCATCGCCAGAGGAGCTGGCGCGGCACCTCGAGGGCATCTCGGCGATCATGGAGAACCACTTCCGATACGAGGAGCGGCAGCTGCTCGTCGTGCTCGATACGCTTGCCCTCGATGCCGACCCGAAGCGCGTACTGGGTCCGCTCTGAAGCGTTGTCACCCGCGGCGACGCGGTTGGAACCCGCGTTCGAGATCTCACCTCCAGGAGCAGAAGATGAGCGTTGTCCCCGTGTACAGCATCGCCAAGGCCTACACGGCAGTCGCGGTGCTTCGCTCCTTCGACGTCGAGGGTCAGATCGGTGAGCTGGTACCTGATCTGCCGGAGGCCCTTCGCTCGGTGGCGGTGCGGGCCCTGCTGAACCACACCTCGGGCCTCAACGACTATTTCGGATGGGCGGACTACCGTGCCGCGGTCGACGCGCACGAGGACGCGTGGGAGATCGACCGCGTTCTCGACGGAGCGGTCGTTGATCGTGCCGGCCGGTTCCGGTACTCCAATATCGGCTTCGCCCTGCTGCGTCTCGCTCTGGAGCGCGAGGAATCCGCGGATTTCTTCACCGCCATCTCCCGTCGAGTTCTGGAGCCGCTGGGAGTGGAGGCGTTCCCTTTCGCGTCCCGGGGCGACTGGATCGCCTGCACGCACCAGTCGATCGGCGACGACCTTCGCGCCTACGATCCGGGATGGGTCTTCACCGGGACCTTCGCTGTTGAGCCCGACGAGGCGGCGCGCGGGATCGCGGCCGTCATGCGTGGCGAGCTCGGCGACGACATCCCGCGCCTGATGATGCAGTCGGTCGCCGTCGGCGCTCCGGATGCCCATCCGCTGTCGCCCTCTGCCGGTTATGGCCTCGGGGTCATGACCAAGGGGCAGCCGGTGACGGTTCTCGGACACGGGGGGCAGGGGCCGGGCTTCAACCTGTTCGCCGCTGTGAGCGCTGGCAGACGCCGATGGAGCGGACGGGTCGCGGAGGGTCAAGGAGAGGAGCTGGCGCTGATCCAGGCATGCGTCGATGACGTCGAGCGCCGTGACGACGCGGTGGAGTCCAGGGTCGCCGTGTGAGCCGACCCGCGGCCGGTTCTACGAGGGCTGATCGTCTCCGAAGCGCTGCCGAGCCTCTCCGCTGATCGGCGTGAAGAAGTTGAGCAGGGTGCCGTCCGGGTCCCGGACCAACAGCGAGCGGTTTCCCCACGGCATGTCCGTCGGCTGATTGACGAACACGTCGACGACGTTCAGGAGCGCCTCGTAGGTCGCATCGACGTCGTCGACCAGGAAGTCCAGGGTGACGCTGCGATTCGCGTGCGCCTCGGCGGCGCCGTCCCCGAGCAGCGGCACCGTGGCGGAGCTGGCGATGGCGAGAGTTCCGGAGGGGGTGCGGAGCTCGGCGAACATCGGGTGGAGCCGCTGGGCCGTGATGCCGGTGGCTGCTTCGTAGAAGGCGACGAGGGCGTCGACGTCGTCGGTGATGATGCGGGTGGCCGCGAGCTGCATGGTGGGCTCCTTCGGAGAGGTGAGCGGGAGGTGGCCGCCGAACGCGGCCGTCCACGCCACGCTATGAGCAATACCGGGCGGGAACTGTCCGGTATGGCTGGGAGGATCGACCACATGGCCGACACCACCGCGCGGGCACGGCAGCTGCTCGAGCTGCTGCAGTCCGCGCACCAGCGCACCGTCCCCGAGCTCGCCGATCGCCTCGGTGTCGACGAGCGGACGATTCGCCGGGACGTGGCGCGACTGGTCGATCTGGGCCTGCCCGTCGAGACCCGGCGCGGGCGCTACGGCGGATATCGGCTCGCGCCCGGTCGGCATGTCCTCCCGCTCATGTTCACCCCCGAGGAAGTGGTCGCCGTCTTCCTGGGTCTCGCCCGCGCGCAGGAGGCGTCCCGCGAGCCGGGCATCGCCGCGCAGACCGCCCTCGCCAAGATCACCCGAGCGCTGCCGGCCGCCGATGCCGAGAGGATCGAGGCCCTGCTCGGGGTGATGACGCACTCCTCCCCGCGCGGACCCGGGGTCCCCGACCCCGCGTTGATGCTGACCCTGGCGGAGGCCGTCGAGCATCGGCGCGTCCTCGACCTGCGCTATGCCACCGGCGAGGGCGTGCCATCCCGGCGCACCGTCCACCCGTATGACCTGATCGCGCACGAGGATCGGTGGTACCTGGTCGCCTTCGACACCGGCCGGCAGGAGGAGCGGACGTTCCGGGTCGACAGGATCCGCACCGCTCGGTCCGTGCGCGAGACCTTCACCGCGCCCCGACGGCCGGATGCGGCAGGACGCCTGCTCGACGGATTCGCCGCAGCGGACTATCGGTGGCACGTCGTGCTCCATCTCCGGGCGACCGAGGACCGCATCCGCGCTCAACTGCCACGGAGCGTCGCCCGGCTCGAGCGCTCGGAGACCGGAGACGACGGGGTGGGGGAGGGTGGTCCTCCCTGGCACCGGGCGGAGATCCACGCCGAGAGCCTCGACTGGCTGCCGTCGGTGATCGCGGCGCTGGACTGTGAGGTGCGGATCGAGGAGCCCGACGAGCTCAGAGCGCGGGTGACGGCGGTGGCGGCGAGGATGCAGCAGGCTGCCGGTGGCGGCAGAAGGCCACGCGGATCCTGATCCCACAGGAGGCGCGGATGCCGGTCAGCGCGTCCTCTCCGGCGTCGGGCTCCGCGGCGGCCGAGCAGGCAACGATTTGATCAAGGTGCCCTGACGACCGGGTGGGACGTCGCGCACCATATAGTCTCTATGGTATGACGCAGATCACACCGTGGTCGGATGGGCGCGCAGCGGGGCCCTCGGCCCCGAGGCGTCCGCTCGTCGAGCTGGTGGACGTGAACAAGCACTTCGGCGCATTCCAGGCACTCACCGACATCACCCTGACCATCCCCGAACGGCAGGTGGCGATCGTGATCGGCCCCTCGGGCTCGGGCAAGTCGACCCTGTGCCGGACCATCAACCGGCTCGAGACGATCGACGACGGGGGCCGCATCAGCATCGACGGCACGGTGCTGCCCGAGGAGGGCAAGGCGCTGGCCGCCCTGCGCGCGGACGTCGGCATGGTGTTCCAGTCCTTCAACCTCTTCGCCCACAAGTCGGTCCTGGAGAACGTCACGGTCGGGCCCATCAAGGTCAGGGGAGTGAAGAAGGCCCAGGCGGTGAAGGAGGCCATGACCCTGCTGGAGCGTGTCGGTGTGGCCGAGCAGGCCAAGAAGCTGCCGGCCGAGCTCTCCGGCGGGCAGCAGCAGCGAGTGGCCATCGCCAGAGCCCTGGCCATGAGGCCGAAGGTCATGCTGTTCGACGAGCCGACCTCCGCCCTGGACCCCGAGATGGTCCAGGAGGTCCTGGACGTCATGGTTCAGCTGGCGGAGGAGGGCATGACCATGCTCGTGGTCACCCACGAGATGGGCTTCGCCCGCCAGGCCGGGGACCGCGTGATCTTCATGGACGAAGGGCGGGTCCTGGAGGACACCGACCCCGAGTCGTTCTTCACCGACCCGCAGCACGACCGTGCCAAGAGCTTCCTCGGGAAGATCCTGGCGCACTGACCGCCCCCACGCACCACCGACCCTCTGGAGGAATCATGCGCACCAAGCTCGCATCCGCGGCGGCGGTCGCCGCCGCATCCGTTCTCATCATGTCCGCCTGCGCCCCGTCGCAGACCGGAGGGGACGAGGGAGGAGAGGCCGAGGGCGGCGGGGACACCGTCCGCATCGGCATCAAGTACGACCAGCCGGGCCTCGGCTTCCGCGAGGGCGACGGCGACCCCACCGGCTTCGACGTCGAGGTCGCGAAGTACGTGGCGGAGGAGCTGGGGTACACCGAGGACCAGATCGAATGGGTCCAGACCCCCTCGGCCAACCGGGAGAACGCGCTCGAGGGCGGCGAGGTCGACATGATCTTCGCGACCTACTCCATCACCGACGAGCGCGACGAGCGCGTCGACTTCGCCGGTCCCTACTTCGTGGCCGGCCAGGATCTCCTGGTCCGCGCCGATGACACCGAGATCACCGGGCCGGACGCCCTGGACGGCAAGAACCTCTGCTCGGTCACGGGCTCGACCTCCGCCCAGAAGATCAAGGAGGAGTACGCCCAGGGTGTGGAGCTGGTCGAGCAGGGTGGCTACGCCGAGTGCGTCACCTACCTCGAATCCGGCCAGGTGGATGCGGTGACCACCGACGACATCATCCTCGCCGGCCTCGCCGCGACCCCGGAGAACGCCGAGAAGTTCATGGTCGTGGGCAACGCCTTCTCGGTGGAGCGCTACGGGGTCGGCATCCCCACCGGCTCGGAGATGTGCGAGGACATCAACGCCGCCATCACGCAGATGAAGGAGGACGGGGCCTGGCAGGAGGCGCTGGACACCGCCACCGAGGGCACCGGGTACACCCCCGACGAGGAGCTGAACAACGGCCCGGAGGCCGAGCTCGAGTCCTGCGACGACTGAGCGTCCGCACCGCACCGCCCGGCGGAGACGGGACGGGAGATCGCCCGTCCCGTCTCCGCCCCTCCCGCGGCCGCGGCCACGCTGGATCCGCCCCGGGCCACGGGACCGCGAGACAGGAGGCACATGAACGGATTCATCGAGCTCCTCGCCGAGTACGACGTGCTGGGCGCCTTCTGGATGAACGTCACGCTGATGGCGATCGCGGCGGTCGGCTCCTTCGTCCTGGGCACGATCCTGGCTCTGTTCCGGATCTCGCCGGTGGAGTCCTTCCGTGCCATCGGCACCGCGTACGTCAACATCGTGCGCAACACGCCGCTGACGATCATCATGGTGCTCGGTGTGCTGGCGGTGTGGGGTCAGCTCCAGGTCGAGTTCTTCTCGAGCTTCGCCCTGAACTTCTTCACCTACGCCGTGATCGCCCTGACGCTCTACCACGCCTCCTTCGTCTGCGAGGCGATCCGCTCGGGGGTCAACACCGTGCCCCTGGGGCAGGTCGAGGCGGCACGAGCGATCGGGCTGAGCTTCCTGCCGGCCGCCCGGATCATCGTGCTCCCGCAGGCGCTGCGCGGCGCGATCACCCCGCTGGGCAACACCTTGATCGCCCTGACCAAGAACACCACGGTCGCGGCCGCGGCCTCGGTGGCGGAGGCGTCCGGCCTGATGAGCACCATGATCGAGTTCAACCCGGATCTCATGGTCTACATCTTCCTCACCATCGCGATCGGCTTCTGCCTGCTCGTGATCCCCATGGGCATCCTCACCACCTGGCTGTCCGACAAGCTGTCGGTGGCACGATGAGCGCGGAAGCCGGAATCCTCTTCGACGCGCCGGGACCACGGGCCCGGCGGAAGATCCTCCTCGCCAACCTCCTCGCCCTCGCCGGGGTTCTCGTCGTCGCTGCGGTGGTGCTGCTGCAGCTGAACCGTCAGGGTCAGCTGGCCCCGCAGCAGTGGACCAACGCGCTCAATGCCAACGCCTGGGCGAACTACTACCTCCCCGGCCTGAAGTTCACCCTGCAGTCCTCGGGGATCGCCGTGTTCACCGCGATGATCTTCGGGCTGGTCTTCGGATTCCTGCGGCTGGCCCCGTTCGCGATCGTCCGTGGGGCCTCGAGCGTCGTCGTCGAGTTCTTCCGCGCCGTGCCGGTCCTGGTGATGATGTTCTTCCTGTACTTCTTCCTCTCCCGTCAGGTGGCGCCCACCGGCCTCATCGCCTCGGCGGACTCCGCCTATTTCGCGGTGATCATCGGCCTGACCCTGTACAACGGCGCCGTCATCGCGGAGCTGATCCGCTCGGGCGTGAGGTCGCTGCCGAGGGGGCAGCGGGAGGCGGCGGCCGCCCTCGGCATGACCAGCTCCCAGTCCCTGCGGATCGTGGAGGTCCCGCAGGCGCTGACCGCCATGCTGCCCTCGCTGCTGAGCCAGTTCGTGGTCATCCTGAAGGACTCCGCCCTCGGCTTCCTCATCGCCTTCTACGAGCTGCTGCAGTACTCCCGCCAGCTCGGCGCGGGGTACTCCAACATCCTCCAGACCCTCGTCGTCGCGGCGCTGATCTTCATCGTCATCAACTACGTCCTCACCAGGGTCGCGACGTGGCTGGCGGGCATGCTGTCCTCCCGGACCGGAGGTGCCACGGCCCCGGCCACCTCCACCACGATGGTCTCCGCCGCGGGCCAGGGCATGCGGTGAGGACAGGGCGTCAGGGGACCGGCCGCGAGGCTGGACGTGGTCCGTCGGCCCGAGGGTGCGGGCAGGGGGCGTCGTGCTCGAACTGCTCGAGGAGCTCGGACCTCAGTGCGGTCGGCCGTGTCGGGAAGGCGCCGCGCCCATCGCCTTCCGCAGGAGGGACGCGAGGCGGGTCTGCTCCTCGCCGTCGAGGGGTTCCACCATCTCCCGGACGAAGGCGAAGGAGGCGTCGAATGCGGCCCTCGTCGCCTCTCCGTCCGCCGTGGCGACGACCTGGCGTGCGCGTCCGTCCTCGGGGCATGCGCGGCGCTGGACCAGCGATCGATTCTCCAGCCGCTTGATGATCTGCGTGATGTTGGAGGCGTCGCAGCCGACCGCCGCGGCGAGCTCGCTCATGCGTCGCGGCCGATCGAGGCGGCCCAGGACGCATGCCTGTGCCGATGTGAGGCCGTGCTGCTGTGCCGCCCTCTCGTAGGCCCGGTTGTAGTCGTCGACGAAGGCGGACAGCGCGCCGAGCACGTCGTCCGTCGTCGCAGCTGGAGGGGCGGAGAGTGGCATGGAGGCAGGGTATGGCCAGTGCTTGATGACCTCAAGTACCGTGGGCGGCAGGTACTTGAGACTATCAAGCAGATCGGAGATCCGAGCATGCAGCACACCGCCTTCGTGACAGGAGGTCGTGGGAAGACCGGCCGGTCGGTTCTGGAGCTCCTCTCCGGGGACCCGGTTCTCGCGGCATATGGAGGGACGTCGCGGCGCGCCGTTCAGCGTGACGGTCTGGTGGCATTCGATTGGCACGACCCGTCGGGCTGGCGGTCAGCCGTCGCGGGGGCCGATCGGATCTTCCTGATGCGACCGGACCTCGACGATGCTCCCGACCTCGTCCGTCAGCTCCTGGACATGGTCGCCGACGCCCACGTGGTGCTGCTGTCCGAGCAGGGCGCGGGCGCCCTGGCGTCCGGCGACTGGGCGCGGCGCGTGGAGGAGGAGCTGGTGACGCGGGCTCGCCACTGGACGATCCTCCGCCCCTCCTGGTTCCTCCAGTCGCTGGTCGAGCCCCGGGACTTCCCCCACGGGATCCTCGTCGACGGCGTGCTCCGCCTCCCCGCCGGCGCGGCACCGATCGCCTGGGTCGACGTACGCGACATCGCGGCCGTGGCGGCTGAGATCCTGCGGGACCCGGAGATGCATGATCGGGCGGCGTACACCGTGACCGGGCCGGACGCGGTGACGGATGCGCAGATCGCGGCGGAGCTCTCCGCCGCCCTCGGCACCCCGGTGCACGCGCAGGAGCCGTCGGCCGCGATCCTCGAGGGCGACGAGATGCTGCGGTCGATGTCCGATCTCTTCGCGCGAGCGCGCAGCGGCGTCTTCGCGGAGGTCACGGACACCGTGGAGCAGCTCGGCGGCCGGCCGCCGATCAGCCTGGACGCCTTCGTCGCCGAGCACCGCGACTCCTTCGCGACCTCTCCGGCGTGAGCAGAGGTCTTCCGCCGTACGGTCAGAGCCGATGGATCCACTGCCCTCGGTCGTCGGCGACGGCGCCATCGAATCTCGGCTGCGAGAGACGGGGCCGCGCGGGGGACGCGGTTCACCGCGTGGACGTCGCTGCTGCGTCGAGGCGGAAGACGTGCTCGTCGATCTCCTGACCGACTCCGTGGGCGAAGGACCGGACGGTTCGGACCCGTGCAAAGCCGGACTGCGCGAGCACGGCTGCGGATGCCGTGTTGTGGGCGGCCACGCGCGCGAAGATCGGGCGGGTCATGTCGAGCTCGAGCAGGGCGGACAGCGCGGCCGTGGCGATTCCGCGGCCGCGCTGCTCAGGGTCCACCCAATAGGTGACGTCGCGTTCGTGGTCGATGGTGAAGCTGCCGACCACGCCGGCCAGCACATCGTCCGCGAGCACCGCGCAGAGGAGGACGTCCCGGTCGGCGCGGATGCGGGCGTAGTGGGCGTCGAACGCTGATCGGTCCTCGGGGTCAGGTCGGGTGAACGCCGCCTGCCGGATGCTGTCGGGGTCGCACTCCCAGGCGTAGAGCTGGTCGAGGTCACCTGACTGCAGGGGACGGAGCGTCACCGGCACCATGACCTCAAGCCTGGACAGGCGTCCGCGGATGCCGGCGGGTGAGTAGCGCGTGCCCTCGCGCCAGTCGCGCCGTTGAGCGGTGTCCATGATCTCGACGAGGCGAGAACATCGTGGTGAGACTCCATGCGCCCAGTGTGCTCGCCGAGCGTTCGACCGTCGAGACCGCCCCGGCTGTCCGCGGCGAGATCTGCCGCTCGCCGCAGGTCGATGGGGACCCTCTGCCGAGCCGGCATGCGATGCGGCGCTAGCATCTGGGGTGCATGAGGAGGTGGTCGCCGATGATGTCCCACGTCGTCCGGGGGCTCGATGTCGCCGTGACGCAGCAGCTCGTCGCGCGGGCGAGTTCCGGCTGGCCGCACCCGCCGCGATCGCACCGCGCGTCACGTGGCAGCTCCGGTGGGTGATCCCGTGTCGATCGCCGTGACGGAGGTCGGCGGCGACGGCCCGCCGCTCCTGCTCCTCCACGGCCTCGCCGGGAGCTCCCGGGAGATGCTGCCGACGGCACGGGCGCTGAGTGACGACTTCCGGGTGCTGTTGATGGACCAGCGCGGGCACGGCCGCAGCAGCCGGCGACCGGCGGATCTGTCGCGTGAGGCCTTCGTCGGTGATGTCGTGCGCGTCCTGGAGCAGCGCGCGCCGGGGGAGCGGAGCTATCTGGTCGGTCAGTCGATGGGGGCGCACACAGCTGTCCTCGCCGCGGCGGCGCGTCCGGATCTCGTCGCGGGTCTCGTCCTGCTCGAAGGGCATGTCGCCGGCGACGACGACCCGGGCTCTGCAGTCGGCCTGGGGAGGTTCTTCGCGTCCTGGCCCGTGCCCTTCGCCGACGAGGACGCGGCGCGCGCGTTCCTCGGATCGGAGGCGATCGCGGAAGCATGGATCGCCGATCTCGAGACGAGCCCCGACGGTCTGCGACCGCGCTTCGACGCGGACATCATGCAGCGCACGATTGAGGCCGTGCACGTGCCGCGCTGGGAGGAGTGGGAGTCGCTGCGGGTCCCGACGCTCGCCATCTTCGCGCGCAGCGGGATGTTCAGCGATGCCGAGAAGGACGAGCTGATGCGGCGTCGGCCCGGAGCCGATCGGACCGACCTGCCGGCGGGGAGCCATGATGCGCACCTCGACGCCCCCGACGAGTGGATCGGTGCTCTGCGCCGCTGGCTCCTGTCCCGCGCGGGGACCGCGTCAGCGCGGTGAGGGGCCGGTGCTCCTGCGGTGCTCGCCCGTGGTCCTCGCGCCCGCGCGGGAGCGCTCTGCCGCCCCGCCCTCAGCGCTGCGGGGTCAGCGTGCGCGTGTACTGCACCTCGCCGGTGGCGTCGATCAGCTCGACGGTGAACTCCTCACCGTCGGGAGCCACCTCGACCCGGCCGAAGAACTGGCCCTTCCCGTCGCGCGGGGAGCCCATGGCGGGTCCGGCCTTCTGGAAGTCGACCTCGGGCCCGAAGGTCCCGTCCATCTCGTTGGGGCCGAAGGAGCCGGCGTTGATCGGGCCGGCCACGAACTCCCAGAACGGGTCGAAGTCGGTGAACGCGGCGCGCTCGGGGGAGTAGTGGTGGGCGGCGCAGTAGTGGACGTCGCCGGTGAGGAAGACGATGTTCTTCGTCCCCTGGTGCTTGATCCCGGACAGCAGGCGGGCCAGCTCGAGCTCGCGTCCCAGCGGAGCGCCGTGCTCGGCGTTGGAGATCGACTCCTGCCCCTCGCCGTCGGGGACGATGATGCCCAGCGGCAGGTCCGCGAGGATCACCTTCCAGGTCGCCTTCGAGGTGCGCAGACCCTTCAGCAGCCACTCCAGCTGCTCCTCGCCGAGGATCGACGTGGCCTCCTGCTCCATGCCCGGGGTGTTCTCGCCCTTGGCGGTGCGCATGTCCAGCACGAACACATCCAGCTCCGGGCCGCGCTCGATGCGGCGGTAGATGCGCGCCGGCTCGAAGCCGGAGCCCTGCCCCATCGCGCGGGGATCGGCGATCGGCTGGTACTCCTGCCAGGCGCGGCGCCCACGGGCGGCGAGCGTGTTCACGTCGCGGACGGAGTAGCGCTCGTCCTCGAGGATCTCGCCGGGCCACCAGTTGTTGGTGGTCTCGTGATCGTCCCAGGTGGCGATCACGGGGACCTCGGCGTACATCGCGCGGACGTTGTCGTCCTGGAGGTTGTAGGAGTGGCGACCGCGGAACTCCTGCAGGGTCTCGGCGACCTTGGAGACCTCCTCGGTGACCAGGTTGCGCCAGAGGGCGCCGTCCGGCTCCTCGAGGGTCTCGGCGATCGGACCGTCCGCGTAGACGGTGTCGCCGGCGTGGAGGAAGAAGTCCGGGGCGAGGGCGCGCATCGTCTCGTAGCCGAACATGCCGCCCACGTCCGGGTTGATGCCGTAACCCTGGCCGGCGGTGTCCGCCGTCCAGACGAAGCTCTGCGCGCCGCCCTCGTGCGTGCCGGGGGCGGTGCGGAAGCTGCCGGTGCCGATCTCGCTCTGCCGGCCGTTCTCGTCCTCGAAGAACAGCTCGGTCTCGTAGGCGGTGCCCGCGGGCAGCCCTTTCGCCGTGATCCGCGCGGTGAAGTCGGTGTCCGCGGTGGCCCGGGAGCCGCGCAGGGTGATCGGCTGTCCGCCGCGGCCCTTCCCTGCGCCCTTGCCGTTGCCGGTGAGGCGCTCGCCGTCGGCGTCCAGGGCGTGCAGGACGGCGTGCAGCCGCCCCTCCCCGGAGGCACGGGACCACAGCACCGCGCTGGAGGAGGTGACGTCGCCGGTCTGGAGACCGGAGGGCAGCGTGAGCCGCGAGCCGACAGGGCCGGTGGGCCGGGCCGGGGTGGCCAGCGCGGGGGCGGCGACCGGCAGGGACGTGGCGAGCGCGGCGACGGCGGCGCCCTGGAGGAGGGAGCGACGGTTCGGGGCGGCGGAGTGATGCATGGTCGTCAGTGAACCCTGCGACGGTGACGGGGGACTGGCGAGGAGATGACAGGCAGACGACGCAGCGGCACGTGATCGCGGATCCGTGGAAGGGGGTGGTGGGACCCCTCGGGGCCTGCTAGCTTCGCCACGGCCGGTTCCGCGACGACGAGGACGTCCCATGTCTCGACCAGACAGCACAGTGCACCCCTTCGTCGCGCACGTCGCCGACGCCGAGCTCGAGGATCTGCGGGCCCGGCTGGCCGCGGCGCGGCTGCCGGAGGCGGAGACCTGCCACCGCCCCGCGCCCGACCCCCGTCGGTGGGACCAGGGCGTGCCCCTCGCCGATCTGGTGGATCTGGTGGACCACTGGCGCACCGGCTACGACTGGCGCGCCTTCGAGCAGCGGCTCGAGAGCATCGGGCAGTTCCGCACCACCATCGACGGTCTGGGGATCCACTTTCTGCACCGACGGTCCTCGCGCCCCGACGCCACCGCGCTGCTCCTCACGCACGGCTGGCCGGGCAGCGTCGCGGAGTTCGTCGACGTGGTCGACGAGCTGGCGGAGCCGTCGGACCCCTCCGCGCCCGCGTTCCACGTCGTGGCGCCCTCGCTGCCGGGCTTCGGGTACAGCGACCGTCCCGCCGGCACAGGGTGGGGCGTCGGGAGGATCGCCGCGGCCTGGGTGGAGCTGATGGGACGGCTCGGCTACCCCCGGTTCCTCGCCCACGGCGGGGACTGGGGCGGTGTGATCACCACCGTCCTGGGCGGCAGGTTCCCGGAGCAGGTGATCGGCATCCACACCACGGTGGCGCAGGCGCCGCCCGGCCTGTCGATGGACTCCCTGACGGCGACGGAGCGCGCCTGGGCCCAGGGGACCGCCGATTTCTGGACGTACCGCGCGGCGTACGCGAAGCAGCAGGCGACGCGGCCCCAGACCATCGGGTACGCGCTCGTCGACTCCCCGGTGGGTCTGCTCGCCTGGATCCTGGACAAGTTCGCGGAGTGGACCGACACCGCGGACAGCCCGTTCGAGACCATCTCCCGGGACCGGCTCCTCGACGACGTGACCCTGTACTGGCTGACGCGGACCGGGGCGTCCGCGGCCCGCATCTACGCCGAGAGCCATGGCGGGGTGAACGCCTACGACCCCGAGCTCCGGGTCGACGTCCCGTCGGCCATCACCACCTACCCCCGCGACATCGAGCGGTGTCCGCGCCCGTGGGCGCAGGAGCGGTACCGGGACATCGTCCACTGGGAGACGCCCGAGCGCGGCGGCCATTTCCCGTCGCTCGAGGTGCCCCGGTTCTTCGTGCGGGACCTGCAGCAGGGCCTCGCCGCCGTCCTCGCCGCGAGCGGTCCTCGCTCCTGATCCCTCCGCCCCTCGCCGGGCCTCGGAGCGCGGAGGTCCGAGTCGCCGCGTCGATCTGGGACGATGTGCGGCGACGCCGTGCCCACGAGGGGTGGTGGCAGCGAGGCTGCGGGCGTCTCGACGACAGGGGTGGGGAGCAGTCCATGGCGAAGTACTCGGGGACCACGGGCGCAGGAGCACTGAGCTCCTTCGCCTTCGAGCTGGCGTTCCTGACGGTCGTCGTCTGCGGAGTGCTGGCGACCGTGCAGGCCATCGCCCTGAACGCCGTCGGTGGGTACGCGATCCTGGCACAGCAGACCACCCTCGAGCACATCGATCGGGGGACCACGATCGAGATGGCGATGCTGCTCTCGGGACCGATCCTGGCGGGACTCTGGTGCCTCCGCCTCGTCGGCCGCCGTCGCCGGACGCAGCAGGCCCCGTGGGGGCTCGTCGTCGACGAGCGCGGCCTGCACCGCACCTTCGCCGAGCGCGATCCGCATGTCATCGAATGGGGGCAGGTGGAGAGCCTGGTGTGGAACCGGAGCACGGGCGAACTCGAGGTCGGGATCCGCGACACCGGCTCGGGCAGCGGGCCGATCCGCTTCGACCTCTCCCGGCTCCGGGCGCGCTCCCGGGGCGTCGTCGGCGCCGTCGAGAAGCACAGCGGACGGACGGTGGAGCCGTCTCGCGCCCCGGGGTCCCCGGCGGTGAGGATCGCGTGGAGGAAGATCGGGATCACCGCCGTGGTGGGCCTCGTCGCGCTCGTGTGCGTGGGAGTCACGGTGCTGACCTGGGGCGAAGGGTTGGCGTCCGGATGGACGGACACCGGCTGGATCCGCGATGCGCTTCCCCGGACCCTGGGCGGGATGGCCGTCGGGCCGCTGGCGGTCGCTGTGCTCGCCGTGGTGATGGTGTGGGCGGTGGCGCCGGACGCGCACGGACCGCGACGCGAGAGGAGATCTCGTGGCTGACTGGCTGGGGACGACGCTCCTGGGCGCCATGAGCGCCGTCCTCCTCGTGTCCGGGATCATGGCCTACCGGGGGACGTACGTGTCCTGGCTGGCGCTGAAGTCCTTCTTCCCGGGCTGGCCCGGTCTGGCCGGACTGTACCTCGGGATCGCCTTCGCCGACGTGCTGCTGATGCGCGCGCTGCTCGATGCGGCCCTCGACGGACCTCTGCTGCTCGGCATCGTCTATCTGCTGCTCTTCGGCATTCTCGTCGCCTCCGCGATGATCGGGCTCATCGGGATGTTCTGGTTGCCGCGCTTCCTCCTGCCGCTCTGGGTGAGGGAGACCATCGACGAGATCCGTCGCGGCGAGGACCCTCTGAGCCAGGCCCTCCGGCCCGGGGGCAGCCTCTACGGACGGCTCGGCGTCCCGCGGCCGCGTCCTCCGCGCCCGCGAGGGCAGGGCGGTTCGCGCCGGCGATCCACCGAGCGAACTGTCTGGAGAGCACGGCGACAGCCTCCCCGTCGATGAGGAGTGCCGGGGCGCCGAGCGCGGCGACGCCGACCAGGATGATCGGGCGAAGGCGGTCGGATCCCCGGCGCTCCGCGGCGCGCACCGCGCCCTCGCGCGCCTGACGTCCGCGCTGTGCTCGCGCTCGTCCCGACCCGACCGATGAGTTCCCGCCGTCTCGCGGATCACTCCTGGGGAGAGGACCCGACGACGAGCCAGGCCCGCGTCCTTCGCGGGCCGGAGAGGGACAGCCATGATGACCGAGGAGCGGAGACGACCGGCGAGCACATCACGCCGATGGTGGGTCCTGAGCATCGTGTGCTCGGCGATGTTCATGGCGGTGCTCGACTCGACCAGCGTCTACACGGCGCTGCCCGCCATCGCCCGCGACCTGGGATTCGCGCCCGAGGGCATCCAATGGGTGATCACCGCCTACGGCGTCTCGATCGGCGGCCTCCTGCTGCTGGGCGGACGGCTCGCGGACCATCTGGGCGCTCGCCGCACCTTCCTGCTCTCCACCGCGGCCTTCGCCGCCGCGTCCCTGGCCTGCGGTCTGGCCGGCTCCGCGGAGGCGCTGATCGCCGCGCGCATCGCCCAGGGCGTGGGTGCCGCCGTCATGACCCCGGCGGGGATGTCCGTGCTCATGCAGGCGTTCCCGGACGGCCCGGATCGCCACCGAGCGCTGGGCATCTGGGGAGGCCTGGGCGGGACCGGGGCGACCGTCGGCCTGTTGGCGGGCGGCGCGCTCACCGAATGGGCCGGATGGTCCTGGATCTTCCTCACCAACGTCCCGGTGTGCGTGGTGGTCCTGCTGCTGAGCCCGGCGCTGCTGCCGCACGGGGCGCGGACCACGCAGCCGCTCGACCTGCCAGGAGCGCTGACGGCGACCGCCGCGCTGGTCCTCGCTCTCCTGGCGGTGTTCCGCCTCGCCGGGCACGGGATCGATGCGACCTCCATGGGATGCGCCATCGGCGCGGCGATCGCCGGGGCGCTGTTCGTGCTCATCGAGCTTCGCGGTACGGCGCCCCTGGTCCCGCCCAGGATCTTCTCCGCAGGCACCGTCCTCGGCGGCAATCTGGTGATCGTGATCGCAGGGATCGCCGTCGACGGGCTCCTGCTCGTGGTGACGCTCTACGCCCAGCAGGTGCTGGGCTTCACGGCGCTGCAGTTCGGCCTGTCGATGGTGATCATGACGGTCACCTCGGTGCTCGGGGTGGCGCTCGGGCAGCACCTCGTCTCGCGCACGGGCGTCCGGCTCGTGGCCTCGCTCGGCATGATCATGCTGACGATCTCCTGCCTGATGCTCAGCCGCCTGACCGTCGGCGGGAGTCTCGTCGAGGACCTGCTGGCCGGTCTGATCGTGTTCGGTGCGGGGACGGGCGCAGCCTTCGTCGCCGGACAGATCGCCGCGCTGAACGGGGTGGATGCGCGGGATTCGGGGCTGGCAGCCGGCCTCGCGGAGACCAGCTTCGCGGTGGGGACCACCCTGGGTGCGGCGCTCGCCGCGGCCATCGTGACGGGGGTCGCGACCCGCGCCGCGGACGGTGTCCCGACGATCTCCGCGCTGACCGACGGTCTCGCTGTCGCGCTCGCCGTCCTCGCCGCCGTGGCGGCGCTCGGAGTACTGTGCGCCGTGACCCTTCTTCGCACGCCTCCCGCGGCGCCGGCGCCCGCGGACCGGACCGACAGGAGCGTGAGGGCCTCATGACGATCGGCTTCGACGACTTCACCGGCAGGGTCCGGCCCTACCGGTCCGAGCTGCTGGCCCACTGCTACCGGATGCTGGCCTCGATCCACGATGCCGAGGACGCCGTCCAGGAGACCCTGCTGCGTGCCTGGCGCAGCTACGACGGCTTCGAGGAGCGGTCCTCGATCCGGACCTGGCTGCACCGGATCGCCACCAACTGCTGCCTGCGCGCGGTGGAGAACCGGGGCCGGCGCGCGATGCCCACCGGGCTGGGAGGGCCCGCCGCGGATCCGGCCGCGGACCTGGCGGCGTGGCCTGAGCTGCCCTGGGCGGAGCCGGCGCCCGACGGCGCCCTCGGGGTGCTGGGCGATGAGGCGCGCGACCCGGCGGTCGCGGTCACCCGGCGCGATAGCGTGCGCCTCGCGTTCATCGTGGCGCTGCAGATGCTCCCACCGCGCCAGCGCGCCGTGCTCCTGCTGCGGGACGTGCTCGTCTTCAGCGCCGCGGACGTCGCCGCCATGCTCGAGACCTCGCCCCAGGCGGTCAACAGCCTCCTGCAGCGGGCGCGGACACGGATCGCGCAGGAGGCGCCGACGGAGGACGAGGTGGGGGAGGTGGAACCCGGCACGGAGCGGGAGATCCTCGAACGTTTCGAGACCGCGATGCGCGCCAACGACATCCCGGGGCTCGTCGCAGTCCTCACCGAGGACGCCGTCTACGAGATGCCGCCGTACCCCGAGTGGTTCCGCGGTGCCGCGGAGATCGGTGCGATGGTCGATGCCCAGAGCCCGGCGCAGGGGCCGGGGGACCACCACCTTGTGCCCGTCGCAGCCAACGGCCAGCCGGCCTTCGCCCTCTACATGCCGGACGAGCACGGCGTGCACCGAGCCTTCAACCTGCAGGTGCTCACCGTGACGCCCACCGGCGTCGCCCATGTCGTCGCCTTCTTCGACCCGCGGCTGTTCGCGCGGTTCGGTCTGCCGGAGACCGCGACGCCGCCGCGGTGACAGCAGCCGGCGCTCCGTACACTGGGCGCATGTCCGACGATCCCGGCACCCCGGGCGGCACGACGGAGCGCCCCGCGCTCTTCTTCCGCGATGCCGCGGAGTTCCGCCGATGGCTCGAGCTCCACCACGACTCCGCGAGCGAGCTGTGGATGGGGCTCCGGCTCGCGCACGTCGAGGAGCGGGGACTCACCTGGGCCGATGCCGTCCCCGAAGCGATCTGCTTCGGATGGATCGACTCCGTCTCACAGCGGATCGATGCCGACTCGCGCCGCCAGCGCTGGTCGCCGCGCAGGGCCCGCAGCACCTGGTCGCGGGTGAACATCGCGCACGTCGAGCGCCTGAGGGCGGAGGGCCGGATGCACCCGGCGGGGATCGCGGCCTTCGAGAGCCGCAGCGAGGACCGCACGGGCACCTACTCCCACGAGAACCCCGAGGCCGAGCTCGCGCCCGATCTGCAGCAGATCCTCGATGCCTCGCCCGGCGCGCTCGCCTTCCTCGCGCAGGCGACGCCCGGCTACCGCAAGGCGGCGCGGCACTGGATCATGTCCGCAAAGCGGGATGCCACCCGGGAGCGCCGCGCGCATCAGCTCGTCTCCTGCTGCGAGGCGGGCGAGCTGATCCCGCCTCAGCGCCCGGGACGCACTCCGGCATGGCTCGCTCGCGCGGCCGCGGCGAGCGCCGACGCCTCCTGAGCTCCCTCGAGGCCGACGGCGTCGAGCTCTTCGGCCGGAGTGCCCCCGCGTCGTCCCGGCCGGGCGTCCGAGCAGGAGCCGGCGAGTCACCTCATCACTCGGTGAGCGCCCACCGTGCCAGGTCCGCCGTGCGGCGCCGGACCCTGGCGACGCCCTCGCGGCCGTTGTACGCCGCGAACGGCGGCCACACCAGCAGGTACGTCGCAAGCTCGATGAGCGCGGTCGCCCGTCGCAGCTTGGAGAGGTCTTCGCCGCCCGCGGCGGCGTAGGCGGCGAGGAAGGCGTCCGGTGCCGCCCGCCCTGCCGGGGCGAGCCGGACGTCGACGAAGGCGAGGTCCGCGGCCGCCGAGCCGGCGCCGCACTGCTGCCAGTCCACGATCCGCAGGTCGTCGCCCGAGGCGAGGACGTTGTCCAGGTGCAGGTCCCCGTGGACGAAGGCGCCACGGTCCAGCAGGGGAGGCACGGATTCCCGTACCGCCGCGAGCACCTCGTCGAGCGCGGGGGAGAGGTCGCGCCAGAACGCGGTGCTCCCGTCACAGTCGGGGACGGTGAGCACCTCCTCCAGGGGGTGAGACGGCGCGAGCTCCTCGTGCAGCGTCGGCGTTGCCGCGTGCACCTGGTGCATCGTCTCGGCCAGAAGCGACCAGCGCTCGGTGTCCCAGTCCTCGACGGGCAGGACCCGGCCGGCGGCCTCGATCAGCAGGGCGGTGCCGTCGGACCCTTCGGTCGCCTCCAGGAGGCGCGGCGCCACGTGCGGGAGGCCGGGGGCGATCTCGGTATAGAACGCGAGCTCGCGGCGCGCCGCCCGCACCGCGGCCCCGCCGGCGGCCGACGAGGTCACCTTGAGGACCGCGCGGCCGTGCCGCCCCAGGACGTGGTGGACGGACGCCGGTGAGCGCGCTTCGCGCGGCTGTGCGCCATCGGCCGGCGAGAGCCCCCACCGTTCCATCGACTGCTCGAGAACGGGCACGGCGCGGACTCCTCTCCCCGGGATGCGTCGGAGCGCCTCATTCTTGCTCAGGAACCACCTCGAGCACAGCGCCGTCAGGCGCCGATGTCATCCAGCTCCGCGATGTCCTCCGCCGTCAGGTGCAGCGCGGCGCCGGCGATGTTCTCCCGCAGGTGCGCCGCCTGTGAGGTGCCCGGGATCAGCAGGATGTTCTCCGAGCGCTGCAGGAGCCAGGCCAGCGCCACCGCCATCCTCGTCGCTCCCGTCCGCGCCGCCACCGAGGTCAGCGCCTCCGCCTGGAGCGGGGTGAAGCCGCCGAGCGGGAAGAACGGGACGTAGGCGATGGCGTCGGCGGCGAGCTCGTCGACGAGCGCGTCGTCCTGGCGGTGGGCCAGGTTGTACATGTTCTGCACGCAGACCACCGGGGCGATGCTCCGCGCCTCGGTGACCTGGTCGGCGGTCACGTTGCTGAGGCCGAGCTCGCGGATCAGGCCCTGCCGCCGGAGGCCGGCGAGGGTCTCGAAGGCCTCGGCGAGGGAGTCCGGCCGGGGGCCCGATGCGTCGCCCATCCGCAGGTTCACCAGGTCCAGGGCGTCCGTCTGGAGGGACTCGAGGTTCTCGTGCACCTGCCTCCTCAGGGACTCGGGATCCCGGGCCGGGGGCCAGCCGCCCTCCGCATCGCGGACCGCTCCGACCTTCGTCGACAGGACGAGTGAGTCCGGGTAGGGATGCAGCGCCTCGCGCAGGAGCTGGTTCGTGATCCGCGGTCCGTAGGCATCGCTGGTGTCGATGTGCGTGATGCCCTGCTCGACCACGGCGCGCAGGACCGCGATCGCCTCGTCGCGTCGGGCGGGTGGGCCCATCGCCCCGGGGCCGGCCAGCTGCATCGCGCCGTATCCGAAGCGGGTCACCGTGCGGTCGCCGAGCATCCAGGTCCCGCCGGGAAGCGTGGTGGTGGTCATCTCTCGCCCTTCTCGTGGTGGTGCGGTGGCGGAGCGCCACCGTGTGCACCATCCTTGGAGAGCAGCACTCCATCGGGAAGTACGCACCTCGAAGTGCGTAACGCACGAGAGAAGAGACCAGCATGGCGACCACCACCGCCGCCGCGAGGCGCGATGAGGCCGGGGCCCGGTACAACGCATTCCTCGCCGGATGTCCGAGCCGGGCCCTGCTGGATCGGATCTCCGACAAGTGGGTGGTCCTGGTCCTGTGTGCGCTCGGCGGCGACGGCGAGGAGGACCCGGAACCGCGACGCTATTCGGAGCTGGCGCGGACCATCGCCGGCGTCAGCCAGAAGATGCTCACCCAGACGCTGCGGTCCCTGGAGCGCGACGGGCTCGTCACCCGCACGGTCACGCCCACGGTGCCCGTGACCGTCCACTACGCGCTGACGGACCTCGGCCTCTCCCTCCACCTGCTCATGCAGCAGGTCCGCTCCTGGGCGCAGGAGAACATGGACGAGGTCCAGGCCCGACGCGAGGAGCACGACACTCGCGCCTGAGTCGATGCCGGGGGCGTCCGGTCGCCGCGTAGGATCCGATCCATGAGCGGCGACCTGGTGATCCGGCGATCCGTGGGTGCACCGGAGTATCCGCGGCTCGTCGAGGTGTGGCGGACCTCCGTCGACGCGACGCACGGGTTCCTCGCCGCAGAGCATCGGGAGGAGATCCAGGAGCGCCTCGCGGCGGACTATCTGCCGCAGGTGGCGCTCTGGGTCGCGGACCGCGGCGGAACCCCGGTCGGATTCGCCGGGACGGCCGATGGCGCGCTGGAGATGCTGTTCGTCGACGCGGCGCATCGTGGCCGCGGCATCGGGTGGCAGCTGCTGCGCCAGGTGCTCGCCGCGGACGGGGTGACGCGCGTCGACGTCAATGAGCAGAACGAGCAGGCGCTGCGCTTCTACCGGCGTGCCGGGTTCGCGGTGGTCGGCCGGAGTCCTCTCGACGGTGACGGACGCCCGTATCCGATCCTGCACATGGCGCTGGGCCGCTGACTGCTTCTGTCGGTCGGCGATCTGCGCCCCATTGACCTCCCCCATCCGGCGGGGAACACTCGAGAGGGTGAGAACCGTCGAGGTCGACGACGTCTCCCTGGTGGTCGACGAGGTCGGTGACCGGGGCGATCCCGCGGTGCTGCACATCGCCGGCGCCACGCAGTCGATGGACTGGTGGACCCCGGACTTCTGCGCCCTGCTCGCCGCGGAGGGCCTGCACGTCCTCCGCTACGACCAGCGGGACACCGGGCAGTCCACCACGAGCCCGCCGGGCCGCCCCGGCTACACAGGCAGCGATATGGCGAGCGACCCGCTGCGGATCCTCGACGCCCTCGGCCTCGACGCCGTGCACCTGGTGGGTCTGTCGATGGGCGGAGGGATCGCCCAGCACCTCGCCGTCCACGCGGTATCTCGGGTGCTCACGCTCACCCTCATCGAGTCCTCGCCCGCCGGCGGGGACACCGGAGCGCTGTCGCCGCCGGACCCGTGCCTCGCCGCCGAGGAGGAGGCGGTCCCCGCCGTCGAGGACTGGGGTGATGCCGCCGCGGTCCTCGAGCACCGTGTGGCCGCAGAGCGGCCCTACGCCGGCTCGTTCGGCGTCGACGAGGAGCGCCTGCGATCGATCGCCGCCACGGAGATCGCCCGCAGCCGGTCCCTGGAATCAGCGATGACGAACCACGTCCTCCTGGAGGACGGCACCGCAGCGGATCCGTCACGGATTGTGGCGCCCACGCTCGTCCTCCACAGCGCCACGGACCCGCTGCTCCCGCTCGACCACGGGGAGGCGCTCGTCCGGATGATCCCGCACGCCGTCCTGCTGCGGACCGACGGCATGGGGCACGAGGCGCCGCCGCCACCGGTGTGGGACACCGTCGTGCCCGCGCTCGCCGACCACATGCTCTCGCGCGAGCGGCCGCCGAGGGATCGCGGTGCTCGATGAATCGTGAGAACGGAAGCGCCTGGCTGGAGAGGACCAGGGCGTCCTACGACCTCGACGCCGAGGGATACGCCGAGCAGGTGCGAGGGCTGCTCGAGGACCGCCCGGCCCTGCGGGCCCCGCTGGAGGTGATCGCGCAGCTCGTGGCGCAGGACGGCGGCGGTCCGGTCGCCGACATCGGCTGCGGAACCGGATACGTGACCCGGTATCTCCATGATCTCGGTGCCGAGGCCTTCGGGATCGATCTCTCGCCGGCGATGGTCTCGATCGCTCGACGCGACCACCCGCAGCTGCGCTTCGAGGTCGGGACCATGACCAGCCTCGAGCTGGAGGCCTGCTCGGTGGCCGGCATCGTCGCGTTCTGGTCGACGGTCCACATCCCCGACGACGTCATGCCGGATGTGATCGCCGAGTTCCACCGCGTCCTGCGCCCCGGCGGGCACGTGCTCCTCGGCTTCCCCGTCGGCGAGGGCATCGAGCACCGGTCGACGGGCTACACCGGACGGTCCATCAGCATCGACTCCCATCGCCGACCGGTGAGCACCTTCTCGGCCTGGCTGCGCGACGGCGGCTTCCGGGTGGCGCAGGAGACGGTGCTGCGCCCCGATGACGAGACCCCCGGGGCCCTCGTCATCGCGAGCCGGTGACCTCCGCGCTCAGGTGTGAGAGCCGACGTTGACCACTCGCCCCGAGGCATCGCGGTAGAGGAAGCGGGTCACGCCCCAATCCTCGGCGGTCAGCGGGTGCACGATCTCGACGCCCGCAGAGGCGGCCGCCTCGTGCGCGGCGCGGACGTCGTCGACGAAGACGGAGAGATCCGCGGCAACAGGCGGCCGAGGCGTCCTCTGTCATGAGGCTCAGCTGGTGGCCCGCGCCGTCCGCGAGGGTCACGATCCAGCCATGGTCCATCACGATCTCGAGCCCGAGGATCTCGGTGTGCTGGCGGACCGCCGTCGGGAGATCGGCGACGGTGAGGACGGGGACGATCCGTTCGATGCGCATGACCCAGTCGACCAGAGTGGAGGGTGCGAGGCCATGGTTTCGACTGCGGCAGAAGTCCTGATCACCGCGCCCGCTGGGACAGGAGCGACAGGGCGGCCCGGCCGGCGAGGGCCGCGGCGAGCATCGCGGCCGCCGCGGCGAGGGCGGCGGGGGACGTCATCAGCGGCTCCTCCGGCGGGGCCAGGGAGGCGCCGGCGAGGTTGACGCCGAGGTGGACCAGCGTGGCCGGCAGCATCCGCTGCCAGAAGGAGCCCACGTAGATCGTGGTGATCGTCAGGCTCATGAGCATCGCGGTCACCGCGAACGTCAGCACGGGCAACACCCCGAGCCCCCAGTAGCCCAGGTGCGTCGCACCGAAGACGAACCCGGCGATCGCGGAGACCACGGCGGGCCGGGCGAGCTGCTCGCCGCAGCGCTGGACGAGCCCGCGCCACCCGATCTCCTCCGCGAGCGCCCCGAGGGCCTGGGCGAGGAGCAGGACGGCCGGCGCCGTGCTCGTCGCGGGAGGCCAGGACGGCGCACGGCCCGTCAGGATCGCGAGCACCGCCAGGAACACGGCCGTCGCCGCCACGGCGAGCAGCGACGCCCGCAGGACCGCGGGCACCGCCGCGGCCCTCCAGGGCTCCGGCATCCAGGACGGCCGCACGAGCACCACCGCACAGGCCAGCGCGGGGGCGAGCATCACCAGGGAGAGCAGCTCCCCGGGCACGCCCAGCTGGTCCTGCGCGACCGTGGCGAGGGTGGCGAGCACCAGCAGCGAGAGCGCCCAGAGCATGAGCACCCGGATCGGCCGCCCGGTGAGGGCAGGGGTCGCCTCGTGCCGGGGCGCGGTCGACGGGGCGGGGCGCGAATCGGTCACGCGGCGATCGTACGAAGCGGTGCTCGTCGCGAGGAGCCTGCTGACGGGGTGGCCGTCAGCCTCTCTCGGTGTTATCGGCTGCGCGCCGGTGGGCCCTCTCGAGACGGTGGAGCGGAGCTGGCCTGCTGCGCTCCGGCGCCGGGGCGCCGAGATGCCGGACGCGCAGCTCGTCCATCAGCTCCGCGACGAACTCCGGCCCGGCATCGCACAGCAGCTCCTGGCGCGCGCGCAGCTCCGGCGTGCCCTCCCGCCACGCGAGGCCCCAGGTGCCGAGCGCGACGAGGATCGGGACGGTCTGGATGCCGGCCTCGGTGAGGCTGTACCGGGCGCGCTGTCCGCGCCGTACCTCGGCCTTCGTCAGCAGACCCGCGGCCACCAGCTTCTTGAGGCGGCTGGCGAGGATGTTCGAGGCGATCCCCTCGATCGAGCCGTCGAGGAGCTCGCGGAAGTAACGGCGGTCGCCGAAGATCATGTCGCGCAGGATCAGCATCGACCAGGAGTCGCCGAGCGCTTCGACCGCGGCGTTGATCGCGCATCCGGAGCGGGGCTGCATCGTTCCTCCCGAGGTGGATCTCTTGACCGGTCTCCGTCCGCGCTCTAGCGTACTGGTTGCACAGTGCAATCACTGGAGGGGTGTGGACGATGGGGATCACGCGGGTGGATCTGAACGTGTCGCTGGACGGGTACATGACCACCACGGACCAGACGCCGGAGGACCCGTTCGGCGCGGACTGGGAGCGGCTGACCGCGGCGTACACCGCGACCCGCACGTTCCAGCTGCGCCTCGGCCACGAGGGCGGCACCACGGGACTCGACGACGCCCATATCAAGGCGGAGTCCCACGGGATCGGCGCCGAGATCCTCGGCGCCGGGATGTTCGGCTTCCATGCGCATCCGGAGGACTCCGACTGGCAGGGCTGGTGGGGGCCGAATCCGCCGTTCGGTGTGCCGGTCTTCGTCCTCACGCACCGGGAGCGGGAGAGCCTCGCGATGGAGGGCGGGACCACCTACCACTTCCTCAGCGCCTCGCCCCAGGAGACGCTCGCCCGGGCGCAGGAGGCGGCCGGCGAGCTCGACGTGCGCATCGGCGGCGGCGCCCGTGTGGTGAAGAACTTCCTCCGCGCGGGCCTGGTGGACCGGCTGCACGTCGCGATCGTGCCGATCCTGCTGGGTCGCGGGGAGAGCATCTGGCAGGACCTGCGCGGATTCGAGGAGGGGCGCGAGATGCGCAGCGAGGTCGCCGAGTCCGGCGTGGTGCACGTCGTCTTCGAGCCCCGCTCGTCATGAGGCCGACGGGCGCGCCGCGCGAGCGCATCGTCCTGCGCGCGGCGCGGGCCGAGGAGGCGCCGCTGATCTCCGCCCTCGCACTGCGGTCCAAGGGGCACTGGGGGTACTCGCCGGAGTTCCTCGCGGCCTGTCGCGAGGAGCTCACCCTCACCGCGGAGCAGTGCGCCTCCGGAGCGGTGCGGGTCGCCGTCCTGGACGGGCACCTCGCGGGATTCTCCCGACTCGACGGCGCGCCGCCCGAGGGGGAGCTGGAGGCGCTGTTCGTCGATCCGCCGTGGATCGGCGAGGGTCTGGGCGCCGCGCTGCTGGACGATGTGCTGCGCCGGGCCGCAGGCAGCGGGATGCGATACCTCGGCCTGGACGCCGATCCGGGCGCCGAGAGCTTCTACGCGAAGCACGGCGCGGTCACCGTCGGGCGCGCGGAGAGCGGCTCGATCCCGGGCAGGATGCTGCCGCGGATGCGCTTCGACCTGGGGTGAGGCCGGGCTCCGACCCGTCAGAAGCTGCCGATGCCCTTGCCGATCATCGAGATGCCGATGACCAGGAGCAGGACGGCCATGATGACGGCGTTCTCCCGGGCGAGCCAGGTCCGCAGGGCGTCCAGGACACCCCGGAGCCTGTCGGCGGCGAGCAGATAGCCGACCACGGGCACCGCCACCGTCGAGGCGGCGAGAACGGTGAAGACGGCGAGGACGGTGATCGTCGAGCCGGCGGAGAGACTCGCAGAGCCCACCGTGACACCGGCGCCCGCGGCCATGATGAGGTTCTTGGGGTTCACCGCGGACAGCAGGAATCCGAGGCCGAGGGCCTTGCCGAGCGTGAAGGTGTCGATGGCCTTCATCCAGGTCGGCAGCGCAGCCTCCTCGCCCTCCTGAGGCCGCTTGCCCCACTGCTTCGCGGCGATCACGAACAGCAGCGCGCCGAGGAGGAGCTGGATGACCCCCTTGATCGGCTGCGCGGCGTCGGGATCCTGCTCGGGAAGCACCGAGGACAGCAGCGTGAACAGCGAGATCGCGACGACGATCCCGGCGATCCAGCCGATCAGGAAGCCCACGCTCGTCGTCCGCGCCTTCGGGGAGAGCAGCATGAGGATCGCGGCGATGATCGGGATCGGGCTGATCGCGACGCCGAGCGCGAGCGGGAGGACGTCCCCGAGGGCGGAGCTCATGGGCGGGCCTGCTTTCCGTGGACGAGGGGTGACCGGCGTCGATATCGTCGCACGGTTCGGCCCGCCCGGATCGTGTCGGCGCGACCGGGGTGGACCCGGCCGCGTGCACCTCAGCGCTCGAGCGAGGCGTAGTACTCCGCGAGGGTGCGCGAGCCGTGCCGCTCGCCGACGGAGTCCGTCAGGGCACCCTCGAGGAAGAACCGCGTCAGGGAGCCCGCACGGGGGCTCACCCGGTCCGAGGCCCAGACGGCCGCGGGGGCGACCGCCCGGGGCACGCCCAGGTAGCGCTCCTTCCTTCCGGCGGCGTCGAAGGCAATCCGGGCGATGTCCCGGTACGTGAGCACTTCCGGACCGCCCACGTCCCAAGTCCCCGCCCCGCTGCGCAGACGGGCGAGGCAGAACTCCGCGAGGTCCGCGCCATGGATCGGCATCAGGCGCACGTCCCCGGCGCCCAGGCCCACCACCACGCCGCGCCGGGCGAGGTCGTAGATCTCGGTGAGGTCGGAGAAATATCCGGAGGGATTCACGATCTGGGGCGTGACCCGCGAGCGGGAGAGGGCCTCGACGAAGGCGTGCTTCGCCCGCATGAGCTCCGAGGTGCCCTTCTCGATGTTCATCACGCCCACATAGAGGAAGGAGCGCACCTCCGCCTTCTCGGCCAGCTCGAGATAGCGCAGGTTCATGAGGAAGTCGATGTCCCACGGGAGCGCCTTCTGCCGCGTCACGCCGAGCGCGGACACCACGCGGTCCACGCCGTCCATGACCCGGCTGTCCAGCTCCGCGGCGCCGCGCGGCGCGATCACCCAGTCGTCGACGAGTCCGGCGAGGCCGGGGGCGTCGTAGGCTCCGGGAGCCTCGGCGCGCCCCCGCTCGCGGACCACGGCCCGGACGCGGAAGCCCTCGGCGTGGAGGCGCTGGGCGAGGTGCCGGCCGACGTATCCGGTCGCGCCGACGAGAAGGACGGTCTCAGGGGACGAGGTCATGCCGTGGCCTTTCGTCGAAGGGGACGTCCGCGCTGCGAGAGCGCGGTGCTCCCCTCCAGGCTACGGCGCGGGCCCCGCTCAGAGGGTGCTGCGTCCCTGCGCCGCCGAGGTCACCAGATCGCTGCCCGCGAGCGCCTCGCCGGAGTCCACGGCCGCGACCCAGGCGGCGGTCTCCGCGACGGCAGCCCAGCTCGAGTTCAGCACCGCCATGAGCGTCTCGTGGACCTGGCGGGCGCTCGCCCCGCCCGCGTCGTTGACGATGTCGATCGCCCCGGTCGCGTCCGAGAGCACCTCGACGGCGAACCCGAGCGGCTCGGCGCCGGCGGCGGAGGCGAGCACGCAGTTGTTGTTCATGTAGCCGACGAGGGTGACGGTGTCGATGCCGTGCTCGCGCAGCCAGGACTCGAGCTCGGTGCCGGCGAAGACGCTCGAGAACTGCTTCGTCACACGCAGCGCGGCTCGCTCCTCGTGGGCGGCGACCTCGGGATGGTTCGCCCCGCTCGACGAGCCGGCGGCGAAGACCGGTGCCCCCTCCGGCAGTTCGTGCTGGACCAGGACGACTGGGATCCCGGCGGCCTCCGCCGTCTCGATCGCTGCTGCGATGCGGGTGATCGACCGCTCGCGGTCGGGATGCTGGATCGGCAGCAGGCCGTCGAAGTACTCCTGCTGGGCGTCGATGACGATGAGGGCGCGGTGCGGTGCGGTCATGGTGTTCTCCGGTTCGTCGGTGCGTGGGGCTCGTTGGGAAGGATGGGTGGGGCCGGGATCAGCGCGCGGGGGTCATGCTGCCCGTCGGGTCCTGCGCCGGCTGGTCCGTGGGGCGGGCGTCCAGCCCGTAGTGCTCGGCGATCAGCTCGATGCCGCGCCGGTCGAGCTCGGCGGAGTGGCCGCTGACGACGAGCATCATCTCGTCGACACCGGTGCGCTCGTGGAGGACCTCGAGGCGGGCGGCGACCGCGGCCGGGGTGCCGTGGAGGCTGCGGTGGACATAGGCGTCGAGGACCTGCTGCTCCTGGATCGTGGCCGGATAGGCTCGACCTCCTCGGGCGGCAGCAGGAGGTAGCCCTTCCGCGTGAACATCCGCAGCATCGCCATCGCGGAGGTCGAGGCCTGGCGCCGCGCGGCGAGCGGGTCCTCGCTGATCGCCACCGGCACGCTGACCAGGGTGCGGGGTGCGGAGAGCGCCGCCGAGGGGCGGAACTGCTCGCGGTAGATCCGCAGGGCGGTGTCGATGTCCGCGTCGCCGA
Source organism: Brachybacterium sp. YJGR34 (assembly GCF_003347015.1). Classification (GTDB taxonomy): domain Bacteria; phylum Actinomycetota; class Actinomycetes; order Actinomycetales; family Dermabacteraceae; genus Brachybacterium. The sequence continues at coordinate 66,216 of NZ_PNFB01000006.1, forward strand.
ACTGCAGGGCGAAGGCGTAGGGGCGGCCCAGCTGGGCGGCGAGCTGTGCGGAATAGGGTGAAGAGCCCAGCATCCACAGCTCCGGCGCGGTGGTCGGGGCCGGGACCCGGTTCTGCTCCGCCTGCCACGGCCCGGGGACCGCATGGACGGCGCGATAGGGGTGCGTGGGCGGGAACTCGTCGCCGAGGAAGCCGAGCAGCTCCGCGACCTGCTGCGGGAAGCCGTCGTTCGCATCGGCGCCCTGCCGCAGCGCGGCCGCGGTGGCGCCGTCGGTGCCGGGTGCACGGCCCAGGCCCAGGTCGATGCGACCGGGCGCCAGGGCGTCGAGCATCCCGAACTGCTCCGCGACGAGCAGCGGCGCGTGGTTGGGGAGCATCACCCCTCCCGCCCCCAGGCGCAGGTGGGCTGTCTCGGCGATGAGCCGGGCGACCATGAGCGCCGGGGAGGAGACGGAGGTCGCGCCCATGGCGTGATGCTCGGACATCCAGAACCGGTGCAGTCCCCTCGCATCCGCGGTGCGGGCGAGTGCGATGGTGCCCGCCAGTCCCTCCTGGGCGGTCATTCCCACGCCGGTGCCGCCGGTGGCGAGCAGGGAGAGGGCGAACGGGGCAGAGCCCGTGGGGTGTCCGAGCGGCATGCAGAAGCTCCATGTCTCATGGCAAAGTGGCACGTTTGACGTGACGTGAGCGTAGCAGAGACTCACGGCAACGGCGGACTGTTACCGTGAGGGCATGGAGGAGTCAGAGCGCATCGAGGTGCCCGGGGTGCAGGAGCACCCGAGCCTCGCCCTGGTCGACAGCGAGGTCCGCACAGGCCGCGGAGGAGCGAGGGATGAACTCGAGACCCCGGAGGCGTTGCGCGCCTGGCTGCTCGAGCGCGACCTCATCGACCCCGGGGCCGAGCTCTTCGAGCACTGCCGTGGTCGGATCGTGCGGCTGCGCGCGGACCTCCGGGAGCTCTTCGCCGCGCGCGCGACCGCGCACGCCCCGTCGGTGGGGGCGATCGAGGCTCTCAACCGTGCGCTGACCAGCGCCCCCGGCACCCTGCTCCTGCACTACGAGCCGGCGACGGGATTCGTCCGCGGCGCCGACCATCCCGCCACCCAGGTCATCGAGCACGTCATGGCCCTGATGGCAGAGGATGCTGCGGCTCTGCTGTCCGGGGAGGAGGGAGATCTGCTCGCCCTCTGCGGGGCGGACGGCTGCGAGCGCTTCTACCTGCGCACCCACGCGCGTCGGCAGTGGTGCTCGACCCGCTGCGGAGACCGGATGCGCGCCGCGCGCGCCTACGCCCGCCGGCGCTCGGCGCTCGCGAGGACCTGAGTCGCACCGCGTCGTGCGTGGGGGAAGAGCTCCTCCCGGTCCTGGAAGCTCAGGATGCTCGGGTTCTCGACGACGCCGTCCCGGATCTCGATCGCCCGCGAGACGGTCGGGCTCGAGGCCCACGCCGCGGGACCCTCCATCACCGTGCGCAGGAACGGAAGCAGGGCCGCGCTGACCTCCCAGGTGGCCGCGTTCCACAGATGGGACGGGCTGTGATCCACCGCGTAGTGGTGCACGCCGTCGCCGACGACGAACATCGGGTCCTCGAAGGTGGTGGGCCGCGCCCACTCGAAGCCCATCCCCGCATCGCAGGAGACGTCGATGATCAGGCTGCCCGGGGCGAATCCCGCGAGATCCGCCGTGCGGAGGTAGGTCAGGGGAGCGGCGACGTCCTGGAGGGTGCAGTTGACGACGATGTCATGGGAGGCGAGGAACGTGGCGAGCGGGACCTCGCCGCGCGCCGTGGGCACCGTGCTGCGGTGGGCCTCGCCATCGACGAGGGGGAGGTGGGTGATGTGCGCGCCGTGGATCGGGGAGCTGACCGCGCCGATGTCGCGCTGCGTGAGGACCTGGATGTCGTGGATCCCCTGGGCGGCGAGAGCGGTCACCGCGCCGCGGGCCGTCGCGCCGAAGCCGATGACCACGGCGCTCCGCCGCGGACCGTAGGTGCCCGTGATGCCGGTGAGGCTCAGGGCATGGAGCACGGAGCTGTAGCCGGCGAGCTCGTTGTTCAGGTGGAAGACGTGCAGGCCGAACTCGCCGCGGCTCGTCCAGTGGTGCATCGCCTCGAAGGCGATGAGGGTGAGGCGGCGGTCGATCGCCGTCTGCGTCATCGCCGGGTCCTGCACGCAGTGCGGCCAGCCCCACAGCACCCTGCCCTCGGGGATCGCCGCGACGTCGTCCGCCTGGGGCTTGGGGAGCAGCAGGATGTCGGCCGTGCGGAGCACCGTGGCGCGATCGGCGACGCGACCCACCCGCGAGGCGACGTAGCCGTCGGCGAGCTGGAAGCGCTCGCCGTAGCCGTGCTCGACGATCATCCGGGCGCGGAGATCGGGGTCGATCCGCTCGAGGTGGTGGGGATGGATCGGCAGCCGGTGCTCGTTCTCCATCGAGGACTCGGCGAGCAGTCCCAGGGTGAGCAGCGGGCTCGCGGGGGACAGCGGGCGGGGTGAGGCGGTGCCGGGCATCCGGGCTCCCATCGTCGGGGAACCAGGGTCAGCTCCCTTCTGATCGTACGCGCCCCCTCAGCCGGCGCCTGCTGGCTGTTCTCCTCCCGCCTCGTCCCTCGGCAGCACGTCGATCAGGCGGTGCCGTCTGGCTGATCTCCTACCGCCTCGTCCCTCGGCAGCACGTCGATCAGCTGATCTCCTCGGCGAGGCCCAGGAGGATGCCCTCGGGGCCGCGCACGTAGCACAGCCGGTAGGCGTCCCCGTAGCGGACCACCTCCTCGCTCACGAGCTCCGCGCCGTGCTCATCGAGGCGCGCGAGGGTCGCGTCGAGATCCTCCACGCGGAACATGGCGCGCAGGTAGCCCAGGGCGTTGACGGGGGCGCGCCGGTGATCGGCGATGATCGCGGGGTCGAGGAAGCACGTGAGCTCGAGACGGCCGTGCCCGTCGGGCGTGCGCAGCATCGCGATCTCGCAGCGCTGCCCCTCCAGGCCCGTGACACGGCCGGCCCACTCGCCCTCCACGACGGTGCGGCCCTCGAGCTCGAGCCCGAGGGCGCGGAAGAAGTCGATCGCGGCGCTCAGGTCCTCGACGACGATGCCGACATTGTCCAGTGACACGGTCATACCGCCATCCTAGGCCCCCCACTCGGGGTCCCGGGGGCGGGTGCGCGCCGCGACGGCGCGGCCGCGGCCCCAGGTAGGATCGTCCCAGGTCATCGGCGGATATGCCTCCGTTCACCTGGAACGGGGGATACCTCGCCGGATTCCGCTTCGGATACTGGCGGGGTCGGCGCGCGCTGGCATCGGCACGCCGCGGCTAACCACGAGAACTGCTCGAGGAGAGAACACATGGCTGACAAGCCGAACATTCTGATCATCTGGGGCGACGACATCGGTATCAGCAATCTCAGCTGCTACAGCGACGGCCTGATGGGCTACCGCACCCCGAACATCGATCGGATCGCGGACGAGGGCGCGCGGTTCACCGACTACTACGGCGAGCAGAGCTGCACCGCCGGCCGCGCCGCCTTCATCAGCGGCCAGAACCCCTACCGCACCGGACTGACCAAGGTCGGCATGCCGGGCGCCCCGATCGGCTACCAGGCCGAGGACCCCACCATCGCGACGGCGCTCAAGGCCGAGGGCTACGCCACCGGGCAGTTCGGCAAGAACCACTTCGGCGACCGCGACGAGCACCTGCCCACCATGCACGGCTTCGACGAGTTCTTCGGCAACCTCTACCACCTCAACGCCGAGGAGGAGCCCGAGGACCCGGACTACCCGACCGAGGAGGAGTTCCCGAACTTCAAGGAGCGCTTCGGACCCCGCGGCGTGCTGAAGTCCTGGGCCAACGGGGACGGCACCCAGCGGATCGAGAACACCGGCCCGCTGACCAAGAAGCGGATGGAGACCTGCGACGAGGAGTTCCGCGACGCGACCATCGACTTCATGCGTCGCCAGGTCGAGTCCGACACCCCCTTCTTCACCTGGTTCAACACCACGCACATGCACTTCCGCACGCACACCCGCGAAGAGGACAAGGGACGGGCCGGACGCTGGCAGTCCGAGTACCACGACACGATGCTGTACCACGACGAGATCGTCGGCCAGGTGCTCGACGAGCTGGACCGGCTCGGCATCGCGGACAACACGATCGTCATGTACTCCACCGACAACGGCCCGCACATGAACTCGTGGCCCGATGCCGGCATGACGCCCTTCCGCAACGAGAAGGACTCCAACTGGGAGGGCGCCTATCGCGTGCCCTGCATGGTGCGCTGGCCGGAGAGGATCGAGGCCGGCGTGGTCCTCAACGACATCGTCAGCCACAACGACTGGTTCGTGACCCTCCTGGCCGCAGCCGGGAACACCGAGATCGCCGAGCAGCTCAAGCAGGGTGCCGACCTCGACGGGACGACCTTCAAGGTCCACCTGGACGGGTACGACCAGCTCGACTACATCACCGGCGCGTCGGAGAAGAGCGCGCGGAACCACTTCTTCTACTGCTCGGACGACGGTGACCTCACGGCGCTGCGCTACGACAACTGGAAGATCGTCTTCCTCGAGCAGCGCGCTCCCGGGACGCTGCAGGTCTGGATCGATCCGTACACGGAGCTCCGCGTCCCGAAGATCTTCAATCTGCGCACCGATCCCTACGAGCGGGCGGACATCACGTCCAACACCTACTACGACTGGATGATCAGCCACGCGTACCTGCTGGTCCCGGCACAGATGTACGTCGCCCAGCTGCTGGAGACGCTCAAGGAGTTCCCGCCGCGCCAGGAGCCGGCGTCGTTCAGCGTCGACAAGGTGATGGAGAAGCTGAAGGCAGGTGCCGGCAGCGCATGAGCTCGTCGCTGCGGCGTCGGGACCCAGCCGATCAGCGGACGGACGTGATCGCGCAGTTCTACGATCGCCATCCGTACCCGCCCCCGGCGAACCTCGACGCCGCGGCTCCGCGCTCCGCGCTCGAGCGACGCGCGGCGCACCACCTGCTGTGGCCCGCCCGACCGGTGCCGGAGACCCATCGGGTGCTGGTCGCCGGCTGTGGCACCAGCCAGGCGGTGCGCCACGCCCTGCTCGACCCCACGGCGGAGGTCGTCGGCATCGACGTCTCCGCCCGCTCCCTCGAGCACTCCCGACGCCTCGTCGCGCGACACGGGGTGACGAACCTGGAGCTGCGCCGGCTGCCGATCGAGGACGTCGCCGCGCTCGGTGCGCGGTTCGACCACATCGTCTGCACCGGAGTCCTGCACCACCTCGCCGATCCCGCAGCCGGTCTGCAGGCCCTGCGCGGCGTCCTCGCCCCCGGCGGGGCGGTGACCCTCATGGTCTATGCCCCCTACGGCCGCGCCGGCGTCTACCTCCTCCAGGACTACTGCCGCCGCCTCGGCGTCAGCACCGAGACCGCGGACATCGCCGATCTCGTCGCCACCCTGCGCGAGATCCCACCGGGCCACCCGATCAGCCCCCTGCTGCGCGGGACCCGCGACTTCGCGGACGACGACGCCCTCGCCGACGCCCTGCTGAACCCCCGCGACCGCGCCTACTCGGTGCCCCAGCTGCTCGAGCTGCTGGAGGGGGCGGGCCTGAGGATGCGGCGCTGGGCCCGCCAGGCCCCGTACCTCCCGGACTGCGGCTCGATCAGCGAGACGCCGCACGGCCGGAGGATCGCCGAGCTGCCGGCGGTGGAGCAGCACGCGGCCCTCGAGCTCTTCCGCGGCACGATGCTGCGCCACACGGTGCTCGCCGCGGCGGCCGACGACCCCGGCGCCGAGCAGCCCGACCCCACCGACCCGGAGCTCGCCGCGGCGCGACCGATCCCGTCCCCGACCGCCCTCGCCGTGCAGGAGAAGGACCGCCTGCCGCCCGGCATCGCGGCCGCGCTGCTGAACCGCGCCCACACCGAGACCGACCTGGTGCTCTTCGTCGACGCCGCGGAGCTGGCGCTCTTCCGACGGATCGACGGGGAGCGGACCATCGCCGCGCTGGGGCCCGGCGCCCCGGCGTTCGTGCGCCGCCTGCTCCGCCACGACCTGGTGGTCCTGGACGCCTCCGAGTGTGCTGGGATGGCCCCATGACGGACACACGGCACCGCGGCCACGACGTGGTCGCGCTCGAGGGCGGCACCTTCACGATGGGCTCCGACGCCCACTATCCGGAGGAGGCGCCCGCGCACCCGGTGAAGGTCGCGCCCTTCGGCATCGATCGTCACCAGGTCACCAACGCGCAGTTCGCGGCCTTCGTCGAGGACACCGGGTATCGCACGGTGGCGCAGCGACCGCTGGATCCGAAGGACTTCCCGGGCCTCACGCGCGAGCAGCGGGTCCCCGGCTCGATGGTCTTCACCCCGACCTCCGGCCCGGTGGATCTGCGCCACCTCAGCCAGTGGTGGGAGTGGAAGCCGGGGGCCAGCTGGGCGCGTCCGGAGGGCTTCCCCTCCACGATCGCCGAGCGCGGTGACCACCCCGTGGTCCATGTCTGCCACGAGGACGCCCTCGCCTATGCCCGGTGGGTCGGGGCGCGCCTGCCCACCGAGGCCGAATGGGAGTTCGCCGCCCGCGGCGGACTCGAGGGGGCGGCGTTCACCTGGGGCGACGAGGCGCGTCCGGACGGGAGGATCATGGCCAACAGCTGGGACGGGCTCGACTTCCCCTGGCGCTCCACCGGCGAGTCCGGTTACGAGCGGACCTCGCCCGTGGGCACCTTCCCCGCCAACGGCTACGGCCTCCACGACATGGCCGGCAACGTCTGGGAGTGGACCGAGGACTGGTGGAGCGCCCGTCATCCCGACGCCGCGGCCTCCGTGTGCTGCGCGCCCGCCGATCCCCGCGGCGGCACCCTCGAGGACAGCTACGACCCCGCCCAGCCCCAGTTCCGCGTGCCCCGGAAGGTCGTCAAGGGCGGCTCCCACCTGTGCGCGGACACCTACTGCCTGCGCTACCGACCAGCGGCGCGGCGCCCCCAGATGATCGACACCGGGATGAGCCACGTCGGCTTCCGCTGCGCGTGGTCCCCGGCCACCGACGAGGAGCAGCCATGACCACCCGCCTTCCCTCCTGGCGTCCCGGCCCGACGCGGGACGCGATCCTCGCCTTCCTCGACGGGATCGACCGGGTGCCGGTCGAGGACCGCGTGGCCTATCTCGACAACGACGGCACCATGTGGGGCGAGAAGCCGCAGTACGTCCAGTACTTCTTCTTCCTCGACGTGCTCCGGCGGCGCGCGGCGCACGACCCCGCTCTCGCCGAGCGCCCGGAGTTCGCCGCGGTCCTCGCCTCCGATGCCGCCGCGATCGGCGAGATCGGGCTCGCGACGGTTGCCGGTGCGCTCGCCGCGCTGTTCGACGGACAGTCCCCGGAGGAGTTCGCGGCCGCGGTCGACGACTTCGCCGCCCGGTTCCGCCACCCCGTCCACGGCGGGCCGCTCGCCACGGTCGTCTACCATCCGATGCTCGAGCTGATCGACGAGCTGCGCGCGCATGAGGTCACCGTCGGCATCGTCACCGGCGGCGGGACCGAGTTCGTGCGCCGCCTGAGCCCTCGCCTGTACGGGGTCCCGCCGGAGCTCGTGGTGGGCACCATGATCGGCTACGAGGTCGCGCGCGACGACGAGGACCGCCTGAATCTGCGCCGGTCCATCGCGCTGCTGGGCCCGGCCAACGAGGGCTCTGCGAAGATCCTGAACATCCAGTCCCAGACCGGTCGCGCGCCGCTCATCGCGGTGGGCAACTCCGGCGGCGACCGCGAGATGCTCGAATGGGCACAGGCCTCCCCGCACGGCGGGCTCGCGGTCCTCATCGACCACGACGATGACGAGCGCGAGGTCGCCTACCGCAGCACCGCGGCCACCTTCGCCGACGCCGAGCCGATCACCGCGATCGGCGAGCGGCTGGGCTGGGTCGTGGTGAGCATGGCGAGGGACTGGGAGCAGGTGTTCGCCCCCGCCGCCGCGGACTGAGTTCTCCTCCGGCGCGGGGGGGGGGGGGGGGGCCGGGGGGGGCGGGCCGGGGTGGCGACCCAGCGAGCGCGGTCCAGTGGCCAGCGGCCGCGGTCTGTTTCCCCCCCCGGCGCGCGCGGCCGGGCTAGTCCGGGGCGGCGCGCGACGTTGTGCCGACCATGCGAGCGATGACCTATGCCCAGTACGGAGACCCCAGCACCCTCGAGCTCACCGATGCCCCCACCCCCAGGGTCGGTCCCGGATCCGTGCTGATCCGGGTGGAGCGCGCGGCCGTCAACCCCGTGGACTGGAAGGTCATGGCCGGCGCGCTCGAGCCCCTGCTCGACGCCGTCTTCCCGGTGATCCCCGGCTGGGACGTGGCCGGTGTGGTCGAGGCCGTGGGTCCCGACACCCCCGAGTTCTCCCCGGGGGACCGCGTGGCCGCCTACGGCCGCAAGGACGTCGTCCACGGCGGCACCTTCGCCGAGCTCGTCGCGCTGCCCGCCACCTCGGTGGCGGCGATCCCGGAGGGCGTCGACGTCGACAGCGCCGCCGGCCTGCCGCTGGTGGGGCTCACGGCCCTGCGCAGCCTGGAGACCCTGCAGCTCGGCGCCGAGGACACCCTGCTCATCCACGCCGCCTCCGGCGGCGTCGGCCACCTGGCCGTGCAGCTCGCCCGCGAGATCGGGGCGCGCGTGATCGGAACCGCCTCGGAGCAGAACCACGAGCGGCTGCGCGCCCTCGGCGCCACGCCGGTGCTCTACGGCGACGGTCTGGTCGAGCGGGTGCGCGAGATCGCCCCGGAGGGTGTGAGCGCGGTCGCCGACTTCGTCGGCGGGGTCCACGAGCAGACGCTGCAGCTGCTGGCCGACGGCGGCCGCCACGTCTCGATCGCCGACCACTCGGTGGGGGAGAGCGGCGGCCACGTGGTGTGGGTGCGTCCCGACGGCGCCCGCCTGCGCACGCTCCTGGAGAAGGTCGCCGCCGGCACCCTGGAGGTCGAGATCGACCGCGTGCTCCCGCTCGCGGAGGCGGCCGACGCCTTCGCCGCGAGCCGTGACGGCGCCGCGCGCGGAAAGCTCCTCATCGACCCCACCCGCTGAACCTCGACCAGGCTCTGCACATCGGGCTGATCTCCTGCCGTTCGCAAGCTCACAGCACCTCGATCAGCCTCTGCTCTCGGGCCCCGTCCTCCGCGACCGGAGGTATTCGCCGACCACGGCGGAACCCAGGTCCTCGGGGGACGGGGCCACCACGCTCCCTCCCACCCGCCGCGCCATCGCGGCGAGGAACTGCTCGAGGCCGGGATCCTCGCCCAGCCGGAAGAAGGTGACCTGAGCGCCCAGGCGCGCCGCCCGGTCCAGCTCCGCCACGGTCGCCTCGAGCGTCTCGGGCAGCGGCGGATAGCTGAACAGCGGCTCTCCGCCGGGCAGCAGATGGGCCGTCGGCTCGCCGTCGGTGACCACCAGCAGCACCGGCGTCATCGTCGGGTGGCGGCGGAAGAAGCGCAGGGCGAGCAGCAGCGCGTGGTGCAGGTTGGTGCCCTGCTCGTACATCGCCGGCAGCGCCGTGAGCTCCTCGATGTCCATCTCCTGGGCCCAGCGGCCGAAGGCGATCGGGCGCAGGCGGTCCCCGCGGAACCGGGTGGCCACGAGATGGTGGAGCGCCAGGGCGGTCCGCTTCATGGGGACCCAGCGGCCTTCCGAGGCCATCGAGAAGGAGGTGTCCACGAGCAGGGCCACGGCCGAGCGGGTGCGCGCCTCGGTCTCCTGCACCTCCACGTCCTCGACGCGCAGGCGCAGGGGCGGTCCCGGGTCCGCGCCGGCCGCGGCGGTGCGGGTCAGCGCGTTGGTGAGGGTGCGGCCCACGTCCCACGGCTCGGTGTCGCCGAACTCCCAGGGCCGCCGCGCCCCCGTCAGCTCCCCGGCCGCCCCGGCGAGGTGCGCGTCGCGCTGCCCGCCGCGGTCGGCGAGCCGACGGGCGGCGTCGCGCAGCAGCGAGCGGCCCAGCCGGCGCATCGCGGCGGGGGACAGGCGCAGAGTCCCGTCAGCATCGCGGCGCAGCAGGTCCCCCTCGCGCAGCGCCCGCTCCAGCGCGGCGAGGGTCCGGGCGTCCACGGCGGCGTCCTCGCCCAGCTGGCGGCCCATCGCCTCGAGGTCCAGATCGGAGAGCGAGGAGCCGGCATAGTCCTGCGAGAGCTGCTCGGCCAGTCGATCCAGCTCCGCCAGGTCCTGCAGCGCCTCGGTGCCCGCCCCCATTCCCAGCCCCTGCTCGCCCTCGAACGTCTCGGAGCCGGTCCAGTCCTCGCCCGGACGCAGAGCCTGCAGGCCGGAGTCCAGGCGGGCGAGCTGCTGCATCAGCTCGGGGGAGCCGAAGGCCTGCGCGGACAGCTCCATCAGCTCCTGCCGCTGCTGGTCCGTCATGGAGCGCAGCATCCGCTGCGCCGCGGCGGAACGGCGGGCGAGGGCGTCGATGAGCTCGTCGACGTCCTGCGGGCCCTCGGGGAAGGCCTGTCCGTGACGCTCCATGAAGCGCGCGAAGTCCTCGGGGGTGTCCTCCCCGCGGGCGTGCGCCTCGAGCAGCTCGTTGAGGTCGCGCAGCATCTGCGTGACCTCCTCGCGGTCCTCGGCCGTGGCCCCCTGCAGCGCCTGCTTCATCCCGGCGAAGCGCGCATCGAGCATCTCCCGGCCCAGCAGGTCCGTGATCTGCGCATATCTCGCGCGGGCGTCGCCGGAGGCCCAGTCGTAGTCCGCGAGCTCGCGGACCGCCGCGGCGGTCGAGGACGGCAGGCTCTCGATCTGCATCTCGCGCAGCGTCCGGTCCGTGGCGTCCCGCTCGGTGTCCCGGGCGAGCTCCCCCCGCTCGGCGAGCACCGCCTCGTCCAGCAGCCGCCGGACCTCCTCGAGGGTGCCGCCCAGGTCGTGGCGCGCCAGCAGCTCGCGACGGCGGCGCTGGACCTGGCCGGCGAGATCGTCGAGGCCTCGCCGGGTCCCGTCCCCGCGGCGCAGGTGCTCGCGCAGGGCCTGGTCGGCGGAGTAGCCCTCCAGGAGGTCGTCGGCCATCGCCTCGAGCGCGGCGGAGAGATCCAGCGGCGGGGCGAGCGGGTCGGGCCCGCCGCGGAAGGCGCCGTAGCGGGCGGCGCGGCCCTCCCGCGGGGTCGGGGACTCGGGCTCAGCCATAGATCGTCGCCCCGTCACCGCTGTCCTTGGACAGCCGTCGGGCGAGATACAGGCCCTCGAGGGCGAGCTCGACCGCCCCGGCGCGCTCACCGGGCGTGCTCGCCCCCACCCGCTGCGCGATCCGGTCGTACAGGTCCGGCGGATCGAGGGCGGGCAGGGTGTCCAGCACCTCCTGCGCGGTGACGCGGTCCCCGGTGGTGAGGGTCCGCTCCCCGTCGAAGGCGTCGACCAGCGGCGCGAGGTCCACTCCCGCGAGATGCTCACGGACGGCCTCGGCGGTCGCCACACGCAGGAGGTGCTCGAGGATCTCGTGCTCGCGCCCCTCCTCGCCGGAGTCGAACTCCACCTTGCCGCGCAGCACGTCCACGACGGTCCCGAGGTCGACCGGGCGCGCGATCGCCTCCTCCCCGGGACGGACCGCGGCCCGCAGCCGCGCCGCGGCGGCGACGGTCTCGGCCCCGGCGATCGCGAAGCGGGCGGAGACCCCGGAGGTGCGGCTGACCGCGGGGGACTCGCGCACCGCGCGGGTGTACCGCGCCAGGATCTCCAGCAGGACGTGCGGCACCTCGGCCACCAGCTGGGCCTCCTGGCGGACCACAGCGATCTCGTCCTCGAGCTCGATCGGGTAGTGGGTGCGGATCTCCGCCCCGAAGCGATCCTTGAGCGGCGTGATGATGCGGCCGCGGTTGGTGTAGTCCTCGGGGTTCGCGGAGGCGACCACGAGCACGTCCAGGGGGAGGCGGAGCACGTAGCCGCGGATCTGGATGTCGCGCTCCTCCATGACGTTCAGCAGAGCCACCTGGATGCGCTCGGCGAGGTCCGGCAGCTCGTTGAGGGCGACGATCCCGCGATGGGCGCGGGGGACCAGGCCGTAATGGATGGTCTCCGGGTCGCCGAGGCGGCGGCCCTCGGCGACCCGCATCGGATCGACGTCGCCGATCATGTCCGCCACCGAGGTGTCCGGGGTGGAGAGCTTCTCGACGTACCGCTCGGAGCGGTGCTTCCACGTGATCGGCAGCGCGTCCCCCTCCGCCGCGATGCGTGCGCGGGAGGCGGCCGTCACCGGTGCGAAGGGGTGCTCGGACAGCTCGGACCCCTCGATCGCGGGTGTCCATTCGTCCAGCAGGCCCACCAGGGTGCGCAGCAGGCGGGTCTTGCCCTGCCCGCGCTCGCCCAGCAGCACGAGGTCGTGGCCGGCGATGACGGCGCGCTCCAGCTGCGGGATGACCGTGGTGCTCAGGCCGTGCATGCCCGGCCACGGATCGCGTCCCGCGGCGAGCGCGGCCAGCAGGTTCCGTCGCATCTCCTCGCGCAGGGAGAGCGCCTCCGCACCGGAGGCGCGCAGCTCGCCGAGCGTGCGGGGCGCCGGAGCGCCGGCGGGTGGCGCCGCGGCGGAACCGGGAGCGGCCGACGGGGTGGTCGGGGACGATGAGGACGACGGGACCGGCTGAGGGTGTTCGCTCACGCCTCCACGCTAGACCTGCGGGACATCCCATGGCGAGGGGTGCGGCGACCCTGTCGGGCACGCCGGTCGCGGAGGCGCGGGGGAGGGACCGGGGCGTCGGCGCCCGGGTGCGCCTACCCTGGAGGCGTGAGCGACCCTGCCACCCCCGCCGCCCGCCCCGCGACCCTCGTGCTGCTGGTCCGCCACGGGCGGACCCCGACCACCGGGCGCGACCTGCCCGGCCGCGCTCCCGGCCTGTCTCTCGACGGGAGCGGACGCGACCAGGCCCAGCGCCTCGCCGCACGTCTCGCCGGGCTGCGGATCGACGCCCTGTACAGCTCCCCGCTCGAGCGGGCGCAGGAGACCGCCGCCCCGACGGCGCGACGCACGGGCCTGGCCGTCCGGGAGGAGCCGGGGCTGCTCGAGGGCGAGTTCGGCGACTGGACCGGCCGGCCCCTCGCGGAGCTGACCGCGCTGCCGGCCTGGCAGGACGTGCAGCGCCACCCGGCGGGCTTCCGCTTCCCCGGCGGGGAGAGCTTCGCCGAGATGCAGGCGCGGATGGTCGGGACGATCGAGCGTCTGCGGCGGGAGCACGAGGGAGGCACCGTGGTCTGCTTCTCCCACGCCGATCCGATTCGTCTCCTCCTCGCCCACGCGCTGGGCACCCCGCTGGACGCCTTCCAGCGGATCAGCGTGGGGACCGCCTCGGTCTCGGCGATCTCCTACGCGACCGACCGGGACCCGGTGGTGCTCACCGTCAGCTCCACCACGGACTCCCTCGCCCAGCTGACCGCCTCATGACCGCCGAGGACGCCGCGCGCGAGCTGCTCGGGGCCGCGAGGCCCGGCGCGGAGGGGGAGCTGCTCGCCTCCGGGGAGATCCTGCCGATCGCCCGGCTGGTCAGCTCGAACCAGACCTTCCTGGTCGAGATCCGCGACGGGCAGGATGCGGGCTGGGCCGTGTACAAGCCGGTGCTGGGGGAGCGGCCGCTGGAGGACTTCCCGCCCGGGCTGCATCGCCGGGAGCGGGCCGCATACCTGCTCAGCGAATCCCTCGGCTGGGGCCTGGTCCCCGAGACCGTCGTGCGCGAGGACGGCCCCTTCGGCGTCGGCTCTCTGCAGCGCTTCGTCGCGGCGGATCCCGAGGAGCACTACTTCACGCTCCTGGGTCGGGATCCGGGCACCGACGACGCCCTGCGCCGCCTGGCGGTCTTCGACCTCCTGGTCCGCAACACGGATCGCAAGGCCGGGCACGTGCTCCTCGACGACGCGGAGCGGATCTGGGGCATCGACCACGGACTGTGCTTCCACCCCCACGCGCCGCTGCGCACCGTCATCTGGGACTTCGCGGGGGAGGCGATCGACCCCGGCCTGGTCGAGGACGCCGCGGCCCTGATCGACGAGGTCCCCGCCGTGCTCGCCGCGGTCCTCGAGCCCGAGGAGATCCGGGGCCTGCGCGGACGAGCACGGTTCCTGCTCGCCGCGGGCGCTCTGCCCGAGGACGCGACGGGGATGGCCTTCCCCTGGCCGCTCATCTGAGCCGGGCCCGCGGGGCGGCACCGCCGCCGGCCCGCGGCGGCGGGTAGGTTGCGGCCATGCGATTCACCGACCTCGGCGCCCGGCTCGATGCGCTCGTGCAGAGACTCCGGGACCGTGCGCGACCGGGGACGGGCGGCGAGCTGCGGCTCGGGGAGCGGACGTACCGCATCGGAAGAGCACGGCGCGAGGACGTCCCCGCGATCCGTGACCTGCTGCGGGACGACGCGCTCGGCCGCGACCGCGAGCTCACGGCCGCGGAGGACTCCGCGTACCAGGCTGCCTTCGACCGGGTCGCACGGGACCCCGCGCATCTGCTCGCGGTGGTCCGCGACGAGGCCGGGGAGATCGTGGGGACGATGCAGCTGACCCTCCTGCCGGGCCTGTCCCGCCAGGGCGCCACCCGCCTCCAGATCGAGGCCGTGCGCGTGGCGCGGACGGAGCGCTCCCGCGGGCTGGGCGGCGCGATGTTCGCGTGGGCCCATAGCCACGGCCGTGCCCGCGGGGCCACGCTCGCCCAGCTGACCACCGACCTGAGCCGGGACGGAGCGCGCGCCTTCTACGCCCGGCTCGGGTACGAGGAGTCCCACGCCGGCCTCAAGCGTCCCCTGTGAGCGACCGGCTCCGATCGCGCGGGGCGGGACTACTCACCGCCGCCGATTCCGGCTAAGGTGCCCGGCACGCCCCCTGTGACCGCGGGCACACCCGGAAGGCTGCGGCCCGGGGGAGCCGTCGATGCTCACGACGAGGTGAGGAGGACCTGATGGGACCGGAGTCGATCGAGCTGTCCGCGGCGAGTCTCACCACGGTGGGGGTGATCGCGGTGATCGCCCTGCTGGCCCTGGCGATGGCGCTGCGGTTCCGCACCGAGGTGCTCCGTGCCGAGGCCGGCACCGCGAACATGAACGCCGTCGCCGCGGCCGTGCAGGAGGGGGCCGCGGCGTTCCTGCGGCGGCAGCTGCGCACCCTCGGGGTGTTCGCGGTGATCGCCGTCGTGCTGCTGATGCTGCTCCCGGTGCACGCCTCGACGGGGGCGGACGCCGTGCTGCTGCGCGGCGCGCGCTCGGCGGCCTTCCTCGTCGGTGCCGCCTTCTCCGGCCTCATCGGCTATCTCGGCATGTGGCTCGCGGTGCGCGCGAACGTGCGGGTGGCGGCGGCCGCCCAGGCCTCCGGCCGCGACATCGCCGCCCGGATCGCCGTGCGCACGGGAGCCTGCGTCGGGATGGCGACCATCGGCTTCGGCCTGCTGGGCGCGGGCACGGTGGTGCTGCTGTTCCGTGGCGACGCCCCGCTGGTGCTCGAGGGCTTCGGCTTCGGGGCGGCGATGGTCGCGATGTTCATGCGCGTGGGCGGCGGCATCTTCACCAAGGCGGCCGACGTCGGCGCCGACCTCGTGGGCAAGGTCGAGCAGAACATCCCCGAGGACGACCCGCGCAACGCCGCGACCATCGCGGACAACGTCGGCGACAACGTGGGCGACTGCGCGGGGATGGCCGCGGACCTCTTCGAGTCCTACGCGGTGACGCTGGTCGCCGCGCTGATCCTGGGCCGGGCCGCCTTCGGTGAGGCGGGCATGGTGTTCCCGCTGCTGGTCCCGGCGATCGGGGTGCTGACCGCGCTGATCGGCATCTACCTCACCGCGCCGCGGGCCGGGGAGTCGACCCTGCGCGCGATCCGCCGGGCGTTCCTGATCTCCGCCGCGATCTCCGCCGTGCTGTGCACGGCGGCCGCCTACCTCTATCTGCCGGGCAGCTTCGCCGAGCTGGGGACCGGGGACGTGGGTGCGGCGGTGGACGATCCGCGGCTGGTGGCCGCGGCCTCCGTCGTGATCGGCATTGTGCTCGGGGTGCTGATCCTCTTCCTCACCGGCTACTACACGAGCACCGAGGACCGCCCGGTGAGGCAGGTCGCCGCCACCTCCCGCACCGGCGCGGCGACCGTGGTCCTCGCCGGGTTCTCCCTGGGGCTGGAGTCCGCGGTCTTCACCGCGCTGGTCATCGGCGCCGCGGTCTTCGGCACCTTCCTCCTGGGCGGCGCCGGGGTGGCCGGCCTGTTCGCCGTCGCCCTGGCCGGCTGCGGGCTGCTGACCACCGTCGGCGTGATCGTCACGATGGACACCTTCGGCCCGGTGACGGACAACGCGCAGGGCATCGCCGAGATGTCCGGGGACGTCGACGACGAGGGCGCCCAAGTGCTCACCGAGCTCGACGCCGTCGGCAACACCACCAAGGCGATCACCAAGGGCATCGCGATCGCCACCGCGGTGCTCGCGGCGACCGCCCTGTTCGGCTCCTACACCGACGCGATCCGCGGCGTGCTGGGGGAGCGGTACGAGGACTTCCTCGCCCAGTCCGTCGTCTTCGCCCCGCCGACGCTGGTGGGCGTGGTGGTCGGCTCCTCCGTGGTGTTCCTGTTCTCGGGGCTCGCGATCAGCGCCGTCGGCCGCGCCGCGGGCGCCGTGGTCCACGAGGTCCGCCGGCAGTTCCGGGAGATCCCCGGGATCATGGACTACAGCGCGAAGCCCGAGTACGGACGGGTGGTCGACATCGTCACCCGGGACTCGCTGCGCGAGCTGGCCACCCCGGGCCTGCTCGCCGTCGCCGCCCCCATCGCCGTGGGCTTCGGCCTCGGAGCGCCTGCGCTCGCCGGCTATCTGGCCGGGGCCATCGCCACCGGCGTGCTGATGGCGATCCTGCTGGCCAACTCCGGCGGCGCCTGGGACAACGCCAAGAAGATCGTCGAGGACGGGCACCACGGCGGCAAGGGCTCCGCCGCCCACGAGGCCACGATCATCGGCGACACCGTCGGCGATCCGTTCAAGGACACCGCCGGACCGTCCATCAACCCGCTGATCAAGGTGATGAACCTGGTCGCGGTGCTGATCGCCCCGGCCGTGGTCGGGATGTCCGCGCTCAGCGGGGAGGCGAACCCGCTGCGCTTCGCGATCGCCGGCGCGGCGGTGCTCGTCATCGCCGTCGCGGTCGCGGTGTCGATCCGGCGGGGGATCGCCGTCGAGGTGCCGGCCGACGGGGAGACGCCGCGCGAGGAGGCGCCGCGGCGGGAGGCGGAGCTCGAGGAGAGCTGAGCGCCCCAGCGGGGATCAGGCCGCGGCCGCGACGAGTCGCGCCAGGGTGCTGCGGCCCAGCTCCGCCATCGCCGGATGGGAGGTGTCGTAGTACCAGACCAGCCCGATGGCCTGCTCGAAGGCCCAGCCACGGCCCCGCTCCCACTCCTCGTCGCCGCAGCCCAGTGCGCTGCGCAGATGCTCCCGGGCGCCCTCGTCGAAGAGGTGCCAGGCGGCGACGAGGTCCAGCGCGGGGTCTGCCGGTCGGGTGCCGCCGGTGTCCAGCACGCCCACCAGCCGGCCGCCGGCGACCAGGAGGTTCGCGGGGATCAGATCGGTATGGCACAGGGCGAGGCGCGGGGGCGCGGGCAGTTCGCGCAGGCGCTCCCACTGGGCACGCAGCGGGGCGGTCTCCAGCAGTCCCTCCGATCGCGCCAGGCAGTCGCGGACCCAGTCGTCATGGGCGCGGAGCGTGCCGCCGCGGCCCGGACCGGTGAAGCGCCGGCCCGTGACGTCGACCGCGCGCAGGGACGTGATGAGCGCGGCGAGGTCCTCGGCGAGGGAGATCTCCTCGCGGTGGCCCCGGGGCGAGGCGACCGTGCCGGGCAGCCAGGTCTGGAGGTTCCAGGGCATCGGGACGCCGTGCCCGGGGCGGCCGACGACCAGGGTCCTCGGTCCCGGGACCGGCGAGACGGCGGCGAAGAGGGCCATCCGCTCCGCGTCCTCGCGCAGCCAGCGCTCCGCGTCCGCCGCCGGGGCGTGGGCCTGCCGCGGGAAGCGAGCGGTCGCCTCCTCCCCCACGCGGTAGATGGTGTTGACCGTGCCGCCGGCCTCCAGCGCGGTGATCTCCTCGCCGGCGAACTGCGGCGCCTGGTCCTGGAGCAGTGCGCGGACCTGGTCCGTGGTCACGGTGAGCTCATCGACATGCAGCGGCATGGCGTCAGTGAACACCGTTGTCGCGGCCGGGGCCAGCGGGATTCCCGCGCGGGCTCCCGCTCAGCCGGTCGGAGCCTCTCCGTCGGGGCCGGCCTCGGGCGCGGGGCCCGCGTCCTCCTCGCGCAGGCGCGGCTCGACCCGCTTCCCGGGCGTGTACCCGGCCTTGTCCGCGTAGAACGCGCGGATCCGGTCCATGTCCGCGGCGACCTCGCCGGTGAGCTCGAGGGTGGGCCCCAGGCCGGTGGTCATGGTGGTGCGGTCCACGAAGCCCAGCGTCACCGGCAGCTGGGCGGTGCGGGCGATGCGGTAGAAGCCGGACTTCCAGTGCGTGTGCCCCCCGCGTGTGCCGTCGGGCGTGATGACCAGGCCGAACACCGTGCCGGCGTGCACCTGGTCCACCACCTCCTCGACCACGCGGGCGGGATCGGAGCGATCCACGGGGATTCCTCCCAGGGCGCGCATGACCGGCCCCTTCCACCCGGTGAACAGGTCGTGCTTGCCCAGCCAGCGCAGCGGGATCCGGTGCCTCCAGGCGATCGCGAGCATGAAGACGAAGTCCCAGTTCGAGGTGTGCGGCGCCCCGAGGATCACGGTGGGACGCTCCGGGCGTCCGGCACCGGCGAGCGTCCAGGGGCTGAACGCCCAGAAGGTGCGGGCGAGGAGGCGTCGGATCATGACGTCAACCTAGGCCACCGCCGCTCTCCGGGGGGTGGCGCTCCCGTGGGTGGACGGGTGCGGTGCGGGACGGTCCGCCGGATCGGGGGTGACGGGCCGTCGGGCGGCGGTGCCGGCCGGTCACTCGGCCCCGGGCTTCCGGCGGGTGCGCTTGACGTCCCCGCGGCGACGCTTCGCCTCCAGCCGTCGGCGCTTCGACCCTTTGGTGGGGCGCGTCGCCCGCCGCACCACGGGCGGCGCGACCGCCTCCCGCAGCAGCGCCGCGAGCCGCTGCCGGGCCGCGATGCGGTTCTGGCGCTGGGAACGCTGCTCGGAGGCGGTGAGGGTCAGCACGCTCCCGGCGAGCCGCGGCGCGAGGCGGGACAGGGCGCGGTCGCGCTGGACCTCGTCGAGCGCGGAGGTGGTCGCGAGGTCCAGGCTCAGCTGCACCCGGGAATCGGCGGTGTTGACGCCCTGCCCGCCGGGGCCCGAGGCGTGGGAGAACTGCTCGATCAGCTCCGCGTCCGGGATCTGCAGCCCGTGCGGCGCACCGGGGCCGGGGGTCACCTGCAGATCGTCCATCTCCCCAGTGTCCCGGATCCTGCCGAGCAGCGGTCGCCGCCCCTCCGGAGAGGTCGTCGCGCGGGGGAGGGGTGGCCGATCCGTCCCGGCGGGGGCACGATGGAGGTATGGCTGATCCGACGACACTCCTCACCCCCGACGAGATCTCCGAGGCCGACCTCCCCGACTGGCAGCAGGAGGGCGAGACCCTCACGGCCCGCTTCGCCACCGGTGACTTCGCCACCGGGCTGCAGCTGGTCCAGAGCATCGGCGCCTCCGCCGAGGAGGCGAACCACCACCCCGACCTCCTCCTCACCTACCCCTCTGTCGCCGTGACCCTGACCAGCCACGACGTCGGTGGGATCACCAGGCGCGACCTCGTCCTCGCCCGCACCGTCAGCGAGCACGCCGCCGCCCTCGGCATCGGCGCCGCGCAGGACTGAGATCCCCGCGCCGCGCAGCGCGGCCGCCGAGCGCACCGCGAAGCGTCCCGGGATGAGCAGGGCGGTCTCGCCGCCGCTCCCTCCGCGGTGGGAGGATGGCCCGATGACCGCCACCCTCGTCGCCCATGGCCTGGCCGGAGGGTACGGCCACCGCACCCTCTTCGAGGGGCTCGACCTCACCGTCGCGCCCGGCGACGTGGTCGGCGTGGTGGGAGCCAACGGCGCCGGCAAGTCCACCCTGCTGCGTCTGCTCGCCGCCGAGGACCTGCCTCAGGAAGGGGCCGTCACCCTGTCCCCGTCCGGGGCCTTCGTCGGCCATCTCCCGCAGGAGCACGAGCGCGTGCCCGGCGAGACGGTCGCCGGATACATCGCCCGCCGCACCGGCTGCGCTCGGGCGAGCGCGGAGATGGACGCGGCGGCCATGGCCCTGGCTGAGCAGAGGGCACCCGGCGCGCCCGATCCGGCGGAGGTCTACTCGACCGCCCTGGACCGCTGGCTGGCCAGCGGCGCCGCCGACCTCGAGGAGCGCATCCCCGCGGTGCTCGCCGAGCTGGGACTGCCCGTCGCCCCGGAGGAGGTGCAGCGGACGGTCATGACCTCCCTGTCCGGCGGGCAGGCCGCCCGGGTGGGCCTCGCGGCGCTGCTGCTGAGCCGTTTCGACCTCGTCCTCCTCGACGAGCCCACCAACGATCTCGACCTCGACGGCCTCGAGCGCCTGGAGGGCTTCGTCCGGGGCCTGCGCGGCGGGGTGGTCCTGGTCAGCCACGACCGCGAGTTCCTCGCCCGCTGCGTGACCACCGTGCTCGAGCTCGATCTCGCCCAGCACAGCAATCGCGTCTACGGCGGCGGCTACGAGTCCTATCTCGAGGAGCGCGCCACCCTCCGCCGCCACGCCCGCGAGCGGTACGAGGAGTACGCCGCCACGAAGGCGGACCTCGCGTCCCGAGCCCGCACCCAGCGCGAGTGGTCGAGCCAGGGCGTGCGCAATGCGATGCGCTCCTCGCCGGACAACGACAAGATCCGCCGCCGCGCCCAGTCGGAGTCCAGCGAGAAGCAGGCGCGGAAGGTGCGGCAGATGGAGAGCCGGATCGCCCGCCTCGAGGAGGTCGACGAGCCCCGCAAGGAGTGGCGGCTCCAGCTCGAGATCGCCGCGGCGCCGCGCTCCGGCAGCGTCGTCTCCACCCTCGCCGATGCCGTCGTCGAGCAGGGCGGTTTCACCCTCGGACCAGTGTCGTTGCAGGTCGACGCCGGGGACCGGATCGGCATCACCGGCACCAACGGCGCCGGGAAGTCCACGCTGCTGCTCACCCTGCTGGGCCGGCAGGCGCCCGTGCAGGGCTCCGCCTCCCTCGGTGCGAACGTGAGGATCGGCGAGATCGATCAGGCCCGCTCCCTGTTGGAGGGCACCGCGCCGCTCGCCGACGCCGTCGGGGCGCAGGTGCCGGAGATGACGCCCGCCGAGGTGCGCACCCTGCTGGCGAAGTTCGCGCTGCGCGCCGACCACGTCGGCCGGAGCGTGGGCGAGCTGTCCCCGGGGGAGCGCACGCGCGCCGCCCTCGCGCTGCTGCAGGCCCGCGGCGTCAACCTGCTCGTGCTCGACGAGCCGACCAATCACCTCGACCTGCCCGCCATCGAGCAGCTCGAGCAGGCCCTGGAGACCTACGAGGGCACCCTGCTGCTGGTCACCCACGACCGCCGCATGCTCCGGGCCGTCCGCACCGACCGGCGCTGGCACGTGCAGGACGGACAGGTCCACGAGCTCTGACCGGCGCCGGCGCCGGAGCGCCCGCCGGGCATCATGTCCCTGTTCCACGGGGCGGGTCCGCACTAGCCTGAGTCCATGATCGAGAACTCGAAGCTCACCGTCATCGGTGCCGGAGCCGTCGGCTCCAGCGTCGCCTACGCCGCGCTGATCCGGGGCTCCGCCCGGCACGTGGCCCTCTACGACATCGACGCGGCCAAGACGGAGGCCGAGGTCCTCGATCTCGCCCACGGCACCCTCTTCACCGGCGCCTCGGACATCGACGGCGGTGCCGATATCGGCGTGGCCGCAGGCTCCCACGTCGTGGTGATCACCGCGGGTGCCAAGCAGAAGCCCGGGCAGACCCGCATCGAGCTGGCGGCCACCAACGCGCGGATCGTCGGCTCCCTGATGCGCGAGACGCTCGAGGTCGCTCCCGACGCGATCTTCGTGATCGTCACCAACCCCTGCGACGTGCTGACCATGCTGGCCCACGAGGCCTCCGGACTGCCGGCCGCCCGGGTGTTCGCCTCCGGCACCGTGCTGGACTCCTCCCGCCTGCGCTGGGAGATCGCCCGCCGCGCGGGCGTGGCGCCCACCAGCGTGCACGCCCAGATCATCGGCGAGCACGGAGACACCGAGTTCCCCCTGTGGTCCACGGCGACCATCGGCACCGTGCCCCTGTTGGAGTGGCGCGGCGAGGACGGGTCGCCCCTGTTCACCCGTGAGCTGCTCGACGGGATCGCGGTGGACGTGCGCGATGCCGCCTACACGGTCATCCAGGGCAAGGGCGCGACCAACTATGCGATCGGCCTGTCCAGCGCGCGCATCGTCGAGGCGATCCTCCGGGACGAGAATGCGGTGCTGAACGTCTCGACGGTGCTCTCCGGCTTCCACGGGATCGACGGCGTGGCACTCTCGGTGCCCAGTGTCGTCGGCTCCGCCGGGGCCCGCCCGATCGCCGGGACGCCCTTCGACGAGACGGAGCTCGACAGGCTGCGTGCCTCCGCCCGGGCGCTCGAGGAGGTCGCCGCCGGCCTGCGGCCCTGAGGGCCGCTGCTCTCGCGGGGTGCGCCGACGGCCCCCACCGTTATAGGACTGTTGCCCCAGTGCCGTCCACAGTGCGGTATGGAGCGGCACAGTTGTGCTGTGATGGGGCCGATCCATTCACGGACCCACCGGCATCGATGTCGCAAGGGCCGCCCGAAGCACCGGTCGGAAGACCGCGACCCTGAGGAGAACTCATGAGAATCGGACGACGCACATTCGCGACGCTGGGCCCGGTGGCGGCCCTGGGACTGCTGGCTGCCTGCGGCAACGAGAGCGGCGGCGGCACCGGCGGCGGCGAGGGTGATTTCGTCACCGACCTCACCTTCGGCACCGGCGGCACCGGCGGCGTGTACTACCCGCTGGGCGGCGAGTACGCCGCCATCTACGAGGACAACATCGAGGGCGTCACCGTCAACTACACCGACTCCGGTGCCTCGGTCGAGAACATCGGCAAGATCTTCCAGGGCGAGTGGCAGCTGGGCATCGTCCAGTCCGACACCGCCAACTCGGCGGTCATCGGCGAGGGCGAGTTCGAGGGTGCGCAGGTCGACAACCTCGGCTGGATCGCCGGCCTGTACCCCGAGGCCGCGCACATCGTCACCCTCGCCAGCAGCGGCATCGAGTCCCCGGCGGACCTCGCGGGCAAGAAGATCGCCGTGGGCGACGTCGGCTCGGGCACCCGCGCGGTCTCCGACGCAATCCTCGCCGCCTACGACATCGGCGAGGGCGACTACGAGCCCTTCGAGCAGGACTTCGCCAGCTCCCTGGACCTGCTGCGCGACAACAACATCGACGCCTCGCTGTTCGTCGTGGGCACGCCGACGGGCTCGCTCGGCGACCTCGCCGCGACCAACGAGGTCAAGCTCGTCTCCCTCGACCAGGAGACGGCCGACCAGGTGGCCGGGGAGACCCTGTTCGACGTCTACACGATCGAGACGGACTCCTACGACTTCCTCGAGGAGCCGGTCATCACCCTGTCCGTGGCGGCCGCACTGGTCGCCTCGACCACGCAGGTCAGCCCCGAACTGGGCTACGAGATCACCAAGGCGACCTTCGAGCACGCCGGCGAGATCACGCTGCCGCAGAGCAGCCTGATCGGCCACGACTTCGCGCTCTCGGGCCAGGGCGAGGTGCCCCTGCACCCGGGCGCCGAGCAGTACTACGAGGAAGAGGGACTCCTCTGAGATGAGCAGTAAGGACCACGAGGACGCTCCGAAGGTCTCACGACTCGAGGTCGACGAGAACGCGCAGCACGAGGCCGAGGAGGTGCTGCGCGAGCACGACACGTCCAGCCGTTTCCGCACGAACCTGGGGCTGTGGGCCTGGGTGGTGGGTGGCCTCTCGGTCGCCCTGACGGTGTTCCACCTGTACACCGGCATCACCGGATCCCGCACGTCCCTGGTGCAGGGGGCGATCCACCTCGGCGGGGCGACCTCGCTGATCTTCCTGCTCTACCCCGCCGGGAAGCGGGTCGAGCGCCGCAACGGGAAGGCCGGCATCCCCTGGTGGGACGCCGTGCTGGCGTTCGTGGGGCTGGGGGTGAACCTCTACATCGTCCTGCGGTACTCGCATCTGACCAGCAACCTGGTGCAGATCATGGGCTTCGACACGATCGACTACGTGGTGGCGACGCTGGGCATCGTGCTCACCCTCGAGGCGACCCGCCGCTGCGTGGGCGTGCCCATCGTGCTCATCGCCCTGGCGGCGATCGGGTACTCCACGGTGATCGTCGGGCAGACCTGGCAGGACTACGCGGTGAGCACCTACTTCACCGCCCGCTCGGGCATCTTCGGCACCCCGATCCAGGTCTCCTCCACCTTCATCTTCCTGTTCCTGCTGTTCGCGGTGGTGCTGATCCGCACCAACATCGGCCAGCTCTTCAACGATCTCGCCTTCCGCCTCACCGGCCGCTTCACCGGCGGTCCCGCGAAGGCGGCCGTGGCGGCCTCCGGGCTGCAGGGCATGATCTCCGGATCGTCGGTGGCCAACACCGTCGCGTCCGGGTCCTTCACGATCCCGCTCATGAAGCGGGCCGGTTTCAAGCCCAGCTTCGCCGGGGCGGCCGAGGCCACCGCCTCCACCGGCGGTCAGCTGATGCCGCCGATCATGGGCGCGGCCGCGTTCATCATGGCGGAGTACACCGGGATCCCGTACAACCAGATCATCGTCATCGCGATCATCCCCGCGGCGCTCTACTTCCTCGGCGCCTTCCTCTCGGTGCACTTCGAGGCCAAGCGCGATCGGATCACGGGCATCCCGAGCTCGGCTCTCCCGCCGTGGAGGAGCCTGCTGGCCCGGCTGGATCTGCTGCTTCCGCTGGTGGTCATCGTGTTCATGATGCTCTCGGGCTTCTCGCCCGCGCGCGCGGCGCTGTGGGGGATCGCGGTCGCCTTCGCGCTGAGCTTCCTGCGGCGCTCCACCCGGCTGTCCCTGATCGGCATCGTGCAGACGCTCGAGGCGGGCGCCCGCACGGCGCTGCCGGTGATCGCCGCCTGCGCGACGGCCGGCATCGTCGCGGGCACCGTGACCGGCACCGGTCTGGGCGGTCGACTGGGCAACACCGTCATCGACCTCGCCCAGGGCAACTTCCTGCTGGTGCTGCTGATGACGATGATCGTCTGCCTGATCCTGGGCATGGGCCTTCCCACCACCGCGAACTACGTGGTCACCGCGACCGTCGCCGCACCGATCCTGGTGAACAACTTCGACGTCCCGATGATCGCGGCGCACATGTTCGTGTTCTTCTTCGGGATCCTCGCGGACGTCACCCCGCCGGTGTGCCTGGCGGCCTACGCCGGCTCCGGCATCGCCGGCTCCAATCCGCTGAAGACCGGCGTGACGGCGCTGCGCCTGGCCATCGCCGGATTCCTGGTCCCGTTCGTCTTCGTCCTGGAGCCCTCGCTCCTGCTGGAGGGCACGATCGGGGAGCTCATCCCGGCGCTGACCACCGTCATCCTGGGCATGACGGCGCTCTCCGCGGGCATGGCCGGCTATCTGGTGGGCCCGGCGACGAGGGCCGAGCGGATCCTGCTCGCCGTGGCCGGCGTGATGATGGTCTATCCGTCCATCCCCGTCTCCGCGGCCGGGCTCGCCCTCGCCGTCGCCGTGGTGATCGTGCAGCTGCTGCGTCGGCGCGGCAGCGACAGCGACAGCGGGGCGGAGCCCGCCGCCGCGGTCTGATCCCGCCGCGGCCGTCGTCGCCCGGCGCGACGACGGCCGCGGGCCTCAGGCCGGCCGCTCCCGGGGCACCAGATCGTTGAACCGGCTGCGGTGGAAGACCATCGCCTCGGCCTCCGGATGGCGGCCGATCGTGAGCACCTCGAGCAGCACCAGGTCGTGGTCCCCGGCCCGCATCTGGTCGTGGACCCGGACGGTCATCCAGGTCGGGGCACACTCGAGGCACAGCGCGCCCTCGTCGTCGACCCGCACCTCCACTCCCTCGAAGCGGCGCGCACGATCCGTCGCGGCGAGCTGGACGGCGATGCCCGCCTGCGCCCGGCCCAGCACGGTGACCCCGAGGTGGCCGTGCTCGCGCAGCAGCGGCCAGGTGCGGGAGGTGTGCTGCACCGCCACCGAGACCAGCGGCGGATCCAGTGAGACCCCCACGGTGAAGGTCGAGGCGACCAGCCCGTGCTTGACGCCGTCGACCTCGGCGGCGAGGAGGGCCACGCCCTGCGGGACGTGGGAGAAGGCCTCACGGAGCGCGGTCTCGGTCAGCATGGTCCTCACTGTAGGACGCCGTGCGGCCTCCCGGCCGTCGCGCTCGCACGCCGGGTGGTGCGTGACATCCCGGCGCGCAGCGGGGGCGACCTCGCGGACTCGGTCCGCGCTCAGGCCCCGCGCCGCGCGCGGCGCAGGGGAACCCCCACCTTCGAGCGCACCCCCCAGAACAGCATCCTCCCCAGGGACAGCGGGCCGTAGCGCACCCCCTGGAGGTAGGGCCGGTCCGCGCGCAGCGCGGCATCCGCCCCGCCGTCGACGAACACGATCTGCCCGGCCATGAAGGAGTTCTCCTCGCTGACCATCCAGGAGATCGCCGCTGCCACGGCCCGCGACGGTCCGGGGAAACCCAGCGGCTGGGGGAGCGCGGCGTTGAGCATGCGCGTCCGGGCGGTGTCGCGGGACGCCCCCTGGGCTCCCTCGCCCTCCTCGACCACGCCGGGAGCCACGACGTTGACGACCACGCCCGTGCCCGCCCATTCGTCGGCCGTCGCCGACTGCCGCACCCATCGGTTCAGGGCGATCTTCGCCGAGCGGTACAGCATGCCCCCGCGGCCGGCGGCGACCGCGTGCTCGGCGGCGGTGTGCGCGGCCTCCTCGTCCCCCCGCAGACATGCGGTGATGACGTCGGCATCGCCGTCGGTCAGCGTCACGGCGGAGGAGACCACCACCACGCGCGGCGCGGGGCGCAGCCGCAGCAGAGGTCGCAGACCGGCCAGCGCCGCGAGCATCCCGAAGTAGTCGACATGGACGGCCTCCGCCGTCGCCGCCCGACCCTCCGCGATCAGCACCAGCCCGTCGATGCCGCTGGGCGCGAGACGGCCCACCTCGGACACGAGCATGTCCCGACCGAGGTCACCGACGAGATCGGCCCGCACGTCGAGATCATCCACGGCGCCGCAGCGCAGCACCCGGGCGCCCTCGTCCTCGAGGAGTGCGGCGGTGAGCTCGCCGATGTCGCTCTCGGCACCGGTGACGACGTAGGTGCGGCCCTGATGGCGGGACATCTCGACTCCCCGGTCGGTGACGGCGTCGTCCCCGGAATGAGGGGCGACCTGGACCGTCAGGGTACTCGGACACGTGTCGCAGGTCACGCGTCCAGGGTGGCGGGTGCCGTCAGTCTCGCAGTCCGGACTCCCCGGGACCCGGCGTCCCGGGGGCCGACGGGCCGACGGTCGAGCGGCGCGGCATGGTGTCGCGCAGGAAGCAGGAGCCGATCACTCCCAGCACGGCGAAGATTCCGGCGACCACGAAGGCGACGTTCACGCCGTGGATGGCGCCGGCGGGCCCGTGCACCTCCGGATCGCGCGCCGCCGCGGACATGACCGTGACCAGCACCGCGGTGCCGACAGAGGCCGCGATCTGGCGCAGCGTGTTGTTCAGGGCGGTGCCATGGGGGATCAGCCGCATCGGCAGCCAGTTCAGGGCCGCGGTGGTCACCGGCATGATCACCATCGCCGTGCCGAGCATCCGCACCGTGTTGATCCCCGCGATGTAGGCGAAGGTCGTCTCCGTGGTGAGCCCGGTGAGCAGGAAGGTGGAGACGGCGACCAGGGAGAAGCCGATGATCGCGAGCCACCGCGCGCCGAAGCGATCGAAGATCCGGCCCGTCACCGGGGACATCACCCCCATCACGGCGGCACCGGGCAGCAGCACCAGACCCGAGGCCACCGCGGAATGGCCGGCCATGTTCTGCATGTACAGCGGCAGCAGCAGCATCCCGCCGATCATCGCCATGAACACCAGCATGCCCAGCACCGTGCCGAGGGTGAACACCGAGTAGCGCAGCACGCGGAACTCGAGGAGCGGCTCCTCCAGGCGCAGCTGCCGCAGCACGAACCACACCAGGGTGACGATGCCGATGCCGAGCGGAACCAGTGCGGTGGCGCTGGTCCAGCCCGCGTTGCCGGCGGATCCCAGGCCCAGCAGCAGTCCGCCGAACCCGAGGGAGGACAGGATGATCGAGAGCACGTCCAGGCGCGGGAAGGTGCGCTCGGTGACGTTGCGGAGGATGAAGTGCGCGACGATCACGTCTGCCACCGCGATCGGGACCATCATGAGGAACAGGGTCTGCCACGGGAAATGGTCCACGATCCAGCCGGAGAGGCTCGGACCGATCGCCGGGGCGAAGGAGATGACCAGTCCCATCGTGCCCATCGCGCTGCCGCGCTTCTCCACCGGGAACACGGCGAACAGCACGTTCTGCACCAGCGGCATGATGATGCCGCCGCCGGCCGCCTGCACCACGCGCCCGGCCAGCAGCACCGGGAAGATCGGCGCGAGGGCGCACAGGATCGTCCCGGCGATGAACAGTCCCATCGCGGTGAAGAACAGCGCACGCGTGGTGAACTTCTGGATGAGGAACGCGGTGACCGGGATCATGATCCCGTTGACCAGCATGAACAGCGTGGTGACCCACTGCGCGGAGACGGCGGTGATGCCGAAGTCGCGCATGAACGCCGGCAGTGCGGTGTTCAGCAGGGTCTGGTTGAGGATGACGACGAAGGCGCCGGAGACCAGCACGGTGAGGACCACATTGCGGTTCACGCCCGCCGGGACCGCTCCCTCGCGGGGCGTCTTCGCGGGTCCGGTGCTGTCGGTGGTCACACGACCATCCCTCTCTCGTGCGTCGGGGCCCCGGGCCGGAGGCGTCGGGGGAGGAGGACGGCGCCAGCACGTCCCTGGACGACAGTAGGTGCGAGGTGCAGTGAGTGCAACTAGAGCCGCCGCGAGACGGTGGCCACGCGGCGCGGTGCGCAGTACCGTGGTGATCCCCGGCACCGTCGCAGCCCGGGGACCCCGACGGCGAGGACGCACCATGGGTGACACCGACGCATCGCATGCACCGCAGCTGCTGCTCGTGGACTTCATCCTGTCCCTGGACGGATGCGCCGCGGCCGAGGGATGGCCCGGCTGGTGGGGACTGCAGAGCCAGGAGTACCTCGACTGGCTCGCCTCCGAACCCGAGCGCCTGCAGCTGATGGGAGCCACCACCTATCGGCTGATGGCGCGGATGGCCCGGGAGGCGCGCGAGCTCGATGTCGCCGAGGAGGAGAAGGCGAGCTTCGCGGCGATGGGCGCGGCGAGCAAGGTGGTCTTCTCCTCGACCCTCGAGGAGCCGCTGTCCTGGGAGAACACCCGACTCATCAGCACCGATGCGGTCGAGGCGGTGCGCGAGCTGCAGCGCACCTCGCCGCTGCCGCTGACCACCGTGGGCAGCATCCGCCTCAGTCACTCGCTGCTGCGGGCCGGTCTGGTGGACGTCCTCCGGGTGGTCCTGTTCCCCGTGGTCACCGGCCGCACGGGGCTGGAGCGGATCTGGGAGCACTTCGAGGACTTCTCCCTCGAGCTGCTCCGGGCCCGCACCTTCGACGGCGGGCTCCAGCTGCTCGAGTACCGCCCCACCTACCTGCCGCACCCTCCCGGCACGGCCTGGGAGCGCTGAGCGATGACGACGCCGCCGGAACGGGCCCCCGGGCGCCCGCCCGTGGTCGACATGGCCACCTGGCAGGGCGCCCGCGAGGAGCTGCTCGCGCGCGAGAAGGCCCACACCCGCGAGGGGGACGCGATCGCCGCCGCTCGGCGCCGGCTGCCGATGGTGGAGGTGGACGCGGCGGCGGAGGTCGTCGGTCCCGTCGGTCCCGTGCCCTTCTCCGCGCTGTTCGGGGAGCACGACCGCCTGGTGGTGTACCAGCACATGTGGCACGACGGTGCTCCGCACCAGGGACAGTGCGAGGGCTGCACCACCACGGCCTGGCATCTGCACGATGCGACGTACCTCGACGCCCACGGGGTCGCGCTCGCGATCCTCACCACCGGCCGCTGGGAGGAGGTGCATCCCTTCACGGACTTCATGGGGTACCGGCGGGTGCCCTGGTACTCCGTGCGCGGGCTCCCCGATCCGATCGGCGGCAACATGGGCCATCTGGCCAGCTTCCTGCGCGACGGCGACCGCGTGTTCCTCACCTACCGCACCACCGGGCGCGGCAACGAGCGGGTCAACTACTCGCTGGGACTGCTGGACATGACCGCCTACGGTCGCGGCGAGGACTGGGAGGACATGCCCGCCGGCTGGCCGACCGGGCGTCACGCCTGCTGGGCCTGGCGCTCCGACGCCGAGGGGAACCCCACCTGGGGCCCCACCAGCCGGCCGGTGCCCCAGTGGTCCCGCCCCGGCGCGACCCCCGTGACCACGCTCGGCCGCGACGGCGAGCGCTGAGGCCCGTACCGCCGCGGCCGCGTCGCGAGAGCGCGCTCAGCCGACGGTGAGCTCGCCCATCGGGCCCCAGCCCTCGCCCTCGACCTGGTGGGAGACGATCTGCGGAGTCGCCTCCAGGTACTGCGGGAACTCCTGCTGCATCGCGCGGAAGTGCGGGGAGTCCACATGGGGGCCGGCGCCCTCGTCGGTGAACGCCTCGATGAGCACGTAGGTGTTCGGCTCCTCCACGCTGCGGGACCACTCGAACCACAGATTGCCGGGCTCGGCGAGGGTGGCCTCCGTGAAGGGCCGGGAGATCTCCGGCCAGCGGTCGGCGAACTCGGACTTCACGGGGAACTTGACGTTGATCAGGATCATGGGGAAATCCTCTCAGGTCCCGGCCACCGCGTGGTGGCGGTGCCTCAGATGTTGACGGTGACCTCGCCGCTCTCGCGCAGCTCCGCGGCGATCTGCGTCGCCGCCTCGTTCTGTTGCTGGGAGACGGACTGCTGGGCGAGCTGCTCCTTGACGTCCTCGAAGGGCGGCACCTCGGACTGCTGACCGCCGGCCTGGGACTGCTGGGCGACGAGCTCCTCGTACTGGGCCTTCAGCTCCTCGTCGGTGGGCTCGGAGATGTTGGCCTCCTGCTCGATGAAGGTGGTGAGCTGGAACTGCTCGCCGGCGTCGCTGCGCACGTCCTCCTCGCTCAGCCCCTGCTGCTCGAGGGTCGAGATCACCTCGTCGGCGGAGCCCAGGCCGTTCTGCTGGGCGATCTCCTCGAGGGTCGCGTCGATGTCCGCGTCGGTCGGCTCGATGCCGGCGTCCTGCGCGCCCTGCAGCAGCAGGCGGTTGTCCACCAGCTGCGCGGCGACCTGCTGCTTGAGCTCGTCCTGATCGACCTCCTGGCCGGTGCTCTGCTGCTGCATCGAGGCCTGCTGGAACTGCGTCTCGTAGGCGGCGGCGAACTCGTCCTTGGTGATCTCCTCGCCGTTGACCACGGCGACGACCTCGGGGACGCCGGAGAGGTCGGCCTCGGGCATCTGCTGGGCGCCGCCGTCGGACGCGGCGGCGCTCCCGCCGTCGCTCGCGGCGGGCGCACCACCGCCGTCGCTGGCGCCGGAGGACGCACCGCCGTCGTCGCTGCACCCGGTGAGGGCGACGACGGCGGCGAAGGAGATGGCGGCGAACGTGGTGCGGAGAGTCGAGGTGCTGGGGACCTTCACTGTGCCTCCTGTGGTTGTCGGCCCGCGAGACGCTACGCCCCGAACCCTGGAGCCGTGTTGCAGCTCCGTCCAGTGCACGGTCAGGAAGCCGGATTCCGTGGGGTGTCTCTCGCCGCCGGTGCGCCCCGGCGGCGGCGGATCGGCCCCCGCGGCACCCGGCCCCGGCGGCCAGGACGCCTGGGCACGGGCCTGTCCGGCACCTAGGCTCGGACCATGGAGATGACCGTCACGGCAGACTGCGGCAACTCGCCGCGGATGAGGATCGTCGCCGATCTCGCGGCGGCCTGGGCGGCGGGGGAGGAGGAGCACGTGCGCCCCTGGCTGCGCGAGGACACCCGATGGATCCTCGTGGGCGCCGCGGACGGGCAGCAGCCGGCGCCCGGCGGGATACTCCCGCCGCCCGTCCCGCCCGAGCACGGCGAGATCCTCACCGTCCTCAGCCACGGCCGCCTCGCCGCCTGCGACGGGTACCTCGTGAGCGGGCAGGAGCGCGTCGACTTCTGCCATGTGCTGCGCTTCGCGGGCGCGGCGAGGACCGCCGCCCTCCGCGAGATCCGCACCTACCTCCAGCCCGCCGTCTCCTGACGGGGAGCCGGCGGGCGGAGCCGGAGCTCAGGAGCGCGTCGGGTACTCGCCCTCGTCCTCGATGCGGCGATTGAGCTCGGCGAGGTACTCCTCGGAGGGGTAGTCCACGAGGTCGATCTCCCGCCCCGTCCACGCCGACAGCTGCATCCCCGAGGCCAGGCGCACGCCGTTGATGCCCTCGGCGCCGTCCGCGATGAGCGGGACGCCGTCGTTGATGTGCGCGGCGAAGTTGGTGAGCACCTCGACGTGCTGGGAGCCCCAGGCCGAGTCGTACACCTTCTCCTCGACGGTCAGGACCTCCGAGGTGTCCTGCTCGCCGCGGAAGAGCTTCGCGACCTCCTGCATCGACATGCGCTCGCTGAGCACCCGCTCGTCCTCGGCCAGGCGCGTGATGGTCACCGTCTTCGAGCCCTCCACCACGATCTTGCCGCGATCCAGGAGGATCTCCAGGCGGTCCGTGCCGACGATGTCGTTGGTGCTGGTCATGAAGTGGCCGGTGGCGCCGTTGCCGAAGTCCACGAGGGCGTTGACCTCGTCCTCGGTGGCGATGTCGCGCCGGAAGCCGAAGGCCAGCTTCGCGAACACCTTCTGCGGGGTGCCGCAGAGCCACTGCCACAGGTCCAGCTGATGCGGCGCCTGGTTGACCAGCACGCCGCCGCCCTCGCCGCCCCAGGTGGCGCGCCACGCCGACTGGTCGTAGTAGCCCTGCGGCCGCCACCAGGTGGTGATGATCCAGGAGGTGTGGCGCAGCGCCCCCAGCTCCCCGGAGTCGATGAGCGCCTTGAGGTCGGTGTAGACCGGATTGGTGCGCTGGTTGAACATGATCGCGAAGGTGGTCTCGGGATGCGCCGCCGCGAAGGCGTTCATCTCCTCGACCTGCTTCGTGTACACGCCCGCGGGCTTCTCCGTCAGCGTATGGATGCCCTTGCCGAGCGCGGTGATCGTCATCTCGGGATGCAGGAAGTGGGGGACGGTCGTGACCACGGCGTCCACGTCCCCGGAGTCGAGCATCGCGAGGTAGTCGTCGTGGAAGGGGGTGTCCGGGTGCTTCTCGGCGGCGAGCTCGCGCTTGGCCGGGTCGGTGTCCGCGATCGCGCCGAGGCTCATGCCCGGGACCCGCCCCTCGCTGAGCAGGCCGGCGTAGGCGCCGCCCTGGGCGCCGAGCCCGATGATTCCGAGCCGAACGGTCTTCTCCGACATGGTGTCTCCTGATCTTCTGGGGGATGACCGTGCCGGACGGGCGGCACGGTGGGGTCAGCGGATGGACAGGCACGGTGCTCGCAGCATCGCGAGCGCCGTGGAAGCGCTCTCCAGTGCACTCTAGCCGCCGCGACGCCGCGGACAGCAGGCCCTCCGAGTCTGGCGAGTCCGCGGAGCGCCCGTGGGTTGTTGCCGGAGGTTGCGCGAGCCGGTCCGCCTCGGGGCAGTCCCTGCCCGGCACGATCGAGGAGCGCGTCGCCACGGCCCCGGCGGCAGACGCAGGACGGCCGGGCCACCCGCGAGGGTGACCCGGCCGTCCGGGAGAGTGCGGCGCTGCCGCAGGGCGTCAGCGGTCGGTCGCGGCGGACCGTGCTGTCGCGGTGGTGCTCAGTAGAGGTTGAGGAAGGTCTGCAGGACCTCCACGGTGTCCTCGTCGATCGAGTCGGAGCCGTTCTGGGAGGCGCCGATCTCGTGCTGGAGGCCGGCGACGGTGTTCTCGCCGATCACGCCGTCCTGGTGGGTCTTCGCCCAGCCCTGGAGAGCGAGGGTGGTCTCCTCGTTCATCTCACCGGTCTGCTCGACGCCCAGCCAGTCCTGCAGGGCGGTGATGGTCTTCGGGCCCATCGTGCCGTCCACCTCGAGGGTGCCGGCCACGGAGAGATCGGCGGTCGCCTGCGAGCCGGGCTCGGCGGCCGGGCTCTGCTGCGGGGCGGCCTGCTCGGCCGGGGCCTCCGCCTGCTCGGTGTCCTCGGCGGGCGCCTGCTCCTGGGCAGGGGCCTCCTCGGCGGGTGCCTGCTCGGGCTCCTCGGCGGGCTCGGTCTCCTTGGCGAAGCCGTTCTCGTCGCAGTTGTCGGCGATGCCGTCGCCGTCGCAGCTCCAGTCGCCCTGGGGCTCGGTGCTCTCGCGCTCGGTGGAGCGGTTGGCCTGCTGGCCGCTCTCGCGAGACTCGGTGGACTCGGTGGACTCGGTGGACTCCTGCGAGGACTGCTCGGAGCCGGCATCCGACTCGGAGGAGCCGCTGTCCTCGGCCGCCGGAGCGCCGGAGGTGTCGGCGCCGCCGCTGAGCGCGGAGCCGCAGTTCGGCCAGGCGCCCGCGCCCTGACCGGCCAGGACCTTCTCGCCGATGGCGATCTGCTGGCTCTTGCTCGCCTGGTCGGCGGTGGCCGCGTACTGCGTGCCGCCGTAGCCCTCCCAGGTCGACTGCGAGAACTGGAGCCCGCCGTAGTAGCCGTTGCCGGTGTTGATGGACCAGTCGCCGCCGGACTCGCAGGCGGCGACCTCGTCCCAGCCGCCGGCCGCGTTCGCGGCGGTGCCGGTGGCGAGCATGCCGGTGGCGACGATCGCGCCGCCGGCGAGGGTCACCGCGGTGCGGGCCATGCCGCGTCGCAGGGAGGCGGTCCTGGGGGTGGTCTTGGCGTGCGTGCTGTGCAGGGACATGTGCACGTCCTTTCGATCTCGCAAAGTGTGGAGAGCGGGGAGGTGCGGCTCCCGCAGTGCGCGTGGTGCGTCACCCGCTCGGGTCGAACGGTCGCCACGCTAGGGCCCGCCTCCCCCCGCCCAGCAAGGGGGATCGAGAAGTGGTGACGGCTTCTTTGCCGAGACGTTCCCGAGCGATCGGAGGGCGGTCTCCGGGGCCCGCGGGTGTGGCCTGGAGGAATGCGCCTACCGGTGCCCCGGAGGACTGATCATGTGACGTGGGTCGCTTCTGTTCCTCAGGTCACAGCAAGGTCACGAGGTTCGTGATTCACGCCTCTGACGTGGGGTTCAGGGAGGACGCGGCCGCCTCCCAGTGCGCTGCCAGGCCCGTCTCGAGGGCGAACAGGCCGTAGGCCACGGGTGAGGCGGAGAACATCTCCGTGCAGTGATCGGCCAGTCGCGGCCACAGCTGTCCGCCGCCGGCCTCGTAGTGCTCCAGGAAGAGCTCGAAGGCGTCCTCCGTGGCGCCCACGCGCTGGAACATGAGGTCCTTGGCAGGATCGCCGACGGCCGCGGTGGTCCAGTCGAGGACCGCGGAGAGCCGCCCGTCCGCGACGAGGGTGTGGCCGGGGTAGATCTCCCCGTGGGTCAGCACGCTGCGGCGGGGCCAGTAGCTGTCCTCCTCGACCCAGGCGTTCCACCGCTCCCACAGAGGAGGGGCGATCTCGAAGGACTCCGCGACCCGCTCCAGGTCCGTGCGCCAGCGCGCGCGCACCTGCGCGGGGGAGAGCACGTCGATGCCGGTCGCCGCGGCCTCCTCGATGCCGATCCCGTGGAGCTGGGCGACGGTGGCGCCGAGGGACCTGGCGTAGTCCGGAGAGGACACGTCGACGTTCCAGCTCACCTCCCCGGCGGCATCGAGGGTGAGCCCCGGAGTGCCCGGCAGCAGGGGGTAGGCGATCAGGTCCTCGGTGTGGACGCGCCAGTCGGGCACGGCCACGTCCAGGTGCGGTGCCACCGTCCTCAGCAGGCGGCCCTCGATCTCCGCCCGGGCGAGCACGTCCGCTCGGCGGGGGATCCGCAGCACCCAGTCCTGCCCGTCACGGGCCCGGGCGAAGACCACCCGGAAGTCCAGGCCGATCTCCTCGGCGCGGAGGGTCTCGCGCGAGAGCTCGAGCCCGTGGGTTCCGGCGAGCTCGAGGAGGGCATCGGCGTCCGAGGGGAGATCCGTCGAGGTCATCGGACCAGTCTGGCATCACCGCGGCGAACCCGCCAGGTGGATCCCTCCCCGCGGGGGCATCCGGCGGCCTACGCTTCGCCCATGCGTCCGGCACTGGGGATCCTGGCCGGGGTGTCCTTCGTGCACCTCGGCGCCCAGGCGAGCGGCCGGGAAGGTCTGGCCGCTCTCACCCAGGTGCTGCTCATGCCCGCGCTGGCCGCCGTGCTCTGGACGGGGACTGCGCCGCCGCGGGGCGCCCTGGTCCGTCTGTCCCTGGCGGCGCTCGGGCTGTCCTGGCTGGGCGACACCGTTCCGCGCTTCCTGGCGGGGACGGCCGGCTTCCTGGGCATGCTCGGATTCTTCCTGCTGGCGCAGCTGACGTACGCCCTGGCCTTCTGGCCGCACCGGGCCGGCTCGCTGCTCGCGCGTCCGGTGCTGGTCCTTCCCTATCTGGCGGCCACGGCGGGGATCATCGTGCTGTGTGCGCCCGGTGCCGGAGCGCTGCTGCCCGTCGTGGTGCTCTACGCCGGAGCGATCATCACGATGGCGATCCTCGCCACGGGTCTCTCGCCCCGTGCCGGACTCGGTGCGGCACTCTTCGTGATCTCCGATGCGCTGATCGCCCTCGACGCCTTCGGCGTGCTCACCCTGCCCGGCCAGGGCGTGTGGGTGATGAGCACCTATCTCGCGGCGCAGCTGCTGCTGGTGCTGGCGGTGCGGGAGGCGGCCGCGCTCAGCGCAGCTCCGACTCCGAGGCGGCCCCGGTCCCGGGCGCAGGCTCCGGATCGCTCCCGGCCCCCGCGGCGGGGTCCGAGGACGGGGCATCGGCGTCGCGGGAGATGATCTGGCCGCTGGCGTCGCGACGGATCCGGCCGTCGGGGCCCACGGTGCGCAGGCCCTCCGGGTGCTCGTCGGTGCGCCGGCCGCCATCGCGGTCGGAACGGCGCTTCTCGGCCATGACGTGGGCGTCCGAGAGGAGCTCGCTGAGCGACTTCTCCTCGTGCAGCAGGCCCTGGTACTTCTCCGGCAGGCTCCGGATCGCGTCCTCGTTCTCCTGCAGACGCCGATAGATGCGCTCACGCTCCTCCTCGAAGGAGGTGTAGCTCATCGAGACGTAGGCCTCCGCATCGCGGCGCGCGCTGGCGACGGCGGCCTTCGCCCGGCCGCGGCGCGAGAGCAGGGACGCGGCCACGGTCACGATCAGGACACCCACGATGACCGAGAGCGAGAAGCTCGTGGTGATCTCGGGGACGGGCACCGGCTGGCCGTTGTTGACGAACCCGAGGGAGTTCTCGTGCAGCGCGTGGACGATGAGCTTGACGCCGATGAAGGCCAGGATCGCGGCCAGCCCGTAGGAGAGGTAGACCAGGCGGTCCAGCAGCCCGTCCAGCAGGAAGTACAGCTGGCGCAGGCCCAGCAGGGAGAACACGGTCGCCGTGAAGACGATGAAGGTGTTCTGGGTCAGGCCGAAGATCGCCGGGATCGAGTCCAGCGCGAACAGGATGTCGGTGCCGCCGATGGCCACCATGACCAGCAGCATCGGGGTCATCACGCGCTTGCCGTCGATGTGGGTGAACAGACGGTCGCCGTCATAGGTGTCGGTGGTGGGCAGCAGCCTCTTGGCGAGGCGGACCACGATGTTGTTCGCCTCGTCCTTGTCCTCGGACTCCGGCTTGAGCATGTTGCCGGCGGTCAGCAGGAGGATCAGGCCGAAGAAGTAGAACGCCCAGGCCAGATGCTCGATCATGGCGGCGCCGCCGACGATCATGGCGGAGCGCGCGATGATCGCGAAGGTGATGCCGAACAGCAGCACCTTCTGCTGGTCCTCGCGCGGGACGCGGAAGCTGCTCATGATCACGAGGAACACGAACAGGTTGTCCACCGAGAGCGCCTTCTCGGTGATGTAGCCGGCGAAGTACTCGCCGCCCATCTCGGCGCCGCCTCCGAGGAGGACCAGCACGCCGAAGAGCAGCGCGATCGCGACGTAGATCGTCGACCAGATCGCGGCTTCGCGCAGGGTGGGGATGTGCGCCTTGCGCACGTGGAAGAAATAGTCGAAGGCCAGGAGGCCGACGATCACGATGATCGTGATCGCCCAGATGAGCGGGGAGACGGTCACGGTTCTGCTTTCCGGGGTCGCTGAGTCGACCCGGGTCTCTCCGCCCGTCGATCTCCTCGACGGACCGCGGCGCACGGAGGACCATCGACAGTCCCCGTGATGACGTGCGCAGCGTGGTGGATACTCCCCCGTTGCCGTGCCGCAGTGTACACAGCGCTCCTGGACGCGCGGTGAGGACCGCGCCGGTCGCGCCGTCGCCGGCGCGCCGGCGTCCTCCTCAGCGGTCCTCGCGCTCCGTGACCGCTTCCTCGAGCTCCTCCTTGGTCATCGAGGAACGCCCCTCGACGTCCAGGCGCCGCGCATCCTCGTAGAGCTGATCGCGCGTGCGCCCCTGCGGCCCGGAGCCGGACCGTCGGCCGCCGCGCTCGGCCGGGGACATGTCCTCGGTGGAGGTCCTGCTGGCCTCCTGGGCCTCGCCGCTCTGCGCCCGCGTCTTGTTCACGGTCCGGGCGGCGATCTCCTCGGCCTCCTCCTCTGAGCGGCCCGCATCGAGCTGGCTGTCCTTCACGTGCTCGTACTGCCGCTCACGCTTGCGGCTCCATGCGTCGGGCACGGTCCCTCCTTCCTCGTCGGCCCACCACCCGGCGGCGCCGGGTGGTCAGGCACCCAGCGACTGCTCCTCCCGCCGGTGCGGCGAGTCCTCGTCGCGCGCCGGGTCGACCGCCTCCTCGCGGCGGGTGTCGTGGCTCATGCTGCCCACGCGGTTCGACGGGGTGGCCCCGTCGCGCCAGCGCAGCAGGGCGCCGACACCCTCGGGGAGCCCGTCGTGCTCCTCCTCGAGGGCGGAGACCGAGGCGTCGGTGAGCAGGGCGCGGCGCGCGAGCTCCTCGAGACCGGCCACGTCGCGGCCGGCGGTGAAGATCAGCTCCTCGACCTGCCCCCGCTCGAGCGCCTGGGCGACCTCGGCGGCACCGCCGACGGAGGCGCCGTCCCGCGCCTGGCTCTCGTGGAAGCGGGCGGCCAGCTCTCGCTGCCGGTCCTCGATGAACGCACCGGTGACCCGGGCGACCTCCTCGCGGAAGGACTCCCGGTCCAGGGCGACCCCGCGGGTGCCGCCGGGGACCTCCTGGATCCGCTCCCGGACCTCGTGCCCGATCGCCTCACGGCACAGTGCCATGGCGCGCACGTCACCGCTGAGCAGCACCATGTCGGGGGAGTGCTCGCGGACGATGCGGTCCACCGCCTCGGCGACCGCGTCCGCATTGCGCTCCCAGGAGTCCTCGACCCGTGCCTCGAAGTTGTTGGCGCGCCAGCCGTGCTGGCTGCCGCCGCCGAGGTTCGCTTTGTGCAGCTCGTCGTGGCCTCCCTCGACCGTCGCATCCTCGCCGAGCCCGTTGGTGCCCTGCGTGATGGACGGGTTCTCGGGAGCGCGCAGGTGCAGGTCCGCACCGGCTCGGTCCACGACGATCAGCAGCTGGCTCACCGCGAACGGGGTCAGCTGGAGCAGCGGGAGCAGCTGCGGGAACTCCCCGCGGTACCCGGATTCCTGCAGCGGCGGGACGGGCAGCACCCGGTCCACGAGGATCTCGGCGTCGGAGGCGATGATCGTCCGGCCGTGCCGGCCGCCGATCGGCGACGGGCTGAGCACGGTCTCCTCGATCTGCGTCAGCAACGCCTCCGGGGCACCGTCGGCCGCGAGCGCCGATCGCATCTGCGACCACCGCATCTCCAGCTCGGCGGCGGCGTGCGGATCCGTCCGGGTGGTGTCGAGATGGACCGAGACGAACGGCCCGGGATGTTCGAGGGCGGACTTGAGCCAGGGCAGCTTCACGGATGACCTCCTGCGTGCTCGACGTGCGGTCGACCGAGCTCACGGCGATGGAATGAGCCTCGTTGCCGCGTGGGTCGTCCCCACCTTTCCACGGGACGCCGGGGGCCGCAAGAGAGATCCCCGCCCGGCCCGCCCCCGCCGGGCAGGATGCCGCTCGCCCGCTGGCGGCACGTCGCTCAGGGGAGGGCGCCGTCCCGGGTCAGGACGTGGTGGCGGCCGATCGGCACCATCAGCGGCAGCCCGGACACCGGGTCGCTGACGATCCGATTGCTCAGGCCGAAGACCTCGCGGACCCCGTCCTCCGTGAGGACCTCGGCGGGCGAGCCGCTCGCCCGGACGGTGCCGCCGGAGATCATGACCAGCTGATCGCTGTACCGGGCTGCGAGGTTCAGATCGTGCAGGACCATGACGATCGTGATCCCGCGGCTGCGGTTGAGATCCGTCAGCAGGTCCAGCACCTCGACCTGATGGCTGACGTCCAGGAAGGTGGTCGGCTCGTCGAGCAGCAGCAGGTCCGTCTCCTGGGCGAGCGCCATCGCGATCCACACCCGCTGGCGCTGCCCGCCCGAGAGCTCGTCGACGGGGCGCTCGGCGAGCTCCGCGGTGCGGGTGGCGTCCAGGGCCGCGGCGACGGCCGCGTCGTCGGCGGCGCTCCAGCGGCTGAACACCCGCTGGTGGGGATGCCGGCCGCGGCCCACGAGGTCCGCGACGGTGATCCCCTCGGGCGTGATCGGCGACTGCGGCAGCAGGCCCAGCGTGCGGGCCAGCTGCCGGGCCGGCATCCGATGGACCTCCGCGCCGTCCAGGAGCACACCGCCGGAGCGCGGGGTCAGCAGGCGGGACATGGAGCGCAGCAGCGTGGACTTGCCCGAGGCGTTGGCGCCGACGATCGAGGTGATGGCACCCGGCACCACCGACAGGTCGAGGCCCTCGATGACGTGGCGCTCCCCGTAGCCGAGGGTCAGGTCCTCCACGCGCAGGGTGTGGT
Organism: Brachybacterium sp. YJGR34; assembly: GCF_003347015.1. Taxonomy (GTDB): domain Bacteria; phylum Actinomycetota; class Actinomycetes; order Actinomycetales; family Dermabacteraceae; genus Brachybacterium. The sequence continues at coordinate 107,193 of NZ_PNFB01000006.1, forward strand.
CGGTGGTCACAGGGAGCTCCCTCGTCGGTTGACGCGGATGATGAGGTACAGCAGGAACGGGGCTCCGAGCACGCCGGTGACGACGCCGACGGGGTACCGGGTGCCCGTGGCGTGCTGGCCCACGAGATCGGCGACCAGCACGAGCAGCGCGCCGACCAGCGCGGCGGGGATCAGCGGCGAGGTGCCGGGACCGACGATCCGCACGGCGATCGGGCCGGAGAGGAAGGCGACGAAGGCGATCGGTCCGCAGGCGGCCGTCGCGAAGGCGACGAGGCCGACGGCCGCGACCACCACGATCAGGCGCGTGCGGTCCACGCGCACGCCGAGCGCGCGGGCGGCATCGTCCCCGAGCTGGGTGGCGCGGAGGTCCCGGGACCGTGAGAGCAGCACGGGAACGAGGACCACCATCGCCCCGAGCACGGGCAGCACCTGGTCCCAGGAGGTGTTGTTCAGGCTTCCGGTGAGCCAGCGCAGCGCCTCCTGCAGATCCCACTGCCCGGCCCGGGAGAGCACCCAGTCGGTGAGGCTCTGCAGCATCGCCGCGACGCCGATGCCCACCAGGATCAGGCGGGTCCCGGCCACCCCGCGCCGGTAGGACAGCAGGTAGATCAGCACGGCGACGACGAGCCCGGCCACGATCGCGAGCAGGGAGACGGCCGCTCCGGACCACCCCAGGATGACGATCCCGAAGGCCGCGGCGGCGCTCGCCCCGGAGGAGATGCCGATGATGTCCGGGCTGGCCAGCGGGTTGCGGAGCATGGTCTGGAAGGTGACCCCGCCGAGGCCGAAGCAGGCTCCGGCGAGCACCGCCAGCACGGCGCGCGGGAGGCGCAGCCGGCCCACCGTGAAGCTCGCGCCCGGCACCTCCTGCCCGAGGAGGACGCGCAGCACGTCCCCGGGCGGGTGGACGGTGCGCCCCACCATGAGGCTCAGGGCGAACACCGCGAGGATCGCCGTGACGAGCACGGCGAACGTGATCGCGGCCCGGGTGCGGCGGCGCCGGCGGGAGGAGGCCACTCGCTGCAGGGTCGTCCCCGCGGCCTCGGTCGCGGCAGGGGCGTCGACGGTCGCGGTCACAGGCTCGTCAGCTTCTGTCGGCGCACGATGGCGATGAAGAACGGGGCGCCGAGGAGGGCGGTGACGATGCCGACGTCGAGCTCCTCGGGACGGGCCACGATGCGGCCCAGGACATCGGCGGCGGTGAGCAGGGCCGCTCCGACCACGGCGCTCAGCGGGAGCAGCCAGCGGTGGTCCGGTCCGATCAGCAGACGGCAGGCGTGGGGGACGACGAGGCCGACGAAGGCGATCGGGCCGGTCACCGCGGTCGCCGCGCCGCACAGCACCACCGCGCCGAGGGCGGCCAGGCCGCGGGTGAGCGCGACCCGCTCGCCGAGCCCGGCGGCCAGCTCGTCGCCGAGCGCGAGGGTGTTCAACCCGCGCGCGCTGAGCATCGCCAGCGCGGCGCCGACCAGCAGGAAGGGGGCGACCTGCTCCAGCGCGTCGTAGGTGGCGCCGCCCACGCCGCCGATCTGCCAGGAGCGCACGCTGTCTCCGATGTCCGAGCGCGGCAGCATCACGGCGCTGATGAACGAGGTCAGCGCGGCTCCGGTGGCGGCGCCCGCGAGGGCGAGCTTGAGCGGGGTCGCCCCGCCCTGCCCGAGAGATCCCAGCGTGTAGACCAGCACGGCGGTCAGCGAGGCGCCCGCGATCGCCACCCAGATGTAGCTCGAGGCGACGGTCAGCCCGAAGTGCGCGATCCCGATGACCACGGCGAGGGACGCCCCGGTGTTGATGCCGAGGATCCCGGGATCGGCCAGGGGGTTGCGGGTCACGCCCTGCATCACCGCGCCGGAGACGGCGAGCGCGGCGCCGGCGACCACGGCGAGCAGTGTGCGGGGGATCCGGGTCGCGACGGCGGCCGGGCCGAAGCCCTCGGTGGATCCGCCCAGCGCCGCGAGGATGTCCTCGAGCCCCACCTCCCGGGAGCCGATCACCACCGAGACCGCCATGAGCACGCCGAGCACCGCGAGGGCGGGAAGGAGCCACAGCAGGCGCGTGCGCGAGGACCGCCGCAGTGCGGCGGCGGTCCTCGAGGCGGTGGCGCCCGGAGTGCTCGGAGATGCGGTGGTCATGGCGTCGGAGGGTCAGGCGCCGGCGGTGGCCGCGGCCTCGAGCTCGGTGAGGTAGTCCTCGAGGATGTAGGGGATCGCGAGCGGGGTGGGGTTCGCGGCGGTGCCCAGCGGGCTGTCCGAGGGCAGGCTCACCACGGCGTTGTTCTGCACGGCAGGCATCTGCGAGAGCAGCGGATCCGCCTGCAGCGCCTCGACCAGTGCGGCGTCGCCGTAGGTCACGATGATCTCGACGTCGTCGAAGGCGTCGGCCTGCTCGGCGCTGACGGTCGTGGAGAACTCGGGGGTCTCCTCGCTCGCGGCGACGACGCTCGGAGCGATCGCCAAGCCGAGGTCCTCGAAGAACATGGTGCGCGTGTCGTGCGCGGTGTAGAAGCTGACCTGGGAGAGGTCCGTGGTGTCCACATGGGTCAGGAACATCGCGTTCTTCCCGGCGAGCGCGGGGTGGCCGGCCACGGCCTCCTCGATCCGGCCCTCGAGCTCGGTGACCAGTGCCGCGCCCTCCTCGGCCCTCCCCATGCCGGTGGCGTTGACGGTGATCATCTCGCGCCAGGGCGTCCCCCAGGCGATCTCCGGGAAGGGGACCGTGGGCGCGATCTCGGAGAGGGTGTCGTAGTCCTCCTGGGTGAGCCCCGAGTAGGCGGCGAGGATCACGTCGGGGGCGGTGTCGGCGACGCCCTCGAAGTCGATGCCGTCGGACTCGTCGAAGAGCACCGGGGTCTCGGCACCGAGCTCGTCGAGCGCCTCCTTCACCCACGGGAGCAGGCCGTCGGCGTCGTCGTCGCCGAAGTTCGCGGCGGCCATGCCGGCCGGCACGACGCCGAGCGCGATCGGCACCTCGTGATTCGCCCAGGCGACGGTGGTGACCACCTCGACCTCTGCGGGGACCGTGGTGGAGCCGAAGGCGTGCTCGACCGTGGTGCCCCCGTCGGAATCCGCGGCGCCCCCGCCGTCGGAGGATCCCGCGCCGGACCCCTCGGAGGAGGAGCACGCGGCCAGCGCGGCGGCGAGGGCGGCGGCAGCGGCGGAACCGGCGAAGGCGCGACGGGAGAAGCGGGTCATGGGGGCCTTTCGGGAGGCCGCGGAGCGGCAGGGGCCCGGTCCGGTGGGGCCCGGAGCGGGGGTCAGGACGATCCCGACCGGCCGGACGCATCACGGCGGCCCGCGCCGGAGCGGTCGGACCGGCGGTCCGGGGACCGTCCGTGAGCGCCTCGATGCGCGGCTGAGGATTGCCTCACCAAAGTACTGGCGGTCCCTCGTCCCCGCAAGACGGCACCGGGGAGCCCTCCGCCGCGCAGGCCCTCCTGCCGCGGTCGCCGCCTCGCCCGAGCATCCGCTGTGCCGGAGCTCACAACCGGGGTGACCTGGCAGGGGTGCGCGCGGACCGCGCCCAGCGCGGCGGTCAGTCCGCCTCGCGGTGCGCGATCCCGGCGTCGCGGGCGACCGCGCGCCAGTCCTCGGCCAGGGAGGAGACGGTGGCGTGGGCGTTCAGGCCGCTGGGCTGCGGCACCACCCACAGCCCGATCTCCGCGGGCCACCCCGGCACGAGGGACGCGTCCTGCCGCCCCAGGCGCGCCGACGGCAGGGCATAGGCGGTGCGGAAGGCCGTGATCCCGGCGATCGCGACGGTCCGCGGCCGCAGTCGGGGGAGCCGGTCGATCAGCGCGGACCCCGCCGCCCGCAGCTCGTCCCGGCTCAGCTCGTCGGCCCGCGCCGTGGCCCGTCCCAGCAGGTTCGTGATCCCGATGCCGCGCTCGTGCAGGTCGCTCTCGTCCTCGGTGTCGAGCCCGCGGGAGGCGTCCACCGGGCGGGAGGTGAGGCCGGCCCGGTGGAGCGAGGGCCAGAAGCGGTTGCCGGGACGGGCGAAGGGGGCGTTGACCGCGGCGGTCCAGAGCCCGGGGTTGATCCCCACGATGAGCAGGCGCAGCTCCTGGCCGCGCGCGGGATCCGGCAGCACGTCGTCGATCGCGTCCGGTGCGGGGACGGCGAAGCGGGCGAGGTCCTCGCGGGTGGGCTTCCGTCCGGCCAGGGGAGAGGGGCGCCGCGTGCTCATCCCCGCACTGTAGCGATCCCGGCGGCTCCCGGGCGGGGTCGCGAGCGCGCGTACCCTGGCCGCATGCGCGCCAGGGAGGCAGGACCGCTGCACGTGATCGCCGGGCCGATGTTCGCCGGGAAGACGGAGGAGCTGCTCCGCCGTGTCCACCGCGCGCAGCTGGCCGGGAGGCAGGTGGAGGTGATCGGCCATCGGCTGGACACCCGCCCGGGGGCCGAGGTGCTGCGCACCCATGTCGGCCGCACCGCCCCGGCGCGGATGCTCGCCGCGCCCGAGCCCCTCCGGGAGCTCCTCGACGATCCGCGTCCCGACCTGGTCGCGATCGACGAGGCGCAGTTCTTCGGCCCGCGGATCGTGCCGATCGTCGAGGAGCTGCTGGCCGCCGGGATCCAGGTGGAGGTCGCCGGTCTCTGCGTCACCTACGACGGGGAACCCTTCGCGCCGCTGCCCGATCTCATGGCGGTCGCCGAGGAGGTCGTGAAGCTCACCGCGGTCTGCGCCGTCTGCGGGGCGGATGCGGCCTTCCACGTCCGCCTGATCGCAGGCGGCGGCGACGCGACGCGCGCCACCGCGGAGCAGATCGGCGGCGCGGAGTCCTATCAGGCGCGGTGCCGCAGCCACCGCTGAGGGGTGGAGCTCAGGTGAGGGGCTCGGCCCCGTCCTCGACCAGCTCGATGCCGTCGAGGTCCCACTGCCCGTCCACACGGCGCACGTAGTAGCGCAGCGAGACGTCCACCTCCTCGCCGTCGACCGAGTACGTCTCGGTGACCTCGAAGATCGCGTAGCCCCGGCGGTTGATCCGCTCCTCGACCCGGTACTCGACCGAGGAGATCCCGCCCAGGTTCTCCTCGAAGACCTCGCAGCTGGTCAGGCCCGTCATCTCGCGGTACTGCTCGGTGGTGGAGTCCATGAAGAGCGCGCAGTCGGTGCTCTCCAGTGAGGTGTAGAAGTCATCCAGGGTCGATTCCGGATCGCCGCGGGTCAGGAGCTGGACGGCGATGACGATCGCGAACACGCCCACCACCAGCAGGCCCAGCAGCGCGATGCCGGCCAGCACCAACCAGTGCCACAGCGGCCGCCCGGCGCGGCCCGGGCCGGGGCGCGGACCCCCGCCCTGTGGAGCCTGTGCATGGACCATCTCGTCCCCCGCTCGTCGCGTCCCCTGGGGCGGAGTATTCCGCAGATCGGGCCGTCGTGCATCGTCCGGCGCGGATCCGCCGCGCGGTCGGGTGCGCGACCCGCGCGGCGCGCCGCCCACCGCGCGCGCAGTCGCTAGCCTGACGGGCATGGATGTCTCCGTTGACCAGGGCCCTGTCGGATCTCCCACCAGCAAGGACGGTGCGGGCTTCCTGGCCCGCACCGCCGTGCGCTACGCGACGCGCCCCGGCGAGAGCGCGGCGGCGGCGCTGCCGGCGCTCGAGGACGTGCCCTCCGCCGTCGGCCGCACCGTCGAGGAGGGGGACGTGCTGCGGGTCTTCGTGCATCCGCGGCTGGACGCGGGGCAGACCTGGGGCGCCACGTACGTCGCGGTGGATCTTGTGTTCACCGATGGCTCGCGGCTGTCGGAGCTCGCCCCGCAGGACCAGTACGGAACGCTCGCCACGGCGCGCGGGATCGGCGAGGGCCGGATCCTCTACGCGGACCAGTGGAACGACGTCCAGGTCGCGCTCGACGCCGCGGCCGGGCGCACCGTCGCCGAGGTGCTGTGCGTTCTCGAGGTGCCCGAGGACGAGGAATCCGATCTGCTCGATGCGCCCGACGGCACCGAGCCGGCGCCCGCCGCGGAGCCGGAGGAGATGATCGGCTGGATCGACGGACCCTACGTGGGCCCGCTGCCCGCGGACCCGCCGACGGACGACCCCGTGGCCTGGGTCGACACCCGACGGGGGACGCACGCCAGCGGCGACTTCTCCCGGGGGAACAACCTGCCGCTGACCGCGGTCCCGAACGGCTTCGCCTTCTTCACCCCCGCGACCGACGCCCGCACCCGGCGCTGGGTGTACGAGTACCACCGCGCGGGCGGCGAGGACAATCGTCCCCGCCTGCAGGGCATGGCGCTGTCCCACCAGCCCAGCCCGTGGATGGGGGACCGGCTGCAGCTGCAGCTGATGCCCCTGCTGGGTGAGGCGCCGGATGCGAGCCCCGCGGCTCGCTCCCTCGGCTTCGACCATGCAGGGGAGACCGCGCGCCCCGACCTGTACCAGGTGGCCCTGGACGGCGGCACCGCCCTGCGCCTGGCGCCCACCGACCACGGCGCGATCTGCGAGGTCGACTATCCCGACGGCACCGAGGGCCGTCACCTCCTCGTCGAGGGGATCGACGAGCACCACCGGATCGAGGCGGCCGGCGCGGTCTTCGACGGCCGGCTCACCGGATGGGTCGATGCCGGACCGGAGCTGGGCCACGCCCGCGCCGACGGCGCCACCCGCCTGTTCGTCCACGCCGAGGTGTCCCCGGCGCCGGTGGCCGTGGAGCGAGCCCGGGGCGACTCTCGCGGCAGCGTGCTCACCTTCGCTCCCGGCACGGAGCGGGTCGCGCTCCGCCTGGTCACCAGTTTCGTGGGGCTCGAGCAGGCCGAGCGCACCTTCGCCCAGGAGCTCGCCGGGCGTTCCTTCGAGGAGGTCCGCGCGGCCGCGCACGCCGCCTGGACCGAGCGCCTGCGGGTGATCGAGGTGCCCGAGGCGACCCCCGCCCAGCGCCGCACCCTCTGCGGGAACCTCTACCGGCTGAACCTGTACCCGAACTCCCACTGGGAGAACGCCGGCACCCCGGAGCGCCCGCAGCCCGTCCACGCCAGCCCGGTGCTGCCGGTGCGCGGCGAGGCCACCGACTCCCGCACCAACGCCCAGGTGCTGCCCGGGACGATGTACGTCAACCACGGCTTCTGGGACACCTACCGCACCGCGTGGCCCGCCTATGCGCTGCTCTACCCCGAGCTCGCCGCGGAGCTCGCCGACGGCTTCGTCCAGCAGCACCGCGAGGGCGGGTGGATCGCCCGCTGGTCCTCTCCGGGCTATGCCGACTGCATGACCGGCACCAGCAGCGACATCGCCTTCGCCGATCTCCAGGTCAAGGGCGTCGAGCTGCCCGATGCCCTCTCCGCCTACGAGTCCGGGCTGCGCAATGCGACCGTCGCCCCCGCGTTCCCCGAGGTGGGGCGCAAGGGCAACGAGCGGGCCGTGTTCACGGGCTACGTCGACACCGACACCGAGGAGTCCGTCTCCTGGGCGCTCGAGGCCCACATCAACGACGCCGGTCTGGCCGCCCAGGCCCAGCTGCTCGCCGAGCGGGCGGAGGCGGAGGACCAGCGGGAGCGGGCCGCGCAGCTGCGCGAGGAGTCCCACTACCTGCGAGCACGCTCCAGCAACTACCTGCTGCTGTTCGACCCCGCGGTGCGTTTCTTCCAGGGGCGACGGGCCGACGGCGCCTTCGCCCAGACCCCTGAGGAGTTCGACCCCACCGTCTGGGGCGGGGACTTCACCGAGACCGACGGCTGGAACTTCGCCTTCCACGTCCCCCACGACCCGGAGGGCCTCGCGGCGCTCTACGGCGGCCGGGACCTGCTGCGCGGGAAGCTCGAGGAGTTCTTCGCGACCCCCGAGCGGGCCGACAAGAAGGGCACCTACGGTCACGTGATCCACGAGATGGACGAGGCGCGCGCGGTGCGGATGGGCCAGTTCGGCGTCTCCAACCAGCCCTCCCATCACATCCCCTTCCTCTTCCACCACGTCGGCGCGCCGGAGGAGGCCTCCCGGGTGGTGCGCGAGGTGCATCGGCGCCTCTTCGTCGGCGAGCAGATCGGCCAGGGCTACCCCGGGGACGAGGACAACGGCGAGATGAGCGCCTGGTGGCTGTTCACGGCGCTGGGCCTGTACCCGTTGCAGCTGGGCACCCCTCGCTACCACCTGGTGGCGCCGCTGTTCGATCGGGCGACGGTCCGCCCCCTGGGCGGCGCCCCGTTCACCGTCACGGCCGAGGGCCAGGCGCCCGGGAACGACTGCATCACCGGGTGCTTCCTCGACGACCGCGAGCATCCGCAGTCCTGGATCGACCACACCGAGCTGCGGGGCCGGGTGCACGTCACGCTCGGTCCCGAGCCCACGGGGTGGGGCGAGGTGCCTCCCTCGCCCACCGCCCCGGGCGAGCGGCCGGAGCCGCTGCGCGATCTGTTCGCCGCGGACCCCGCGGACCCGCTGCGGGACGACGACTCCCGCACCGAGATCGCCCTGGACCGTGCGAGCGCCGTGATCGACCTCCCCGAGCTCGGCGAGCCGATGGTCGCGCGCTTCCTCACGCTGACCTCCTCGGCCGAGCCCGGCGGGGATCCCGTCGCCTGGCGCCTCGAGGGGTCCGCGGACGGCGACACCTGGGAGGTGCTCGATGCGCGCTCCGCGCAGAGCTTCCGCTGGCGTCGCCAGACCCGCCCCTTCGAGATCGCCTCGCCGCGAGCCTGCACGCACCACCGCCTGGTCATCACGACCTCCCAGGGCCCGCTGCGCCTGGCCGAGCTCGAGCTGCTGGGCTGACGGCCGCGAAGGGCTCCCCGCGGGGCGCGCCTGAGGCGTCGGCCATGGTCTCGGCGCTCGGTCGGGCCCTGCGGCGCCCCGGCCGCTACCATCGACGCACCCTGCGCCGACCGCACCCGAGGAGAGACCCGATGTCCCAGGCCTACCATGCCGATTCGACCGATCTGCAGACCAAGGAGGTCCTGGGCTGGGAGCAGTTCGGCACGGCCTCCCGCGAGCTCGCGCAGACGATCGCCGATTCGGGCTTCGGACCCGAGATCGTCATCGCGGTCGCGCGCGGCGGGCTGCTGCCGGCCGGCTCGCTCTCCTACGCGCTCGGGCTGAAGCTCGCCGATGCGATCAACGTCGAGTTCTACACCGACGTGCACGAGACCCTGCCGGACCCGGTGCTGCTGGCTCCGATGCTGGACACCGAGTCGCTCGTGGGCAAGCGCCTGCTGGTCGTCGACGACGTCGCGGACTCCGGCCGCACCCTGTCCCTCGTCCTGGAGCTGCTGCGCGAGCAGGGCGCCGATGCCCGCAGCGCGGTGCTGTACGCGAAGTCGGCCTCCGTGGTGTCGCCGGACTTCGTGTGGCGACACACCGACGAGTGGATCGTCTTCCCCTGGTCCGCCGAGGAGCCGGTCACCCCGGCCGCCGGCACCGCCGTGGAGGCCTGAGAAGCCCCTCGGGGCCCGGGCCGCGGGTGCTCAGCGCTCCTGGTCCTCGGGCGCCTCGGCGGTCGCGGGCGCTGCCTCCTCGTCGCCGTGCGACGCGCCCGTCGCCCCGTGGTGCCCGAAGGGCAGGACGTGCATGATCGCCGCGACGACGCCGCCGATGAGCAGGCCGAGCACGAAGGAGAAGGCGGTGTTGACCAGCCAGCCCAGGAATCCGCCGAGAGCCGGGGCGCCGGCGGCGATCCCCTCCAGGTGGTGCACGAATCCGTAGGGCTGGGCGAGGCCGAGGTCATGGGTGCCCACCAGCAGGATGTGGCCGCCCACCCAGAGCATGGCGACCATGCCCACGTAGCTGATGACGTCCATGACCCGCGGCATGGCCCGGACCAGGCCGTCGCCGAAGCGCTGCCTGGCGGGGGAGGACTCGTCCGCGGCGAGCTTCAGACCGACGTCGTCCATCTTCACCAGGATGCCGACGGCGCCGTAGACCAGGGCGGTGATGGCCAGTGCGATGACGATCAGCACCGCGGCGCGCATCCAGAGGCTGTCGGTGTCCACGGAGTTCATCGAGATCACCATGATCTCGGCCGAGAGGATGAGGTCGGTGCGCACGGCGCTGGAGACGATCCGGTCCTCGGCCTCGGCGCCCTTCGCGGTGGCCGGGGCGTCCTTGGGCTTCCCGCGCACCAGCTCCCAGATCTTCTCCGCGCCCTCGAAGCTGAGATACAGCCCGCCCAGCATGAGGATCGGGGTCAGCAGCCAGGGTGCGAGGACGCTGAGCAGCAGCAGCGCGGGCAGGATGAACAGCAGCTTGTTGCGCAGCGAGCCCTTGGTGATCCTCCAGATGATCGGCAGCTCGCGCGCGGGCTTGATGCCCTGGACGTACTGCGGGGTCACCGCGGCGTCGTCGACCACCACCCCGATCGCCTTCGAGCCCGCCTTCGCGGAGGCCGCGGCGACGTCGTCGGCGCTGGCGGCCGCCAGGCGGGCGAGCGCGGCGACGTCATCGAGCAGTGCGGCGAGGCCACCGGCCATTGAAGTTCCTTCCCCCGAGGAGAGCGGACCGCCGTCGCGGCGGCCCGGGCCAGGATAGCGGGGCGCAGCGCTCGCGAGGGCCGATGGTCGCACTCTCGACGCCCTGCGATGCGAGTGACACAGTGGGGGCATGGAGATCGCACTCATCGGAGGACATGGCAAGGTCGCGCTGCTGGCGGCACCGCTTCTCGTGCAGGCGGGTCACACCGTCCACGCGGTGATCCGCAACCCCGAGCATGCCGAGGAGGTCGAGGCCACCGGGGCGAGCCCCGTGCTGGCCGACATCGAGACCCTCGACGCCGGCGGCTGGGACGCGCTGCTCGAGGGCCGGGACGCGGTGATCTGGTCCGCGGGGGCCGGCGGCGGCGACCCCGCGCGCACGATCGCGGTGGACCAGGAGGCGGCGATCGCCTCGATGGAGTCCGCGCAGCGCGTCGGCGCACGGCGCTACCTGATGGTCAGCTACTTCGGCGCCGCGCTGGACCACGGTGTCCCCGAGGACAACCCCTTCCACACCTACGCCGAGGCCAAGGCGCGCGCCGACGAGCACCTGCGCGGCACCGCTCTGGACTGGACGGTGCTGGGCCCCTCTGGTCTCACGCTCGAGGAGCCGACCGGGCGGATCGACCTCGCCGCCGCGGAGGCCGGCACCGTCTCCCGCGCCAACGTGGCCCGCGTCATCGCGGCGACGGCAGAGGAGCCCGCCACGGTGGGCCGGACCGTGCGCTTCAATGACGGCGACACCCCGATCGCCGAGGGGCTCGCCGGCACCGCCTGAGCCGGCCCCGAGGGGCCCCGGCACCGTCCGGTGCCGGGGCCCCGCCCTGCTTCCGCCGCCGCACGCGATGCCGTATCGTGGCAAGGCTGTCCTCGCGCGCACCGCGAGGTCCGTTCTGCCAGCAGTTCCCCGGACAGGCCGGGGCGAGGACCGTCAGGAGGATTCGTGGAGAGCGCGCGTCGATGGGCAGGGGTGGCGACCCTCGCCGTGGGGATCTTCGTGCTCATCACGATCGAGGAGCTGCCCATCGGGGTGCTGAGCGTGATGGCGCCGGACCTCGGCGTCTCCGAGGGCGTCGCGGGCCTCACCGTGACGGTCCCGGGGATCCTCGCCGGGGTGGTCGCGCTGGCCACCCCGGTGATCGTGGGCCGGCTGGATCGTCGCCTGGTGCTCGTCATCGCGCTGGCCTCCGTGGTGCTCTCCTGCGCGCTCAGCGTGGTGGCCCCGAACTTCGCGATCCTGCTGGTCGCGCGTCTGTTCGCGGGGATCTCGATCGGCCTGTACTGGGCGGTGATGGCCATCGTCGCGATCGGCCAGGTGCCGCCCGCGCACACCGCTCGCGCGCTGACGGTCGCCTTCAGCGGCGCCGGGGGAGCGCTCGTGCTCGGCGTCCCGGTGACCGCATGGATCGGCGCGCACGTGGGCTGGCGGATGAGCTTCGCCGTGGTCGGCGCGCTCGCGGCGGTGGTCGCGGTGCTGATCTTGGTGCTGGTCCGCCCCGTGCGCTCCACGGCGAGGATCACGGGGCCGATGATGCTGCGCGCGGCCCGCACCCGCGGCGTGCGCTACGCCTTCGCCATCACCGCCCTGGCGGTGGTCGGCCAGTTCGCCACCTACAGCTACGTCAGCCCCGTCCTCATCGAGCGCGCCGGGGTGTCGACCACCGATGTCGGCCTCATGCTCCTGGCCTACGGCATCGCCGGGCTCATCGGCAACTTCGCGGTGGGACCGCTGGTGCGTCGCAGCGCGTCGATCGGTGTGCTCGTCGTGATGACGGGCACCGCCGGCTCCCTCCTCCTCGTGCTGCTCCTGATGCATGGGGAGCTGTCCGCACTCGTGATCATGCCGCTGTGGGGCCTGTTCGTCGGCGCGATCTCCGTGGCCGTGCAGGCCTTCATCACCTCGGAGGCGTCCGAGGTGCTCGAGGAGGCCACCGCGATGAACAGCGCCGCCTTCAACGCCGCGATCGCGGTGGGCGCCCTGATCGGCGGGCTGATCCTCGACGCCGCCGGGCAGACGCCGATGATCCTCACCTCCATGGTGATGGTGGGCCTGGGCGCGGCGATCGCCCTGCTCTACCGGCGCCGGGCGGGCATCCCCGCCTGATCAGTCGTTGTCGCCCCCGGTGTCGTCCCCGGCGCCGGCGACCTCCTGCTCGTCCTCCCAGGTCCACTCGAGCACCTCGGGAACGTCCTCGCCGTGCTCGTAGGCGTGGGCACGGGCCCGGATCCGCGCGTCCTGCAGCCGCTGCCGCAGCCCGGCGCAGCGCGTGCCGAGCCCCTCGACGCGGTCGATCACGTCGATCACCAGGTGGTAGCGGTCGGTGTCGTTGAGCATCAGCATGTCGAAGGGCGTGGTGGTGGTGCCCTCCTCCTTGTAGCCGCGCACGTGGAAGCGGGAGGTGCGGTCGTGGCGGTAGGCCAGACGATGGATGAGCCACGGGTACCCGTGATAGGCGAAGACCACCGGGAGATCGGCTCCGAAGATGCCCTCGAACTCCCGCCGGGAGAGGCCGTGGGGATGCTCGGTGTCCTCCTGCAGGCGCATCAGGTCCACCACGTTGACCACCCGCACCCGCAGCCCCGGCACCTCCTGGCGGAGGATCTTCGCGGCGGCGAGCACCTCGATGGTGGGGATGTCCCCGGCGGCGGCGAGGACCACGTCCGGCTCCTCGCCCGCGGTCTCGGTCCCCGCCCACTCCCAGATGCCCAGGCCCCGCGTGCAGTGCACGATCGCCTCGTCCATGCTCAGCCAGGTGGGACCGGGCTGCTTGCCGGCGACCACCACGTTCACGTACTGCGTGGTGCGCAGGCAGTGGTCGAAGGTCGAGAGCAGCGTGTTCGTGTCCGGCGGCAGGTAGACCCGCACGATCTCCGCCTTCTTGTTGACCATGTGGTCGATGAAGCCCGGGTCCTGATGGGAGAAGCCGTTGTGGTCCTGGCGCCACACATGGGAGCTGAGCAGGTAGTTCAGCGAGGCGATGGGGCGGCGCCATTCGATCTCGTTCGTGACCTTCAGCCATTTGGCGTGCTGGTTCACCATCGAGTCGACGATGTGGATGAAGGCCTCGTAGGAGGAGAACATGCCGTGGCGACCGGTGAGCAGGTAGCCCTCGAGCCAGCCCTGGCACTGGTGCTCCGAGAGCATCTCCATCACCCGTCCGGCGCGGGCGAGGTGCTCGCTGCGGTCGTGCTCCTCGTAGTCGGCGTTCCACTGCTTGGCGGTGACGTCGTAGACGGCCTGGAGCCGGTTCGAGGCCGTCTCGTCCGGGCCGAAGATCCGGAAGCTCTTCGGGTTCTGGGCGACGACGTCGCGCAGCCAGGTGCCCAGCACCCGAGTGGCCTCGGCGACGGTGGCGCCCGGATGGGGGACGTCGACGGCGTGCTCGCGGAAGTCCGGCAGCCGCAGCGCCTTCAGCACGCTGCCACCGTTGGTCGACGGATTGGCGGACATCCGCTGCTCGCCCGCGGGGGCGGCCCCCGCGACGAGGTCCACCACCCGGCCCTCCTCGTCGAACAGCTCCTCGGGGCGGTACGAGCGCAGCCAGGTGTCGAGATCGGCGAGATGCTCGTCGGTGTCGCGCGCGTTGGCCAGCGGCACCTGGTGGGAGCGCCAGGAGCCCTCGGTCTGCTTCCCGTCGATGGTCGCCGGGCCGGTCCAGCCCTTGGGGGTGCGGAAGACGATCATCGGCCAGGCGGGCCGCTCGGTCTCCCGTCCGGCCTCCGCGTCCTCGCGCGCCTGCTCCTTGATCGCCGCGATGCGGTCCAGAGCGGTGTCGAGCACCTCGGCGTAGCGACGGTGCGCCGCGGCCGGGTCCTCGCCGTCGAATCCGCCGGTGAAGAACAGCGGCTCGTGGCCGTAGCCGCGCAGCAGCGCCTCGAGCTCGTCCTCGCCGATCCGGGCGAGCACGGTGGGGTTGGCGATCTTGTAGCCGTTCAGGTGCAGGATCGGCAGCACCACTCCGTCCTGCTGGGGGTTGAGGAACTTGTTGGAGTGCCAGGAGGTGGCCAGCGGGCCGGTCTCCGCCTCGCCGTCGCCCACCACGGTGAAGGCGATCTGCTCGGGATTGTCGAACATCGCCCCGTAGGCGTGGGAGAGGGCGTAGCCCAGCTCGCCGCCCTCGTGGATCGACCCGGGCGTCTCCGGCGCCACGTGGGAGGGGATGCCGCCGGGGAAGGAGAACTGGGTGACCAGCCGCTTCAGGCCCGCCTCGTCCCGGCTCACTGCCGGGTAGACCTCGGAGTAGGTGCCCTCGAGGTAGCTCGCGGCGACCAGGCCCGGACCGCCGTGTCCGGGCCCGGTGATGAACATGGCGCGCAGCCCGCGCTGACGGATGGCCCGGTTCGCATGGGCGTACAGGAAGGTGAGCCCGGGGGTGGTGCCCCAGTGCCCGAGCAGACGCGGCTTGACGTGCTCGCGCTGCAGGGGGCGGCGCAGCAGCGGATTGTCCTTGAGGTAGATCTGCCCGACGGAGAGGTAGTTCGCTGCCCGCCACCATGCGTGGAGCTGATCGAGCTCCTCCTCGGTGAGGGGATGGCTGGCGGAGTTCGGCCACGGGGCGAGAGCAGTCATGACGCCTTCCTGATGCGAGGAGTCCTCGGGCCTTCCCGAGAGGACGATCACACCGTACGGCGGAGTGCCACGGCGGCGGAAGGGACCTTCGGCGAGCTGCGCCGTCGCGCCGATGAGACCCTGGTCAGACCGCGATGAGAGTGTTCTCAGGCTCTGCGGCGGCCTCCGGGCGCGCCCGTAGGCTGGCTCCATCGACCATGCGCCGGGGACTCCCGGCCCGAAGGAGGCAGTCATGACCCGCACCATCGCCCGCCGCCGCGGTCCCGTCCGCGCCGCGGCCCTCGGTGCCCTCGTCGTCGCCCTGGCCGCCGGCTGCTCCGGCGGCGCGGAGGAGGACCCCGCGGCCACGGAGGCCGGGGGTACGACGAGCAGCGACGGCGGAGCGGCCGACGGGCCCGCGGGCGATGGCGCCGCGGGCGATGACGACGCGACCGACGACGGCGCGGCCGATGACGGCGCGGCCGACGACGGCGCGACCGACGACGCGGCCGAGGGTGGCGGGGACGCCTCACCGCTGCCCGGGTCCGCCGATCTCGCGACCGAGGAGCTGCCGGTCCCGGCCGAGGAGGCCCTGCGCCTGGCGACCGAGGCCGCCGGCGGCGGAGATCCGACGTCGATCCAGATCGACCACGACGACGACCGCGGCTGGGTGTGGGAGATCGAGGTGACCCTGGACGGCCGGGAGCACGAGATCGACCTCGACGCCACCACGGGCGAGGTCCTCGAGCACAGCGAGGACGAGGACCGGTACGTCGACCCGGCGATCGACGTCACCGACCCGCTGCCCTACGCCGAGGCGCTGGACCTCGCCGTCGCCGAGCAGGACGGCCGCGTGAGCGGCTGGGACCTCGACACCGACGACGGCCGTCCGCACTACCAGGTGGACATCGAGCAGGGCGACGAGGACGTCGAGGTGGACGTCGATGCCGAGACCCGAGAGGTCCGCGTCGAGCAGGACTGACGGCCCCGCGGGCGGCGCGCACCCCCGGGCCGCCGCCCGCGCGGGGATCGCCCGCTCGGCGCCCCCTCGCGCCGTCAGCGCGGCGCGATCACCGGTTCGCCGGCCGCATCGCGCCGCATGACCTCCCGGCCCTCCTGCCACACCCGCAGCGAGCGGTTCCGCACGTCCAGCGGGTCTCCCTCCCACAGCACGAGGTCCGCCTCCTTGCCCACCTCGATCGACCCGATCCGATCCGCGAGGCCCAGCACCTCGGCGGGATGGAGAGTGATCGCGCGCAGGGCGTCCGCCGGCGCCATCCCGTGCTTGACGGCGAACGCCGCCTGGTAGACGAGGTGCTCGATCGGGACGACCGGATGATCGGTGATGATGCTGACCTGCACTCCCGCGGCGGTGAGGATCCCGGGCGCCGTCGGGGTGCGGTGGCGCACCTCCACCTTCGAGCGGGAGACGATCAGCGGCCCGTAGAGCACCGGCACCCCGGCGGCGGCCACCCGGTCCGCGATCAGATAGGCCTCGGTGCCGTGATCCAGGACCAGGTCGTAGCCGAACTCCTCGGCGATGCGCAGCGCGGTGGCGATGTCGTCGGCCCGATGGGCGTGCTGGCGCCAGGGGATCTCGCGCTCGAGCACGCGGACCAGCGCCTCGGAGACCAGGTCCGCATCGCGCTCGGCGGGATCCTTCGCGGCCCACGCGCGGGCGGTGGCGAAGGCCTTGCGGATGGTGAGCGCGACGCCCAGCCGGGTCGAGGGGGTCTGCTTCATCTCGCCGTAGACCCGTTTGGGGTTCTCCCCGAGAGCGGCCTTGAGGCCCGAGGGGCTGCGCAGCACCATCTCGTCGACCACGCGGCCGTGGGTGCGCAGCGCCACGGCGAGCCCGCCGATCGGGTTGCCGGAGCCCGGATTCACGTTGACCGCGGTCACGCCGCCGATGATCGCGTCGTCGAAGCCCACCTCGACAGGATTGATCGCGTCGATCGCCCGCGCCGCCGCCATCACCGGATCGGTCATCTCGTTGGTGTCCTGGCCGGCCCAGCCCTCGCCCTCCTCGTCGACCCCGAGGTGCACGTGGGCGTCCACGAAGCCGGGCAGCAGCCAGCCGCCCTCGGCGTCGATGACTGCGGCGTCCGCCGGGATCTCGAGATCGGGGCCGGCCTCGAGGATCCGTCCCTCCCGGACGAGGACGGTGCCGTCGAAGGGCTCTCCCTGGATCGGCACGACATGGGCATGGATGATGGCGGTGCAGGTCATGGACAGACTCTTTCCCGAGGCCCACGCGGCGTCAAGCCGGGGCGCGGCTAGAGTGTCCCGATGGCTCCTCAGCACCCCCGTCACCCCGGCGTCCCCCGGGACCAGACCCCGCGCGGCGTCCCGATCCCGACGGGATGGGACGGCTCGGTCACCGCGATCGACCCCCGCTCCACCCCGGGCTTCACCGGAGGCAAGAAGGACGGTCGCCGGCGTCTGGCCGCGCTCGACGAGCCGGTCGACGAGCTGCAGGAGCGCCTGTTCGCGGACTCCCGTCCTGCCGGAGAGGGGCGCAGCGTCCTGCTGGTCGTGCAGGGCATGGACACCGCCGGGAAGGGCGGGATCATGCGGCACGTGGTGGGCAGCGTGGACCCGCAGGGCACCGAGATCGTCGCCTTCAAGGCGCCGACGGAGGAGGAGCGCGCCCACGACTTCCTGTGGCGGATCCGCCCGCACGCACCCCGTCCCGGCATGATCACCGTCTTCGACCGCTCCCACTACGAGGACGTGCTGATCCACCGCGTCCACGGCTGGGCCGACGAGGCGGAGATCGCGCGCCGCTACGAGGCGATCAATGCCTTCGAGCGGGAACTCGTCGACCAGGGCACCGAGATCATCAAGGTCATGCTCCACCTCTCCTACGAGGAGCAGGGCGAGCGGCTGATGGAGCGCCTCGAGCGGCCGGACAAGCACTGGAAGTTCGCCCCGGGGGACGTCGACGAGCGCGAGCACTGGGCGGCCTACCTGGCGGCCTACGACGCGGCGCTGCGGGCCACCTCCACCGCGCACGCCCCCTGGACCGTCGTCCCCGCGGACCGCAAGTGGTACGCCCGCATCGCCGTCCAACAGCTGCTGCGCGACGCCCTCGAACGGATCGACCCGCACTGGCCCGCGGCGGGCTTCGACGTCGCCGAGCAGATCGTGCGGCTGCGGGCGACGATGGCGTGAGGCGTCCGGGCTCCGGTCGGATGCGGGAGCCGGCGGGCGGCGACTTGTGCCGTCGCGCTCCCGGGGTCGATGATGAGGACATGGCTTCCATCACCTTCCAGAACACCCCTGCCACCACCGTCGGCGAGCTGCCCGCCACCGGTTCGACCCTCCCGGCGTTCGAGCTCGTCGGTCAGGACCTCTCCCCGGTCTCCTCCGCGGACCTCGCCGGCAAGCGGGTCGTGCTCAACATCTTCCCCTCGCTCGACACCGGCACCTGTGCGACGTCCGTGCGTCGCTTCAACGAGATCGCCGCCGGCCTCGAGAACACCGTCGTGGTGTGCGTCTCGAAGGACCTGCCCTTCGCGCAGGCCCGCTTCTGCGGCGCCGAGGGCATCGAGAACGTCGTCACCGGCTCCGCCTTCCGCTCCTCCTTCGGCGAGGACTTCGGCGTGACCCTGGCCGACAGCCCGCTGGCCGGTCTGCTCTCCCGTGCGGTGGTCGTGGCGGACGCCGACGGCACCGTGCTCCACACCGAGCAGGTCGCCGAGGTCACCGAGGAGCCGGACTACGAGGCCGCGGAGAAGGCCCTGGCCTGAGCGACGAGCTGCCGAGGAACGAGGCGGTAGGAGCTGAGGCGGACGAGCACGAGCCTGAGCGAGTCCGCACCGCACCTCCCGGGACCCGGTCCGCGCCCTGCGCAGGCCGGGTCCCGCGCAGTCCGCCCCGAGGAGGAGCCGTGATGAGCGCCCTGCGCATCGACCTGGCGCGCGTCCACGACCTGCTGGATGCCGGCGCCTCCGCGCCCGGTGAGCACCGCGTCCTCGTCGATCGCCTCTGGCCGCGCGGCATCTCGAAGACGCGCCTGGCCCTCGACGAGTGGGACCGGGACGCCGCCCCCAGCACGGACCTGCGCCGCGCCCTCCACCACGGCGAGATGGGCTTCGAGGAGTTCACCGCCCGCTACCGCCGCGAGCTCGACGCCTCGGGCGCGGCCCGTGCCCTGCGCGAGCGCGCCCTCGCCGCCGGCGCCGAGGACCTGACCCTGCTCTTCGCCGCGAAGGACACCGAGCACACCCACGCCCTCGTGCTGCGCGAGGCCCTCGAGGACTGCGAGCGCGCCGAGGGCTGAGCCGCGTGCCGCGACGGTGCGGCGCGGAGGTAGGGTCGTCCCTCGTGGAACCCGTCTCGCTGATCGTCCTGCTCGTCATGGGCACCCTCGCCGGAGCGATCAACGCGGCGGTCGGCTCGGGCTCCCTGCTCACGCTGCCGGTGCTGCTCGCTCTCGGCGTCCCACCCGGAGTGGCCGTGCGCACCAACACCATCGGCATCCTCTTCTCGACCATCGGCTCCACCTACGGGTACCGGCGCGAGATCGCTCAGGAGAAGGGGAACCTCGGGCCGCTGGTCCTGACCACCGCGCTGTGCGCGACCGCCGGCGCGCTCCTGCTGCTGATCTCGCCGTCCGAGGCCCTCGACGTCGTGGTGCCCGTGCTGATCGTGGTGGCGCTGGCGATGGTGATCTTCCAGAAGCCCCTGACCACCGCCCTGCGCCGGCGCGCCGAGCGACGAGCGGCACGGAGCGGGGGAGCGGAGGCGCCCGGCGCCGAGGACGCGGAGCGCAGCCCCCTGCGGTCGCGCGGCCTGCTCGGCGCGATGGGTGCCGCCTCGATCTACGGCGGCTACTTCACCGCCGCCCAGGGCATCCTCTACCTCGGCGTGCTCGGCATCTTCACGGGCCGCACGATGGGCTCGGTCAACGGCGTCAAGAACCTCATGAGCCTGGTGGTGAACCTGGCCGCGGCGACCGTCTACGTCGTGGCGCACTTCGTGCTCGGGGTGGAGGTCCTCTGGATCGCCACCGCCGCGATCGCCGTCGGCGCGCTGCTGGGCGGCTACTTCGGCGCCCACCTGGCCAAGCGCCTGCCCGAGGTGGTGCTGCGCGGCATCATCGTCGTCGTCGCGCTCGTCGCCTTGGTCCGGCAGGTCCTCTGACGCCCTGCACGGCCGTGCTCTCCGTCCGGCCGCGCCCGCGGGATCCTGACCCTGCCCTCGAGGGCAGCGCTGCAGGTCACTTCACCGTGTTATGACTCCCTGATTCCACGTCGGAGTGTCCTGCAGCGAACCGTCTGCCGCCGACACCGCCGGCCGCTCCCGCACCGCCGGCCGCGTGCGTCCCGCACCGTGGCGCACGCGGCGACGCCGGCCCGGTCCGCGCGGGGCGGGCCGGACCGGCGTCGTGGCGTTCCGTGGGGACAGGCGGCCTCAGAGGGCCGCGGAGATCTCCTCGAGGATGCGGTTGAAGGTCGCCGAGGGGCGCATCACGGCGGAGACCTTCTCCAGGTCCGGGCGGTAGTAGCCGCCGATGTCCGCGCTCTCGCCCTGCACGGCGAGCAGCTCGCCGGCGATGGTGTCCTCCGCCTCGGTGAGCTCCTTCGCGATCGGTCCGAAGGCCGTGGCGAGCTCGGAGTCATCGGCCTGCTGCGCCAGCTCCTGGGCCCAGTACATGGCCAGGTAGAAGTGGCTGCCGCGGTTGTCGATGCTGCCCAGCTTGCGCTGCGGGGACTTCCCCTCGTTCAGCAGGGTCTCGGTGGCGCGATCCAGGGCGTCGGCGAGCACGCGGGCGCGCTCGTTGTCCGCGGTGCGGGCCAGGTGGCGCAGCGACTCGGCCAGCGCGAGGAACTCGCCGAGCGAGTCCCAGCGCAGGTAGTCCTCTGCGACCAGCTGCTGGACGTGCTTGGGGGCGGAGCCGCCGGCGCCGGTCTCGAACAGTCCGCCGCCGTTCATGAGCGGGACCACCGAGAGCATCTTGGCGCTGGTGCCCAGCTCCATGATCGGGAACAGGTCCGTGAGGTAGTCGCGCAGCACGTTGCCGGTCACGGAGATGGTGTCCTGGCCGGCGCGCACTCGCTCGAGGGTGTGCTCGGTCGCGGCGACCGGGTCGAGGATCCGCAGGTCCAGGCCCTCGGTGTCCTCCTCGGCGAGGTACGCCTCGACCTTGGCGATGAGGTTGCGGTCGTGGGCACGGGCCTCGTCGAGCCAGAACACCGCGGGCATCCCGGACTCGCGGGAGCGGCGCACCGCGAGCTGCACCCAGTCGCGGATCGGGGCGTCCTTGGTCTGGCAGGCGCGGAAGATGTCGCCGGCGGCGACCTCGTGGCGCATGAGCGCCGCGCCCGCTCCGTCGCGCACCTCGACGGCGCCCGCGGCGGAGATCTCGAAGGTCTTGTCGTGGGAGCCGTACTCCTCGGCCTTCTGGGCCATGAGCCCCACGTTGGGGACGGTGCCCATCGTGGTGGGGTCGAAGGCGCCGTGGCGCTGGCAGTCCGCGATGGTGGCCTGGTAGACGCCCGCGTAGGAGGAATCGGGGATGACGGCGAGGGTGTCCTGCTCGGCGTCGTCCTTGTTCCACATGTGGCCCGAGGTGCGGATCATCGCCGGCATCGAGGCGTCGACGATGACGTCGGAGGGGACATGGAGGTTGGTGATGCCCTGGTGGGAGTTGACCATCGCCAGGTCCGGACCATCGGCGAGGTCCTGCTCGACGGCGGCCGCGATGCCCTCGCGCACCGACTCCTCGAGATCCTGGACCCCGGCGAGGATCCCGCCCAGGCCGTTGTTCGCGGAGAGCCCCGCGGCCGCGAGCTGGTCGCCGAACTGGGTGAACAGCGTGGGGAAGAAGGCGCGCACGGCGTGCCCGAAGAGGATCGGGTCCGACACCTTCATCATCGTGGCCTTGAGATGCAGCGAGAACAGCACTCCCTGCTCCTTGGCGGCGGCGATCTGCTCGCGCAGGAACGCATCCAGCGCCTCGGCGCGCATCACGGAGGAGTCGACGACCTCGCCGGCCAGCACCGGCAGGGAGGCCTTGAGGACGGTCTCGGTGCCGTCGGTCGCGACGTGGACGATCGAGAGGGTGTCCTCGGCCTCGGAGACCACGGACTGCTCGTTGGAACGGAAGTCGTCCTGACCCATGGTGGCCACGGCGGTCTTGGAGTCCTGGGTCCACTCGCCCATGCGGTGCGGGTGGGCCTTCACGAAGTTCTTCACCGCGGAGGGAGCGCGACGGTCGGAGTTGCCCTCGCGCAGCACCGGATTCACGGCCGATCCCTTGACCGAGTCGTAGCGGGCGCGGATGTCCCGCTCCTCGTCGGTCGTGGGGGACTCGGGGTAGTCCGGCAGGTCGATGCCCTGGCCCTGCAGCTCCTTGACCGCGGCCACCAGCTGGGGCACGGAGGCGGAGATGTTGGGGAGCTTGATGATGTTGGCCTCGGGCGTGCGCGCGAGCTCGCCGAGCTCGGCGAGGGCGTCGGCCTCCCGCTGGTCCTCCGGCAGCAGATCGGAGAAGGCCGCGACGATGCGGCCGGCCAGCGAGATGTCCCGGGTGGTGACGTCGATCCCGGCGGTGTCGGAGAAGGCGTCGAGGATCGGCAGGAACGAGGCCGTGGCCAGCATCGGCGCCTCGTCGGTATGGGTGTAGATGATGCGCGCCATGTGTCGCGGGGCTCCCTCGGGTCGGTGCAGCATTTGTCTTGACGTCAAGACTAATCGACGGCGGGCGCGAACCCGACCGGTCGATCCGGACGGGTCCACGGTACGTGACGAGGGCCTCGTCACCTACCCGCTCAGTAGACGGGCTCGTCCTCGAGGACCTCGACGTCCCAGGGGTCCGAGACCACCACGTGGGTGGTGCCCTCGGCATCCACCGTCGCCGCGACCGCGTGCGCGCGATAGGTCCCGGGGGAGAGGGCCGGGGTGTGGCACGCCCCCTGCGTTGTCCAGGCCGTCTCGGCGCGGGTCATGCCGTCCTCGCCGAGCCACTGCAGCGGGATCTCCGGGCTGTTGCGAGCGCCGGCGACGATGGTGCCGGTGGCCGGGTCCGTCAGGACCACGCCCGGCAGCAGGGCGCGCGTGCCGAGGTCCTCGGAGGTGACGGTGACCTCCGCGGTGACTCCTCCGGCCCCGTCCTCCGGAGGTGTGGTCGAGACGGACTGTGCCGCATCGCTCGCCGTGATCGCGAGGCCGTCGCCGTCGCCCACCGCCCGGAGCTCCGCGCCGCAGGCGAGAGGGCCGAGGTCCGCAGGGATCTCGCCGCCGGGCGCGGTGACCGCGCCGGGCACCGGCTCGAGGGCTCCGCCGACGACGTCCACGAGCACGTCCCCACTCGCGCTCCAGCCCGCGTCGTCCTCGCCGCGTCCGGGTCCGTCGAGCTCCCCGCCGGTCAGCCGCAGCAGGTACTGGCCGTCCGGCAGCGGGGCGTCGTCGCAGGTGCCGAGGGTCAGCTGCGCCGTCGCCGCGGACGGCGCGGGGGACTGGCCGCCGCTCTCGACCCGTTCGCGCACCACCATCGGCGGCACCGGCGCCCCCTCGACGCCGAGCTCCCCGTCGTAGCCCTCGAGGGGACTCCCGCGGTCCTCCGGTGCCGCCGGGAGCATCACACCCACCGGGGTGAAGCCGGCGTAGTCGTAGCCCTCCTCGAGCCGGAAGGGCCCCGAGACCTGGAGGTCGTTCCCCTCGGCCCGCACCGTCTCGGGGATGAGGGTGCCGCCCTCCGCGGAGCGCAGCGGGGGCTCGTCCTCCCCTGGGTGGCAGAGCCAGCCGGGGTCCACCGGGGTGGTCGCGGCGGCGGCGACCTCCTCGGGATCCATCGGCTCCCCGCGCGCGGCGGGCTGTGAGGTGCCGCCCGGGTCGACGCCGGGGAGACGATCGCACGCGGTCGGGGTGAGCGCCAGCACTCCGACCCCGAGTGCGGCGAGCGCGCGGGCGGCGAGGCTCCGCGCCGCCCGGTGCGGCCGGGCGGCGGGGCGCGCGGACCGACCGCGACGGTCGGCGCCGCTCCGCGACAGATCGCTCATCGGCTCGCCCCCTCGGTCTCCTCAGCCGTCCTGATCGGCGCGGACAGGATCTGCGCCAGAACGTACCGGACCTCCGCCGGTGATCACAGCACCAGCAGCGTGAGCGCCATGATCGCCATCCCGCCGATCAGCGAGTAGATGACGGTGTGGTGCTCCCCGGTCTCCTCCGCGGCCGGCAGCAGCTCGTCGAGGGAGACGAACACCATCACCCCGGCGACCCCGGCGAGGATCGCGCCCATCGTGGTGCCGTCGAGGAAGGGGCCCAGCAGCAGGTAGCCGATCACGGCGCCGGCGGGCTCGGCCATCCCGGACATGGTCGCGAGCCAGAAGGCCTTCGACCGCGAGCCGGTCGCGCGGCGCACGGGCACCGCAATCGCGAGCCCCTCGGGGATGTTGTGCAGGGCGATGGCGGCCACCACCGGGATCGCGATCTCGGGCGCCTGCAGGGCGGCCATGAAGGTCGCGAAGCCCTCGGGCACGTTGTGCAGGGCGAGCGCGCCGGCGGTCACGAGCCCTGTGCGCAGCAGCCGGGCGCGCAGCGCCCTGTCGGCCGCCTGTTCCTCGGCGTCGCGCACCTCCGGTCGGCCGCCGCTGCCGCTCATCCGTCCGGCGAACTCATGGGGATTGACCGCGGTGGGCACCAGGCGGTCCACGACGGCGATGACGAGGATGCCCACGAAGAAGGAGAGGACGGCGAGGGCGGTGCCGCGCGGGGTGGCCGCGCCGCCGCCGGAGAGCACGCTCGCCCCCTCGGGCAGCAGCTCCACGAAGGAGACGTAGAGCATGACGCCCGCGGAGAGGCCCAGGCCCCCGGCCAGCACCTTCGGGCTGGTCCCGCGACCCATCACGCCGAGGGCGGCGCCGATGCTCGTGGTCGCGCCGGCGAACAGGGTCAGGAGGAAGGCGAGGAGCACGAGGACGACCATAGCGGCGCCGCGCGCCCCGGGCGGCGCGCACCGGCGGCGCGTCGCGCCACGCCCGTAGACTGGCCCGCATGTCCGATGCCGCCCCGTTCCTCGCCGTGACCGACCTGCGCTCCCGCCGCCTGAGCAGCGCCGAGCTCCACGCGACCCTGCCCCGCGCCGCCCTCGACGTCGAGGCCGCGACCGCCGCGGTGCGCCCCGTGGTCGAGGACGTCGCCGCGCGCGGAGCCGCGGCGGTGCTCGACGCCTCCGAGCGCTTCGACGGCATCCGGCCGGAGCATCTGCGCGTCCCTGCCGCGGAGCTCGAGCGTGCCCTGGAGGAGCTGGATCCGCAGATCCGCGCCGCTCTCGAGGAGTCCGTGGCCCGGGTGCGGCGGGTCGACGGCGCGCAGACCCGCGCGGAGGAGTCGGTGCAGGTGGTCCCCGGCGGCACCGTCACCCAGCGCTGGGTGCCGATGCGCCGCGTGGGCCTGTACGCCCCCGGTGGGCGCGCCGTCCTGCCCAGCTCCGTGGTGATGAACGTGGTCCCCGCCCAGGTGGCCGGGGTGGAGCAGATCGTGCTGGCCTCCCCGCCGCAGAAGGAGTTCGGCGGTCTGCCGCACCCCACGATCCTCGCCGCCTGCGCCCTGCTCGGCGTCGACGAGGTGATCGCCGCGGGCGGCGCCCAGGCGATCGCCCTGCTGGCCCACGGCGCCGAGGACCTCGGCGACGGCACCCCGCTGCCGGGTGTGGACCTGGTGACCGGTCCGGGCAACGTCTATGTCGTCGCGGCCAAGCGCCTGGTGCGCGGCCGGGTCGGGATCGATGCCGAGGCTGGCCCCACGGAGATCGCGATCCTCGCCGACGCCGCCGCGGACCCGTCCTATGTCGCCGCCGATCTGATCTCCCAGGCCGAGCACGACCCGCTCGCCGCGAGCGTGCTGGTCACCGATGCGCCGGAGCTCGTGGCCGCGGTCGAGCGGGAGCTGGCCGTGCAGGTCCCCGCCGCGCTCCACCGCGAGCGGATCGAGGAGGCGCTGCGCGGTCCCCAGAGCGGCGCGGTCCTCGTCGACGATGTGGAGCAGGGACTCGCGGTGGTCGATGCCTACGGTGCCGAGCACCTCGAGATCCAGACCACAGACGCCGCGGCCGTCGCGGCCCGGGTGACCAATGCCGGCGCGGTCTTCGTCGGTCCGCACAGCCCGGTGAGCCTGGGCGACTACGCCGCCGGCTCCAACCACGTCCTGCCCACGGGCGGCACCTCCCGCTTCACCGGCGGCCTGGCCGTCCAGACCTTCCTGCGCGGGATCCACGTGGTCGAGTACGACCGCGAGGCGCTGCACGGCGCCCGGGAGGCGGCGACCTCCCTCGCGGCGGCCGAGGGCCTGCCGGCGCACGGGAGCGCGATCGACATCCGCTTCACCCGCTGAGCGCGGGGGGCAGCGTCCGGGCTCTGACCTGGCCGTCAGTGCGCCCCGGTGCATATCGCATCGTCCTCTTGCATCGATGCGTCGTGAGGGTTGCTCTCCGCCATGGAAGCGCTTACGCTCGAAGCAGCGGGTTGTAAGCGCTTCCGGCCGTGGCCTCCGACCACGCCGGATCGCTGTGCGACTCCCGCAGGGCACTCGATGACGAGGAGGTTCGACGATGTCCACCAGAACACCCGGATCCGGCGCCACGATCTACCAGGTCGCCGCGCTCGCCGGGGTGTCCATCGCGACCGTCAGCCGCACCTTCGGCAGCAGCGAGAGCGTCGCACCCCGAACCCGTGAGGCGGTGCTCGCCGCAGCCCGGGAGCTCCACTACGTCCCCACCGCCTCCGCTCGGGCGCTCGCCGTGCGCCGCAGCAGGGCGCTGGGCGTGGTTCTGCCGCACATCGACGGCGCGTACTACGCGGAGCTCCTGGTCGGCTTCGAGGTGGCCGCCTCGAAGCTCGGCCTCTCCATCGTCCTGGCGCTCGAGAGGCCCGGGGCGGCGCGCCCCTCGACACTCACGGATCTCCTGGGCCGGGTGGACGGCGTGGCCTTCATGGCCCGCAGTGGTGCGGATGACGAGACGGTCCGTCGCGTCGCCGAGGTGCGCCCGGCGGTGAGCGTCGCCCGCGGCCAGGTCGACGGGGTCGACGCCTTCTTCTCCGAGAATCGCCGAACCGCGCAGGACATGACCGAGCATCTGATCGGGCACGGCCGGCGGCGCATCGGCTTCGTCGGCCGTCCCGAGGCCGGCTCGGACATCGGCCAGCGTCACCAGGGATATCTCGAGGCGCTCTCGGATGCGGGGCTCCGCCCCGCACGGCAGTGGCCCGTCGACCCGGTCGAGGAGGCGGGCGTCGAGGTCGCCGGCCAACTGCTCGCCGACGGCGGACCGGGTGATCTCGACGCGCTGGTCTGCGGCAATGACGAGCTCGCCGCGGCGATCCAGGACCGCCTCACCGCTGGTGGGGTCGAGGTGCCGGATCGCCTGGCTCTCACCGGATGGGATGACACCGTCACCGCGCGGTATCTCCGCCCCGGTCTCACCACGGTCCGGCAGGACGTGGCGCGGCTCGGGGGCCTCGCCGCCCGGCGCCTCGCCGCGAGGATCGACGGAGATCCGGCACAGGAGGCGGTCACGGTCGGCACCTCCATCATCCTGCGCGGCTCCTGCGGATGCCCGCCCCACGATCCCGCACCTCCGGCGGGACCGGGCAGTCCCTGAGCACGACGACACGACCCCACCGCCACCAGTCCCGACCGACGAGCAGCATCGACGAAGGAGTCACCATGACCCGCTCACCGCACATCACCCGCCGCGCCCTCGTAGGACTGGGCGCCGCCGGAACACTCGGCGTCCTGACCGCCTGCGGTCGGGACGAGAGCGGCGGCGGCCCTGCCGAACCCGCCGAGCCCATTGCCGAGGGGCCGGCCACCGGCTCGCTCACCGTCTGGGCCATGGGTGCCGAGGGCGAGAAGCTCCCCGAGCTGCTCGCGAGCTTCGAGGAGGCGAATCCCGATGTCAGCATCGAAGTCACCCCGGTGCCCTGGGACAGCGCGCACGACAAGTTCACCTCCGCGATCGCTGCGGGCACTGCCCCTGACGTCGCCCAGGTCGGCTCGACCTGGATGGCCGAGTTCGTCAGCCTCGACGCCCTCGAACCCACGCCGGAGTCGATCGCCACCGACGACTATTTCGCCGGCGCCCTGGAGGGCGTCACTGTCGAGGACACCGTCTACGGGGTTCCGTGGTACGTCGAGACCCGCGTGGTCTACTACCGCACCGACCTCGCTGAACAGGCCGGCATCACCGAGCCGCCCACCGACTGGGACGGCCTGGTCGCCCTCGCCCAGGCCTACCAGGAGCAGGCCGGCGCCACCTGGGGGATCTCGCTCCAGCCCGGGGGCCAGGGCTCCTGGCAGACTGTCCTGCCGCTGATGTGGTCCAACGGCGGACAGGTGGTGGACGAGGCCGGGGCACAGTTCACCTTCGAGTCCGCGCAGAACGAGGAGGCGCTGGCCTACTACCAGTCCTATTTCACCGACGGGATCGCGAACCCCGCCCCGGCCGAGGGCGTCACCGAGCAGGACTTCGTCTCCGGCGACGTGCCGATGTTCATCTCCGGCCCGTGGATGATGTCCGCGGTCGAGGCGGTCGGTGGCGAAGGATTCGCCGACAAGTACGGCGTGTTCGTGATGCCCGCGGCGGAGACCAGCTCGAGCTTCCTGGGCGGAGCGAATCTCGGTGTCTTCCAGGGGACCCAGAACCGGGACGCGGCCTGGAAGCTGGTCCAGCACCTGTCCATGCCCGAGGTGCAGGTGGAGTGGTTCGGCCTCTCCACGGACCTGCCCTCGCTGCAGCAGGCCTGGGAGGACGAGTCCGTGTCCTCGAACGAGAAGTTCGAGGTGTTCCGCACCCAGCTGGACACCGCCCTGGCTCCGCCCGTCGTCGCCACGTGGGAACAGGTCGCTTCGAAGTTCGACGCACAGATCGAGGAGGTCTGCAAGAACGACCTCGCCCCGGCGGAGGCGCTCGCCACCACCCAGTCCGAGGCGCAGGGCATCGGCACCGGAGTCTGAGATGAGCCACGCCCCCAGCACCCCCGTCGGCGCGAGCAGCGCCCTTGGCGCGGTCGCCCCGCGCCGCGGGCGCTCGCGCCGCGGCGGAGCGGAGGCCCGCGCGGGCCTGCTGCTCTCCCTGCCCTTCGTGATCCTGTTCCTGGTGTTCACCGCCTGGCCCGTCGTGCAGTCGATGATCATGTCCTTCACGGACATGCGGATCACCGACATCCGCTCGCCCTTCGCGGTGGAGTTCGTGGGCCTGGAGAACTACCTCACCGCCTTCCAGGACCCGGTCTTCCGTCGGGCCGCCGCGAACACCGCAGTTTTCGTCCTCGTCGGCGTCCCACTGACGATCGCGGCGGGCCTCGCCGCCGCACTCGCCCTGGACCGCGGCGTGGGAAAGCTGCGCGCGGTCTACCGGGTCGGCTTCTACACCCCGGTGATCACCTCGATCGTCGCGGTCGCGGTGGTGTGGCGATTCCTCCTGCAGCCCGAGAACGGGCTCGTCAACACGGTGCTGGCGTGGGTGGGCATCGACGGCCCGCACTGGCTCGGCGACCAGCGCACCGCCCTGCTCTCGCTGATCGTGATGGCCGTCTGGCGCAACTTCGGCACCTCGATGGTCATCTTCCTGGCGGGCCTGCAGGCCGTGGACCGTCAGCTGCACGAGGCCGCGGCCCTCGACGGCGCCGGCGCGTGGCAGCGCTTCCGCAACGTCACCCTGCCCTCGATCCGGCCGACGATGCTGTTCGTCCTGGTCACCACCTCGATCGGGTATCTGCAGTTCTTCGAGGAGCCGTTCGTCATGACCGGAGGCGGGCCGCTGAACTCGACCATCTCCGCCTCGATGTACACCTACAACCAGTTCGGCTTCGGGAACTACGGCGTGGCGGGGGCGATGGCGTACCTGACCTTCCTGGTCATCGCGATCGTGACCGTCATCCAGTTCCGTCTGATGAGGGAGAAGCGATGATCGAGAAGCGTCGCCCCGTCCTCACCTACGTGGTGCTGAGCATCTTCCTGCTGCTGGTGATCACACCGTTCCTGTGGATGATCCTCGGCAGCATCAAGACCCAGGGCGAGCTGCTGCGCGTCCCGCCCACCTGGTGGCCGGAGGAACCCACGCTCGACAACTTCCGCCGCCTATTCGAGCGGCCCTTCGCCCGGTACTTCACCAACTCGACCGTCGTCGCGGTGGTGGTGACTGCTGGCAACCTGCTGATGTCCTCGATGTTCGGGTACGCCCTCGCACACCTGCGCTTCCCCGGCAAGCGGATCCTCTTCGCCACCGTTCTCGCGTGCCTGATGATCCCGGGGCTGGTGACCTTCATCCCCCAGTACGTGCTGGTGGTGAACATGGGGCTGGCCAACACGATCCCGGCACTGATCCTGCCGTTCCTGGTGCAGCCCTTCAGCGTGTTCCTCATGCGCCAGTTCTTCCTGGGCATCCCGCGCGAATTGCAGGAGGCCGGGCGCCTCGACGGCGTCGGCGAGATCGCCATCTTCTTCCGCATCTACATGCCGCTGGCCGTGCCCGCCTTCGCGACGCTCGGTATCTTGACGTTCCTCGGCTCCTGGAACAACTTCCTGTGGCCGCTGGTGGTGTCCTCCTCCGAGAGCACCTACACGCTCCCGGTCGCTCTGGCCCTCATCTCCACCGGCCAGAACGAGACGGACTACGGGTTGCTGCTCGCGGGCGCGACGCTCATCGTGGCGCCGATCCTGGTTGTCTTCCTGTTCTTCCAGCGCCACTTCATCCAGGGCATCGCCGCCACGGGCATCAAGTGACCACCCGCCGCCGCACCATCCCGCACACCCGGCTAGTCCGGCCCGAGAGCCGGTTCGCCACCCACCGCCTCGAGGAGGCTCCGTGCACATCGTCGACCGACGCACCCTGCTCACCGTCCCCCTACTCGGCGCCGGCGCCCTGGCTGGCACCGCCGCCACCGCTCGCGCCGACGGACGCGGCACGACCGACAGCGACCGCCTCCTGCGCCGCTGGGCCGCGGACACCTGGCGATCGTTGGACGCGATGACCGTGGCCTCGACCGGTCTGATCTCCGACAACATCTCCGCGGATCTCGCCGGTCACTCCGGCCACACCTCGCCGACCAATATCGGCGGCTCTCTCTGGTCCGTGCTCATCGCGCGCGAGCTGGGACTGATCACCCCCGGGCACGCCCGCAGCCGCATCTCCCGGACCCTCGACGCGTTGGAGACGATGGAGCACCACGAGCCTTCGGGCATGTACGTGAACTGGTACGACGAGCGGGATGGCACCATCCTGCGGTCGTGGCCCGGAACGGGGGCACCAGTGGTCCCTTTCGTCTCCAGCGTCGATATGGGCTGGTTGGGTGCGGCTCTTCACGTGCTCGCCCAGGCAGATCCCTCGAACCGGCGGCGCGCGCGCCAGCTCTTCGACCGGATGCGCTGGGACGTGTTCTTCGACCGTGACGTCGCCTCTCAGCCCGGCCAGATCGTCGGCGGATTCTGGCTGGAGGACCCGCAGCGCGAAGGGGCGGAGCGGCGGCCCCTGTACGCGGACATCGAGGGTGCGGACGTCTGGTATCACTCCGCGCATCACTACGACACCGCCGTCTCCGAGGCACGCATGGTCACCTACCTCGGCATCATGACCGAACAGATCCCGCCCGCGGCATACTTCACCACCTTCCGCACCTTCCCGCCGGACTGGGACTGGGCGGAGATGCCACCGGTGGGAGAGTGGGCAGAGTACGAGGGCGTGACAGTCTTCGAGGGCGCCCATTCCTACCGTGGCATGCAGGTCGTGCCCGGATGGGGCGGGTCGATGTTCGAGGAGCTGATGCCGGACCTGTTCGTGCCTGAGGCGCACTGGGGCCCGGACAGCTGGGGTCTGAACCATCCGCTCCACGTCCGTGCTCAGCGTGAGCACGGCCTGGACGAGGCGGGCTACGGCTACTGGGGGTTCTCACCCAGCTCGGACCCGCACGGTGAGTACCGCGAGTACGGGGTCGATGCACTCGGTCTGAACCCCACCGGCTACTTCTCCGATGCCGAGGAGACCGACTGGCACCACGACCAGCCCGTCCCGAGGTTCGGGGACGGTGTGGTCACCCCGCACGCCGCGGCACTCGCCCTGCAGTACGAGCGCGACGAGGCGATCGAGAACCTCTCGCGGATCGAGACCGAACTGAGTGCTTACGGCCCCGGCGGCTTCCACGATGCCGTTGCCGTGCGTTCGGGGGTGATCGCCCGTCGGCATCTGTCACTGGATCAGTCGATGGTGCTCGGAGCCCTTGGCAACGTCCTGCTCGACGGCCAACTGCAGGAGTGGTTTGCGACCGACGAGGTCACAGAACGACTGCGCCCGGTTCTCGCCCAGGAGGTCTTCCATGCCCACGGCTGATGGTTCACTGCCCCGGCTCTCCAGCGCTGCGGATGGGACCCTCTTCCGGGATCTCGACGGCGACGGCGCAATGGCCCCCTACGAGGATCCTCGCCTCGCGGTCGAGGAGCGCACCGAGGATCTGCTGCTCCGTCTGTCCCTCGAGGAGAAGGTGGGCCTCCTGTTCCACACGGTCATCGAGACCGGCCCAGACGGGGAACTGCTGGAGGCCGCCGGAGCGATCTCCAAATCTCCCACCTCCACGGTCGTGCTCGACAAGGCCATGAATCACTTCAACGTGCACGGTCTGGAGAGCGCCGGGACATCTGCCCGCTGGCAGAACCGCCTCCAGGAACTCGCCGAGCACACGCCGCACGGCATCCCCGTGACAGTCTCCACCGATCCCCGGCACGGCGGAGCGCAGAACGCCGGCGCCTCCTGGGCGACCTCGTTCTTCTCCCTCTGGCCCGAGCCGTTGGGTTTCGGCGCCCTCGACGATCCCGACCTCGTGCGTCGCTGGGCGGACACTGTCCGCCGGGAGTACACGGCGGTCGGTATCCGAGCAGCCCTCCATCCGGTCGCGGATCTCGCCGCCGAGCCCCGTTGGGCACGCCAGCGGGAGTGCTTCGGGCAGGACCCCGCTCTGGTGGGACGGTTGCTCCGTGCCGCGCTCGACGGGCTCCGCGGTGCCGATGGCAAGCCGTCTGTTCAGACCACCGTCAAGCACTTCCCCGGTGCCGGACCGCAGCGGGACGGCGAGGACGCACATTTCCCGTACGGCCGGGACCAGGTCTACCCGGGCGATCGGTTCGAGGATCATCTGCTGCCGTTCCGTGCGGCCGTCGATGCCGGCGTCGACGCGATCATGCCCTACTACGGTCGGCCCGTCGGCCTGGAGGTGGACGGAGAGCCGATCGAGGAGGTGGGATTCGGGTTCAACCGCCAGATGCTGACCGGCCTGCTGCGCGAACAGCTCGGTTTCGACGGCGTCATCGTCAGCGACTGGGAGCTGGTCAACGACAACCATGTCGGGGACCAGGTGCTGCCCGCGCGGGCCTGGGGCGTGGAGGACCTCACCCCGTCCCAGCGCATGCAATGCATCCTCGAGGCCGGGGCGGACCAGTTCGGCGGCGAGGAGTGCACGCAGCTCCTGGTGGACCTGGTGCGCGCCAGCCTGGTCTCCGAGGAGCGGGTGACGGAATCCGCCCGGCGCCTGCTCCGGGTGAAGTTCCGGCTGGGCCTGTTCGATGATCCCTACGTCGACGAGTCCGCGGCCGACGCTCGGGTGGGAACCGCTGAGGACCGGCGCCACGGCCACGTGGCCCAGGCCCGCAGCGTCGTGGTCCTCCACGATGACGGGCGTGTGCTGCCGCTGACCAGCGCCGGCGGACGGCCACGCCTCTATGCGGAGGGGCTCCCGGACGAGGTCATCGCACGGATCGGGGAGAGGGTCGACTCGCCGGAGGAGGCGGACGTCGCTCTGCTGCGGATCGGCGCGCCCTACCAGCCCCGCGACGACCTCTTCCTCGAGGCTTGGTTCCACCAGGGGGATCTCGAGTTCCCGCCCGGGCTCGCCCACCGGCTGGCAAGGATCCGCGCCGCATGCCCGCTGATCCTCGACGTGGACCTGGACCGGGCGGCGGTGCTCACCGACATCGCGCCGCACTGCGACGCGCTCACCGGGAGCTTCGGCGTCTCTGCGGACGCCTGGACCGACGCCGTCACGGGAGCTGTCCCGGCCGAGGGTCGACTGCCCGTCGAGCTGCCGAGGTCGATGGCCGCGGTGCGTGCCGCACCAGAGGACGTTCCCGGGGGCACTGACGACCCGCTGTACTCGCGGGGCCACGGGCTCGGGACCGAAGGGATGTGGGGCAACAGCGGGTGACGACGGCCACCGGGCCGGGGCCTCAGGACGAGGCGGGGCGCGAGGACGCCTCCGTGCTCGAGCCCTGGTCGGCGTCCGAGGCGTGCTCGGAGTCGGCCGGGGCCGCATCGACCGAAGACTCGGTGGCCGGCGCATCGGAGGTGGTGGCCGTGTCGGGCGTCCCGCCCGTTGCGGTGCCGGGTGCGCCGGCTCGCCGCTCCCCGCGGGTGAGGTAGCTCGCGACGGCGCGCCAGCCGAGCATCAGCACCCCGGTCACCAGCGCCGTGGTGATGAGGAAGGACACTTCCGTGCCGGCGCCGAAGAGGGTGCGGATCGCCATGGCGGTCACGACGGTGATGGCCCACACGAACACCCCGTGCGGCCAGATCCGGAAGGGGGCGCGCCAGGCGCGGATCGCGAGATGCCCCAGCAACGTGCCCACCGCGAAGGGCCAGCCCACCAGGAAGATGTTCTCGGTGGTCAGCGGCGTGCCGTGCTGCACGAAGCCGATCGCGACGAAGAGGATGACGACCAGCAGGTCGCCGACCAGGGCACCCAGGGAGCGGAACATCGCTCCAGGGTACTGTCGCCCTCCTGCATGCGGCCCGGGCGTCGGGAGGTCTGTGAAGGGTGCCACGGACAGGGACGGCTCGAGGGCCCCGCGCGAATTAGGATGGTGTCCATGCCCGAGTCCTCCGCCCCGCCCCTCGACGCCTCCGTGCTGCCGATCCCGCGTGACGGCATCGCGGGCGCCGCCCCGTACGGCGCCCCGCAGCTCGAGGTGGAGCATGCCCTGAACGTCAACGAGAACCCGTTCGGGCCGTCCCCGGAGCTCGCCGAGGCCATCGGGCGCTCCGCCGCGGAGGCCGCCGCGGGGCTGAACCGCTATCCGGACCGCGAGGCGATCGCGCTGCGCGCCGAGCTGGGGGAGTACCTCGCCGCGGAGTCGGGGATCCCGGCTCCGCCCGCGCCGTCCGTGTGGGCCGCGAACGGCTCGAACGAGATCATGCACCAGCTGCTGCTGGCCTATGGCGGTCCCGGCCGCACGGCGCTCGGCTTCGCGCCGCACTACTCGATGTACCCCGAGTACGCCCGGGACACCTACACCCGCTGGGTCACCGCCGAGCGCGGTCCCGCCCCCGACTTCGCGCTCACCGCGCAGTCCGTGGTCGCCGCGATCGCGGAGCAGCGTCCCAGCATCGTGGTGCTCACCAGCCCGAACAACCCCACCGGCACCGCGCTGGACCTCGATGTGGTCGCGGCCGCCGCGACGGCGCTGCGAGGGTCCCGCGGCCTGCTGATCGTCGACGAGGCCTACGGCGAGTTCCGCCGCGACGGCGTGCCCAGCGCCCTGACTCTGCTCGATGAGCACCCGAACCTCGTGGTCACGCGCACCATGTCGAAGGCCTTCGCGCTCGCCGGGGCGCGGCTGGGCTATCTCGTCGCCGATCCGGCGATCGTCGACACCGTGCGCGTGGTGCGTCTGCCCTATCACCTCTCGGCCGTCACCCAGGTCGTGGCGCGCACCGCCCTCGCCCATCGTGAGGAGCTGCTGGGGAAGGTCGCGCTGCTGCGCTCGGAGCGCGACGCCCTCGCCGAGCATCTGGGCGCGCGCGGCCACGACGTCGCGCCCTCCGATGCGAACTTCGTCCTGTTCCGCACGTTCGCCGATCGCGACGCAGTGTTCGAGGGCCTCCTCGAGCGCGGCGTCCTGGTCCGTGCCGTCGGCCCCGCGGGCTGGCTGCGCGTGTCCATCGGCACCACGGAGGACAACTCCGCCTTCCGCGCCGCCCTCGAGGAGACCGACCCCCGATGACCATCCCCGCCTCCCGTCCGCCCCGCACGGCCACCCTCTCGCGCAGCACGCGCGAATCCTCCGTCGAGGTTTCCCTCGACCTCGACGGCACGGGAGAGGTGGACATCTCCACCTCCGTGCCGTTCTTCGACCACATGCTCACGGCGCTGGGCACCCATGCCCGCTTCGACCTCACCGTGAAGGCCACCGGGGACACGGAGATCGACGTCCACCATACCGTCGAGGACACGGCGATCGTGCTGGGACAGGCGCTGCGCGAGGCGCTGGGCGACAAGGTGGGCATCGCCCGCTTCGGGGACGCGATGGTGCCGCTCGACGAGGCCCTCGCCCAGGCGGTCGTCGACGTCTCCGGCCGGCCGTACTGCGTGCACACCGGGGAGAGCGAAGCCCAGGCGCTGCACCTCATCGGCGGTCACTTCACCGGGTCGCTGACCCGCCACGTCTTCGAGTCCCTCGCCCACCACGCCGCGATCTGCCTGCACATCCGCGTGCTCGACGGCCGCGACCCCCACCACATCGTCGAGGCGCAGTTCAAGGCGCTCGCCCGTGCGCTGCGCGTGGCCTGCGCCTACGATGACCGCGTCCACGACGTCCCCTCCACCAAGGGAGCACTGTGAGCACCGTCGACCCCGAAGACCCGACGCAGGGCGACCCCGGCGAGCAGCCGGAGGGCACCGGCCGTCCGGCCGACGACATCGATGCCGAGTTCGCCCGCCTCATGGAGGGCCTCTCGCTCGAGGACACCCCCCTGACCGTCGAGGACGTCCTGACCGAGGCCCCGGAGGAGAACGAGGTGCCCACCGTCGCGGTGGTGGCCACCTCGGTCTCGACCGCCAAGGCGCTGGCCGGCGTGGTCCGCCTGGGCCGTGAGGCGCGCACCGACGGGATCGACATCCCCGTCGGCACCCGCACCCTGGACACCCGCACCGGCGCCATCGCGGCCGGCCCGCTCCCCGAGACCGCCGCCCACGATCTCGCCGCGATCGCCTCCACCGCCCTGCAGCGCAACGGGATCGTGCTGTTCTGGCGCCGAGGCGACCGCATGACCGCCACCCGCTACAAGAACGGGGAGCGCGGCGAGGACATCTCGCCCGCGATCGTGCTCGGCGCGGTCGACGACCTCGTCGAGGAGCTGCTGCTGGGCACGAGGGAGCTCGACGAGCTGGGCGATGGCCTCGACCCCGCCGCCCTCTCCCGCAGCGAGGCGCTGGCCTGGATCGCCTCCGGGAAGAAGGGCACGTGAACGAGAACCCGATCGCCGCCTCGTCCGCCGCCCCGCGGGTGGTGGTCCTGGACCACGGATCCGGCAACGTGCGCTCGGTCGTGCGCGCCCTCGAGGCCGCCGGCGCCGCGGTCGAGCTGACCGCCGACCGCCGCGCGGCTCTCGAGGCCGACGGGCTCGTGGTCCCCGGCGTCGGCGCCTTCTCCGCGACCGTCCAGCAGATCCGCGAGGTCGGCGGGGACCGCATCGTGGAGCGTCGGCTCGCCGGGGGCCTTCCGGTGCTCGGCATCTGCGTGGGCCTCCAGGTCATGTTCGAGGCCGGCGACGAGCACGGCGAGCGGGCGCGCG
This sequence comes from Brachybacterium sp. YJGR34, assembly GCF_003347015.1. Lineage (GTDB taxonomy): Bacteria > Actinomycetota > Actinomycetes > Actinomycetales > Dermabacteraceae > Brachybacterium. Next base: position 144,702 of record NZ_PNFB01000006.1, read on the forward strand.
GCCTGGGCCAGTGGCCCGGCGAGGTGACCCGGCTCGAGGCCGAGGTCGTCCCCCACATGGGCTGGAACACCGTCGAGCCCGCCACGGGCAGCGCGCTGTTCGAGGGCCTCGCGGGCGAGCGCTTCTACTTCGTCCACTCCTATGCGGCCCGCCGCTGGGAGATGGAGCAGATCGGCTCCCTCGCCCCGCCGCAGGTCACCTGGGCGGAGCACGGGGGCGACCGCTTCGTGGCCGCGGTCGAGAACGGTGCCCTGTGCGCCACCCAGTTCCACCCCGAGAAGTCCGGGGACGCCGGCGCCCGTCTGCTGGCCAACTGGCTGCGGGGCCTGCCCCGCCGGGCCGACGCTGCGCCGCAGCGCCCGGCCGACGCCCCGGGGGCGCCGTGATCCTCGCCTTCGTGATGCTGTTCGCCGGCGGCATGCTGCTGGGCGGCGCCTGGTCGTTCTTCCGCGCGAAGAAGCCCTGGTGGGCAGCGGCGGGCCTGCTCGTGCTGGGACTGATCTGCCTGGGCATCTCGTGGTGGCGCATCCAGTCCGGCTGACGCCCCTCCCTCGCGCCGCCCCTCCCGACCCCCGTACCGGTCCCGTCCCGGGACCTCCCCATGACCCATCGCCCCAGGAGGCACCCATGACCGCTCCCGTGCTCGAGCTGCTCCCCGCCGTCGACGTGCAGGGAGGTCAGGCCGTGCGCCTGGTGCAGGGCGAAGCCGGCTCCGAGACCGCCTACGGAGCGCCCCTGGACGCCGCGCTCGCCTTCCAGGAGGGCGGGGCGAGCTGGCTGCACCTGGTGGACCTCGACGCCGCCTTCGGCCGCGGCTCGAACGCCTCCCTGCTGGCCGAGGTGGTCGCCGCCGTCGACATGAACGTCGAGCTCTCGGGCGGGATCCGCGACGACGAGTCCCTCGCCGGCGCCCTGGCCACCGGCTGCCGCCGCGTCAACCTCGGCACCGCCGCCCTCGAGCACCCCGAGTGGACCGCGGACATCCTCGCCGAGCACGGCGACCGCATCGCCGTCGGGCTCGACGTGCGCGGCACCACCCTCGCCGCGCGCGGCTGGACCCGCGAGGGCGGCGACCTCTGGGAGACCCTCGAGCGGCTCGACGAGGCCGGCTGCCAGCGCTATGTGGTCACCGACGTCACCAAGGACGGCACCCTGCGCGGCCCCAACCTGGATCTGCTGCGCGAGGTCTGCTCCCGCACCGAGGCGAAGGTCGTCGCCTCCGGCGGCATCTCCTCCCTCGACGACCTGCGCGCCCTGCGCGGCCTGGTCGCCGACGGCGTCGAGGGCGCGATCGTCGGCAAGGCGCTGTACGCGCAGGCCTTCACGATGGGCGAGGCGCTGGACGTCGCGGGACGCCCGTGACCGGGGGCGCCGAGGACGGCGACGGCCGCGGCGGGCCGCAGCCCGGGAGCGGTCAGCGCGCCCTGCCCTCCCACTTCCGGGAGAAGTCGCCGCTGACGGACTCCGCGGGCGTGTCCTGGGAGGGACGTGACTACACCGTCAGCCCCTTCCCCGGGGACGACGGCTCCGCCCCGGACGCGGTGGCGGAGGCGCTCGCCGCGCACCGCGCCGGGGAGGACCCCGAGCGCGTCGGGGTGGTCGCCGCACTCGCCGCGGCGCGGGTGCTGGTGCCGATCATGGCGGTCGCCACGGAGACGGGCACCACCGCCCACGGGCTCACCGGGGACAACGGCGCCGACATGGCGATGGTCTCGATCACGGCGCCCGACGGTTCCACCGTGCTGCCCCTGTTCACCTCGGTCGAGGCGCTGTCCGCCTGGCGGTCCGACGCGCGCCCGGTGCCGGTGCTCACGGCCCAGGCGGCACAGGCCGCCGTGCAGGAGGGCTGCACGGCGCTGCTGGTCGACGCCGCCGCTCCCGCCGAGGAGGGCGGCCCGCTGCTGCTGCCCCGTTCCGTGCTGTGGGCACTCGCCCAGGGCCGGTCGTGGATCCCGCCCCACCGGGACCCCGAGCTGGCCACGGTCCTGTCCAGGGTGGGGGCGGAGGCCTCCGCGGAGGTCGTGGAGCTCGTCGCCCGGGCGGGGGAGCGCAGCGCCGAAGTGGACCTCCACCTGCGCCTGCGCCCGGGCCTGACGGCGCCCCAGGTCCGCGCCGTGGTGGAGTCGGTCAGCGCGGGACTGGCCGCCGAGCAGCTCGTCGCCGAGCGCATCAGCTCGCTGCGCCTCGTGCTCGGCTCCTGATCGCCCGCCCTCGCAGGGCGCCGTCGGCCGTGAGGGCCGGCGGCGCGCCGCAGGGGCCGCGGCTCAGGACACCCGGCCGGTGTACTTCTCGCCGGGAGCCTCCCCGGGCGCGTCCGGGAAGGGGAGCGCCTCCGCGAAGGCGAGCTGGAGCGAGCGCAGACCGTCGCGGAGCGGGAGCGCATGCTCGTTGCTGATCTCCGGGGCCGCGGCCGTGACCAGACCGGCCAGCGCGGTGATCAGCTTCCGGGCCTCGGCGAGGTCCTGGTACCGACCGGACTCCTCGTCCTCGGCCAGGCCCACCTTGACCGCCGCGGCGCTCATCAGGTGCACGCAGGCGGAGGTGATGATCTCGACGGCCGCCACCTCGGAGATGTCGCGCAGCGCCTCCTCGGCGGGGGCCTGCGCGTGCTCGCGCGCGGCGTCGTGATCGGGGTGGTCCGCCGGCTGCGCGGCGTCCTCGGGGTGGGTGTTCTCGTGCATGGAGGTCCTTCGCTGTCATGGGCGCGCCGCAGGGAGGGCGAGCCGGGTGGGTGCGGACGGCGCGGTCGCGCCGGCCGCGGGACGGGTCATCCGTCCAGGGGCAGGGTCCCCGCCTCGCCGCCGCTGCTGGTGAGGTCGATCTGCAGGGCGGTGGGCTCGGCGCCGATGGGGACGTCGTAGACCAGGTGGACGCTCTGCGCCTCGCCGGTGGGCACAACGCCGTAGCTCGTGGTCCCGGCGATGTGCGCGCGTCCCGCCGCGGCGTCCGGTGCGTGCATCGTGCCGTCCGCGGTCTCGAGCTCCGCCTCCGGCCAGCTGCTGAGGCTGGCCGCGGAGTCGTTGACGATCTCGAGGCCGATGATGACGTACTCGCCCTCGGGCTCGAGCGCCGAGGGGCCGCTGCCCACGGAGCTCACGCCCCGCTCGAGGCTCTCCTGACGTACCGTCACGTCCCCGATCTGCACCTCGCCGGTGCTCGGATCCGCGCTCACGGGTGCGGGGGAGTCCTCCGGCGGGGCCATCAGAGCCCGGTAGGCCAGGACGCCGCCGCCGACGGCGACGACCAGCACGAGCGCGACGACCAGCACGAGGCCGCCGATCAGGAGACCGCGCCGACGGGGAGGGGACGCCGGATGCTCCTCGGGGGCGAGGGCGGGCCGGCGGTTCGGGCGGGCCGGCCGCGGGGGCGGAGTCGGGAAGCCCTCGGGAACTGGGCGCAGGACGGCGCGGGGAGTGGTGAGCCGGGTCCCGGTGGCCGGGTCCGCGGAGGAGTCACCGTCCGCATCGGAGGCGTCCCCGACGGCCTCGGCGGGCACCTGCTCGGTCGGCTCCGCCTCCTGGGCCGGCACCTCGCCGTAGGTGTAGTCGTGCGCCGTCCCGGGGCGCGGGTTCGGCGAGTCGTCCGCCCGGTCGGGTCCCCGGGGGGCGTCGGGGTCGGTCTCCACCAGAACTCCTCGCTGATCGCTGCTCGCGGGCGCGACGCACATCACCTGGACTCCGGCCGCACTCCTGCTAGGATAGACGACTGGAGCAGGTCGAATACCCTCGTCACACGTTCCTCAAGTGGAGTCCCTTCCCACCTCGTGGCAGTCCGCTCGTGAGCTCGATCTCGCGGCGACCGGTCGCCAGGTCAGTATCGCAGCCGGGCCCTCGTGCCCGGGGAGCGGGCAGCAATGCCTCTCGGCGCTGCGCGCCTGCACCTTGGGGCCTCCGCATGATTGCGGGGGCCTTTCGTCGTGTTCCCCCGGACACCAAGGTGAGGAGCCAACATCAGCGAACAGCGCATCAATGGTCAGATCAGGGTCCCCAAGGTCCTTCTGGTCGGTCCCAACGGCGAACAGGTCGGTGAGGTCCGTGTCGAGGACGCTCTGCGTCTCGCCCAGGAAGCCGATCTCGACCTGGTCGAGGTCGCGCCCGGAGCGAACCCGCCGGTCGCCCGTCTCATGGATTACGGCAAGTACAAGTACGAAGCCAACCTGAAGGCCCGTGAGTCGCGGAAGAACCAGGCGAACACGGTCCAGAAGGAAATCCGGATGGGCCTCAAGATCGACAATCACGACTACGAGACCAAGCGCCGCAACGTTGAGAAGTTCCTGTCCGGCGGCGACAAGGTCAAGGTCATCATCCGCTTCCGCGGGCGTGAGCAGTCGCGCCCCGAGATGGGTGTGCGCCTCCTCGGTCGTATGGCGGAGGACGTCTCGGAGTACGGGTTCGTCGAGTCGCACCCGCGGCAGGACGGCCGCAACATGGTGATGGTCTTCGGACCGCACAAGAAGAAGGCCCAGGCCATGGCCGAGGCCCGCAAGCGCAAGACCGACGCCGAGAAGGCCGCCGCCCGGAAGCAGGACGATGAGTCCTCCTCCGGGGCCGAGGCCTCCTCCGGCGCCGAGTCCTGAAAACGTCACAAGGAGAATTGGCAGATGCCGAAGAACAAGACCCACTCGGGGATGAAGAAGCGCGTCCGCGTCACCGGCTCGGGCAAGCTCATGCGCGAGAAGGCCAACGCCCGCCACCTGCTGGAGCACAAGTCCTCGACGCGCAAGCGCCGCCTGGGCAGCGACACCACGGTCGCGAAGTCCGACGTCAAGCGCGTCAAGAAGCTGCTGGGCCGCTGATCGCCCCCGCGGGAACCCTGTTCCCGCGCCCCTGAACATTCGATCGAAGGAGTATCACGTGGCACGCGTGAAGAGGGCGGTCAACGCCCACAAGAAGCGTCGGGAAATTCTCGAGCAGGCCAGCGGCTACCGCGGTCAGCGCTCGCGTCTGTACCGCAAGGCGAAGGAGCAGGTGCTCCACTCGCAGACCTACAACTACCGCGACCGCAAGAAGCGCAAGGGCAACTTCCGTCAGCTCTGGATCCAGCGCATCAACGCGGCGTCCCGCGCCAACGGCCTGACCTACAACCGTCTCATCCAGGGCCTCGGCCTCGCGGGTGTCGAGGTCGACCGTCGCATGCTCGCCGAGCTGGCCGTCAACGACGCCCCGGCGTTCGCCGCCCTGGTCGAGGTCGCCAAGAACGCCCTCCCCGAGGACGTCAACGCCCCGGCGGCCTGATCGCACCGCGATCACAGCGATGTCCGAGCGCCCGGATCAGTCCCCGATCACCTCTCCCCGCTCCGCGCGGGTGCGCAGGGTGGCGGCACTGACCGGGCGCTCGTCGCGTCGCAAGCAGGAACGCTTCCGCGTCGAGGGGCCCCAGGCCGTCCGGTCCCTGCTCGCTCACCGCGCGGACCTGGCGCGCGAGGTCTTCGCCACGTCCCGTGGCATCGCGGAGCACCCCGAGCTGCAGGAGCTCGCCCGGGCGGCGGCGGTCCCGCTGCGCGAGGTCGACGAGCAGATCCTGCGCGCGATGGTCCGCGCCGACGCAGCCTCCGGAGCCGACGGAGCCCGAGACGCCGAGGCGCCCGCCGCGAGTGACGGCGACGGGGGCACGCTGGTCTCCCCGCAGGGCGTCCTCGCCGTGGGCGCTCTGCCCGCCGAGGACCCCGCTGCCGCCTCGGCCGCCGTCGCCGCGCTCCCGCCGGGGGCGCCCGTGACCGTCGTCGTGCTGCACGAGGTCCGTGACCCCGGGAACGTCGGCACCCTCGTGCGCACCGCGGACGCCGCGGGCGCCGACCTCGTTCTGCTGACCCGCACCAGCGCCGACCCCTTCTCGCCGAAGGCCGTCCGGGCGGCCGTCGGCAGCCTCTTCCATCTCCCCGTCATCACCGGCGCGGCGATCGAGGACCTGCTCGACGGTCTCGGCGGCGCCGGGATCACCGCGGCGGCGACCAGCGGTCACGCCGCCACGGACCTGTTCGACACACCCCTTCCCGAGCGCCTGGCCTGGATCGTGGGCAACGAGGCCCGCGGCCTGGATGCCGAGACGCTCTCCGCCGCGCCGCTGCGGGTGCGGATCCCGCTGCTCGGCCATGCCGAGTCGCTCAACGTGCACACCGCCGCCTCGGTCTGCCTCTTCGAGACCGTCCGGCGCCGACGAGCCGGCGCATGACCCTCCCCGCCGTTCCCGTCGCCCCCGGCCACGACACCTCCCGCACCGCCCGCCTCACCGCGCTCGCGATCCCGCTGCTGCTGCTCGTCACGATCCTCACGGCAGGGCTGGGGATGGCCGCGACCGGTGCGCTCGCCCCCGCCGAACTGGTCCCAGCCTCCCCCCTGGTGACCTGGGGGCTGCCCGTCGTCCGCGCCCTCCACCACCTCGGGATGGTGCTGGCGATCGGTGCCGGCGGCACGGCCGTGCTGCTGCTGCCCGGGCCCTCGCGCCGCGAGGTCACCGTGCTGGACCCGCCGCGCCGTCGCGCCGTCCGCCTGGCCGCCGCGGGCGCCGCCCTGTGGGCGGTCGCCTCCCTCGCCCAGGTCCCGCTGGGCGGCCTGGAGGCCGCCGGCGCCGGGGCCGACGTCGATGTCTGGGCGATCGCGCTCGACGGCGACCTGGGCCGGATCCAGCTGGCCATCGCGATCCTCGCGGGTCTGTCCGCCCTCGCCTACGTCCTCGCCCGTTCCACCGTGCTCGCCTGCTGGGGGCTCGCTCTCGCCGGTCTGGGGGTGCTGAGCCTGGGCCTGTCCGGGCACGCCGGCGCCAGCCTGGACCACGTCAACGCGGTCGACGGCATCGCCCTGCACCTGGCCGGCATCTCGATCTGGGCCGGCGGGCTGCTCGCCATCGCACTGCTCGCGCCGCACCTGGAGGACGCCGTGCTCGCCACGGTGATCCGGCGCTTCTCCCCATGGGCGCTCGGCGCGGTGATCACCCTAGCCCTCAGCGGGGTGCTGAGCGCCGCGATCCGCCTCTCGGCGATCTCGGACCTGGTGACCACGGGCTACGGTCGGGTCGTGCTGGTCAAGGCGGTCGGCCTCGTCGGGCTCGCGGTGCTGGGCGCGCTCCAGCGCCGGCGCCTCGGGGACCGGATCCGCTTCCGCCATCTGGCCGCCACCGAAGGCCTGCTGATGGCCGCGGTGATCGGCGCCTCGATCGCGCTGGGGCGCTCCGCCCCGCCCGTGCCGCAGGAGGTGCCCGCCGTCGGCGACCTGCGCACGCTCTCCCTCGTCGGGTACCTGCCGCCCTCGCAGGAGTTCGGCCCCTCGACGCTGTTCACGGTCGTCCAGATGGACTGGGCGGCGCTCGCGCTCGCGGTGGCCCTGGCGGGGGCGTATCTCGCGGGTGTGATGCGGCTGCGGCGGCGCGGGGACGCCTGGCCCTGGCACCGGGTGCTCGCCTTCGTCGCCGGCTGCCTGGCCTTCGCGTGGGTGATGAACGGGGGAGCGGCCGCCTGGGGACGGTTCCGCTTCGACGCGCACATGGTCCAGCACATGGCGATGATGATGATCGTGCCGCCGCTGTGGGTGCTGGGTGCTCCGGTGACGCTGCTCTCCCGGGCGGCGGCGCCGCGGACCGACGGCTCCCGCGGGATCCGCGAATGGGTCCTGGCCGCTCTGCACTCCCGCTACGCGCAGGTGGTCTCCTGGCCGCCGATCGCGGGCGCGATCTTCGCCGGATCGCTGGTCCTGTTCTACTTCTCGCCGCTGTTCGAGGCGGCGATGTACTCGCACGTCGGCCATGTGCTGATGACGGTGCACTTCCTGGCCTCGGGCTATCTCTTCGCCTGGGTGCTGATCGGGATCGATCCCGCGCCGCGGCCCATCAACCCGGTCCTGAAGCTGATCACGCTGCTGGTCACGCTCGCCTTCCACGCGTTCTTCGGCGTCGCGCTGGCCTCCGCGACCTGGCTCGTCGCGGAGCACTGGTACCTGGACCTGGGGATGTACTCGCCGGAGCGGCTGGAGCTGATTCAGCTGCGGGGCGCGACGATCATGTGGGCGATCTCGGAGATCCCGACGGTGGGCTACGCGCTGATCGTCGCCCTGCAGTGGATGAAGTCCGAGGACCGTCGGGCCCGGCAGTTCGACCGCAAGGCGGCGCGGGACGGCGGCGCGGAGCTCGCCGCCTACAACGCCTACCTGGCGAGCCTCGACGCGCGCGCGGGGACGTCCACCGTCGGGGCCGACGCGGCCGACACGGAGACCCCCTCGCCCCCGTCGGGTTCCGCCGATGCCGCGGAGGATGCCGAGGAGCCGTCGACCTCCGCGCCTCCGGCGAACGGGCCGGGGACGGCCTGACCGTCCGGGCCCGTGCCGGCACGGGGTCGTCGAGCGGCCCGCAGGGCGGCGGGTCCCCGGGCGGTCGCCACGAGAGGGGGCGGCCCGGACCGCGCCGCGACGACGGACGGCGGCGACCACCGGAGGGTGGTCGCCGCCGCCGTGAGACGGAGCTACGCGCTCAGAGCCAGTCGCCCTGCGCGGCCCGCTTCTCCGTGCCGATCGTGGTGTCCGGCCCGTGGCCGGTGTGGACCACGGTGTCCTCCGGGAGGGCGAACAGTCGCTCCCGGACCGACTCCTCGATGGTCTCCCGCGAGGAGAAGGAGCGCCCGGTGGCGCCGGGCCCGCCCTGGAACAGGGTGTCCCCGGTCATCACGGCACCCAGCTGCTCGGAGTAGTAGCAGGTGGAGCCGGGGGAGTGGCCGGGGGTGTGCAGGGCCTCGAGGTCGACGCCGGCGATGGTGAACATGTCGCCGTCGGCGACGTCGTCGTCCCAGGGCAGCTCGCCGTGGGTGAGCGCCCAGACCTCGCGGTCGGCGGGGTTGAGCAGGATCGGCGCCTCCAGCGCCTCGGAGAGCTCGGGAGCCATCCGCACGTGGTCGTCGTGCGCGTGGGTGAGCAGGATGCCCACGCACTCGCGCTCGCCGACCAGGTCGATCACGGTCTGCACGTCGTGCGGGGCGTCGAACACCACGCACTGCTCGTCGTCGCCGAGGACCCAGACGTTGTTGTCCACCTCATGGGTCTCCCCGTCGAGGCTGAAGGTGCCGGAGGTGACGGCGTGGGAGAGGCGGGCGGTCATCGGGCCACCTCCACCACGGTGCGCAGGGTCCGGCCCTCGTGCAGGGAGTCCAGCGCCGCGTCGACGCCCGCCAGGTCGGTCCGCCCGGTGACGAAGCGGTCCAGGGGCAGCCGCCCCTGCAGGAAGAGGTCGACGAGATACGGGAAGTCGCGCTCGGGCAGGCAGTCGCCGTACCAGGAGGACTTCAGCGCCCCGCCCCGCCCGAAGACGTCCAGCAGCGGCAGCGTGATCTCGACCCCGGGACGGGGGACGCCGACGAGCACCACGCGGCCGGCGAGGTCGCGGGCGTAGAAGGCGGTCTCGTAGGTCTGCGGGATGCCGACGGCGTCGACCACCACGTCGGCGCCGTGGCCACCGGTGAGCTCCTGCACCCTCTCGGCCACCTCCTGCGGGGACAGACCCGCCGTGTGCACCGTGTGGGTGGCGCCGAGCTCCTCGGCGGCCGCCAGCTTCTTCTCGTCCACATCCAGTCCGATGATCGTGGTGGCCCCGGCCAGCGCCGCGCCCGCGATCGCCGCGCAGCCCACGCCGCCCAGGCCGATGACGGCGAGGGACTCGCCGCGCTGCACCGCGCCGGTGTTGATGGCGGCGCCGATGCCGGCCATCACGCCGCAGCCCAGCAGCCCGGCGACCTCCGCCGGGGCGTCCTCGGAGACCTTGGTGCACTGGCCCTGGTGGACCAGCGTCTTCTCGGCGAAGGAGCCGATGCCCAGCGCCGCGGTGAGCTCGGTGCCGTCGGTGAGGGTCATGGGCGTCGAGGCGTTGTGCGTGGCGAAGCAGTACTGCTGCACGCCCTTGCGGCAGGCGCGGCACTCACCGCACACGGCGCGCCAGTTCAGCACCACGTAGTCGCCGATCTCCACGTGGGTCACGCCCTCGCCGATGGCGGAGACGCGACCGGCGGACTCGTGCCCCAGCAGGAAGGGGAACTCGTCGTTGATGCCGCCGTCACGGTAGGCGAGGTCGGTGTGGCAGACGCCGGTCGCCTCGATGTCGACGACCACGTCGTAGGGGCCGGGGTCGGGGATCACGATGTCCACGAGCTCGGCGGGCTGCTTCTCGGCACGGGCGATGACGCCCTTCACGGTCCAGGTCACGGAGAACTCCTCGGTCTCGTCGATGTCGGGACGAGCCTATCGGTGAGGAGCGTCGCGGCGGACCGATGCGACGCCCTGCGCCGCGGCTCCTAGAATGGTCCGCGGTGCCCGCGCCCCGGCGAGCGCATCCCCCTGCCCACCGGACGAAAGCGAACCCTGTGTCCGAGTCACCCTCGACCCCCGACGCCCCGGTCATCGACGAGGCGTCCATCGGCGCCGCCGTCGATGCCGCGCTCGCCGCGATCGCGGCCGCCACGACCACCGCGGACCTCAAGGCCGTCCGCATCGCCCACACGGGCGATGCCGCGCTGCTGTCGCGGGCGAATCGTGCCATCAAGGACCTCCCCAAGGACCAGAAGGCCGCCGCGGGCAAGCTCGTGGGGCAGGGCAAGGGTCGCGTCCAGAAGGAGCTGGCCGCGCGCCAGCAGGTGCTCGCCGCCGCCGAGGAGGAGGCCGCGCTCGCCGCGGAGACCGTCGACGTCACCCTCCCCACGGACCGCCGGCCGCGCGGCGCGGCGCACCCGCTGACCACGCTGCAGGACCGGATCGAGGACTTCTTCGTCGGCATCGGCTGGGAGATCGCCGAGGGGCCGGAGATCGAGTCGGAGTGGATGAACTTCGACGCGCTCAACGCCGATCCGGAGCACCCCTCCCGCTCGCTCCAGGACACGCTGTACGTCGCGCCGGAGGGCTCCGGGATGCTGCTGCGCACCCAGACCTCCCCCGTCCAGATCCGCGCGATGCTCGAGCGCGGCGCTCCGCTGTACGTGGCCTGCCCGGGCACCGTCTTCCGGGCCGACGAGATCGACGCGACCCACTCCCCGGTGTTCCACCAGGTCGAGGGACTCGCGATCGACAAGGGTCTGACCATGGCGCACCTCGTGGGCACCCTCGACGCCCTCGCCGCGCACCTCTTCGGCGGTGCGCCGATCACCCGCCTGCGCCCCAATCACTTCCCCTTCACCGAGCCCAGCGCGGAGATGGACTTCCGCTGCTTCCGCTGCGACGCCCGGCTGGGCCTGGACCACGACGCCGATCCGGCCTGCCGGGTCTGCGGGGGCACCGGCTGGATCGAGATGGGCGGCTGCGGCATGGTCCATCCGAACGTGCTGCGCGCGGCCGGGGTGGACCCCGAGGAGTACCAGGGCTTCGCCTTCGGCCTCGGGATCGAGCGCATCCTGATGCTCCGCAACTCGGTGGCGGACATGCGCGACATGGTGGAGGGCGATGTCCGCTTCTCCCAGCACTACGGGACGGAGATCTGAGATGCCACGCATTCCCCTGACCTGGCTCGCCGAGCACGTCGAGCTGCCCGCCGGCACGAGCGCCCAGCAGGTCGCCACCGACCTCTCGCGGATCGGCCTCGAGGAGGAGGCGATCTTCGGGGCCCAGGTGACGGGCCCGCTGGTCGTCGGCCGCGTCCTCGACCTCGTCAAGGAGCCGCAGAAGAACGGCAAGACGATCAACTGGGTGCGCGTGGACGTGGGCCCCGAGCACAACGAGGACGCCGACGACCCGAAGGACCCCCAGCCCGGCGCGGAGCGCCCCAGCCGCGGCATCATCTGCGGCGCGCACAACTTCGTCGAGGGCGACCTGGTGGTCGTCTCCCTGCCCGGCACCGTGCTGCCCGGGGACTTCGCGATCGCCGCCCGGAGGACCTACGGCCACACCTCCGACGGCATGATCTGCTCCGGCGACGAGCTGGGCCTGGGCGAGGACCCCAGCGGCGAGGACGGCATCATCGTGCTGGGCCGCGGGCATGCCGAGGGTCTGACCGCGGAGCCCGGGGACGACGCGATCGCCCTGCTGGGCCTCGCCGACGAGACGGTCGAGATCAACGTGACCCCGGACCGCGGCTACTGCTTCGCGATGCGCGGCGTGGCCCGCGAGTACTCCCACGCCACCGGAGCTGCCTACACCGATCCGGCCGCCGCGGTCGCGGTCCCCGCGGCCACCGGCCCCGGCATCGAGGTCCGCCTGCAGGACGAGAGCCCGCTGCGCGAGACCCCGGGCTGCTCGCGCTTCGTCGCCCTCGAGGTGCACGGCGTGGATCCGAGCGCCCGCACTCCCCGCTGGATGGCGCGCCGGCTGAACCAGGCCGGCATGCGGCCGATCTCCCTGATCGTCGACGTCACCAACTACGTGATGCTGGACCTCGGGCAGCCGCTGCACGCCTACGACGCCCAGAAGCTGGTCGCCCCGATCGTGGTGCGCCGTGCCCGCGCGGGCGAGAAGCTCACGACCCTCGACGACGTCACCCGCGCGCTCGATCCGGAGGATCTGCTGATCACCGACAGCGCCGGCGGCGAGGGGGCGCGCGTGCTCGGTCTCGCGGGCGTCATGGGCGGGGAGTCCACCGAGGTCTCCGCGGACACCACCAGCATCGTGCTCGAGGCCGCGACCTTCCAGGACGTCGGCGTGGCCCGCACTGCGCGACGCCACCGCCTGCCCTCCGAGGCCTCCAAGCGCTTCGAGCGCGGTGTCGACCCGCTGCTGCCGGCGGTGGCGGCGCACCGCGCCGCCCAGCTGATCGTCGCCCTCGGCGGCGGCGAGATCGCCGCGTCGTGGACCGACGAGGGCGGCGTCTCCGCGCCGGCGCCGATCACCCTGCCGCTCGGGGACGCCGAGCGCGTGGTAGGGATCGCCTACACCGCCGAGCAGGTGCGCGACAGCCTCGCGGCGATCGGCTGCACCGTCGAGACGGGGACCGAGGACGCCCTGGTCGTCACCCCGCCGAGCTGGCGGCCCGACCTCACCCTCCGCGAGGACCTGATCGAGGAGATCGCCCGGCTGGTCGGCTACGAGGCGATCCCCTCGGTGCTGCCCACGGCCCCCGGCGGACGCGGCCTCACCCGCGCCCAGCAGGCCCGCCGCAGCGCGCGCCGGGCGCTCGTCGAGGCCGGCCTGACGGAGGTCGCCTCCTACCCGTTCGTCGGCGAGGGCGTCTTCGAGACGCTGCGCTACGGGACCGAGGACGTGCGCCGACGCGCCGTGCGCCTGCTGAACCCGCTGGCCGAGGACGAGCCGCTGCTGCGCACCTCGCTGCTGCAGACGCTGCTGCCGGTGGCCCGGCGCAACCTGGGCCGCGGCGAGGACGCGACGGCGATCTTCCAGGTGGGCACCACCGCGACCGCGCGCACCACCGGGGACCGCGCGCCCGTCCCCGCGGCCGCACAGCGTCCCACCGCGGCCGAGCTCGAGGAGATCCTCGCGGCGCTGCCGGAGCAGACCCGCACGCTCGCGGCCGTGATCGGCGGCGCCTCGGGCCCCGGATCCTGGCAGGGCGAGCCCGAGGCCTGGGGATGGGCCGATGCCCTCGAGCTCGCGCGCCGGGCAGCCGCCGCCGTCGGCGCGGTGCTCGAGGTGCGCCAGGTCGAGCACGCCCCCTTCCACCCCGGCCGCGCCGGCGAGCTGCGCGTGCGCACCGCCGAGGGCGAGGAGCAGGTGGTGGGGCATGCCGGAGAGCTCCACCCGTCGGTGATCTCGGCGTTCTCGCTTCCGGCGCGCACCAGCGCGCTCGAGCTGGACCTCGCCGCGCTCATCGCGGCGGCCCCGGCCGTGGTGCGCGCCGCCCCCGTGCCCACCTACCCGCCGGCCAAGGAGGACTTCGCCTTCGTCGTCGCGGAGTCCGTCCCGGCGAGCGCCGTCGAGGCGGCGATCGTCGTGGGCATCGGCGACCTCGCCGAGAAGGTCCACCTCTTCGACGTCTTCACCGGGGAGCAGATCGGTGCGGGGAAGAAGTCGCTGGCCTTCTCCGTCCGGCTCCGCTCCACCGAGGGCACCCTGTCCGCGGAGCAGATCGGGGAGGCCCGCTCGCGGTGCATCGCCGCGGTCGCTGCGGCCGTGGGCGGCGAGCTGCGCGCCTGATCCCGGCAGCTCCGAGGGCGAGGGCCCGGTCCGCGGACCGGGCCCTCGCGGCGTCCCCGGCCCGTGAGTCGCCACATTTGGCTGTTCATGCATTCCTCTGTATATACTTCCGACATGTCGTCCATGCCTTCCCCCAGCAGCTCCACCGACCCGACGAGCGGAGCCGCCGGCCGCCGTCCCCGCGTCGCCGTGGTCGGCGCCTCCGGCTACGCCGGCGGGGAGACGCTGCGGCTGCTGTCGGGGCACCCCGGCGTCGAGGTCGCGACCGTCGCCGCGCACTCGAGCGCGGGCCGGCGGCTCAGCGAGGTGGCCCCGCACATCGATCTCGGGCACGATCCGGTGCTGCAGGAGACCACGGTGGAGAGCCTGCGCGGCCATGACGTGGTGGTCCTCGCGCTCCCGCACGGCGAGTCCGGGCGGATCGCCGCCGCCCTGCGGGCCGATGACCCCGAGGTGCTCGTGCTCGACCTCGGCGCGGACCACCGGCTCGAGAGCGCCGTGGACTGGGCCGACTACTACCGCACCGAGCATGCGGGCACCTGGACCTACGGCATGCCCGAGCTGCCGCTCGCGGACGGCACCCGCCAGCGCGAGCACCTCGTCGGCGCGCGCGAGATCGCGGTGCCCGGCTGCAACGCCACGGCCGTCACGCTCGCCCTCGCGCCGCTGGTCCGCGCGGGACTCGTGGACGGCAGCCGGCTCAGCGCGGTGCTGCCGGTGGGCTACTCCGGGGCGGGCCGCTCCCCGAAGCAGCACCTCCTGCTGGCCGAGGCCGCCGGCACCGCCTCCCCGTACGCCGTGGGGGGCACCCATCGCCACGTCCCCGAGGTGCTGCAGAACCTCCGCCGCGCCGGTGGGCAGGACGACCTCCGCCTGACCTTCACCCCGGTGCTGGTGCCGATGAGCCGCGGCATCCTCGCGGTGTGCAATGCGCCGGTCCCGGACGGCACCACCACCGCGGACCTGCTGGGCGCGCTCCAGGGCGACTACGCCGGCGAGCACTTCGTCGCCGTGCTGCCCGAGGGCACCTTCCCCGCCACCGGCGAGGTGGCCGGTGCGAACACGATCCGGATCGGGGCCGCGGTGGATCGCCGCAGCGGACAGGCGACCGTGGTCGCAGCGATCGACAACCTCGTCAAGGGCACGGCCGGGGCGGCGATCCAGTCGCTCAACCTCGCCCTCGGCCTCACGGAGTCCACCGGACTCACCCGGACCGCGCTCGCCCCCTGATCCTCGCGGGGACCCCGTATCCCGTCGGCTCACCTCCCTCATCCCTCCCGACCCTCAGGAGCCCCCTGTGTCGATCACCCGCCCCCGCGGCTTCCGCGCCGCCGGCCTCGCCGCCGGCATCAAGAGCAGCGGCCAGCACGATCTCGCGCTGGTCCTCAACGATGGGCCGCGGGACGCCGCCGCCGCCGTGTTCACGGCCAACCGCGTCCAGGCCGCCCCGGTGGTCTGGTCGCGCACCGCGGTCGCCGACGGGCGCGCCCGGGCCGTGGTGCTCAACTCCGGCGGCGCCAACGCGTGCACCGGACCGGACGGCTTCGCGGACACCCACCGCACCGCCGAGCACCTCGCCGCGCTGCTCGAGGTCTCGAGCCAGGACGTGCTGGTCTGCTCGACCGGGCTGATCGGCGAGCGCCTGCCGATGGAGCCGCTGCTGGCCGGTGTCACCGCCGCCACGGGGCAGCTCGACGCGGGCGCCGCCGCGGACGAGGCCGCCTCCCGCGCGATCATGACCACCGATTCCGTGCCGAAGACCGCCGAGGCCACCACGGCGTCGGGCGTGACCGTCGGCGGGATCGCCAAGGGCGCCGGGATGCTCGCCCCGCAGCTGGCGACCATGCTGGTGGTCCTCACCACCGATGCCGACGTCGACGCGGCCACCGCCGACACGGCCCTGCGCGCGGCCACCGCCACCACCTTCGACCGGGTCGACTCCGACGCCTGCATGTCCACCAACGACACGGTGATCCTGCTGGCCTCCGGCGCGAGCGGCGTGAGCGTGGGCCTCGAGGAGCTCACCGAGGCGGTGCGGGCCGTCAGCGCGGATCTTGCCCGCCAGCTGGTGGCCGATGCCGAGGGTGCCAGCCACGACGTGCACGTGGTCGTCACCTCGGCCACCACCGAGGACGCCGCACTCGCCGTCGCCCGCGAGATCGCCCGCTCGAACCTGGTCAAGGCCGCGATCTTCGGCAACGATCCCAACTGGGGCCGGATCGTGGCGGCGGCCGGCTGCGTCAGCGCCGATCGCGCGCCCTTCGAGGTCGATCAGCTCTCGGTCCGCGTCAACGGCGTGGAGGTGTGCCGCGGCGGCGGCGCCCACCGCGACCGCTCCGAGGTGGACATGACCCCGCGCGAGACCCTCATCGAGGTGGACCTCGGCGCGGGCGATGCCACCGGGGACATCTGGACCAACGACCTCACCCATGACTACGTCGAAGAGAACAGCGCCTACTCCTCATGACACCTGAACCCACCGAGGCGATGGTCGGCAAGAACCCGCTCGCCCAGCTCGACGCCGCGCGCACCGAGGCGCGCGAGAAGTCCGAGGTGCTCGTCGAGGCGATGCCCTGGATGCAGCGCTTCCGCGGGAAGATCGTCGTGGTCAAGTACGGCGGTAACGCCATGGTCGACGACGAGCTGCGCCGCGGCTTCGCCGCCGACATCGTCTTCATGCGCCTGGCGGGCATCCGCGTGGTCGTGGTCCACGGCGGCGGTCCGCAGATCAACACGATGCTCGAGCGGCTCGGCAAGGAGTCCACCTTCCGCGGCGGCCTGCGGGTGACGGACTCCGAGACCATGGACATCGCCCGGATGGTGCTGGTGGGCCAGGTCGGCCGGCAGCTGGTGGGCCTGATCAACCAGCACGGCCCCTTCGCGATCGGCATGTCCGGAGAGGACACCCGGCTGTTCACCGCGACCCGCCGCGGCACCGTGGTGGACGGCGAGGAGGTGGACCTCGGACACGTGGGCGCGGTCGCCTCGGTGAACATCGACGCCATCAGCGATCTCCTGGACAGCGAGCGGATCCCGGTGATCTCCTCGATCGCCCCGGAGGTCGACGAGCAGGGCGTCCCCACCGGGGAGGTGCTGAACATCAATGCGGACCTCGCCGCGGCGGCTCTCGCCGAGGGTCTGGACGCGGAGAAGCTGGTGATGCTCACCGATGTCGAGGGCCTGTACCGGGACTGGCCCGATCGCAGCTCCCTGATCCCCGAGATCTCCGCGAGCGAGCTGCGCGCGATGCTGCCCTCCCTCACCGCGGGGATGATTCCCAAGGCCGAGGCGCTGCTGGGAGCGGTCGACGCGGGCGTGCGCACCGCCGCCATGATCGACGGGCGCATCGAGCACGCGGTGCTGCTGGAGGTCTTCACCACGCGCGGCGTGGGCACGATGGTTCGGAGGGACGACTATGTCTGAGCACGACGCACGGTCCGCGCAGGACGCGCAGAGCACCACCGGTCTCGAGGACCGCTACCGCGACGCCCTGCTGCCCGTCTTCGGGACGCCGCAGCGGGTCCTCGCCCGCGGCGAGGGCACCCGGGTCTGGGACACCGACGGGAAGGAGTACCTCGACCTGCTCGCCGGCATCGCGGTCAACGCGCTCGGCCACGCCCATCCGGCGCTGCTCTCCGCCGTCACGAAGCAGGCGGAGACCCTGGGGCACGTCTCGAACTTCTTCGCCTCGGCGCCTCAGATCGAGCTGGCCGAGAAGCTGCTGGACCTCGCCCGCGCGCCCGAGGGATCGGGCGTCTTCTTCGCCAACTCCGGCACCGAGGCCAACGAGGCGGCCTTCAAGATCGCCCGCCGCACCGGGCGCCCCCGCATCCTCGCGCTCCGCAACTCCTTCCACGGCCGCACGATGGGCGCGCTCGCCCTCACCTCGAAGGAGGCCTACCGGGCCCCCTTCGAGCCGCTCCCGGGCGGCGTCGAGTTCCTCGAGGTGGGCGACGTCCCCGCCCTCGAGGCGGCGCTCGCGCCCGGGGACGTGGCCGCCGTCTTCGCCGAGCCGATCCAGGGCGAGGCCGGCGTGCGCCCCCTTGGCGAGGACTACCTGCTGGCCCTGCGCCGCCTGACCCGCGAGCACGGCACCCTGCTGGTGCTCGACGAGGTCCAGACCGGGGTGGGCCGCACCGGGGACTGGTTCGCCCACCAGGCGGTGCCCGGCCTCCAGCCGGACGTCATGACGCTGGCCAAGGGTCTGGGCGGCGGGTTCCCCCTGGGCGCCGTCATCAGCTACGGGCCCGCGGTGCACGACCTGCTCCAGCCCGGCCAGCACGGCACCACCTTCGGCGGCAACCCGCTCGCCGCCGCCGCAGGGCTCGCCGTGCTCGGCACGATCCGCGAGGACGCCCTGCTCGAGCACGTGCGCTCCGTCGGCGACCGCTTCGCCCGGGACGTCCTCGCCCTGGGCGATGACCGCATCGAGGAGGTGCGCGGCCGTGGGCTCCTGCTCGGCATCGGCCTCCGCGCGCCGATCGCGAAGCAGGTCGTCGCCGCGGCCCTCGAGGAGGGGTTCATCCTCAACGCACCGGACGAGCGCACCCTGCGGCTCGCGCCGCCCCTGATCATCACCGAGCAGGACCTGGGCACCTTCCGTGATGCCCTCCCCGCCCTGCTCGAGGCCGCTGCGGCCGAAGGAGAGAACTGAGATGCCCCGTCACTTCCTGCGCGACGACGACCTGAGCCCCGCCGAGCAGAAGGAGGTCCTCGCCCTCGCCCTCGAGCTCGCCGAGGACCGCTTCGCGAAGCGTCCGCTCGAGGGGCCGCGCACCGTCGCCGTCCTGTTCGACAAGTCCTCCACCCGCACCCGCATCTCCTTCGCGACCGGCATCGCCGAGCTCGGCGGCAGCCCGCTGGTCATGGACGCGGGCAGCAGCCAGCTGGGCCGCGGGGAGTCCGTCGCGGACACCACCGAGGTCCTCACCCGGATGGTCTCGGCGATCGTGTGGCGCACCTTCGGCCAGGAGAGGATCGAGGAGATGGCAGCCCACGCGACCGTCCCCGTCGTCAACGCCCTGACCGACGAGTTCCACCCGTGCCAGATCCTCGCGGACCTCCAGACCATCGCCCAGCACAGCGGGGGACTGTCCACGGGGGATGCCGCCCTCGCGGGCCGCTCGCTGGCCTACCTCGGCGACGGCGCGAACAACATGGCCCACTCCTACCTGCTGGGCGGCGTCACCGCCGGCATGGACGTGCGCATCGCCTCGCCCGCCTCGCACCGGCCCGACCCGCAGATCGTGGCCCGGGCCGAGGAGATCGCCGCGAGCACCGGGGGAGCGGTCACGATCACCGACGACCCCCGGGCCGCGGCCGACGGCGCCACAGCGGTGCTCACCGACACCTGGGTGTCGATGGGGCAGGAGGGCGAGGGCGGACGCGGCGAGGAGACCTTCGCCCCCTTCCAGGTCACCGCCGAGCTGATGGAGCTCTCCGGCGGGATGTTCCTGCACTGCCTGCCCGCCTATCGCGGCAAGGAAGTCACCGCCGAGGTCATCGACGGCCCCGCCTCCCGGGTGTGGGACGAGGCGGAGAACCGCCTGCACGCGCAGAAGGCCCTGCTCACCTGGCTGCTCGAGCACCCGGACGGCTCCACGGCCGCCCACGCCCGACCGGTGGCCGCACACCGATGACCGACGCGCGGCGGCCGCTCGCCCAGACCAAGACCTCCCGTCAGCAGCGGATCGTGCAGCTGCTGACCCAGCAGGAGGTCTCCTCCCAGTCGCAGCTCGCCCAGCTGCTGACCGCCGAGGGCACCGAGGTCACCCAGGCCACGCTGTCCCGGGACCTGGTCGAGCTGCAGGCGGAGAAGGTGCGCGGCTCCGCCGGCGGCCTCGTGTACCGACTCCCGCCGGAGGGCGGCACGCCGCGCCCGGCGACCACGCCCGAGAACGAGCTGCTCGAGGCGCGCCTGCCCCGCCTCGCCGAGGGCCTGCTGGTCTCCGCAGAGGCCAGCGGCAACCTGGTGGTGGTGCGGACCCCGCCCGGGGGTGCGCAGTATCTCGCCTCCGCCCTGGACCGCTCGGTGATGCCGGACGTCCTCGGTACGATCGCGGGGGACGACACCGTGCTGCTGGTCTCCCGCGACCCCGCCGGGGGCGACCGGCTCGCCGAGCGCCTGCTGGATCTCGCCGAGGGCCGGCGGGAGACCGCGGAGCCCGACGCCGTCGGCAGCGACCCCGGCCCCGACGACCGCCTCGCCGGCGAACGACCCTGAACCCCATCGACCCATCCCTCTAGGAGCCCCATCGTGACCGAACGCATCGTCCTCGCCTACTCCGGCGGCCTCGACACCTCCGTGGCCATCGGCTGGATCCACGACGCCACCGGCGCCGACGTCATCGCCTGCGCGGTCGACGTCGGCCAGGGCGGGGAGGACCTCGAGGTCATCCGCCAGCGCGCCCTGGACTGTGGCGCCGTCGAGGCCTACGTCGCCGACGCCCGCGACGAGTTCGCCGAGGAGTACTGCATGGCGGCGCTCAAGGCGAACTCCCTGTACATGGACGCCTACCCGAACGTCTCGGCGATCTCGCGCCCCGTCATCACCAAGCACCTGGTCAAGGCCGCCAAGAAGTTCGGCGCCAGCACGGTCGCCCACGGCTGCACGGGCAAGGGCAACGACCAGGTCCGCTTCGAGGTCTCGATCACCTCGCTGGCCCCGGAGCTGAAGTGCATCGCCCCGGTCCGCGACCTCGCCCTGACCCGCGACAAGGCGATCCAGTACGCCGAGGAGAAGGGCCTGCCGATCGAGACCACCAAGCACAACCCGTTCTCGATCGACCAGAACGTGTGGGGCCGCGCCATCGAGACCGGCTTCCTCGAGGACATCTGGAACGAGCCCACCAAGGACATCTTCAGCTACACCGACGACCCGGCCTTCCCGCCGGTCCCGGACGAGGTCGTCATCACCTTCGAGCGCGGCGTCCCGGTCGCGATCGACGGCCGGACGGTCACGCCGCTCGAGGCCATCCAGGAGATGAACCGCCGCGCCGGCGCCCAGGGCATCGGCCGCATCGACATCGTCGAGGACCGCCTGGTGGGCATCAAGTCCCGGGAGGTCTACGAGGCGCCCGGCGCGATGGCCCTGATCACCGCGCACCAGGAGCTCGAGCGGGTCACCCTCGAGCGCGAGCAGGCCCGCTTCAAGCGCACCGTGGGCGACCGTTGGACCGAGATGGTCTACGACGGCCAGTGGTTCTCCCCGCTGAAGAAGTCCCTGGACGCCTTCATCGAGGACACCCAGCACTACGTCAACGGCGAGATCCGCATGACCCTCCACGGCGGCCGCGCCACCGTGACGGGTCGCCGCTCCGAGACCGGGCTGTACGACTTCAACCTCGCCACCTACGACGAGGGCGACACCTTCGACCAGGCCAGCGCCCGCGGCTTCATCGACATCTACGGCCTGGCCGCCAAGCAGGCCGCGGCCCGCGACGTCGCCTTCGGCAACGGCGAGGACCTCACGAGCGACGACGGGGCGTCCGCATGAGCGCGGACGCCGCGCCGGGTCCCGACGCCTCGGCCGCCCAGGAGAGCGCCGCGCTGTGGGGCGGCCGCTTCGGCACCGGTCCCGCCGCCGCGCTGGCGGCCCTCTCGGTCTCCACGCATTTCGACTGGCGCCTGGCGCAGTACGACCTGCGCGGCTCCAAGGCCCATGCGAACGTGCTGCGCACCGCAGGCCTGCTGAGCGAGGAGGAGCTCGGGCGCATGCAGGAGGCGCTCGACGCGCTGGCGGCCGATGTCGCCTCCGGCGCGTTCGTCGCCGCACCGGACGACGAGGACGTGCACACCGCCCTCGAGCGGGGACTCATCGAGCGGGCCGGCGCCGAGCTCGGCGGCAAGCTGCGCGCCGGGCGCTCCCGCAACGACCAGATCGCCACGCTGATCCGGCTGTTCGTGCGCGACAGCGCCCGCGCCCTCGGCGGGCAGGTGCTGGACCTGGTGGACGTGCTGGTGGCACGGGCCCGCGAGGTCCACGGCGCGCCGATGCCCGGCCGCACCCATCTCCAGCACGCCCAGCCGCTGCTGCTGAGCCATCACCTGCTGGCCCACGCCTGGCCGCTGCTGCGGGACGTGGAGCGGCTGCGCGACCTGGACTCCCGGGCGGCGCACTCGCCCTACGGGTCCGGGGCGCTCGCCGGCTCGAGCCTGGGCCTGGACCCGCAGGCCGTCGCCGCCGAGCTCGGGTTCACCGACTCGGTGTGGAACTCGATCGACGGCACCGCCTCGCGGGACATCACGGCGGAGTTCTCCTTCGTGCTGGCGATGATCGGCATCGACCTCTCCCGCCTCGCGGAGGAGGTCATCCTGTGGAACACCAAGGAGTTCTCGTTCATCACCCTGGACGATTCCTTCTCCACCGGCTCCTCGATCATGCCGCAGAAGAAGAACCCGGACATCGCCGAGCTCGCGCGCGGCAAGGCCGGTCGGATCGTGGGCGACCTGGTGGGGCTGCTGACCACCCTCAAGGCCCTCCCGCTCGCCTACAACCGCGACCTCCAGGAGGACAAGGAGCCGGTCTTCGACCAGGTGGACTCCCTGGAGCTGGTGCTCCCGGCCTTCACCGGCATGATGGCGACGCTGACCTTCCACACCGCGCGGATGGCCGAGCTCGCCCCGCAGGGCTTCTCCCTGGCCACCGACATCGCCGATCACCTCGTGCGCCGCGGCGTGCCCTTCCGCAGCGCCCATGAGATCTCCGGAGCCTGCGTGAAGGTGGCCGAGGAGCAGGACAAGGAGCTGTGGGACCTCACCGACGAGGAGCTGGCGTCGATCTCCGAGCATCTGGACCCCTCCGTCCGCACGGTGCTCTCGGTCGAGGGCTCCATCGCCTCGCGCGATGCCAAGGGCGGGACCGCCCCGGTGCGCGTCGCGGAGCAGGAGGATGCGGCCGCGGAGGCCGCCGCCTCGCTGCGCGCCTTCACCCGCTCCACCTGAGCGGCCGACGGCCCGGGGCGCCCCGGGCCGTCGTGCCGTGCGCGGCTCGTCCCGCCGTGCCCCGTGCGCCCTGGTCCCCTCCGCGGGACGGGAGCGGGATCTGGGATGATGAGACCTGGCCGGCGAACCGTCGGCCTCCTGGCACGCGCCGGATCCCCGGCGCTCCGTGCCCCACCCGAGAGGAGACGATCGATGCATTCCGTCCTGGACGAGCTCGCCTGGCGAGGACTCGTCGTGCAGACCACCGGGCGCGAGGCGCTCGGCAGCGCTCTGGCGGACGGACCGCTCAGCCTGTATTGCGGC
This sequence comes from Brachybacterium sp. YJGR34, assembly GCF_003347015.1. GTDB lineage: Bacteria > Actinomycetota > Actinomycetes > Actinomycetales > Dermabacteraceae > Brachybacterium. Next base: position 167,990 of record NZ_PNFB01000006.1, read on the forward strand.
TTCGATCCGACCGCGGCCTCCCTGCACGTGGGGCACCTGACCCAGGTGCTCACCATGCGCCGCCTCCAGCTCGCCGGCCACCACCCCTACGCCCTCGTGGGCGGGGCGACCGGGCTGATCGGCGACCCCCGCATGTCCGGGGAACGGGTGCTCAACGACGGAGAGATCGTCGCGACATGGGTGGAGAGCCTGCGCGGTCAGATCTCGCGCTTCCTCGATCTCGAGGGGGAGTTCGCCGTGACCATGGTGAACAACCTCGACTGGATCGGGCAGATGAGCGCGCTCGACTTCCTGCGGGACATGGGCAAGCACTACCGGATGGGCACCATGCTGGCCAAGGACACCGTGGCCCGGCGCCTCCAGAGCGACGAGGGCATCAGCTACACGGAGTTCAGCTACCAGGTGCTGCAGGGGATCGACTACCTCGAGCTCCATCGGCGGCACGGGGTCTCCCTCCAGTACGGAGGGAACGACCAGTGGGGCAACCTGCTCTCCGGGGTGGACCTGATCCACAAGGTGGAGGGCCGGGACGTCCATGCGCTGACCACTCCGCTGGTCACCAAGGCCGACGGCAGCAAGTTCGGCAAGAGCGAGGGCGGCGCCGTCTGGCTCGACGCCGAGCTGACCAGCCCCTATGCCTTCCACCAGTTCTGGCTCAATGCTGCCGACGCGGACGTCGTGAACTACCTGAAGTACTTCACCTTCCGCGGGCAGGAGGACATCGAGGAGCTCGCCGTCGCGACGGAGGACGCTCCCCACCGGCGCGCCGCCCAGCGGGCCCTCGCCGACGACCTCACCACGATGGTCCACGGCGAGCGGGCCACCGCGCAGGCCACGGCCGCCGCGGCGGTGCTCTTCGGCCGCGGGGACGTGCGCGACCTCGACGAGCCGACGCTCCGCGCGATCGCCCGCGAGCTCCCCGGTGCCGAGGTCTCCCCGACGACGCCCCTGGTGGACGCCTACGTCGAGACCGGGATCGCACAGTCCAAGGGAGCCGCACGGCGCGATGCCGACAGCGGTGGTCTCACGGTCAACGGAGAGAAGTGCTCCGCGGAGGACCTCACGGGCGAGATCGGCGACCTGACCGCTCTGCCCGGCGGGTACGTCCTGCTCCGCCGAGGACGGAAGAACGCCGCGATGGTCCGACTGGTCGGCTGAGACGCACGAGGGCGCCGACGGATCCCGTCGGCGCCCTCGCAATTGACGGCCACGGGCCGGCCGGGATCGCCGCCGGCCCGTCGCCCCGAGAGCCCCGAGCACTCCTCCCCGGAGTGCTCGGGGCTCTCGGCGTCCCCGGAGCTTCCGGAGGCCCGGAACAGCTCCGCGGCCCCGCCGCTATGCCCCGCGAACAGCAACTGTCAAGCTGACGATAAGTCGCGGTGACCCCCCTCTCAGACGTGGGTCACATCGGCGTGAACGAGCGCTTTCCGGAGGTATGGAAATGCCATCTGACCTGCGATGATGATGCATCGTGACGGTGAACGGGGCGTGAATCGACGGGTTTGACGGCCCCCGTCGCGACCCGTAATGTTCTTTCTTGTCAGCAGCGAGGACGCAGACACGAGAGGCCGAGAGGTTCCCCCGGGAATCACGAGGCACCGAGTGACTGAGGATGCGCTGAGGGCCCGCAGGACCGGGAGACCGGGACGGCGGCGGTGACCTGGTCACCGGGAGGATCGCACCGCGAACCGACCGAGACGCAGGACACACCGAGCGGAGTTGGACCGGGCCGCGAAGAACTGCTAGAGTAGTGACTCGCGCCGGGACGACGATGCAGAAGGCATCGGAGGGAATCTTCCGCCGGCGCCACCGAGCCTCTGACTCACCTCGCAGCAGCGAGCTGAGGATGATGTGCGCGTGTTGCTTGATATCTCAATAGCGTGTCTGTTTGTTGATGCCATTTATTTTGATGGCAAATTTTAACGGATGATACAGCAGTTATATGCTGGTTGTTTGTTGTTTGCCAGGATTTTTTCAT
>NZ_PNFB01000007.1 GCF_003347015.1 Brachybacterium sp. YJGR34
ATGTGATGGTCCACGAGGGCGGGCTCCGTCTCGTCCCGATCAGCCCGGCGACTCCGCTGGGCAGTCGTTTCGGCGTGTTCGATGCGCAGGGAGTGCCGGTCCAGGCACGCTGGCCCGCCGATCACGAGCACCTCACCCTCTCCCGTCCCCGTCCGCCCGAGCCGTCGGGCGACCCGGAGCGGATCGCCGCAGCGACTGGCGGGTACGGCTTCCACCTCGCCGACTGCGTCGACGCCCTCCTCCACAACCTCCTCGACCTCGCCGCCTGACACCGCCGTCCTGCCGAAAGTCGCACCCGGGTCGTAGGCTCGTGCCATGCGTCCCGTCACCGATCTCGTCCGCGCCGAGCACCCCTTCGAGGTGGTCTCCGAGTACAAGCCCTCGGGTGACCAGCCGGAAGCGATCGCGCAGCTCACCGAACGTCTGAACAGCGGCGAGCAGGACGTGGTGCTGCTGGGGGCCACCGGCACCGGCAAGTCCGCCACCACGGCCTGGCTCATCGAGCAGGTGCAGCGGCCCACGCTGATCATGGCGCACAACAAGACCCTCGCCGCCCAGCTCGCCGCCGAGTTCCGTGAGCTGCTGCCGCACAATGCGGTGGAGTACTTCGTCTCCTACTACGACTACTACCAGCCTGAGGCGTACGTCCCGCAGTCGGACACCTACATCGAGAAGGACTCCTCGATCAATGCCGAGGTCGAGCGTCTGCGCCACAGCGCCACCAACTCGCTGCTGACCCGGCGCGACGTGGTGGTCGTCTCCTCGGTGTCCTGCATCTACGGCCTGGGCACGCCGCAGGAGTACGTCGACCGCATGGTGCAGCTCGCGCGCGGCGACGAGCTGGACCGCGACGAGCTGCTCCGCCGGTTCGTCGACATGCAGTACGACCGCAACGACGTCGCCTTCGAGCGCGGCACCTTCCGGGTGCGCGGCGACACGGTGGAGATCATCCCGATGTACGAGGAGCTCGCGATCCGCATCGAGTTCTTCGGCGACGAGATCGATGCGCTGTACACCCTGCACCCGATGACGGGGGAGGTGATCCGCCAGGAGGACCACATCCACATCTTCCCCGCCTCCCACTACGTCGCCGGCCCCGAGCGGCTGTCCCGGGCGATCGACTCGATCGAGGTCGAGCTCGCCGAGCGGCTCGAGGAGCTCGAGGGGCAGGACAAGCTGCTCGAGGCGCAGCGACTGCGGATGCGCACCACGCACGATCTCGAGATGCTGCGCCAGATGGGGTCGACCAACGGCGTGGAGAACTACTCCCGCCATCTCGACGGCCGCGCCCCGGGCACCGCGCCGAACACCCTCATGGACTACTTCCCCGAGGACTTCCTGCTCGTCATCGACGAGTCCCACGTGACCGTCCCGCAGATCGGCGCGATGTACGAGGGGGACCGCTCCCGCAAGCGCACCCTGGTCGACTTCGGCTTCCGACTTCCCAGCGCCCTGGACAACCGCCCGCTGACCTTCTCCGAGTTCACCGAGCGCACCGGCCAGACCGTCTACCTCTCGGCGACTCCCGCCGAGTACGAGCTGGGACGCGCCAACGGCGTGGTCGAGCAGATCATCCGGCCGACGGGCCTGGTGGACCCCGAGGTGATCGTCAAGCCCGTCAAGGGCCAGATCGACGACCTGCGCGAGGAGATCGAGAAGCGAGTCCAGCGCGACGAGCGCGTGCTCGTGACCACCCTGACCAAGCGGATGGCCGAGGACCTCACGGACTTCCTGCTGGAGAACGGAGTGCGAGTGCAGTACCTGCACTCCGACGTCGACACGCTGCGGCGCATCGAGCTGCTGCGCCAGCTGCGCCTGGGGGAGTTCGACGTGCTGGTGGGCATCAACCTGCTGCGTGAGGGCCTGGACCTGCCGGAGGTGTCGCTGGTGGCGATCCTCGATGCGGACAAGGAGGGGTTCCTGCGTTCGCGCACCTCGCTGATCCAGACCATCGGCCGCGCCGCCCGCAACGTCTCAGGTCAGGTGCACATGTACGCCGACCGGATCACCGACTCGATGCAGTCCGCGATCGACGAGACCAACCGGCGCCGTGAGAAGCAGATCGCCTACAACACCGAGCACGGCATCGACCCGACCCCGCTGCGCAAGCGCATCGCCGACGTCACCGACATGCTCGCCCGTGAGGACATCGACACCGACACCCTCATGGCCACCGACTACCGCACCGGCAAGGATCGCGTGGCCCGGGACCGCGCTCGCGCCAACGCGGTCGACGCCGTCAACAACCGCACCGTCGACCTCGGCGAGGATCCCGTGGGCTCGCTGACCGGCATGATCGACGAGATGACCGCCCAGATGCACCAGGCGGCCGAATCCCTGAACTTCGAGGTCGCCGCCCGTCTGCGCGACGAGGTGCAGGAGCTGAAGAAGGAACTGCGCGCCGTGCAGCGGTCCTAGGGCGCGCGAGCTCTCGTCGAAGCACGCTCTCCCGCGACGACGCGGCCCCGTGCGATCCTGGGCCGATGACCACCGACGGCTGTGTCTTCTGCCTGATCGCCGCACGGGAGCTCGATGCCTCCGTCGTGTTCGAGTCATCCACGGTCCTTGCGTTCATGGACGTGGACCCGGTCACGGAAGGTCACGTCTTGGTCGTGCCCAAGGCGCATCTGCCGGGGCTGGGAGATCTGGACGAGGAGATCGCCGCCGAGATGTTCGCCGTGGCCCGATCGGTGGCGGGAGCTCTTCGGCAGTCGTCGCTGCGATGCGACGGCGTCAACCTGTTCTATGCCGACGGTGAAGCCGCGTCCCAGGAGGTGTTCCACTCGCACCTGCATGTCTTCCCGCGTTTCGAGAACGATGGCTTCACGATCGAGGCCAGATGGGGCTCGAACCCGCAGCGCTCGGAACTCGACGCTCACGCTGCAGCACTCCGCGACGCGCTCGGACTTTGAAGCGATCGCGGGCACGTTGGGACGGCGACCAGCACGGCGCCGCGTTGTCAGACGACGGTGAGATTGACGTAGCGAGTTGCGGGGCCGCGCCAGTTCTTCAGGGCGTTGAAGGAACGTGCGACGGCATTGCGGCCCTGGTTGGCGTCGGAGAAGTAGGTGACTGGTCGCCCGCCTCGGCAGCCACCTCGCTTGCGGCGACGTTGCTGGTCCCTGGACTCGGGGATGACCGCGATGATGCCTCGTAGCCGTAGATTCGAGCGGATCGTCCGAGAGAAGAGGGTCCGGTCAGCCAGAAACGAGTCGGGCCGGGTGCGCGGACGCCCTGGGGCGAGGAACGGAACCCGGATCGGGTCCAGCACGAGCAAACACAACGGTGCGCCCCCGCCGTGTCAGGGTCCGACCAGAACGTCACGCGGTGGTGTCACCGATTAGTGCAGCAGTCTCTCCAAGCGTTGCTCGCAGGGAGCTCGAGCTCGCTGGGCGAGCGGGCGCAGATCGGAAGGCTCCTCCAACGCCTGTACTCACTGTGCGTATACACTAGATGTATAGTGACCACATGAGCACCGCGCACGCCTTGCTGGGACTGCTGGACCGGTCGCCGGCCTACGGCTACTCACTCAAACAGGACTTTGACCAACTGCTTGCTCCTGAGCGGCCACTGGCCTTCGGCCAGGTCTATGCCTCGCTGGCCCGTTTCGAGCGTCAGGGCTGGGCGGAGATCCTTACCGTGGAGACCGGTGCAGGGCCCGAGCGCAAGCTCTACGGCATCACGGCAGAGGGCGTCACCGAGCTGGATTCCTGGATCTACACACCGCAGGCCACGGGTGCGTTCGCGGCATCTACCCTGTTCAGCCGCATATCGATTGCTCTGCTCTCCGGCCGGGATGCTGAGGATGTCCTCACCGCTCAACGCGAGAGCCACATGGTGCGAATGCGCGAGCTCACCTCGCGCCGTCGAGGCGCCGAGCCTGCGTTGTTGCTCCAACTCGACTACGAGCTGACGCATCTTGATGCTGATCTGCGCTGGATCCAGGAGGCCGGTCAGCGGCTCGACGCACTGCGGGTGCAGTGGGGGCAGACGGACGGCGGGCCGACCGACAACGCCGGGAGCAGACGATGACCGCCGCGTCCGATCGACGTGAGCGCGCGGCGACAGAGTCTGACGCCGCCATGGCCGTCGAGCTGGCCGGAGTCCACGTCTCCTACGGCGCCGATCCCGCGCTGCGCGGAATCGATCTGCAGATCGCTGCTGGGGAGCAAGTGGCCGTGATGGGCCCGTCGGGTTGCGGAAAGTCGACGCTGTTGCACGTACTCGCCGGTGTGTTGGTGCCAGATGAGGGCGCGCTCCGGGTGCTCGGTGAGGACCTCGGTGCTCTACGGGAGAAGGATCGCGCCCAGCTCCGCTTGGCGCGTATGGGCATGGTGTTCCAGTTCGGCGACCTGATCGGCGAACTCACTCTGCGAGAGAACCTCTCTCTCCCGTTGCAGCTGCTCGGCGGTCGTCCGGCACGAATCCGTGCCGAATCGGAGGTGATGCTCGAGCGGCTCGGACTGAGTGATGTGGCAGACCGTCGGGCCGCCCAGGTCTCCGGTGGGCAGGCGCAGCGCGCCGCGGTCGGCCGTGCGCTGGTCCACCAGCCGACGCTGCTGCTGGCGGATGAACCCACCGGTGCTCTGGATACGGTCGCCGCCGACACGGTGATGGAGGCGCTGATGGAGACGGTCACGGAGCAGGGCACGACGTTGGTGGTCGTCACCCATGACAACCGCGTCGCCGCACACCTGGACCGTCTCGTGAGTATGCGTGACGGGGAGTTGGTGAGCTGAGATGCTGCCGTCCCTGCGCCTTGGACTCACTCTCGCGCTGCGCGCCACGGACCATGGCCGCTTCCGTGCGCTGAGCGCCCTCCTCGTGTCTCTGATCGGCTGTGCGCTGCTGGTCGTCGTGCTGTCCCTGCTGGATGCGAGCCGGCCGCGCAGCCTTGCCCCGGGGATTGCGATGGCGGACGTGTTCGGGCTGATCCTGCCGGGGATTGTTGCCCTCGCGATCGGCCTGCCCGTGCTGGCCGCCGCCGCCGCGACCGGTCGCATGTCCGAGCAGGACAGGTCCCGGCGCACAGCTCGACTGCACCTTCTGGGAATGCGCAGACGGGATCAGGTGGTGATGGGTGTTGGGGAGAGCCTGCCTTCCGCGCTCGTCGGGGCGGTGGCAGGCATCACTGTCGGGACCTTGCTGGTGCCCTGGGCCGGGCGGGCACTGCTCGGAATGAATCCGGCGCCGAGCGCCGCACCGGCCGCGGTCGTCGTCGCGTTCGCAGTGCCGCTGTCCCTGGTCGCCGGGGCCGCGACGCCGCCCGGCCGCGCCCACAGTGAGAACCTCGAGCGCGCTCGCGGTGACGTGGCTCGCCGCCCCGGCCTCTGGCGGGCCGCGATCCTGGTGCTCGGCCTGGGGATGCTGATGCTCAGCTGGAGCCTGCCGCAACTGTCCAACGTCCCGCTCGGGGTACTGTTCCTCGGCGGCGCGGGCCTAGCCGCACTGGGCAGCCTCCTGCTCCCTGCTCTGCTGGTGCGGCGCAGCGCCGACGTGCTTGTCAGGGTCGGTTCACCGGTGACCGTCGTGGCAGGGCGACGCCTGCAGTCACAACCCGCCGTGCTCGGTAGGGTGCTGGGTGCCTTGGTGATCGGCGTCGTGGTGACGACTGCTGCACAGGGGCTTATCAGCGTCCTCTCTGCGACACCGATCTACCAGGCCGGACGTCACTACCGTGATGTTGAGGCCGTCGCCGAAGCATGGGTCCCGGACAGGGCCTCCATCGCGGAACTCGACGGGGCCGTTGAGCGCGTCGGCGGAGCCCGGAATGTCGTCTTCAGCGCTCAGGGGTTGGTCGAAGCCGAGGGAAGCGCCGCGCGGGAAGAGTCCTTTCGGGCACTGATCGCGACGTGCGAGGAGCTCCGCATCCTCCGACCGGAGGTGGAGGGTTGCCGAGATGATCGTGCGGCGTGGATCCCGGCCGCGCGCGAGCTCGGTCTCGGGACACCTCCAGAGGGGACGGTGGACCTGTTCAGCTCCGAATATGACGAGAGTATCGGCGGGTTCGGGGGTCCCGTGCTGCAGCTTGAGGTTTCCGAGACCGATCTCGTCCGGGAGTCAGGGATCGCGGCATGGCAGGACACGGATCCGGCACCGGCTCTGTTCGTCCCGCGGGCCCTGCTCACCGAGGAGCAGTTCTGGCAGTTCGGCGGGTTGCGAGCGACGGTCATCGCCGATCCGCGTCCCGACCTGCCTGCGGAGCTGAGAGCCGAAGGTATAGACGCCCATATCGGCTGGAGGGCGGAGGACTTCGCCCCGTATCAGGCCACGATCGACACCATCCGCCTGTTGAATCTCGTGGTCCTGGCCGTCGGGCTGGGCGCCTTCCTGCTCGGCACGGCCGATCTGGCAATGGGACGCCGACAAGAGCACGCCCGCCTCCGCCTGCTCGGGACCCCTGTGGGTCTGCTGCGCCGTGCGCACTGGCTCGAGGTGGCTCTGCCGCTGGTGGTAGGTGGGGGAGCGGCCCTGGCGATCGGGCACCTGGTCGCCGTCGCCTTCGTCGAGACCGGAAATCGCGGCATGGACCCAGGCCTGATCACGCACCTCGGTGTCTCCAGCCTCACGGGGCCAGTGCTCGCCGTGGCGGGCGGGTCGGTGGCGATCGCATTGCTCACGTCGATCGGAATCGGCTCACCGCTGCGATCCGACCACATCCGGAGGACCTGACTCGCGGCGCTGTCCGCGGGCTGCCCGCCCAACGTGGCCCGCCCGCCCGACGGAGCTACCAGCGGGACGGGCCTGGCGTTTCCTGGTCCACACGCTGAATCCCGCTACTGCCAGGGAAGCGCGTTCATCAACCATGGCTAGGCTGCGCGCCCCAGTTGGGTGAACCCCGCGGCGGAGATCTGTCGTGGAACTGCCGATTCGGACCCTGCGGGACGTGGGAGCCCACGGTGCCGTAGCTGTCACGCAGGTGGTGCTCTACGTGGCAGATGTGTCACGTTGAAGCGTCACCACGTCGCGCAGCAGTCCCCACCTCTTTGAAGGCTGCTCGATAGGCGGTCGGGGAGGTTCCGATGATGGCTCCGAAGTGCCTGCGGAGATTTGCGTCGGAGCGCAGTCCTGTTGCTCCTGCGATCTGGGTGACGGTGAGGTCGGTGCGCTCGAGGAGTTCACGGGCGTGGTCGATGCGGGCGCGAAGCACCCACTGCATCGGGGTGATGCCGGTGTCGGCGGTGAACCGTCGCGAGAAGGTGCGGGGTGAGACGTTGGCTTGCCGGGCGAGCGTAGTGAGCGTGAGGTCTTCGTGGAGGTGCTCGAGGGCCCAGGCGCGGGTGGCTGCGAAGACGTCGCCGAGGGGTTCTGGGATGCTGCGGGGAACGTACTGCGCCTGGCCACCACTGCGGTAAGGGGCGCTGACGAGTCGTCGTGCGACCTGGTTGGCGAGCGTCACGCCGTGGTCGCGCCTGATGAGGTGCAGGCAGAGGTCGATGCCGCTGGCGGCGCCGGCGCTGGTGAGGACCTGTCCGGCATCGACGAAGAGCACGTTCTCGTCGACGTCGATGTGCGGATACTGCTCGTGGAGGACGCGTGTGTAGTGCCAGTGCGTCGTCGCGCAGCGCCCATCGAGCAGGCCGGCGGCGGCGAGAGTGAAGGCGCCGGTGGAGATGGCGGCGATCCGGGTGCCGTGCTGGTGTGCTGCTTGAAGTGCCGCGATCACGGTGGACGGGGTGGTGACGTCGGCCGGGTGTCGGTAGCCGGGAACGAGGACGGTATCTGCCCACGCGAGGGTCTCGAGGTCATGGCTGACGGCGTAGGCGAGCCCGTTCCATCCGTCGACGGTGCCAGCTCGTTCGCCGCAGACCCGAACCTCGTAGGGCATGCTCGGCCGTTTTGCGAAGACGTGCGCCGCGATTCCGACGTCGAGTGCCTTCGCTCCGTCCAGGACGAGTACCGCTACACGGTGGTCGCGGAGGGTATTCACGGAAGTGAACTTAGCGTGCATCGAGCTGCCGTTGCGAACGTGTCTGAGCTGCCAGGACGGGGACGGCTCCAAGGATGACGAGCAGGACGATGACGGACGGGGCGCCGTGCACGGCACGATAAGGATGAGGAATGCCCCCGAGGCCGGCGATGTGACGTAGGCACCGCGAGTACCGCCACCAGGCCGACCCCGGCCAGCGCGCAGAGGAGTAGAGGATGCAGGTAGTCGCCGGCCCGGTCTGCCAGCGCCGGTGTCACCAGCGACGCGATGAATCCGCCGACGTGGCACAGGCCGAGTGCCCACCCGACCTGTGACGGTGTCGCCTCGTAGAGCATGACCAGGAGAACCGCGAGCAGCGGGTTGAGAACCGCGTACAGGAGGGCCCAGAACCACGCGGCCACCGGCCAGCGCAGCCGCCTATCGGCATCGCTCACGGCCGCCCCACGATGAGGCGAAGCGAGCCGTCGAACGTCGGCTGAGTTCGCAGGTGCCCGTAGCGCCCATCCCAAGCCCCGGAGGCAAGATCCGCACGCAGGGTGCGCTCGAAGGCTTCTACGGCGTTCTCGCTCACAAAGCTCCACGCAGAGTTCGCGCGGCGCGCACCAGGATCCAGGAGCGCCTCGGGTCGGCCGTAGTAGGCCTCGGAGAACCCGTCGACGCACGCCAGCGGGATCGGCAGCTGCTCGACCGTCACCGTTCCTCCCAGGCCCGACCGCACATCAGCGATCCGGGGATAGCGGCTGGCTTCCGTCGCGATCATCTGGGGTGCGTAGTCGGTGAGCCAGGAGCGCTCGAGAGCAGCCGGGTCACACGTGAGGATCACGACTGGCCCTCGGGCCACCCGCCGCACCTCACGCAGCCCACCGCGCAGGTCCCGCCACTGATGGATGGTGAACGATGCCAGGGCGGCGTCAAAGGCGCGATCGCCGAACGGCAGATCCTCCGCGACCGCATCCACTGCCGGCGCCGCTCCGGCAGGACGCTGTGCTCGCATCGTCGCGCTGGGCTCAACGGCTGTCACCTCGAGGTGATCGGGCTCGTAGGAGCCGGCTCCGGCGCCGACATTCACCAGGGTCCGCGCTCCACCGAGTGCGGCACGGACAGCGTCGGCGAATGCTGGCTCGGGTTGCCGGTACCGCGAGTAGCCGGAGCCGATCGACCCGTAGTCCGCGTCGCCTGCACTTCCTTCATCGCCGTGGCGTCCATCAGCTAGTCGTTCATCTGTCATGGCACCACCCAACGGCGACTCCGCACCTCGCACCAGCGGCAGCAAGGACGCCGGTCGTACAGATCAAGCCAACCTCGTTGGTGGATCAACCGGCACGACGTGCGGCGACTCGTCTGAGCTGAGCGACACGGAGAGCTGCTGGAAGGCCGCGACTCTGCGCTGGTGGTTCGCGATAGCACCTGGGACGTCCGTGCCGCACTCGGTCGGAAGAGGAAGGCGCCCGCGGCCTCAGCCTCTTCCGGATCCCCTGAGTCCGTCCTCCAGCAAGGCGCGCGAGAAGGTTCGCAACGGCCTCTTCAGGAGAGAGTGCTCGTACTCGTCGCCCACGGCTATCCACCCTTCACTGTGGTAGAGCCCGAGTGCTGGTTGATTGTCGATGAGGGCGTGAAGCACCGCCTGCCTGTAGCCAGCTTCAGCGAGCTGTCCAGCGATAGCTCGAAGGAGTGTGCGCCCCAGTCCGCGAGCTTGCCGGTGCGGATTGACCGCGAGCAGCCCGACCACCGCGGCGCCAGGGGGATCGGTCGAGATGCCGCTCCCAGGGGCGGTTGCCAGGACAAATCCTTCGACCTTTTCACCGCTCGACGCAACGATCCATCCGATGCTTCTATCGAACTTCGGCCGGGCTCGATCCGCGACACCACTCACGGATCGACCGTCGCGCACAGCGCACGCGTCGACCCAGAGGGCGACGCACTGCTCGACGTCAGAGGGAGCTCCGGGCCGAAGAGTGATGTCACGATCAGCGTGGTGTCCCATCGGAACAGTCTCTCCGATGCGGATGCCTGGAGTCGGAAGATGCACCCTCGCGGCCGGGTAGGGCGGAGGTTTCCAACGCGGGAGAGCAGGGCGATCCATGCGGCAGCCCGGCACGCGTCTTAAGCGGTCGGATACGTCACGCCTTCGTCAGTGCAGCAGATTGGCGCCGAGAGCAGCCCAGTCCGTGGTGTTCGGGGGCAGGTGGGGGTGCCATGCCACGGCGTCGACGTCCTCGGGCTGGGATACGCACGGCTCTCCGGAGTCCTTGGCCTGGAAGGGGTGCAGGCCCCATCGGGCGAACTCGAGGCTGCGGTGCAGCTCGCCCTCGTCGTCCACGAAGTCGCGCACGACGGACGCCTTGGTGCGGGGCGCGCTGTTGCAGAACGGCGCCCACTGCCCCGAGCGGTCGTGCTTCGTCGCGACATAGCTATGCAACAGCCCGTCACCGGGACCGGGGACCAGCATCGTTCAGTGGAGAATTCTTCCCCGGCCGAACCTCGCACAACGGTGAGGAGGTGACTCAGGAGATCGCAGCAACACTGGCAATGGCGCTGCTCACCTTGTTCGTGGCCGTGCTACGGGTATTGGAGGCAGGCTTGACTTGGCCTGGGCGGGACCGCAGGGCGCGGTTCCGGAGTCGACCACCTTGCTAGGCTGAAGACATAGAGAGTATGTCTCTCGGGTGGGCGGGGACCGCAAGGACTCCTCTATGCCGTCCTCCACCCCAAGCTCACCACCATCGACAACGACCAAGAGCGTCCATCGTCGGGGCCTCCTGGGGCTGATTGCCATCCTCCTGTGCGCGACTGCGATCGGTGCAGTAAACCTGGCCGCACTGCAGATGGTCTCTGCTCGACTGGGGAGCTACGCCCCCGCCGCCCTTGTCGTCGGCGCCTTCGCTCTGGGTAACGCTGCCGGGCTCGTCGTCCAGGGCCGCTTGATCGACAGGTTCACTCCACCCCGGGTGCTCTATCCAGCGACCGCCCTGTTCTGTGCCGCGCTCAGCACAGCAGCCCTGTGGCACTCGACCCAGCACATCGTCTACCTCGCACTGTTCTTCCTGGCCGGCTTGTCGCTCCCGGCAGTGACCGGTGTCGTGCGCGCGGCCGTGCCCGGCATGTACCCCCAGAGACTCCACTTGAGGCTGTACGCGGCGATCGCTGTGACGTTCCAGGCCGGGATGGCCGTCGGGCCCTTGGCAGCCGTCGCCTTCTCCTCGCTGCGTGAAAGCGGCTACGCCTTCTTCGTGATCGCTGGGTTCGCGGCCACCGCCACACTCTGCCTGGCCCGGTTGCCCCACCCCAGCAAACCTGCGCCGCCCTCCCTCTCGTCGTCAAACGCTGTGCCCGCAGCATCCCGCGCACCGACTCCGGTCCACGACGAGCGCCCCTTGCTGACCCCGGGCTACATCACGGTGCTCTTCGGCACGGTCGGCTTTGGGGTGTCGATCGGAGTGGTGGCTGTCGGGCTTCCCGCGGTGCTCGATGCGACGAGTCCCGGCCTGGTCGGAGCAGCGTTCAGCGCCCTCGCTCTCGGCGATCTCGCTGCGGGTGTGGTCTACGGGAGCCGGAACTGGTCCGGGACGCTGCGGAAGCACCTGCTGGCATCTCTGCTTTGCGCCGCCCTCGCCGCGACGCTCCTGGCGTCGTTGATCAGCTGGCCGATGCTCGCAGTACTTGGCATGTTCCTTCTCGGTGCAATGGGCACACCCGCTGGGATCGCCATGTCTGCACTGCTAGACACCGCCGTCCCCCGTTCCAAACTCACCGTGGCTTTCACGACCATGGTCGCCACGAACCTCGTTGCCGTCTCCGTGGGCAACACCGCGGGCGGAGTCATCATCGAACTCGCCACAGCATCCTCGGCGCTGTTCCTGGCTCCCCTGGCACTCATCGCAGCCGGCCTCACAGTGGCTGGACGCCGCAATTCCCTTCCTGCAGCCAGCTCGCGCCCGGAATGAAGGCAGTTTCACGCGGCGGCAACGATCTAGCGCGCAAAACGGTATGCGGGACTGATGTTCAGATCACCTGAGTCCCGCATCGTTCGGTCGAGCATCGTTCCACGGGCCGAGCCGTTCGGGCATGATCTTGACGTCACAGCGAAGGCTGACCTCCTCAGCACAACGTCGCAGACGCCGTACGCGCCCGCACTCTGGATGGTGCTGCCAAGATGGGGCCATGTCCGAGTTTCGCCTCACCAGCTATCAGCAAGAGGACCAAGAGAGCTTCGCATGCCTCGTCAAAGATGTTCACGCTGAGTTCGGCTTCAGCTACGACGCTGAGCTAGATGCCGACCTCGACGATCCGGAGTCGCACTATCTGTTCATCCTGCTCGTGAAGTGCGGAACCTCAGTGGTCGGCAGCGCGGCACTCACTGAGCCTCGCGCCGAAACCACGATGCTCAAGCGGATGTATCTGCGACCTTCTCTTCGCGGTCTCGGCTGGGGTCGACACCTTCTCGACGGGGTGACAGAACGCGCCATTGAGAACGGGTGCAATCACATCCAACTTGATACCAGAGCTCGCCAAGTGGGCGCGCGCAGACTGTATGAAAAAACCGGCTTCAAGCTAGTCTCCCAAGACGGTGATACTCTGTTCTACGTAAAGGATGTTCGCCCACCCAATCCCGCTACATTCAGAAGGTAGCTCTCCGATCTCCAGAAATGCCCTCATACGTCTCTGCACTCTTCATAGCTGGTCGTGGTCTCGATCCCCACTAGGCCCCCTGGTCGAAGCTGTGATCGTGGATCTGGTTACCGTCCCGGGAGAGGCGAGGACAGCAACGCGGACACCTACGCGGTTGTGTGTGTTGTGCAGATCGGCTCACGCCGAGTCGCCGGTACGAGCGCACAGCTGTTCCCTGGCTCGCGCATACATCGGAGGCCTCCCGGAAGCGTGCACGCGACACCTACCGCGACGGACTCGGCACTGGATCTTCGGAGTCGCACGTGCGCGCAGTGGAGCAGGTGGGCGACTCTGTCCTGATGTCCGGTCTTCGAGGCCACGGACTGGTCCGCAGAGAGGGAAGACATCAGCGGTCCTGGGCATGTGCTCACTGAACTCTGAGGAGCCGCTTTAATGGGTTGATGGACGTCCGACTCTGCAGTGCCGCCGATCTGAAGTCTCTGACCGTAGCCTGGCCTGCCCCGGGAGGCGTTCACGAGGCTCATACCGCGAGGGCAGAGGACGGCTCTCACGACTACCTCGTTGCAGGGTGCCAAGGCGAGCCGCTCGGCTCCTCAGTGATCCGCTGGACAGGGTACGAAGGTGGCGAAGGGAGCGCCGCGCATCCTGACGCTGTTGAGGTCTGCCACCTGCAGGTTCGTCCCGAGTATCGCGGGCAGTGTGTCGGCACAGCTCTGATCAAAGCCTCCGAGCGGAGAGTGCTGCGGCGAGGCCGTCGGAGCATCGCGGTCGGCGTGGCCGACGATAACCCCGGGGCACGGAAGCTGTACGAGCGGCTGGGGTTTCGTCCGACGGGGATCATAGATGTCAGTGAATACGAATGGGTTGACGCCGACGGGGCGACTCATCACGCCCGAGAGTGCGATCAAATGCTACTCAAGGAGCTCCGCGACCAACCATAGAAGGAATGCGTGTGAGCGCTTCGGAACACCACGCGCCTGAGGTTCTACGTCAGATCGTGGTCAATTGTCCCTGAGAGCGATGTGCGATCAGGTGACAGCTGCGTGCCGCGGAGGTGTGCAATAGGGGGCATAGCCGCCGACGATAGAGTCGAGTTGTGACTGCACACGAGGGATCCAAGCCCGCTTCCACGTTTCGGGGTGTCCTGCTCGACTGGCGAGGCACGCTCGTCGTCGCCCCCACTGACCGATGGCTCGTGGAGACGGCGCTGAGGCGCCTGGGGCGGTGCGCGGACAGCGAGGTCGTGGAACATGTGCTGGGCTCCCTGAGGGGCGCCGACAGAACTCGCGTCGACTCGTCGCAGATTGATACTGACGTCACCGCGCACCGCGTGGCGTACGCAGAGTGGTTCCGGGCCGCAGGACTCGACGGCGAGTTGTCTGCGGCGCTCTACGCAGCCGAGTCAGACGTCGCTCTCAACGAGTTCGCGCACGATGTCGGGCCGTTGTTACAGGAGCTTGCATCGGCCGGCGTGCGCATCGGGATCCTGAGCGACATCCACGTCGATCTGCGACCGGTGTTCGCGGTCCATCAGCTGCCTGACGGTCGCCCGTGGTCAGACGTCGTCCATACGTGGACGCTCTCGTTCGAGGCGGGAGCCGCGAAGCCGGACCCGGCGATCTTCCGGGCGGCGCTCGAAGGGATGGGCATGCCTGCATCCGATGTTCTGATGGTTGGCGACCGGGGCGGCTGGGATGGTGCCGCGGTTGACGTGGGCATGACGGCGCTCGTGCTGCCGCCGCTCACGGACGCTGCTGATGAGCGGCTGCACCGAGTGCTGGATCTCGTGCTCCCCGGCCGTCTGAGTGCCGGTCACGGTCGCTGTTGATGCGGGGGCGGCATCAGTGAACCAGGTTGAGGAGCAACGCTGGGTTCGTGCGTGACAGCATCGACCAACGCACACCCCCTGATGGGAGCATGCAGATAGATCATCGAGTGGCTCACCCGTCTGCTTTAGAGGGGAGGTTGGCGCTGACAAGCGTGCCGATGTCCTCGCCCTCGCAGATCCGGCGCATTAGGTACTTGCGGCTCACGTCGAAGATGTGCATGGTGAGGTCCTGCTCGCCCGCGAGAACGAAGGCGCTGGTGTCCATGACCTTGATGCCATTGGCGACGGCGTCCTCGTAGCTCAGGCGATCGAAGCGCACAGCATTGCGGTGGACGTTGGGGTCCTTGTCGTAGACAGCGTCGATGTCGCGCTTCGCGACCAACAGTGCGTCGGCATCGAGCTCGAGGGCTCGCTGCACGGACGGGTAGTCGGTGGTCACGTAAGGCTGCCCGATCCCACCGGCGAGGATCACGATGTGGTTGTGGTCTAGGTGCGAGAGCGCCCGGAGGCGGATGAACGATTCCGCGACCGACTGCATGGGGACCGCGGTCATCACGCGGATGTCGGCGTCGGTCCGTGCTGTAAGAGCCCCTCTGAGCATGAGGGCGTTCATCACCGTGCCTAGCATGCCGATGTTGTCAGCCTCCGCGCGTCCGATGCCCCATCCTTCTGACATCCGGCCGCGGAAGTAGTTCCCTCCGCCAACCACGACGGCGACCTGGACACCGAGCTGATGGACCGCGAGAACCTCATCGCTCAGGTGAGCCAGTCGATCAGGCTCAACACCCCAGCCGCTCTCGCCTGCGAGAGCCTCGCCTGACAGCTTCAAGACGACGCGCTTGTAGCGAGACATGCCGCCCTCTCCCTAGTACCTCGGCCCTCGATTCAAGGCCAGATTGTCGACAAGTATCTCCGAGCATGCCGTCACCAGGCATGGGAGACACGCCTTAGGCGCCGACCTGTTCGACGCGGAATGGGACGATGTCCACGCGGGATTCTGGCTGGATTGTGGGGTAGTGGGTGCGGAGCAAGGCCTGGAGGTCTGCGGCGACGGTTCCACCCTCGCGCTGGGCGTCCTCATCGGTGATCTGGTCGAATCGTTTCGGCTCGATAGAGTTGATGTGGCCGGGGAGGCGCTTGTACTCATCGTCGAACTCGAAGAGCAGCCATGCAGGCCCGATCGCGCAAGGTTCGTCGAATCGGGTGGTCGCCGTCTCGCTGCCGTCCAGCACGGAGTCGTAGTAGAGCGGGTGGAACCGCACCACTCGCTCGCGCATCGCGCTGGGGTTGCTGTACGGGTGCGGCAAGAGCGTGCGCACCGGCGCCGTGGTCAACGCTCCGTCCAGCGGGATGATCACTGAGCAGTCGGGATGCTGGTCGAGGAGCACCTGGCGGGCAGCGGCCGCACGGGGGATCACCCCACGGCCCCGGTTCCCCACAGCCGGAACCCAACCACGCCGGCGCGTGCCAACTTTTGACGGGGGAGCGAGGGGCAGGGGTCTCCATGAGCTCGCCCTTCAGCAAGACGCGCGAGAAGGTTCGCAACGGCCTTACTCCTGCTTCTAGCTCTGCTCGGCGAAGATTGTAGCGAACCGCCCCTCTAGGGCTAGGAGCTGGTCGTAGCTACCTTGTTCGATGACTTTGCCGTTGTCGAAGACGTAGATGCGATCCATGTCCTTCAGCGTCCATGCTCGGTGGGAGACGACGACCGTGATCCGTCCCTGTTTCGTGCGCTGGAGCTCGCGGAAGATCTCCTGTTCGGCCTCTGCGTCGATGGAGGAGGTCGGCTCGTCGAGGATCCAGATCGGGGAGTCGCGGAGGTAGATGCGAGCCAGTGCGAGTCGCTGCCACTGCCCACCGGAGACCCCGACGCCGCCCCACTGCTCGCCGAGCTGCTGGTCGAGTCCGTCGGGCATCGCCTCCACCATATGGGCAGCATGGGCCGATCTCAGCGCGTTCCACACGTCGTCGTCGGAGACGTCTTCTCGGGCCGAGCCGAGTCGCACGGCATCGCGCACGGTCAGCTCGAACCGTCCGAACTCCTGCGTTAAGAGTCCGAAGTGGGCTAACCACGCGGACTCGCCCAGGTCTCCGCGCGTCTCCCCGTCAATCATGACTGTTCCCGTGCCGTTATCGATGAGGCCCAGGATTGCGTTGACTGTCGTGGTTTTACCTGCGCCGTTAACGCCGACCAGGGCGATGACCTCTCCTCGAGAGGCCTCTATGTCTACTCCGGTGATCGCGTCGTGATCGCGGCCGCTGTATCGATGAGTCAAGCCCGCAGTGCGCAGGGATCGCACGTCGCTAGGGGTCGGGTGCACCCTTGTCGCGCGCCCGGCGGAGAGGAAGTCGCGTAGGCCTGAGGTAAGGGGGAGCTGTTCGATCGCGAGGCCGGCGTTCAGGCCGGCGCCCGCTGAGGCCGTCATCGCGGCCATGACTCCGTAGATACCGGCAACGGCCGGTGACTCGAGTTGGGCTCCGATGACGACAGCGACGATCGCGCCTCCAAGAAGGATCGTCGCCACGATGCCGCTGAGCGATGAGCCGACAGTTTGAGGGCGCAGCGCTCTGGCCATGATGGCGTCGATGGTGTGCCAGCGGGCGGCGACCATCTCCGCGACGCGTTCCGAGGTGCCGAGGCTCGACAGCTCCGTGGCGGAACGTTGCCGGACGATGAGCTCTCGCAGGTAGCGTTCGCGGTCGTAGTGAGGACTGACGTGGTCCCATTGGGTCTCCCAGACGCGAGAGAGGTGCCGGGAGTAGATCAGTGGCGGGATGAGGGCGAGCAGCGTGAGCGCACCGGCGATCCAGCTGAACGTGAAGACGGTCGCGATCACTCCGATGGAGGACAGCATCGCCATCACGGCTTTCGTGTACTGGGAGAAGGACCAGGCGATCCCTTCTCCGATCGCCCGCGAGTGACGCTCGACCCGGGAGGCGATGGACGAGTTTACGAGCTCGGCTGGTGCGACGCGCGCCGCCTCCCGCACTAGTGAAGCGTTGAGGTCGGCCTGGAGGCGTTGCGCCGCACGATGCTGAAAGTCCTCACAGATTGTGGTGAGCGCTGGGGCGAAGCCGACAATCAGGACCATCACGAGGAGCAACCCAGCGATGTCACGGAGTTGGTCCGTGCTGCCGAGAGCTTCGATCAGTGCCGCTATGACCAACACCTGTAGGGCAGGGACCGCGGCCAGCGCCAGCGAGACGATCGTTGTCCACGAGAGAATCACCGGTGCCGCGGAGAAGGAGCGCCGCGACAGCCAGGCGACAGTACTCAGTGTTTGCATCTTCGCTCCCGCGCTACCGTCGTCGGCTGAACCGCCACCACTATGCCAAGCCTTAGGCCCCCACGGAGGCGAAAGCTCCAGTTGCGCTCTCGGGCGTACCTCACGGCGCAGAAGTGTCATGAAACTGCCGTTTCGGACCCTGTGGGACGGGGGAGCCTACGGTGCCGTAGCTGTCACGCAGGGTGGCGCTCAAGGTGACAGATGTGTCCGGTTGAGGTGTCACCAACTCGTGTATCAGTCCCAGATGCTGGCACGCCAGCATGATGGAAGCAGACCCTCGAGCACCGAACGGATCCCATGAGCACCAGCGACACGAACAGCCCCTCCCCGCGCCGCAACACGGGCGAGGGCTAGCAACCTCCGCCGGCGACATTTGCACGGCGCTTCGCCCCCTCGAGCACGTCCAGGACGTCCTCTCGATCAGTCGCAGCCAGGCGTACGCCCTCGTGCGCTCCGGCGACCTGCGAGCGAGCCGTGTCGGCGGCGGTGGACAGTGGAGAGTCGAGCTCACCGAACTCGAGGGGTGCATCGAACGCGGTTACCAGGCTGCGGCCGCGGCGCTCTCGGACGAGGACTCCGACTGGAGCCCTATATCGTCGCGTCCATGCCCCCCGACGACTGGCAGCGCCTCTCCATCGCCGACCTCCTGCGCCTTGATGTAGCGCTACACGGTGCCAATACAGCTACTCTGCGATCTTCTGCCTGCGAGACTGGAATGTCAACATCAGCCTCTGATCAGAGTGTGGCAACTCCAATCGAGGGGAGGCGGCCACCCCTGACGGTTCGGTGCGTGGTGGGATTATCCGCCATAATTCTGCTTACAGTCTCCTGCACTGCCCGACATAACGAGCCAGGTCGCGACGAGAACGACACTTCGAGCCCCGTGAGCAGCGCAATATCCAGCCGTATGCTCCAGGCTTGCCTGGACGCTTCAGATGAGGCCTGGATCGAGCGTGACGACCTCGCGGTATTTGATGACTATCCCGATCCTTCGGATTGGCATTCATGTATCAGCGATATTGATTCGGAACCCACCCGCTCCGATGTACTGCATGCGTTCCCGCCTGGAGGTGTCGAGTCATGGCTGAGGGAGTCCCATCTTCCGCCTAACTGCACGGACGACTCGAACTTCGGCAAACTGTTCATTACCAATGGTAAAGACACGTTCCGAGTGAAGCTATTGGGTTGCGGGGTTGCCGAGGCTGTGTAAAGTCGGCACAGTAGTGCTTAACGCGCGGTAAGGCCAAAATGGGCGAGGCGCGCCCTAGTTGCTGGCAGGAGCCGCAGTATGTTCCACTTCTGCAGCCCGTCCATGTCAGGCCTGCTCGATAATTTCGCGGGCAGCCGCGTTGCGCTGGTGGCGGTAGAGCGCCGCCCGGGCCCACGCCTCGAGATGCGCAGCCTCCTCGGCAGCGCGCCACTTCGCACGTTCCTCGGCGGCGACCGCGAGCTTGTGATCCACGCCCTCGGGTCCACGGGCGGTCGACCGAACTTGGGACTGATGCGCACGACTGCGTCACGCGATCTGTGGCGCTGGAGAGCGTTCCAGGAAGGATGTACACCCCATCCCCTCCCTTTCCGCAGGACCTCCGTGACGACGTCGTGCGCGTCGGTCCCTTCAGTCGATGCAACGCTTCGTTGCCTATCGCGGAGTTGGATCCCTTCTGGAGTACGCGTCGGGCAGGAACTCTGCACGAATGCTGAGCATCATTTTCTTTGGCGTGGGCAACTTGACGGTGTCGAAGCGAACTGCGTTGGGAGAGGTGTTCGATGCGCACCCGGTTCTTCGCCCTGCACGGATCGGCGATGACCCGCCTCGGACTATCGTCGGTGACAGCATCGTTTCGCATCTCGCAGCACCGAAACTGCCGTTATGGCTGATCGGCGCTCCAAACCGGCAGGAAGAGGAAGCCACCTGGTTCATAGATCTGAGCCCCGAATGGCAGGCCGTCGAGGGGCCAGGCGGTGCGAAGCAGGTGGTCCGAGCTACCAGCCGGCTCGCTCTCTTCGTTGGGCCTGAGCGGGCACGAGCCGCTGGCGGTCCAGATGGACTGGCAGGGTTCTTTGCAGAGCTTGGCGACGCGCTCGGAGCGAGCTACGGGTGCATCTTCCCCGAGGGTTTCTACGACAAGCTCGACGCGTGGTACCCCGACGTTCAATGCCGACCAGACCCCCGCGAGGGTCTGGGCAGCGTGTACTGGTTGCAGTACTTCGGTCCCGCGTTCGCTGATCGCTATCCCGGGTTACGGGACTTGCCCTTAACCATGACCACTGCCCGGGGCGCCACGGTCTACCGAGCCACCGACCGTCCCGAGCACACGCTGAAGCCTGATGGGGGGCCACTGGAGGGCGACTGGAGGGAACCGCTAGTGTCCGTCCTCGGAGAGAAGCCGTTCCATTTCGACTCGTCGGAGAATGCAGCGCTTCCCAGCGACGAGGAGCACGCCTCGCATGACCCGAACTCCGAGTCTGCCCCCGTCGACCTCCTTGAGCGGCTCGACCGAGAGGCCCGAGAACGAGATGAGAGAAGGGCAAGAGAGTACACCAGGGCACATGATCGCCGCCTTCAACTCGAGCGCCGCCGGGTGCCACCAGCGGAGGTCGACACGTCGCAGGAATGGTCGACAAACTTCGACAGCGACCAGATCCAGAGATTCTGGAAAGCCCTTCGATCCTGTCTTGCACCCGACATCACCGGGCCATACGCGGGCGCCTTGAGCCGGGAGATGGCGAACGCGCCGCGGGAAAGTACGGGCAAGGTTCTTCTCGGCTCAGCGCACGGAGCGTTCGTTCTGTCCTGGTGGGCCGAGGACGAGGAGAGCCTGACCGTCGCGGTCCATGGCCCCCGCGCCGTGATTCGGTGCTTCGAAAGAGCGGTGGACTAGACCCAGCCGAGCAAGAGCCGCCGGCGTCGGGGTGCGGGTTGCGCCACCCACTTGCATGCAGGGAGCATCCCCGCCGTTCCTTTGGGGTGTACCCCACGGCACAGAAGTGTCATGAAACTGCCGTTTCGAACCCTGTGGGACGGGGGACCCTACGGTGCCGTAGCTGTCACGCAGGGTGGCACTCAAGGTGACAGATGTGTCCGGTTGAGGTGTCACCAACTCGTGCAGCAGTCCCAACGCTCGGCTTCGATCTCGAGGTTAAGTGAGGTCACGGCCATAGACATGCATGACAACAGGGCTTCCGTCTTCCAACGTCTCGGTGGTGATGTGCACGTCCCGGAGGTGCACGAATCCCGCCTTCTCCGCAACACGTGACGAGGCAGCGTTGCGGGCGTCTGTGCGGATCACTGCCCGCTTGCCGACAGCCCTCTCCTGGATCGTCGCGCAGATCAGTTCAACAGCGCGGGCAGCCACGCCGCGACCGCGAACCGAAGGGGCGACGCCGTAGGCGATGTTCACGTCCCCGGGCTCCAGGCCATCGGTGACGTCCGGGTCGAAGTCGATCGTGCCCACGAAGGTCCCGTCGAGCCAGATCCCGAAGACCCGTTTGGGCTTGCCCCGCTCGGCATCGCGCGCGAGCTGCGCGATGAACTCCGTGGTCCCCTCGACCGTGCTCTTCGCTTCGCTGAGCCATCGCACCGTCTGCTCATCCTCGGCCTCGACAATCGCTCGGGCGTCCTCGAGGCGGAGAGGTTCGATGGAGACCTGCATAGGAGAACCGTATGCCGAGCGCGCCGCACAGTGCGAGGTCATTTTCATGCTTCAGCGGGCAGGCGCGAGGAGACAGGCCGAATGCTCTGCGTCGAACTGTCCCGCAGTGGCCGTCTCACAAACGGTCCGCTCAAACGGTCGCTTCCAGACCAGGACGTCCTCTCGGCGCTCACTGCTGCGGTCCCGGTTCGGAAATGAAGAACATGGGAAGAATGTTGGCCGAGATTTCTGTAAGCATGATGACCAGGAACGTCGCCCCGATCGTTGTGCCGGCGACCGCCCAAGCTCGCGTCTTGTCACGATGGAGGAGGCCAGCGATGCCGAGCACGATGGCAAAGACAGCGCAGATACACCCCGGAGCGGGAGCCAAGAGGCTGGTCCAGTCAAACCACGGATGATCGGTCTCGCTCTCCGTGGCAGATAGGTGCCCCACGAGAATCCGTGCGATCGCCCAGAGCGCGACCGCGAGCACGCCTGCAGCAGCTGAGTAGCGAGCTAGGTCATCGGCTCTCGCAGCAGTCTTGGGTTTCGTCCTACTCATCTGGCCACGCTACTGCCCCACGAGAACATGGCTGCACCGCAAACGGTCCGATTCGACTACTCCTGGACCGGCACAGCGACGGCGTCGAACGAGTCAGCCTTTTGCACCCGCAGTCGGAGTGTTGAGCGCCCTTCAACCAGGGCTTTCAGCAGCCGGTGCACACCATCAAGGATGATCAGACGTCGCTCCGCCCCTACGTATGTGTCGAGCGGGTAGCGAAGGTCGGCAGCGAGGGTTCGCGCCCATTGCTCGGGATGCACACTCGGCTCGGATGCCACCTCGGCGGGGGACACCTGAAAAGGGCGCCCACCCGCTGCCCAGAACGGCAAGTACAGGTGCCACTCCAGCGTGGAGATGGACACTTCCCGTTCGGGCAACGACAGGGCGTGCAGTCGGTCCAGATCCCAGTGGGAGTCGAGGATCACCCCGTCCAGGCTCGCAGGACGCTCAGCGAGCAGAGGGAAGGGCCGACGCTGCACCATGGCGCCGAGGGTAAGGCGCGCTGCGCCTAAAACGGTCGTTTGCGGCACGGCATTTTCGTTCCAATGGGGTATACCCCAAAGTGACACTCTCGGTTCGAGGACGTCGCGGTTCCCACTAGGGTCCTCGACGCGCATTTAGTGACACATCTGTGCACTTCTCGTGGCCGACGACCTCTGCGGGACATTCTTGTCCCACGCATACCACACAGTACGTCGCCTATGTCCGAGTCTCCTCTGCCGGCCAGAACCTCGACCGTCAGTTGGAGACCGTCGGAGAGGTGAACAAGGCAACCCGCGAGTATCAGTCCGCTGCCATTACCTTCGGCCGGCCTGAGCTGCTCGAGGCCTTGGGCGTCGTGCGAGGGTGACACCGTCGTCGCCTCCTCCCTCGACCGCCACGCACGCTCACTCCGCGACATGATCCGGGAGCGCCTTGCGACGGGGGCACGGCGATCGCCGAGCGCGTTCCGGGCAAATAGCGCGGGCGCAAGCGTCGCCTGAGCGACGATCAGATCCTTGAGGTCCGCACCGCTGCCGTCGCAGGCATCCACTAAGCGCATATCGTCGGTGTATTCAGCATCAGCCGGAGTACGCTGTACCATGACGCTACATGGCCCAGCCCGCGCCGTCGGAAGCCGAGATGCCCAGAACTCCTTCCCTCGTGCCACAGGACCCAGAGTGAGCTGGGGCCGGCCCCCGCCCTCGATGGCGTGAATAATGATGCGGCCCCGGCCCACCCCCTCCAGACTGGCGGCCATGGTCGATATCACCCCTGAGCTCGTGCGCACTCTGGTCGCCGAGCAGTTCCCCGAGTGGCACGACCTCCCCGTGCGGCCCGTAGCCCGTCAGGGTTGGGACAACCGGACGTTCCGGCTCGGCGACGAGCTGGTCGTGCGGCTGCCCAGCGCGGAGGGGTACGTCGCCGCCGTGGCCAAGGAAGATCAGTACCTTCCTCGCCTGGCCGAGCATCTCCCGCTCGCGGTGCCAACGCCCGTCGCCACTGGTCAGCCCGCGACGGACTACCCGTTCCCGTGGTCGGTGCGGCGCTGGCTGCCCGGCGTGACCGTCGAGGAAGCGACTGACATCGACCGACCCCGGCTCGCGCGTGATCTCGGCACCTTCCTGGTAGCCCTTCGCCACGCGCCGACCAGGCCGGGACCGGCCGCCGGCGCCCACTCCCATTACCGCGGCTGCCACCCCAGCGTCTACGGCCATGAGGTCGAGCAGGCTCTGGAGCGGTTCGGAGACGCCGTGGACGCAGCGTCCTGCCGGCGCGTCTGGGCGGAGGCGGTGCGCTCCGCCTGGTCGGACACCCCGGCGTGGTGCCACGGTGACATCGCTGTGGGAAACCTGCTCACCACCGATGGTGCACTGTCCGCGGTCATCGACTTCGGAGGCTGCTGCGTCGGTGACCCGGCGTGCGACCTCGTGATGGCCTGGACGTACTTCACGGCCGAAGAGCGCGCTGCCTTCCGCGAGGCTGTCGGGCTGTCGGCCGACACCTGGCGGCGTGCCCGCGGCTGGGCGCTGTGGAAAGAGCTGGTGACCATGCCAAAGCCGTCCGGCTCCAGCTCGGAGACCCACGTCCTCACCGGGGTTCTTGCCGACCCCGTGGCGGGCTGATCTGCGCACGCGGCATGTGCCCGCAGGTCCCGCGTCCGAGTCATCGATTCTGGCTGCAGCGACGGGAAGCCATGGTGCGGACTGGCCTCCCGTTGCAGCACACTCGGCATGACCTGCCGCGCTGGAGCCAGCCTGAGAGCATCCATCCAATGGTTCAACCGCCCCATTCAGAGACACTCCACAGGGCCGACCCCGAGACAGGGATACTTCGTCCATGGACTCTCGTGTGCGTCTCGACCCCGTCTCCCTGCCGCATGATCGCGAGGCGATCGTCGATTTCCTCAGCTCGCAGCACTTCCCCTTCCACGGCCAGCCCCGGCCCACGCGCGCCCAGGCGGAGCGGAGGATCGCGGACGGCATCTTCGATCCCCCGGAGCACCAGGCCTTCTGGGTGATCGCGCACGGTGAGCGTTCGGGCCTCGCCGTCCTCGACGACCTGCGCGACGACACCGTGCTGTTCGACCTGCGTCTGGCGGAGACCGCCCGTGGCCAGGGGCTCGGGGCGCCCGTGCTCCGCGTCCTCGCCGATGTGCTCTTCGCGCAGTACCCCCACGTGCGACGGTTCGAGGGCCGGACCCGCGCCGACAACATCGCCATGCGCCGCACCTTCCGGCGGGCGGGCTGGGTGCAGGAGGCGCACTACCGCGAGGGGTGGTCCGTGGCGGGGGACGAGCCGGTGGATTCCGTGGGGTACGCGATCCTCCGCCGTGACTGGAGGGACGGCACCACCACGCCGGTCCGCTGGGACGACGACGCCTGACCTGGCATCACGATGGGCGCGCGAGTGACGACCCGCCGACGGCGATGCTCCGGGGACGGGGAATGTCCATGGCGACCACCGAGAGGTGGAAGGGCGCGGGGACCACACCGCGCCGGCGCCGCAGCAGCTGCCGGGCGAGCATCCGCGGCCAGGACGGCGCGGCCCGGACCCCCGTGGCGTACAGGACGGTCCTCTCCTGCTCCTCGAGATGGAGGACCCCGGGACCGTAGGTGCCGCGCCCGATCCGCTCGGCGGTCCCCGCCCGGTCGGTGTCGAGCACCTGCACCGGACGTGACCAGTCCGATCGATCGGCGCTTGCGGTCGCGGAGGTGGTGACCCACAGGCCCTGCGGCGGCACCCCTCCGGTGCCGTGGATGTCCGCCCCACGGGCGAGGACCATCATCCATCCGCCGGGGATCTGCGTGACCGCGTTGTCGAAGAAGCCCTCGTCCGGCGTGGCGAACACGCGCGGCGGTGACCAGCTCAGGCCATCGGCGCTCTCCACGACGCGCAGCTCGTAGTCGGGACGGTCCCCGGGGCCGATCTCGAAGGGATTGGCCTGGTACCACATCACGTAGCGGTCGCCGTCGTGGACCACCAGCGGCTCCAGCGTGCTGAGCCGTGGAGCCACCCCGGAGATGAGCGGACGCTCGAGACGTCGCCACCGGCCGTCCCGGAGCTCCAGCACGCCGATGGCGTACCGGCTGTCCGCCCCGTACTGCCGCCGCGAGGAGCGGCCCGTGTAGTAGATCCGGGCCGGACCGGCGGCGGTCGCAGGGACGAAGGAGGGCGTGTGCATCCCGGCGCCGTCCCAGGAGCCGCGGGGCGGGTCCGGAGCGAGAGCGAGCGCACGCCCCCGAGAATCCGCCTGCAGGCGCCACGGCCCGCGGGCGGGATCCGCAGCGGGATCGAGCGCCGCCGCGTACAGCCGGTTGCGGAAGGTCGTGGAGAAGCCGCCGAGGAGCATGGTCGGCACGCCGTCGATACGGTGGACGTCCGGATCGCCGAGACCCAGGACGCCGGGCGGCATCGGACCGTCCACCATGTCGAAGTGGGTGAACAGCGAGGGGGTCTGCAGGGGTGCGGGCATCTCGGCCTCCATGGACGTGCGCGCGAGGTCGCGCGGACTCCCCTGCGGATCAGGTAGGTCGAGGCCTCCGAGGCTACCCGAGAAGGGCGCGCCGGTCGATGGTCGAGGGCAGAGCCCCACCGCCGACGCTCACCGACCCGGCGTGCCCGTCCGCCCTGTCGAACCGGTCGGCAGCTCCGCACGCTCCCAGGAGGCGACCGGTCCCGGGACGAGCCGGAACAGGGGGTGCAGGGCGGGTCCGTCGAGGGCCGTGCTCCGGGCCCATCTCTCCGGGGAGCGCGCCTCGAGCTTGTCCAGGAGATGGTGCCATTCGAGAGCGATCTGGCCCTCGGTCACCGGGATCGGTGACGGCATCGGGGCCGAGGGGACACGAGGATCGATCCGGGAGCGGTCGAAGCGGTAGCCCCGGGCGCTCGCCTCCTCGGCGAGGGCGGTGAGATAGGAGCCCATCGCCCCGAGCGGGTCCGGGTGCTCACGGAAGCGCTCGAGCTGCGGATGGGCGCGGTACCCGCGCGTGCGCCCGGCGAGCACGGCCTGGGCCAGCAGGGCCTCTCGCCAGCCCCCGGTGAGGCCCTGCCGGTCGAGGTGCTGAGGATGGAGGGACCAGAGGCGCATGCGCCCATCATCGCGCAGGAGGTGCGCCGCGAGCTGCGGACACGGCGCCGGAGACGACAGGGCAGGGCGCGCCGCGAGAGGCCGGGACGGAGGACGAAAGCCTCCGCCTCGTCACTTCTGGGCCGAGCGCTCGCTGATCGTCAGATCGAGCGGGAAGTCGATCGCGCTGCCGGGGAACAGCAGCCGGCCCGCTGCATCGGCCGCCTCCTGGATCGCGTGTGCCGCGTCCTCGGCCTGGGAGGCGGGGGCGTGCACGATCACCTCGTCGTGGAGGAAGAACGCGAGGTGCGCACGGCGCGAGAACACGGGGCCCGAGGGCCCGGCCGCCTCCTGCTCGGGGACCGGTGCGAAGCGGTCCAGAGCCAGGCGCAGCGCCGCCATCCAGGACAGCGCCCATTCCGCCGCGGTGCCCTGCACGACGAAGTTCCGGGTGAAGCGCCCGCGATCGCGGGCCGCGCGCCGTGCCGTCTCCGCCGCGCCGCCCGGTGCGTCGACCTGATGGGCGCTGCGCTGTGCGGCGGTCCAGGCCTCCTCGGGGGCCGGGGAGGAGCGCCCCAGCCACGTGGTCACGGTCCCGCCTCGCTCACCGGTGGCCGCGGCGCCGTCGACGAGCGCCATCGCGGCGGGGAACCGCTGCCGCAGCCGCGGCACCACCCGTCCGCTGTCCCCGGTGGTGCCGCCGTACAGCGCCCCGAGCACCCCGACCTTCGCCTCCTGCCGGGTCGCCACGATCCCGGCCTCGACGATGCCCGAGTAGAGATCCTTGCCGGCCCCGGCCGTGATCATCGCCGCGTCTCCGGACATCGCGGCGAGCACCCGCGGCTCCAGCTGGGAGACGTCGGCGCTCACCAGGCGCCAGCCGGGATCGGCGCGCATCGCCGGGCGCAGCTGCCGCGGGACCTGCAGCGCCCCGCCGCCGCTGCTCGCCCAGCGGCCCGTCACCACCCCGCCGGGCACGTAGACGGGGCGGTAGCGCCCCTCGTGGACCCATTCGTCCAGCCAGGTCCAGCCGTTCGCGGTGAGCAGGCGGGACATCTTCTTGTAGCGCAGCAGCGGATCGATCGCCGGGTGATCGTGCTCCATCAGCTCCCACTGCGAGGTCGAGGAGACGTCGATCCCTGCGCGATGCAGCGCCCGCAGCAGTCTGGGCGGCGAGTCCAGCGGGACCAGCGGGTCGCCGAGCGCCGCGCGCACCTCCGCCCCGGCCTCCACCATCCGGGCCGGCGGGGACCCCGGCGAGGGGCGGGGGCCCAGGGCCTCGGTGAGGATCCGGTCGTGCTCGGCCTCGTCCCAGGGGATCCCCGCGGCCTGCAGCTCCGCGGCGATCAGCGCGCCCGCCGATTCCGCGGCGAGCAGCAGCCGCAGCCGGGACGGGGCGCGGGAGGCGTCGAGGGCGGTGCGCTGCCGGGAGAGCTCCGCGAGGGTCCCGGCAGCGTCGGAGGGGACCTCGGCGGAGCGGGACGCGGCGGTGTCGAGCTCGAAGAGCGCCTGGCCGGTCTCCCGCACCGGCTCGTGCGGCTCCAGCGGCGCGTCCCAGGCGGACGCGGCGCGCAGCAGTGCCGGGTCCTCGACCAGCTCGGAGTGCCGCAGGATGCGATGCACCAGACGGAGATCATGGCAGCGCTCGAGCGTCACGCCGGCGGCCAGCAGCGATGGATACCAGGCGGCGGCATCGCTCCAGACCCAGCGGGGGGAGTGCTCCGCCTCGCAGCGGGCGACGGCCGATGCGAGCTGCTCCGAGACGAGGGACTGGGTCCACAGGGTCTCCCCGTCGGCCCCCAGCGCCGTCAGGCGCACCCCGCCGTCCTCGCGGCCCAGCACGCACCAGCTCGGCGACGGCGGTGCCGACGGGGCCGCGGCGGGCGTGGTCACCAGCCCCGCTCGCGCCACCCGGGGAGGGCGGGCCGCTCCGCGTCGAGCGTGGTCCCCGCCCCGTGCCCGGGATGCACCGCCGTCGCATCCGGCAGGCGATCGAAGACGCGCTCCTCGACGTCGCCGAGGAGCTGGGCGAAGCGCTGCGGGTCGCGGTCGGTGTTGCCCACCCCGCCGGGGAACAGGGAGTCGCCGGTGAAGAGGTGATGGCCGGCCTCCGGCCCCTGGGCGTCGTCGTGCCACAGCAGGGCGATCGACCCGGGGGTGTGGCCGCGCAGGGCGATCACCTCGAGCCGCTGATCGCCGAGCTCGATCACCTCGCCGTGGGCGAGGGGCCGGTCGGTGGGCACCGGGAGCGCCGCGGCGTCCTCGGCGCCCGCCGCGGTGCGGGCACCGCTCGCCTCGACGAGCGCCGCGAGCGCGCCGACGTGGTCGTGATGGCGGTGCGTGGTGACGATGAGGTCCAGCCGCCCCGCGGGGGAGCCCTCCGCGATCAGGGCCTGCAGCCGCTCCGGCTCCGCGGCGGCGTCGATGAGCAGCTGTGCGCCGGTCGACCGACAGGTCAGCAGGTAGGCGTTGTTGTCCATCGGGCCCACGGAGAGGGCGCGGATCTCGAGCGGTCCGGTGCGGAGCAAGGTGCTCCCACCTCGATCTTCGTCGTGTCCTGAGGCTGCTGTGGGGGTCATGGCACCAGTATGTCGCCTTCCTCTCTCACCGAACAGCTGTTCGAACGTCAGGGTTCGCGCCTAGGATGGTCCGGTGACTGAATCGCTGGTCGTCCGTGGTGCGCGCGAGCACAACCTCAAGAACATCGACATCGACATCCCCCGCAACAAGCTGGTGGTGTTCTCCGGGCTGTCCGGGTCGGGGAAGAGCTCCCTGGCCTTCGACACCATCTTCGCCGAGGGACAGCGGCGCTACGTCGAGTCGCTGTCCGCCTATGCCCGGCAGTTCCTGGGCCAGATGGACAAGCCCTCGGTGGACCTCATCGAGGGCCTCTCCCCGGCGGTCTCGATCGACCAGAAGTCGACCAACCGCAACCCTCGCTCGACCGTCGGCACGATCACCGAGATCTACGACTACCTGCGCCTGCTCTTCTCCCGCACCGGCGAGCAGCACTGCCCGGTCTGCGGCGAGAAGGTGATCTCCTCCTCGGCGGAGCAGATCGTGGACACCCTGCTCGAGGAGCCGGCCGGCACCCGCTTCCAGCTGCTGGCCCCGGTGGTCCAGGGCCGCAAGGGAGAGCACGCGGACCTCCTCAGCGCGCTGCGCTCGCAGGGCTACGCCCGTGCCCGCGTGGACGGGACCAACCGTCGGCTGGACGAGGAGATCACCCTCGACAAGAAGGTCAAGCACACCATCGAGGTGGTCGTCGACCGCCTCGCGGCCAAGCCCGATGCCCGGCGCCGCCTGACCGACTCCGTGGAGACCGCCCTGCGCCTGGCCGACGGGCTCCTGATCGTCGACTTCGTGGACCTCGACGAGGACGATCCCGGGCGCAGCCGCCGCTTCTCCGAGAAGCGCGCCTGTCCCAACGACCATCCGCTCGCGATCGACGACATCGAACCGCGCACCTTCTCCTTCAACGCCCCCTACGGCGCCTGCCCGGAGTGCACGGGCCTGGGGCAGCGCCTCGAGGTGGATCCCGAGCTGGTGGTCCCCGATGAGGACCTCTCCCTGGCCGACGGCGCCATCGCTCCCTGGACCATGGGCTCGTCCGATCACCATCTCGAGGTCATGGCCGGCCTCGGCGAGGAGCTCAGCTTCTCGATGGACACCCCGTGGCGGGCGCTGCCGCAGCGCGCCAAGGACGCTCTGCTGCACGGCAAGGACCACAAGGTCCACGTGAAGTACCGCAACCGCTTCGGTCGCGAGCGCACCTACTCCACCGGCTTCGAGGGCGTCATGCACTTCCTCGAGCGCCGCCACAGCGACACCGAGTCCGACTGGGCGAAGGAGCGCTACGAGCAGTTCATGCGCGAGGTGCCGTGCCCGACCTGTCAGGGCGCCCGGCTGCGTCCCGAGGTGCTCGCGGTCACCGTCGGCGGACGCTCCATCGCGGAGGTCTGCGAGATGTCGATCCGGGAGGCCCTCGAGTTCCACCAGGGCCTCGAGCTGGGCGTGCGCGAGGCCGCGATCGCCGACGAGGTGCTGCGGGAGATCCGTGCGCGGCTGGGCTTCCTGCTCGACGTCGGACTGGACTACCTGAGCCTCGCCCGCGCCGCCGCCACCCTCTCCGGCGGGGAAGCCCAGCGCATCCGCCTGGCCACCCAGATCGGCTCCGGCCTGGTGGGCGTGCTCTACGTGCTCGACGAGCCGTCCATCGGCCTGCACCAGCGGGACAACGAGCGCCTCATCGCGACCCTCGAGCGGCTCCGCGACCTCGGCAACACCCTCATCGTCGTCGAGCACGACGAGGACACCCTGAACTCCGCCGACTGGGTGGTCGACATCGGCCCGCTGGCCGGCGCGCACGGCGGCCGTGTGGTCCACTCCGGCGTGGTCGAGGACCTCAAGACCAATCCCGACAGCCTCACCGGCCGCTACCTCTCCGGCGAGCTCGCGATCCCGCTGCCCCTGAGCCGCCGTCCGGTGGACCGCCAGCGCATGCTGAAGGTCGTCGCCCCGCGCGCGAACAACCTCACCGGTCAGGACGTCTCCTTCCCGCTCGGGGTGCTCACCGCCGTCACCGGTGTCTCCGGATCCGGCAAGTCCTCCCTGGTCAACGACATCCTGTTCGCGGTGCTCGCCAAGGAGCTCAACCGCGCCCGCATCGTCCCCGGGCGCCACAAGCGCGTCACGGGCCTCGAGCACCTCGACAAGGTGGTGCACGTCGACCAGTCGCCCATCGGCCGCACGCCGCGCTCGAACCCCGCCACCTACACGGGGGTGTGGGACCGGGTGCGCACCCTGTTCGCCCAGACCAACGAGGCGAAGATCCGCGGATACACCGCCGGGCGCTTCTCCTTCAACGTCAAGGGCGGCCGCTGCGAGGCCTGCTCCGGCGACGGCACCCTGAAGATCGAGATGAACTTCCTGCCCGACGTCTACGTGCAGTGCGAGGTCTGCCACGGCCAGCGCTACAACCGCGAGACCCTCGAGGTGACCTTCAAGGACAAGAACGTCGCCGAGGTGCTGGACATGTCCATCGCCGAGGCGCTCGAGTTCTTCGACGCGGTGCCCGCGATCCGCCGGCAGATGCAGACTCTGGTCGACGTGGGGCTGGGCTACGTGAAGCTGGGCCAGTCCGCGACCACCCTCTCCGGCGGCGAGGCCCAGCGCGTCAAGCTCTCCTCCGAGCTGCACAAGCGCTCCAACGGGCGGACGATCTACGTCCTCGACGAGCCCACCACCGGGCTGCACTTCGAGGATGTGCGCAAGCTGCTCGAGGTGCTGGACGGCCTGGTCGAGAAGGGCAACTCGGTGATCGTCATCGAGCACAACCTGGACGTCATCAAGACCGCAGATCACGTCATCGACCTGGGTCCCGAGGGCGGCGCCGGCGGCGGCCGCGTGGTCGCCACGGGCACGCCCGAGCAGGTCGCGAAGGTCTCCGGCTCCTACACCGGGCAGTTCCTCGCGCCGATGCTCGATGCGACCGCCCCGGGCCGGTCCCGGACGGCCTGAGAGGAAGCAGAGGAGGCACCGCCATGGCCGATCCCGCCACCTATCGTCCCGCGACCGGGTCCATCCCGACCCGGCCGGGGGTGTACCGGTTCCGGGACGAGCACGGGCGCGTCATCTACGTCGGCAAGGCGAAGAACCTCCGCCAGCGGCTGAGCAACTACTTCCAGGACCTCTCCGTCCTGCACGAGCGCACCCGCCGGATGGTCACCACCGCCGCGAGCGTGGAGTGGACGGTGGTGGGGACCGAGGTCGAGGCACTCACCCTCGAGTACACCTGGATCAAGGAGTTCGACCCGCGGTTCAACGTGAAGTTCCGCGACGACAAGTCCTACCCGTACCTGGTGCTCACGATGGGGGAGAAGGTGCCACGGGTCCACATCACCCGTCGGCCCCGTGCCAAGGGCGACCGCGTCTTCGGTCCGTACCCGCAGGTGGGGGCCATCCGCGAGACCCTCGACCTGATGCTGCGCGTGTTCCCGGTCCGCTCCTGCACCGCCGGGGTGTATCGCCGTGCCGAGCGGTCCGGGCGTCCCTGCCTGCTGGGCTTCATCGGCAAGTGCTCGGCCCCCTGCGTCGGGGACGTCTCCGAGGACGAGCATCGGCGCCTGGCCGAGCAGTTCGCGGACTTCATGGCCGGGAACACCGCCACCTACACCCGGCGCATCGAGGGGCAGATGCGGGACGCGGCCGCGGCCATGGACTACGAGGCCGCCGCGGGGCTGCGCGACGACCTCCAGGCGCTCGAGAAGGTCATGGAGAAGAACTCCGTGGTGCTCTCCGACGCCACCGACGCCGATCTGGTGGGCCTGGCCCAGGACGAGCTCGAGGCCTCGGTGCAGGTCTTCCACGTGCGCGGCGGCCGGATCCGGGGGCAGCGCGGCTGGACCGCCGAGATCCTCGACGACAGCACCGCGCCGGACCTCATCGAGCGGGCGCTGACCACCCTGTACGCCGAGAGCCGCGCCCCGCGCGAGATCCTGGTGCCGGTGCTGCCCACGAACCGCGAGCAGGTGCTCGAGATGATCGGCCGCACTGTGGACCTGCGGGTCCCGCAGCGCGGGGAGAAGAAGGAGCTGCTGCGCACGGTGAGCGAGAACGCCACCGAGGCGCTGCGGCTGCACCGGCTCAAGCGCACCGGGGACCTCACCGCCCGCACCAAGGCACTCGAGGACCTCGGCGAGGCGCTCGAGCTCGCCGAGCCGCCGCTGCGCATCGAGTGCTTCGACATCTCCCACTCGCAGGGGACCAACGTGGTGGGCTCGCAGGTCGTCTTCGAGGACGGCCTGCCCAAGAAGAGCGAGTACCGCCGCTACGCGGTGCGGGGTGAGGCGGCCCGGGACGACACCGCCTCGATGTACGACGTGATCTCCCGCCGGCTGCGCCACCACCTCGATCCGCCGGAGAAGACCGAGGAGGAGTCGCGCCGCTTCGCCTACCCGCCCTCGCTGATCCTCGTCGACGGCGGCGCGCCGCAGGTCGCCGCCGCGCAGCGCGCCCTCGACGATCTGGGCGTCACCGACATCGCCCTGGCCGGCATCGCCAAGCGGCTCGAGGAGATCTGGCTGCCGGGCGACGACTACCCGGTGATCCTGCCCCGCACCAGCGAGGCCCTCTTCCTCGTTCAGCGCCTGCGCGACGAGGCCCACCGCTTCGCGATCGCCTACCACCGCTCCAAGCGCGGGCGCGCCATGCAGACCAGCGCACTGGACGGCATCCCCGGGCTCGGCCCGGCGCGGCGGCGCGCGCTCCTGGAGCGCTTCGTGACAGTCTCCGCGATCCGCGCCGCGAGCGCGGAGGAGCTCGCGGAGGTCGACGGGATCGGGCCCGCGTTGGCCGCGCAGGTCACGACCGCGCTACGATCCGAGCAGGGGATGTCGTCCGATGCCGACGCCGAGGGGCGCGGCGACGAGGGCCCTGGGGACCCGGAGGATCCGCAGGACGCGCTCGAGGTGGCCGTGGACATGGCGACCGGAGAGATCCTCGACCGCTGACGCGCCCCCCGCCATCCGACCGACCGCCCGTCCCTCGACCCGGAAGGAGTGTCCCGTGATCGACGACACCCCGCCCGCCCCCGGCTCCACCACCCAGGGGGACGTCGTCATCATCACGGGACTGGCCGGCGCGGGCCGCGAGACCGCCGCCCATGCCCTCGAGGACATGGGCTGGTACGTCGTCTACAACATCGCCCCGCAGCTGATCGGCACCCTCTACGAGCTGCGAGCCTCCGCCGTCGGCCGCGAGAACCGCTTCGCCGTGGTGGTCGACCCTCGCTCCGGACCCTTCTTCAACGAGCTCTCCGACGTGGTCGCCGAGCTGCGCCGCTCCGATCTCCGCCTGCGCCTGCTGTTCCTCACCGCGGACGAGTCCACGCTGGTGCGCCGCTTCGACTCGGTGCGCCGCCCCCACCCGCTGCAGGGTGAGGAGGGGGTGCTCGAGGGGATCCGCCGCGAGCGCGAGATGCTCGCCCCCTACCGGCGGATGGCGGACCTGGTCATCGACACCTCGCCGCTGAACGTCCACCAGCTGACCATGAAGATGCGCACCGTCTTCGGGACCAGCGAGGAGCAGCAGCTCACGGTCACGATGCTGTCCTTCGGGTTCAAGTACGGCATCCCGCTGGAGGCCGACCACGTCAGCGATGTGCGCTTCATCCCCAACCCGTACTGGGTGCCGGAGCTGCGCGCGAAGCGCGGCACCGACGCCGAGGTCGCGGACTTCGTCCTGGGCGACGCCAACGCCGCGGAGTTCGTGGACCGCTACCTGGAGATGATCACGCCGGTGCTGCGCGGCTACAGCGCCGAGAACAAGCACTTCACGACCCTCGCGGTCGGCTGCACCGGCGGGAAGCACCGCTCGGTCGCCGTCTCCGAGAAGATCGGTGACGGGCTGCGTCGCAGCGGGCACGCCGTGCGCATCCGCCACCGGGATCTGGGGCGCGAATGAGCATCGTCCCGCGCAGCCCCGGGCACCGCCTGCGGACCGCCGACCGCTCCGCGAGCGCTCGACGCGGCGGCCGCGGCGACCCGCAGCGCCCCCTGCGGGTGGTAGCCCTGGGCGGCGGCCACGGTCTGGCGGCGAACCTCCGTGCGCTGCGGCTGCTGGCCGACGACCTCACGGCCGTGGTGACGGTCGCCGACAACGGCGGCTCCTCCGGCAGGATCCGCACCGAGATCCCCGTCCTCCCGCCCGGCGATCTGCGGATGGCGCTGGCCGCGCTGTGCGAGGACTCGGACTGGGGGTCCATCTGGGGCGACGTCATCCAGCACCGCTTCGACACGGAGGGAGAGCTGGACGGCCACGCCCTGGGCAACCTCATGATCGTCTCGCTGTGGCAGATCCTCGGCGATCCCATCGAGGGACTGGACCAGATGGGGGAGCTGCTCGGCGCCCGCGGCCGCGTGCTCCCGATGGCCCTGGACCCGCTCGACATCGAGGCCGACGTCCGCGCCGCCGACGGCACCCTGCGCACGGTCTCGGGCCAGTGGCAGGTCGCCACGGCGGAGGGCCGGGTGGAGGACGTGCGACTGATCCCGCCGCGCCCGCGTGTCCCCCAGGACGTGCTGGACGCGCTCCAGGACGCCGACTGGATCATCGTCGGCCCCGGCTCCTGGTACACCTCCGTGCTCCCGCACCTGATGATCCCGGAGATCGCCGAGGCGATCCGCACCAGCCCCGCGAAGCGCTGCATCACCACCAACCTGACGGTGGGCGCCCAGGAGGCCGAGGGCATGACCAGCCTGGACATGCTGGACGTCCTGCTGGAGCACGCCGACGGCTGCCGCTTCGACGCCCTCATCGCCGACCCCACCACGCTCGGGGACGCCCTGGAGCTCGCCGAGGCGGCCCGTGAGCGCGGGATCCGCGCCCTCCTGCGCCAGGTGAGCGTCGGGGACGGACGGCCGCATCACGACCCGGTCCGCCTCGCCGCCGCCTACCGCGACCTGTTCGACGACGCCTACGGGGATGTCGAACCGGAGATCAGCCCGGCCGCGGGCCGGAGGACGCGCACCCCCCACCCCATCGAACGAGGAGGACATGCATGGCGCTGACCGGTGAGGCCAAGGAAGAGCTGAGCCGCCTCGAGGTGACCAGGCCGTCCGCCCGCAAGGCGGAGGCGGCGGCCATGCTCCGCTTCGCCGGGGGGCTGCATCTGGTGGCCGGGCGCGTGGTGGTGGAGGCGGAGCTGGACTCCGCCGCCGTGGCGCGCCGGCTGCACGGGATCATCGCCGAGATGTACGGGCATCGCGCGGAGCTGGCCGTGCTGGCTCCCTCCGGGATCCGGCGCAGCTCGCGCTATCTGGTCCGCGTCGAGCGCGAGGGCGGGATGCTCGCGCGGCAGACCGGTCTGCTCGATGCCCGCGGCCGGCCCGTCCGCGGGATGCCGCCCTTCGTGGTGGGCGGGGCGACGATCGACGCCGAGGCCGCCTGGCGCGGGGCGTTCCTGGCCCGCGGCACCCTCACCGAGCCGGGCCGCTCCTCCGCCATGGAGCTCTCGTGCCCGGGCCCGGAGGTGGCGCTCGCGATGGTGGGCGCCGCCCGCCGCCTCGGCGTCTCCTCCAAGGCGCGCGAGGCCCGCGGAGCGGATCGCGTGGTGCTGCGTGACGGCGACGCGATCTCGCTGCTGCTGGGGAGGATGGGTGCTCCCGAGACGGTGGGGACCTGGGAGGACCGCCGGACCAAGCGCGAGGTGAAGGCGACCGCGCACCGGCTCGCGAACTTCGACGACGCGAACCTGCGGCGCTCCGCCCGGGCGGCCGTCGCCGCGGGGCAGCGCATCGAGCGGGCTCTGGAGATCCTCGGCGACGAGGTGCCCGAGCATCTGCGGGCCGCCGGGCGGCTGCGTCTCGAGAACCGCCAGGCGAGCCTCGAGGAGCTCGGCCAGCTGGCCGATCCGCCGCTCACGAAGGACGCCGTCGCGGGACGGATCCGGCGGCTGCTGGCCATGGCGGACAAGCGCGCCGAGGACCTCGGGCTGCCCGGCACGGAGGACGGGGTGGACGAGGAGCGGTTGCCGCCGTCGCCCGATCCCGGACGTTGATAGGATCGTCCCGGTCGTCGGTCACATCCGGCACCGTCCGAGCGTACGAGGGCGTGCGCGCCACTGTCCATATTTCACAGATCCCCTGTGAATCTAGGAGGAACCGTGACCATTAAGGTCGGAATCAACGGATTCGGTCGCATCGGCCGCAACTACCTGCGCGCCGCTCTCGAGCAGAAGGCTGACATCCAGATCGTCGGGGTCAACGACCTGACCGACAACGCCACGCTCGCCAACCTCATCAAGTACGACTCCATCGGCGGCGTCCTGCCCTACGAGGTCTCCCACGACGAGAACTCGATCACCGTCGGCGACAGCACCTTCAAGGCGTTCGCCGAGCGCGACCCCAAGAACATCCCGTGGGGCGAGATCGGCGCCGACGTCGTCATCGAGTCCACCGGCATCTTCACGGACGCCGAGAAGGCGAAGGCCCACCTCGAGGCCGGCGCCAAGAAGGTCATCATCTCCGCTCCGGCGAAGAACGAGGACGCGACCTTCGTGATCGGTGTCAACGAGGGCGACTACGACCCGGCGGCGCACACGATCATCTCGAACGCGTCCTGCACCACCAACTCCCTCGCCCCCGTGGCGAAGGTGCTGAACGACGAGTTCGGCATCGTCAAGGGCCTGATGACCACCATCCACGCCTACACCTCGGACCAGGTGCTGCAGGACGGCCCGCACAAGGACCCGCGCCGTGCCCGCGCCGCCGCCCTGAACATCGTCCCGACCACCACCGGTGCGGCCAAGGCCGTGGCGCTGGTGCTCCCGGAGCTCAAGGGCAAGCTCGACGGCTACTCGCTGCGCGTGCCGGTCCCGACCGGCTCCATCACGGACCTCACCTTCGAGGCGTCCCGCGAGGTCACCGCCGAGGAGATCAACGCGGCGATCAAGAAGGCCGCCGAGGGTCCCCTCAAGGGCGTCCTGCGCTACACCGAGGACCCGATCGTCTCCAAGGACATCGAGGGCGATCCGCACTCCTCGATCTTCGACGCGCAGCTCACCAAGGTGATCGGCAACCAGGTGAAGGTCTTCACCTGGTACGACAACGAGTGGGGCTTCTCGAACCGCCTCGTCGAGCTCTCGCAGCTCGTGGGCAAGTCGCTCTGATCCCCGCGCGGTCGCACTGACGACCCGGACCACCCCGGAGCCCGCCGGTCGCCACCCCGAGGGGTCGGCGCCCGGCGGGCTCCGCTCGTCCCACGGCCGGGCCGCTCCGTGCGTCCCCGGCCCCGACACGAAGGAACCACCACAGTGCTGAAGACCATCGATTCGCTCGGGGAGCTGCGCGGCAAGCGCGTGCTCGTCCGTGCCGATCTCAATGTGCCGCTGGACGGCACCACCATCACCGATGACGGACGCATCCGCGCCGCCCTCCCCACGCTCTCCCGACTCGTCGAGGCCGGCGCCCGGGTGGTCGTGATCTCCCACCTGGGCCGCCCGAAGGGTGCGCCGGAGGACAAGTACTCCCTGCGCCCGGTCGTGGGCCGTCTGGGCGAGCTGCTGGGCCAGGACGTCGCCTTCTCCCCGGAGACCGTGGGCGCCTCCGCCGCCGAGGTCGTCTCCTCCCTCGAGGACGGACAGGTCGCCGTCCTCGAGAACCTCCGCTTCAACGCCGGCGAGACCGCGAAGGACGAGGCCGAGCGCCGCGACTTCGCGACCCAGCTCGCCGAGCTCGGCGACGCCTTCGTCTCCGACGGCTTCGGCGTGGTCCACCGCAAGCAGGCCTCGGTCTACGAGCTCGCCACCCTGCTGCCCTCCGCGGCCGGCGAGCTGGTGCTGCGCGAGGTCGAGTCCCTGCGCAAGGTCACCGACTCCCCGGAGCGCCCCTTCGTGGTGGTCCTCGGCGGGGCCAAGGTGGCGGACAAGCTCTCCGTCATCGACGCCCTGCTGGGCAAGGCCGACCGTCTCCTGATCGGCGGCGGCATGGCCTACACCTTCCAGAAGGCCCGCGGCCACGAGGTGGGCCAGTCGCTGCTGGACGAGAGCAAGCTCGACGTGGTCCGTGAGTACATGGAGCGCGCCGAGGCGAACGGCGTGGAGCTCGTGCTCCCCGTCGACACGGTCGTGTCCCCGGAGTTCTCCGCCGACGCCCCCGCCACCGTGGTGGGCGCCGATCAGATCCCCGCGGACCAGGAGGGCATGGACATCGGCCCCGAGACCGCGAAGCTGTTCGGCGAGAAGGTCGCCGATGCCGCGACCGTGTTCTGGAACGGCCCCATGGGCGTGTTCGAGTTCGCGCCCTTCGCCGGCGGGACGAAGGCGGTCGCCGACTCCCTCGCGAAGGCCCCCGGCTACACCGTGGTCGGCGGCGGCGACTCCGCCTCCGCCGTCCGCAACCTGGGATTCGACGAGTCCCTCTTCTCGCACATCTCCACCGGCGGGGGTGCGAGCCTCGAACTCATCGAGGGCAAGGACCTGCCGGGCATCTCGATCCTCGAGGAGGGCACCAAGTGAGCACCCGTACCCCGCTGATGGCGGGCAACTGGAAGATGAACCTCGACTGGAAGCAGGGCCTGGCCCTCGTCGAGGAGCTGGGTGAGCGGCTCAAGGACGTGGACACCTCCGCCGTCGAGGTCGTCGTGCTGCCCCCGTTCGTGGACATCCGCACCGTGCAGACGGTCGTCGAGTCGGACCGGATCCCGCTGGCCTACGGCGGTCAGGACATCTCCGCCCACGAGTCCGGCGCCTACACCGGCGAGGTCTCCGGGCAGATGCTCAAGGCCCTCGGCGCGAGCTACGCGGCCGTGGGTCACTCGGAGCGCCGCGAGTACCACGGCGAGGACGAGCAGGTCACGAACGCCAAGGTGAAGGCCGCATTCGCCGCGGGCCTGGTCCCGATCCTGTGCGTCGGCGAGCCGCTCGAGCAGCGGCAGGCCGGCAAGCACGTCGAGTACACCCTCGCGCAGCTCGAGGGCGGCATCGAGGGGCTCACCGCCGAGCAGGCCGCGCAGATCGTCATCGCCTACGAGCCCGTCTGGGCCATCGGCACCGGCGAGGTCGCGACCCCGGACGACGCCCAGGAGGTGTGCCGGGAGATCCGTGAGGCCCTGCGCGCGATCCACGGCGACTCGGTCGCCGACGCCGTGCGCGTCCTGTACGGCGGCAGCGTGAAGTCCTCGAACGTCGTCGAGCTCATGGGCAAGGAGGACGTCGACGGCGCGCTCGTCGGCGGGGCCTCGCTCAAGGCCGAGGAGTTCGCCAAGATCGCCGGGTTCCAGAGCTGAGTAAGCCGTACCACGCGAGCCGGGCCTCTTCGGGGCCCGGCTCGTGGCGTATGCTGGATCGGTCCGCCTGTTCCCGTGGAAGGTGTCGCACCTCGTGGATCTGACTCTCCTGAAGCTCATCCTTCAGATCCTGCTGGCCGTTCTGGGCCTGCTGACGATCATGCTCGTGCTCCTGCACAAGGGGCGCGGTGGTGGTCTGTCCGACATGTTCGGCGGCGGCGTGACCTCCTCGGCCAGCGCCTCGGGCGTGGCCGAGCGCAATCTGAACCGGTTGACCGTGACGATCGCGGTCGCCTGGGGGATGTGCGCCGTGGGCCTGGGCATCATCGAGAAGATCCTCTGACGCACAGCGCACCTCGAGCACAGCAGAAGGGCCGGTCACCATCACGGTGACCGGCCCTTCTCGCATGCTCCCGCCCGTCCCGGGCGGGGAGAGCGCGGCGGGCCCGGAGGCCCGCCGCGGGAGTCAGGACTCCAGCGACCTCGCCGCGGCGCGATCGAGGAACCAGACGGTGGACTCCAGGCCCCGCACGCCGGAGGCCGGAACGGTCCAGGGGTCGATGTCCCCGTGCCCGTGCCGCACGGCGGCGGCCTTCTCCTCGCCGGCGGCGAGGAGCACCACGTGGCGGGAGGAGTTGAGCACCGGCCAGGTCAGCGAGATCCGCTCCGACGGCGGCTTGGGCGACTGCGTCACCGGCACGGCGCTGGCGCGGACGTGGGTCTGGTCCGGATGCTCGGGGAACAGCGAGGCGACGTGGCCGTCGGGCCCCACCCCGAGCAGCAGCACGTCGAAGAACGCGCGGCCACGGGTGCGGAAGGGCTCGTCGCCGCCCATCTGGTCCAGCTGCTGGCCGTACCAGGCCGCGGCGTCGTCCAGAGACATGCCGTCGGCGGGGGAGGGCATCACGTGCACGTTGCGCCGGGGGAGCCCGGCCTCGACCAGCGGCTCGAGCAGACCGGCGCGCACGCCCACCTCGTTGCGCTCGGGGGAGTCCGGATCGACGAAGCGCTCGTCGCCCCACCAGAGGTGCAGACGGGAGACGTCGACCTCGGCCGTCGCGAGCGCCGCGGGCAGGGCCTGCGCGGTCCTCGTGCCGACGCTGCCTCCGGTGACCACGAGGTGGGCGACCGACCGCTCCGCGAGGGCGGTGCGCAGCTGGTTCGCGGTCCGCTCGGCGGCCGCGACGGCGATCGCCTCCGCGTCGGCGACCACGACATCGGCCGGGGAGGGCTTGCCGGTGGCGTAGGTGGACGTGTCGTCGATGCCGCTGAAGGTCTCGGCGAGGACCTCGCCGTAGACCTCGTCGGGATCCAGACGGCGCAGCTCCTCGGTGATGAGCTCGGCGAGGGCGCGCCGGGGCATCGTCACGTGCTGACCGGTGTCGTCCCCCGGCAGCTTCATGACCACCGAGTCGTCGCTGACGCGCGTGAGCTCGATGGCGCCGTCGCGGCGGACCAGTCGCACGCTGTGGACGCCGGCGAAGTCGCTGTCGTCCGCGGGCGGGGCCACGATCTCGGCGCGGACCCCGAGCGCATGGGCGAGCCAGCCCGCCATGAGCTCGACCGACGGGTTGCCGGGGGTCCCGGAGACCTCGACGGAGGTCGGGGTGGAGATCGGGGGCACCTCGTAGGCGCTCGCGACCAGTCCGCGCCAGCGGGTCAGCCGCGCCCAGGCGAAGTCGGAGTCACCGCTGGAGTAGCCGCGGCGCAGCCGCTTGAGGGTCGCCAGCGGATCGGAGCTCGCCGCGGAATCGGTGATGCGGCGCTGCGACATCGAGCCCAGCACGTCGTGGACCGGGGAGGACGGTGCCGTCTCCGGCCACCAGGTGACGATCGGGGCGTCGGGCAGCAGCAGCGCCATGATCAGGGTGTCCAGCGAGTACAGCACGTCCCCGCGCGCGTGCAGGATGACGATCTCGCCGGAGCCGGCGTCCCGGCCCACCCGGATCTCGGCGTCGAGGCCGGAGGTCTCCGCCTCGGGGTTCGCATCGACCACCAGCACCCGGGCGGGATGCTCGTGGCTCGCGGCGATGGCCGCCTCGAGCGGCTCCTCGATGTCCCCGGTGGAGACGATGATGAGGGTGAGCACTCGGCCGATGGTGTTGGCACCGAAGGTCTCCCGCATCTCGATCATCTTCTTGTCGATGGCCGATGCGGTGGTGTCGGTCAGGGTGGTGATCACGGTCGCCTCCAGGTACGTCCGTCGCGGGCGAGCATCTCATGAGCGGTGTCGGGACCCCAGGTGCCGGGACGGTAGGGCGCCGGCCGGAGGTTCTCCTCCCAGTACTCGGTGATGGGGTCGAGGATCTGCCAGGAGAGCTCGACCTCCTTCTGCCGGGGGAACAGCGGCGGATCCCCGAGCAGCATGTCGAGGATGAGCCGCTCGTAGGCCTCGGGGGACTCCTCGGTGAAGTTCATGCCGTACGCGAAGTCCATCGTCACGTCGCGCACCTCCATCTGGGTGCCGGGCACCTTGGAGCCGAAGCGCATGGTCACGCCCTCGTCCGGCTGGACGCGGATGACGATCGCGTTCTGGCCCAGGTCCGCGGTGTCCGTGGTGCGGAACGGCAGGAAGGGGGCGCGCTTGAAGACGACCGCGATCTCGGTGACGCGGCGTCCCAGGCGCTTGCCGGCCCGGAGGTAGAAGGGCACGCCCGCCCAGCGGCGGGTGGCGAT
This sequence comes from Brachybacterium sp. YJGR34, assembly GCF_003347015.1. Classification (GTDB taxonomy): domain Bacteria; phylum Actinomycetota; class Actinomycetes; order Actinomycetales; family Dermabacteraceae; genus Brachybacterium. The sequence continues at coordinate 42,882 of NZ_PNFB01000007.1, forward strand.
GTCCAGGCGCATGGCGGCGAAGGTCTCGGTGGTGGAGTCGGCGGGGATGCCGTCCTCCTCGAGGTACGGGCGCGCCTCCACGCCGCCCTGCCAGCCGCCCACGTACTGCCCGCGGGCGGTGTGGGCACCCAGGTCCTCGGGCAGCTCGACCGCGGCCAGCACCTTCTCCTTCTCCGCCCGCAGGTCGGAGGCGCGGAAGGTCACCGGCTCCTCCATCGCCGTCAGCGCGAGCAGCTGCAGCAGGTGATTCTGGATCACGTCGCGCGCGGTGCCGATGCCGTCGTAGTAGCCGGCGCGGGACCCGATCCCGATGTCCTCGGCCATCGTGATCTGGACGTGGTCGACGTAGTTCGCGTTCCACAGCGGCTCGTACAGCTGATTGGAGAACCGCAGCGCCAGGATGTTCTGGACGGTCTCCTTGCCGAGGTAGTGGTCGATGCGGAAGACGTCCTCGGGGCGGAAGGCCTGCTCGACGACGTCGTTCAGCTCGCGTGCGGAGGCGAGGTCGTGCCCGAAGGGCTTCTCGATGACCACACGGCGCCAGGAGCCGTCCCGCGGGGTGTTCAGCCCGGAGTTGGCCAGCTGCCCGCACACCTGCGGGAAGGCGTCCGGCGGGATCGAGAGGTAGAAGGCGTGGTTCCCGCCCGTGCCGCGGGTGCGGTCCAGCTCGCCGACCACCTCGGTCAGCCGCTCGAAGGCGGCGGTGTCGTCGAAGGTGCCGGTGACGAAGCGCAGGCCGCCGCGCAGCTGCTCGAAGACGCTCTCGGAGAACCCGGTGCGGGAGTGCTCGGAGACCGACTTGCGGACGTACTCGGCGAAGTCGTCGTCCGACCAGTCGCGTCGGCCGTAGCCGACCAGACCGAAGCTGGGAGGCAGCAGTCCGCGGTGGGTGAGGTCGTAGATCGCGGGCAGGAGCTTCTTGCGCGCCAGGTCGCCGGTGACGCCGAACATCACCATGGAGCTCGGGCCCGCGATGAGGGGGAGTCGGCGGTCCCGGGGGTCGCGCAGCGGGTTCGCGGCGTCGGTCCCGGCGGGGGAGGGGGAGGTGTCGGTCACGATGGTCCTTTCTCGGACACGGGACGAGCGGGCCGGGACCCGCCGCGGACGGCGGAGCCCGGCCCTGGCGGGATCAGGCGCGCGCGGCCTCGACCGAGGCCGAGACAGTGGCGATGAGCTCGATCCAGGCCTTCTCGAACTTCTCGACGCCCTCGCGCTCGAGGACGGCGAAGACGTCGGCCACGTCGACGCCGGCCTCGGCCACGCGCTCGAGGACGGCTTCGCCGGTGACGGCGGTCTCGGCGGTCAGCGCCGCCTCCGGCGCGGCGTGGTCCGCCGCGGCGAACAGCGTCTTCTCCGGCATGGTGTTGACCGTGGGATCGGCGACCAGGCGGTCGACGTACAGGGTGTCCGGGTAGTCGGGGTTCTTCACGCCGGTGGACGCCCACAGGGCGCGCTGCACGTTGGCTCCCTGGGCCTTCAGGGCCTCGAAGCGCTCGGCGGCGAAGGACGTCAGGTACACGCCGAAGGCGGCCTGGGCGTTGGCCACGCCGGCGCTGCCGCGCAGGGTCTCCGCCTCTCCGCCGAGCTGCTCGAGACGAGCATCGATCTCGGAATCGACCCGGGAGACGAAGAAGGAGGCCACGGAGTGGATGGTGGAGAGGTCGTGGCCGCCCGCCGCGGCCTGCTCGAGGCCGCTGAGGTAGGCGTCGATGACGGCCTCGTAGCGCTCGACCGAGAAGATCAGGGTGACGTTGACGCTGATGCCCTCGGCGATGACCGCGGTGATGGCCGGCAGGCCCTCCTCGGTGGCGGGGATCTTGATCATGACGTTCTCGCGGCCGACGACGGCGTGCAGGTGCTTCGCCTGCTCGATGGTCTTCTCGGTCTCGTGCGCGAGGCGCGGGTCCACCTCGATGCTCACACGGCCGTCGAAGCCGTGCGAGGAGGCGTACACGTCCGCGAAGAGGTCGGCGGCGCTGCGCACGTCGTCGGTGGTGAGCACCTCGATGACCTCGTCCACGCTCTTCCCCTCGCCGGCGAGGCGGGTGATGTCCGCGTCGTACTCCTCGGAGCCGGAGATCGCGGCCTGGAAGATCGAGGGGTTGGTGGTCACGCCGACGACGTTGTGGGAGGCGAGGAGCTCGGCGAGGTTGCCGGTGCGGAGGCGGTCGCGGGAGAGGTCGTCCAGCCAGATGGAGACTCCGGCGTCGGAGAGGGCCTGGGTGCGGGGGTTCTGAGCCATGGGTGTTCCTTCCGGACGCGGGGCGCCCTGTGTCGAACGGGGATCGAAAGTCGCAACGCTGTCGAGGCCGGGGGCCTTCCTCCCTGTGGCGGAGGGAACCTCGGCGGGTGAGGGGCGGGGGCGGGACCCGGGGGTCCCGCCCCCGCGGGTGGTCAGGCGCCGGCGGCGGCGAGCGAGTCCTTCGCCGCGGCCACCACGGCCTCGGCGGTGAACCCGTACTCCCGGAACAGCGTCTTGGCATCGGCCGACGCGCCGTAGTGCTCGAGCGAGACGGCGCGGCCGTGCGTGCCCAGGAAGCGGTACCACGGCATCGCGATGCCGGCCTCGACGCTCACACGCGCGGTGACCGAGGAGGGCAGGACCGACTCCCGGTACTCCTCGTCCTGCTCGTCGAACCACTCGACCGACGGCATCGACACCAGGCGGGTGGGCACGCCCTCCGCCTCGAGCTGCTTCTGCGCCTCGGCGGCGTACTGCACCTCGGAGCCGGTGGCGATGAGGATCAGCTGCGGCGCGGCCGAGGCCTCCTTCATGACGTAGGCGCCCCGGGCGAGGCCCTCGGCGCCCGCGTACTCCTCGCGGTCGAAGGTGGGCATCGCCTGGCGGCTGAGGATGAGACCGACGGGCCCGCTGTCGCGCTCGAGGATCGCCTTCCAGGCCTGAGCGGTCTCGTTGGCGTCCGCGGGGCGCACGAGCGCCAGGTTCGGGATCGCGCGGTAGGCGGCCAGGTGCTCGACCGGCTGGTGGGTCGGGCCGTCCTCGCCGAGGCCGATCGAGTCGTGGGTCCACACGTAGGTGGCCGGGACCTTCATCAGCGAGGCGAGGCGCACCGCGCCGCGCATGTAGTCGGCGAACTGGAAGAAGGTGCCGCCGTAGGGCCGGGTCAGGCCGTGCAGCGCGATGCCGGAGAGGATCGACCCCATGGCGTGCTCGCGGATGCCGAAGTGCAGCGTGCGGCCGTACTCGTGACCCGGGAACTCCGCGGAGGCGTTGGCCTCGGGGAGGAAGGACGGCTCGCCCTTCATGGTGGTGTTGTTCGAGCCGGCGAGGTCGGCGGAGCCGCCCCACAGCTCGGGCAGGACCGGGGCGAGCTCGGCGAGGACCTTGCCGGAGGCGGCGCGCGTGGCGATGCCCTTGGCGTCGGCCTCGAAGGTCGGGAAGGCGTCCTCGAAGCCGCTCGGCAGCTCGCGGGCGCTGAGGCGGTCCAGCAGGGTGGCCGCCTCCGGGTTCGCGGAGCGCCAGGCCTGGTAGCCCTTCTCCCACTCGGCCTTCGCGGCGGCGGCGCGCTCGGCGAGGCCGCGGGTATGGGCCAGGACGTCCTCGTCGACCTGGAACTGCTGCTCCGGGTCGAAGCCGACGGCCTTCTTCAGGCCCGCGACGCCCTCGGGGCCGAGCTTGGCACCGTGCACGCTGTGGCTGCCGGCGAGCTCCGGGATCGGCCAGCCGATGACGGTGCGCAGGCGGATGAAGGTGGGCTTGTCCGTGACCTTCTGCGCGGCGAGGATCTCGGCCTTGAGCGCGGCGACGTCCTCGACGTACTCGGTGCCGCCCTGGGTCCAGTCCACGGTGCGCACGTCCCAGCCGTAGGCCTCGTAGCGTGCGGCGGTGTCCTCGGTGAAGGCGATCGAGGTGTCGCCCTCGATGGAGATCTCGTTGTCGTCCCAGAGGACGATGAGGTTGCCGAGCTGCTGGGTGCCGGCGATGGAGCTGGCCTCGCTGCTGACACCCTCCTGCAGGTCGCCGTCGGAGGCGATCACGTAGGTGAAGTGGTCGAAGGGGCTGGTGCCCGCGGCGGCCTCGGGGTCGAGCAGGCCGCGCTCGCGACGCTGCGCCATCGCGAAGCCGACGGCCGAGGAGATGCCCTGGCCCAGCGGGCCGGTGGTGATCTCCACGCCGGTGGTGTGGAAGTTCTCGGGGTGGCCGGGAGTCTTCGAGCCCCAGGTGCGCAGCTCCTCGATGTCCTGCTTCTCGAGGCCGAAGCCGCCGAGGTACAGCTGGATGTACTGGGTGAGGCTGGAGTGGCCCGCCGAGAGCACGAAGCGGTCGCGGCCGATCCAGGCCGGGTCCTTCGGGTCGTGGCGCATGAGGTCCTGGTACAGGAGGTACGCGGCCGGGGCGAGGCTGACGGCGGTGCCCGGGTGGCCGTTGCCGACCTTCTCCACGGCGTCGGCGGCGAGGACGCGCACGGTGTCGACCGCCCGCTTGTCCAGCTCGGTCCAGCCGTCGGGGGCCTTGAAGTTCTCCGTCATGTCGAGTGGTTCCTTTCGCCGGGGTGCGGCTGCTGCCGCGGGGATCGACAGGCCTCCGCGGGTCCTCCCGTGCAGACGACTGTCGCAGGATGGGCGCGCGAGGCGACGCGGTCCACCTTAGTCCCGCAGGCACGAGCGCCGCGCGCCCGTCCCACCACGCGCTCCGGCGCGGCCCCCAGGTGGGAGCTGCGTCACGTCCCGGGCGTGCTCCGGCCCACGCCGGGGCCGGATGGACGTGCGAGGAGACCGGCCCCCGTCCGCTCGCCGGGCGCTCCGGTCACGGTTCGGCAACAGGCCCTCCGTGCCCTGGAGCGGCGGCCGGGCAGGGGCGCGCCGCCGCCGACGGTGCGGGTTCTCACCCGTGTCCGCGCGCCGTCCGCGGCCGCGTCGGCCTAGACTGGCGGGGTTCACGCGGCGAGTGCGCCGCGCCCAGGAGGAAGGACGGTGGGCGGTGACCGCCACCCAGGGAGCGTCGGTACAGGACTCGGGCCCGGAGGGCGGGAGCTCCGGTCGCCGGGACGGCGGGGGCTTCGGTTCGCGGACCCTCCGCTCGGTCGTCGGGAGCTACGTCGCGCTGACCAAGCCGCGCATCATCGAGCTGCTGCTCATCACGACCATCCCCACCATGTTCCTCGCCGCGGGCGGGTTCCCCTCGCTGGGTCTGATCCTGGCCACCATGGTGGGCGGCTATCTGGCCGCGGGCGGCGCGAACGCGCTGAACATGTACCTCGACCGCGACATCGACGCGAAGATGAAGCGGACCCGGAACCGTCCGCTCGTCACCGGGGACATCTCGCCCCGCGCCGGCCTGATCTTCGGGCTCACGCTCTCTCTCGTCTCCGGTCTGTGGCTGGGCCTGCTGGTCAACTGGATGTCCGCCGCCCTCGCCCTGGGCGCGATCCTGCTCTACGTCGTCTTCTACACGATGATCCTCAAGCGGCGCACCAGCCAGAACATCGTCTGGGGCGGCGTGGCCGGCTGCATGCCCGTGCTCATCGGCTGGTCGGCCGTGACCGGGACGGTGTCCTGGACCGCGGTGCTGCTGTTCCTGGTCATCTTCTTCTGGACGCCCCCGCACTACTGGCCGCTCGCGGAGAAGTTCTCGACCGACTACGCCGACGCCGGGGTGCCGATGCTTCCCGTGGTCGCCTCCCGTCGGAGCGTCGCCCGCCAGATGGTGATGCACACCGCGCTGATGATCGCCTGCAGCCTCGCGATCATCCCGCTGGGCCACACCGGCTGGGTCTACGGCGTCGCGGCCGTGGCCAGCGGTGCCTGGTTCGCCTTCCTCGTGGTCCGCTACGCGCTGCGCGTGCGTCGCGGCCTGACCGGCAAGGCCCTGGGTCCGATGGTGGTCTTCCACGGCTCCATCACCTACCTCACCGTCCTGTTCGTGGCGCTGGCGATCGACCCCTTCGTCACCCTGTGAGCGCAGGCGGCTCGTCGCCCGGGGCCGAGGAGTCGACGCTCCGGCCCGGTGACCGCCGCCTGCTCGAGCAGTACCTCAGCCACCTGCGCAGCGAGCGCGGGCTCTCGGCCAACACTCTCGCCGCCTACCGTCGCGACCTCCTGCGCTATCTCGCCGGACTGGCTCGGGAGGGCATCGATCCCGGGGCCGTCGAGGCCGGGCAGCTCGGCGCCTGGCTCCGCGCGCTGCGCACCGGTGCCGACGGCGGCCGCGCCCTCTCGGCCTCCTCGGCCGCCCGCTCCCTCGCCGCGGTGCGCGGTCTGCACGCCTTCCTCGACGCCGAACGGGCCTCGGAGACCGGCGACCCCACCCGCCTGGTCCCCACGCCCGCGCTCCCTGCACGGCTGCCGCATCCGCTGACCATCGACCAGGTGCTGCGCCTGCTGGAGGCGGCGGGCCGGCCCGGCCCCGGCCGGGACGGCGCCGAGCGCGCGCTGCGCGATCGTGCTCTGCTCGAGCTGCTCTACGGGATCGGGGCACGGATCTCGGAGGTGACCGGCATGGACGTCGACGACGTCGACCGGACGTCCCGGTCGGCCGTCCTGCGGGGCAAGGGCGACAAGCATCGGGTGGTGCCCGTGGGCCGCCACGCCCTCGAGGCGCTCGAGGCCTACCTCACCCGGGGGCGCCCGGCACTGGCGGCCCGGGGGAGCGGCACGCCCGCGATCTTCCTCGGCGCCCGGGGCACCCGGCTGACCCGGCAGGCCGCCTGGCAGGTGGTCCAGCGGGCCGCCGAGGACGCCGAGCTCGACGATCTGCCGGAGCCGATCAGCCCGCACACCCTGCGCCATTCCTATGCGACCCATCTGCTGCACGGCGGGGCGGACGTGCGCAGCGTGCAGGAGCTGCTGGGCCACGCCTCGGTGACCACCACGCAGCTCTACACGCAGGTGACGGTCGACTCTCTGCGCGAGACCCACGCCGGAGCCCACCCCCGGGCCCGTTGAGGGGCTTAGACTTGCACGGCGCGGCGACCCCGCACGGCCCCGCCCGCCGGAGTCGTCCGCCGCAGGACATCGACGGCCGCTCGAGGCCGTCGCCGCCCGGGCCGGTTCGGATCCCCACCCGGCCGTCGACGGAACCCCCGCGCCCGCACCAGAGAACGACGCCGACGACAGGACAACGACGTGAGCCCGACCTCCCCCCAGCAGCTGGACATCGACCTCGGCCCCACCGGCCGCCCGATGCCGGAGCTCCCGGAGCCGGCCGCCCTCGACGGCCACGGTCCGGCGCGGATCATCTCGATGGTGAACCAGAAGGGCGGGGTCGGGAAGACCACGAGCGTCATCAACCTCGGGGCGGCCCTCGCCGAGCTGGGCCGCAAGGTGCTGCTCGTGGACCTCGACCCGCAGGGCGCGCTGAGCGCCGGCAGCGGCGTGAACCCGTACGACCTCGACATCACCGTCTACAACCTGCTCATGGAGCGCGGCCACGACGTGCGGACCGTGATCCAGGAGACCGAGACCGAGAACCTCGACGTGCTGCCGGCGAACATCGACCTCTCGGCCGCCGAGGTGACGCTGGTCAACGAGGTCGCCCGCGAGATGGCGCTGGCCCGGGTGCTGCGCCCGGTGGCCGACGAGTACGACGTCATCATCATCGACTGCCAGCCCTCGCTGGGCCTGCTGACCGTCAACGCGCTGGCCGCGAGCCACGGCGTGATCATCCCGCTGGAGGCCGAGTACTTCGCGCTGCGCGGCGTGGCGCTCCTGGTGGAGACCATCGAGAAGGTGCAGGACCGCATCAACCCGCGCCTCGAGCTCGACGGCATCCTGATCACGATGTTCGACCCGCGCACCCTGCATGCGCGCGAGGTCTGCCAGCGTGTGGTCGAGGCCTTCCCGGACAAGGTCTTCCACACCACGATCAACCGCACCGTGAAGTTCCCGGACGCCTCGGTGGCCGCCGAGCCGATCATCTCCTTCGCCTCCGCGAACAAGGGCGCCGCCGCGTACCGTCAGCTCGCTCGCGAGCTCATCGCCCGCGGCGCGGCGGCCTGATGGGGTCGTCCCGCTCCGGCGGCGGCTCGGGCGAGGGTTCCGGCCGGACCTCGGGGGGCTCCTCCCGCCGCCGGCGCCGCAGCGCCTTCACCCCGCCGAAGAAGGTCCGCCTGCGCGACGACGCCGGGGCGCCGATGCCGGCCCCGGCCGGTGCGGACACCACCGACGGGGACCAGCACCGCGAGGGCGGGGAGCGCCTGCAGAAGGTCCTCGCGCGGGCCGGCTTCGGATCCCGGCGCGCCTGCGAGGCGCTGATCTCCGGCGGCCGGGTGATGGTCGACGGCGCCGTGGTCCACGAGCAGGGGGTCCGCATCGACCCCGCGACGCAGGTGATCCACGTCGACGGCCGGCGCCTCCAGCTCGATGCGACCAAGGTGACCGTGGTGCTGAACAAGCCGCGCCATGTGGTCTCCGCGATGAGCGATCCCGAGGGGCGCCGGGACCTCTCCGAGTTCGCGGGGCGCTATCCGCAGCGGCTCTACCACGTGGGTCGGCTCGACTACGAGACCGAGGGCCTGCTGCTGCTGACGAACGACGGCGAGCTCGCCCACCGCCTCACCCACCCCAGCTTCGAGGTCGACAAGACCTACGTCTGCCGCTTCGACGCCCCCGGCGGTCCGCCCCGCGGGCTGGTCAAGGCGCTGCGCGAGGGCGTCGAGCTCGAGGACGGCCCCGCCCGCGCTGACCGCGCCCGGGTGCTCGCGCAGGACGGCCGGGAGGCGGTGGTCGAGGTGACCCTCCATGAGGGGCGCAATCGCATCGTCCGCCGCATGTTCGCCTCCCAGGGCTTCGAGCTGACCGCCCTGGTGCGCACCCGCATCGGCCCCGTGCTGCTGGGGGACCTGGCCCCGGGGGAGACCCGCGAGATCACCGGGCGCGAGCTCGGCACCCTGATGGCGGAGGTGGGACTGTGAGGACCCTGGTGCCCTCCCCGGTGCGGGTCATCGGCACCGGGCTGATCGGCGGCTCGCTCGGCATGGCGCTCACCCGCGCCGGGGCCGCCGTGCAGGTCGAGGACGTCTCCCCGGGCACCACGGCGCTGGCGGTCGAGCTCGGCGTGGGCGCCCTGCCCGCCGCCGAGGACCCCGATCCCGCGCTGGTGCTCGTCGCCGCGCCGCCGGACGTGGCCGCGGGGCTCGTGGACCGAGCCCTCCGTGCCTGGCCCGAGGCGCTGGTCGCGGACGTCGCGAGCGTGAAGGCCACGGTCCTGGACGGTCTGCGCGCCCTCGCCCGTCCGGAGGACCTCCCGCGCTACATCGGCGCCCATCCGATGGCCGGCCGCGAGGTCTCCGGCGTGATCGCCGCCCGCGCCGACCTCTTCCGGGGCCGTCCCTTCGTGGTCGTCCCCCACGAGAGCACCGGAGCGGAGGCGGTGACCGTGCTGAAGGGCCTGGCCACCGAGATCGGCTCCGTGCCGATCGTGCTGGACGCCGCGAGCCATGACACGGCCGTCGCCCAGGTCTCCCACGTGCCGCAGGTCATGGCGAGCCTGCTCGGCGCGACCCTCCTGGAGCCCACCGAGAGCGCGCTGGGCCTCGCTGGGCAGGGGCTCCGCGACACCACCCGCATCGCGGACTCGGATCCGCGGCTCTGGGTCGAGATCCTCGGCGCCAATGCCGGGGCCGTGCGGACCGTGCTGGGGGAGGTCCGCGAGCGCCTCGACCAGGTGATGGGCGCGCTGGAGACCCTGTCGGGGTCCCCGGATCCGGCGATCGGCTCGCGCCGCGCGCTCGCGGACCTCGTCGCCGACGGCAACCGGGGCGTGCGGCGGATCCCCGGCAAGCACGGGGGCTCCACCGAGGTGTTCGCGACCCTCGTGGTCCTGGTCCCGGACCGGCCCGGGGAGCTGGCTCGGCTGCTGGGCGAGATCGGGGAGATCGGGGTGAACCTCGAGGACCTCCGGCTCGAGCACGAGATCGGCCGTGCGGTGGGTCTCGCGCACATCGCCGTCGACGCCGCTCGTGAGGACCTGCTCACGCGTGAGCTCGCGGATCGCGGCTGGACCGTCGCCGAGGCCTGAACGCCCCGTATCCTTCTGGGATGCACACCAGCTCGCCGCTCGACCACTCCGCCCACGCGTCCGACGGCGCCGGAGCCGGCATCGCCATCGCGATCGACGGGCCGGCCGGATCCGGCAAGTCCACCGTCTCCCGTCTCGTGGCCGAGGCGCTGGACGGCGGCATCCTCGACACCGGCGCCATGTATCGCGCCGTCACCTGGTCCTGCCTCGAGCACGACGTAGATCTCGCCGATCGCGAGGCCGTCGCCGCCGTGGCCGAGGACCTCGACCTCGCGCTCGGGACGGACCCCGCCGGCGCGACCGTCGCCGTCGGCGGCACGGACATCACCGCCGCCATCCGCACCGAGCGGATCTCCTCGAGCGTGAGCGCCGTGGCCACGAACACCCTGGTCCGCGCGATCCTTCAGCGCCGCCAGCGGGAGGTCCTCTTCGCCACCGCCGCCGAGCGCGGGTTCTGCGTGGCCGAAGGACGGGACATCACCACGGTGGTCGCCCCCGACGCCCCGGTGCGCGTGCTGCTGACCGCCTCCGACGAGGAGCGGATGCGTCGCCGCGCCGCGGAGCTCGAGCTCGAGGACAGCGAGGACACCCGGGCCCGCATGGCCGACCAGGTGCTGCGCCGGGACCGGGACGACTCGACCGTCTCGGAGTTCCTCACCGCCGCCGAGGGCGTCCAGACCGTCGACACCACCGGGCTGGGGATCGAGGACGTGGTCGAGCAGGTGCTCATGCTCGTCGCCGCCGCGGAATCCGCCCAGGAGGACGCCGCGGAGCAGGAGGCCGCATCCCGGCCCGCGCAGCCGGCCGTCCCGGCGCCGACGGCCGCCGCGGGCGCCGCCGACGGGCCCAGCGACGAGGACATCGAGTCGGCGCTGCGCGCCGGCCTCGGCGACTACGAGCTCGACGACGAGGACCTGGCCCTGCTGGAGGGGGAGGAGGGCGAGGACCCGCGGCGGGGGATCCCGCGCAACCTGCCCGTGGTCGCTGTCGTCGGCCGTCCCAACGTCGGCAAGTCCACCCTGGTCAACCGCATCCTGGGTCGCCGCGAAGCCGTGGTCGAGGACCGTCCCGGCGTCACCCGTGACCGGGTCTTCTACGAGGCCGAGTGGACCGGGACGGACTTCTGGCTGGTGGACACCGGCGGCTGGGAGGACCGGGTGCAGGGCATCGCCTACCGGGTCGCCGAGCAGGCCGAGGTCGCCGTCTCCCTCGCGGACGTCGTGATGTTCATCGTGGACGCGAACGTCGGCATCACCACCACCGACGAGCAGCTGCTCAAGGTGCTGCGCTCGGCGAACGTGCCGATCGTGCTGGTCGCCAACAAGGTCGACGACCAGCGCGGCGAGCTCGAGGCCGCGGCCCTGTGGAACCTGGGCCTCGGCGAGCCCCATCCGGTCTCCGCGCTCCACGGGCGCGGCTCCGGCGACCTGCTGGACGCCGTGGTCTCCGCCATGCCCGAGGAGGGCCGCGGGGCTCCCGTGGACCACGGTCCGCGGCGCGTGGCGCTGGTGGGACGGCCGAACGTCGGCAAGTCCTCGCTGCTGAACCGGCTGGCGCGGGAGCAGCGCGTGGTGGTCGACGAGGTCGCCGGCACCACCCGCGACCCTGTGGACGAGAAGATCGTCCTGGGCGGGCGCGAGTGGACCTTCGTGGACACCGCCGGGATCCGCCGCCGCGTGCTGCAGTCGCAGGGAGCGGACTACTACGCCTCTCTGCGCACGCGGGCGGCGCTCGACCGCGCCGAGGTGGCGGTGGTCCTCCTCGAGGCCTCCGAGCCGGTCTCCACCCAGGACCTGAAGATCATCGACATGGTCCTGGAGTCCGGTCGGGCCCTCGTGCTCGCCTTCAACAAGTGGGATCTGCTGGACGAGGAGCGGCACAAGGCTCTCGAGCGCGAGATCGAGCGCGATCTGGCCCATGTGGCCTGGGCGCCGCGGGTCAACATCTCCGCCCACACCGGTCGGCACGCCGAGAAGCTGGTGCCCGCCATCGAGGCGGCGCTCGAGTCCTGGGACCGCCGCATCCCGACCGGCCGCCTCAACGCCTTCCTCGGTCAGCTGGTCGCGGCGCACCCTCATCCGCTGCGCGGCGGCAAGCAGGCCCGCATCCTGTTCGCCACGCAGGCCCGGACGCGGCCGCCGCGCTTCGTCATCTTCGCCAGCGGCTTCCTCGAGCACGGGTACCGCCGCTTCATCGAGCGTCGTCTCCGCGAGGACTTCTCCTTCACCGGCTCGCCCATCGTCATCGGCGTGCGGATCCGCGAGAAGCGCCGCCGCTGAGCGCACCGGAGCCCCGTCCACGGGACCCTCTCCCGGCTCGCGGCGGCTCGGCGCCGGGTGTCGAGGTGCGTGGGCACGCGACGAGCACGTATCGTGGGTTCCATGAGCACTTCCGGTGAAGACGGCTCCTGGGCTCCCCAGGGGAACAACCACGGCGCCCAGGACCCCTGGGCGCGGCCGCCGGCGGAGTCCTCCGCGCCGCAGAGCCCCTACGGCTCCGCGGAGCCGGGCGGCACGCAGGACCAGTACGGCCAGCAGAACCCCTACGGCGCGCCGAGCCAGCCGGCGCAGCACGGCCAGCAGGACCCCGACGGCCAGCAGGGCCAGCCGGCGCAGTACGGCCAGCAGGATCCCTACGGTGCGCCGAGCCAGCCGGCGCAGTACGGCCAGCAGGACCCCTATGGCCAGCAGGGCCAGCAGGATCCCTTCGGTCAGCAGAGCCCCTACGGCGAGCCCTCGGCGTCGGATCCCTATGGCCAGCCGGCGCAGCCGACCTGGGCGCCCGCCCAGAACTCCGGGGCCTCGGCCTCGGATGCGTACGCCGGTGGTGCCGCCTACGGCGCGGGCGGTCCGGCCCCGCAGGGCGGCACGGCGGCGCAGGGCGAACCCACGAGCCGGCTCCTGGCGGGCCTCCTGGGCATCTTCCTCGGTGGGTTCGGCGTGCATCGCTTCCTGCTGGGCTACACGACCATCGGCATCATCCAGATCGTCGTCACCGTGATCACCTGTGGTTTCGGCGCCTGGTGGGGCCTGATCGAGGGCATCATGATCCTCGCGAAGTCGCCGGCCTTCCTGCGTGACGCCCACGGGCGCCCGCTGAAGGACTGACCCCGCACACCACCACCCCAGGGACGAGGACACCACGCACGATGAACTATCAGAACCCGGCACCGTTCGTGGACAAGGACGCCCTGAGGACCAACGCCATCATCCTCACCGTGGTGGGCTTCCTCTGCGGAGGGACGATCCCGGCCATTTTCGGCATCATCGCGCTCGTGCAGCTCGACACGAATCCTGCCTCGGCGCAGTCGATGGCGAAGGTCGGCTGGATCATCTTCTGGGTCCTGCTCGCGGTCGGGATCCTCTTCGCCGTGCTGTGGCTGCTGCTGTTCGGCGGGATGATGGCCCTCCCGTTCCTGGTCAACCCCTGATCCGCAGCGCGGCTCGACCCTGAGGAGGGACACGATCGCGACGCCGGACTTCGTGCTGTCCCTGCGCCGGCGCATCGGGCACGACCCGCTGTGGATGCCGGGAGTGACCGCGATGGTGCTCGACCCCGCCCGCACCCGCCTGCTGGGCGTCCGCCGTGCGGACGACGGCCGCTGGACCCCTGTCACCGGGATCATCGACCCGGGGGAGGAGCCCGCCCGTGCGGCCGTCCGTGAGGTCGCCGAGGAGGCGGGGATCGCCTGCCGGCCGCTGCGGCTCGTCGACGTGCGCACCCTGCCCGAGGTCACCTACGCCAACGGCGACCGCGCCCAGTACCTGGATCTGTGCTTCCTGTGCGAGGCCGCGGAGGACGCGACCCCCTTCCCGGCCGACGGCGAGAACACCGAGGCGCGCTGGTTCCTGCTCGAGGAGCTCCCCCCGATGAACGACCGCTTCCGCGAGCAGCTCGCGCTGGCCCTGGCCGATGTCCCCGCGGCCCGCTTCCGCGCATGAGGCGCCCGGATCCGCTGCCCGGCACACGGGTCACCGTCCCCCTCACCGAGCATCCCGGCGACCTCGCCGTGGTGCGGGTGATCACCGCCCCGCGTCGGGATCTGACCCGTGCCGGGCGGCTCAGCGTCCCCCTGCAGCCCTTCGCGGACGCGCTGCTCGTCGACGTCGCCGTGGACGGCCGACTGGTCCTGCCCGGTGCCTGGGTGCAGCACGAGGTGCTCGAGCGCGGCGCGCCGCTGCATCCCACGCCCGTCTCCGCCGCTGACCTGCGCCCGCCCGCCGTCCTCGTCGGGACGCCCGAGCAGGCGGCCCTGCACTGGGGAGAGACCGTCTGGCCGCTCGAGCTCGGCGGCGCGGTGGGGATCCCGCCGGCTGCCCGCGCGGACCCGCACCCCCTCTCGCGGCTGCGGCGCCTGCTGATGGTCGCCACCGGTCGCCGGGAGCAGATCGGGCTGACCCTCTGGCGGGACCCGGCCTTCGAGATCCCCTGGCAGGACGTGCGGCTGCTGCCGCGGGCCGCGGCCTGGTTCGAGCTCGCCCAGGTCCCGCCGGGCCTGCGCTACGCCGATGCCGAGAGGTTCCAGGGCGTGGGCCGCGCCCGGAACTGGATGTGACAGCGCTTTCCCACGTGGTACTCGCATGACCTGCGCCACAAAGGCGGGGTGTCGAGTGCGACGCAGCACACTGCGGGGGTCTACTCTCGGGGCTCGTCAACGTCGATGAGGAGGCCTCTGTGTCCCGTGGACAGTCACTCCGGCGCCCGCCGGACCGACGCACCTTCCTGCGGATCTCCGCCGGGGTCGCGACCCTGCTCCCGCTGAGCGCCCTCGCCGGCTGCTCGGGGAGCGATCGCGACCCGAACACCCTGCGTATCGCGTTCCAGCAGTTCGGATCGGGAACCCTGATGGAGCAGTGGATCCAGCGCACCGCCGAGGACTACACGGCGGACTTCCCCGAGCGCACGATCGAGCTGGTCCCGATCGTCGCCGCGGAGAACGACTACTTCACCAAGAACGAGCTGCTGATGTCCTCCCCGCGCACCAGCCCCGATCTGGTCTACGAGGACACCTTCATCCTGATGTCCGACGTCGGCGCCGGGTACCTGCTGCCGATGGACGACTTCGTGGCGGGCTGGGAGCACTGGGACGACGTGGCCCCCACCTCGCAGGAGGCGGTCACCGCCCCCGACGGGCACGTGTACGCGGTCCCGACGCACACCGACACCCGCGGGATCTGGTACCACAAGGGGGTCTTCGCCGACGCCGGCCTGCCCGAGGACTGGGCTCCCGGCAGCTGGGAGGACATCCTCGAGACCGCGCGCACCCTGCAGCGGGAGCTGGGGGACGAGGTCGCCCCCCTGTTCCTCTTCTCCGGGATGCCGCAGGGCGAGAAGGCCTCCATGCAGGGCTTCGAGATGCTGCTCTACGGCACCGAGGACACCCTCTACGACCGCGATGCCGAGAAGTGGATCGTCGGCTCCCAGGGATTCATCGACTCGCTCGCCTTCCTGCGCACGGTCTTCGAGGAGGACCTGACCCTGTCGCTCGGCCAGAGCCTGGACCCCAACATCGGCGAGAGCATCTACAGCTCGATGCTGCCCGAGGGCAGGCTCGGGATGCTGATCGACGGGTCCTGGATCTCGCAGAACTGGGCGGAGGGCGCCGCGGGCCACTGGCCGGAATGGACCGAGCTGATGGGAGTGGCCGAGATGCCCACGCAGAACGGGCAGGCGCCGGGGACCACCACCCTGGCCGGTGGATGGAGCTGGACGATCCCGCAGTACGCGACGGACCCCGAGATCTCCGGCAGCTTCATCGAGTACCTGCTGACCACCGAGAA
The DNA here is from genome assembly GCF_003347015.1 of Brachybacterium sp. YJGR34. Lineage (GTDB taxonomy): Bacteria > Actinomycetota > Actinomycetes > Actinomycetales > Dermabacteraceae > Brachybacterium. Next base: position 58,641 of record NZ_PNFB01000007.1, read on the forward strand.
CACGGTGCAGCGTGCGATCGACGACAACCAGATCACGGTCCGTGCCGACGTCGCCGAGGTCGAGGAGTACCAGACGTACTCGCCCACGGCGGAGTTCTTCACCTCGTTGCTCCCGACGGCGCACTACCGGCCGGCCTTCGCCGAGTATCCGGAGGTGTCCTCCGCCATCCAGGAGGCCATGGAGACGGTGATGACCATGAGCGGCACGCCCGAGCAGGCCGCCGCGAGCTACGACCGGTCGGTCATCGACATCGTCGGCCAGGAGAACGTGCAGGAGGCAGCCTCATGAGCACCGGCACCACCCAGGACGCCCCGACGGTCGGGCACGGCGGGGGCAGCACCCCGGGGAAGCTCGGCAACGGCCTGACGATGCTGCGCTCGGTCCCGATGTGGCCCGCCTTCGCCCTGCTGATCCTCTTCCTGCTGGGCCCGATCCTCTACTCGGTGTACCTCGCGTTCACCGACAGCGCGATCCGCGGCGCCGGTGCGGCGGAGACCAGCTTCGTCGGGTTCGACAACTTCATCGAGGCCTTCACCGACCCCGGCTTCTGGAACTCGGTGGGCCTGACCCTCGTCTTCACCGTGATCTCCGCGGTGATCGGCCAGAACCTCATGGGCATGATCCTCGCCCTCCTCATGGAGCGCGCGAACCGCGTGGTCACCTTCCTCATGACCTCGGTGGTGATCGCCGCGTGGATCCTGCCCGAGGTGGTCGCCGGCTATCTGCTGTACACCTTCTTCACGGCGGAGGGGTCGCTGAACGGGATCCTCACCGCGGTCGGGATCCCCCCGCAGAACCTGCTGGTCTCGCTGCCGATCCTCGCGGTGGCCTTCGCGAACATCTGGCGTGGCACGGCGTTCTCGATGCTCGTCTATTCCGCGGCGCTGAGCGCCGTCCCCGGCGACATCTACGAATCGGCCGCGCTCGACGGGGCCGGGCCGATGCGGCGTTTCTGGTCGATCACGGTGCCGATGCTCCGGCCCGCGATCGCGACCAACCTGATGCTCATCACGCTGCAGACCCTCTCGGTCTTCGGCCTGATCTTCATCATGACCGGCGGTGGTCCCGCTCAGCGCAGCCAGACCCTGCCCCTGTACATGTACGAGCAGGCCTTCTCGTACGGGCAGCTGGGCTACGGCACCGCCGTGGCGCTGCTGCTCCTGCTGATCGGCGCGGCCGCCTCCCTGGTCTACCTGCGCCTGCTGCCGGAGGAGGAGAAGCGATGACGACCACCTCGACCACCACGACCACCACCGCGGGGGAGGGGCCGTCCCGGCGCCGTTCCGGGGGCGGGTCCCGTCGGCGCACCAGCACCGTCGCGAGCTCCGTGGCGATGGCCCTCATCGGCGCGGCCTTCATCGTGCCTCTGCTCTGGGTGGTGCTGGCCTCGTTCGACACCGAGGCGACCCTGGCGGTGGCCTGGCCGGAGACCTGGAGCCTGGGCAACTTCCAGGCGATCTGGAACGCGGAGACGACGTTCCGCCCGCTGTGGAACTCGCTGGTGCTGTGCGTCGGGGCGACGATCGTGACGATGGTCGCGGCCGTGCTGTGCGCGTACCCGCTCTCCCGCTATCGCTTCCGCGCCAAGCGTCCGCTGCTGCTGACCATCATCTTCTCCACCGGGCTGCCGATCACCGCGATCATGATCCCGGTGTACGCGCTCTTCGTGCAGGTCAACCTCATCGACTCGATGGGCGGGGCGATCCTGTTCCTCGGTGCGAGCGCGCTGCCGTACGCCATCTTCCTCACCAAGGGGTTCATGGACGGCGTGCCGGTGGAGATCGAGGAGTCCGCCTGGACCGAGGGCGCCGGGGTCTACCGCGCCCTGTGGTCCGTGGTGCTGCCGCTGATGCGCTCGGGCCTCTCGGTCGCGACGATCTTCACCTTCGTGAACATGTGGGGCAACTTCTTCGTGCCCTTCATGCTGCTGCTGAGCCCGGACAAGCTGCCGGCCGCGGTGACCCTCTACACCTTCTCCTCCCAGTACGGGCAGGTCGCCTACGGCCAGCTCGCCGCCTTCTCGATCTTCTACTCGCTGCCGGTGGTCGCGCTGTACCTGTTCCTGGGGCGGACCCTGGGCCGCGGCTTCGCCGCCGCGGGCGGCGTGAAGAGCTGAGAGCCGGTCGTCGCGACGGGTCCGTCCTCCGGGGCGGACCCGTCGGTCGTCGGTGGCCGGTCCGTCGGACCCCGGCGCCGCAGGGCGCGGGGCCGCCGCCGCCCGTTGAGCCACGCCCCGAGCCAGGTGGAGCGGACCAGCAGGTCGTAGGAGAGCAGCAGCATCGTCATCACCACCGCCAGGGTGATCGCGAGCTTGACGGGGATCGGCAGGGCGAGCTGGGCGAGCGGGACCTCCACCAGGAGCAGCAGGGGGAAGTGCAGGAGGTAGATCCAGTAGGAGGAGTCGGAGAGGTACCGCACCGCGGGGATCTCCCGGCGGATCACCCGCGCGGCGAGGCCCAGGAGGCCGTACACCCACGCCCAGCCGGCCAGACCCGTCAGCACGGCCGTGACGAGCGGCGGCAGGCTGCCCGGGTCGAGCAGGACCACCGGGCTCAGCATCACGGCGAGCACCAGGTACGGGATCCACCGCCGCTCCAGAGCCTCCAGCGCTCCGGGAGCCGCCCGCAGGAACCAGCCCGCGAGGAAGGCCCCGCCGTAGGCGATGCTCGCTCCGGCCACCGGCATCAGCGTGTACGGCTCGGTGATGCTCATCGGCGTCCCGTCCTGCGCCAGGAGGCCCAGCACGTAGGGGATCGCCACCAGGACCAGGCCGTACGGGGCGGCGAGCGCCTCGCCGATCCGCCCGGCGAGCCGTTCAGCGCGCTCCCGGCCGAGCATCCGCACCAGCACGGCCCGCAGGGTGACCACCACGAGCACGATCTCCAGCAGGAGCAGCAGGAACCACAGGTGCATCGTGGGCAGGGCCAGCGGCCCACCGCCGGTGGCGGACGCCTGCTCCGGGGGTCCCACGGGACCGCCGTTCACCACCGCGTTCAGGACGAGCGCTCCGATCATCAGCGCGAAGAGGACGGGCCAGAAGGCCACCAGCGGCAGCCCGATCCGCAGCATCCGGTCGCGCAGGTAGGCGCCGACCCCGCGCCGCTGCAGCACCATGTGGCCGAAGAACCCGGCGAGCATCATGAACAGGGTCATGCGGAAGAGATGGATGACGGCGACGGCACCGAGGGCGGTCCACGAGCTGCGACTGTCGGGGACGAGCCACAGCCCGCCGGGGGCGAAGGGCATCAGCGCGTGCAGCAGCACCCCGAGCAGGAGGGCGCCGCCGCGCAGGGCATCGAGATGGTGCAGTCTCCGCGACGGCGTCCCGGAGTGCGCCGGAGCTCGGAGAGTCGGGGGAGAGTCGTAGGTCATGGCCACGAGCGTAGGGAGGAGGAGCGCCCGAGCGCCTCGCCCGATCGGAGGAGAGGCCATCCCCTGATCAGTGGATGCCGGGCCTCTGGTGCCGCGCTGCGTCCGGCGGAACACTGGTGGCCATGGTGACACTCCGCGCCCCCGCGCCCTGGCGGGTCGAGAGCTCCGAGCATGCCGGGCCCCGGAGACCCGGTCCCGCGCGGACGGGCCGACTCGGGGAGCTGCTCGAGGTCTGGCTGCCGCCGATGCTGGTGCCGGTCTCCTGGGGAGCGGGTTGGATCGCCTCCCAGACCTGGCTGTCCACGGTCCATGTCGCGTGGTCCCTGATCCCGGCGCTCCTGCTGCTGGGCACCCGGTGGCTGCTGGAGCGGACCCTCGTCGGCACCGGTCGCGGCTCGCGGGCTCTGACCGCTCTGTACCCGCTGCACCTGATGCTCGTCGCGATCTCGACCCTGCTGAATCCGATGACCTGCATCTACGCCTTCGTGGGCTATATCGACTCCGCGCGCTTCCTCACCGGGACGACCGGCCGTCTCGTCGTGGTCGCGACGGCGCTGCTGTGCGCGGTGGGGCAGCTGGGCGGGATCCGGGTGGTGGTCGCGGAGGTCTGGTTCTTCGTCGCCCTCGCCGTCGTGAACCTGGTGGTCGCCGCCGGGATGATGGTGCTGGCCGGTGATCGGGAGCGCGCCCTGGACGAGCGCGAGCAGGCCGTGCGCGAGATCGAGCGCATGCATCGGGAGAACGCCCGGCTGCAGGAGGAGCTGCTGGCCCGGGCACGGGAGGCCGGCGTCGAGGAGGAGCGTGGACGTCTGTCCCGCGAGATCCACGACACCGTGGCCCAGGGCCTGGTCGGGGTGATCCGTCAGCTCGAGGCCGTCGGACAGGGCGTCGACGGGGCCGCCCGGCACCGGATCGGTGTGGCCGAGGAGGCGGCCCGCGACTGCCTGCTCGAGGCGCGACGCGCTGTCGAGGGACTCGCCCCGCACCAGCTGAGCGGGGCCGACGCGGCCGATGCGCTGGCTGCCCTGGTCGCCCGCTGGGCACGGACGTACCGCGTGGTCGCCACCGTCGACGTCGACGACGCGCCGCGCACGGGACGGCACGACGACGTGCTGCTGCGCATCGCGCAGGAGGCGCTGGCGAACATCGCCCGCCATGCCGGGGCGGGGGCGGTCACCGTGCACCTCGGGGGCGACGCGGAGGTCCGGGTGCTCCGCATCGAGGACGACGGCCGGGGCTTCGACGCCTCGGCCGCACCGCGCGGTCACGGCCTGGCGAACATGGCCGAGCGCGCCCGCCGCGCCGGCGGTGAGCTGGAGGTCCGGACCGCGCCGGGGGCGGGATGCACGATCACGGCCAGGCTGCCCCGATGAGCCCGGTGCGCGCCGTGGTGGTGGACGACCACCCCGTGGTCCGCGACGGCCTGGTCGCGATGCTCGGTGCCGATGACGGCATCGACGTGGTGGGCACCGCGCAGGACGGCCGGCAGGCCCTCGACCTGATCGCACGGACCGAGCCCGACGTGGTGCTCATGGACCTGCGGATGCCCGGCACCAGCGGCACCGAGGCGATCCGCGCGCTGCGGGCCGACGGTCGCAGCACACCCCGCATCCTGGTGCTGACCACCTACGACACCGACCGTGACATCCGCAGCGCCCTCGAGGCCGGGGCCGACGGCTATCTCCTCAAGGACACCCGGCGCGACGAGGTGATCCGCGCCGTCCTCGATCTCGCCGCCGGCCGCGCGGTGCTGAGCCCTGCGGCGCTCGCGGTCCTCGCCGGAGCGCGCAGCGGCCGCGCGCGGCTCAGCACCCGGGAGGCAGAGGTGCTGCGTCTGGTGGCCGACGGCTGCACCAATCGGGCGGTCGCCACACGGCTGGGCATCGGCGAGGCCACGGTGAAGACCCACCTGATGCACGTCTACGAGAAGCTGGGGGTGGGCGATCGGGCCTCCGCGGTGCGCACGGCGTGGGAGCTGGGGCTGGTGTGAACCCGGGAGCCTCGCGCCGAGGTCGTCGTCACGGTGGGAAGGTGGCCTCCTCCGCGCCCCGCTCCGGACCGCGCCTGAGCCGCCGCACGGCGACGCATCCCAGCACCCCGGCGAGGACGTAGGCGGCGCCGTCGAGCACCACGACTCCGCTGCCCAACCGTTCTCCGAGCATCCCGGCGACGGTGATTCCCACGATCTGCAGGAGCGAGGCGACGCCCCAGAACAGACCGAACACGCGCCCGCGGAGCACCGGTGCGCTCCCGGTCTGCAGCAGCGTCCCCTGCATGGCGGCGATGACGGCGAAAGGAGCGCCGGCGACCATGACGATCAGCACCGCCGGCCAGAGGACGGGGTGGGCGAGCGGGTAGGTGAACAGGACGATCATCAGGGCACCTACCGCGAGCGCAGCCCCCGAGAGCAGGCGCATCGGGTCGTGCCGGTCCGCCGCCCGGGTCGACCACCAGGCTCCGAGGACGCCGCCGATCGCCTGGACCGACAGCAGCAGCCCCACCACCTCCGGCCCGGCGTCGAGGTAGTCGCGGGCGTAGGGCACCAGCAGCGCGGAGACGAACCCCTCCCCGCAGGCCATCACCGCCACGACGGGCACGAGAGCGCGCAGGCCCGGATGGCCGCGCACCGCGGCCGCGCCCTCCCGCCACCGCGCCAGCATCCCCCGATCCCGGAGCACCCCGGCCTCTGGCGGGGCGCGGTGAGGGAGGAGGGCGATGAGCGCAGCGGAGAGGGCATGGCAGGCGGCGACGAATCCGATGGCTCCGGCGAATCCCGACAGGGCCAGGAGCACGCCGCCGGCCGCAGGGCCCGCGAGGCGGGCGAGCGTGTTGTTGAGCGTGTTGAGGCTGGCGATCTCACCCAGGCGGCCGGGCGGCGCCAGCTCGGGAAGCAGCGCGTGCTCGGCGGGCCCGACGAGCTGGCCCACACAGCTGCGCACGAAGGCGAGCACCGCGATCCACGACCAGGCGTCGACCCCCAGGAACCCCAGCGTCAGCGCCGTCAGGCCGAGGTTCGCGACCAGCAGGACGCGACGACGATCCCAGCGATCTGCGACGACGCCCGCCAGCTGCCCGCACAGCACGGGCGGCAGTGCGGAGGCGAGCACGGCCAGTGCCGTGGCCCCGGGTGAGGAGGTCCCGTCGAAGACGACGAAGGGGATCACGACGAACAGGGCATGGTTGCCGAGCCAGGCGATCAGCCCGGCGGTCCAGACGAGGGCGATCCGGCGGTCGCGCAGCAAACTCTGTGGGGGCATGGACGGAGAGTCGCGTCTACCCTGGGTGAAATGGTAGACCCCGATTCACCCAGACAGCCGCGGCGCGACGTCGACGAGGGACCACGTGCCGCGTGGGACGACATCGACCTCGAGGCCCTCCACGTGGTGCGGGATCCGGCCCAGGTGGAGATCCTCACCGATCCCGCACGCGTTCGGTTCCTCCGACCCTTCATGGGACGGGAGGTGACGATCAGCCAGGTCGCCTCCGAGCTCGAGGTGACGCCGAACGCGCTGCTGTATCGGGTGCGCCGGATGCTCGACGCCGGCCTCCTCCGGGTGGTCGCGACGAGACCGCGCCGAGGTCGGGCGATCAAGGTGTACCGCGCGAGTCATGACGGGTACCGGGTGCCGGTCTCCGCCATGCGGTACGACGACCTCCGGCAGCGTGTGGACGTCTACTCGCGGCCGATCGTCGAGGACCTCTCCCGTGCCTACACCGCGGCGCTGCTCGACGCCGGGCAGCACGACAGGATCATCGCACTGAACAGCGCGGGGCATCCCTGGGGGACCGACCTCCTGCCGACCACGACGGCACAGGGGCGCCCCGTCGTCTTCGCCGATGCCGTGCTGTGGCTGGACCAGGAACAGGCGTCGCTGGTGCAGCGCCGGCTGCGTGAGGCGCTCGAGGAGGCGCTGCAGAGGGCGGGGTCCGCAGGACCCTCCGGCACCCGCCACCCGTATCTCGTCATGGGAGCCGTGCTGCCCATGCCCCGGTGATCCCCGCGCGCTCCGGGGCACCGGACTCAGCGGAAGATGACCGTGCGGGTCCCGTCCAGCAGCACTCGGGACTGGGCGAACCAGGCCACGGCCTGGCGCAGGGTGCGCACCTCGGCGTCCTGACCGATCGTCATCAGCTCCTGCGGCGAGCGGGTGTGGTCCACGCGCGTCACGTCCTGCTCGATGATCGGACCCTCGTCGAGATCGCTGGTGACGAAGTGGGCTGTCGCGCCGATCTGCTTCACGCCCCGGGCATGGGCCTGGCGGTACGGGTTCGCGCCCTTGAATCCCGGCAGGAAGGAGTGGTGGATGTTGATGCAGCGCCCGGCCAGCTCCGCGCAGAGCGCAGGGGAGAGGATCTGCATGTACCGCGCGAGCACCACCAGCTCGATGTCGTGCTCGGCGACCGCCTCCCGCACCCGATCCTCGAAGGCGGCCTTCGCGCCCTCGCCCTTCGTGGGCAGGTGCTCGAAGGGCACGCCGTAGAACTCCGCGAGCGGGGCGAGCACGGGATGGTTGGCGAGGATCAGCGGGATCTCGATCGGCAGGTTCTTCCCGTCGACCTGGAACAGGAGGTCGTTGACGCAGTGCTTCGCGGTGGAGCCCAGCACCAGGGTGCGCACCGGGCGTCCCACGACGTCGATCCGGTGCTCGAGGGCGAAGCGGCGCACCACCGGGGCCAGGGCCGCCTCCAGCTCCTCTGCCGAGGCGCTCGTGACGACCTGCAGACGCAGGTAGAAGCGGTGCGTGGCCCCGCTCTCGAACTGCCGGCTCTCGGTGATGTTGCCGCCCACCTCGACGATCGCACCGGTCACCGCGTGGACGATGCCCGGACCGTCGGCACACACCACGGTGAGGACGTACTCGGTCTGCGAGGCGGCGGACTGCGGGGCGAGGTCGAGACTGCTCATGACGGAAGTCTAGAGTCCTCGCCGTCGCCGGTGCCGCGCGACCGGAGCCCGCCCGGGGGAGCTGCTCGTCACGCTGCTCAGGGCGCGCCGGAGCGCCAGAGCCGCGAGGGCCACCAGATGACCTTCCCGAGGTCCAGCGCGAGGGCGGGCACGAGGAGCGTGCGCACCACGAAGGTGTCGAGCAGCACGCCGATCGTGACGATCACGGCGATCTGGGCGAGGAACAGGATGGGGATGACCCCGAGCGCCGCGAAGGTCGCCGCGAGCACGAGGCCTGCGGAGGTGATGACCCCGCCGGTGACGGCCAGCCCGCGCAGCACGCCCTCGTGCGTCCCGTGCTCCGGCACCTCCTCGCGCACCCTGGTCATGAGGAAGATGGTGTAGTCGATGCCGAGCGCCACGAGGAAGACGAAGCTGTACAGCGGCACCGCCGGATCGGCGCCCGGGAAGCCCAGCACCTGCTCGAAGAGGACGGCGGAGAGCCCCAGCGCGGTGCCGAAGGAGAGCACCGTGGCGGCGATCAGCAGCAGCGGGGCCAGGATCGCGCGCAGCAGCAGCATGAGGATCAGCGTGATCACCACGAGCACGACCGGGATGATCAGCGTGCGGTCGTGGGCGGAGGCGTCGTTCGTGTCCAGCGAGGTGGCCGTGACCCCGCCCACCAGGGCGTCGAGACCGTCGTCCTCGAAGGCCGCCCGCAGTGCGCGGACCGTGTCCTCCGCGGCCGCGGAATCGGGAGCGTCCGCGAGCGTCCCCTGGAGGAGGACCTGTCCGTCGATCACCGTCGGCTCCGGCGCGGGTGTCCCGGGCGGGCCGACGGGGGTGATCCCCTCGGCGGTGACCGGCGCTGTGCCGCTGGGGGAGTCCGCGGCGGTGATCGCGACCGTGTCGATGCCCTCGGCGGCCAGCAGCTCCTCGGCGACCTCCGGTGCCGCGTCCTCGTCGGTCAGCACCAGCACGGGGGAGCCGGCGCCGTCCGGGAAGTGCTCGCCGAGGGCGACCTGTCCCTCGCGGGCGGCCGACGCCCCCAGCACGAGCTCGGACTGCGGCACCCCGTCGGCCTCGAGCTGCGTGATGCCCAGGCACCCGATCCCGAGCACCACGGCGGTGAGGACCCACAGTCGGCGGGGCCGTCGGGCCACGGCGAGCGCCACCGACCCCCAGCCCCCCTGCGCGGCGGGAGCGGAGCTCGCCTCCGGGGCCTGCGGATCGTAGCGCGGGCGGCGCGGCCAGAAGGCGACCCGCCCGGCGAGGCCCAGCATCGCCGGCAGGAAGGTGAGCGCGCAGGCCATCGCGAACAGGATGCCGATGGCGGCCACCGGGCCCAGCGTGCTGTTGGAGCGCAGATCGGACAGCAGCAGGCACAGCAGGCCCGCGATGACCGTGCCGCCCGAGGCGAGGATCGGCTCGAGGGAGCCGCGCAGGGCCCGGACGGTGGCCGGCCAGCGCCCTCGAGTGCGGCGCAGCTCGTCGCGATAGCGGGAGACGTACAGCAGCGAGTAGTCGGTGGTCGCGCCGATGACGAGGATGAACAGGATCCCCTGGGTCTGTCCGGACAGCAGCAGGACGTCGGCGGCCGCCAGGTGCCAGATGGTCAGCAGGGCGACGCAGAGCGCGACCATGCTGGTGGTCAGGACCAGCAGCGGGAGCAGCACCGAGCGGTAGACGATCACGAGGATCACCAGCACCGCGGCCAGGGCGACGGCCAGGAGCAGCCCGTCGATCCCGGCGAAGGCCGCGGAGAGATCGGCGGAGAAGCCGGCCGGCCCCGTGACGTACGGGGTCAGCCCTGCCGTGAGGGAGTCGGCGAGAGCGGCGTCGATCTCCTCGATCACCGCGCCGATGTCCGCCTCGGCGTCGATCGGCACGAAGGCCTGCACCGCGAGGGCGTCCTCGGAGAGCAGCGGCGGGGAGATCTCCCCTTCGACCCCGTCGATCTCCGCGATCCCGTCGAGCGCGGTGCCGACCGCGGCGAGCTGCTCCTCGGTGATCTCCCCCTCGGAGGTGATCACGATGATCGCGGGGATCGCCTCGGAGCCGGTGAACTCGCCGGAGACCTCGGCGACCCGGGTGGCGTCGGCGGATGCGGGCAGGTACGCGGTGCGGTCGTTCGAGGAGACCTCGTCGACGCGTCCGAAATAGGGGCCGCCGATGCCCGCGGCGGCCACCCAGATCAGGATCAGCACGGCGGGCAGGAGGATCCGCAGCAGTCGCGGTCCCCGGCGCGGGGCGCGGCGATGCGTGGGACCGGTGGGAGCGGCGTCGGCAGTCATCGGGGGTCCTTCGTCCGGAGGGGCGTCGAGAGCAGTGTCGCACAGATCGCTAGCCTGGCTAGCTATCAGGGGAGCGAAGGATCCTCGCTATGCTCGGATCATGAGCAGCGCAGAAGGGGGATCGCCGTCCGGGCGCGGGGAGCAGTCGATCTACAGCCTCTCCGCGAGCGACCCTGCGGCGGAGCTCGTCGATCGTGCGGGGCTCACCGAGAGCGACATCGCGCAGATCGACGCGCTGATGGGGGCGATGTCCCGGTGGCGCAGCGCGGAGAAGGCGCTCCGGGACGCCTCGCAGGAGTACATGGCGCTGGGTGAGACCGACATGCGTGCGCTCCACCACCTGATCGTCTGCGAGAACACCGGCGTCCTCGCCACACCGGGCCTCATCGCCCAGCATCTCGGGATCTCCAGCGCCTCGACCACCAAGCTCCTGGACCGGCTCGAGGACGCGGGGCACGTGCGCCGGTCCCGCCATCCCTCCGACCGCCGTGCCCTCGTCATCGCCATCACGCCCGCCACCCGCGCGGCGGCGCTGCGCACCCTCGGTGCGATGCACGCCCGGAAGGCGATCGTGGCGCAGCGGCTGAGCCCTGCGGAGCGCGAGGTCGTGACCGGCTTCCTCGACGACCTCGCCGACGAGCTCTCGCTCGCCGACATCGACTGGGCCCAGCCGCCCCCGGACTGAGCGGCCCGGGGACGGCCGCACCTCGCGGCGGGCCTCAGCGGTGGGCGCGCGCGTACTGCGGGGGGATGTACGCGCCGTCGTGGCGCAGGGCGCGAGCGGCGTGCAGCGGGAAGTTCGGATCCCGCAGCAGCTCGCGGCCGATCAGCACGACGTCCGCGAGTTCCGTGGCCAGGATCTGCTCGGCCTGGAAGGGCTCCGAGATCATGCCGACGGCGGCGGTGGGCAGGCCGCTCGCGGCACGCACCGCGGTGGCCAGGGGGACCTGGTAGCCGGGGCCGACGGGGATCGGCGCCGGGGTGATGTTCCCGCCGCTGGAGATGTCCAGCAGGTCGACCCCGTGCTCCTTCAGCAGGGCGCCCACCGCGCCGACCTCCTCGACGCTCAGCCCGTCCTCGACCCAGTCGGTGCCCGAGAGGCGGACCAGCACCGGCATCGCCTCGCCCACCCGGGCCCGCACCGCATCGACGACGCGCAGCAGGAGGCGGGAGCGGTTCTCGAGCGATCCGCCGTGCTCGTCCTCGCGCCGGTTCGACAGCGGGGAGAGGAACTCGTGCAGCAGGTAGCCGTGGGCGGCATGGATCTCGACCAGGTCGAACCCGGCCTCGGCCGCGCGCCCGGCCGCGTCGGCGAAGGCGGTGACGACCTCCTCGATGCCCTGCGCGTCCAGGGCGCGGGGCGTCTCCAGCCCGGGGAACGCGATCGCCGAGGGGGCGACGGTCTCCCAGCCGCCCTCCTGTGCGCTCAGGCTGCCCTCGCCCCCGGTGCCCCATTCGGGATGGGTCGAGGCCTTGCGGCCCGCGTGGGCGAGCTGGATGCCGATCGCCGCCCCCTGGCTGTGGACCAGCTCGACGATCGGGGTGAGGGCCTCGCGCTGCTCGTCGTTCCACAGGCCCAGGTCCTGCGGGGCGATCCGCCCCTCGGGGACCACGCCGGTGGCCTCGACGATGACCGCGCCGGCTCCGCCCCGGGCGAGCGCGCCGTAGTGCATGAGGTGCCAGTCGGTGGCCCGGCCGTCACGCTCGTGGACGGAGTACTGGCACATCGGGGGGACCCAGATCCGATTGCGGACCTCGAGGTCGCGCAGCGTGAGGGGATCGAAGAGGGCATGGGTCATATCAGGGGTCCTTGGTCTCGAAGGGACGGAGGGCCCCGGGAGCGGGGCCGCTCCGGTGTCGACGCGCGCCAATCTACGACGGTCGCCATCGCGTCACCAATAGCAAGTCCGATAGCACGTATAGGGTCACCGATGGCGGGAGGAGTAGGATCCCGGGATGACCGAGCTCCTCCGCCCTGCCCTGGCCAGTCCCGAGGATCCCGCGCCGCGTGCCGGTGCGGGCACGGCCGATCTGAACCTGCTGCGCACCTTCCTCGCCGTCCATCGGGCGGGATCCTTCACCGCGGCCGCGCCCGCTCTCGGCCTCTCCCAGCCCACCGTCACCACCCAGATCCGTGCGCTCGAGAAGCACACCGGCCACCAGCTGTTCGAACGGCGCCCCCGAGGAGTGGTCCCCACCGCGTACGCCCAGGGCCTCGCCGCCCGGGTCGCCGGGGCGCTGGACACCCTGGCCGCGATCGACGACGGCGCCTGCGCCGCGGGCGGACGGGCCGCACCGGTGCGGCTGGCCGGCCCCTCCGAGCTGCTCTGCACCCGGCTGCTGCCGGCGATCGCCCCTCTGGTGGCCGAAGGGGTGCAGGTGCGTCTGACCCAGGGGGCCACGGACGACCTCCTCGAGGAGCTGCGCGAGGGGCGGCACGATCTGGTCATCACCACGCGCCGTCCGCGGGGACGGGCGCTCGAGGTGTTCTCGCTGGCCGATGAGGAGCATCTCCTGGTCGCCGCCCCCACCTGGGCGAAGCGCCTCCCCCCGGAGCAGGACCGGCTCTGCGAGGCTCTCCGGGAGGTCCCGCTGGTCGGCTGCACCGAGGACATGCCGATCGTGCGCCGCTACTGGCGCACGGTCTTCGGGCGTCAGCAGCCGCCGATCGGTCCCGCCCTGACCGTGCCCAGTCTGCACGACGTCACCGCGGCCGTCGTCCGCGGTGCGGGCTACAGCGTGCTGCCGCGGACACTGTGCGCGGAGCACCTGGCCACGGGCCGACTGGTCCCGCTCGACGACCCCTGCGACGGTCCGCTGAACACCCTGTTCCTGGTCCGGCGGCCCGGCGCGGTGACCGCGGCGGACGTCCTCCGGGTGCGCGACGCCCTGCGCGCCGACGCGGCCTGCTGGGACGAGCCGCGCTCCTCGACCGTGCGGTGAGCGGCGCGGCCGCCTCGGCCGGCTCCGATATCGGCCCATGACCTGGGACGCGAGGTCACGCGGAGAACTCGCCCCGGCGGGAGTCTTGACGGGGTGACCTGCGCCGGGTGAAGGTCGAGCCAGCGGGTCCCGAGCGCCGGACCGGGCGGCCTTCGGCGCGGGAGCCGGCTGGGACGGACCGGGTCGCCCTCGCAGCGAAGTGAGGCCGCACATGGACACCACAGTCTTCGAGCAGCACGAGTCCACGATCCGCGGCTACAGCCGTGCCTACCCCACGGTGTTCGCCTCCGCGTCCGGGGCCCGACAGGTCGACGAGGAGGGACGCAGCTATCTCGACTTCTTCGCCGGGGCCGGGGTGCTGAACTTCGGGCACAACGACCCGGTGATGAAGCGCGCGGTGATCGACTACCTCGAGGCCGACGGGGTGGTGCACAGCCTGGACACCTACACCACGGCCAAGCGGGCCTTCATCCAGCGCTTCCACGAGGTGGTGCTCGCCCCGCGCGGCATGGACCATCGGATGCAGTTCATGGGTCCCACCGGGTCCAACGCCGTCGAGGCCGCGCTGAAGCTGGCCCGGGCCGCGACCGGGCGGCGCGAGGTGGTCGCCTTCAGCCACGGCTTCCACGGGATGACCCTGGGGTCGCTGGCCGCGACCGGCAACGAGGCCTTCCGCCGCTGGTCCGGGGTGCCGCTCGAGAACGTGGTGCGCCTGCCCTTCGAGACCGCTCCCGGAGGCCGCACCGCTCTCGCCGACTATCGCAGCGCCCTGCTCGACCCCTCCAGCGGGCAGACCCCGACGGCTGCCTTCCTGGTGGAGACGATCCAGGCGGAGGGAGGGGTCAACGTGGCGAGCGCCTCATGGCTGCACGAGCTGCAGGACCTCGCCCGCGAGGTCGGCGCGCTGTTCATCATCGACGACATCCAGGCCGGCGTGGGCCGCACCGGGCACTACTTCTCCTTCGACGGGATGGACCTCGATCCGGACATCGTGACCCTCGCGAAGGGGCTCGGCGGCTTCGGCACCCCGATCGCCATGAACCTCAACAAGCCCGAGATCGACGACCACTGGTCCCCGGGCGCCCACACCGGCACCTTCCGCGGCCAGGGCATCAGCTTCGTCGCCGGTGCCGCGGCTCTCGATCACTTCACCGACGAGACCTTCCTCGCCGGGGTGCTGGCCAAGGGCGAGATCATGCGCGAGCGCCTCGAGCAGCTGGCCGCCGCGCACCGTGAGCGCGGATGGACGGTGCGGGGGCGCGGCATGATGCAGGCCCTGGACACCGGTGACGGCGCCTTCGCGGCGCGCGTGCAGCGAACCGCCTTCGAGTCCGGCCTGCTGATCGGTCCCTGCGGCAGCGGGGGACGGGTGCTCAAGCTGATCCCGCCGCTGACGATCTCCGAGGCCGATCTCGCCGAGGGCCTGGACCTGCTGGACGGCGCGCTCGCCGCGGCGCTGGAGGTGGACTGATGCGCCGCCGGACGGACATGACGTTCCCGCCGGAGGAGTACGCGCGGCGCCTGCGGGAGCTGCGGACGCGGATGGCGCACCGTGATCTCGACGCGGTGATCATCACCGATCCCGAGAACCTCATGTACCTCACCGACTACCAGACCACGGGTTACTCCTTCTTCCAGGCGCTGATCGTCCCGCTGGAGACGGAACCGCTGATGCTGACCCGTGCGATGGAGGAGTCCAACGTCATCGAGCGCACCTGGCTCGAGCACTCGCGGGCCTATCCGGACACCGGCGACGCGATCCTCGATCTGGTCAAGGCGCTGCGTGACCATCGCCTGGGCGATGCGCGGGTGGGCTACGAGCGCAACAGCTACTACTTCCCCGCCTACCAGCAGGACCGCTTCCACGACGCCTTCGGCGAGGGGCTCGTGGACTGCTTCGGCATCGTCGAGGAGGGGCGGCTGCGGAAGTCGGACGCGGAGATCGCCGTGATGCGCCGTGCCGCCGCGGCCGCGCAGGCGGGGATGATCGCCGGGCTCGAGGCGGCCATGCCGGGGGTGAGCGAGAACGAGGTGGCCGCGGAGGTCTCCGCGGCCATGTTCCGCGCCGGCGGCGAGTTCCCCGCGGTGATGCCGTACATCGCCTCCGGACCCCGCACGATGATCGGCCACGCCACCTGGGAGGGGCGCGTCATCGAGCCCGGGGACCACGTCTTCCTCGAGGTGGGCGGGTGCTACCGGCGCTATCACGCGGCGCTCATGCGCACCGTCCTGAACACCCCGATGACGGACTCGATGCACCAGGCCCAGGAGACGATGCGCCGTGCGCTGTCCGAGCTGCGCGCCGTCATGGCACCGGGGATGAGCGTCGGGGCGGTGGACGCCCTGGTGCGGGAGATCATCGAGGACAACACCCTCGGGGCGCGCCTGGTCACCCGCGCGGGCTACTCGCTCGGGATCGCCTTCCCGCCCAGCTGGGACGAGGGCTACATCCTCTCCCTGCTCGCCGACGACCCCACCCCGCTGGCCGAGGGGATGGTCTTCCACGTCATCCCCTGGATGTGGGGCGTGGACGGGGAGCGGACCGTGGGCATCTCCGACACCCTCCACGTCACCGAGGACGGCTGCGAGTCGCTGTTCACCCTGGCCGAGGAGTTCACCGTCCATGCGCCGTCGGCGTCCGGAGCGCCCTCGGTGCTGGGCGTCCCCCACGGCGCCCGGCCCAGCACGCAGCCCGGCTGAGCCACGAGAGGAGAGAGTCATGAGCATCCTGAGAGCCACCGACCCCACCACCGAGCAGGTGGTCCGTGAGGTCCCCGCCGCCACGGCGGAGCAGATCGATGCGGCGCTCGCCCGCGCGGACGCCGCCTACGCGTCGTGGCGCAGCACGAGCTTCGCCCACCGCGCCGAGGTGCTGCGCGCCGTCGCCGCGCATCTGCGCGAGCACGTCGAGGAGCTCGCCCCGGTGATGACCGAGGAGATGGGCAAGCCCCTCACGGAGGCGCGCGGGGAGGTGAACAAGTCCGCCTGGGCCGCCGAGCACTATGCCGAGCACGCCGAGGCGTACCTGGCCGCCGAGCACCTCCCGTCGGACGCGACCTCGTCCTACGTCCAGTACCTGCCGCTCGGCCCGGTGCTGGGGATCCTGCCGTGGAACGCCCCGTTCTGGATCGCCTTCCGCTTCTGCGCGCCGGCCCTGATGGCCGGGAACACCTGCGTCATGAAGCACGATCCGCACGTGCCCGGCTGCGCGACCGCCCTCGAGGAGGCGTTCCGGGCCGCGGGCGCCCCCGAGGGGATCTTCCAGGCCGTGCACGCCGCCACCGAGGACGTCGAGGGGATGATCCGCGATGCGAGGATCCGCGCGGTCTCCTTCACGGGCTCGGACCGCGCCGGCGCGGCCGTCGCCGCCGTCGCGGGCTCCGAGGTGAAGCCCACCGTGCTGGAGCTGGGCGGCTCCGATCCCTGCCTGGTCCTCGCCGATGCGGACCTGCGCCGGGCGGCGGAGGTCACGGCCCTCTCGCGGATCATCAACGCCGGCCAGTCCTGCATCGCCGCCAAACGGGTGATCGTCGAGCGCTCCGTGCACGACGAGTTCGTCGCGCTGCTGCGCGCGCAGCTGGAGGCGCTGGTGGTCGGCGATCCCCGCCAGGAGTCCACCCAGATCGGGCCGATCGCGCGCGCCGAGCTGCGGGAGAACCTGCACCGACAGGTCGTGGAGTCGGTGGCGGCCGGGGCGACCTGCGAGCTCGGCGGACAGCTGCCGGAGGGACCCGGATACTTCTACCCGGTCACGCTCCTCACCGGGGTCGAGCCCGGCATGAGCGTCTGCGTCGAGGAGACCTTCGGGCCCGTCGCCGTGGTGATGGCCGCCGACGATGCCGAGCACGCCCTCGCCCTGGCCAACGACACCGTCTACGGGCTCGGGGCGAGCGTGTGGACCTCCGCCGAGCGGGGGGAGCAGCTCGCCCCGCGGATCGAGTCCGGTCAGGTCGCGGTCAACGGGATCGTCAAGTCCGATCCCCGCCTGCCCTCCGGCGGGATCAATCGCTCCGGCTACGGCCGGGAGCTGGGGCCGCACGGCATCCGCGAGTTCGTCAACGCCCAGCAGGTGTGGGTGGGGCCCGCGACGGGCTGAGTGAGTGGTGTGTCCTCGCGGTGTGTGACATCGCCGGTGAGGGGACACAGCGAGAGGCCCCTACCGGGAACACGTCCGGCAGGGGCCTCTCGGTCTATCAGTGCAGGTCACCGGTGTGATCCGGTGGCCTGCGTCTCGGTCGGGCTGACAGGATTTGAACCTGCGACCCCCTGACCCCCAGTCAGGTGCGCTACCAAGCTGCGCCACAGCCCGAGACCCTCCCGCTGAGGAGGACCGAGAAGAACTGTACCCCGAGCAGTGCCCCGGGAGCGAATCGACAGGCGCGTGACCTGCGGCACTCGGACCGGGAGCTCCGTGCGGGAGCGGCTCGGCGGGGGCCCGGGTGCGAACAGGGGCCGCGCTCGCCGGGGTCCCGCGGGTCGGTGCAGCCCGGACCCCGGGGCGCCGATACGCTGGCGGCATGCGCGAGAGCGAACCGAAGCATCCGACGCCGCACGGCGAGACGCCGTACTCGCCGACGTCGCTGCTGCGCGCGCTGACCGCCAACCCCTACGACGTTGACCCCCTGCGCAAGGACGAGCATCCGGCGGGGGAGGCCGCTCCGCCGGACAACCGGATCACCCGCAGCATCACACTGCTGATCGCGGTGGTCCTCGGCTTCGCGGTCGCCGTGGCGGTGATCGATCTGCGCCGCGAGGCCGCCGCCGAGGACAGTCCGCGCGCCCTGCTCGAGCAGGAGGTGCTCCAGACCCGCGAGGAGGCGGACGAGCTCGAGGCCCGGCAGGAGGACCTCGAGGGCCAGGTCGCCGAGGCGCAGGGTGCGGTGCTCGAGGGCAGCGACACCGAGGCCTCGGAGCGGCTCGGCGACTTCGAGGCCGCCGGGGCCGCGGTCGCGCTGACCGGGCCGGGCACGGTGCTGGTCCTCGACGACTCCGCGCCGCTGCCGGCGAGCCCGGGCGTCGAGGAGGGCACCGTGAACCGGGTGACCGACGGTGACCTGCAGATCGCCGTCAACGGCCTCTGGGCCGCCGGCGCCGAGGCGATCGCGGTCAACGGTCAGCGTCTGAGCAGCACCAGCGCGATCCGCACCGCCGGCTCCGCCGTGCTGGTGGACTTCCGGCCCCTCTCCCCGCCCTACCGGATCACCGCGCTCGGCGACCCCGAGCAGCTGCACGCCGCCGTCGACGACGGCGAGACCGGCGCGTACCTCGAGGAGATCTCGACGCGCTTCGGGGTCCGCACCTCCTGGGAGGACGGCGAGGAGCTCACCGTCCCGGCGCGCAGCCCCGGCTCCCTGCGCGAGGCGACGGTGCCCGAGGACGAATCGACCGCGCCGGCGGAGGACGACCCGTCCTCCGCCGCCACCGACGCCGCCGAGCCGAGCGGCAGCGAGGAGGAGACCCCGTGATCGCCATCATCGGATTGGTGGTGGGCATCGTGCTGGGCGTGCTCGTCCAGCCCGACGTCCCCGCCGTCCTCCAGCCCTACCTCCCCATCGCCGTGGTCGCCGCGCTCGACACCCTCGCGGGCGGCCTGCGGGCGAGCCTCGACGGCGCCTTCGACGCCCACGTGTTCATCACCTCCTTCCTGTTCAACGTCGCGATCGCCGCGTTCCTGGTGTTCCTCGGGGACCAGCTGGGGGTGGGAGCGCAGCTGTCCACCGCGGTGATCGTGGTGCTCGGCATCCGGATCTTCTCCAACGCCGCGGCGATCAGGCGCCTGCTCTTCCGCTCATGAGCGACGGGACCCGCACCCCGGAGAGCCCCGAGCAGCAGCGCGAGGTCTGGCGGCGCCTGCGCGAGACCCTGCGGCCGCAGGCGACCGCCTCCCAGCTCATCGTGGGCCTGCTGTGCCTGCTGCTCGGGATCTCGATCGCGGCCCAGGTGCGCCAGGGCGACGACTCCCTCGACGGCGTCTCCCAGCAGGAGCTGGTGCGGCTGCTCGACGAGTCGGGCCGGCACATGGCCGACCTCGAGGTCGAGAACGCCGAGCTCGAGGACACCCTGGAGACGCTGACCTCCGGCCAGGAGGGCGACGAGGCGGCCCGCAGCGCCGCCGAGAAGCGCCTCGAGGACCTCGAGATCCTGGCCGGCACGGCCCCCGCCCAGGGCCGCGGCATCGTCGTCTCCATCGACGACCCCGCCGGCGGGGTGCGCAGCGCCACGCTGCTCGGCGTGATCCAGGAGCTGCGGAACGCCGGGGCCGAGGTCATCGAGATCGACGACGTGCGCGTGGTCGCCTCGACCGCTGTCACGACCGCCGACGACGGGGCCCTGATGGTGGACGGCACGGAGCTCGAGGCCCCCTACACCGTCCGGGCGATCGGGGACCCCGCCGTCATGGAGCCCGCGCTGCGGATCCCCGGCGGTGCCGCGGACTCCGTGGCCGCCGACGGCGGGACCCTCGCCGTGGTCGCCGACGACGACGTGCGCATCGAGGCGACCGTCCCGCTGGAGGAGCCGGAGCACACCGAGGTGGTCAAGTGATCGTCAAGTCTTGATCCGCCGACGGTCTCGAGGGCCCGTGGAGCGCCCGAAGCATGCGAGGATGGAGGGGCCGTATCGTGGGCGCTCATCGTCCACGGTCCGCACAGGCCAGGAAGGGGTGCGAGGTGTCCGGGAACACCGAGTGGAACAACGAGAGTCTCGACCACACGACGAAGCTGAGCGCGATCTCGCCCAGCGACCCCGTGGAGGAGAGCGAGCCCGGGCTCTCGTCCCAGGACCGCCAGGCGATCGAGAACCTGCCGCCCCGCAGTGCGCTCCTCATCGTGCGCAAGGGGCCGAACCTCGGTGCGCGCTTCCTGCTGGACTCGGAGACCACGATCGCCGGTCGCCATCCCCAGAGCGAGATCTTCCTCGACGACGTGACGGTCTCGCGCAAGCACGCCGCCTTCGTCCGTGACGGCGACGGCTTCCTGGTGCGGGACCTCGGCTCGCTCAACGGCACCTACGTCGGCAAGGACCGGGTCGACGAGGCCCGCCTGCAGGCCGGTCAGGACGTGCAGATCGGCAAGTACCGCCTCTCCTACCACCCGTACCTCGGGACGGCCTGACCCGATGGCGGCCTCCGCATCGCGCAGGCCCAGCCCGTCCGCCGCTTCGCGGCTGAGCATCGGGCAGGTGCTCGAGATCCTCCGCGACGAGTTCCCCGAGCTCGCGCACTCCAAGCTCCACTACCTCGAGAACGAGGGGCTGATCACGCCCGAGCGGACCGCCGCGGGCTACCGCAAGTACTCGCGGGAGGACGTGGACCGGCTGCGGTTCGTGCTCCGAGCCCAGCGGGACCGCTTCTGGCCGCTCAAGGTCATCAAGGAGCATCTGCTCGAGCACGGCGTCGACTCCGAGGTCACCTCGATCGCCTCGCTGCCGGGCCCCAGCTCTACCCTGCAGGCCGTGCGGCTGGATCGGCGCGGTCTCGCCCGGCAGGCGGCCGTGGACGAGGACTTCCTCCTCGAGCTCGAGCAGTTCGGGCTGCTTGCCGAGGGCGCGCTCTTCTACAGCGCGACCGAGCTGGAGATCGTGACCTCCGCCCGGGATCTCGCCGACGAGGGCCTGCACCCGCGCCACCTGGTGATGCTGCGGACCTCCGCCGAGCGCGAGGCCCACATGATCCGCTCCGTGGCCCGCTCCCGCTCCCGCTCCGGGGACTCCGCGGCGCGCGGTGAGGCGGAAGATTTCACGCGCGACCTGGGGGAGTCGATGATCACCCTCCACGGGGCGGTGCTGCGCACCAAGCTGCGGGAGGACTGATCGACCTGCGGCGAGCCGGCGAGCGATAGCAGGACGGGCGGTCAGCGCGGACCGAGGGCCGTCATCTCGTCGTGATCCTCATGCGGCGCGTTGCTGTCGGACTCCGCATGCCACGCGCTACGCTGGGCAGGTGCTCTCGCCCTTCCCCCTCGGAGAGCCGGAACCCGGAGGCAGCTGTGAACGACACCCGCGGCGACGATCGCACCGAGCAGTCCACCGTGCCTGCTGAGCCCGCCCAGGGCGTGCTCTTCGACGACCTGGTGGACACCCCCGGCGAGCTCGGATACCGAGGCCCGGCCGCCTGCAAGGCCGCGGGCATCACGTACCGGCAGCTGGACTACTGGGCCCGCACCGGTCTGGTCGAGCCCGGCGTCCGCGCCGCGCACGGCTCGGGCAGCCAGCGCCTGTACGGCTTCCGCGACATCCTCGTGCTGAAGGTCGTCAAGCGTCTGCTCGACACCGGCGTCTCCCTGCAGCAGATCCGCATCGCCGTCGGCGCGCTGCGCGAGCGCGGGATCGACGACCTCGCCGGCATCACCCTCATGAGCGACGGCGCCTCCGTCTACGAGTGCACCTCCGCCGAGGACATGTTCGATCTGGTCCAGGGCGGCCAGGGCGTGTTCGGCATCGCCGTCGGGCGCGTCTGGCGCGAGGTGGAGAACGACCTCGCCGTGCTCCCCGGCGTCGATCCGGCGGACGACGCCGCCCTCGCCCTGCAGGACGAGCTGGCCGCGCGCCGCCGTTCCCGCCAGGCCGGCTGAGCGCCACCACCGACGACGACGCGGCGATCCCCGGGGAAGGGGATCGCCGCGTCGTCGTGCGAGGTGGGGGAGCGGCCGCTCAGGAGTTCTGGCGCGAGTCCATGACCGTGGTCAGCAGGGCGTCGAAGTCCTCGGTGAGGCGCGCGCCGGAGGCGCCCTCGTAGCGGTGCAGCGGCACGGCGCCGCCCTGGGCCTGCTGCAGCCCCACCCGCTCCTCGATGACCGGCTCGAGCACGGAGTCGCCGAAGAGCTCCCGCAGCTCCGCGAGGCGGTACTGGTGCTCGACGGAGCGCGGCCGGTAGCGGTTGACGACCAGTCCCAGCGGCTGCAGGCGCGGCGCCACGCCGTCCTCGCGCATCTCGGTGGCGAGCTTCAGAGCACGGTCCGCCGCGGTCACCGCGAAGAAGCCGGGCTCGGCGACCACCAGGGAGCGGTCCGAGGCGGCCAGCGCCATCTGGGTCAGACCGTTGAGGGAGGGCGGGCAGTCGATGAGCACCACGTCGTACTGGTGGGTGCGCTTGTCCAGCGCCGCGTGCAGCCGGCGCACGTCCTTGGGGCTCGGCGCGGGGGAGTCCATCACCGAGGAGCGGTTGGAGCCGGGGATGATGTCCAGGTGCGAGGAGGCACCCTCCGCCCACGGGGTGGGGATGATCGCACGGTCGATGGTCTCCGTGCGGGGAGAGGACATCACCTCGGCGATGTCGAGGGTGCTCGCGGGCTCACCCAGCAGACCGAGGGTCGAATCGCCCTGGGGATCGAGGTCGATCACGAGCGCGTTCACCCCCTGGTGCAGGGCGGCAGAAGCCAGGCCCAGGGTCACGGACGTCTTGCCGACGCCGCCCTTCAGGGAACACACACTCACGATGAACACAGGAGGAGTCTACCGACCGCACCTGGTCTCCCGGTGCCGCGACGGGCGATAACCTGCGGGGATCGTCCTCACATCGACCGGAGAGGGGAGACGATGACGCGGATCACCCACGATCTGGTGCTCGAGGTGCTCGAGGGCTGCGCGGACAGCGCGCTGCAGGAGGCGCGGCCCCTCGGCCTCGTCCGCACCGTCGGGCCGACGGAGCTCGCGCTCGTCACCGACGACCTCGACGCGGTCCGGGGCCTGCGCCGGGTGGTCTCGGCGTTCACCGGCCTCACCGTCCCGGCGCGCCGCCCCCGCGAGCTGCTCGAGACCTCCGTCCAGCAGCGGCTGGGGGAGCTGTGGGCCGACGTGGAGCGCCAGCGCCCGCGCCAGCGCTTCCAGGGCCTGCGCCTGGAGGCCGCCGGCTCCGACACCCCCGAGATGCGCCGCGTGGCCGAGGCCCTCGCCGAGCGCACCGGCGTGAGCACGGATCCCGAGGGCGATCTGGTGGCACGGGTGCGTCGCGGCGGGGCGCCCGGCACCTGGCAGGTGATGCTGCGCACCACGCCCCGTCCGCTGGCGACCCGGGCCTGGCGCACGGTGAACTACCCCGGTGCCGTGAACGCGACGATCGCGGCGACCGTGCTGGACCTGCTGCAGGTGGGCGCGGAGGACTCCGTGCTGGACATGACCTGCGGATCGGGCACCTTCCTCATCGAGCAGCTGCACGATGTCGCCCCGGCGCGCGCGGTGGGGACGGACCTCGAGCCCGCGGCGATCGACGCGGCGCGCCTCCACCAGCGCGCCGCGCGGCGACGGGGCCGGATCGACTGGCTGATCGGCGACGTGCGCGAGCTGGAGATCGAGCCCGGCTTCACCCGTATGGTCACGAACCCGCCGTGGGGGACCCTCCATGGGGAGCACGCGGAGAACGAGCAGCTGCTCGCGGACCTGCTGCGGCGCGGCGCGGAGCTCGCCGCGCCGCGCGCGCGGATGGGAGTGCTCACCCACGAGATCACACGGATGCATCGTGTGCTCGCCGCACGCCCGGCGGGATGGCGGCTGCGGGAGGAGCACCGCTTCTTCCAGAAGGGGCACCACCCGCGCCTGTTCCTGCTCGAGCGCGGCTGATCCCGCGCCGGCGCGCTCAGAACCCCCGACGGCCCTCCTCCAGGGCTCGCAGGCCGCCGGTGTCGCCGTCGATCCGCACGCGTGCGACCTCGTCGCGTCCGGTGACCCACAGCAGCAGCTCGATCTCCTCGCCGTGCACGCGCAGGCCGCCCGCGGCACGGCGCGAGCCCACCCGGCGTCCGGCGTGCGGGGAGACCAGGATGACCTCGGCCGGCACCCGCATCGCCCGCGCCATCAGTCCCGTGGCGCGCCAGGCATCGGCCCTGATCTCCGGGGGGAGTCGGCGCGGCTCCCAGCCGTCCTGGGCGCGGCGCAGATCCTCGTGGTGGATCAGCAGCTCGCCCTGGCCGGTCAGGGCGTCCACCCGCCCGGTGGGGGACAGGGGCGGGGGACCGTCGGCGAAGCGCCCGACGAGCTGCTCCCACGGTGTGGTGCGCAGCTGCTCCCGGGCCGCGACGGCACGGCGGCCCACCGCCCCCGGGAGCAGCGCGCCGACCATCAGATGCGGCGCCGCCTCGCGCAGCAGGAGATGCTCCAGCAGATCCAGCGCGTCCCAGCCGGGGAGGATGGTCGGCGCCTCGGGGCCCAGCGCGAGGAAGGTCTCGGCGAAGGCCCCGCGCTCATCGGCGGGGCGCGAGCTCGTCACGGCGTCCCTCAGCCCTGGTTGCTGAAGGCGTCGTCGAAGGAGCCCTCGGCCACGGGATAGTCCAGGGAGCGCAGCACCTCGAGCGCCTCCTGCGCGCCGTGGAGGCGGTCCATACCGGCGTCCTCCCACTCGATCGAGATCGGACCCTCGTAGCCGATGTGCCGCAGCGCGCGGAAGGCGGCGTCCCAGGGCACGTCACCGCGGCCGAAGGACACGAAGTCCCAGCCCCGGCGCGGGTCGCCCCAGGGAAGGTGAGATCCCAGGCGGGTGTTGCGCCCGGTGACGCGCACGCGGATGTCCTTGCAGTCCACGTGGTAGATCCGGTCGGAGAAGTCGGTGATGAAGGAGACCGGGTCGATCTCCTGCCACATGAAGTGGGAAGGGTCCCAGTTCAGCCCGAAGGCCGGGCGGTGCCCCACGGCCTCGAGGGTGCGCTGGGTGGTCCAGTAGTCGTAGGCGATCTCCGAGGGATGCACCTCGTGGGCGAAGCGCACGCCGCACTCGTCGAAGACGTCGAGGATCGGGTTCCAGCGCTCGGCGAAGTCGCGGTATCCGTCGTCGATGACGTCCTGGGAGACCGGCGGGAACATCGCCACGTACTTCCAGATCTTCGAGCCGGTGAAGCCGATGACGGTGTCCACCCCGAGCTTCTGCGCGAGGCGGGCGGTGTTCTTCATGTCCTCGGCGGCACGCTGCCGGACCCCCTCGGGATCGCCGTCGCCCCACACCGCGGAGCCGACGATCGCCTGGTGGCGGAAGTCGATCGGGTCGTCGCAGATGGCCTGGCCCTTGAGATGATTCGAGATCGCCCAGACCTTCAGCCCGTGCTTCTCCAGGATGCCGAGGCGCTCGGCGATGTAGTCGTCGTCGTCCCAGCGGGAGGCGTCCAGGTGCTCCCCGGAGACGGCGATCTCGAGGCCGTCGTAGCCGAAGGACGCGGCGTGGCCGGCGACCTCGTCGAGCGTCAGATCGGCCCACTGGCCGGTGAACAGGGTGTGCGGATGAGCCATGGTGAGGGGTCTCCTTCGTGGTGGGGCGTCGGGAGGGGTCAGAGGGTGATCGTCGCGCCGTCGGCGGCGTCGGAGGCGATGACCGCGTCCAGCACGCGCTGGAGGTCCAGGCCGTCCCGGAAGCTGGGGGAGTAGGGCGCGTCCTGGCCGTCCCGGATCGCGACCAGCAGGTCGCGGGCCTGGTTGCTGAAGGCGTTCTCCCAGCCCAGCACGTGGCCCTGCGGCCACCAGGCCTCGAGATAGGGGTGCTCGGGCTCGGTGACGAGCACGCGCGTGTAGCCCTGCTGGGCGATCGGGGCGGTGGCGTCGAGGAACCACAGCTCGTTGGGGTTCTCGAGATCGAAGCGGAGCGCGCCGCGGGTGCCGTACACCTCGACCGTGAGCTGGTTCTTCGCACCGGTCGCCATGCGGGAGACCTCGACGGAGGCCACGGCTCCGCCGTCCAGCTCGAGGCTCGCCCAGGCGGCGTCGTCGACCGTGACCGGCTCCGGGCCGTCCGGCCCCGGACGCTCCGGCACCAGCGTGGCCAGGCGCCCGCGCACCGCGGTGACGCGCTGTCCCGCGAGGTGCTGGATCTGATCGATGGCGTGGGAGCCGATGTCCCCCAGCGCCCCGGAGCCGGCGGACTCCTTGCGCAGCCTCCAGCTCATCGGAGCCTCGGCGTCGACGAGCCAGTCCTGCAGGTAGGCGGCGCGCAGCTGGCGGATCTCGCCCAGCTTCCCGTCCTGGACGAACTGCCGTGCCAGGGCCAGCGCCGGGATCCGGCGGTAGGTGAAGCCCAGCGCCGCGACCTGGCCGCGGGCGGTCGCGGCCTCCGCGGCGCGGACCATCGCCTCGGCCTCGGCGGTGTCATTGGCCAGCGGCTTCTCGCACAGCACGTGCTTGCCCGCCTCGAGCGCCGCGATCGCGATCTCGGCGTGCAGGAACCCGGGAGTGCAGATGTCCACGACGTCGATGTCCTCGCGCGCGATCACCGCCCGCCAGTCGGTGGAGTGCTCCTCCCAGTCCAGTCGGTGCGCGGCCTCGGCCACCGCGTCCTCGTCGCGCCCCACGATCACACGGCGTGCGATCTCGGGGACGTCGAAGGCGGCGGCGACGGTGCGCCACGCCTGGGAATGGGCGCGGCCCATGAAGGCATATCCGATCATCGCGATGCCGAGCGGGCGGGCAGGGGTGTCCGTCATGGTGCGGGGTGTCCTTCTCATCAGGGGTGGTTCTCGGGTATGGGGGCCGGGAGGCGGCGGGGCGCTCGGCCCCTGATCCCGCAGGGTCCGGTGGAGCGTCGCGCGAGCGGGAGACGGCCGCGAAGACGTCGCCGTCTCCGTCGCCGGGGTCCACGAGCCGCTGTCGACTCCCTCACAACCCTATGTCCGGTCTCACCTCCGGGGCAAAGGCGCGGCGGGGCCGCTCGCGGTGCGGATGGCGGACACTGTCGGAGTGGAGCGACGGGTGCTGGCGTGGATGCGGATCGAGGTCGCCGCAGGGACCGATGTCGCTCTGCGGATGGCCGTCTCCGGGGTGCCGGTGGAGGAGGAGAGCCTGAGCGTGCGGGCGGGCGGTGCCGAGCGTCCGGTGACGGAGGCCCGCGACCGCTTCGGCAACCGGCTGCACCGCGTGCGCGACCTGCCGGCGGGCACGGTGGAGATCCGCTACGGCGCCCGCGTCACGAACCGAGGGCCGTCGCCACGGGTCGCGGAGATCACCGCGTCGGAGCATCTGCGCTCCTCCCGCTACTGCGAGGTCGGGCGGTTCGCGGCGCTCTCCCAGGAGGTGGTGGGGCGGCGCCGCGGGATCCTCGCGGCCCGCGCGGTCGTCGACTGGGTGCACGGGCACCTGGAGTACGTGCCCGGATCCAGCTCGATCCGCCATTGCGCGTACACCAGCTACCTCGCCCGGCGCGGCGTCTGCCGCGACTTCGCGCACCTCACCGCGACCCTGCTGCGCGCCGCCGGCATCCCCGCCCGCTGCACCACGGTGTACGCCCCGGGTCTGGATCCGATGGACTTCCACCTGGTGGTCGAGGCGCTGATCGACGGCCGGTGGCTGGTGCTGGACGCGACCGGCCTGGCGCCGCGGGAGGCGATGGTGCCGATCTCGACGGGTCGGGACGCGGCGGACACCGCCCACCTGACCACCCTCGCCGGCGACGTCACGCTGACCGGCTCCCGCGTCCGGGCCGTCGCGGACCCGGCGCCGGGGCGCCCGGTGACGGAGCCGATCTCGCTGCGCTGAACCGCTGGGGCCCCTGCGCCGAGCCCTCGGCCTCAGAGCGCGGGGCCGCCGTCTTCCGGGGTGTCGTCCTCCTCCGCGGAGGGATCCTCGGCGAAGCCCGCGAGATACTGCTCGACCTCGGCGGCGATGTCGTCGGCCGTCGGGACCTCCGCGCCGCCGCCGGCGGTGATCATCCGGTCGAAGCGCTGCTCGAGCTCCGCGACCATCTCCTGCAGCTGCGGGGCCGCGCCGATCTGGGCGGCGACGGCCTCGCGCACCGGCGCGGCCTGGGCCTCGAGCGCATCGAGCGGGAGATGGGGGCCGTTCTCCTGGCCGACGGCGCTGAGCAGCGCGATCGCGGCATCGGGATAGGACATCTCGTGCAGGTACTGCGGCACGTGCACCACCAGGCCCACCACCTCGTGGTCGGCCTCGGCCAGGCGGAGCGTGAGCAGCGCCGTGAACGGCGACCGCAGGCGGAAGGTGCCCGGCATGGTGCGGCGCACCGCGATCGAGTCCGGGGAGCCCGCGAAGCGCGTCACGGGCAGCTCGCGGGTGTGGGGGACCGGTGCGGGGAAGCCCTGCACCAGCAGCGTGCGCTCGATGCCCAGCTGGTCCACCACGATGCGCAGCGCCTGGGCGACGCGCTCCCACTGGAAGGACGGCTCCGGGCCGGTGAGCAGGAAGAAGGTCTCCCCGTCGGTGCCGGTGACCTCGTGCAGCAGGATCTCGGGCCGACGGTAGTCCTCGAAGTGGTCGAGCTCGAGGGTCACCTCCGGGCGCTGCCCGGCGTAGTCGTAGACCTGGTCGATGTCCAGCCGGCCCACCACGCGGCTGGGCAGGGTGTTCAGGACGTGGTCGTCGATGAGGTCCTGTGCGCCGCCGGCATCGCTGAACGCCCCGAGCGTGACCAGGAGCGTGCGTCCGTGCAGGGCTCGCGAATCGACATGGCGCTCGTAGCTGAACAGTGACGTGGGATCCATGATGACCTCCGGGCAACGGGCCGCCGGACCGGGCGGCGGATGGTGACGCCCCCTTCAACGGTGCGTGCGCTGGGACTATTCCCTCCGCCGTCGACGCTCAGGTGAACAGCGCCACGGAGTCGATCGCGAGCCGCACCGCCAGGACGCCGGAGACGACGAGGAAGACGATCCGCACGAAGCGCGAGCCGAGGCGGAGCGCGAGCGTCGCCCCGAGGAAGCCCCCGAGCACGTTGGCCAGGGCCATGAGCGCTCCGAGCGCCCACCACACCTCGCCCTGCAGACCGAAGACCAGCAGGGCGCCGACGTTGGTGGTGAGGTTCGCGAGCTTCGCGTGCACGCTCGCCTCGAGGAACCCGTACCCGAGCACGGCGACCATCGCGATGAGGAAGAAGCTCCCGGTCCCCGGGCCCAGCATCCCGTCGTACACGCCCACCGCGGCGCCGATCCCGCCGGCGCGCACGGCATGCGCGCGGCCGGTGTGCCGCGGCGCGTGCTCGAGTCCCATCGCGGGGCGCAGCAGCGTGTAGAGCCCCACCGCCACCACGGCGACCAGCACGACGGGGGAGAGCCAGGGCCGCGGGATCAGCGAGGCCATCGCGGCCCCGGCGGAGCTGCCCAGGAGCGCGCAGACCACCAGCGGCACCACCGTCGCCGCCACCGGGGTGATCCGGCGGATGTAGGTCCAGGTCGAGACCGCGGTCCCTGCCGCGGAGGGGACCTTGTTGGTGCCCAGCACCGTCCCGGTCGAGGCCTCCGCCGGCAGCGCGGTGAGCATCGCCGGCAGCTGGATCAGCCCGCCGCCGCCGACGACGGCATCCACCCAGCCCGCCACGAAGGCCGCCCCCACGAGCAGGAGGAGCACGGGGACGGAGAGCTGCAGCAGCTCGTCGATCAGGGGCACACGAGCAGTGAACACCGCGCGGGAGGCGAGCGGCGAATCGACGCGCGAGCTGTCACACTGCGCTCATGCGCGCGATGATCTGGGACCTGGGCGGGACCCTCGTGGACACCTACCCCGACGTCGACCGGGCGCTCGCCGGGGCGATCGACCCGCGGCCCGGCCCGGAGCTGCTGCACGAGGTCGCCCTGCTGACTCGGGTCTCGAGCTCCCGGGCCATCGACACCCTCGCCTCGCGCCACGGCGTGCCCGCCGCTCACCTCCGAGCGGCCTACGAGCAGACCAAGGAGCTGTGGACCCACCGTCCGCCGCCGGTCATGGCAGGCGCCCGCGCGCTGCTGGCGGCCGTGCGCGGAGCCGACGGGCTGAACCTCGTGGCCACCCACCGCGACCGTGCCAGCGCGCTCGCCCTGATCGACGCCCTCGAGCTCCCGATCGACGATCTGGTGTGCCCCGGCGACGGGTACGCCCGCAAGCCCTCGCCCTCGATGATCCGCGCGCTGCTGGAACGGCACGCCCTGAACCCGGAGGCGTGCTTCGCCGTCGGTGACCGACCGGCGGACGTGGAGGCCGCTGTCGCCGCCGGGGTGAGGGCCTTCCTGCTCCACACCCCAGGTGTCCCCCTGGAGGCTCCGGGGGATCTCCGGACACCTTCCCTCGATGCTCTGATCGGCCTGTTCACCGCCCGGGAGCAGTCCTAGCCTGGCCGCGTCGGCGCCGCGACGGGCGGTGCCCCACGGGGAGGGGCCGGGCATGCTGCTGAGGATGGCGCGGCGCACGCTGCGCGGAGATCGAGCGGTCGCGGCGACCCTGGCGGCGCTGCTGACGCTCTCGGTGCTGCTCGCCTGTGCGGGCGCCGCCCTCATCACACGCCTCGCCGGGGCGGGGGAGACCCTGGTCCAGCAGGCCGACGCACCGCACCTCGCGCAGATGCACTCCGGTGCGCTCGATCCCGCGACGGTCGACGACTTCGCCGCCTCGCGGCCCGAGGTCGCCGCGCACCGGGTCACCCCGCTGCTCGGGCTCGACGGCGCCCAGCTGGCGTTCGACGGCCGGAGCCAGGAGCACAGCGTGCAGCAGAACTCGCTCATGGTGCCGGGGGACGAGCGGGACCTGCTGCTGGACCTGGACGGAGATCCGCTGAACGAGGTCGCGCCCGGCACGATCCACCTGCCGGTGATGTACCGGATCGAGGACTCCCTCGAGGTGGGCGACGTCGTGACCATCACGGCGCCCGACGGCTTCCGCCACGACCTCACGGTGGCGGGCTTCGTCCGGGACTCCATCATGAACACGGCCATCGCGAGCTCGAAGCGTCTGGCCGTCAGCGAGGAGGACTTCACGCAGGTCGCCGCGCGCACCGGGTCCCTCGAGCACCTCATCGGCTTCTGGGTCCATGACCCGACCACCGAGATCCCCGTGCTCCGCAACGCCTACCAGGAGGGCGGGATGCCGACGGCCGGGCCGATGCTGGACCGCTCCGGCTTCCTGCTCTTCACCGTGATCAGCGAGGGCCTCGTGGCCGCCGTGGTGCTGCTGGGCGCCGCGATGGTGCTGGTCGTGGGCCTGCTGTGCCTGCGTCTGGCGCTGCGCACAGCCCTCCAGCGAGACCGTCGGGAGATCGCCGTGATGACGGCCATCGGCATCCCGGCCCGGGACATCAGGCGCGTGTACCTGCTGGTCTACGGTGCCGTCGCGGTGTCCGCCGGGGCGGCCGGGCTGCTGGGCGGGGTGCTGCTGGAGCCGGTGATGTCCTCCCCGCTGCGCGAGTACGTCGGTGAGCTCGACGGCGACGGCGTGATCCTGGTCCCCGCCCTCGTGGCCGCCGGCCTGGTCCTCGCGGTGCTCGGCATCGTCTCCGGCCTGCTGCGCCGCACCGCGCGGGGCAGCGCCCTGGACGCGCTGCGTCCTCCCGCCGCGCGGAGGGCGTCGGCCTCCGGCCGGCTGCGGCTGCACCGCTCGCCCCTGCCCGCCGGAGTGACCCAGGGACTGATGGCCCTGCGGCGTCGGGGCGGGGGCACGGTCCTGCTCGTCACGGTGTTCGCCGTCTGCTCCTTCCTCGTCATCGTGCCGATCAGCGCCGCGACCACCCTGGCCGCGCCGAGCTTCGCCTCCCAGGTGGGTCTGGGCGGGGTGGATCTGCGGGTGGGGATCCAGCACACCGGGGCCGGCAGCGAGGAGCTGCACCGCGCCGCCCTCGCGAGCACGTCCGCCGACCCCCGGGTGGACCAGCGGATCGGACGGGTCACCACCCGGCATCTCGTCGACACCGCCGAGGGCACCACCGTCGCCCTGCCGGTCGAGAACGGGGACCACGAGACCCTCCCCGTCACCTATGCCGAGGGCCGCGCGCCGCGCGCGGAGGACGAGATCGCCCTGTCCCTGCTGGCCCTCATCGAGACCGGTGCCGTGGTGGGGGAGGAGCTGCCGGTGGCGGTCGGCGAGGAAGGTCGCCTGCTCACCGTCGTGGGCGCCTACCAGGACATCACCCACGGAGGGATCACGGCGAAGGCCCAGCTGCCCACGGACGGCGAGCAGATCATGTGGTCCGCGGTCGAGATCGCCCTGGCGCCCGGGACGGACGCGGAGGCGACCGCCGAGGACCTCGCCGCGGCACTGCCCGGCGCGCGGATCGAGCAGATGGACGTCGTCCACGACCAGCAGATCGGACCGATCGCCGAGCGCATGGCCGCCACCGCGATGATCGCGGTGCTCTCCGCCATCGGTCTCGCCGCCCTGTTCGCGGTCATGATCTCCCGGCTCTGGCTCGCGGCGGACGCCGAGGAGATCGCGATCCAGCGCGCTCTGGGCGCCGGCATCGGGGATCTGCGGACCCCGTACCTCACCCGCCTGCTCGCCGCCCTCGCCCTCGGGGTGCCGCTGGGGGTGCTCGCAGCGCTGACCATCGGACAGGGCCTGTTCAACATGGTCCTGGAGGTGATGTTCGGCGGGCTCGCCCATCTGTTCCAGGGCGCCAGCCGGATCGACCTGGTGACCAGCCCGCTCCTGGCCGGCGTGGGCCTGCCCCTGGTCCTGGCCCTCGCGGTCGTCGCGGCCGCCCTGCTCGCCACCCTGCCCCTGCGCGCCGCTTCGGTGCGCACCACCCTGACCAGCGGATGAGGAGCCCCTCGCCATGACCACCATCGCCACCCGCCCACCCCTCCTGCGAGCCCGCGGCCTCGAGCGGCGGCTCGGCGGGTCCACCGTTCTGCACGGCATCGACCTCGACCTCGCCGACGGCGAGCTCCTGGCCGTGATGGGGCCGTCCGGGAGCGGGAAATCGACCCTGCTGCACTCCCTGGCGGGTCTCGACCGCCCCGATGCCGGCACCGTCTCGCTGGACGGCGCGGACCTCACCACGGCCACCGAGAAGGAGCTCGCCCGGCGTCGGCTGATCGGGATCGGGATCGTGTTCCAGCAGATCAACCTGCTGCGCCACCTGACCCTCCTGGACAACGTGGTGCTGCCCGGGCTGCTGGCGCGCCGGGAGCCGCGCTCCGCGATCCTGACTCGGGCTCGCGAGCTGATGACCCGGCTCGGCGTCGCCGAGCTCGCCGACCGGGGCGTCGCGGAGGCCTCGGGCGGACAGCTGCAGCGCGCGGCCATCTGCCGCGCGCTGATCAACCGACCCCCGGTGCTCCTGGCCGACGAGCCGACCGGAGCTCTCGACTCGGAGGCGACCGGCGCCGTGCTCGACGCCCTCGCCGCGGTCAACCGCAGCGGGACATCGATCCTGCTGGTCACCCATGACATCGAGGTCGCCGCGCAGGCACACCGGGTGATCCGGATGGAGGACGGACGGATCGATCGCGAGATCGTGCTGGGGGAGCGGGGGCACTCCGATGCTCCGGAGGAGCTCAGGCGACGAAGTGCACAGGTGGGGGAGCGGTGACCGTGCTGCGGCGCACCGCGGGATCCAGGCGCAGGGTGCCCTGGACGCGGTCGCGCTGGACCGTGCCCAGGAGTGCCGCCAGGGCGATCGAGAGCCCGCTCATCTCGCACAGCTCCTCGATCATCGTCCCGTAGAGGAAGGCATTGGTCACGAGGCCGTCGTGACGGGCCAGGACGAGGCCGTTGAGGGTTTCCACGCCGAGGGCGCCGACCAGGAACAGCGCTCCGCCCAGCACGATCCCGGCGCGGGCGCGCGAAGGGAGGGACAGCACCAGGCGCAGCAGGAGCAGGGCGATCGCGAGGCCCAACGGGGCCCCGAGCAGGACCCAGCTGAACCCGAGGTCGAACGGCAGCCGCTCCATCAGCCGGTTGCCGGGCACATCGAGCCGTTCGTGCACCTCGAGGTACTCGTCGATCGAGGCGAACAGCGCCACCACCGCCAGCAGCCACCAGGAACGACGCAGCGGCGGCCGGAAGAGCGCGATCGCGACGGCGAGGACGCCCATGAGCAGCCACAGCCCGGAGTTGAACCAGGTCGCGACGTTGTACTCCCGCCCCACGTCGAAGTACCAGAACACCGTGTGCAGGTTCTGCGAGAGCAGCCCTGTGGTGCGCTGGTGCGCGGTGAGGAAGACCAGGGAGATCACGACGATGCCGAGGGCCAGGCCGATCAGTCCCAGCGCGATCCGGCGCATCGGGAGGGGGCGATAGTCGTCCGGCGCGGGCGGCTGTGTCGTCATGGTGAACAGCGTATGACGAGTCGGTGAGTTCTGGACGGATGTTCACCAGGACGACGTCGCGCGGTGTCCTGCCGAAAGACGGACTACCGTGGTGCCATGGCGATCCTCCATCAGGCCCAGCTCACCCCGTCCAAGCCCGAGATGCTCCGCGCCCTCCTCGAGTCCCGGCCCTGGGGAGAGGCGGGGGAGCCGCAGGTGCTCGGCGCCTACCGCTTCGACGACCCCGCGGGGGAGGTGGGCGTCGAATGCCACCTCGTCCAGCTCTGTGAGACCGTCTACCACCTGCCGCTCACCTATCGTAGCGCGCCGCTCGGGGATGCCGAGGGAGCGGCGGAGGCGCTGGTCGGGACGATGGAGCACTCGGTGCTCGGGCAGCGTTTCGTGTACGACGGCCTGCAGGACGAGGTGGCGCTGGACTGCTTCCGCCGGGCACTGAGCGGCGAGCAGGAGCAGGCGCGGATCGAGGTCGTGGATGCCGAGGGGCGCACGGTCGAGCACCGGGAGCCGACGGTGACGCTCGCGCTCGAGGTCGACGAGGGTGAGGTGCCGCCCAGCGCCGAGGAGCTGCTGGACGGAGCACCGTTCACGATCGCGCGGACGCTCGGCGACCTCGACGGCACCGTGCGGCTGGTCGCCCGGTGGGACGGCGGCAGCGCGGCGGTCGCGGCGTTCTGACTCGACACCTGCGGCGACGCGGCAGGATCAGCCCGGCGAGCGGTTCCCGGCCTGCTCCGCGGCGGGCGACATCGGTCCACCTGCGACGCGGTAGGTGGTCTGGACCATGCCACCGTCGAGCACCGCGGTGCGGACGTGCTCGAGGTGCACATCGCCTCCGAGAGGCCCGAAGAGCGAGGGGCCGTCGCCGATCAGCACGGGGACCTGGGAGAGCGTGAGCTCGTCGACGAGCTCGGCGGCGAGGAACCACCTGACGGTCTCGCCGCCGTCGACGTAGACGCGCTGGTGACCGTCCCGCTGCAGCGCATCGACGGCAGCCTCGGGGGAGCGGTGGACGGTGATCCGCGGATCGTGGTCGGTGGTGAGGGTCGTGCTGATCACGTGCACGGGCCGATCCTGATAGGGCCAGTGCTCCTCCGGGGCGATGGCCTCGTAGGTCTTGCGGCCCATCACCAGCGCGTCGACCGATTCCAGGAAGGGTGTGAAGCCGGCGTCGCCGGCGGCGGCGCCGCGGCTGATCAGCCATTCGAGATCGCCATCGGGCCGGGCGATGCGCCCGTCGACGCTCAGTCCGAGGAAGACGGCGGCGCGGAGAGTGTTCTGCGAACCGATCATCCGACAGATGCTGTCAGCACCGGGCGGGGACCTCAAGCCGATACCGACCGACGCCGAGGGCAGCGGCTTCGCGGGCGCTCATGACGCCCTCGGGAGGGGCGCGTGCTCGCGTACTTTACATAACGTACATTATCGGCGACGCGTGTCGGGGTCGAGAGGGGCGCCGTGAGCCAGCCCGTCGAGCGCATCGCGCCCGTGTCCTGTCTCGGTGCACCACCGACGGCGGGTCAGGCGGTGAAGACGTGCCAGCAGATCGCATCGCGGCGCTGCTGATCCTCGAGCACCAGGTCGCGGATGGTCGCCGGCAGCTGCGCGCGCTGCCAGTCGCGCTCGGCCCGGCCGGCTTCCCGGTCCTCAGGGCCGTCCGCAGCCCGCACCGCCTTGATGGCATACGCCGCAGCGCCCAGGTCGTGCTCCGCCACGTGCCCGACGCAGGCGGCCTGGCCCGCGGCGTAGGCGGCGCATCGGGCGGCCCCGCGCAGAGGTCGGGCCGCACCCATCGCATGACCGCCGGCGGCCCGCGCCCGCATCATGCTCAGCTCGCCGTCCGCCCAGGCGCGAGCCGCCTCGATCGCCGCGCGCGGGCGCCGGTCCTGCGGATGCTCGGACTCGAACAGCTCCAGCACGTGCTCGGCGCAGTCGGCCGCCCAGCGGGCCAGCAGGTGGTGGTCCTCGTCGCGCAGCGTGCCGCCGCGGCGGATCGTCACCATCCGCGGGTCGCGCACCGAGGGCAGGATCATCCCGCCAGTATCGCTGGTGCCACCGCCGGTCCCCTGCGCCCCGTGCGGTCCGCCGCAGCCCTACGAGAGGTCCTCAGTGCGCCGCGGCGTGCGGGTTCGGGGTGCCGCTCCCCCGCCCGGCCAGCACGAAGAAGGTGCCGGAGATCGTCACCCCGACCACCATCGCGATCGCCATCGGCAAGGACGAGTGGGTGCCGGCGATGCCCACCAGCGGCGCGGCGACGGACGCGGCGAAGGAGAAGCCCAGTCCCAGCATCGCGGATCCTGTGCCCGCGAACTCCCGCGCCTCGTTGCTGGCCAGGGCGCCGCCGTTGCCGAAGATCAGACCCTGCGGGGCGACGGTGAAGAAGAACGCCGGCAGCACGATCCAGGCCGGGGTGTCGAGGAAGAGACTGCCGATCAGGAGCGAGAAGCTCGCCAGCGACACCACGATCAGGCCCACGCGGATGAGGCGGCGCGGATGGATCGTGCGGGTCAGGCGCGCCGAGAGCAGCGACATCGCCATCATGCCGCAGGAGTTGATCGCGAAGCTCACCGAGTATTCGCTCGAGGTGAAGCCCAGCATCTCCTGGACCACGAAGGAGCTGGCGGAGACGTATGCCATGAGCGCGAAGGCGGAGAAGGCGTTGACCAGCATGTACGCGACGAAGATCCGTCGGCGCAGCAGGGTTCCGGCGTTGCGCAGGAAGGTGTGGAAGCCCCCGGAGTGCCGGCGCGAGACCGGCAGCGATTCGGGGATCAGGAACAGCACCCCCAGCAGCGAGAGCAGCGACATCGCGGCGATGACGAAGAAGATCTCCCGCCACTGGCCGACCAGCAGGATGAGGCCGCCCAGCAACGGGGCGACGATCGGGGCGACGCCGCCCACGCCCTGCATGACGTTCATGATCCGGAACAGCTCGGGGCCGTCGGTCATGTCGATGAGCACGGCGCGTCCCAGCACCATGCCGAAGCCGCCGCCGATGCCCTGGATCACGCGCAGCACCAGCAGCACCTCGACGCTCGGGGCGAGGGCGCAGCCGATCGAGGCGAGCAGGCACAGCACGATGCCCAGCAGCAGCGGGCCGCGGCGGCCGATGCGGTCCGAGAGCGGTCCGGCCACCACCTGACCGCTCGCCGTCCCCAGGAAGAAAGCCGTGATGGTCAGCTGCATCCGCGAGGCCGAGGTCGCGAGATCGTTGGCCACGTCCGGGAAGGCCGGGATGTACATGTCGGTGGCCAGCGGGCCGATCGCGCTGAGCGTGGTCAGCACCACGATCACCATGGCGGTGACCTTGCCGCGGGTCCCTCGCAGCTCGTCCTCGGAGGGCAGATGCGCCTGATCGTGATCGGCCTCGTCCTCCATGACCGGGATGGCGCCGGTGATGGTGGGGATCTGCCCGGTGACGGTGGGGAGGTCGTCGGCGGTGGAGTCGGAGGAGGCGGGATCGGCGGCGGCAGCCACGAGGGTCCTTTCGAGCGTGCATGGAGAGAGCCGGGCGGATCACTGGGATCGCGCCCGACTCGATCCCGCTATCGTAGGCGGGTTCTCCCCCGGCAGGACACCCTTGCGGGGCCCTCGGACTCAGTCGGAGCCAGGTCCCGTCGCGGCGGCCAGCTGCCGCTGGTAGGTGGGGTCGGTGCGCTTGAGCCAGCGGATCACGGCGGAGGTCACGGGGATCATCGCGTACTGCACGATCACCTTGTAGAGCACTCCCAGGATCGTGTACTCGGCCCACTGCTCGATGGTCGTGATGCCGATGGCGACCGAGGCGATCGAGCAGAAGAGGATGGTGTCGACCAGCTCGCCGAGCCCGCTCGAGGTGAACAGGCGCGCGATGAGGCCCCGCTCCCCCGTCCGCCGCTTCATGCGGCTGACCACGGCGGAGTTCAGGCTCTGCCCGGCGAGGAAGCCGACCAGCCCCGCCAGGACCACGATCCAGACCGGGCCGAGCGCCAGCTCGAGCGCCTCCTGCTTGGCGAGCCCGTACTCATCGGGGAACGGCGGCAGCGCGATGATCACCTGATAGGAGATCGAGGCCAGGATGCTCGCGGCGAAGGAGGTGAGGATCGCGCGCCGCGCGGCGCCGGGGCCGTACAGCTCGGTGATGATGTCGCCGAGGACGTAGGCGAGGGGGAAGAGGAAGAAGCCCCCGTCGGTGATGATCTCGAAGCCGGTCCCGGGGATCGTTCCGAAGCTGACTCCCTTGGCAGCGCCGATCCCGGAGAGGATCACCACCACGACCATGGCGGCGAGCAGGATGTCGAAGTGCGAGCGTCCCCGATCGGCGTAGACGGCGCCGATCGGGCGTCCAGAGTGGGCTGTGTGCGGTGGTGTGTTCTGTGCAGTGGTCACCGGGGAAGGGTACACAGCGTGCCGGGCCGGACCCCCGCCCTGAGGGGGTCCGGCCCGGCGCCTGCGCTCAGATGCCGCGGGCGTCGTAGTCGACGTCCGTGACGAAGCGCTCGAACTCCTCGGCGCTGCCGTGCCAGCGCACCGAGTCCCCGGCGAAGGGGCCGTTGTCCGAGTACTGCCACAGCTCCCAGGCCCACCAGCGGCCCGGCATGGTGGTGGGGGTCTCGTGGTGGTAGGAGGCCAGGAACAGCGGGGAGTTCGGCGGCGTCCAGTCCCCCACCACGTCGTTCCACCAGTGGAGGTTGGTGTAGAGCACGGGGCGGCGGCCCACCTGGTCGCGGTAGCGGACGGAGAAGCCGTGGATCCACTCCCGCATCTCCTGCTGGCTGAGGCCGTAGTCGCGGGGCAGCCCGTGGTAGCCCTCGAGGTCGACCATGCCCGGCAGCGTGATGCCGTCGGCGCTCCAGCCCCCGCCGTTGTTGAGGAAGAAGTCCACCTGCTCCTCGGGGCCGCCGGAATCGGGGCGGGCGAAGTGGTAGCCGCCGCGCACCAGGCCCGCGCCGCCGGCGCCGAGGTACTGGTGGTCGAAGGCGGGACTGCGGTAGGAGCGACCCTCGGTGGCCTTGACGTAGGCGAAGCGCGAGCCCATCTCGCGCTGGGCGGCCCAGTCCACCTCCCCCTGCCAGCCGGAGACGTCCTGGCCGAAGAAGCCGTCGGCCCGAGCGGCGGCGGGACCCAGTGCGGCGACGCCGGTGCCGAGGGCGGCCGCGCCCAGCACCCCTCCGCGCAGGAGGGAGCGGCGGGAGGCGCCGGTGGGCTCGGGGTCGGAGGAGGAGGGGGCGAGATGGCGGGGGCGATACGACGACATGGCGTCTCCTGGGGAAGAGGGGAAGCGAGGTGCGACAGGCATCACACCGGGGCCACCGTACGCAGATCACGCGCCTGAGATCTCCCTGGGCGCGAGGTCGGCGTGTCGCGGAGGCGCCCGGCCCTCACTCCTCGAGCGGGGCGACGAAGGCCTGCAGGGTCCCCAGGATGGTGGTCGCTGCCAGCTCGGTGATGTCGATCTGGTCCATCTGCTCGCGCACCATGAGGTCGACGAAGATGCCCACCAGGAGCTGGGCGAGATCCTCGGGCGGGAGCAGGAGGCGACCTCCCTCGTCCT
This sequence comes from Brachybacterium sp. YJGR34, assembly GCF_003347015.1. GTDB lineage: Bacteria > Actinomycetota > Actinomycetes > Actinomycetales > Dermabacteraceae > Brachybacterium. The sequence goes on from NZ_PNFB01000007.1 coordinate 98,599, forward strand.
CGACCCAGCCGGTCAGCAGGCGGCCGATCTCGTCCCGGAGGCGGCCGCGCTGCACGGCGAGCTCCGCCCGCATCTCCTCGTCGCGCAGCGACCGGGCGATCGCGTCGGAGTACAGGAGGTACCACTGCCGGCCGAAGGGGCGGATCCCCTCGAAGACGGCCACCATCACCGCGGCGTCGTCGAGCGCGTCGTCTGCGTTCGGCGAGGGCTCCACCTCCTGGTGGGCGCGGACGACCGATTCGTCGACGATGGCCAGCATCTGCTCCGTCACCGAGGCGAACAGCGCGGTGAACACCTCCTCCTTGCTGGAGAAGCTCGAGTAGAACGCACCGCGCGTGAACCCGGCGGCGCGGACCAGGTCGTCGACCGTGGCTCCGTCGATGCCCTTCTCCACGAAGACGTCGAGCGAGGCCCGCACGAGCTTGGTGCGGGTGTTCTCCCGGCGCCGCGTCCCGGCGGAGGCGGGCAGGGGCTCGAACAGCTCGGTCATGGGTCCTCGGAACGGTCGGCGTGTGGTCTCGCTCACCGGCCCTCCCCCGTCGGGGGTCGCCGTGTGCGCCGACAGTATCCCATCGATACACTCGCGTATCGAATGCAGGGGTGTCTCGAACGGGCCCTGCGTCCTCGCCCGCGCCGTTCCCGCCCGCGCCCGTCCTGGAGGTCCCGTGTCCTCGTCCCTGTATCGCCTCGGCCGTCGCATGGCCGCACTCCGCTGGAAGGTGGTCGCGGCCTGGCTCGCGCTGCTGGTCGCCATCGGCGTCCTCGCCGTCGGGCTCGGCGGGACCTTCTCCTCCGACATCGAGATCCCCGGCACCGAGGGCCAGCGCGGCATCGACACCCTCTCCCACCGCTTCCCGGAGATGGCCGGCACCTCAGGGCAGGTGGTCCTGGTCACCGAGGACGGCACCACCGTCGACGAGCACCGGGACGAGATCGATCAGCTCATGGAGGAGATCGGCGAGGTGGAGGGGGTCGAGATCGCGACCTCCCCCTTCGACGACCTCTCCCCCGGCACCCGCAACGACGACGACACGGCGATCATCGCCCAGTTCCAGATGACGGGACAGCTGGGCCAGTACCCGCCCGAGTCCGTCGAGGAGATCTCGGCGCTGGTCGATGACGCGGACACCGCTGCGCTCGAGGCCAGCATCGGCGGCCAGGTGCTCCAGTCCGCGGAGGTCCCCTTCGGCGCCGGTGAGGTGGTCGGCATCCTCGTCGCCCTGATCATCCTCGCGATCGTCTTCCGCTCCTTCGTCCCGGCCTTCATCCCGATCGTCACCGCCGTGGTGGGCGTGGGCGTCTCGATGCTCGCCGTCGTCGCGCTCTCGGCCGGGGTCGAGATCGCCTCGGTGACCACGGCGCTGGGGGCCATGCTGGGCCTCGCCGTCGGCATCGACTATGCGCTGTTCATCCTCTCGCGGCACCGGGACCAGCTCACGCGGGGCGACGACGTGCGCGAGTCCGTGGGCACCTCCCTGGCCACCTCCGGCAGCGCCGTCATCTTCGCCGGCATGACCGTGATCGTCGCCCTGGTGGGCCTGTTCGTCACGGGCATCCCGTTCCTCACCGTCATGGGCCTCGCCGCCGCCGCGACCGTCGGCCTGTCCGTGGTGGTCGCCCTGACCCTGCTGCCGGCGATCATGGGGATCCTCGGCGAGCGTCTGCGGCCGCGGCGGATCCGGCGCCTGATGGCCCAGAACGACGGGGCGATGCCCACCGCGGAGGCAGATGGCGAGGCCACGACGTCCCGCCGCGGCCTCGGCCACCGCTGGGTCCGCCTGGTGACGAAGGTGCCGGCGGTGACGATCCTCTTGGTCGTGCTCGGCGTGGGGGCGCTCGCGGTCCCGATCAAGGACCTCGAGCTCGCGCTGCCGGACCTGGGCACCGAGCCGGCGGGAACCGATGCGCGCGAGACCTACGACCTCATCTCCGAGGAGTTCGGCGCCGGTTACAACGGTCCCCTGCTGGTGACCGCGGACATCATCAACACCACCGACCCGCTCGGCGTGGTGGACGAGCTCGAGACCGACATCGCCGCGCTCGATCACGTCGAGGAGATCCAGATCGCGACCCCCAACCGCGGGGCGGACATGGCCGTGGTCGCCGTCATCCCCGAGGGCGGTCCCACCGACCAGTCCACCAAGGATCTCGTGGCCGAGCTGCGCGGCAGCGCCGAGCAGTGGGAGGAGGAGCTGTCGATCTCGGACGTCACCGTCACCGGGGCGACCGCCGTCGGCATCGACGTCACGGACAAGCTCTCCGGTGCCCTGCTGCCCTTCGCGATCTTCGTCGTCGGCCTCTCGCTGATCCTGCTCGCCCTGGTGTTCCGCTCCGTCTGGGTGCCGATCAAGGCCTCGGTGGGCTATCTGTTCTCCGTGCTCGCCGCCTTCGGGGTCACGGCCATGGTCTTCGAGTACGGCTGGTTCAACGACCTGCTGTTCGTCGACGTCAACGGACCGGTCGTCTCCTTCATGCCGATCATCGTCATGGGCGTGCTGTTCGGCCTGGCGATGGACTACGAGGTGTTCCTCGTCTCCCGCATGCGCGAGGAGTTCGTCCACACCGGTGACGCCCGCCGTTCGATCGAGCGCGGCTTCACCGCGAACGCTCCGGTGGTGACCGCTGCGGCCCTGATCATGGTCGCCGTCTTCGCGGGCTTCGTGACCACCGGCTGGTTCATGCTGCAGCCGATCGCCGTCGCGCTCGCCGTGGGCGTGCTGGTGGACGCCTTCGTGGTGCGCATGACGCTGGTGCCCGCCGTGCTGGCCCTGCTGGGGCGGCATGCGTGGTGGCTGCCGCGCTGGATGGACCGGGCGCTGCCCACCGTCGACGTCGAGGGCGAGGGCCTGGCCGCGGTTCTCGAGCACCGGCGCTGGACCGAGGAGCACGGCGACCACGCGCTCCGCCTCGAGGACACCGTGGCCCCGCTGCTCGGCGAGGAGGGACAGCTGGGCCCGCTGACCGGCTCCGTGCGCCCGGGCACCCTGCTGGTGGTCCGCGCCCCGGACCGCGCCGTCCGCGAGTCCTTCCTCGCGCTCGCCGCCGGCCGGCTGACGCCGAGTGCGGGGATCCTCGCCGTCCACGACCGTCTGGCGCCGGACGACCTCGGTGCCGTCCAATCCCGGGCCCACTGGCTGGCCGCCGACCGGGACACCGCCGCCGCCCTGGCCCGGATCGACCGCCGACGCGCCGGCACCGCGGTGATCATCATCGAGCGGATCGACGACCTCGCCCCGATCGCGTCCTCGGCCGAGGACGAGACGCTCGGGCGCCTGGACGAGCTGCTGGAGGCGGGCGCCACGGTGGTCGTCGGCTCCCGCTCCGAGACACCCACCGACATCGAGCAGGCGCTGATGCACCGGCTCCGCGAGCCCGGCCGGCTGCTCGCCCTGTCCGTCCAGCGCTCCACCGACTCCGCCCCCGAAGGAGCTCTCGCATGAACCGCCTGCTGCACCCCCGCACCCTGGTCATCGTCCTGCTGCTGCCGCTGTTCGTCGCCGGGGCAGGCCTGTGGGCGCTGAGCGGCCGGGTGGATCGGCTGGACACCGTGCCCGCCGCGGTCGTGAACCTCGACGCCGGCGCCGAGATCGAGGACGAGAACGGTGAGGTGCAGGAGGTGCCCTTCGGGCGCCTGCTGGCCGGCGCCCTCACCCAGCCCGGCACCGTCGAGGGACAGGACGCCCCGGAGACCTCCGGCTTCGACTGGCAGCTGACCACCGAGGAGGACGCGGAGGAGGGCCTGACCGACGGCAGCTACGCCGCCGTGGTGGTGATCCCCGAGGACTTCTCCGCGCAGCTGGCCACGATCGGCACCCCGGAGGCCAGCCAGGCGATCCTCGAGGTCACCACCAACGACGCCGCCGGACAGATCAACGCCCTGGTGGGCACCGCGGTCGCCGACGCCTCCGCCTCCACCATGGGCGGGCAGATGGCCCAGCAGTACCTCGACGGCCTCTACCTCGGCTTCAACGAGCTCGGCGAGGGCTTCGGGGAGGCCGCGGACGGCGCCGAGGAGCTCGCCGGCGGCACCTCCGATTTCACCGAGGGCACCCGTGAGCTCGCCGACGGCACCGAGGAGCTCGCCGAGGGCGCGACCGCGGCGGCCGTGGGGACCACGGAGTTCTCCGGCGGGGTGTGGTCCCTCGCCGACGGCACCTGGCAGAGCGCCGACGGCAGCCGTCAGCTCGCCGACGGCCTCGGCGAGCTCGCCACCGGCTCCGAGGACGCCGCGAGCGGCGGCACCGAACTGGCCGAGGGCCTCGATGACCTCGCCACGGGCACCGAGGACCTCGCCGAGGGCGTGACGGGACTGCAGGCCGGGATGAACGGGACCGCGGACGAGCCCGGCCTCCTCGACGGCGCGAACCAGCTCGCCGCCGGGGTGGAGGGCGACGGCACCGCCGAGAACCCGGGCCTCGAGACCGGCGCCGAGCAGCTCGCCACGGGCCTCGAGCAGGTCGCCGGCGGTGTCGCCCAGACCGGCACCGCGGTCTCCGGCGACGGCACGGCGGAGAACCCGGGGCTGGTCCCCACCGCGCAGTCGGTCGCCGAGGGCACCGCGGAGCTCGGCGAGGGCGCCCAGCAGGCCGCCGACGGCCTGCAGGGCACCGCGGACCAGCCGGGCCTGGCCCAGGGCGCCGAGGGGGTCGTCGCCTACGGCGAGGGCCTGCGCACCGTCATGGACGGCGACGGCACCGCGGAGAACCCCGGCATGGCCGAGCTCGCGGCGCAGATGGACACCACGGCCGACGCGATGCTCGCGGAGGATCCCGAGGACCCGAACGCCCAGGCGATGAAGCAGCAGGCCCAGGGCATGCTCGGCTACGTCGACGGCGTGGGCACCGTGCTGGACGGCGACGGCACCGCCGCGGATCCCGGGCTGCTCGCGACCGCTCAGGGCGTGGGCGAGGGCGCGACCGCCGCCGCGGACGGCGTCCAGCAGGTCGCCGACGGGATCAACGGCACCGAGGAGCAGCCCGGGCTCGTCCAGGGCACCCAGGGCGTCCTCACCTACGCCGAGGGGGTCGAGACCGCCTTCGCCGGTGACGGCACCGCGGCGAACCCGGGCCTGGTGAGCTCCACCGAGCAGCTCGCCGCCGGGGCGCGCACCAGCGCCGAGGGCACCGGGGAGCTCGTCACCGGGGTGACCTCCCTACGCGACGGCCTGGTCCAGTACGGCCAGGGGGTGGACCAGCTCGCCGAGGGCGCCGAGGAGCTGGCCGGCGGCGCGCGCACCAGCGCGGACGGCGCCGGGGAGCTCGCCACCGGGCTCGACGACCTCGCCACCGGCACCCGCACCAGCGCCGAGGGCGCCGGACAGCTCGCCGACGGCTCCGAGGAGCTCGCCACCGGCGCGGACCAGCTCGGCACCGGTGCGGACCAGCTGGCCGAAGGCAGCGAGCAGCTGGCCGACGGGACCGGGGAGCTGGCCGAGGGCAGCGGCGAGCTGGCCGACGGCACGGACGAGCTCTCCGAGGGCACCGAGGAGCTGGCGAGCGGTCTGCGCGAGGGCGCCGACGGGGTCCCCAGCTACTCCGAGGACGAGCGCACGCGCATGGGCGAGATGGCGTCCTCCCCGGTGGGGACCGACGCGACCCGGCAGAACGAGGCCGCCGGCGCGGACACGGCGACCTTCCCCTTCGTCACGGGGCTCGCGCTGTGGCTGGGCGCCTTCGCGACCTTCCTGCTGCTGCCGGCGCTGTCCCGGCGCCTGCTGGACCAGGCGGTGCCCATGTGGCAGGTGGTGCTGCGATCGCTGGCCCCGGCGCTGCTGATCGCCGTGGCCCAGACCATCGCCGTGCTCGCGGTGCTCACCGGGGTGGGCATCTCACCCGTCTCGCCGCTCGCGGTGGGAGTGGTGGCGCTCGCCGGGGCGGCCATGTTCACGGTGCTCCATCAGAGCCTGCTGGTCCTGCTGGGGGCGCGCATCGGGCGCATCGCCTCGATCGTGCTGATGGTGCTGCAGGTGGTGACCCTGGTGGGCATCCTCCCGGTGCAGACGGCGCCGCCGCTGCTGCAGTCGATCGGCTCGCTGATGCCGCTGTCGATCGTCACCGAGGGCCTGGTGCACGCCTCCCTCGGCGGCTCGCTGGTGAGCACCTCGGGCACGCTGATGGCGATCCTCGCCTGGGCCGCTCTCGCGCTGCTGGTGACCCTCGCGGCCTCGCGCGGCGCCCGCCGCGCCGACCGTTCGGAGTGGGTGAGCGCGGCCGCCCTGCCGGTCGGCGCCTGAGCCGACGGGCCGGTGCGGCGGGCGTCGATCGTGCCGGCCCGTCGCGCCGGTGATCCGGGGCGGTGAGCGCGGGCTCACCGCGGCATCCGACAGGCCGGATGCCGGCGCTCACCGGAAGTCCCGGGATCTGCCCGCCGCGGCCAGGTCCAGGGGCTCCACGTCGTCGGCCACGAGGTTCACCGCCCCGGAGCGGTTCTCGACGATGCCGCGCAGCACCACGGCCCGGGCGGTGCGCAGCAGCGCGCGGTGCCGCACCCAGAAGCCCTGGGAGCAGACCACGTTGAGGATCCCGGTCTCGTCCTCGAGGCTGAGGAAGGTGACGTTCCCGGCGGTCGCCGGACGCTGGCGGTGGGTGATCACCCCGCCCACCCGGATCCGCGAGCCGTCCTCCGCCTCCCGGGTGCCGCCGATCGCCAGCACGGCCGCGGCCGTGAGCTGCTCGCGCACGAGCGCCATCGGATGCTCGTCCAGGGTGATGCCGGTGGCCCAGGCGTCGGCCGTGGCGAGCTCCGCATCGCTCATGCCCGGCAGCATCGGCGCCTGCGCCCCCACCGCGAGGTGGGCGAGAGTGCCCGGGGACTCCTGGGCGGCGGCGCCCGCGGCCCACAGCGCCTGCCGACGCGAGGAGGCGAGGGCGTCCAGCGCCCCGGCGGTCGCGAGCGCTTCGAGCTGGCGGGCGCTGAGGGCCACCCTCCGGGCCAGGTCCGTCACCGCGGAGAAGGGGCCGCCGCGCTCGCGCTCGGTGACGATCGCCTCCGCGGTCTCGGTGCTGATCGTGCGCACCTGGTCCAGGCCCAGCCGGATCGCCGGGCCGGCCGCGGCGGCCTCGCCCTGGATCTGTGCGCGCGGCGGGTCCACCCGGTAGCCGCGGTGGTCCGCGTCGGTCTCCAGGTCGGTGCGGGCGCCGCTGAGGAGCACGTCGGGCCCGCGGGTGAGGACTCCGTGCCGGCGGGCGTCCGCAACCAGCGACTGCGGGGAGTAGAAGCCCATCGGCTGGGAGCGCAGCAGCGCCGCGGTGAACGCCGCCGGGTAGTGGCACTTGAGGTAGGAGCTCGCGTAGACCAGGTACGCGAAGGAGTAGGCGTGGGACTCGGGGAAGCCGTAGTTGGCGAAGGCCAGCAGCTTGCGGTGGACGGCCTCGGCGTCCTCGCCGGTGATGCCGTGCCGCGCCATCCCCGCGAAGAGGGCATCGGAGAGATCGAGCATCTTCTGGGTGGAGCGCTTGGAGCCCATCGCGCGGCGCAGCTGGTCGGCCTGGGCGGGGGTGAAGTCCGCGATGTCGACCACCATCTGCATCAGCTGCTCCTGGAACAGCGGGATGCCCAGGGTGCGGCGCAGGGACTTCTCCAGCCGCGGGTGCAGGACGGTGACCTCCTCCTCGCCGCTGCGGCGACGGATGTAGGGGTGCACGGAGCCGCCCTGGATGGGCCCGGGGCGGATCAGCGCCACCTCCACCACCAGGTCGTAGAACACGCGGGGCTTCAGCCGCGGCAGGGTCGAGATCTGCGCGCGCGATTCCACCTGGAACACGCCGATGCTGTCCCCGGCGCACAGCATGTCGTAGACCGCCTCGTCCTCCTGCGGCAGGGTGCGCAGCTCGAAGTGCTGGCCGTGGTGCTCGCCGACCAGACGCAGGGCGTGGTCCAGCGCGGTGAGCATCCCCAGGCCCAGCAGATCGAACTTGACCAGCCCGGCATCGGCGCAGTCGTCCTTGTCCCACTGCAGCACGCTGCGGTCCGCCATCGCCGCCCACTGCACGGGGCACACCTCGATCACCGGCCGGTCGCACAGCACCATCCCGCCGGAGTGGATGCCCAGGTGCCGCGGGGCGTCGCGCAGCTTCTGCGCGAGCTCCACGACGTCGGCGGGAACGTCCGCCTCCGCGAGGGAGGAGAAGGAGCGCTCGATCCGCTGCGAGAAGGCGTCCTGCGCGCCGGTGTCGTAGCCGAGCGCCCGTGCGGCGTCGCGCACGGCGAGCTTCGCCCGGTAGGTGATGACGTTGGCGACCTGCGCGGCGTTCTCCCGGCCGTAGCGCTCGTAGACGTGCTGGATGACCTCCTCGCGGCGGTCGGAGGCGATGTCGAGGTCGATGTCCGGCGGACCGTCCCGCTCCGGGGCGAGGAAGCGCTCGAAGAGCAGATGGTGGCCGACGGGCTCGACGGCGGTGATGCCCAGCGCGTAGCAGACGGCGCTGTTCGCGGCCGATCCCCGGCCCTGGGCGAGGATCCCCTCGCCCGCGCAGAAGTCGATGATCTCGTGGACGATGAGGAAGTAGCCGGGGAAGCGGAGGTCGGTGATGATGCGCAGCTCGTGGTCGATCTGCGCCCATGCTCCCGGCACGCGCTCCTCGGCGCCGGGCCCGGGCCGCGGGCCGTACCGCTCGCGGCCCTCGATCTCCACCAGCTCCCGCAGCCAGCTCGCCTCGTCGTGCCCGGCGGGTACCGGGAACGGGGGCAGGTCCGGGGCCAGCAGGCGCAGGTCCAGGGCGCAGTCCCGGCCCAGTCGGGACGCCTGCGCGATCGCGTCCGGGTAGCGGGGCAGCAGCTGGGCCATCTCCTCGCCGCTGCGCAGATGGGCCGGGCGGGAGGAGAGGTGGGGATCGGCCTGGGCGAGCGGCACCCCGGCGCGCAGCGCGGCGTGGGTGTCGGCCAGGCGCTTGTCCGCCGGGCGCGCATAGTGGGCGTTGGTCGTGGCCACGAGCGGCAGGGTGACCGTATCGAGGCCGTGCGCCTCCCGCACCAGGCGCGCGCCCTGGGCGAGGGCGTCGTGGAGCTCGTCGGCCTCTCCCCCGCCGCCGGCGACCAGCTCGACGGCGACGTTCCCGGCGCCGAACAGGTCCAGCAGGCGGGCGATGGCGCCGGCCGCGGCGTGGGCGGCGGCCTCGAGGTCCCCGGTCTCCAGGTGCGGCGCGGCCGCACGGGTCACGGCGCCCTTGCGGCAGCCGGTGAGGATCTGCCAGCCCCCCTCGCGGGCGAGGCGGGCCAGCTCCGCGAGCCGGTAGCGCGGCACGGCCTTCTGCCCGCTGTCGAGGTGGGCGCGGGCGATCGCGGCCGAGAGCCGGCGGTACCCGGGGGTGTCGCGCACGAGCACCAGCAGGTGCTCGCCGTCCGGATCGGGGAGGCCGGTGCGGGGCGCGGAGATCACCGGCGTGGTGCCCGCGGCCTGCGCGCCGGGCTCGAGCCCCAGGGTCAGCTCGGCGCCGAACACGGTGGCCACGCCCTGCGCCGCGGCGGCGCTCGCGAAGCGCACCGCCCCGGGCAGGCCGTCGTGGTCCACGAGCGCGATCGCCTCCAGCCCCAGCCGGGCGGCCTGCGCGGCCATGTCCTCGGGGCTCGAGGCGCCGTCGAGAAAGCTGAAGTGGGAGTGGGCGTGCAGCTCCGCGTACCCGACGGCGCGCTCGGGCCGGTAGGGGTCCTCGGCGACCGTCCCCGTGTGCTCGACGACGATCGGCGGGGAGACCAGCTCGGCCGGACGGTCCGAGAGGATCGCCTCGAGGTCCTTCCAGGCGGGCGGGCCCAGGAACCAGCCGGCCATCAGCGGCCCCCGCCCGTCGGGCGCTCAGTCATAGAGCCCCTCCAGCATCCAGCTGCCCGTCCGCGAGAGCGCCAGCACGGCGGTCTCCTCCCCGCTCGCGGAGCGCACCACCAGCTGCAGCCGGGCGGCGCGGTGCCCGTCGGGCGCCCACCAGCGCTCGTCGAGCACGGTCGGGGCGCTGTGGGCGAGCACCGGGTGAGCGCTGCCGGCGCGCAGCCCCGCGCGCTGCAGGGCGCCGGTCCCGGAGGCAGGGAGGCGCAGCTGCGCCGGCGGCCCGCTGAGCAGGCCGCGGGCGGTGACCACGACGGGGCGCCCGGCGGCGTCCTCGAGCAGCACCGGCGGCATCTCGCGGAACACGGTGGCCGGCACCGGGCGCGGCAGGGAGCCCGGCCAGGGGCCCTCGCGCCGGGCGGGCTTCTCGGTGCGCCAGGGCACGAGCGTCACCTCCTCGGCCAGCAGCCGCCCGCCGAGGGGCACCGGGACCTGCACCGCGTCCTCCCCCGCCAGGCCCTGGGCGCGGGCGAGGGCGCGCGCGGCCCGCTGGGCGGCCTCCCCGGCGCTGCCCCACAGCGCCGGGGCGCTCTCCCCCGCCGGGGCCAGCTGCAGCGGGTGCAGCCCGATCCGGGTGATCGCCCCGGTCGCGGGGCCGCCGAGGCGCGAGCGGGTGATCCAGCCGTCGCACTGCCAGCGGATGCGGTCCACCACGTCCGCCACGCTCAGCGCGCCGTCGTGCCGCCAGGTGCGCTCCATCTCCTCGCCGCCCTCGGTGCGGGCCGCGATCCGCAGCCGGGTGCACACCAGCCCGCGCGCCAGGAGCATCGCGTGCAGCTCCTCGGCCAGCGGGCGGGCGATGAAGGCCGCCTGGTCGGTGCGCACCAGCGGGGTCTCCAGCGTGGTCTCGGCGAGGATCGGCTGGGTGGGGTGGTGGGTCGCGGGCGGGGCGCTCTCCCCGCCGCGGGCCAGCAGGTGCAGCGTCGCCACGTCGGGGCCGAAGCGGTCGGCGACGGCGGCCGAGGGCAGGGCCGCGAGCTCGCCGAGGGTGGTGATGCCCAGGCGCTGCAGCAGGTCCACGGTCTCCCCGAGGTCCAGCCGCCGCTCGGGCCGCTGGGCCGAGGGCTGGCCGCGATGCCCCCAGCCGGGGCCGACGGGCGCTCCGGCGAGCGCGGTGATCGGGTGCGGGGCGAGGTAGTCGGCGCTGCGGCCGGGGCGCACGATCCGGCCCGGTGCCGAGGCCAGCAGCGCGGCGAAGGGACCGTCGGCGATGCCGACGGTGCAGTCCCAGCCGGTGAGCTCCGCGACCGCGTCGAGGATCCGCTCGGCCAGGATCTCCTCGCCGCCGTGGTGGCGGGCGGGGCCGCGGGCGGACATCAGCAGCACGCCCGGGCGCAGCACGTCCACGCCGGCCGCGATCGTGTCCACGGCGGCGGCGACCAGCTCGAACAGGGCGGCCTCGTGCTCCCGGTCCGCCTCGAGCACGAGCGCCTCGGGGCAGGCGGCCCGGGCGGCGCGGCGCTTCATCCCCGGCAGCACCCCGGCCGCACGGGCCGCGGGGCCGGCATGGGTGACGCGGTGCTGGTCGAGCAGGAGCACGGGGGCGACAGCGAGGTCGAGCGCGGGGGCGTCGGCATCGAGGCGACGCTGGTGGCGGTCCAGCGCCGCGAGCAGCGGCCAGTCCGGGACGGTGACGGCGACGGTGCGCGTGGCCGCGCGGGCTGCGGGAGCTCCGGCGCCGCCGGGGCCCGCGGCCGGCGGCGTGCGGGTCGGGGTGCTGGTCATCCGGCCCTCCTGGCCGGCTGCAGCAGGCGCATCGGCTCCCGCTGGGCGGGAGCCGCCACCGCGGTGCGCGGCGAGGCCGCGATCATGCCGCCCACCTGGGGCAGCAGCACCTCGACCTCCCGCTGCCCGGCGATCCCCCGGCCCTCGGCGGCGACCGCCAGGCGGCGACGGCGCAGCCTGCCCGAGCCGCCGCCGAGACCGTCCCACCCCCGGGCCGAGGCCCGCAGCGCGAGGTCCGCCCGCCCGGGCGGCGCGGCGGCCAGGAGCAGGGTGTCAGCAGTGCGGGCGCGTCCCTGCAGGCTGCGCCAGAGCGCGGGGGTCAGCGGCAGGTCGGGGCCGAGCACGAGGACCGCCACCCCGTCCGCGAGCGCGGAGAGCACCTGGGGGCTCTGCTCCCCCTGTGCCGGGGCGAGGGCCAGGCGGCAGGGGTCCAGACCCGCGTCCAGGGCGGAGCGCAGCCCGAGATCGGGCATGCCGGCGATCGCGCACCAGGAGTCCTCCCCCGCCGCGGCGAGGGCCAGGGACAGCAGCAGGGAGGTGGTCGCGGCCCCCTCGATCGCGACCGAGCCGCCCGCGCGCAGCGTCCCGCGGGGGAACAGCGGCGCGAGCGGGCCGGGCACCGGCAGGCGCACGCCCAGGCCGTCGTCGGCGGAGGAGGTCTGCTGCTCCGGGGCCGAGGCCGGACGCAGGGCGGTGCGGTCGATCCTCCCGCCCCAGCGGGCGGCGCTGCGCTCGGCGGCGCCCAGGGTGGCGCGGGCCAGGGCCAGACGGTCCTCACGCTCCCCGGTCCGCTCCGCCGTGCGGATGGCTGTGGCCATCGATCCTCCTTCCCGATCCTTGCGGAGCCCTCGCCCCACGCTCGAACAGGTGTTCGAACTCTACGCCTCGACGGGGCGCTCCTCAAGGTGTGCAGGTCGTTGCATCGAACGTACGTACGGAGTCTGATGGAGGGGTCCGACAGACGACGGGACGGCGCCGGGGAGGGGCCCGAAAGCCGCCGCGCGGGTGCCCCGCCCTGGTCTGCGATCATGAGAGCTCGCACACGCCTGTCGAAAGGGAGATCCATGCGCGCACTGGTGCTGCACGAGAAGAACCGGATGGCCATCGAGGAGGTCGAGCCCGTCGGCTCCCCCGGCCCGGGCGAGGTGCGGGTCGCCATGCACACCGTCGGCATCTGCGCCTCCGACGTGCACTACTGGACCGACGGCAAGATCGGTCCCTTCGTCGTCGAGGCGCCGATGGTCCTCGGCCACGAGGGCTCCGGCACCGTGGTCGAGGTGGGCGAGGGCGTGAGCCACCTGAGCGTCGGCGACCGCGTCGCGATGGAGCCCGGGGTGCCGGACCCCAGCTCCCGCGCCGTGCGCGAGGGCAACTACAACGTCGACCCCGGCGTGCAGTTCTGGGCCACGCCGCCGGTGCACGGCTGCCTCACCGACGAGGTCATCCACCCCGCCGCGTACACCTTTGCGCTCCCGGACAGCCTCAGCTACGCCGAGGGCGCCCTCATCGAGCCGTTCTCGGTGGGCATGTTCGCCGCCACCAAGGCCGACATCGCGCCCGGGGACGTGGCCGCCGTGGTCGGTGCCGGCACCATCGGCATCATGACCGCGATCGCCGCCCGCGCCGGCGGCGCCAGCACCGTGTACATCTCCGACGTGCTGCCCGAGAAGCTCGCCCTGCTCGAGGGCATGGAGGGCATCGTCCCGGTCGACGCCACGACGGAGGACCTCGGCGAGCGCGTCCGCGCCGAGACCGGCGGCTGGGGTCCCCAGGTCGTCTTCGAGGCCACCGGTGCCGCTCCCGCGTACAAGAACCTGTGGAGCCTGCCGGCCCCCGGCGGCCGCATCGTCCTGGTGGGAATGCCCGTGGACCCGGTGCCCTTCGACATCGCCACCGCACAGAGCCGCGGCATCTCGCTCGAGACCGTGTTCCGCTACGCGAACGTCTACCAGAAGGCCATCGACCTCGCCGCGACCGACGCCGTGGACCTCGGCCGCTTCGTCTCGGAGACCTTCTCCTTCGACGACTCCGTCGGCGCCTTCGAGCGCTTCCTCGAGGGCCGGCCGACGGACGTGAAGATCCAGATCACCTTGTGAGGATCCATCTCCTCCGGCATGCGATGCCCGTCCCGGATCCGAGCGCAGCGCCCACCGACTGGCCGCTGAGCGAGTCCGGGAGGGCGGCGGCGATCGCGCTGCGGGACCGCGTGCCGGAGGAGATCCAGGTGCTCAGCAGCCCGGAGGTGAAGGCCGTCGAGACCGCTGTGCTCGTCACGGGCCGCGTGCCGCGGCTGGACGCGCGGTTCGGCGAGGTCACCCGTCCCGGGGAGCCCTTCGACGAGGCGGTGCGCGACCGGCGCCGGGCCTGGGTCGGGGACCGTCACGACGAGCGGCACCGGGGGTGGGAGACCCCGCACGAGGCCGGACGACGCTTCGGGGACGCGCTGAGCGAGCACCCGGGTGAGGATCTGCTGGTCGCCACCCATGGCATGGTGATGACGTCCTGGCTCGCCAGCATCGGGCTGCTCCTCCGCGGAGAGGAGGCCGCGGCGTTCTGGGAGGCACTGACCTTCCCCGATCTGGTCGGTGTGGAGGTCTCTGCGACCGGCGCGAGGATCATCGGCCACGGAGTGCCCGGACGCCCGCTCAGCCGTTGAAGCGGAAGACCCGCTCCCCCACCGCGCCCCAGACGGCGATGAGCGCCGCACCGGCACCGAAGGCGTTCAGCTCCCCGCGCCCGTCCTCACCGCGGCGCACCGCGGAGGAGACGAGCACCAGCCCGCCCGCGAGGTTCGCCGCACCCCACACGGCGTTGACGGCGGGCGAGGACTCCCGCCCGCCCAGCGGCGTGAGCATGCGCCGGCCGGCGGCGGCGCAGGCCAGATGCGGCAGGCTGTTGGCGCACAGCACGCCCGCCGCGAGGGCTCGGGTACGGGACATGATGGACCTCCTCGCTCGGCGACGGAACCATCGCATCACGGTGCACCGCCATGGCGGGAGCGACCTTCGTCGGCCCGTGCCGGGACCTCAGGAGCCCGTGCCGTCGAAGGCCTGCCGGCGCCCTTCGGAGATGACCTCGACCCGGACTCCGAGAGCGATATTCGTGCCATCGCCGGGGACGCACCCCGCTAGCCTCGAGCCGTGAGCACCCATGAGGACACCCGCCGCGCCTGGGACGAGGCCTCCCGCAAGCATGTCGTGGAGTACGCCGAGCACCTCGAGCAGGCACGCACCGCGCGCCTGTGGCCGGTCGAGGAGGAGCTGCTCGCGCCGCTGATCGACGATGCGGAGGTGCTGCATCCGCAGAGCGGTCACGGGCTCGACGATCACGCCCTGCTCCGCCTCGGAGCGCGCAGCGTGGTGGGGATCGACTACAGCCCCACCGCCGTCGGCGCCGCGCAGCGCCGGGCCGAGGAGCTCGGCGTTCCCTGCCGCTACGAGGTCGCCGAGCTGCCGGACACGGGCCTGCCGGAGGCCTGCGCGGACCTCGTCTACACCGGCAAGGGCGCACTGATCTGGATGGGTGATCTCGACGCCTGGGCGGCAGAGATGCACCGGCTGCTGCGTCCGGGCGGGCACCTGTTCGTCTACGAGGCCCATCCCCTGGTCCCGCTGTGGAGCTGGGACGCGACCGAGGCGTGGGTGCGCAGCGATCGCAGCTACTTCGCCGCCTCGCACGTCAACGACACCTTCCCCGCCCGCGGGGCGACCGAGCACCAGCGCACCCTGGCCCAGCTGGTCATGACCCTGCAGCGTGCCGGCTTCGCCCTGCAGCACCTGGCCGAGCATCCCGATCCGTTCTGGATGCCGGAGGACGGCGAGCGCGCCGCGGCCTGGGACGGGCGTCTGCCCAACGCGATCAGCCTGCTGGCCGTGCGGAGCTGATCACCTCGGCGCGTCCCCCGGGCCCGGCGTGGGGCACGATGGCGAGCATCGCGACGTACGGCGAGGGCCTGGGCAGCTCCTCCTCGCGCGCTGCGCCGCAGGACGGGAGGCCCGCCCTGCCCCGACTCGCGCGCCGCCGACCACGAGGAGCACAAGGTGACCACGATCCACTGGACCGAGGGGGACGCTCCGCAGTCCGCGCTCTGGCACTCCGAGAACGGGGCGCCGGCCCCGCGCCGCGTCGTCGTCGCGGACGACCGGATGACGGCCGATGCGGCGCACCGGCTGGCCTGCGAGGGCACCGCCCTGCTGTGGCGGGGCGACTACCCGGGCGCGCGCCAGCTGCTGCAGGCGATGGGCCGACGGATCGATCGCAAGCCCGCACCCCGCGGGAAGGACCTCGCGGAGTCCTTCCACCTCCATCGCCGATCCCGCAGCCACCGCGCCCGCGTGCTGGGCCATCTCCTGGTCGTGCTGGAGGCGGACCACACCCTGGCTCTGCGCCGCGCCCCGGAGGTGCGCGAGGCGTGCACCGAGGCGTACGGGCCGTCCACCGCGCCGCGGGCCGTCGCGCTCACCGAGCTGCAGGGGGTGATCGGCGCGCATCAGTGGCGCCTCAAGGGCGTGGAGATCCCCGCCCTGGGGGCTCGCATCCACCCGCACTACGGCGTGTTCTCCCCGGTCCGCGGGGAGTACATCGATCTGGTGGCCGAGGCGCCGCTGCCCGCTGCGGCGGTCGGCGGCACCGCCTTCGACCTCGGCACGGGCACGGGGGTGCTCGCCGCGGTCCTGGCCCGCCGCGGCATCGGCCGCGTGGTCGCCACCGACATCAGCCCGCGCGCCCTGGTCTGCGCCCGGGAGAACATCGCCGCGCTGGAGCTCTCCGGGCAGGTCGACGTCCAGGGCCCGGACCTGTTCCCCGACGGGCGCGCGGACCTCGTCGTCTGCAATCCTCCGTGGATCCCGGCCCGGCCCACCTCGGTGGTGGAGCTCGGCGTCTACGACGACGGCAGCGGCATGCTCCGCGCGTTCCTCGACGGGCTCACCGCGCATCTGAGCCCCGGCGGCGAGGGCTGGCTGGTGCTCTCGGACCTCGCCGAGCGCCTCGGCCTGCGCCGCCGCGAGGAGCTGTCGGCCCGGATCGAGGCGGCGGGACTGCGCGTGGTGGATCGCACGGACACCCGGCCGCGACATCCGCGCGCGCGGGACTCCTCGGATCCACTGCATGCCGCCCGCGCCGCGGAGGTCACCTCGCTCTGGCGCCTGGCGCCCGCCTGAGGAGCGACGACCGCTCGCGAGGGAGCCGGTGCGTCGTTCGGTCGGCGCGAGGAGCGTCCGGCTCAGCGCGTCGCGTAGAAGGCCACGGCCGAGGCGGCGGCCACGTTCAGCGAGTCCACGCCGTGCATCATCGGGATCGTCACCCGACGGTCCAGCCGCTGATCCGTCGTCTCCAGCAGCCCGTGGCCCTCGCTGCCCAGCACGAGCGCGAGATCGCGGGGGTCCTCGGCGACGAGCTCGTCGAGGGTGATCGCCCCCTCCCCCAACGTCAGTCCGGCCACCGTGTAACCCGCCTCCTGCAGCTCGTCGATCGCCCCGGGCCAGTGCTCGATCCGCGTCCACGGCACCTGGAAGACGGTGCCCATGGAGACGCGCACGCTGCGGCGGTACAGCGGGTCGGCGCAGGTCGGCGTCACGAGGATCGCGTCCACGCCCATCGCGGCGGCGGAGCGGAAGCAGGCGCCCACGTTCGTGTGGTCCACCAGGCCCTCGAGGATCGCCACCCGAGAGCGACGCCCCGCCCCGGAGCTCTCGCCGCCTCGCGCCCCGGCCAGCAGCTCGGCGACCGTCGGCAGCACCGGACGCTGCATCGCGGCGAGCGCCCCGCGGTGCAGGTGGAAGCCGGTGAGCTGCTCGAGCAGCGGCTCCTCCCCCACGAAGACGGGCACCTCGGGGAAGCGGGAGTACAGCGGCGCGAAGCGCTCAAGCCACTTCTCGCTCATGAGGAAGGAGCGCGGCGCCATCCCGGCGGCCAGCGCGCGGGAGATCACCTCGTAACTCTCGGCCATGAACAGCCCGCGCTCGACCTCGACGCGCGAGCGCAGGCGCACATCGGTCATGCGCAGGTAGTCGTCCAGCGCCGGATCGGCGAGGTCCGTGATCCGGCGCAGCTGGGGGGCCTCCACGCCGGCGTCAGTTCAGCGAGAGCGAGCGCGCGGTGAAGCGCTCCCCGCGCTGCTCGACCACCAGCGGCAGCCCGAAGGTGCGGGTGAGGTTCTGGGAGGTGAGGGTCTGCTCGATCGGGCCGGCCTCGACGATCTCCCCTTCGCGCAGCAGCACGACATGGGTGTAGCCCGGCGGGATCTCCTCGACGTGGTGGGTGACCAGAACGGTCACCGGGGTCGCCGGGTCCTTGGCGAGGCGGCCCAGGGTGCGCACCAGGGATTCGCGGCCACCCAGGTCCAGGCCCGCGGCGGGCTCGTCCAGGAGGAGCAGCTCGGGGTCGGTCATGAGGGCGCGAGCGGCGAGCACGCGCTTGCGCTCGCCGGTGGAGAGGGTGCCGAACATCCGCTCGCCCAGATCGCCGACGCCGAAGGCCGCCAGCAGCGTCCGGGCGCGCTCGAGGTCGACCGCGTCGTACTCCTCGCGCCAGCGGCCCACCACGCCGTAGCCGGCGGTGACCACGACGTTCTCCGCCGTCTCCTCGGCCGGGATCGTCTCGGCGAGCTCCTGGCTGGCCAGGCCGATCAGCGGGCGCAGCTCGAAGATGTCGACCTTCCCGAGCGTCTCGTCGAGGATGCCGACCGTCCCCGAGGTGGGGTGCAGGCGTGCCGCGAGCAGGCGCGTGAGGGTGGACTTGCCGGCCCCGTTGGGGCCCAGGACCGCCCAGCGCTCCCCCTCCCCGATCTCGAGGGACACGGTGCGAAGGAGGTCCTTCCCGCTGCGTCGGACGGTCACGTCGGTCAGAGAAGCTGCTGCGGCCATGCTCCGAGCCTATCGTCCTCGGAGGCCCCCTCTGCTCCCGCGTGGCGGACGCCTCGCCCTAGACTGACCGGGCCCGATCCGCCGCTGAAGGAGGTCGCCGTGCCCCACCGCCCCGTCGCCCTGCACGCCTCGCGGGGGTCCGTCGCGGCCGCCGTGGTCCGAGAGGGCATCGACGCCCTGCTCGCCGAGCACGAGGACGAGGTGCCGCTGGGCTTCCCGCCCGAGGTGCTCGCCGAGGCCGAGCGCGCCGCCGCCCGCGAGCTCACCGACCTCGAGCGAGCGGACCGCACGGACGTCCCGTTCGTGACCCTGGATCCGGCCACCTCCACGGATCTCGACCAGGCCATGCACCTCGAACGGTCCGGGGACGGCTACCGGGTGCTCTACGCGATCGCGGACGTGCCCTGGTTCGTGCCCCTGGACGGGCCGCTCGACCACGAGGCGCGGCGCCGCGGCGAGACCCTGTACCTGCCGGACCGCCGGATCCCCCTGCACCCGGAGATCCTCTCCGAGGGCGCGGCCTCACTGCTGCCGGAGCAGACCACCACCGCCTTCGTCTGGCAGCTGGATCTCGATGCGCGCGGCGCGGTCCAGGGGATCGGCCTGGAACGGGCGCTGGTGCGCTCGCGCGCCAAGCTCGGCTACGACGAGGTGCAGGCCGCGCTCGACCGCGGCGAGGGTCATCCCACCATGGTGCTGCTGGAGGAGATCGGCGCGCTGCGCGGACAGCTCGAGGCCGAGCGCGGCGGGGCGAGCCTGAACGTCCCCGAGCAGGAGGTCCTCGCCGAGGGCGAGCGGGTGCACCTGGCCTGGCGCACCCCGAATCCGATCGAGGACGCCAACGCGCAGGTGTCCCTCATGACCGGCATGGCGGCCGCCTCCCTGATGCTCGAGCACGGCGCGGGGATCCTGCGCACCATGCCGCCCGCCTCGCCCCGGGCCGTGGACCGCTTCCGCCGGCAGACCGAGGTGCTGGGTGTGCCCTGGCCCGCCGAGCAGGGGTACGGCGCCTATCTCGCCTCCCTGACCTGGCGCGACCCCGTGCATCTCGCGCTGCTGAACCAGGCCGCGACCCTCTTCCGCGGCGCGTCCTACACGGCGTTCACGCGGCACGAGGAGATCCCGGAGCAGCCCGAGCAGGCCGCGATCGCCGCCCCGTACGCGCACGCCACCGCGCCTCTGCGCCGGCTGGTGGATCGCTTCGTGCTGCTGGTCTGCCACGCCCATGCTCGCGGCAGCGCCCCTGCCCCGGAGCTGCTGGCGGTCCTCGGCGAGATCCCCGCGGCGATGCAGCGCTCGGGCGCCGCCGCGGGCACCCTCGAGCGCGAGGCGATCCGGCTGGTGGAGACGGCGGCGCTGGCCACGCAGGTGGGCGAGGTCCTCGACGCCTCGGTCATCGAGCGCCGAGAGGCCCGCGAGGGCGACGGTGCCGAGGGCTCCCCCGCCCGGGTGGAGGTCCAGCTCACGGAGCCGCCGGTGACCGCGTGGGTGACGATGGACGCGCCGATCGGCGCGCGGGTGCGGGTGCGCGTGGACTCGGTCGACCCCCTCGCGCGGCGGGCGACGCTCGTCGCGGCGGACGACGCCGCGGGAGCCGCATGAGCCCCGCGGACCCCGCCGCCGCGGGCCGGGATCTCGTGGCCCTGCCCCGGGCGGCGGTGCTCATGCTGTGGACCTCCGTCTACCTGCGCGGTGATCTGGGGCCCGACGACGCCGCCGCGCTGAGCGACGGGGTGGGGCGCGGCGTGCCCGGCGGGGAGGGCGAGGACCTCTTCACGTGGATGACCGCGCTGCGCCGCCTGCCGCTGGCCCAGCTGCGCCTGGTCCTTCCTGTGCCCGGCCGGATCGCCGGGCTCGTGGGACCGCCCGCGGCGATCACCGCGGCGCTCGAGGCGGAGCAGGCGGTGGTCGTGACCGCCGCCGGCATCGCCGACCACACCCTGGTCCCGGAGGTGGTCGACGACGAGGTGGAGGGCCGGCGGGTCCACGCGGTCTCCTGGCGACGGATCGCGGCGCCCCTGGGGGCGCAGGTCGCCCCCGCAGCATCCTCGGGCGGCGCCCGCGAGGAGCTGCTGCACGCCCTGCGGCGCGCCGCGACCGGCAGCGTGGAGCTGGACCTGGTTCCCGACGAGCCCGTGGAGTCCGCGCGGATCCCGCCGGGCTGGACCTCCACCGCGCTGCCGCGGCACCTGGATCCGGGAGCGGCGCACCTGCTCTCCCTCGCCGCGCGCACGCTCCTGCTGACCCGCTCCGAGATCGACGAGGGTCACGGCCACACCGTGCACCTCGCCGAGGCGCTGGCCCGGCGCGGCCTGCTCGACGAGCTGCACGACGCGGCCCGGGCGGCGCTGGTCGAGACCGTCGAGCGGATCGTCGCCGCCGACGAGCGCTGACCCCCGGGAGGGCTCAGGCGCTGCGGGAGAGCACCGTCTCGTACACCTCGAGGGTGCGCTGGGCGATCGAGGACCAGGAGAAGTGCTCGGCGGCGCGGCGCCGGGAGGCCTCGCCCATCGTGCGGGCCCGGGAGGGATCGGAGACCATCCGCACCAGGGCCGCGCGCAGGTCCTCGACGAAGCGGTCGGGATCCACCGGCGTGCCGGTGCCGTCGTCGACCTGCTCGAGCGGCACCAGGTACCCGGTCTCCCCGTCCACCACGACCTCGGGGATGCCGCCGGTGGCGGAGGCGACCACGGGCGTGCCGCAGGCCATCGCCTCGAGGTTCACGATCCCCAGCGGCTCGTAGACGCTCGGGCACACGAAGGTGGTGGCGTGGGTGAGGATCTGGGTGAGCTCGTGGCGCGGGAGCATCTCGGTGATGAGGTGGAGGCCCCCGCGGGTGGCCTGCAGCTCCTCGACCAGACCGTCCACCTCGGCGGCGATCTCGGGGGTGTCCGGGGCGCCCGCGCACAGGACCACCTGGACCTCGGCGGGCAGCTCGCGCACGGCGCGCAGGAAGTACGGCAGGCCCTTCTGGCGCGTGATCCGGCCGACGAAGACGATCGTCGGCGCCTCCGGGTCGATCCCGCGCGAGGTCAGCGCCGAGGTGTCGGGATTCGGGGCCCACTGGTCGAGATCGATCCCGTTGTGGACCACGTGGACGCGGTCGGGGTCCACGGAGGGGTAGGCGCGCAGGATGTCCTCACGCATGCCGCCGGAGACGGCGATCACCCCGGCGGCGCCCTCGTAGGCGGACCGCTCGGCGAAGGAGCTTAGCCGGTAGCCGCCGCCCAGCTGCTCGGCCTTCCAGGGCCGCAGTGGCTCCAGGGAGTGGGCCGAGAGCACGTGCGGCGCACCGTGCAGCAGCGAGGCGACGTGGCCGGCGAAGTTCGCGTACCAGGTGTGGGAGTGGAGGAGATCGGCGCCCGCGCAGTCCGCGGCGATCACGAGGTCCGTGCCGAGCGTGGCCAGCGCCGCGTTGGCTCCGGCGAGCTCCTCCGGGGTGCTGTACGAGACGGTGCCCTCCTCCGCGCGGGGCTCGCCGAAGGCCCGCACGCGGACCTCGATGTGGGGGCGCAGCACCCGTGTGAGCTCGGCGACGTGGACCCCCGCGCCTCCGTAGACCTCGGGCGGGTACTCCTTGGTGAGCAGATCGACGCGCATGACCGGATCCTCCTGTTCGGGCGGCGCACCGCCAGCCGTGCCGGCACCGGTGCATCCCAGATGGATCATCTCGGAGTGACCGGTGCCACCTCTGGGCTATCCTCGCACCATGTCGTCCAAGAAGGTCCTCGCCATCGTTCTCGCCGGCGGCGAGGGAAAGCGGCTGATGCCCCTCACCCTCCACCGGGCGAAGCCCGCTGTGCCGTTCGGCGGGATCTACCGACTCATCGACTTCGCGCTGTCGAACATCGTGAACTCCGGGTACCTCAAGATCGTGGTGCTCACCCAGTACAAGTCGCACTCCCTGGACCGCCACATCGCCGCCACCTGGCGCATGAGCTCGCTCCTGGGCAACTACGTCGCCCCCGTCCCCGCGCAGCAGCGCACCGGCAAGCACTGGTTCCGCGGCTCCTCCGACGCGATCGCCCAGTCGCTGAACCTCATCTACGACGAGAAACCGGACTACGTGCTGGTGGTCGGCGCGGACAACATCTTCCGCATGGACTTCTCCCAGATGCTCGATGCCCATATCGAGTCCGGGAAGTCCTGCACCGTCGCCGCGATCCGGCAGCCGATCGAGCAGTCGGACCAGTTCGGCGTCATCGAGACCGACGCCTCGGATCCGACCACCATCGCGGCCTTCGTCGAGAAGCCGACGCAGACCGAGGGACTCGCGGACGACCCCTCCTCCGTGCTCGCCTCGATGGGCAACTACATCTTCACCGCCGACGCCCTGGTCGAGGCCGTCACCCGGGACGCGGGCGACGACGGCTCGAGCCACGACATGGGCGGGAACATCGTCCCCGGCTTCGTCGAGCGCGGCGACGCCGGCGTCTACGACTTCCTGCACAACGACGTGCCCGGCTCCACCGATCGTGATCGGGACTACTGGCGGGACGTGGGCACGCTGGACGCGTTCTACGACGCGCACATGGACCTGATCTCGATCCACCCGGTCTTCAACCTCTACAACGCGGACTGGCCGATCTACACCGGGCACCGCAACGAGCCGCCGGCGAAGTTCGTGCACGCCGGCCCCGGCCGCGTGGGCTCCGCGGTGGATTCGATCATCTCCCCCGGCGTCGTCATCTCCGGCGCCCAGGTCTCGAACTCCGTGCTCTCGCCGGGGGTGCGCGTGCACTCCTGGTCCCAGGTCTCCGACTCGGTGATCATGGACGGCGTCTCCATCGGCCGCCACTGCCAGGTCCATCGGGCGATCATCGACAAGAACGTGGTGGTCCCGCCGCGCACCCAGATCGGCCTGGACCCGGAGCAGGACCGGGCCCGCGGCTGGGTGGTCACGGACTCCGGGATCACCGTGGTCGGCAAGGGAACGGTCATCGAGCCGTGAGGGGCGACGCACAGGGCGCGACCGGCCTGCTGGTCTCCGACGTCGACTCCACCTTCCTCACCCAGGAGGTCATCGAGCTGGTCGCGGACCATGCCGGGGTGCGCGAGCAGGTGGAGGAGATCACGACCGCCGCCATGCGCGGGGAGCTGGACTTCTCACAGTCCCTGCGCGCCCGCGTGGCGCTGCTCGAGGGGCTCGAGGACTCCGTGTTCGCCGCGGTCCGCACACAGCTGGTGCCCACGCCGGGCGCGCTGGAGCTGGTGCGGCGCGCGAAGGAGGCGGGCTGGGTGACCGCCCTGGTCTCCGGCGGATTCCACGAGATCATCGACGAGCTGGCCGCCGAGGCCGGGATCGACCATGTCCTCGCCAACCGCTTCGAGGTCGAGGACGGCCGTCTCACCGGACGCGTCTCCGGTCCGATCATCGACGGCACCGCCAAGCGGCGCACCCTCGAGGAGCTCGCCGCGCGTCACCGGGTGTCGACCCGGCACGCCGTCGCCATGGGCGACGGGGCGAACGACCGCGAGATGCTGCGGGCGGCCGGCACCGGCATCGCGTTCCGGGCCAAGCCCGCGCTGCGCGAGGTCGCCGACGTCTGCCTGGACGGGGAGTCGCTGCTGGACGCATGGCCGCACCTCGAGGCGGCCGCAGCGCGCTGAGCGCCCGCCGTGCGCCGCTACGGGCGCACGATCGTGTGCAGCGTCAGCGCGTCCTCATCGAGCTCGGACCAGTGCGCCAGTGGGCCGGAAAGGACGGCCATCCCCCCGGTCGGCATGCCGATGCGCGCCTGGGCGACCGAGCCCGAGTCGGAGTCGTCGTCGGCCAGGAGCGCGGTGAGGTTCGCGATCGTCGGCTCGTGGCCGACGACGAGTACCACCGAGTGCTTGTCCTTCACCCCGCGCAGCAGACCGAGCAGCTCCGTCCGGCCGCCGGTGTAGATGTCCTCGTGGAAGGTCACCTTGCCCGAGAACTCCGGCATCCGCGAGGCGGCCGCCTCCCAGGTGTCCGTGGTGCGCAGGGCGTCCGAGACGAGCACCCGGGAGACCTGCACCTTCTGCGCGGCGAGGTACTCCCCCACCAGGTGTGCCTGGGCCGTTCCGCGGTCGGCCAGGCGGCGCTCGTGGTCCGGCTGTCCGGAGCCGCTCTCCGCCTTGCCGTGGCGCATCAGGAGCAGGAGGCGACTGTCGGGGTCGGAGGATGACATGGGAGTGCGTTCACGCCTTTGTCTCGGGAGTGGGGTCGGGGGTGCTCGTGAGCGGGATCAGTGTCCCATGCCGAGGCCGCCGTCGACGGGGATCACCGCGCCGGAGATGTACGCGGCGTCGTCGCTGGCGACGAAGGCGACCACCTTGGCGACCTCCTCCGGGGCGGCGAAGCGCCCGGCCGGGATCGCCGAACGGTAGCTGGACTGCAGGTCCTCCGACAGCTCCTGGGTCATCTCGGTGTCGATGTAGCCCGGGGCGACCACGTTCGCGGTGATCCCCCGCGATCCCAGCTCCCGCGTGATCGCCCGGGCGATGCCGATCAGTCCGGACTTCGAGGCGGCGTAGTTGACCTGGCCCGGAGAGCCGTAGAGGCCCACCACCGAGCTGATCAGCACGATGCGGCCCTTCTTCTTGCGCATCATCGACTTGATGACCCGCTTCACGGTGCGGAAGGAGCCCGTGAGGTTGGTGTCGAGCACGGACTCGAAGGACTCGTCACCCATCCGCAGCAGCAGCTGGTCGTCGGTGATCCCGGCATTGGCCACGAGCACCTCGATGGGTCCGTGGGCCGCCTCGACCTCGGCGATCGCAGCATCGAGCGAGGCGCCGTCGGTGACGTCCGCGGCGACCGTGAGCGCGCCCTCGGGGCCGCCCTCGCCCGAGCGGCTGGTCACGGCGACCCGGTCGCCCCGGCGGAGGAACTCCTCCGCGATGGAGCGGCCGATGCCCCGGTTCCCGCCGGTGACAAGGACGCTGCGCTGCTCGGGGATGGGGTCGGACATGAAAGCTCCTCGGGGAAAGACTGTGCGTCGGATCGGGTATTCGCACGGCGGAGCCGAGAGTCTCAGCAGGGCCGTGTGCTCTACGATACGGGTCTAGACCGCGTCGGGACCCATGGGGGGAGCCCGTCCACGACCTGAGCCCCGGAAGGTGCTACCCGATGGCATATCGCTTCAACCCTCCGCCGAACTGGCCGATCGACGATCCGAACTGGAGCCCGCCGCCCGGATGGCAGCCGGACCCCTCCTGGGGACCCGCGCCCGAGGGCTGGGACTTCTGGGTCGAGGCCGAGCAGGCCCCGGAGAGCACCGGAGCCGAGGGAGCCTCCGCCCCCGCGGACCAGCCCGCGCCGGAGGACGATGCCACCCGCATGGTCCAGACCGGACAGGACGAGGACGCCACCCACGTCGCGGACTCCGGTCAGCTGGCGGCGGGGGCGGGCGCCGCGGCGGCCGGCCCGGCCGACGCGGCTGTCCCGGGCGAAGACGACGCCACCCACGTGGCCGGCTCCGAGGAGAGCTCGGCCGTCGAGGGCGAGGCAGCGCCCGCAGCCGATGCCGGCGCCGCGGCCGGCGCGGAGACCGCCGAGTACCAGGGGCCCGACCACGAGGCCGGCCTCGCGCAGCAGGCGCCGTACGAGTCGGCCGCCCCGACGCCCGGTTACGGCGACGCCCCGGCGCAGGATCAGGCCGACGCCGCTGCGGCGGGCGCCGCCTACGGTGCCGCGCAGCCGGGCGCCGAGTACGGCCAGGCCGTGCCCGGGGCCGACTACGGTCAGGCCGCGCCCGGCTACGGCCAGGCCGCACCCGACTACGGCCAGGCGTCCCCGGCCCCCGGCTACGGCCAGGCGTCCCCGGCTCCCGGCTATGGGCAGCCCTCTCCCGCGCCCGGTTACGGCCAGGGCTCTCCGTCCATGGAGACCGGCTCGGGATGGACCGCCTCGACCGCCACCGGGGAGGCGCCGCAGAAGAGCGTCCTGCAGCGCTTCTGGTGGGTCGGCTGCGTGATCCTGCTCGTCCTCGCCCTGGTGATCGTCGCGATCGGCGGCATCTTCCTGTTCACCCGCAACGGTGACGACACCGCGGGCGGCGGTGGCGAGACCACCACGAGCGAGGAGACCACGGTGGAGGAGCCCACCGAGGAGGAGCCCACCGACGAGGCCACCGAGGAGGAGGCGACCGAAGAGGCTGCCACCCCCACCAACCTCCCCACCATCGATCCCGCCGCCGAGGAGGACGCCAAGGAGTGGGTCTCCATGGACGGCGCGGGCACCGTGGCGGTGCAGATGGAGTACATCCCGGCGAGCGATCTGCCCAACACCTACGGCGGGACCGTCGACGAGGGTCAGTTCGGCGACTACCTCGCGGTCACGGCGAAGCTCACCGTCACCGAGGGGACGATGGACCTCAACCCGTTCCAGTTCAGCGTCGTCACGCCCTACGGCGGCGAGGTCGAGCCGGCGCTCGCGAGCTACCAGCTCTCGGGCTCCGGGTTCGAGTCCGATGCCCCGACCACCTTCGAGGCCGGCGACGAGTACACGATCATGGTGCTCTTCGACGTCCAGAAGGCCGGAGGCAACACGCTGAACTTCACCACCTACTCCGACGACTACACCTGGGAAGTCCCTGCGTGACCTCCCGCTTCAACCCGCCGCCGAACTGGCCGGAGCCTCCGCACGACGGATGGAACCCGCCGGCGGACTTCCGCCCCCAGCAGACCTGGGGGCCGGTCCCGGCGGGATGGAGGCTCTGGGTGCCCTCCGCACCCGACGTCGCCGAGGGGGCGCCGCTGCAGGAGTCCGAGGACGTCCCTGCCAGCGGCGCCCGTCCGCGACCACGGGTGGAGCAGTATCCGATCTCCGTGATCAACCCCGGGATGTGGTCCGAGAACCAGCTCGAGGACGAGGACTACGGCTTCCCGCCCGCGCCGCCCCGGAAGGACCGACCCCGTCGACGCCTGGCCCTGCGGATCACCGCGACCGCGCTCGGCATCGCGCTGACGGCGCTGACCGTCGTCCTGTTCGTGCTGCTCGTCGACTTCGCCGTCGAGGACCTCCCCGGGATGCTCGGCGCCGCCGGACACCTGACCGGCGCCTCGACCGATCTCGGGGCGGCTGTCACCGCCCCGGATCTCGGATGACGCGTCGTTCCGCCCGCCGGGACCTCCTGCTCAGCCGCGAGACCGTGCTGGGCCTGCTGGTGGTCCTGCTGCTCGCCGCGGTCTGCGTGGTGCTGGGGATGTGGCAGTTCCACCGGTACGAGGACAAGCGCGATGCCGCCGCCGTGGTCGAGACACACTACGGCGCCGAGCCGGTCGCCCTCGAGGAGGTCCTGGCCACCCCGCAGTCCACGCTCTCCGCCGAGGACGACTGGACACCGGTCGCCCTGCGCGGGGAGTACTGCACGGCCGAGGACTGCGTCCTGTACGTCCGCAACCGCACGCTCGGGGGCGACGTCGGCTTCTGGCAGCTGGCTCCCTTCCGTTCCGAGGACGGCGTCACCCTGCTGGTGGTCCGCGGCTGGGTGCCGGAGGGCGAGGGCGCCTCGGCCCCGCTGGATCCGCCGGCTGTGCCCGCGGGCGAGCACCTCGTCACCGTGCACCTGCGACCGGCCGAGCCCGCCCTGGATCGCGAGATCCCCGAGGGCCAGGCCCATTCCGTGAACCCGCCGCAGATCGGCGAGCTCCTGGGCGAGGACGAGAGCACTCTGGTCACCCACGCCTACGGCGTGCTGGAGACCGAGGAGCCGTCCGCGGAGCGTCCTGAGCCGCTGCCGGAACCGGACACCTCGCTCGGCCCCCACCTGTCCTACGCGGTCCAGTGGTGGGTCTTCGCCGCCTTCTTCCCCGCCGCGCTCGTCTACCGCGTGCGGAAGCAGATCCAGGACCTCGACGCCCTGGAGCAGGACGCCGCGGACGAGGACACCGCCCCCGCGGAGCAGGACGCCGTCACGGCCCGCTCACACCCCCACCGCCCCCGCCGCGCGCACCGCACCCGGCGCCGGGGCCAGGACGAGGAGGAAGAGGATGCCCTCATCGATCAGCAGCACCCGTGAGCGCCGCGGGACCCCGGGCTCCCGGTTCCTGCCCGGACCGCGTCCCCGCCGGATCGCGCATCGCGGACTGGCCCGGGACGGCGCGGAGAACACGCTGCGCGCCTTCGAGGCGGCGCTCGCCGCCGGCGCGGACATGCTGGAGACCGACACCCGCGCCACCGCCGACGGCCTGGCCCTCGCCGTCCACGACGAGGACCTCCGGCGGATCGCCGGCGACCCCCGCCGCATCGACGAGATCGGTGCCGGCGAGGCGGGCGCGGTGCGGCTGGCCGGTGACGAGCCGCTCGCGATGCTCGAGGACGTGCTGGGCAGCTTCCCCGACGTCCCCGTCAACATCGACATCAAGGCGCCGTCGGCCATCGGGCCGGCCGCGGCGGCGATCGCCCGCACCCGCAGCGCCGACCGGGTCTGCCTCGCGAGCTTCGACGGGGCGCTCTCCCGCAAGGCCGCAGTGACCGTGGAGGCCGCGACCGGCACCCTGCCCGTGCGCAGCCCGGGCCGTGCGGTCATCGCGTCCTTCCTCTCGGCGCGCGCGCTCGAGGTGCCGCAGCGGATGCTGACGCGGATGCTCGCCCCGTACGCCGCACTGCAGGTGCCGCCCACGCACCGAGGTGTGCCGGTGATCACCCCGGGGACCGTCGCCGCCGCCCACCGTGCCGGCGTCGAGGTGCACGTCTGGACCGTCGACGACCCTCTGACCATGCAGGATCTGCTGGTCACGGGCGTGGATGGTATCATCACCAATCGCGTCGACCTGCTCTCCGAGCTGCTCTCCGATCAGCCTGATCACGGCTGACGGGCCGGCCGTCCGCGGACCGGACCGGGCCGGGAACAGAACCGGCCCGGAGGGCGTTGACACCCCGTAGACCTCATCGGGCGGCAGCCCGCCCGCACCCACCATCCCCCGGCAGGAAGCGAGAACCGCATGAACAGCCGCAGCCTGCGAGGCACCCGACTGGGCTCCCTCTCCATGGAGACCGACGAGGGCGTCCTCGCCGCACCGCGTCAGGAGGCGGTCTACGACTGCCCCAACGGCCACACCATCGTCCTCCCCTTCTCGGTCGAGGCCGACGTGCCCGCCGTCTGGGAGTGCCGCTGCGGCGCCTCGGCCCTGCTGCGCGATCACGAGCGCCCCGAGGCGAAGCCCGGCAAGCCGGTCCGCACCCACTGGGACATGCTGCTGGAGCGTCGCAGCGAGGAGGAGCTGCAGGTGCTCCTCGACCAGCGTCTGGAGCTGCTGCGCGCCGGCAAGCTCCACCAGCGTCGCAACCTCTGAGCGTCCCCGGACCACGCCACGCGCCCCCGTTCCGCACTGCGGAGCGGGGGCGCGTGTCGTCGTGGAGGGCCGCCGGGCCGGCTCAGCCCGGGGTGATCGTGGGCGGTGACGGCGCGGAGGGGCCGGCCTCGTCGTCCGAGCGCCGAGTGGTGCTCTCGACGATGATCTCGCCGTCGATGATCCCGGTGCCCTGGCGCCGGTAGAGCGCCGTGCGGGCGCCCTGGGAGCCGCTGCTCAGCCCCATCGCCGCCACGGAGCGGCGCTGGACCGGGGTGAGGAGCAGCAGGAGGCCGACGAGGTCCGTCAGGAGCCCCGGGAAGAAGAAGAGCACGGCCGAGGCGAGGGTGAAGGCGGGGCGCGAGAGGTGCTGCTGGACGTCCCCGGTACCGCGCACGGCGCGCAGCAGGGAGCGCAGGCGCACGAAGGACTGCTGTCCCGCGGCCACCACGAGGGCGATGCCGACCACCCATCCCACCACGACGATCAGCACCGGCCACCAGAAGCTGGTGGCCTGCCCGATCACGATGAGGATGGCGAGCTCCGCGAGCCCCAGCACGAGGATGCCCAGCGGGAGCAGGGCGCTCCCTCGCGAGGGGCGCGGCGCGGTGCCCGGAGTGCTGCTCTGCGGTGCGGCCATGGAGGGGCCCCTTCCTGCGGCGTCGAGTCCGTCCAGACTAGCCCAGCGCCCCGCGAACCTGCTGGGTGCGCCGTGCGAATCCCCAGAGCGTCACGCGGACCAGGGCCTCGCGGACGATGCCGGAGGACATCTTGCTCGCCCCCTCGGTGCGCTCGTCGAAGTCGATGGGCACCTCCGCGATCACGGCGCCGGCCTCCCGGGCGCGGCGGGTCATGTCCACCTGGAAGCAGTAGCCCTGGGAGGCGACGTCGGCATCGATCAGCGATCGCAGCAGGTCCGCCTGGAACACCCGGAATCCGGCGGTCGCGTCGCTGACCCCGAGCCCCATCAGCGCGCGCACGTAGAGGTTCGCCCCGCGCGAGAGCAGCTGCCGGCGCCGCGGCCAGTCGTGGACCGCTCCGCCGGGCACCCAGCGGGAGCCGATCGCGAGGTCCGCGCCGCGGCGCACCGCCTCCAGCAGGGCCGGCAGCTGCTCGGGCCGGTGCGAGGCATCGGCGTCCATCTCGACCAGCTGGGCATAGCCGCGCTCCAGTCCCCAGGCGAAGCCGGCGAGGTAGGCGGGGCCCAGCCCCTGCTTGCCGGCGCGATGCAGGACGTGGACGGCCCGGTCGCGACGAGCGGCGTCCTCCGCCCAGTCCCCGGTGCCGTCCGGGGAGGAGTCGTCGACGACGAGCACATCGGCTCCGGGCACCGCCGCGCGCAGGCGGGCCAGGGTGCCGGGCAATGCCTCCCGCTCGTCGTAGGTCGGGATGACCACGAGCGTGGGCGGCAGCGGAGCGCTCGAGGGATGCATGGTCAGTTCCCTCGCTCTCGGGTGCGGGCGAGGGCGCGGCGGTTCGTGGACAGCGCCGCGATCAGCCCGACGAGCGCGAGGGCGCACAGGCCCACCGCGATCCAGGGGCCGGCCGCCACAGCGGGGGTGATGCCGGTGCGCAGCGGGACGTCGGCGAGCATCGAGCCCTGCTCCCAGTGGCCGACGGCGTCGATCTGCCGGCCCTCGGGGGTGAAGATCGCCGAGTGGCCCACGGTCGAGATGTGCACGACGCTGCGGCCGGAGACGACGGCCATCACCTTCGCCTCGGCGAGCTGCTGGATCGCCTCGTGGGAATCCCCGAACAGGGCGTTGTTGGACTGCACGACGATCACCTCGGCACCGTCGCGCACGACGTCGCCGACCAGCGTGTCGTAGGCGATCTCGAAGCAGATCAGCACGCCGACCGACTCCGAGCCCTGGCCCAGCTCCTCGAGATCCATCACACCGACCTCCTCGCCGGCGATCATGTCGCGCGGGACGAGGTCGACCTTGTCCGAGACCGTCCTGAACACCTCCCGCAGCGGGATGTACTCGCCGAAGGGCACGGGGTGACGCTTGGAGTACTCATAGGGGGTGGAGCCGTCGGGCGCGAACAGCACCGACTGGTTCAGCCGCTCCGACTCCCCCACCGCGACCTGCGTGCCGATGAGGATCGGGGCGTCCGCCTCCGCGGCGGCGGCGGTCAGCTGCTGGGACATCCACGCGTCCTGGCGCGGATCCCAGCCGGTGGAGTCCTCCGGCCAGACGATGAGGTCGAGTTCGGTGCCGCCGTCCGCGGACTGCTGGATCAGCTCCGAGGTCACGGAGAGATGATTCTCGAAGACGTCCTCCGGCATCGTGAAGGAGGCCGGGTCGATCTCGCTCATCGAGCCCTGCACGGCCGCGACCGTCATCGAGGGACGGTCCACCGGGGCACGGTTGACCGGCGAGGGCACCACCACGGTGGCGAGGACCGCCGCGACCGCGATCGAGAAGGGCCACACCCCGGCGAGCCCGTTCAGGCCCCGATGACGACGGCTCAGCAGGGCCATGGCCCCGATGAGGAGCAGCTGGCCGAGCAGGGCGACCACGACGGCGAGACCGGCGACGCCGATCCAGGGCCCCAGGTTCAGCAGCGGCGAGTCCGAGAGGGCGAAGGCGCTCGCTCCCCAGGGCAGACCGCCCCAGGGGACGTGGCTGCGGAGGGTCTCCACGGCGGCCCAGAGCGCGGCGACCACGATCACCGACGAGCAGCGCAGGCCGCGGCGGACGTACACCGCGCGGGCCAGCAGGCCGAAGAGCACGATGTACAGGGCCTCGAAGACACCCAGCGCCAACCAGGGAGCGGTGCCGGCGTAGGTGTTCGCCCACTCGGTCAGCGGCACGAAGAAGGCCGCGCCCCAGAGCAGGGAGACCAGCAGCGCCAGGCCGACCGAGCGCACCAGCACGCCGGCGCAGAGCAGGCCGATCGCCACCGGAAGCAGCATCCACAGGTCGTACGGCGGGAAGGCGAGCAGGGCGCACACACCGCCGGCCGCGCCGCACAGCAGCGCGACCGGCCATGGGGTGGGGTCGAACTCGTCACGGCGACGGGGCGTCGCGGCCGCCGCCGGGGATCGCACGGCGGCCGTCATCCGTGCCCTCGGTCGCCGGGCGCGGAGTCGGCGCTCTCCGGGCCGACGGGCTCCCGGGGCAGCCGGTCATGGAGGACGCGGCCGTCCACCACCGTCCGCAGGGCGCGGGGGCTGCCCTGGTCGAGGTCCGGCAGCAGCGGGGTCCGCGAGCGCGGGTCGGTGGACCAGCTGTCCACGCGCTCGGCCTCCGAGCGGACGGTGAGGTCCCAGGGCTCCCACACCACGAAGGTCGCCTCGATCCCGGTCTGCAGGGATCCGGGATGGCGGTGCCCGGCGACGCGCTGTCCTCCACGGGTGGCGGCGAGGAAGGCCGCGCGATCGCTGATCCGCTGCGCGGCGGGGCTCCTGCGGGCCGCCCCGCGCACCCAGTCCCACGGATCGGCGGCCTCCTCCGCCCCGGCGGAGCCGAAAGCGAGCGGGGTGCCCGCGGCGAGCAGGTCGAGATAGTCGGCGCTCTCGGTGACGGGGGCGATGACCCGGACGCCGTCGCGCACCCCCGTCGGCCCCGGCAGACGCAGCACGATGCCGCGGGAGGCGGCCTCCTCCCGTGAGGCGGGATCCGGGGCGGCGCCGTCGGCCGTGCCGGCGGCATCGACGAAACCGGGCGTGACCAGGCAGCCGGTGGCATCGATCGCGGGGACGTCGGCATGCAGCACGCGCGCGGAGTCCTCGGGTCCGATCCAGGCGATCAGGCCGTCGACCACGAGCATCGCCGAGGCCTCAGGGTCCTTCGCGCTGTACAGGACGATGCCGGTGTACAGCGTCGGGGGCTCGGTCGCGGAGGGGTCGATGGCGCTCACATCCTGTACCTTCTCGCGTTCCCCTGGGAGAACGCTCATCGGTCGATCTCCTGGGCGACCAGCCCGCGACGCACCCCGCGGATCGCGGCCCGCGCGGTCGCGCCCAGCTGCTCATCCGCCGTCAGCTGGTCGAGCAGGTCGATGACCTGGCGGCAATGGCGCACGAAGTCTCCGGCCGGCAGGTCGCTGCCCTCGAGCGCGGCGGCGAGATGGGCCCCGCGGGTCCAGCGGTGCACGATCGCGGCGACCGCGGGGTCCGGCGGGGTGGTCGGCTCGATCCCGTGCCGGGATTCCGCCGCCTGCAGCTCGGCGGCCAGGCGGGAGGAGGCCTCGAGCGCGGCGTCGACGGCCGGATCGGGGATCAGCTCGGGGGCGCGGTCGTCGCGGCGCGACTCGTGGACGGCGGCGGAGACCACCGCCGCCAGGCCCGCCGGGTCCAGGTCCGCCCAGGCGCCGCGCTCGAGGCACTGGGCGATGAGCAGATCGCGATCACTGAACAGGCGGCGCAGCCGCAGTCCGCTCTCGGTGGGGCGCAGGACCTCGTCCCCGTGCTCGCCCGTCGAGCGCACGAGGTACCCCAGCTCCACCAGCAGATCAGCCAGGTGGTCGAACTGTCGGGCGAGGGAGCTGGTACGGCCGCGGATGCGGCGCTGGACGCCCTCCAGCTCGCCCCGGGACTTCCGCCAGCGGCCCACCCAGCGCAGATGGGACTCGAGGTCCGGGCAGGCATGGCAGGGATGCTCGGACAGCTCAGCGCGCAGCTGCTGCAGCTCCGCATCGCTCGCCGCGGTCGAGGGGGTGCGCTTCGCCCGGCGGCGCACCTCCGCGCGGGCGTCCTCGTCCTGGCCGGACAGGCGCTGGCGCAGGGCCGCCGCGGTGTCCTTGCGGACCTTCCCGCTGCCCAGGGCCTCCTGACGCGGCAGGCGCAGGGAGTCGATCACGGCCGGTGGGGACGGCACGTCCGAGGGGCGCAGGCTGCGCCGCCGCCCCTCGGCGTCCAGGAGGTCCAGCTGGGGCCCGCCCAGCACCGAGCGGTCCACGTCCAGGACCACCGCGTAGCCGCGGCGCCGGCCGCCGGGCAGGGCGATCACGTCCCCGCGGCGCAGGTCCGCGAGCATCGAGCGGGTGCGGTCGCGGTCGGCGGCGGCCCGCTCCTGGGACAGGGTCCGCTCCCGCTCGGTGATCCGTTCCTGGATCCCCGCGTACTCCAGCAGGTCGCCGTGCTCGCAGGTGATGGCGTCGCGGTAGGCCTCCACGGTGTCCTCGAGCTCGCGGGCCCGGCGCGCCAGACCCACCACGGAGCGGTCCGCCTGGAACTGGGCGAAGCTCGTCTCGAGCGTCTCGCGGGCGCGAGCGAGGTCGAAGCGGTCCAGCAGGTTCACGCACATGTTCGGGGTGGGGCGGAAGGCCGAGCGCAGCGGATAGGTGCGCTTGGAGGCCAGCGAGGCGACGGCCGGCGCGTCGAAGCGTGCTCCGGCGAGCACCACGGCATGCCCCTCGGTGTCGATGCCGCGCCGGCCGGCTCGACCGGTGAGCTGGGTGAACTCTCCCGGCGTGAGGTCGGCGTGCTCGACGCCGTTGAACTTCACGAGCTTCTCGAGCACCACGGAGCGGGCGGGCATGTTGATGCCGAGCGCCAGCGTCTCGGTCGCGAAGACGACCTTGAGCAGGCCGCGGGCGAAGAGCTCCTCGACCACCGTCTTCAGCAGCGGGATGATCCCGGCGTGGTGGGCGGCGTAGCCGTCGAGGACCGCGCGGCGGAAGGCCGCCAGCCCCAGCACCTCCTCGTCCTCGGCGCCGATGTCGGCCAGGCGCGCGTCGAGGACGGCGCGGATCTCGCGGCGCTCCTCGTCGTCGGTCAGGCGCAGACGGGTGCGGGAACACTGCTGGACCGCGCCCTCGCAGCCGGCCCGCGAGAAGATGAAGACGATCGCCGGCAGCAGTGCGGCCTCGTCGAGGAGGTGCACGAGCTCGGGGCGGCGCAGGGGCCGCGGCATGCCGCCACCGCGGGAGGAGCGGTGCGGCGCGCCGCCGTGGGAGGACCGCTCCCCGCCGCGGTGCGGGCGGTGCTGGCCCGCGCCCCGTGGTCGGTGGCGTCCCCGGGTGCCCTTGCGACCGCGGTGGGAGCGGCCGCGACCGCCCCCGGTGCGCTCGTCGACCGGCAGGGAGAAGGAGGTGATGCGCTCGATCTCGGGATTGACCTGCCGGGAGCCCCGGGCGCCGGGCCCGTGGGAGACCACCGCCTCGCCGTCCTCGTCCACGAAGAGGTCCAGCAGCTCCTCCCCGACGACCACGTGCTGCCACAGCGGCACCGGTCGCGTCTCGGAGACGATGATCTCGGTGCTGCCGCGGACCTCCTGCAGCCAGGCTCCGAACTCCTCGGCATTGGAGACCGTCGCGGAGAGCGCGACCAGGCGCACCGTGGGATCGAGATGGATGATGACCTCCTCCCACACCGGACCACGCAGGCGATCGGCGAGGTAGTGCACCTCGTCCATCACCACGAAGCCCAGCCCGATGAGGAGGTCGGAGTCCGCGTAGAGCATGTTGCGCAGCACCTCGGTGGTCATGACGACCACCTCGGCCTCCGGACGGATCGAGGTGTCGCCGGTCAGCAGCCCCACTCTCTCCGCACCGAGCCAGTCGACCAGCTCCCCGAACTTCTGGTTCGACAGCGCCTTGATCGGGGCGGTGTAGAACACCTTGTGCCCGCGGGCCAGGGCGAGGTGGACGGCGAACTCGCCGACCACCGTCTTCCCGGCCCCCGTCGGCGCCGCGACCAGCACGGAGCTGCCGTCCTCGAGGACACGGCCGGCGGCCAGCTGGAAGTCGTCCAGCGCGAAGGGATACCGGGTGGTGAACGCCGACAGCTCGGAGCCGGCCTGCTTCTGCTCGGCGGCCCAGCGGGCGTAGCGCTGGGCCGGGGACGCGGAGTCGGCGGGATCGGAGGGACCGGGGGGAACGGCGGGAGGGGTCACGGAGCTCCTCGGGCGGCGTCGTCCTCGCGCACGGCGGCGAGATCGGCGAGCAGGCGGACGGCGCCGGGCAGGACGCGGGCGGTCATCGGGAACAGGCAGCGGGGCTCGCCGTCGGCATAGACGCGCACGTCGCGGCCGTGGCGCAGGCCCACCGTGAGCTCACGCAGCGGCTGGATCGCGACGCCCTCGAGCCCCGTGTGGGTGCCGCGGAAGACACGCGGGAAGAAGCGCAGCAGCTCGCGGCGGCCCAGGCCGGTCACCGAGACCAGCTCGAGGACGCCGTCGTCGATGCGCGCGTCGGGCACCATCTGCATGCCGCCACCGTAGATGCCGGAGCTGCACAGCGTCAGGACCGTGCAGTCGAGCTCTATGCGCTCCCCGCCGTCGATCTCGAGCCAGAACGGCAACGGCGAGAAGGCGGGCAGCTCGCGGAGGACGGCGGCGCTGTATCGGGCGCCGCGTGCCGTGCGCGATCCGTGGGCGCGCGCATTGACCAGCGCGTCGAAGCCCAGATTGACGTTGCCCAGCGCGAGCGAGCGGTGCGCTAGGGCGTGCTCGCCGGCGGAGCGGATCTCGATGGCGTCGATCGCGACCACCGGGCGGGAGAGGGCGCGGAGCAGCACGCGGGTCGACTCCTCGGGATCCCCCGCCGAGAGGCCGAGGGAGCGGGCGAAGTCGTTGCCGCTGCCGGCGGGGACGATCCCCAGGCGCACCGGGGTGCCCGCGACGATCTCCGCGCCCAGCGAGACCGTCCCGTCACCTCCGACCACGACCAGCGCCGTCAGCGTGTCGCGGACCTCCTCCGCGCGTGCACGGGCGACCGCGGCCGAGGGCGCCGAGAGGTCGACGACCGACACCCCGGCCAGGCGCAGAAGATGCCCGACCTGCCGGCCGATGCGATGCGCGGACCCCTGGGCCGCGGACGGGTTCGAGAGCAGGCCCACCCGGAGCCTGCTCACCGTCCGTCCTCGTCCGCGCCGTCCAGGCTGGACGGTGCGTCGATGCTGCTGGCCTCGTCGTCGTCGAGCTCGTCGTCCTCGGTCACGCCCTTGCGCTTGTCGTGGATCATCGCGATGACGATGGCGCCGAAGAAGAGGCCGGCGATCGCGCTGGCCATGACGACCAGTGTGATCGGCTCGGGCGTCGGGACCATGATCGCGGTGAAGACGAAGCTGATGAAGATGATCCAGCGCCAGGCCTTGAGCATCGTGCGGCCGCGCACGATGCCCATGAAGTTCAGCAGCACCATCACCACGGGGATCACGAAGGCGATGCCGAAGGCGAGCATCGTCTTGACCAGCAGCGTCAGATAGTCGCTGTAGGGGATGATCTGCGAGGTGGACCCCTCGGTGGGGGTGAAGCTCATCAGGACCGGGACCAGCTGGTTCACGGCCCAGTAGCCGGCCACGCAGCCGAGGAAGAACAGCGGGATCGCGCTGCCGAAGAATCCGATGGCGTACTTGCGCTCGTTCTTGTGCAGACCGGGCATCACGAAGAGCCAGATCTGCAGGATGATCATCGGCGAGGAGAGGATCAGTCCCGTGTAGGCCGCCATCTGCAGCTTGACGTTCAGGCCCTGCCCCACGCCCTGGAAGTTGATCAGGGCCTCCAGGTCGGAGTCCTCACCGGCGGCCTCGATCGGGGCCTTGACGGCGTCGAAGATCCACGGGAACAGGAACCAGCCGACCACCGACAGCACCA
This sequence comes from Brachybacterium sp. YJGR34, assembly GCF_003347015.1. GTDB lineage: Bacteria > Actinomycetota > Actinomycetes > Actinomycetales > Dermabacteraceae > Brachybacterium. The sequence goes on from NZ_PNFB01000007.1 coordinate 136,815, forward strand.
GCACGGTGATCGCGCTGATGAGCAGTCGATTGCGCAGCTCGACCAGGTGCTCGCCGAGGGACATGCGGCCCTCAGGGTCCCGGCGCCGCTTCCTCGCGGGCTGGGCCGTCTCCGGTCCCGATGTGTCACTCGCCACGGATCGTCATCCTCCCAACGCTCGAGGCCCGGGCGAGCTCGCGCCCGGAACCGTCGTCACCAGCGACGTCGTGCTCAGTCGCGGCGGTAGGAGTCGTCGTCCTCCCGGGCGCGGACCGTCTCGCGATCGGCCTCGTCGCGCGGGTCGAACTCCCGGCCGTCGCGGGCGGAGGAGTCATCGCGCGCGGGCGACGACGCGGCGGAGTCCTCGCGGGAGCGGGTGGAGCGGGCCGGGGGGATATCGTCCTCGTCCTCGTCCTTCTCGTCGCCGCGGAGCTCCTCGACCTCGCTCTTGAAGATGCGCATCGACTTGCCCATGTTGCGGGCGAGCCCGGGGAGCTTGTTGGCGCCGAACAGCAGGATCGCCGCGACGACGACGATCACGATCGGCCAGGGGGAGCGGAAGAAACTCATGGAAGTACCTTTCAACAGCGCCGCGGAAACGCGCGGGCGCACCTCATCATCCCACAGCGGACTGGGCGTCGCCCGACGGCATCGGCGACGTTGTGCCCACCGCACGGCGGGTCCTCCCAGCGTAGCGGCTGCTACGACCGATGACGCGCAGCGGCCGCGCCCGCCACGGTCACGATCGTGTCTCTGAGATCACACGGCGTGAGCACCTCGACCGCTCCGGCGGACTCGAGCACCGCGTCGGCCAGCGGTGCCCGTACCGGCTCCTCGAGCCGGGCGAAGGTCTGCCCGTCCGGGCCGTCGCGCAGCTCGACCGCCCCGAAGGACTCCGCGACCCAGTGCCCCGGCGGGTCGAGCCGCAGCCAGACCGCACCGTCCACCCGTCCCGTGAGCATCGGTCCGTCGCCGGCGGCGGCCTCGTGCTGCGCGGAACTGTCCGGGAGGATCTCGACCACGCGGTCCAGTCGGAAGCGCCGCTCGGTGCCGGCGAGCTCGCAGTCGGCCAGGAGGTAGGAGCGCGCGCCGTGCGTCTCGATCCGCACCGGGCGGATGCGCCGCACGCTCGTGCCGTCGCGGCCGTTGGACGAGTACCGCATGGTGATCCGGGAGTCGTCGGTCCCCTCCGGGGCCCGCAGCGCGCGGTGCACGGCCTCGAGCACCCTCTCGGCACGGTCGGCGGTCCGCTCGGCCATCTCCTCGGCGACGTCGACCTCGGGGATCGGCGCGGACGCATCGTCCGGCCGCGCCTCTTCGGCGGACGCTCCGGCGTCCTCGCCGGTGGCGCCGGCCAGGAGCTTGGACCGGGCGGACTCGACGATCTGCTGCGCCTCGCCGGTGGTGGGGCCCAGCGCGGCGAGCCCGGCCAGCAGTGCGGTGATCTCCACGGCGCTCAGCCGCAGCGCGCGGTGGAGCGGCTCGGCGTTGCGGACCCGGATGGTGCCCTGCTCCCACTCGGCCTCGATGAGGTCCTCCCATCCGGCGCCCATGTCGCCGCAGACGAACAGCACCTGGAGATCGGTGACGAGCTGCTGCTCGGAGACCCCGATCGCCGCGGCGAGCTCGGCGACGTCCGCCTCGCCGCGGGACATCACGTAGGAGGCCTCGGAGATCAGCCGTGAGAGGTGGTCGCCGCTCTGCGCCGCGGTGCGGATCCGCGTCGGCGGACGGACCGTCGCCGCCTCCAGGGGCGCGAGCTCCGCCTCGCTCCGGTGGTGCGCGGCGATCGCCTCGAGCACCTCGGCGATCTCCGTGCGCCACAGGACGGGCTCGCGCAGCGCGACCCAGCGCGCATCGGCGAGCACCAGGCGCCGGACCGCGGGTCGCGGCAGCAGCGGGAGCTCGAGGTGCTCCGACTCGAGCCCTGTCCCGGCACGGTCCCGCAGCGACAGCGCCTTGTAGGGAGCGGCCCGGAGCACGGCCGGGGCACGGTCGTCGCTGTCCAGCATCCCCTCCAGCACCGCGGAGAGATCGGTGTGCTCGGGCCGCGGCTCGCGGGCCGCGGGTCCCTGATCGGGGAAGGACTCGATGCGTGAGGCGCGGAAGAGGCGCGGCGCCGCGCGGTCCCGGTCCCAGCCGTGCACGTACCAGTGGCCCTCGTGCACGCCCACCACCCAGGGCTCCACCCAGCGCCGGGTGGCGGCGCCGTGGGTGCCGCGGTAGACGAAGCGCACGGAGCGGCCGGCGATGACCGCCTCCAGCAGCGGGGAGAGCACCGGCAGCGACTCGACGGCCCCGCGCGGGGTGCGGCGCAGGAGATCCGGATCGGCATCGTGGCCCAGGCTCAGGAGCTTCGCGCGGACCCGGCGGGCCGCTCCCCCGGCGGCGGCATCGTCCCAGGCGCGGCTCGCCGCGAGCAGCACCGTGTACTCCTCGGTGGTGAGGTCGAGCACGGCGCCGGAGCGGGCCGCGTCGATCCGGTAGTGGACCGTGTTCTCGTCCAGCACGTCGGTCTCGGTCCGCAGCGGCAGCCCGAGCTCGAGGATCAGCGCCTTGTCGCGCTCGAACATCCGCTCCGCGGCCTGGTCGGACGGGGCGCGGGCGTAGTCGGGGATGACGGAGAAGAGCTTCGCGCGGTCGATGCGCCGTCGCGAGCCGATCGTCATGATGACGTTGAGCAGTCGTTCCACACTCTTGGAAGCCACCCGCCCAGGGTAGCGGCAGGGGTGATCCGTCCGGGGCACCGCGCGCCGCCCCCTAGGCTGTGGCCATGCTGCGATGGGAACGGGGAACCGTGAAGGGCACGCTGGGCGCCTGGCCGGGCGTGGAGCGTCTCGAGGTGGAGCTGGAGGACGGCGGGACGATCTCCGCGATCGCCTACCGGGAGCTGACCGGCCGGCCGGCGCGCGGGGAACGGGTGCTGCTGAACACCAACGCCCTGCGCCGGGAGCTCGGCACCGGCGGGGACGCGATGGTGGTGGCCCGCCCGGACGAGCTGCCGACCGCCGTGGAGCCGGCCGGGCACATGGTCAAGGCCCGGTACACGCCGATGCAGACGATGGTCGACGCGCTCGACGACCCCGAGGGCGAGCACTACCGCATCGTGCGGGACGCGGAGGACATCGCGGGGATGCCGGTGGTCGTCGCCGACCTCCACTCCTCGCTCCCGGCGATCGTGGCCGGCATCAAGGTGCACCGCCGCTCCGCCCGCATCGCGTACGTCCACACCGACGCCGCCGCGCTGCCGGCGGCGTACTCCCGCACCGCGGCCCGGCTGCGCGAGGCGGAGCTGATCGCCGCCGTGATCAGCGCCGGGCAGTCCTTCGGCGGGGACCACGAGGCGGTCACCGTCCATTCCGCGCTGCTGGGCGCGAAGCACGTGGTGGGCGCGGACGTCGCGATCGTCATCCAGGGGCCGGGCAATCTCGGCACCGGCACCGGCTGGGGCTTCTCCGGGGTCCAGTCCGTCGAGGCGCTGCACGCGGCCGCGGTGCTCGGCGGCCAGCCGGTGGCGACCCTGCGGGTCTCGAGCGCCGACGAGAGGCCCCGGCACCACGGGCTCTCGCACCACTCCTCGACCACCTACGGCCGAGCGCTGCTCTCCCCCGCGCACCTCCCGGTGCTCCCCCGCACCGACAGCCGGTACAACAAATTTCATGCGTCAGTGCGCAAACAGGTGAAATCGACGATCCTCAAGCCGGCGTCGGCGCGCGGGATCCAGCACCATCTCACCGAGGTCGACGCCAAGGGGATCCGGGGCGCGCTCGAGGAGATGCCGGTGCGGATGACCACCATGGGGCGGACCCTCGCCGAGGACACGGCGGCCTTCCAGTACGCCGCGCTGGCGGGACGCTGCGCGGCGCAGCTCGCCCCGCGGGACTGAGCGCCCGGGCGCCGTCCGGTCAGTCCTGCGGCGCCTCGCCGCGCTCGTGGACGAGCTCCTGCAGACGATGCGCCGCGGCGATCGCCCGCTCGCCGTCGTAGCGCTGGATCGCGTGGAGCGACAGGGTGGTCCCGTCGGCGAGGTCCAGATGGGCCCAGGGGTCGCCCATCGGGAAGCTGACGCCCACGATCTCCGGCCAGGCGACCGTGCGGGCGCGGAACAGGTTCCGCACCTGGAGAGCCTCGGGACGGGCCACCACCCGCACCGAGGCCTCGAGATGGCAGAAGAGGGCGACGAGCACCCCGATCGCGAGCAGGCCGATCCGGCCGGCCGGCGTGAATCCGGGGATGACGACCGCTCCCGCGATCATGCCGGCGAGCACCACCGCCGCGCTGGTGTAGGCGGCCAGCCGCACCATCCGGGGCCGCAGCACGAGGGCGGCCCGCTCGTCCCCCGGGGCGGGGACCGGCGCGGAGGTGCTCATCGGCTCAGATGCGGCAGGCCTGGATCGCGGTGACCAGGATGGCGCGGGCGCCGACGTCGTACAGATCGTCCATCATGCGGTGCGCCGCCCGCCGGTCCACCATGGCGCGCACGGCGGACCACTCGCCGCCGTGCAGGGGCGAGACCGTCGGCGACTGCAGTCCCGGGGTGATCTCCACGGCCCGCTCGAGCAGGGAGCTGGGGATGTCGTAGTCGAGCATCACGTACTCGCGCGCCACCAGCACGCCGCGGATGCGGCGCTCGAGGACCTCGAGGGCGTGGGCGGCGGCCTCGCCCAGCTCCATGCCGGGACGGGAGAAGAGCACGGCCTGGCTGGTCATGATCGGCTCGCCGAAGGGCTCGAGGCCCGCCTGACGCAGCGTCGTCCCGGTCTCGACCACGTCGGCGATCACATCGGCGACGCCGAGCCGGATCGAGGACTCGACGGCGCCGTCGAGGTGGACGACCTCGGCGGAGATGCCGCGTCCGGCGAGGTAGTCCTCGACGAGGTTCTCGTAGCTGGTGGCGATGCGGGCGCCCTCGAGCTCGGAGGCGTCCCGGCGGGTGCCGGTCGGCGCCGCGAAGCGGAAGGTCGAGCGGGCGAAGCCCAGCGAGAGGATCTCCCGGGCCGGGGTGCGGGAGTCCAGCAGCATGTCCTGGCCGGTGATGCCCACGTCCACGGTGCCCGAGCCGACGTACACGGCGATGTCACGCGGGCGCAGATGGAACAGCTCGACGCCGTTCTCCTCGTCGAGCACGACGAGCTCCTTGGCGGTGCCGCGGCGCCGGTAGCCGGCCTCCTGCAGCAGGCCGGCGGCGGGCTCGGAGAGAGCACCCTTGTTCGGGACGGCGATGCGGAGCACTGATCCTCCTCGGCCGCGGGGCGCGGCCCGGTCTGAATGGCGGAGCGGGACGGGACGTGAGCGGGGAGAACCCCTCAGAGGTGCTTGTAGACGTCCTCGAGGGAGAGGCCCTTGGCGACCATCATCACCTGCACGTGGTAGAGGAGCTGGCTGATCTCCATCGCCGCGTCCTCGGAGGACTCGTACTCGGAGGCCATCCACACCTCGGCGGCCTCCTCGACGATCTTCTTGCCGATCTGATGGACGCCGGCATCGAGCTCGCGGACGGTGCCCGACCCCTCGGGTCGGGTGCGGGCCTTCTCGGTGAGCTCGGCGAACAGTGCCTCGAAATCCTTCACCCCCTCAGGGTACGCGCCTCACCGACCGACTCGTGACGGCGACCGCCTGCCGGGAGGAGACTCACTCCCGGTGCACCGTCGGATCCAGATGGGCGGTCTCGACGGTGACGCGCTCGCGGCGCGCCTGCCGCCGCCGCACCCGCCACCAGACGAAGAAGCCCGTGAGGGTGAAGGCCCCGTAGAAGACGTACATGAGGGCACTGGCGTAGTAGCCGGCGCTCCACAGCAGCGGGACGCCGACGATGTCGACGGCCACCCAGATCAGCCAGAACTCGACCCAGCCCTTGGCCATGCCGAAGGTCGCCAGCAGGCTGCCCATGAAGATCCAGGCATCGGCCCAGACCGGTTCGTAGGAGCCCAGTGCGCGGAACAGGGGCGTCAGGGCCGCGGTGCCGCCCACGAGGGCGACGAGCAGGAGCGCGCGGGTCCCCCAGGAGGCCCAGCGCGGCTCGACCGCCGTGCCGCCCGCCTCACGGGCGGTGCGCCAGCGATGCCAGCCGTAGATGCTGGTGGCGATGAACATGACCTGCCGACCGGCCTGGCCCAGCAGGTCCGCCGAGCCGGTGCCGCCGAAAACGGAGCCCAGGAACACGGTGAACAGCAGCACGTTGCCGAGGATGCCGATGGGCCACGCCCAGACCTTGCGTCGCATCCCGCCGAGTGCGCTGAGGAGGCCGAAGACGTTGCCCAGCACCTCGCGCACGAGCAGGAACTGTCCGCCCGCGAGCTCGATCCTCGCGTCGAAGAGCCACTGCAGGAAGTCCATGTCGGTCCTTTCACCGTCGGAGCAGCGGCTCCGGGGGTCGAAAGGATCCGACAGGCGCCCCGGCGCGCATCCGGGCGCGGCGAGGACCTGTGGGACGTGCGCCTCTCATCCAGGCTGTACTGTCGGTGCCGGATTTCCACCGGCTCAACCGCCGAAGCGGGTCGCGGACTGTCACCGCCGGCTCGGACTTCCACCGACCCCGGAGCACGTCACTGGTCGTGACCGGACCATGCTACGCCCGCGTGCGGGAGCGCGGGTCAGTGCGCGGTGTGACCTGCGGCCAGCTCGCGCAGCACGGCGATCTCCTCCGCGGCGTCCTGCGCGCGGTAGATGGCCGAACCGGCCACGAAGACGTTGGCGCCGGCCTCGGCGCAGCGCTCGATCGTCTCGCGGCTGACGCCGCCGTCGACCTGGATGGACACCTCCAGGTTCGCCGCGCCGATGGCGCGGCGGGCGCGCCGGATCTTCGGCAGCATCGTCTCCAGGAAGCTCTGGCCCCCGAAGCCCGGCTCGACCGTCATGATCAGCAGCATGTCGAACTCGCCGATCACGTCGAGGATCGGCTCCACCGCGGTGGCGGGGCGCAGCGCGACTCCCACCTGGGCGTTCTTGCGGCGCAGGTCGCGCGCGAGCTTCACGGGCGCGCTCGCGGCCTCGAGATGGAAGGTCACCGAGTCGGCACCGGCCTCCGCGAAGGCCGGCGCCTCGCGGTCGGCATCGGCGATCATGAGATGGGCGTCCACCGGGATCGCGCTGCGCCGGACGATCTGCTCGACCATGCTGGGGCCGAAGGTCAGGTTCGGCACGAAATGGTTGTCCATCACGTCCACGTGGACGCTGTCGGCGCTGGTGATCTTGTCCAGCTCGGTGCCGATGCTCATGAAGTCGGCGTTGAGGATGCTGGGGTGGATGTACTGGCCCTCGGTCGCGTACGCGCTGTTCATGCCGACGGGAGTCCTTCCTCGGTGGGGGCGCTGCGCGTGCGCAGCAGTGCGATGTACATGGCGTCGGTGCCGTGGACGTGCGGCCACAGCTGGACGGCGGGACCGTCCCCGAGCTCGAGATCGTGCTGCGCGCCGGGCAGGACGCCGGCGCGCACGGCCTCACGGGCGTCCAGCTGCTCGACGTCCTGACGCCCCTTCAGCACGTCGGCGACGATCAGGCGGGTCTCGGCGAGGTGCGGGGAGCAGGTCACGTAGGCGACCACTCCCCCGGGGGCTGCGGCGTCGAGCGCCGAGCGCAGCAGGTCGCGCTGGATCGTGCCGAGATGGCCGATGTCCCCGGGGCTGCGCCGCCAGCGCGCCTCCGGGCGACGCCGCAGGGCGCCGAGTCCCGAGCAGGGGACGTCCGCGAGGACGCGGGAGAAGCGCCCGGGCATCTCGGCGCCGACGGTGGTGCCGTCGGCGGTGCGGGTCTCGATCTCGCAGCCGGCCTCGCGCAGGGACGCGACCGCCCGGTCCACGAGCTCGGTGCGGTGGGGCTGCAGCTCGACGGCGAGCAGGTCCGCGTCGTGCCCGATCGTGAGCCCGCCCAGCAGCGCGGCCTTGCCGCCGGGGCCGGCGCAGAGGTCCAGCCAGTGGGCGTCCTCGGCCAGGACCAGGTCGTCGGCGCCGAGCGCGAGGGCCAGGGCCGCCAGCTGGCTGCCCTCGTCCTGCACGGCCACGCGCCCCTGCTTGACCAGGTCCATGCCGCCGGGATCGCCCGAGGGCCACGCGGCGGCGAAGACGGAGAGGTTCCCCTGGCTGGCTCCGTGGTCGATGAGCTCCTCGACGTCCGTGAGGCCCGGTCGCATCACCAGGGAGACCGCCGGTGCCGCGTTCTGGGCCGCGAGCAGCTCGTCGATCTCCTCGCGGGAGCGTCCGTGGCCGGCGAGGGCGTCGCTCAGCGCGCGGACCACCCAGCGCGGATGGGAGTGGACGACCGCGAGGTGGCCGACGGGGTCCTTCGCGCGATCGGGCGCGACCTGCTCGATCCATGCGTCCAGAGGCTTCTCCCCCACCCTCCGCAGCACGGCGTTGACGAAGCTCGCCGCCCCGGCGCCCACCGCGCCGCGGGCCAGGGCCACCGTCTCCGAGGTCGCGGCGTGCGGGGCGACGGTCATGTCCAGCAGCTGATAGGCGCCCAGCCGGAGGACGTCCAGGAGTGCGGGCTCCACCTCGTCGAGCGGCCGGTCCACGCACGCGGCGAGGATCGCGTCCAGCCGGCCCTGGGCGCGCAGCGAGCCGTAGAACAGCTCGGTGGTGAAGGCGGCGTCCCGGCCGGAGACGCGGTGGCTGCGCAGCAGCCGCGGCAGCACCAGGTTCGCGTAGGAGTCCTCCTCGCGGATCATCCGCAGTCCCTCGAACGCCACCTGGCGGGACGGGGTGGAGCGGCGGGAGCGCTCGGAGGGGCGGGAGGAGGAGTAGCCGCGGCGCGGGCCGCCCCGGCCCCGGGACCCCGAGCGCTCGCGCCCTCGGGAGTCGCGCTCCGGCCGTCGGTCCTCGCGGCCTCCGCGTCGGTCCTCGCTCATGCCTGCTCTCCGTCCTGCTGATGGTGCGTGAAGGTGGCTCCGGGCGGCAGTGCGGCGCCGCGGGCCCAGTCGGCGGCGCGCATGGGCCGCTTCCCGGCCGGGGCCAGGGTGGACACGGCGACGACGTCGCTCCCGGTGCCCACGAGCACCTGGCGACGGGTGGCCTCGATCCGGCCCGGAGGCAGCGGGGCATGCTCGGGGGCCGCCTCGACGCCGAGGATCTTGGTGCGCGATCCGTCCAGCTCCGTCCAGGCGCCGGGCTGCGGGCTCATGCCGCGGATGTGGGCGGCCACCTCTTCCGCAGGGCGGGTCCAGTCGATGTGCGCCTCGGCGGGGGTGAGCTTGGCCGCATGGGTGGCCAGGGAGTGGTCCTGCGGGGTGGAGGTCGCCGTGCCGGCCTCGAGGGCGTCGAGGGCGTCGAGCAGCACCTGTGCGCCCTGGATCGCCATCCGGTCCAGGAGCTCGCCGGCGGTCTCGAACTCGCCGATGTCCGTGGGGGCGCTGCGCAGCACATCCCCGGTGTCCAGGCCCTTCTCGATCCGGAACACGCTCAGACCGGTGCTCCGGCTCCCGGCGAGCACCGCGCGCTGGGCCGGGGCGGCGCCGCGCCACTGCGGGAGCAGCGAGAAGTGGAGATTCACCCAGCCGTGGCGGGGGATGTCGAGAGCGGCCTGCGGGACCATCGCGCCATAGGCGACGACGGGCGCGGCATCCGGTGCCAGCTCGCGGATCTCCTGCTGGATCTCCTCGTCGCGGAGCGTCGACGGGGTGAGGACGGGCACGCCTGCCTCGAGCGCGAGGCTCTTCACCGGCGAGGGGCGGAGTGTGCGGCCGCGACCGGAGGGGGCGTCGGCCCGGGTGAGCACGCCGACGACCTCGTGGGACGAGTCGAGCAGGGTGCGCAGGGACGGGAGTGCGGCCTCGGGGGTGCCGGCGAAGAGAAGACGCATGATGCCCGAGTCTAAGCGGGAGCAGCCGCGCGGACGGCAGCGGAGCTCCTACAGTGGCGACATGCACCACCCTCCCCGTCGCCGTCGATGAGGCCGGGAGAGGCCGTGCCCGGGCACGAGATCGGCTCTCCCGGCTATCGGCGGATGCTCGCCGCGCTGGTCTGCGCCGGCATCGCCACCTTCGCGCAGATCTACTCGCCGCAGGGCATGCTCCCGCTGATCTCCGCGGACCTCGGGATCGGTCCCGAGCGCGCCGCGCTGACCGTCTCGGCGGCCACCGCCGGGCTGGCCCTGGCCGTCGTCCCCTGGTCCTTCCTCGGAGATCGCATCGGACGCCTGCGCGCCATGGTGATCGCCGTCGTCGCCGCCACCTCCCTGGCGCTGATCGCCGCGTGGACGCCCGATGTGGAGCTGATGCTGGGCCTGCGCTTCGTCGAGGGCATGGCGCTGGCCGGGGTGCCCGCGCTGGCGATGGCGTACCTCTCCGACGAGGTCGACTCCCGCTCGCGCGCGATCGCCGCCGGCTGGTACGTGGCCGGGACCACTGTGGGCGGGCTCTCCGGGCGCGTGCTCGCGACGCCGATCGCGGACCTCGCGGGCTGGCGCACGGGGATGACGGCGGTGGCGCTGCTCGCGGCGGCGGCGGCCGTCGGGTTCGTGCTCCTGGCACCCCGCGAGCGACGCTTCGTGCCGTCATCGGCGAACGGCGGGTCCCGCGCCGTGCTGGGGCGGTTCGCGGCGACCCTGCGCGATCCGGGCCAGCTGGTGCTGTTCGCCACGGCGTTCCTGCTGATGGGCGGCTTCGTCGCGATCTACAACTACCTGTCCTTCCACCTCGCGGCGCCGCCCTACCTGGTCCCGGCGGGGCTGCTCGGGATGGTGTTCCTCGCCTATCTGGGCGGGACGGTCTCCTCCCCGCTCGCGGGTCGGCTCGCCGTCCGCCACGGCTACCTGCCGGTCCTGCTCGGGGCGATGGTCGTGATGCTGGTCGGGCTGCTGATGCTCCTCCTGGGACCGCTGGTGTCGGTGCTCGCGGGGCTGCTGGTGATGACGGCGGGCTTCTTCGCCGCGCACGCGATTGCCAGCGGATGGGCCGGTGCCCGTGCCGAGGGCGCTCGCTCGCAGGCGACCGGCCTGTACAACCTCGCCTACTACCTGGGCTCGAGCGTGCTGGGCTGGGGCACGGGCCTGATGTACGCGGCGTCGGGGTGGACGGCGACGGTGGCCCTGGTGGGAGCCTTCGTGGTCCTGAGCGGGGTGCTGACCCTCGTGGTGCTGCGACGCGATCAGTAGACGAGGCCGAACACCCACACCGCGAGGGTCAGCGTCGTCGCGGTGATCAGGACGATGCCGAGGAGGTTCAGCACGATGCCCGCACGCGCCATCTGCGGGATCTGCACGTAGCCGGAGCCGTAGGCGATCGCGTTCGGCGGCGTCGCCACCGGCAGCATGAAGGCGCAGGTGGCGGCCAGCGCGACCGGGATCGCGAGCAGCATCGGGTCCAGCCCGATGCCGACCGCGACCGCGGTGGCGACGGGCAGGAAGGTCGCCGCGGTGGCGGTGTTCGAGGTCAGCTCGGTGAGGAAGAGGACGCCGGCCGCGGTGATCGCGACGATCAGCACCATCGGCAGGCCGCCGAGGCCGGCGGTGACCTCGCCGATCCAGTCGGTCAGGCCCGAGGAGCTGAACTGGGCGCTGAGGGCGAGGCCGCCGCCGAACAGCAGCAGGACGCCCCAGGGCAGCTTCACCGCGGCATCCCAGTCCAGCAGGCGCACGCCGCGCGCCGCGCCGGCCGGGAGCAGGAACAGCAGCAGGGCCACGGCCATGGCGATGCCGGCATCGCTGATCGGTGCCTCCTCCGCGCCGAGCAGGTCGGAGACCAGGGGGATGAACACCCAGCTCACGGCGGCCAGCACGAAGATCGCGAGCACCCGCACCTCCCCCGAGGCGATCCGTCCGAGCCGCCGGCGTTCCCTCCGGATCAGGTCCGCCCCGCCCGGGATCTCCGTGATCTCGGGACGGAACAGCACCTTCGTCAGCAGCAGCCAGGTGATCGCCAGGAAGACGGCGGCCAGCGGAGCGCCCACCAGCATCCAGCGCCCGAAACCGATCGTGACGCCGAACTCCTGGCTCATGTGCGCGGCGAGCAGCGCGTTGGGCGGGGTGCCGATGATGGTCGACACCGACCCGATCGAGGCCGCATAGGCGATCCCGAGCATGAGGGCGATGCCGAAGTTCGAGCGCACCGCCGCCGAGGCGGTGCCCGTCGAGCCGGGGTCCGGGTCGACGCCCTCGCCGGGCTCCTCGCCCTTCGCGGCGGCCTCCTCGAGGCGCAGCGTGTTGACCAGCAGCAGGACCGAGACCCCGATCGGCAGCATCATCACCGCCGTGGCGGTGTTGGAGACCCACATGGACAGGAAGGCGGTGGCCACCATGAAGCCGAGGACGAGGAGGGAGGGGCTGGTGCCGATGGCGCCCACGATGGCGAGGGCGATGCGCCGATGCAGGTTCCAGCGCTGCATCGCCAGGGCGAGCATGAATCCGCCCATGAACAGGAAGATGATGTTGTTGCCGTAGGACGCGCCGACGTCGTCGAAGCCCACCTCGGTGTTGAGCGCGGGGAACACCACCACCGGCACCAGGGCCGTGGCCGGGATGGGCAGCGCCTCGGTCATCCACCAGGCCGCCATCAGCACCGCGGTGGCGGCGGTGAGACGGGCGCCGTGGGGGACCTCCGCGGGCATGACCAGATAGATCGCGATGCCGGCGACCAGTCCGAGGACCAGGCCCAGACGGCGGACCAGCACCGTGCGACGGGTCTGCGCCGGCGCCCGCTCGCCCTCGGAGGCGTCGGGGCGGTCCTGAGGCTCGGCCGGTGCGCCCGGTCGCTCGTGGTCGGACGTCATGGCGGTCCCTCTCTGTCGGCGGCGGTGTCGACTGTGGTGAACCAGCCTAGGAGACCACGGCGCGCGGCGCGCGGACCCTCCGCTCAGAAGACGTCCGGCGGGTCGAGCCGCACCCGCAGCGAGCCCCGCGCCTTGCGGGCGCTGCGGGCGGCGACGCCCGCGCGCAGGGCGGCCGCCAGCTCCCGTGAGCGCGCCGGCTCCAGGCGCACCACGGCCCGGGCACGGCCGGCGGCGGACGGGCCGTCGAGGTCGACGGGGCCGAAGACGTCCGTGCCGTCCGGCAGCTCGACCGTCTGGAGGAACTCGCGGCACGCCTCCCGCTCCCCCACGATCTCGGCCACCCTCCGGAAGGGCGGCAGGTCCAGCTCCCGGCGGTCCTGGAGGACGCGGTCGAGGAAGACCGTGGACCGGTGGGCGACCAGGTCACGGATGGCCGGGAGGGTGGAGGTCCCCACCACCAGCACCTCACCGCCCTGGTCGGCGCTGCGGACCAGGGCGATCGCATTGCGCCAGCGGCGCACCGCCTCGACATCGGCGTCGAAGGCGGCCCGGCTGAGCAGCGCGTCGGCGTCCAGCAGCAGGCAGGCGGCGTAGCGCCCGAGAGGGGCCGGCTCGGCGCCGGGGGTGGCCACGACGATCGCGCCGTCGACGACCGCCGCGTCCTCGAGCGCGCCGTGCGCCCCGCCGGCGACCTTCAGCGGGGTGTCCGGGAACGCGCGATGGAGCTCCTCGGCCGTACGGGCGGAGCCGATGACCAGGGCCCGCACGTGGGTGCGGTCGCACTCGGGACAGCGGTAGCCGTCCTCGCGCCGGCCGCAGACGCGGCAGTGGAGCGGACCGTCCCGGCCGCTCAGCGAGAGCTGGGCCGAGCAGTGCGAGCACTGCGCCCGGGTGCCGCAGAAGGTGCAGGCGATCGCCGGCACGTAGCCGCTGCGGGGCACCTGCACCAGGACGGGGCCGCGCTCGAGGCCGCGACGCAGCACCCGCATCGCCTCCTGCGGCAGGCGGGAGCGTCCGGACGGCCCCTCGCGGTCCCGCAGGTACTGGTCCATCGCGACGATGCGGGGGCGCACCGCCGTCACCGGCGCGGGCAGCGGATCCAGACGGGTGAGGTAGCCGGCCTCGGTGAGGGCGCGCAGCGGCACCGACTCGCTCGCGCCGAGGAACAGCAGGGCGCAGCGCTCCTGGCGGGAACGGCACTGCAGCACGGTGCGCGTGTGCGGGTAGGGGGCGCGGGGCTCCTCGAGGAGGTCGTCGGCCTCGTCCCAGCAGATCGCGAGCGCGAGATCGCGCACGGGGGCGAAGGCGGCCGAGCGGTTCCCCAGCACCACCCGGGTCGCGCCGCGCAGGATGCGGCGGAACGTGCGGTAGCGCTTCTCGGGGCCCTCGGTGCCGCCGAGGACCTCATGGGCGATCCCGCGCTCGTCGAGGAGCGCGCTGAGACGTGCGATGTCGCGCTGGTCGGGGGCGATCACCATCGCGCCGCGCTCCGGTGCGAGAGCGGCGACGGCGTCGGCGGCGATCTCGGTCCAGGGGTCGGCGGCGTCCAGGGTCATGGCGGCGCGGGGCACCGGCCCCTCCTCGCCGCCGGCGCGGGCGAGCAGCGCCGCCAGCCCCGGATAGCGTTCCCCGGGGCGGGGGACGTCCGCGGCGGGTTCGGGAGAGGTCGCGCCCGCTGCCGGCGGCTCCCCCGTCTCGTCGGCGCCCCCGGCGGACGGGGACCGAGCCTCCGGTGCGACGGCGGACTCCGCAGCGCGGGACTCGGCCTCGCGCTGCTCGGCGGCGCGATCGGCCTTCTCGGCCCGGGCGTGGCGCGGCGGCAGGGCGAGTCGCAGCACGTCGCCGACGGTGCCCGCGCAGCGTTCGGCGAGGTCCTCGAGGGCACGCATCATGGCGGGGGCGACCACGACATCCTCGGACACGAGCCGGTGCAGCGGCGCGAGGGCGCGATCGGTCGAGGGCCGCTCGTGGCGGCCGAGCACGATGCCCTCGGTGTCCCGGCCGGAGAACCGCACCCGCACCCGCATCCCGGGTCCCGCCGCGGCCGTCTCCGGCGTCACGGCGTACTCGAAGGGCCGGTCCAGGTGCGGCAGCACGCCGATCAGGCGCACGCTCGCCACCGGACGCTCCTCGACGACCTCGAAGCCGGCGGTGGTGCGCAGACCCGAGGCCCGGGCCGCGTCGGGGCGGCCCGGGTCGCCGGGCGCCCGGGCCGGCGGGGAGGGGTCGGGAACGGGCGCGGCGGGAGCCGCGAACAGGGGCTCCTGGCCGTCGGCCGTCCCCTCTGCCCGGTCTCCCGCCGCGTCCACGGCGGAGCTGCTCAGCGCTTGTGCACCGCCACGAGGTCGCAGACGAAGATCAGCGCCTCGTTCGGGGCGATGACCGGCGGCGCGCCGCGCTCGCCGTAGGCGAGGGAGGCGGGGATCTCCAGACGGCGACGGCCGCCCACCCGCATGCCCTGGACGCCCTGGTCCCATCCGGTGATGACCTGCCCCACGCCGAGCTGGAAGCGCAGCGGCTCGCCGCGGTCCCAGGAGGCGTCGAACTGCTCGCCGGTGGAATGGGAGACGCCGAGGTAGTGCACGTCGACGACGTCGCCGCGGCCGGCCTCCTCGCCGTCCCCGACGATCTCGTCGGTGCTGAGCAGCTCGGTGGGCGCCGGGCCCTCGGGGTGATCGATCTCGGGCTTGCTGCGGTCCATGGGTCCTCCTGTGGTGGACGGGTGGGGTCGGGGATCAGTCTGCCGTGTGCGCGGCGTCGAGGACGTCGATGACGAACACGAGGGTCTCGCCGGCGAGGTCGCCCTGGTCGCCGTAGGCCTCTTCGGGCGGGATGACCAGCATCACCTGGCTGCCCACCGGGAGGTCCAGCAGGTTCTCGTCCCAGCCGGGGATGACCTGCGAGGCGCCCTGGACGAAGCCGAAGGGGGCGCCGCGCTCCCAGGACGAGTCGAAGATGGAGCCGTCGGACCACTTCCAGCCCGTGTAGTGCATGGTGAGGTAGTCGCCCTCCCGGGTGGTGTCCCCGGTCCCGACGACGAGCTCCTCGCGGACGGTCGAGCCGGGGGCATCGCCCTCGGGGGCGGCGTCCAGCGTCGGCGAGCCGTCCTCGGCGAGGGTCACCGAGGGGTAGGTGCCCGAGGGGCTGCCGGCCGCGCCCTCCGCGCGCAGCGGGGAGACGATGCGGTCGACGTCGGCGACCTGCAGCAGCGACCTGGCCTGCCCGCCGGTGTCCTGCTGCCAGCCCGCCATGGCGAAGCGGGAGCCGACGGGCACCGTGGTGAAGAAGCTGAAGGCCTCCTCGCCGACGCCCTCGGCGGTGACCTGGACGCCGCCCGCGGGAGCGCCCTGCCACCAGGACTGCAGGGTCTCCCCGGTGCCGGCGTCGATGTACATGCTGCGCCAGATGACGGTGTCCCCCTCGGCGATGACGTCACCGTCGCCGGGCACGACGATCTCCGCCTGGGCCGCGTCGATCGCCAGCGGCGGGGTGAACTCGATCGTCGGCTCCGCGGCCAGGTCGTCGCCGATGCTCACGCCGCTCAGCGGATCACCGCCGCCACCGCCGTCCGAGGCACCGCTGGTGGCCTCCGGGTCGCTGCCGTCATCGGTGCAGGCGGCGAGCCCGATGGCGGCGGTCGCGGCGAGGGCGGTGGACAGCAGGGTGCGGCGGCGGATCACGGAGGGACCTTTCGGATCGTGGGCCCCGGGGCGGGGCAGGGCACCAGGGTACGGGGCCCCTGGTGGGTGATGGCTGGGGCGCGTTCTCAGGCGGGCGGTGCGGGCGCGTCCGGTGCGATGCCCGCGGCACGGATCTCCTCGAGGAGGGCGTCGACCGCCGGGAGGTGCGTGGCGAAGGGGTCGAGCACCTGCACGGGCATGGCGCCCGGGCGGGTCAGGCGCAGCGTGGTCCAGTCCACGACGTGGTCGACGCCGTGCTCCTGGGCGGCGGCGACGACCTGGCCGCGGAGGTGGGCGCGGGTCGTGCTCGGTGCGCTCTCGCGGGCTGCCTCGATGCGCTCCTCGGACAGCACGGAGGGCGCCATCCCTCTGCGCTGCAGGGCAGGGAAGACGCCGGCGCCGGGGTCGATGTCGTGGTAGGCGAGGTCGAGGCGCTCGATCTCCGGTGCCCCGAGGTCGAGGCCGCGGCGCTCGGCGACCTGCGCGACCAGCCGTTCCTTGATGGCCCAGTCCAGATGCTGCGCCGCCCAGGAGCGGTCGCCCGTGCGCACGGCGTCCAGGGCGCGCTGCCAGGTCTCGAGCGCGTCCTGCTCGTCCCCCTCGGCGAGCGGGGCGACGTGGTCGAGCCAGCGCTGCTGCACCTCGAGGGCGGTGGTGGTGCCCCCTTCGGCGGTGGGCAGGGGCGCGCGGCCGGTGAGATCGCGGGAGACGGCACGGATCGCGGCGATGTCGTCGTGCAGGGCGAGCTCGGGCAGCGCGCGGCCCGTCTCGATGGCGCGCAGCACGAGGTCCGTGGTCGCGAAGCGCAGGTGCGTGGAGACCTCGCTCATCGTGGAGTCCCCCACGATCACGTGGAGGCGCCGGAAGCGGGTGGGGTCCCCGTGGGGCTCGTCCCGGGTGTTGATGATCGGCCGGGTGCGCGTGGTGGCCGAGGAGACGGCCTCCCACATGTGGTCGCTGCGCCGGGAGAAGACGAACTGCGCCGGGCCGTCCTGCCCGTCCTCGGTGCGTTCCCGCACCACTCCCCCGGCGCCGGTGACGATCTGGCGGGTGACCAGGAACGGCAGCAGGTAGCGGGGCAGGCGCGTGAACTCGCCGCGACGGTCCACGAGGTAGTTCTCGTGGGAGCCGAAGGCGTTGCCGGCGGAGTCGACGTTGTTCTTGAGCAGGTGCAGGCGCGCATCCTGCCCCTCGGCGGCCAGACGGTCGTTGGCCTGGGCGGCCAGATCGGCGAAGATCCGCTCCCCGGCGCGATCCTGGGCCACCAGCTCCCACCAGTCGTCGCATTCGGCGGTGGCGTACTCGGGATGGGAGCCGACGTCGAGATAGAGCCGGGCGGCGTTGCGCAGGAACACGTTCGAGCTGCGCCCCATGGCCACCACGGGGCGGAACAGCTCGCGAGCGGCCTGCTCCGGCTCCAGCGCACGGGAGCCGTCGGCCCGCACGCACACCAGGCCGAACTCGGTCTCGAGCCCTCCGACGCGTCGCTTCATCGCCTCACTGGCCGCCCTTCTGGACGAAGGAGCGCACGAAGGTCTCCGCGTTGGACTCGAGCACCGCGTCGATCTCGTCGAGCAGGTCGTCGGCGGCCTGGGCGGAGGCGAAGGTCTGCCCGCCGGTGACGGTCTCGTCGCCGCTCTCGTCGTCGCCGCCGGGACCGGGGGCGTTCAGGGACTGCTGGGACATGGGTCCTCCTTCTCAGTCGGTGACGGCTCGGCGCAGGGCGCCGAGGATCGTCTCGGGGTCGTCGGCGAGGTCGATGCCGTGCTGCGCGCACCACGCGGCGGAGCCGAGGCGGGGATCCGCCAGGCGCAGCCGATAGCCGTGGTCGCGCCCGGCCACGGTGATCGCGTCCCATCCGGCCGAGGGGACGCTCCCGCGGTGCGCGGCGATGAGGCCGCCGCGCAGATGGGCGCGCGTGCTCCGCGGAGCGGTGGACAGTGCCTCCTCGACCTCCGCGGGATCCACCATCGTGGGCGCGGCGCCGGCCGCGCGGAGCTTCTCGAACAGGCCCCGGCCGGGGCGCAGGTCGGAGTACTGCAGGTCGATCATGGCCAGCCGCGGATCGTCCCATCCCAGGTCGTGGCGGGCGCGGTAGCGCTCGAGCAGCTGCAGCTTCGCCACCCATTCCACGCGGTCCGCGGCGAGCATCGGATCCTGCTCCAGCAGATCGAGGATCTCCCGCCAGGCGGTCAGCACCTGCGCGGTCTCCCCGTCGGCGGTGTCGGCGACCGCCTCGATCGCCTCGAGATGGGCCCGCTGGATCTCGAGCGCCGTCAGGGTGCGGCCATCGGCCAGCGGCACCCGGGTCCGCAGCGAGGGGTCGTGACTGATGGCGTGCACCGCCGCGACCGGATCGGCCAGGCGCAGGTCCGGGAGGATCGCCCGGCCGCTGCGGTGCTCGGCCTCGAGCGCCGCCAGCATCAGCGAGGTGGTGCCGAGCTTGAGGAAGGTGGACTCCTCGAGCAGGTTGGCGTCACCGAGGATCACGTGGAGACGGCGGAAGCGCGCGGGGTCCGCGTGCGGCTCGTCGCGCGTGTTCACGAGGGGCCGGTTCAGGGTGGTCTCGAGCCCCACCTCGGCCTCCATGAAGTCCGCGCGGGAGGAGAGCTGGAAGCCGGGCAGCTGCCCGCGGGTGCCCCGGCCCACCCGGCCGGCGCCCACGAGGACCTGGCGGGTGGTGAGGAAGGGGAGCATCGCGCCGACCACGCGCTCGAAGGGCACGTCCCGCTCCAGCAGGTAGTTCTCGTGGGTGCCGTAGGAGGAGCCCTGGCCGTCGGTGTTGTTCTTGTGCAGCGCCACCTCGGGGATCCCCTCGGCCGCGGCGAGGATGCCCATCGCCCGGCGTGCGATCTCCTCGCCGGCGCGGTCGGCCACCACCGCCTCCCGGGCGCGCAGGACCTCGGGGGCCGAGTACTCGGGGTGGGCGTGGTCCACGTACCAGCGGGCGCCGTTGGTGAGCACGGCGTTGCCGATCGAGCGCTGCGAGGACCAGACCAGGATCTCCGCGTCGTCGCCCTCGGGGGCGGCCTCGGGCCCCTGCAGCGGGGCGTCGAGGTCGACGCTGGGCACGTGCGCGTCGCGCACCTCGTCCGTGAGCTGGCTGGGGTGGGCGGCGGCGCGCTGCATCTCGAAGCCGCGGGCGTCGCGCAGCGGGGTCTCGTCCCCGTAGTCCCAGCGCACGCGGTGACCGCGCTCCCCCTCGAGGGGATCCAGCAGCGCGTAGGCGCCGACGACCAGGTGGGAGAGGAGGATCGAGCTGCCGGCCCCGGCGCGGGCACGGTCCTCGAGGTCGGCGTGGAGCACGCCGAACTCGGTCTCCAGTCCCATCACCCGCTCGGTGGTCAGCGACGGGGAGGCGGGGGTCGGCGGGATGCTCATGCGCCCGCCCCGTCCTCGGCGGCCCCGGCCGGGGCCGACTCGGCGCGGGTGCGGCCCTGCAGCGGGACCACCGCGTCGACCCGTCGGCCGCGGTGGCCGGAGATCCGCGCCCAGTCCTCGGGATGCGCCGCCGAGGGCATGTCCTCGTTCTCGATGAACTCGGCGGTGATGGCGTCCAGCAGGTGCTGGGAGGCGACGCCCACGCTGCCGGTGGACAGCTGGTCCTTGACCGCGATCTTCTTCGCGCGGTCGACGATGTTGCGCAGGGTGGCACCGGAGACGAAGTCGCGGAAGTGCAGGGTCTCGTCGGCGCCGTCGGAGTACTCGACCCGGACGAAGGCGGAGGAGGGCCCCTCGTCGTAGATCTCGTGCACCGCGAGGTCCAGCAGCGCCTCGCGGTCCTCGCGCAGCGGGATGCCGCCGTCGAGGTACAGGCCGAGGATCTCGCGTCCGGCGCGGGCGTTGGGACGGCGCACCCGGATCTTCACGTCGAGGCGCCCCGGCCGCAGGATCGCGGGGTCGATCATGTCCTCGCGGTTGGAGGCACCGATGACGATGACGTTGTCGAGCCCCTCCACGCCGTCGATCTCGGCCAGCAGCTGCGGGACGATCGTGGTCTCCACGTCGCTGGACAGGCCCGTCCCGCGGGTGCGGAACAGCGCCTCCATCTCGTCGAAGAAGATCACCACGGGATGATCCGCGGCGGCCTTCTCGCGGGCGCGCTCGAAGACCAGGCGGATGGACCGCTCCGTCTCGCCGACGTACTTGTTCAGCAGCTCCGGGCCCTTGACGTTGAGGAAGGCCGAGTTCTCGAGCGCCTCGGCGACGCTGACCCCGCGCACCTCGGCGCTGCGGAGCACCAGCTCGTGGGCGACGGCCTTGGCGATCATGGTCTTCCCGCAGCCGGGCGGGCCGTAGAGCAGCACGCCCTGCGGGGGCCGCAGGCCGTAGGTGCGGTAGAGGTCCTGCTGCAGGAACGGCAGCTCGACGGCGTCGCGGATCGCCTCGATCTGCTCGCCCAGGCCGCCGATCTGCTCGAAGGAGACGTCGGGGACCTGCTCGAGGACCAGGTCGGTGATCTCGGCGCGATCGATGCGCTCCAGGACCAGCTGCGCCTTGAGATCCACCAGCACGTGGTCCCCGGGGTGGAGCTGCTCATCCGTGAGCGTGCCCGCGCGGCGCAGCACCCGCGTGTCGTCGGGGGCGACGGCCACGAGGATGCGGGTATCGGCGAGGGACTCGACCACGGGCACGACGTTGCCGGCGTCCCCCGGCTCCACCGCCTCCACGGCGGCGAGGGACTCGCTCAGACGCAGCTCGGTGCCCGGGACCAGCGCCTCGAGGTCCAGGCTCGCGGAGGTGGCCACCCGCAGCCGGCGCCCGTTGTGCAGCACGTCGATGGTCGTGCCCTCGCTGCGACGCAGGAAGGTCGCATACGAGTTGGGCGGATCGCCCACCCGCTCCAGGTCCGCCTTGAGCTCGACGATCTGGGCGCGGGCCGAGCGCAGCCCGGCGACCAGGCGCTCGTTGTGGGCCGCGAGCTGCTCCAGCTCGGCGGTCATCTCCGCATAGGTCTTCATCGTCATCGTCTCTCCTCCCCGGGGTCGCTCAGCGGTCGCGGCCCTGTCGGATGTCGCGCAGCGCCCGCTTGAGCTTGCGCGGCGCGACCCCGCGCTCCCCCAGGTCCTGCGGCCCCCACTCGCTGTCCGAGCCGCCGAAGCCGTCGTTGTCGGGATGGCTCAGCTCCTCCTCGCCGCGGGACCCGGGGGCCGGACGCGTGTGGCGGGTCAGCGCCCGGGTGCCGTGGGCCGTGCGGCGGGCGGTGAGCAGGAAGCCGGTATGGGCGTTCATGCGGTGCTCGGGGCGCACGGCGAGCCCCTCGAGGTGCCAGGGCCGCACGAAGGACTCCCAGGCGTAGGGCTCGGTGAACTCGCCGTGGTCGCGGAGCGCCTCCGCGGTGCGGGAGAGCTGCGTGACGGTGGCGACGTAGGCGAGGTACACCCCGCCGGAGACCAGCACCTCGGCGGCGGCGTCCACGCACTCCCAGGGGGCGAGCATGTCCAGCACCACGCGGTCCACCGCCGGCCCCTCCGGGCAGAGCGTGGGGGCGACCTCCTGGAAGTCGCCGACGCTCAGCTGCCAGGACGGGTGCTCGGCGCCGAAGAAGGTCTCGACGTTCTCGCGCGCGACCTCGGCGAAGTCCTCGCGCCGCTCGATCGAGTGGACGCTGCCCTCGGGGCCCACGGCGCGCAGCAGCGCCGTGGTCAGCCCTCCGGAGCCGACGCCCGCCTCGAGCACCCGCGCCCCGGGGAAGATGTCCCCCCACATGAGGATCTGCGCGGAGTCCTTGGGGTAGATGATCGCCGCGCCGCGGGGCATCGAGAGCATGTAGTCGGCGTACAGCGGGCGCAGCGCCTGGTAGCGGGTGCCGCGGCTGTCCTCGACCACCACGCCGTCCTCGGCACCGATCAGCTGGTCGTGGCGGAGCACGCCGCGGTGGGTGTGGAACTCGCCCCCGGGCCTCAGGGTGATCGTGTGCAGGCGGTTCTTGGCATCGGCCAGCTGGACCTTGTCGCCCAGGTCGAAGGGGCCGGTGCGATCCAGGCCGCGCCGGGGCGCTCGGGGCGCGGGAGCCTGCGCTCCGTCGCGAGGGGCGGACGGCTGCGGCTGATCTGTCATGCGTTCCAGCATATGGGGTGTTCCCAGAGGTGGCGCCCGCTGTTCACCGTCCGCGCAGGAGCGCGTTGACCTCGGCGCTCATGATTACACCGAGCGGCCGGCCGTCGGCCCCCATGACGAGGTACACGGGAGCGGGCCGCGAGAGCATCGCGGAGACCAGATCGTCGCCCCGCAGCGTCTGCGGCAGGGCGACCACCTCCCCCATCGGGCCGGTGACCGCGCTGACGGGCGTCTCCGCTCGCCGGGGAGCGGGCACGGCCGCGGCGGCCTCCGCCTGGATGCGATGGGCGCGACCGAGGTGTCCGGGTGACCGGCCGCCCGCCTCCAGGACCAGCACGTCGTCGTAGTCGGCGCCGGAGTCGAGCTCGGCGAGGGGCAGCTCGGGTGGGACGACCCGCATCGGCCGGGCGAGCGCGGCGGCGTCGAGGGCCCGGACGCGCTGCTGCACGCGGGCGCCCTCGAGCGCGCGGGAGGCACCCTGCCAGAGCATCCCGGCGATGAGCATCGCCCAGACCAGGGTGAGCAGGGAGACGCTCCCGGCCCCGCCGGAGCGCATGATCCGCCACAGCGGCAGCGCGACCACCGCGACGGCGATGGCCCGGCCGATCCACGCCGTGACCCGCGTCCCCCGCAGCGGATCGCGCAGCACGGCGCCCAGCAGGGACTCCAGCGCCCGCCCGCCGTCCATCGGCAGCCCGGGCAGCAGGTTGAACAGGGCCAGGGCGATGTTCAGCCAGGCGCTGAAGGACCAGAAGGTGGCGGCGGCACCGCCGGGGGCGGTGAGCGGGACGGCCGCGGTGGCCAGCAGCGCCAGCAGGGCGTTGCTCGCCGGCCCCGCCAGCGAGATCAGCACCGAGCCGAGGGCGGACATGCGCCCGGCGCGGTACTGGGTGTGCCCGCCCCAGAGGGTCAGCGCGATGTGGTCGACCCGACCGCCGAAGGCACGGGCGACGACGGCATGGGCGACCTCGTGCACGAGCACCGAGACGATCATGAACAGGCCGATCCCCACCGCCAGCAGCACGGCAGCGCCGGGGTCGGTGCGACCGCCGGCGCTGAGCGCCGGATACATGATCACCGCGAGCAGGAGCACCGTCACCAGCGTGCCGGGGCTCACACGGATCGGCGGCAGCGTGCCCAGGCGCAGCTCGGGGCTCTTCATCGATGGTCTCCTCCGTGCCCGGGCCGACGGGTGCCGGGCAGGGCGAGGATAACCGGTGCTCCTGCACCCGACCTCCGCGGCCCCGCACCCGGGCTCCTCGGAGGTCGACGAGCCTATGATGGAGTGATGAGTCGAATCGCCATCACGGCTTTCAGCGGATGGAACGACGCGGGCGAGGCCGCCACCGGGGTGATCGAGCATCTGCTGGAGGTGTGGCCCTCGCGGCCGGTCGGCGCCGTCGACGCCGAGGAGTTCGTGGATCTCCAGGTCTATCGTCCCGAGATCCGCACCACCGAGGACGGCCTGCGGGTCGTGGACTGGCCGGACACGCAGCTGCGCCTGGTGACACCGCCGCGCGGCCCCGAGATCGTCACGGTCATGGGGCCGGAGCCCTCGCTGCGCTGGAAGCGCTTCGCGGACGAGGTCCTCGAACAGCTGCAGATCCTCGACGTGACGGCGGTGATCTCGCTCGGTGCGCTGCTCGCGGACTCGCCCCACACCCGCCCGCTGCCGGTCTCCGCCCAGGTGGAGCCGGTCGCCGCGCAGAGGGTGGACGACTCCGAGCTGTACTCGGGACCGATCGGGGTGCCGACGGTCCTGGCGCGCCGCACCGCGAGCGCGGGGATGCGCACCACGAGCATCTGGGTGCAGGTCCCCCACTACGTCTCCCAGAACGCCTCCCCCAAGGCGGTGCTGGGCCTGCTGCGTGAGCTCCAGGACCTGGTCAGCGCCCCGATCCCGCTCGAGGAGCTGGTCGAGGACGCCGAGGCCTGGGAGCGCGGGGTCGATGAGCTGGCCCGCACGGACGACGACGTCGCCGAGTACGTGCGGCGGCTCGAGCGCGCTCAGGACGCCGCCGGTCTCCCCGAGGCCAGCGGCGATGCGATCGCCCGGGAGTTCGAGCAGTTCCTGCGCCGACGCCGCGAGGCGGAGTGAGCCCGGCGCGCCCCGGGCGGGGCGCCTCCGCCCCGGGCGCGCGCCTCAGCGGAGGTCGAGGCCGAACAGCGCGTCGACCGCGGCCGTGACGTCCCCCGGGGCCCCGGCCTCCGCGGCTCCCCGCACCGCCGCGCCGGGCTCCTCACCGCGCGCCCAGCGGTCGAGCACCTCGAGGGCCGTGGGGGTGTCCAGGTCGTCGCGCAGCGCGGCGCGCAGCTCCGCGACCGCAGCCGGGTCCTGGTCTCCACGGCGGGAGGCTGCCCGATAGCTCTCCAGGCGCCGGCCGGCGAGAGCGAGCTCCTCCTCGGACCAGGCCCAGTCCGTGCGGTAGTGATGGGCCATGAGCACCAGCCGGACCGCCATGGGATCCACGCCGTCGCGGACCAGCCGATGGACGAAGACCAGGTTGCCCAGCGACTTGCTCATCTTCTCGCCCTCGTGGGCGACCATCCCGCTGTGCACGTAGCAGCTCGCGAAAGGGCGCCCCAGGGCGACCGCATGGGCCGCGCTGAGGTCGTGATGCGGGAAGACGAGGTCGCTCCCGCCGGCCTGCACGTCGAAGGGCAGGCCGAGGCCGTCCTGGGCGATGCACACGCACTCCACGTGCCAGCCGGGCCGTCCGCGGCCCAGCTCCCCCGCCTCCCAGGCGGGCTCGCCGGCGCGCTCGGCCCGCCAGAGCAGCGGATCGAAGGGCCCGCGCTTGCCGGGGCGCTCGGGATCCCCGCCCCGCTCGGCGAAGACCTCCAGCATCTGCTCCTCGGTCCAGCCGGAGACGTCGCCGAGGGCGCCGTCGACGGCGAGATCCAGATACCAGTCGGGACCGTCGGCCGCCTCGTCCTGCAGCGGATAGGCGCGGCCGCGCTCGCGCAGGGCCTGCACGGCGGCGATGATGTCGTCCATCGACTCGCTGACGGAGCGGTACGTCTCCGGGGCGATGACGCGCAGCGCCTCCATGTCCTCGGCGAAGAGCGCGACCTGGGAGGCGGCGAGCTCCCGCCAGTCCACGCCGTCGCGGTCCGCGCGCTCCAGCAGCGGGTCGTCCACGTCGGTGACGTTCTGCGCGACCTCCACCTCGTAGCCCGTGTCGCGCAGCGCGCGACGCATGAGATCGGCGGCGTGGTAGGTCGCCGCATGCCCCAGATGCGTGGCGTCGTACGGGGTGATCCCGCAGACGTAGAGCCGGGCGCGCCCCGGGGTCATCGGCACGACGGGCCCGAGGCGGCCGGTCCGGGTGTCATGGAGCCGGAGCGGCAGGCCGGAGGCGGGGAGCGGGGTCAGCGACGGGGAGGTCCAGGAATGCACCCGTCGATCATACGGTCCGGCACCGTCCCGGGATCAGGCGCCGCCCAGCGGGTCCACCGCGCCGAAGCCCAGCAGTGCGAGCAGCACCACACCGGCCACGATGCGGTAGATCACGAAGATCGCGTACGAGTGGTTCTCGATGATCCGCATGAACCAGACGATCACCGTGTAGCCGACGCCGAAGGCGACCGCCGTGGCGACGATGATCGCCATCAGCGACGGCTCGCCGGCGGCGGCCGCCGCGGCACGTCCGTCGGCGGTCAAGAGGATCGGGACCTCCTTGACGGCCTTGTAGAGGCCGGAGGCGAACACCGCGGGCACCGCGAGCAGGAAGGCGTACCGGGCGGCGGCCTGGCGGGTGTAGCCCATCAGCAGTCCGGCGGTGATGGTGCCGCCGGAGCGCGAGACGCCCGGGATGAGGGCGAGGGCCTGGGCGAAGCCGAATAGGATGCCGTCGCGGACGCTCAGCTCCGTGAGCTCCTTGCGGCGCGGGGCGATGCGGTCCGCCACGCCCAGCAGGATCCCGAACAGGATCAGCATCGCCGCCGTGATGTACAGGTTGCGCAGGGAGTGGTCGATCTGGTCCTCGAAGGCCAGGCCCAGCACGCCGATCGGGATCGACCCGATGATCACCAGCCAGCCCATCCGCACATCGGGGTCCGAGCGCGGGACCTTCCCGACCAGCGACCGGCACCACTTGCCGATGATCCGCGTGATGTCCTTCCAGAAGTAGATGAGGACCGCGGTCTCGGTGCCCAGCTGGATGATCGCGGTGAACGCCGCGCCGGGGTCCTGTCCGGGGTTCAGCAGCTCGCCGACCACCCGCACGTGCGCGCTCGAGGAGATCGGCAGGAATTCGCTCAGGCCCTGGACCAGGCCCAGGATGACCGCCTCGATGAAGGACATGGAGACTCCTCGGAGAACTGTTCGGGGTGCTCGGGGACGAGTCCCCGAGGTGGTCGCGCATCGCGCGGCCCCGCACAGAGTACGCGGCGCCCGGCCGATGGCCGGGCGCCGCGCAGCGGAGCAATGGTGAAGACGACGTGCAGATCCGGTGAGGCGGCCCCTCAGCGATCGTCCTGGTCGTCGTCCTCCTCGTCGAAGTCGTCGTCCTCGTCCTCGTCGTCCTCGAAATCGTCGAGGTCGTCGAAGTCGTCGTCGTCCTCATCATCGTCGTCCCCGTCGAAGACGATCAGCGGGGTCGCGATGTCGTACGCGTCGAACAGCGCGTCGTCATAGGTGTCGAAGGCCGTGGCGAGCTGCTCGGTCGCGGCCTCCAGTGCGGGGTCGTCGTCACCGCGGGACGCGGCGGCGGCCTCGTAGTGGCGTTCGAGGGCAGCGATCAGCGCAGCGAGTGCTGAGCGAGGATCCGTGTTCATGACTGGACCGTACCGCGTCCGACGGCAGAATGGACAGAGGATTCGGTGAAGCCATGGTCACGAATCCGTCGTGCTCCCCGCCGCCGAGCGGAGCACGGCTTCCGCAGGTCATCGCGCACAGGAGGAAATCCGTTGATCCGCCCCCGCACACCGCTCGTCGCGAGCGTCCAGCACGTGGCAGACCCCCGCGGCTGGAGCGACCTCCCGGTCGAACGGGGGCGACGCGCGGAGGACTACGAGTTCCAGATCATCACCGTGCCGCGAGGCACCACCGTGGGGCAGGTCCGGGCCGAGCTCGCCGAGCAGGCGGAGTACGGACGCTGGGAGCACGCCCGCACCCGGCGGTATCACGGCGGCGGCCGGCGCGTGTGGATGCGCCGACGCATCATCCGGGTCAGCTCGACCCTGTAGGGGCACCTGCCCGCTCCGCACCAGCGCCACCGTCCCGGGAGGGCGTCGTCCACAGCCCGTCGGCGGTCCGCGCGCGGACCGGGCGGCTCTGGTGCAATGGGAGCGTGCCCGCGATCTCCCCGCTCCTGCTCGCCGTCGCGCTGGTGGTCTATCTGCCGCCGGCGCTGGTGCTGTCCTGGATCGACGGACGGGAGCACCGCCTGCCCAACCGCTGGGTCGCCATGCTGACCGTCGCGGTGCTGCTCGCCCTGGCGCTGTGCGCCCTCGCCGACCCCGCCCTGCGCCCGACGCTGCGCAGCGCGGTGCTGCTCGCGCTGGTATTGGGTGCCGCGGCGGTCCTGGTCGCCCTCCTCGCTCCCCCGCTGCTGGGGATGGGGGATGCGAAGACGCTGCCGGTGGTGGTGCTGATGTCCGCCTCGCTGGGAGGCGAGGTGCTCCTCGCCTCCCTGCTGGGCATCGCGGTGCTGGGCGGATTCGCCGGGGCGGCGGTGATGGCCGCGACGCGGCGCGCGGGGACCCGGTTCCCCGTCGGCCCCGTGCTCCTGGCCGGCCCCTATCTCGGTCTGCTCGGCGCGCCCTGGGTCGCCGCCGCCCTCGGGACCACGTGAGGGGTGAGCGGGCCGCGTCGGCCGGAGACCGGGGGCGCGTCCCGCTCCGGGGCCGCGCCGGCGGACGGCGTCAGACGGCGGAGCGGTGGCGCTGGCGGCGCGCCTCGTAGAGCGCGATCGATCCCGCCACGGCGGCGTTCAGCGAGGAGGCGCTGCCGCTCATCGGGATCTCCGCGAGGACGTCGCAGGCCTCCTTCCAGCCCGCGCTCATCCCGATCGTCTCGTTCCCCACCACGATGAGGGTGGGGCCGGTGAGGTCCTCCGTGGCCAGCTCGTGACCCCCGGCCTCGTCCAGGCCCACCACCCGCCAGGGCCGGCCCTCCTCGCGGCGGGCGTGGACCCACGCCATCACCTCGCGGTGCGAGGCCAGACGCAGCACGGGCAGGGCGAAGACCGAACCGGTGCTCGCGCGGACGGCGGCGGGATCCCACGGATCGGCGCTGTGACCCGTGATCAGCAGGGCGTCCGCGCCGAGGGCGTCGGCGGTGCGGGCGAGGGAGCCGATGTTGCCGGGCCCGGTCGGTCGGTCGAAGACCACCACCGGACCGGTCACGGAGGGAGCGATGCGGTCCAGGTCGTCGTCGGGGACCGCCGCCACGGCGAGGAGCTCCGGAGCGCCGTCGTCCCGCTCCCCCAGCTCGGCCATGAGCTCCTCCGTGAGGACCACCACCGGCGCGGGCGGCGCGGCGAGCAGCTCACGTGCCCAGCGCGACGGGGTGGGCCGTCCGTCGGACAGCAGCGCTCGGATCTCGACGCCGTGGGCGATCGCCTGGGTGATGGGGCGGACGCCCTGGACCAGCATCTCTCCCGTGCGCGTGCGCTTGGTGCGGTTGGTCAGCAGCGACTGCCACTGCTGGAACAGGGCGTTGCGCCGCTCCAGGCGGGCGGGCAGGGGGCGGCGGCTCATGCGCCCGCCCCGTCGTAGCCCAGCTGACGCCACGCCTCGTAGACGGCGATCGAGGCCGCATTGGCGAGGTTGAGGGACCGGCGGGCCGGGAGCATGGGGATGCGCACGCGGGAGGTCACGCGCGGATGCGCCATGACCTCCTCGGGCAGCCCGGTGGGCTCGGTGCCGAACAGCAGCACGTCATCGCGCTCGTACTCGACGGCGTCGAAGGTCACCTCGGTGCGGGCGGTGAAGGCGAACACCCGGGAACCGGGCACCGCGGCCAGCGCCTGCTCCAGGTCCGCGTGGATGCTCACCGCGGCGAGGTCGTGGTAATCGAGCCCCGCGCGCCGCAGCTTGGCGTCCTCGAGGTCGAAGCCCAGCGGCTCGATGAGGTGCAGGCGCGCCCCGGTGACGGCGGACAGCCGGATGGCGTTGCCGGTGTTGCCCGCGATCGCGGGCTCGTGGAGGAAGACGTGGACCATGGCGGAGATTCTCCCACGGGGCGGAACGGCCGCCCGTGGGGGCGTCGCCTCGGGGCCGTGACAGCAGAGGACCCCGGCTCCGTGGGAGCCGGGGTCCTCGTTCGCGAGTGTCCGAGGGGGTGTCTGGTCTCAGCACATAGTTCGCACCTGTCTCGGGACATCGTTCGCGTGCACTGCCGGAGCATGTCTCGGGACATCGTTCGCACAATGAGCGATGGCGAAGAACCGGGTGATCGTCCTGTC
>NZ_PNFB01000008.1 GCF_003347015.1 Brachybacterium sp. YJGR34
CCCCACCCGCGACCCGGACGATGACCCCGCCACCCAGGCGGACGGCTCCACCCGGACCGGACCGCTGGAGACCCGCTGGATGATCGACACCAGCGTCCGCACCCGCACCCGCGAGGCCACCGACCTCGCCACCCCCGCAATCACCCGCCTCCTCACCGACGCATGGGACACCCACCAGAACCTCCGGACCGAGCACCGCCGCGCCCGCCCCCGCCGCATCATCCCCCCACCCCACGACCCCGGACCCCCACCCTTCTGAGCAGAAACGGAACCGGCACCCCACCACACGGTGAGGTGCCGGTATCCCCGCAGGTCGCCCGGAGAGCGGGGCCAGGGCCCGCCGCCGCTCAGATGTCCCGGAAGGTCTCGATCCGTGCGCCGAGCTTGTTCAGCCGCGCGGCGAGGTCCTCGTAGCCGCGGTTGATGACGTAGACGTTGCGCAGCACCGAGGTGCCCTTCGCGGCGAGCATTGCCAGCAGGATCACCACGGCCGGGCGCAGCGCGGGCGGGCAGATCAGCTCGGCGCCGCTCCAGCGGGTCGGGCCCTCGATGAGCACCCGGTGCGGGTCCATGAGCTTGACGTTGGCGCCGAGCTTGGTGAGCTCGGTGAGGTAGATCGCGCGGTTCTCGTACACCCAGTCGTGGAGCATCGTCTGCCCGTCGGCAGTCGCGGCGATGACCGCGAAGAACGGGAGGTTGTCGATGTTCAGGCCCGGGAAGGGCATGGGATGGATCTTGTCGATCGGTGCGCGGAGGTCCGAGGGGTGGGTGGTGATGTCCACCAGGCGCGTCTGGCCGTTCTCCGCGGCGTACTCCTCGGAGCGGTCGTAGCGGAAGCCCATCTCCTCGAGGGTCGCCAGCTCGATCTCCATGAACTCGATCGGGACGCGGCGGACCGTGATCGAGGACCGGGTGACGATCGCGGCGGAGAGCAGGCTCATCGCCTCGATCGGGTCCTCGCTGGGGGCGTAGTCGACGTCGGTGCTGATCTCGCGGCGACCGGTGACCCGCAGCGTCGTGGTGCCGATGCCCTCGATGCGCACGCCCAGCTTCTCGAGGAAGAAGCAGAGGTCCTGGACCATGTAGTTCGGGCTCGCATTGCGGATGACGGTCTCGCCGTCGTACAGCGCGGCGGCCAGCAGGGCGTTCTCCGTGACCGTGTCGCCGCGCTCGGTGAGCACGATCGGACGCCGCGGCCCGGTGCCCGCAGCGGTGCTGGCCTGGTAGTTGTGATCGGTGGCCACGACCTCGAGGCCGAAGTGGCGCAGCGCCGTCATATGCGGCTCCACGGTGCGGGTGCCCAGATCGCAGCCGCCCGCGTAGGGGAGCTGGAAGGCGCCCTCGCGGTGCAGCAGCGGTCCCAGGAACATGATGATCGAGCGGGTGCGGCGGGCGGCCTCGGCGTCGATCGAGGCGAGATCCAGCCGCGCCGGCACGCGCAGCTCGAGATCGTTCTGGGCGTTGAGCCAGGTCGCCTTCACCCCGATGGAGGTCAGCACCTCGAGCAGGCGATTGACCTCCTCGATGCGGGCGACCTTGCGCAGCACCGTGGTGCCGGTGTTCAGCAGCGAGGCGCACAGCAGGGCCACGCCGGCGTTCTTGGAGGACTTCACGTCGATCTCCCCGGAGAGCGTGGTCTCCCCGTGGACGCGGAGGTGGCTCGGGCCGGAGGTGCCCAGGCCCACGAGCTCGGAATCGAGGGCGGAGCCGATCTTCGAGATGGTCTCGAGCGTCATGTTCTGCTGACCCTTCTCCATGCGGTTCACCGCGCTCTGGCTGGTGCCGAGCTGGGTGGCCAGCTGGTTCTGCGTGAGTCCGGAGTGCTGACGGGCGTCGCGGATGAGAGTGCCGATCCTCGACAGGTAGTCCTGGTTCACAGTCATGGCGAGACCGTAACTCATAGATGAGATACGTGCTGTTCAGGCTTCGTGCGGCGATCGTCACGTTGTGCCGCGTCGCTCTCGATGCCTCAGGCGGTGACCAGCACCGGGAGCAGCTCGACGTAGCCCCCCACGCGATAGGCGAGAGCCGGGTCATAGGGCTCCACCCGCAGCGGCATCCCCGCCTCCTCCGGCGTGCGGTCCGCCTTGCGGTTGTTGCACTCCTTGCAGGCGCTGACCAGGTTCGTCCAGGAGGACGGGCCTCCGCGGGAGACGGGCATGATGTGATCCACGGTCGCCAGCAGCGCCTCGCAGGCCGGGGTCTTGGAGACGCTGCGTCCGCAGTAGGCGCAGGTCCAGTGGTCGCGGTCGTGGACCGCGCGGTAGGAGAAGCCCACCGAGCGCTGCCCGATCCCCTCGACCCACGCCCCGCTGAGCTCCCGCGTCAGCTCGAGGGCCAGGGGGACGATGCGGTCCTCGACGATGGTGAGCTCGACGGGGTCGGCGACCTCGCGGCGGATCATCCCGAAGGCGTGGCGCACGGTCGTGGTGTGCAGGAGCTCGCCGATCCCGGTCTCCGGGTCGTACCCGAGGTTGTAGACCTTGACCTGGGACATCGTGCCACCTCCTTCCGTCGGGCGCTGTGCGTCGCCTCGGCCCGGGGGCGGGAGGAGCTCGTGGACCGAGCACCGCCAGTCTCCCCGAACCGGTCTCCCATGACCAGGAAATTCTCCCGATCCCGGGGGACGAGCAGGTGACGGGGACCTGCACAGACCGGGAACATCCCGCTCCGGAGCGCCCTGAGCAGGGCCCGCGCCTGCGGGGTCAGCCCGTGACCACCGTGAGGATGCCGGTGCCGATCAGCGTCACCACCGTGGTCCACATCACGATCGCGATCACCTGCCACAGCAGCACCCAGTTGCGGCGCACGCCGGTGGCGACCAGGGTCGCGGCGGTGAGGTGCGTGGGCAGCGCGAGGGGGCCGATGAGGCTCGCCCCGGGGACGCCGAACCGCACCACCCAGCGCAGCAGACGCTCGCGACCCTTGGAGGTCCTGGTCGCGGGAGCCGGCTCGGGGGCGTCCGACGGGGCAGGAGCGGGACCGCCGGCCATCACCTCGACGCGGGCGCCGTGCGCCGCTCGCGCCCGACGGCGGCCCACGATCGCGGAGCGGATCCGGTCGCCGAAGTGGACGATGACGGTGACGACGAAGATGTTGCCGGCGGCCGCGGAGACCGCGGCGACCACCGGATTGATGCCGGCGATGAGGCCCAGCATGGCCGCTCCCTCGCCCTCGACGTAGGGGATCATCGCGACGAGCGCCACGATGACGGGCTGGAGCAGCGGCGGGACCTGGTCGATGAGGTTCTGGAGGCCTTCGTAGATGTCCATGGTGTCTGCTTCCTCTGTGCCGGAGTTCGCTGTATGCGATGTATTCATCCTGGTCGTCGAGGGGTTCCGGCAGTAGAGCGAGATCTCATCGGCTCCCGTGAGGCCCTGTGCGGCCGCCGCTGACATCTGTCACGTGCCGCCTGATGCACGGGTCTAGGATCAGGCGGGAGGAGGTCCGTGCATGCCCGTGGAAGAGCTCGAGCTCGTCGCCGTCGTGGCCGTGCTGCTGATCGTGGCAGCGAGCTACTTCGCCGGGAAGCTGGGGGTGGCCACCCCGATCCTGCTGGTGCTGCTCGGCGTGGGTCTGAGCCTGCTCCCGGGCGTGCCCGACATCGCCCCGGACCCCGAGCTGATCCTCGCTGGCGTCCTCCCGCCGCTGCTGTACTCCGCCGCGGTGAACATGCCGGTGGTGGACTTCCGTCGCGACCTGCGGACCATCGGCGCGCTCTCGGTGGTGCTGGTGCTGGTCTCCGCCTTCGTGACCGGGGCGCTGCTGTGGTGGATCTTCCCGGATCTGAGCTTCGCGGCGGCCGTCGCCGTCGGCGCCGTGATCTCTCCACCGGACGCTGTGGCCGCCACCTCCATCGGCAAGCGCCTGGGGCTGCCGCCGCGCCTGCTGACGATCCTCGAGGGGGAGGGGCTGGTCAACGATGCGACCGCCCTGGTGCTGCTGCGCACGGCCGTCGCCGCGACCGCCGGGGCCTTCTCCTTCTGGGATGCCGCCGCGGACTTCGGCTACGCCGTGGTCGTGGCCATCGTCGTCGGGGCGGTGGTGGGCACGATCGCGGTCGCCGTGCGCTCGCGGATCGACCAGCCGGTGCTCACCACGGCGATCTCCTTCGTGGTGCCCTTCCTCGCCTTCCTGCCCGCCGAGGCCGCCGGCGCCTCCGGGGTGCTGGCCGTGGTCGCCGCGGGCCTGGTGACCGGCGCGAGCGCCGTGCGGCGCCTCAGCGTCCAGGACCGCACCTCCGAGCGCACCAACTGGCTCACCGTGCAGCTGCTGCTCGAGAACGGCGTGTTCCTGCTCATGGGGCTGCAGCTGTGGACGCTCGTCGAGGACGTGCGGATCTCCGGCCTGTCCATCGCCGATGCGCTCTGGATCGGGGTGCTGATGGTGCTCGCGCTCGGTGTGGTGCGCGCGGCGTTCGTGGTGCCCGTGGTGCTCACCGCCCGCACCCGCCGCTCGAGCCACGAGGACCGGGCGCGACGCTTCGCGGAGATGCTCGAGCAGGTCTCCGTCGACGAGCAGTTCCAGCAGCATCCCCGGGGAGCGCGCATCGAGCGCTGGCTGCAGCGCCACCACGCCGACGCCCGCTTCTACGCCAGCAACGGCCTGGGCTGGCGTGGGGGAGCGGTGATCGCCTGGTCGGGGATGCGCGGTGTGGTGACCCTCGCCGCCGCCCAGTCGCTGCCGCTGGACTTCCCCTACCGCTCGGAGCTGATCCTCATCGCCTTCGTGGTGGCGCTGGTGACCCTGGTGGGCCAGGGCGGGACCCTCCCGCTGCTGATCCGGCTGCTGGGCATCCGCGGCACCGACGAGCAGAAGGCGCGCCGCGAGCTGACGCTGCTGCTCACGGAGCTCGACGAGGCCGCGATCGGCCAGGTGCTCGAGAACCCGGGGCTGCGCCGCCGCGACGGCAGCCGCTTCGAGGACGCCGTCCTGCGCACGGCGCGCGAGGCCCACGCGCGGATGTCCGTCCCGCAGAAGCGGGCGCGGGCGGAGGATCCCGCGCGCGCCCAGTACACGGAGCTGATGTCGATGATCCATGAGGCCAAGCAGGATGCCCTGGGCGAGGCCCGCTCCACCGGCTCCTACGACTCGACCGCGATCGCCCGCGCGCAGGAGCAGCTCGACCTCGCGCAGCTGCGACGGCCCGATTCCTGACTCTCATGGTGGCGGGCGGCGCCGCGGGGCGTCATGCTGGAGGGATGGAGGACCAGGAGCGCAGCGCGGACACCCCCCGGGACCGGGACACTCGACAGCGGTGGCAGCGGGAGCGGGAGGAGGTGCTGTCCGAGTACGGCACCTGGCGGCTCACCGGGGAGCAGGACGCT
The DNA here is from genome assembly GCF_003347015.1 of Brachybacterium sp. YJGR34. GTDB lineage: Bacteria > Actinomycetota > Actinomycetes > Actinomycetales > Dermabacteraceae > Brachybacterium. Next base: position 5,328 of record NZ_PNFB01000008.1, read on the forward strand.
CCGGCGTCCGCCGAGGTGCAGACCCTGGAGACCCTGCTGCGGCTGAAGGCCGAGCGGCTCGACAGCCCCGATGTGGGCCTGTGGAGCGAGGAGCTCACGGAGGAGCTGCTCACCCGGACGGTTCCGCGCACCGTCATCCAGCCCCGTGAGCAGGTCATGGACATGGTGCCCACGCTCGGCCGCTTCTTCCGGCACCTGCGCGAGACGGGGCGCTGGCGCGAGGAGTCCATGGCGCCCGACGACGTCCCGCGCATCCTGCGCGAGCTCGAGTTCGCGGCCCTCGAGGCCGCCGACGACCCCACGCGGCGCTCCTTCTCGACCAACATCCTCGGCTACGGCCTGTCCCTCGGCGTGGAGCTCGAGGACGATGACGAGCTGGCCGCCTTCATGCACTGGTACAACGCTCTGCCGGACGAGGAACGCGTCGCGCTGAGCGAGACGGGCCGCCTGGCGGAGCCCTCCCGGCCCTACGACCGCGACCGCGAGATGCGGGAGGTCGCCGACGCCGACGGCTCCGGTCGCCCCTGGCCGTGGTTCCTTCCCGCCCCCGAGGAGGGCGCCGATCCGCTGCGCGAGGTGGACCTGGACCTCGACGAGCAGTCGTACCGGGCCAACGGCTTCGTCCGCAGCGCCGCGACGGTGCTGGAGTTCGTGGGGGAGGAGCGGCAGGGACGGAGACTCACGGCGACCGGTGCGCTGCGCCGTCACGACGTGCGCGAGCTGCTCGGGCGGATGGGCACGGAGACCGAGGTGCACTCGATGTGGGACCACCCCGAGCTCACGGGGCCGTGGGTGACGCTGCTGGACGGCGGCTGGATCGAGCAGGACGGCGGGGTGATCCGGCGTGCCGAGGGCCCGGTCCCCTACGCCCGGGCGGCGCAGGACCCCGAGGGCTTCGTCGAGTTCGGTCACGCCGTGCTCACCGCGCTGCTGTTCGGCAAGGACGCCCGGGACCGCGAGGACGGCGGCTTCCGCGGGATGCCCGACACTCTGGCGGCGATGCTCGAGGTGTGCCGGCCGGGCGGGCTGACGCTGACGCGGCCGGTGGCCGAGGGCGACGAGCGGGACGGACCGCGGATCCCGCTCGACGAGCGGACCGGGCAGCCGGATCACCTCGAGCTCGCACGGTGGGTGCACGTCGCCGCGGACCTCGATGATCTCGTCGGCTCCGGGGCGATACGGCGACAGGGCGACCATTACGAGGGGTCGCCGGTCATGATGGTCGCGCTGGTCTCGCTGCTCAAGGAGCGGGGGCCCTCGGGGCCGACGATCCTCAGCTGAGCGGACCCCGGCAGGGGTCGTCTCCTCCTGGCGTGGCACCAGTATATTCCGAGGTGGGGGGCTTGCGGCAAGGCCCCCTCGGTCGGGCAGGATCACGTCCCTCGCGGCACGATCGGCCGTCGAGGACGCCGAACCCTCGGGGAGACATGACACAGGAATCCGCCTTCGACCTGACCGCGGAGCGCGCCCACAAGGCCGCTCCGGAGCGCATCGCCGCCGACGAGACCCGCTTCCGGGCGATCGCCGATGCCCTCGATGCCGACATCGCCGCGCTCGAGGCGCATCTGGACGACGCCCTGACCCGTCGGACCGGCGATGCGCAGGGGCGGGTGGAGCGCGAGGCCCACGTTGACCACGCCCGGCGCCGCCTGCGGAGCCTGCGCGGCATCCGTCGAGACGTCGTGCTGGGGCGGATGCTCCCGGCGGACGGCGGGGAGGCGGTGTACGTGGGCCGGCAGGGCGTGCGGGACGCGGCGGGCCGGGTGCTGCTGGTGGACTGGCGCTCCCCGGCCGCCGAGCCCTTCTTCTCCGCCACCCGCTCCCGCCCCCATGGCCTGGTCTCCCGCCGTCGCTACCGCTGGGCCGGTGGTCGGGTCCGCGACTACTGGGACGAGTCGCTCACGGACGGACCGGAACGGGCCGGGGAGAGCCTCGACGAGGAGTCCGCGCTGCTGACCGCCCTCGCCCGCGCCCGCAGCCCGCGGATGCAGGACGTGCTGACCACCCTCGCCGCCGATCAGGACGCGATCATCCGTGCCGGGGCGGCCCGGCCGCTGGTCGTGGACGGGGGACCGGGCACGGGCAAGACCGTCGTGGCCCTGCACCGTGCCGCCTACCTGCTCCATCACGACCCCCGCCTGCGCGAGGGGCGCGGAGAGGTGCTGGTCGTCGGCCCCCATCGCCCCTATCTGCACTACGTCGCCGACGTCCTGCCCCATCTCGGGGAGGACGGGGTGCGCACCTGCACCCTGGCGGATCTCGTGCCGGAGGGCGCCGCAGCGGGCGCGGAGGCGGACCCCGCCGTCGCCGCGCTCAAGGGCCGGCAGGTCATGGTCGAGGCGATCGAGCCGGCCGTCGCCCTCTACGAGGAGCCGCCCACCGCACCGCACGAGGCCCGGACGCCCTGGGGGAGCGCGATCGTCGACGCGGGGCTCTGGGCCGAGGTGTTCGGCGCCGTCGACCCCGGGACGCCGCACAACCTCGCGCGCGAGGAGCTGCGCGAGGAGCTCGCCGAGGTCGTCGCCGCGCAGCTCGAGGAGCATCCCGGGATCGACGCGGTCCGCGAGGAGCTCCGGCGGGACGAGGAGCTCGAGCGGATCCTCCGCCGTGCCTGGCCGCTCCTGACGGCGACCGATCTGCTGGGCGATCTCTACGAGGTCCCCGCCTATCTGCGGCGCTGCGCCCCGTCGCTGGGCGAGGAGCAGGTCCGTCTGCTCCAGCGCGTGCGGCCGCGGGAGTGGACCGTCTCCGACCTGCCGCTGCTGGACGCCCTCCGGCACCGCCTCGGAGATCCGGGGGCCGAGGAGCGCCGTCGCCGCGTCCGGGCCGCCCAGCGGGAGACGGTCGAGGAGATCGATCTGCTGGTCGAGGACCTCATCGCCTCCGACAGCTCCGCGATGCAGGAGATGTCCATGCTGCGGGGGGACGACCTCCGCCACGCCCTCGAGGACCGCGCCACGGTCCCGGTGCCCCCGCCCGACGCCCTGGCGGGGCCCTTCGCCCACGTGGTGGTCGACGAGGCGCAGGAGCTCGACGACGCCCAGTGGGCGATGATCCTGCGCCGCTGCCCGTCGCGCCGCCTGACCCTCGTGGGGGATCGGGCCCAGGCCGCGCACGGCTTCGCCGAGAGCTGGGAACGGCGTCTGGCCCGGGTGGGACTGGAGCGGATCGACCGGGCGACCCTCACGCTGAACTACCGCACCCCGCGCGAGATCATGGAGGAGGCCGCCCCGGTGATCCGGGCGGCGCTGCCGGACGCGAACGTGCCCACCTCCCTGCGCACGACGGGCACGCCCGTGCGCCGCGGCCGCGTCGAGGAGCTGCAGGAGGTCCTCGCGGCCTGGCTCGCCGCGCACGAGGAGGGGACCGCGGCGGTCATCGGCGACGGGACGCACCCGAGCGGGCCGCGGGTGCGCTCGCTGACGCCCGCCCTGGCCAAGGGCCTCGAGTTCGATCTCGTGGTGCTGATGGCCCCCGAGGCCCTCGGTGAGGGCCTCGAGGGGGCCGTCGCCCGCTACGTGGCGATGACGCGCGCGACCGCCGAGCTGGTGATGCTCGCCTGAGGGTCAGCGCACCCCGCGCATCGCCCGTCCCACGGGCTTCGCGATCGCCAGCATGATCAGGCCCAGCCCGATGGTGACGACGCCGAGCACGCCGAAGTACAGCACCTCGTTCTCCGCCGAGTAGAAGGTCGCCAGCGCCCCCGAGAGGGCGGTGCCCAGCGCCACCGCGAGGTAGTACAGGCTCATCATCATCACGGGGAAGGCCGTCGGCGCGAGCTTGGTGGCGAGGGAGAGGCCGACGGGGGAGAGCCACAGCTCGCCGAGGGTGGCCACCACCATGATCATCGCGATCCAGATCACCGGCACCGCGACCACGTTCGCCATCGGCAGGAACAGGAGGAACGCCGAGCCCATGAGGATGATGCCCACCCCGAACTTGCGCGGCGTGGTGGGCTGACGGGTGCCCAGCTTCGTCCACACCGCCGCCATCACGGGCGCGAGGGTGATGATGAAGAAGGGGTTGAAGGACTGCACCCAGGAGATCGGCATCTCCCAGCCCAGGATCATGCGGTCGAGCCTGGTGTCGGAGTACAGGGTGATGACCGTGAACTGCTGCTGGAACAGCGCGAAGAAGGCCGAGGTGCCCAGGAACAGCGGGATGAAGGCGAGCACCCGGGAGTGCTCCTCCGCGTCGACCTTCGACGAGGTGAGCAGCAGGGCGAAGATGACGACCGCGCCCACCACGGACAGGCCCACCACGATCGCGGCGAGGTTGTTCGCGGTGACCACGCCGGTGAGGACCAGCACGATCACCAGCAGCAGGACGCCCAGGGCGATGCCGCCCCAGACGGGGTACATCCGGCGGGGCAGGGGATCGGGGACGTGGTGCACGCTCTCGGGCAGCCCCTTGCGGGTGAGCGTGTACTGGAGCAGACCGAGCGCCATGCCGACCGCGGCCAGGCCGAAGCCCAGGTGGAAGCCCCAGGACTGCTGGGCGAACCCGGTCACCAGCGGGCCCAGCAGACCACCGATGTTGATGCCCATGTAGTAGATGGAGAACCCGGCGTCGCGGCGCGGGTCGTCCCGCGAGTACAGCGCGCCGACCAGGGTCGCGGAGGTCGACTTCAGGCCGCCGGAGCCGATGCCCACCAGCAGCAGGCCGACGATCAGACCGGGCACGCCCGGGATCAGCGCCAGGGAGAGGTGCCCCAGCATGATCAGCAGCGCGCTGGCGAACAGCGTCCGCTCGGGTCCCAGCAGCCGGTCCGAGACCAGGGCGCCGAGGATCGAGAACAGGTAGACCGAACCGCCGTAGGCGCCGACGATGCTCAGCGCGACGGTCTCGTCGATCCCCAGCCCGCCCTGCGTGGCGGAGAAGTACATGTAGATCGCGAGGATGCCCTGCATGCCGTAGAAGCTGAAGCGCTCCCACAGCTCCACGCTGAACAGGTTCGCGAGCGGTCGGGGCTGACCGAAGAAGGTCCGGCCCGACGGATTGTGCACGGAGGTGCCGGTCTCGGGTGCGTCGGAGGAGTTCACGAATGCTGATTGTCCGTCACCGGAGGGCGAAGTCCAAGAGCACGGCGCGTCGTGTGATCGGTCAGTCGTGCGGGGAGAGGTCCGGCATCTGCCGCAGGCCGAACTCGTGGCGCAGCACCCGCTGCGCCGCGTGCCAGCCGCTCATGCCGTGCACGCCGGGTCCCGGCGGGGTCGCCGAGGAGCAGAGGTACCAGCCGGTGTCCGCCAGGCGGTACGGGTCGAAGCGGGCGGTGGGCCGCGCGACCATCCCGTACATCGTCACCCGTCCCATCGAGATGTCCCCGCCGACCAGCGACGGGTTGTGGCGCGGCATGTCGGCCGCGCTGACGCCGCGGGAGGTGACGATCAGATCCCGGAAGCCCGGGGCGAAGCGCTCGATCTGGCGGGTGACCAGCTCCGTGGGGTCTGTGGGGTCCCCGGCGGGGACGTGCGCGTAGGCCCAGAGCGGTCGCAGCCCGTCGTGCCGGCGGGAGGGGTCGGCCACCGAGGGGTCGGAGACCAGGGTCATCGGGCGGTCGGGGAGGCGACCGGCGGCGACCTGCGCCTCCGCCGCGGCCATCTGGGCGCGCGTGCCGCCGAGGTGCTGGGTGCCCGCCCGGCCCACCTCGCCGTCGCGCCACGGCACCGGGCCCGAGAGCACGAAATCGACCTTCGCGGCCGCGTCCCCGTGGGGGAAGGCGCGCAGCGCCCGCTCCAGGGAGCGGGGGAGGCGGCCTCCGAGGATGTCGGCCGCGGCACCGGCCGGGGTGTCCAGCAGCACGGCCCGCGCGGCCGGCACGTCCCGCCAGGTGCGCACGCGGTGGCCGGTGCGGATCGTGCCGCCGTGGGCGCGCAGGTCCTGGGCCAGCACGTCGATGATGGCCTGGGAGCCGCCGACGGGGATCGGCCAGCCGACGCCGTGGGCGATCGTCCCCAGCAGCGTGGCGGTCGCGCTGAGAGCGAGCGAGGGCAGGCGGCCGATCGCATGGGCGGCCACGCCGGTGAGCAGGGCGCGGGCTCGCTCGGTGCGCAGCGGGAGGTCCCAGGCGGGCGTGCCCTGGAGACCGATCATGCCGCCGAACAGCGGGGCGGCGAGCGCCGTGGCGGGGGTCAGCAGCGCCGGGGGGATCGAGCGCTTGTCGCCGAGGGCGAGCTCGACCACGAGGTCCTGCTGCCGGGCGAGGGTGCCGAGCGTGGCCTTCCAGAGGCGCCCGTCGGCTCCGAGGCCGTCGGCGGTGCGCTCGACGTCGTGCCAGGCGATGGCCGCGGGCTCGTCGTCCAGCGGCTGGGCGTAGGAGGCCTCCGGGGAGATCGCCTCGACGCCGCGGGCGCGGACGTCGAAAGCGGCGAAGAAGGGGCTCGCGAGCGCGAGCGGATGCACGGCGGAGCAGATGTCGTGGACGATCCCCGGCGCGAGGCCGAGGTCGAGGGTGCGGGCGCCCCCGCCGATCGTGTCCTCGGACTCGAGGACCTCGACGCTCAGGCCGGCGCGGGCGAGGGTCACCGCAGCGGAGAGGCCGTTGGGGCCGGAACCGACCACGACGGCGTCGACCTCGGGGCGCGAGAACGGGGACGCGGTCGACGGGGCCATGGCCCCAGTCTAGGTGTCCGGGCCGTGAGACGAGGCGCGAGTGTATTTACGTCACGCCGATGTCGCGTAATCTGAGGGCATGCAGACCACGTCAGCCCAGACCAGCCCCGCCGCGACCACGGCGCGCAAGCCCAAGCGCCAGGCCGTGCTGGAGGTGCTGGCCAAGGCCCGCATCTCCCCGCGCCTGCTCCGCCTCACCCTCGGTGGCGAGCAGTACGCGCAGCTGCACCGCAACGAGCAGGCCGATGCCTACGTCAAGCTCCTGATCCCGGACCCGGCCTCGGGCCTCCAGCCGCCCTACGATCTCGACGCGCTGCGGGCGGAGAATCCCGAGCTGCTTCCCGTCCGTCGCACCTACACCGTGCGCTCCTGGGACGACGCGAAGCAGCAGCTGGACATCGATGTGGTGCTCCACGGCGATGGCGAGGGGGACGGCGTGGCCGCCCGCTGGGCGGACCAGGCGCTGCCCGGGGACCGCATCGCCCTGATGGGCGCCGGCGGCGGCTACACCCCGCTCGCGGACTCTGCCGCGCACCTGCTCATCGGGGACCACGCCGCACTGCCCGCGATCGCCGCCTCCCTCGAGGCGATGGACGCCGCCGCGACGGGGCGGGTGCTGATCCAGCTCGAGCACGAGGAGGACCGGCTCGCGCTGACGCGCCCGGAGGGCGTGCAGCTGGACTGGGTCATCGGCAGCCGCGAGGATCTGCGGGCGGCGGTCGCCGCGCTCGATCTCTCCGACGTCGGCGGGCTGCAGGTGTTCTGCCACGCCGAGCGCGGCCTGACCAAGCAGCTGCGTCGTCTGCTGGTGACGGAGGCCGGCATCCCGCGCGAGAACCTCTCGATCTCCGCCTACTGGGCGCTGGGACGGATCGAGGACCAGTTCCAGGCGGAGAAGCGCGAGCCGATCGGCGCGATCGACGGATGAGCTCCCTGGCCGTCGGGGCCGACGGGCTGGCCCGTCCGGTGTGGGCCTCCGTCCACGAGGACCTGCGCCTCTACTACGACACCGAATGGGGGATGCCGGTCCGCGACGAGCGCGGCGTCTTCGAGCGCCTGGCGCTCGAGGGCTTCCAGTCCGGGCTGAGCTGGGCGACCATCCTGCGGCGCCGGGAGGGCTTCCGGCGCGCCTTCGCGGGCTTCGAGCCCGAGGCGGTCGCCGGCTTCGGGGAGGCCGAGATCGAGCGCCTCCTGGAGGACCCGGGCATCATCCGCCACCGCGGCAAGGTCGAGGCGACCGTCTCCAACGCTCGCGCGGTGATCGCGCTGCGCGAGGCCGAGGGGATGGGAGCGCACGGCACGCTGGGCCCCGGGGCGACGCTCGCGGACCTGGTGTGGTCCTACCGACCGGAGCGCACCCCGCTCCCGCGCACCGCCGAGGAGGTCCCCACCACCAGCGCCGAGTCGATCGCCCTGGCGAAGGAGCTCAAGCGCCGCGGCTTCCGCTTCGTGGGCCCCACCACGATGTTCGCGCTGTTGGAGGCGCTCGGCGTGGTGGACACCCACCTGCTGGGCTCCCACCGCCGTGGCACGTCGGGGGTATGGACCGCGGAGGGGACCCCCGCCGCGTCATGATCCGTCATATCGTTCGCGACCGCTGAGCGCGCTCGCGGATCCTTGGTCGGTCAGGTCCGGACGACGAGGGAGGCACCGTGAGCACAGCAGCGATCCACGCGGGATGGAGCGCGCAGGACCGGCATCGCGCCGTCACCCCGCCGGTGTACGCCTCGAGCGCCTACGCGCATCCGGACCACGCATCGCTCAAGGCGCTGTTCCAGCGCCGCCAGGAGGGATTCGCCTACTCCCGCTCCGGCAACCCCACCACCGTCGTGCTCGAGGAGCGGATCACCGCGCTCGAGGGCGGCATCGACGCGATCGCCGTCGCCTCCGGACAGGCGGCCACGAGCATCGCCCTGTGCGCCCTCGCCGCGCCCGGCGGGCACGTGGTCGCCTCCTCGCTGCTGTACGGCGGCACCACCGAGTTCCTCGACGACACCCTCGCCGACTTCGGGGTCAACACCACTGTGGTGGATCCCTGGGACCTGGACGCCTGGGAGCGGGCCATCACCCCCGCGACCCGCGCCGTGATCGTGGAATCGATCGCGAACCCCGGCGCGCAGCTGGTGGACCTCGACGCGATCAGTGAGATCGCCCATGCCCGCGACGTCCCCGTGGTGGTCGACTCCACGCTCGCCAGCCCCGCCCTCTACCGCCCCGGCGACCACGGCGCGGACCTCGTCGTGCATTCCGCCACCAAGTACCTGTGCGGCCACGGCACCACCATCGGCGGCCTCATCGTCGACACCGGATCCTTCGACGCCCGGCGATGTCCCGAGCGCTGGGAACGCCTCACCACCCTCAACCGCCGCTTCGGGGTGACCTTCGCGGACGAGTACGAGCGCGGCGGCTCCGGCCTGCTCGCCTATGCGCGCGCCAAGTACGTGACCGACTTCGGCGCCACGCTGCCCGCCGCGAGCGCTCAGCAGATCCTGGTGGGCATCGAGACGCTCGACCTGCGCATGGGCAAGATCAGCGCCGACGCCGCCCTCCTCGCCGCTCGCCTGCACGAGGCGGCGGGCGTGGCCCGCGTGGACCACCCCACCATCCCCGGCCGCCCGGACGCCGCCCTCGCCGAGCGAGATTTCCCCCGCGGCACCTCCGGTGTCCTCGCCCTCGAGCTGGCGGGCGGCGAGGAGGCCGCCGCGGCCTTCTGCGACGCGCTCGAGCTGTGGACCCTGGCGGTGAACATCGGCGACGCACGCTCGCTGGTCTGCCACCCGGGATCCACCACCCACTCCCATCTCACCCCGGCGCAGCGCGAGGCCTGCGGGGTGAGCCCCGGCACCGTCCGCCTCAGCGTGGGCCTCGAGGACCTCGAGGACCTCTGGAGCGATCTCGAGCGGGGGCTGACGGCCGCGGCACGGACCACGGCGGAGGTGCCCGCCCTCGTCGGGTGATGCCGCTCGCGCCCGGGAACACCCGCGCCGCCGGACCGGTTGTGCCGGGCATGGAGAGCGCAGCGCGCAGCGTCGACGTGGTGGTCATCGGGGCCGGACAGGCAGGGCTGTCGGCCGCGTACCACCTGCGGCGCCGGGGCGTGGACGACGTCGCCGTCCTCGACGCGGAGGACGGGCCGGGAGGCGCCTGGCGGCACCGCTGGGAGAGCCTGACGATGGCCACCGTCAACGGGATCCGCGAGCTGCCGGGCATGCCCGCCGTCGACGCCGCCGACGAGGAGCCCGCGCGGCATGCCGTGCCCGCCTACTTCGCGGACTTCGAGCGACGGTCCGCGGTGCCCGTCGAGCGGCCCGTGCGCGTGCGCCGGGTCGAGGACGACGGGCGGGGCGGCCTGCTCGTCCGGAGCGAGGAGGTCGGCGGCGCGCCGCGGCCCACGCTGCGGACCCGGGCGATCCTCAACGCCACGGGCACCTGGAGCCGCCCCTTCGTGCCTTCCGTCCCGGGTGCCGCGGAGTTCCACGGCCGCCAGCTGCACACCGTCCAGTACCCGGGTGCCGCGGAGCTGGCCGGGCAGCGCGTCGGGATCGTGGGCGGCGGGATCAGCGCCGTGGGCTTCCTGCTGGAGCTCGAGGACGTCGCGAGCACCGTCTGGTACACGCGGCGCGAGCCGGTCCTGCGCGACGGCCCCTTCACGCAGGAGGCCGGGCGGCGGGGCGTCGCCTCCGTCGCCGAGCGCGTCCGGCAGGGCCTGCCCGTGCGCAGCGTCGTCTCCGCCACCGGTCTGGTCCGGACCCCGGCGCTGCGGGAGGCCGAGCGACGCGGCCTGCTCGCGCGGCGGGAGATGTTCACCCGCCTCACGCCCACCGGCGTGCTCGAGGCCGACGGCACCGAGACGCCGCTCGAGACGATCCTGTGGGCCACCGGCTTCCGCCACGAGCTGCGGCACCTCGCACCGCTGTCCCTGCACGGCGCGCGCGGCGGGATCGCGATGGACGGCACCGCCGTGGCCGCCGATCCCCGGATCCTCCTGCTCGGCTACGGCCCGAGCGCCTCGACCATCGGCGCGAACCGCGCCGGCCGGGCCGCGGTCGACGCGCTGCTGGCGGGGTGGGATCGACGGCGCGAGCCCTCGCGCTGAGCCCGGCCCCTGCCTAGGGTGGGAGGGGACCCCGGTGCGGCATCGGGGCGCCCCTCCGGAGGAGTCGCATGACCGAGAACCCTGTCCCCGCTACGCTGCCCACCCTGGTGGAGGACGACGTCCGGCGGATCCTGTGCGTCGTCGCCCACCCCGACGACATGGAGTACGGCGCCTCCGCCGCGGTCGCCGCCTGGACCGCCGCCGGGATCGAGGTCACCTACCTGCTGCTGACCCGTGGCGAGGCGGGCATGGCCGAGGCGCCCGAGGTGGTCGCCCCGCTGCGGGAGGGCGAGCAGCGGGCGGCCTGCGCGGCCGTCGGCGTGAGGGACCTGAGGATTCTCGAGCACCCCGACGGGATGCTCACCGCGGGACTCGCGCTGCGCCGCGACATCGCCCGGGTGGTGCGCCAGGTGCGCCCCGATCTCGTGCTGACCGCGAACTTCGAGGTGGAGGCGTACGGCTCGCTGAACCAGGCCGATCACCGCGTCGCCGGGCTCGCCGCCGCCGATGCGGTGCGCGACGCCGCCAATCCCTGGGTGTTCCGCGAGCTGGCGGAGCAGGAGGGTCTCGAGGCGTGGCACGCCCGTGCCCTGCTGGTCGTCGGGCATCCGCGGCCCACCCATGCCCGGCCGGTCCAGGAGGAGCAGGTGCGCGCCTCCGTGGCATCCCTGAGCGCCCACGTGGCCTACCTGCGCCATGTCGCCGACCATCCGGCGCCCGAGGCGTTCCTGCCCGAGATCCTCCGCGAGGGCGGGGCGGAGGCCGGCACCGCCTACGCCGTCACCCTGCGGGTCCTCCACCTCTGAGCGACCGCCCGCCCCGCCGCCGTTGCCCGAGGCTCGGAAGGCTCCTAGGGTGGGGAGCTCACAGGACGATGAGCCACGGACCCGCCGGGGCGGCCCTCGCTCCGCCGGAGGTCCCGGAAGGAGCAGTCCATGTCCACGACGCATGAGGAGAACTCCCTCGCCCAGGTGCGCGATCTCGCCGCCCAGCTTCGGGTCGACGCGATCCGCGCCTCCACCGCCGCCGGCTCCGGCCACCCGACCTCGAGCCTGTCGGCCGCGGACCTGCTGGCGACGCTGCAGGCCCGCCACCTCCGCTACGACTGGGACGTGCCGGACGCCCCGGGCAATGATCATCTGATCCTCTCCAAGGGGCACGCGTCCCCGCTGCTGTACGCCGTGTACCGGGCCGCCGGGGTGGTCTCCGACGAGGAGCTCATGACCGGCTACCGCCGGGCGGACCAGCGCCTCGAGGGCCATCCCACCCCCGTGCTGCCCTGGGTGGACGTCGCCACGGGCTCCCTCGGGCAGGGGCTGCCCGACGGCGTGGGCATCGCGCTGTCCGGGAAGCACCTCGAGCATGCGCCCTATCGCGTCTGGGTCCTGTGCGGGGACGGTGAGCTCGCCGAGGGCTCCGTGTGGGAGGCGCTGGACACGGCCTCGCACTTCGGACTGACGAACCTGGTCACGATCGTCGACGTGAACCGGCTCGGACAGCGCGGACCCACCGCGCTCGGCTGGGACCTGGAGACCTACGCCGCGCGGGTGGAGAGCTTCGGCGCCCGCGCGGCGGTGATCGACGGGCACGACGTGGAGCAGATCGACGAGGCCCTCGCCCGGGCCGAGGGGACCGACCGACCGCTGGTGATCCTCGCCCGCACCGTCAAGGGGCGGGGCGTCGCGGAGATCGAGGACAGCGAGACGTGGCACGGCAAGCCGTTCCCGGAGGACCTCGCCGCCCGGGCGATCGAGGAGCTCGGCGGGGAGCGCGCTCTGGTGGTGCGCGGCCCGCGGCCGCCCGCCCGGAAGCGGCCGGAGCCCGTCGTGGAGCCCGTCCGGCGCCCCGAGTTCGAGCTCGGCGAGGAGGTCGCGACCCGGAAGGCCTACGGCGCCGCCCTGGTGGCGCTCGCCCGGGCGGATCAGCGGGTGGTGGCGCTGGACGGGGAGGTCTCGAACTCGACGGGCGTCGCCCCCTTCGTCGAGGAGTTCCCGGAGCGCTTCTTCGAGATGCACATCGCCGAGCAGCAGATGGTCGCCGCCGCCACCGGCCTGGCCACCCGTGGCCACCTCGCCTTCGCCGCGACCTTCGCGGCCTTCCTCACCCGGGCCGCGGACTTCGTGCGCATGGCGCCCGTCTCCCGGGTGGACCTGCGCCTGGTCGGCTCCCACGCGGGCGTCGAGATCGGCGCCGACGGGCCCTCGCAGATGGGGCTGGAGGATCTCGCGCTGTTCTCGGCCACGCAGGGCTCCACGGTGCTGTATCCCTCCGATGCGAGCTCGACCGCCGCCCTGGTCGAGCTGATGGCGCGGACACCGGGCGTCAGCTACCTCCGCACCACGCGGGGTGCGTATCCGGTGCTGTACGGGCCCGAGGAGGAGTTCCCCCGCGGCGGCTCGAAGACCCTGGTCAGCTCCGCGACGGATGACGTGACCGTGGTCGGTGCCGGGGTCACCGTGCACGAGGCGCTGTCCGCGGCGGCGCAGCTCGCTGAGCAGGGGGTGTCCCTCCGCGTCATCGACGCCTACTCGATCAAGCCCCTCGACGGCGACGCCGTGCGCGCCGCGGCGGAGGAGACGGGAGGGCGCGTGATCGTCGTCGAGGACCACCACCCGCAGGGCGGACTGGGCGCCGCAGTGCTCGCCGCCCTGGCCCGCGAGCCGATCCGGGACCTGCACCTCGAGCACCTCGCGGTGGACCATGTCCCCGGCTCGGGCAGCAGCGCCGAGCAGCTGGAGCGGGCGGGGATCGACGCGGCCCACATCGTGCGGGCGGCGCGCAGCCTGCTGGAGGCCTGAGCCGCGCCGCCGCCCGCGTCCCGGCTCAGGCCTCCGGGGCGTGCTGGCCGTGCCGGCCCAGCTGGAGGTCGTCCATGTCCTCGAGCTCGCGGTCCTTCGTCTCGGGGACCCGCAGGAACACGAAGGCGAAGCTCAGCAGCGCGAAGACCGCGTACACCCCGTAGGCGAAGGTCAGCCCGACGCCCGAGAGCGCCGGGAAGCTGGCGGAGACCGCCCAGTTCGCCGCCCACTGCGCGGCGGCCGCGACAGCGAGGGCGGAGGCGCGGATGCGGTTGGGGAAGATCTCGCCCAGCAGCACCCACACCAGCGGGCCCCAGGTGGTGCCGAAGAACATCACGAAGGCGTTGGCGCTGATGAGGGCCACGGTCGCCCAGGGATCCGGGAGCGTGATGCTCTCCGCGCCCGCGGCGGTCTCGCCGAAGGAGAAGGCCAGCGCCATCATGCCCAGGGAGACGGTCATGCCGGCCGAGCCCACCAGCAGCATCAGGCGGCGACCCACCCGGTCCACCAGCAGGATCGCGATGATCGTCGCGACGATGTTCATCACGGAGGTGATGGTGCTGGTCAGCAGGGCCTGGGACTCGTCGAAGCCCACGGACTGCCACAGCGTGGTGGAGTAGTAGAAGATGACGTTGATGCCCACCAGCTGCTGGAACAGCGAGAGCAGGATGCCGATCCAGACGATCGGCTTGAGCCCGAAGCGCCCGCCCAGCAGGTCCTTCAGGCTCTCCTTCGACTCCCGCTCGAGGGAGTGCTGGATCTGGGTGATCTTGAGGTTGACGTCGGTCTCACCGGTGAACTCGTAGAGCACCTTCGAGGCCTTGTCGAGGTCGTCGCGGCCGATCAGGTACCGCGGGGACTCGGGGAGGAACAGCGCCATGATGCCGTAGACCGCGGCGGGGACCGCCTCGATCATGAACATCCAGCGCCAGGCCTCCACGCCGAACCAGAGGGTCTCGGCCGCACCGCCGGCGACGCCGGCGAGGAGCGCGTTGGACAGCAGCGCGACGAAGATGCCCAGCACGATCGCGAGCTGCTGGAGCGAGCCGAGGCGCCCGCGGTACTTCGCGGGCGCGACCTCGGCGATGTACGCGGGGGCGATGACGCTCGCGGCGCCCACGCCCAGACCGCCGATCACGCGCCAGAGGATGAGGTCCCACACCCCGAACGCGAGGCCCGAGCCGAAGGCGGAGACGAAGAAGAGGATCGCCGCGATCACCATGACCGGGATGCGGCCATGGCGGTTGGCGAGGCTGCCGGCGAACCAGGCGCCCACGGCGCAGCCGATCAGCGCGGAGGACACCGCGAAGCCGGTCAGACCGGAGCCGAGGGCGAACTCCTCGGAGAGCGCGTTGACGGCGCCGTTGATGACCGAGGTGTCGAAGCCGAAGAGGAAGCCGCCCACCGCCGCGGCGATGCTGATGCCGACGACCTTCGGATTCAGGCGGGTGGCGTGATGGGCTGTCGCGCCGGCGGCGTCGGGTGTGCTCATGGGGACGATGCCTCCGTGTCGGGGACCGGGAATATCGTCACCGTATACCCGCGATGACCTCCGCGTGCCACCCGCCGGGCACCGATGTGGGAACCGCATCACGCCGCGCATCCACGGCCCGGCGGGAGGTCGGTCGGCTCAGCCCTCGGCCTTCGCGGCGAGGCGCTCGAGCTCCTCCTCGGCGACGGCGGGATCGAGCTTCTGGAAGATGGGCGTGGGCTTGGCGACCTTCTGCCCGACCGTCACCGGGTGGTGCTCCCAGGCCGGGACCTGGGTGTAGTCACCGGTGATGATCGGATAGGAGGGCCCGCCGTCGAGATCCTCGACCTCCTCGATCCGGGGCAGGGGAGCGATGATCCGATCCCCGCCGAGCGCCTTCTCCACCGCGTTGACGGACTCCGGCAGGAAGGGGGCGAGCATCGTGTTGAGGTCGGTGACGGCCTGGGCGAGCACGTGCAGCACCGTGAGCAGGCGCGGTCGCTGCTCCTCCGCCTTGAGCTTGAAGGGCTCGGTCTCGGAGACGTAGCGGTTCGCCTCACCCACCAGGCGCATGATCTCGGCGATCGCGGCGCGCTGGCGATGCGCCTCGATGAGATCGCCGACGGACCGGAAGCCGTCGCGGATCGCCGCGAGCAGCGCCGTGTCGACCGGCTCGAGGTCGCCCGCGGCGGGGATCTCGCCGACGTTCTTGGCGATCATCGCCGCGGTGCGGTTGACCAGGTTGCCCCATCCGGCGACCAGCTCGTTGTTGGTGCGGGAGACGAAATCGGCCCAGGTGAAGTCCGCGTCCTGGTTCTCCGGTCCCGCCGCGGAGATGTAGTAGCGCAGCGCATCGGCCTGATAGCGGTCCAGCACGTCCCGGACGTAGATCACCACCCCTTTGGAGGAGGAGAACTTCTTGCCCTCCATGGTGAGGAACTCGCTGGAGACCACCTCGGTGGGGAGGTTCAGCTCGCCGAACCGGCCCGGCCGCCCGCCCTTGTCGCCCCGGCCGTTCTGGGCGATCATCTCCGCGGGCCAGATCTGCGAGTGGAAGACGATGTTGTCCTTGCCCATGAAGTAGTACGCGAGGGCGTCGGGATCGTTCCACCAGGTCCTCCACGCCTCGGGGTCGCCGGAGCGGCGCGCCCACTCGATGGAGGCGGAGAGATAGCCGATCACGGCGTCGAACCAGACGTACAGGCGCTTGTTCGGCTGGTCCTCCCAGCCCGGCACCACGATGCCCCAGTCGATGTCGCGGGTCATCGCGCGCGGCTTGATGTCCTCGAGGATGTTCTGGCTGAAGCGGATCACGTTGGGGCGCCACAGCCCCGTGGCCTCGCGCTCGTCGAGCCACCGGCCCAGCTCGCCGGCCAGGGCCGGCAGGTCCAGGAACCAGTGCGCGGTCTCGATGAACTCCGGGGTCTCGCCGTTGATGCGGGAGACGGGATCGATGAGGTCCGTCGGGTCCAGCTGATTGCCGCAGGCGTCGCACTGGTCGCCGCGCGCCCCGGCGGCGCCGCAGATCGGGCAGGTGCCCTCGATGTAGCGGTCCGGCAGCGTGCGACCGGTCGAGGGGGAGATCGCCCCGGAGGTGGTCTGCTCGATCATGTAGCCGTTGTCGCGCACCGCCACGAACATGTCCTGGACCACGCGGTGGTGGTTGCGGGTGGTGGTGCGCGTGAACAGGTCGTAGGAGAGGCCCAGTGCGACCAGGTCCTCGACGATCAGCCGGTTGTTGCGGTCGGCGAGCTCGGCGGCGCTCACGCCCTGATGGTCCGCCTCCACGAGGATGGGGGTGCCGTGCTCGTCGGTCCCGGAGACCATGAGCACGTCATGGCCGGCCATGCGCATGTAGCGGGAGAAGACGTCGGAGGGGACGCCGAATCCGGCGACGTGGCCGATGTGGCGGGGGCCGTTGGCGTACGGCCAGGCGACTGCGGACAGGACTGTGCTCATGGGGCACGAGTCTAGGGGAGCGGGAGGGCCCGCTCATGCCGGGCGATGCACGATCCCCCGCCATCCGGACTCCCGCGCCGCGCGCACGTGCCCCTCGGTGTCGTCGAGCAGGGCCAGACGGGCCGGAGGGACCTCCTCGCCGAGCGCCTGCGCGATCCGGGCCGCGGCACGGGAGAAGGCCTCCGGCTCCGGCTTCGCCGCCCCCAGGTCCGCGGAGTTCAGGAGGAAACGGCGCCCTCGTCCCAGGAAGGCGTCGAGGCCGAGGGCCGACAGCTCCTCGGGCACCCGGTCGGTGCCGTTGGTGAGGACGAAGACGGCGCATCCGCGCGCGCGATGCCGCTCCAGCTCGCTGAGAACCTGCTGGTCGATCCGGGCCGGCGTCGCGGCCCAGGCGGCGACCGCGACCTCGGCGGCCCGGGGCGGGACCCCGGCCTCCCGGAGGCTGGCCCTCGCGAGGGACCGCCACCGGGCATGGGTGCCGCGGCCGCGCACCACCTCCGGGAGGTACGGGTGGCCCAGGATCGCCTCGATGCAGGTGCCGGCGGGCACGCCCGCCGCGGAGTCGAGCACCTCCCACAGACCCGGGTCGAAACGACGCAGCACGCCGTCGAGGTCGGTGACCACGGCGCGCACCGCGCCGGCGGTGACGAGGTCGCGCAGCTCGAGCAGGGAGGCGTCCATGGAGCCATCGTAGGGACAGGCACAGATACCCTGTGAGCATGAGCACCGAAGGACTCGCCGCAGCCCAGCAGAAGATGGCCGACGCCGGAGTCGCGCAGACCGCGATCGACGTCTTCTCCCATTACTACGGTCAGCTCGAGGAGGGCGTGACCGGGTCGATCCCCGAGGACACGATCGAGCCCTACCTCGATCCGCCCCGCCTCGAGGACGTGCAGATCGACCCCGCGCACGCGAAGCAGACCTTCGATCAGCTCGCGATCATCAACCTCAACGGCGGCCTGGGCACCTCGATGGGCCTGGACCGGGCCAAGTCGCTGCTGCCGGTGCGGGACGGGAAGAGCTTCCTCGACATCATCGCCCAGCAGGTGCTGGCCGCACGGACGGCGACCGGCTCCCGGCTGCCGCTGATCTTCATGAACTCCTTCCGCACCCGCGAGGACACCCTCGAGGTGCTCGCGAAGTACCCGGACCTGCCGGTCGGGGACCTCCCGCTGGACTTCCTGCAGAACAAGGAGCCCAAGCTCCGCACCGACGACCTCGCTCCCGTCGAGCACGCCGCGGATCCGGACCTCGAGTGGTGCCCGCCCGGGCACGGCGACATCTACACGGCCCTGCAGACCTCCGGCCTGCTCCAGCAGCTGCTGGACGCCGGGTTCCGGTACGCCTCGGTCTCGAACTCGGACAACCTCGGCACCGTCCCCAGCCCCGTGATCGCCTCCTGGTTCGCCGCCACCGGAGCCCCCTACGCCGCCGAGCTGTGCCCTCGCACCGCCGCCGACCGCAAGGGCGGACATCTGGCGCGGCGACGCTCCGACGGCCGGCTCATCCTGCGCGACACCGCGCAGACCCCGGCGGAGGAGATGGACTTCTTCACCGACGAGCACCGCCACCCGTTCTTCCACACCAACAACCTCTGGTTCGACCTCGAGCAGATGGCGGCGGTGCTCGAGGAGCGCGGCGGCGTCATGGGGCTGCCCCTCATCCGCAACCAGAAGACCGTGGATCCCGCGGACACGTCCAGCACGCCCGTCTACCAGATCGAGTCCGCGATGGGCGCGGCGATCGAGGTGTTCGACGGCGCCACCGCGATCGTGGTGGGTCGTGACCGCTTCCTGCCGGTCAAGGCCACCAGCGATCTCCTGCTGATCCGCTCGGATCTCTACACCCTCGACGAGCGGGCCGCTCTCGTCCAGCAGGTCCCGGAGGTGCCGACGGTCGCCCTCGCGAGCGCCTCCTACAAGCTCATCCAGGACTTCGAGCCGCGCTTCCCCTACGGGGTGCCCTCGCTGCGGGAGGCCGCGAGCCTCGACGTCCAGGGCGACTGGACCTTCGGCCCGGACGTCACGGTGGTGGGCGACGCCGTGCTGGGCGAGGAGGGCGGCGAGGTGCCCGAGGGAGCGCGCGTGGGCACCGCCCGCGCCTGAGCGCCGACGGTGCCCGGCGCGCCTGGCGCACCTCTCAGCTGAGGTGCGTCCAGCGCGATCGCGGGAGGACCGCCAGGGTCAGGGTGCGGGCGAAGCCGGCCTGGTCCAGCAGGTGGGTGCCGGCATCGGTCTCCCGTGACCCCGTCACCAGATCCGTCGCTGGATCGCGGCGGTCCTCCCAGAGCCGCTGCGCGTAGGCCTCGGTGATGCGGCGTCCCTGGGCGCGGTCGCCCAGCACGGACTCCGCCAGCAGCAGGTTGGACAGCAGGATGGCGTTGAACTGGATCGGCTGACGATCCAGCTCCGCCCCGCGGGTGAAGGGCTCGTAATGGGCGACGATCGCCTCGACCAGGGCCAGGGCGTTCTCGCGGTGCACGGCCTCGCCCGTGATCTCGTAGGCCAGGACCTCGCAGCCGAGGGGGACCCCCTGGTTGTAGGTCCAGAAGGTCCGGTCGATCGAGCCGTCGAGCTTGATGTTGTCCCAGAACAGACCCTCCTCCGGGGCCAGCAGGGTCTCGCGCCCCCAGGCCATCCAGCGCAGCGCGTCCTCGAGAGCCGACTGATCGCCTGTGAGCTGGTGGATCCGCAGGGCCACCTTCGCCGAGGGGAAGGTCGAGACGGTGTTGCGGTCGTCGTTCCAGTCGCCCTGGGTCCAGAAGATCCCACCGGGGGAGGGCAGCGAGGGATCGGTGGACTCGCCGGAGCGGAACAGCTCCAGGAGCTGCCGGGCGCGGTCGAGATCCCCTGCCTCCCCGTTCGTGAGCAGGTGCTGCTCGAGCTCGATGAGCGCGATCCAGTCGTTGTCGTCGTAGAAGAAGTCGCCGTGGGCGCCCTGCTCGGAATCGGTGGCGGCGGTGTATCCCGGCAGGCCCGTGGTCCCGCCCTCGGGGTACCAGTACTGCTCCTGGGCGCGGAGCAGGGCGGCGGCCTCCTCGGCGAGATCGAGGTCCCCGGTGTCCGCCGGCGGTCCCTGATGGAGTGCGTCGCTCAGCTCGGTGACGGCGGCGCGCGCCTGGGAGAGCGGCCACACGTAGGCGAACTCCGGGTCCTCCTCCTGACGTGGGTACTGCTCGATGAGCATGTCCGGGTCCGTCTCCGCCTCGAAGTGCGTCATCAGCGCCGAGGCGGCGGCGATCGCGCGCTCGGCCGCCTCGCGCGGGGTGACGGTGGTGGTCGTCTCGGTCACGAGCGGGGTGGTCCTCTCAGCGGGGGTGGCGACGGCGGCAGGGGCGGCCAGGGTCGCGGCGCCCGTGGCGGTCGCTGCCGTGAGGACGCCGCGACGGGAGACGGCGGGACGGGGGGACGGAGTGGTCATCGGGTGCACCTCGGTGTGAACTCGGGATCAGGGTCCGCGCCAACGTAGCGGATCTGTGACCCATTGCATAGCACCTGGATGAAACGCTTTAGCGGGACGTTGCCGGCCACTCAGTCCCGCCCGCGCACCCAGCCCGTCCCGCCGGTGAGGTCCAGCGCGTGCGGCAGGGGCGTGCCGTAGCGATGGTTCGTGGCGCTGATCGCCTGCTCGTGCAGGAAGGGCAGGAGCTCGACCCGGCCGCTGGCCACGACGGCGCCGGTGAACAGAGCCACCTCGATGTGCTCGGCGAGCGCCGCGCGCAGCGCCGCGTCGGCCGTGCCCAGCAGACGGATCCGTGCCTGGCGCAGGCCGCCGACGGATGCCGCGAAGGCCTCCGCGTCCTGTGTGGTCACCGGGACACCGGCGGAGCGAGCCACCGCGGTCAGCGCCGGATCGGCGACGGAGACCTCGATCTCGGCGTCGACGGTGGCCGCGGCGTGGAGCACGCGCTCGAGCTCGTGCGGGTTTGTGCCGGATGCCGCCCGCACCATGACCGGCAGCGGCAGGTGGCGCAGCACGTTGATCTCGCCGTGCAGGTCCTGCGCATCGCGCGGGGCGAAGGTGGTCGCCCAGTGCTCGCGGTCGGAGTGGCGTGCCTCGGCCAGCCAGGCCTCCGGGTCCGCCCCGACGGCGGGCACGTCGGGACCGTCGGCCCAGTCCATGAGGTGCACCAGGTAGTGGGGCCCGCCGGCCTTCGCGGTCTGACCGATCGCCGAGCGCTTCCACCCGCCGAAGGGCTGGCGCTCCACGATCGCGCCGGTGATGCCGCGGTTGACGTACAGGTTGCCGGCCTCGACGTGCTCGCTCCACCAGGCGATCTCCGCCGGTTCGAGGGAGTGCAGGCCCGCGGTGAGCCCGTAGGCGGTGCCGTTCTGGATCCGCACCGCCTCCTCGAGGGTGTCGGCATGGATCACACCGAGCACGGGGCCGAAGTACTCGGTGCGATGGAAGGGCGATCCCTCGGCGACCCCGGTGCGCACCCCGGGGGAGTAGAGCCGGCCCTCTTCGTCGAGCTGCTGCGGACGGGAGAGCCAGACCTCGCCGTCGCCCAGCTCGGTCAGTCCCGCGCGGAGCTTCTCCCCGGGCGGTTCGACGAGGGGTCCCATCTGCACCGTCGGATCCGTCGGCTCGCCCACGTGGAGGCTGAGCACGGCGTCGGCGAGCTGGGCGGAGAAGCGCCGGGAGGTCGTCACCGAGCCCACCGTGATGACGAGCGAGGCCGCCGAGCACTTCTGTCCGGCGTGGCCGAAGGCGCTCGCGGCCACGTCCCGGGCGGCCAGGTCCAGATCCGCCTGCGGCGTCACGACGATCGCATTCTTCCCGCTGGTCTCGGCGAGGATCCGCAGCGCAGGACGCCAGCGGGCGAACAGCGCCGCGGTGTCGGAGGCGCCGGTGAGGATCAGCTGGTCCACGCGGGGATCGGAGATCAGCGCGCGGCCGACCTCGTCCTCCTCGACGTCGACCAGCGTTAGCACCCCCTCGGGCACGCCCGCCTCGTGCAGGAGCCGTCCCAGCAGGGCGCCGCAGCGGATCGCCTGCGGAGCGGGCTTCATGATCACGGCGCTGCCGGTCACCAGAGCGGCGAGCGCTCCGCCGGTGGGGATCGCGACCGGGAAGTTCCACGGCGGAGCCACCAGGGTCAGGGGGCGCGGGGTACTGCGGAGATCGCCGCGCGCCGCGAGACGCTCGGCCTGCTCCGCGTAATGGAGGGCGAAGTCGATCGCCTCGCTGACCTCCGGATCGCCCTGCTCGAGGGTCTTGCCGGTCTCGGAGGCCATCACCTCGAGCAGCTCGGCGCGGTGGGCCGCGAGCACCCTGGCGGCGCGGCGCAGCACGAGCGCGCGCTTCTCGACGCCCAGGGCCGCCCAGGCGGTCCGCGCCTCCAGCGCCCGTGCGATCGCGCCGTCGATCGCCTCGGCGGTCCCGAGCCGGGCCGCCTCCGCCTCCGCCCGCCCCAGCTCCGAGCCGCGGATGCGATGGGTGACCTGCGCGGCCCACTCCTGGTTCGCGGGGGTGGACAGGTCGGTGTCGGGGGTGTTGCGGAAGGCGCCCGGCACGGCGGGCAGCGCCGGGCTGCCCAGCGGGAGCATCCCGTCACAGCCGATCGTCTCCGCTCCGCGGTCCTGGATCCGGTGCGTGCTCGGGGAGGATTCCTGCAGCGCGCGGACCAGGGCGCGGGAGAAGCGCTCCCGCTCCCGGTCGAACAGCTCCACCGAGCTCTCCAGCTCGAAGGCGGCGGAGAGGAAGTTCTCGCTCGAGGCGTTCTCCTCGAGACGCCGCACCAGATACGAGACCGCGACGTCGAAATGCTGGGGGTGGACGATCGGCACGTACAGCCGCATGGTCCCGGTGGCCTCCCGCACCACGGCCTGCTGCCCGGGCGCCATCCCGGCGAGCATCTCGAACTCGACGCCGTGGCCGGGGCCGGCGGGGATGCCCCGCTCGCGCATCAGCAGATGGGCGAAGGCGACGTCGAAGAGGTTGTGACCCGCCACCCCCACGTGGACCGCCTCCAGACGCTCCGGGTCCAGGGCCTCCAGCAGCATCCGCTTGTACTGCGCGTCGGTCTCCTCCTTGCTGTGCAGCGGAGCCTGCGGCCACCCGTGCACCGCGGCGTCCACCCGCTCCATGGGGAGATTCGCGCCCTTGACCAGGCGCACCTTGATCGGGGCCCCGCCGGCGGCGACCCGGCGCTCGGCGAAGCGACGCAGTCGCGCCATCGCCGAGGGGCCGTCCGGGAGGTAGGCCTGCAGCACGATGCCGGCGGGGAGGTGCGCGAGCTCCGGGCGGTCCAGCAGCTTTTCGAAGACCTGCAGCGTGAGCTCGAGGTCCCGGTACTCCTCCATGTCCATCGTCAGGAGGGTGGGGTGCTCCGCGCGGGCGGCGTCGAGATAGAGCGGAAGCAGCGTCTCGACGATGTGGTCGACCGTCTCGGAGGCCGCCCACAGCGGCAGGTGGTCCACCACCGAGGACACCTTGATCGATGCATAGTCGACGTCCGGCCGGGCGACGAGCTCGCGGACGCCCTGGAGGCGCCGCGCGGCCTCCTGCGCGCCGAGCACCGCCTCGCCGAGGAGGTTGATGTTCAGCCGTGTGCCATCGGCGCTGAGGCGGGCGATCGCACTGGTCAGCGGTGCGGGACGGGCATCGAGGATGAGATGGGAGACCAGCCGGCGCATCGTGGTCCGGGCGGTGGGGACCACCATCGAGGGCACCAGGTGCGAGGCGGTGCCGCCGAGGGCGACCACCCGGCGGAGGCCGCGGGGCAGGAACGCCGGCGGGTCCTGGGCCAGGCGGCGCAGCTCGACGGCGGCCGCGCGAGGATCCTCCGGGCGGATCACCCGGTCCACGAAGGCGAGGGTGAAGGCGAGCCCGGCGGGATCCCTCAGCAGATCGGAGAGCAGCTTCGCGGAGCCGGGCACGGGACGGGTGGCGGCGGCCTGGGCCCAGGTGCGCACCTGCTCCGCGACGTCCTCGACGGTCACGGAGGTGGCCAGGTGCGGATCGGGCAGGAGCTGCCCGGGGGATGACGGGGACAACGGGGGTCTTCTCCTCCCTCACCGCGCAGTGCTGCGCGACGCGTGAACTGGTCAGCGCGGGCGACCTCGCCCTCGCTCCTGATCGTACGACCCGGCGGACCGCTGCGGGGTCCGCGGGGCCGGTCGGGTCCGGACCGCTCGGTCGGCGCGCTCCCGGTGCGGCGCCGGTCCTGTGGCACGATGCGTGGCACCACCGGACGACCCCTGGAGGCAGAGATGAAGAAGCTCGTTTTCCTGGCAGGACTGGCCATCGGCTTCGTGATCGGCTCCCGTGCCGGTCGCAGCCCCTACGAGTCCCTCGAGCGCACCGCCCGACAGGTCGCCGACGACCCCGAGGTCCAGCGGCGCACCGCCCAGGCGCGCGACACCGCACGACGCGTCGCGCACGACACCGCCGGTGCCGTGAAGGAGAAGGCGCCGGGTGTGGCCTCGAGCGTCACCGAGACCGTCTCGGGTGCGGCGAGCTCCGTCACGGAGCGCGTGGCAGGCGGCTCCGAGGAGACCGATCCGGGGCCCAGCGACACGGCCGGCGGTGACGGGGTGGTGAGCGAGGGCAGGCCGCTCAGCTCGTGAGCGAGGAACGACGTCGTGGGCGCCGGATCAGAAGGAGTCCATGACGCTGGGCCGCGGACCGGCCAGCAGCGCGTCGAAGAACCCTTCCGCGGCGGGATCGGCGCTCGCGGCGAGACCGAGCCGACGGGCGTCGGCGAGGGTGCGCCCGCCCGCCAGCAGCAGGGAGGCAGCGTGCACGTCCACGCGGATCTCCCCGAGGAGGGCCCCGCCGGCATCGGCGGTGCCCTCCTCGACGTCGATGCGACCGTCGGCCGCCGAGACGAGGTAGGTCCCCGCGGCCCGGCAGGTGCCCGCGGGGACCGTGCCGTCCTCGACCACCAGGCGGACCGCGCCCCGCGACCCCGGGGGTGCGGGCCGGGAGCGCAGGGCGCCGGCGGTGTCGATCACGCGCATCATCACCAAGGGCACCGGGCCGGTGTCCGGGCGCGCGCCGCCGCCGGGCAGCGCATCGAGCACCGGGTCCTCGGTGCGCAGGCGGAGGCGGACCCGCTCGGTGACCGTCGACCACGAGCCCAGCGAGCGCAGGAGCGCCAGGCGGTCCTCGCGATCGGTCCCCATCAGCTCGTGCACCTCGAGACCGATCCCGTCCGCAGCGCCGCTGCGTCGCGTCCAGGACAGGTACCCGCGATCGGTGCCGTGCTCGTCCTCGAGCAGCATCGCCGCCCAGCCGCCGCCGGGCATCCCCGTGCCGAACAGCGGACCCTCGCGGCGCAGCATGCCGTTGTCCTCGGCGCTGAGCCGGTGGTGGAGGTCCCGGAGCCGCGGCATGGTCGCCTCGGTGACGGGGACCGGGCGGCGCCCGGGGACGGCTCGGATCCGCTGCAGGTCCACGAGCGGCACGACGAGGGACTCGACCCGCGCGACCACCTGGTAGCCCAGCGCGCGGTAGATCGCGGGGTTCGAGGGGTAGAGCATCGACAGAGGCAGGTCCTCGGCGTCACAGCGCGCGATGACCGCGGTCAGCAGCTCGCGGAACAGGCCGTCGCCGCGATGCGCCGGGTGCACGGCGAGCCCGCCGATCCCCCCGCAGCCGGCGGTGCCGCCGCCCAGGGCTATGCGGTCGTGGCGGATCTCCGCCGCCGCGGCGAGCACACCCTCCTGGCCGCCGGGCAGGGGAGCGGAGTCGATGCCCAGGGCCGTCACCCCGGGGGAGAGCTCCGAGGGCACGGCGCCGGGATCGAAGGAGCCTCCGAAGGCCTGGGAGGTGAGCATCCCGTAGGCGTGGAGGTCAGCGGAGAGGAGGTCGCGGACGGGCATGGGAGCGAGTCTAGGCTGGGCGGTGCCGCGCGAGGTCCCCGCCGGCCCCTGTTGCATACTTGCTTCGCACATCCGCCGATGCGCAACTCGCCGATGAGGAGGAATCGTGAGCCGTGACCGCGACGCGGGGAACGCTCCGCGCTCCCGTGCCCGGAAGCCCCTGACCCGGTCCAACAGTGCACAGCGCTCGGCCCGCGAGAAGCTCTCCCGGCGGCTCGCCGCCGGCGACCCGCGCAGCGACCAGGACCCGCAGCGGCGGATCCCCGTGGGCCTGTCCACCTCCTCCGTCTTCCCGGCCGGGGTAGAGGTGGGCTTCCGTCTGGCCCGCGAGCTGGGCTACGACGGCATGGAGGTCATGGTGTCCTATCCCCGGGACAGCCAGGACCCCGCGCTGCTGCGCGAGTACGTCGAGCGCTACGAGATGCCGATCCTCTCTCTGCACGCCCCCACGCTGTTCTTCCTCCAGGGGCTGTGGGGCCGGGACAACTGGATCAAGATCGAGCGCACGGTGCAGATCGCCCGGGAGCTGGAGGTGCCCACCGTCGTCGCGCATCCGCCGTTCCGGTGGCAGGGGCGATACGCGCGCGAGTTCGTCGAGGGCGTCGCCGCGCTCGAGGAGCAGTACGGCATCGCGATCGCGGTGGAGAACATGTACCCGTGGCGGCTGGGCGTGCGGGAGCTGCTGAACTACCTGCCCGATCACGACCCCACCGACGAGGACTACGCCCATGTCACCGTCGACCTCTCCCACGCCGCAACCGCCGGCGACGACGCCCTGGAGATGATCGAGCGGCTCGGGGACCGGCTGACCCACCTGCACCTGGCCGACGGCTCCGGCAACACCACCAAGGACGAGCACCTGCCTCCGGGCGAGGGGAACCAGCCCTGCGCGGAGGTGCTCCGGCGCCTGGCCAACCGCGGCTGGGAGGGCTCGGTCCTGCTCGAGGTCACCACCAGCTCGAACCCGGACAAGCGCGAGCAGACGCTCCGGCAGTGCCTGGATTTCGCACGCCATCACCTGGGCCACCATCTCGACGCCGACAGCTCCGCCCAGGACGTGGGATCGAACACCCCCGCAGGGCGTCCGCAGGAGCAGGTGGGAGAATGACGCTCGCATGGTCCCGACCCGTCGCGGCCCCGCGTCCCCTTCCCGGACCGCCGGTGTGCACGAGCCCCGGAGCTCATGCGACGACGAGAACTTCACGGAACTGACGAGGTAGCGCACGCAGATGGGGAACGGCAACACAGGGATCGTCCACGCGAACACGAGCCTGCTGGCGGTCGAGATGACCCTGCCGCAGGTGACCGTCACCTCGGAGGAGATCGACGAGATGCTCTCCCCGGCCCGCAAGCGGCTGCGCCTGCCCAAGGGGGTGCTGCAGCGCGTCGCGGGCGTGTACGAGCGCCGCTGGTGGCAGGACCGCGAGAACGGCTGGAAGCAGGGCGTCGTCCTCGCTGCGGAGCGCGCCATGGCCAAGGCCGGCATCATGCGCGACCAGGTGGGGCTGATGATCAACGCCTCCGTCTCCCGCCAGCATCTCGAGCCCGCGGTCTCCACCGGGATCCACCACTCCCTGGGCATGCCCAGCAGCTGCATGAACTTCGACATCACCAACGCCTGCCTCGGCTTCGTCAACGCGATGACGATGGCCGCGGCGATGATCGACTCGGGGCAGATCCGGTACGCCCTGATCGTCGGCGCGGAGGACGTCGAGGAGGTCCAGCGCGGAACGATCGACCGCATCAACGCCAAGAACTCCACCCGCGCGGACTTCAACAACCAGTTCGCGTCCCTGACCCTCGGCTCCGGCGCCGCCGCCGCCGTCCTGGGCCCGGCCGACGCCCACCCCGAGGGGCACCGGCTGAAGCACACCCAGTCCCGCGCCGGCACCGAGCACCACGAGCTGTGCGTGGCGAACATGCAGGACATGCGGACCGACTCCGCCGGCCTGCTCGAGAACGGCATCCAGCTCATCCTGGACACCTGGAAGGGGGCCAACGAGTCCGGATTCGACTTCAAGAACCTCGACGTCGTCATCCCGCACCAGGTCTCCTCCGTCTACATCCGCAACTTCTCGAAGATCACGGGCGTGCCGATGGAGCACATCCCCGTCACCCTCGCGGACTGGGGCAATGTCGCGGCCGAGGCGGTGCCGATGACGCTCGCGCACGCGCAGAACGACATCCAGCGCGGTCAGAGGGTGCTGCTGATGGGAGTCGGCTCCGGTCTGAACACGGCGATGATGGAGGTCCAGTGGTGAGCACCACGAGCAGCACGGGGCGCCGCCGCGCCGAGGTTCCCGAGATCCCGTCGATGCCCGGGGTCGACTCCCGGCTGCACCGCACCGTCGAGGTGCGCGACCACACCGGCGAGTTGCGCCGCTGGCACCTGCTGGACTCCGCGCCGCTGCTGGCCGAGCGCGGCATCACGCCGCGCGGCACGCTGCTGGCCGTGCACGGCAACCCCACCTACTCCTTCCTCTTCCGCTCCCTGGTGCGAGGCGACATCCCCTGGCGCGTCGTCGCCGTGGACCAGCTGGAGATGGGCTGGTCCGAGCGCACGGGCGTCCGCCGCCGCTACCAGGACCGGGTCACCGACCTCTCGATGCTCACCGATGCGCTGTCGCTGCGCGGCCCGGTGGTGACCGTCGGCCACGACTGGGGCGGGCTGATCTCCTCGGGCTGGGCGCTGGACAACCGCCACGACCTCGCCGGGATGATCCTCACCAACACCGGTGTCCACCAGCAGCTCGAGGAGGCGCTGCCCCGGGCCCTGCAGCTCGCGACCGCGCCCGGTTTCCGCGGCGCCTCCACCGCGCTGACCGACACCTTCCTGCGGGTCACCCTCGGCCTGTCCGGAGACGCGATCTCGCCCGAGGTGCGGGAGGCCTACCTCGCCCCGTACCGCACCCGCGCCCGCCGCCAGGGCATCGACCAGTTCGTGGCCGACATCCCCGCGCGCGCCGAGCACCCCTCCCGGCCCACGCTCGAGCGCGTCGCCGAGGGGCTCACGGACCTGACGGTCCCCACCCTCCTGGCCTGGGGGCCCAAGGACATCACCTTCTCCGACCGCTTCCTGCGGGACCTGATCCGGCGCGTCCCGCACGCGGACGTCCACCGCTTCGAGAACACCTCCCACCTGG
Source organism: Brachybacterium sp. YJGR34 (assembly GCF_003347015.1). Taxonomy (GTDB): domain Bacteria; phylum Actinomycetota; class Actinomycetes; order Actinomycetales; family Dermabacteraceae; genus Brachybacterium. The sequence goes on from NZ_PNFB01000008.1 coordinate 34,235, forward strand.
TGTGGGAGGAGGCCGACGTCGCCGGACTGGTCGCGACCTGGCTCGAGGCGACCTTCGGCACCGCCGAGGCGCCGCGCACCGAGGGGCCGGTCCGCCGTCCCGTCTCCGCCGCCGCGGAGCCCGCACCGGAGCGGCACATCGGCGATCCGATCGGCCGCCTCGCGGCCGATCCGCAGCACGCCCATCGGCCGGCCGTCGTGGAGCTGGGTGCCGAGGACGGCGAGCCCCGCGAGATCTCCTGGTCGCTGCTGCACCGCCGGGTCGAGGACATCGCCGCCGGACTCCAGGGCCACGGTGTGCGCCCCGGGGACCGGGTCAGCGTGCTCATCTCCCCCGGCGCGGATCTCACCGGCGTGCTGTACGCCTGCTTCCGCCTCGGGGCCGTCGCCGTCATCGCCGACGCCGGGCTCGGGATGCAGGGGCTGACCCGTGCGGTGGTCGGCTCCCATCCGGACTGGCTGATCGGCATCGACAAGGCCCTCCTGGGCGCCCGCGCACTGGGCTGGCCCGGCCGGCGGATCAGCGTCAAGCAGCTGCCCACCGTGGATCGCCGCGCCCTCGGCGTGGAGACCTCGATCGCCGAGCTCGCCCGCTCCGGCGCCCTCATGCGGGACCTCGGAGCACCGCTGGACGTCCCCCACCCCGCGCCGGACGCCGACGCGGCGATCCTGTTCACCTCCGGCTCGACCGGCCCCGCCAAGGGGGCCGTGTACACCCACCGCCAGCTGGGAGCGATGTTCACCGCCGTGGGGGACACCCTCGACCTGGCGCCCGAGCGCGGCCTGGTGGCGGGCTTCGCACCCTTCGCCCTGCTGGGACCTGCGCTCGGTGCGCCGACGGTGGTCCCGGACATGGACATCACCCGTCCCGGGGAGCTCAGCGCCCCGGCACTGGCCGCGGCCGTGGCCGCCCTGGGCCGTCCGGCCGTGTTCACCGCGCCCGCCGCGCTGCGGAACATCCTGGACACCGCCGACCAGCTCGACGCGAGCGGCCGGGCCGCACTGGCCGGGGCCGCGAGCTTCTTCTCCGCCGGCGCGCCGATCCCGGCCCCCCTGCTGGCCCGGCTCCGCACCCTCATGCCCGAGACCCGTGCGCTGACCCCCTACGGCATGACCGAGTGTCTCGCCGTCACGGCGATCGACCTCGAGGGCATCGAGGAGGCGGGGGAGGGCTCCGGCGTGTGCGTCGGCACCCCCGTGCCGCGGGTCGAGGTGGCGATCGCCGTGATGGACGCGGAGGGACGCACCTCCGGCGAGATCACGGACCGGGCCGGCGAGAGCGGCGAGATCCTGGTCCGCGCCCCGCACGTGCGCGACCGCTACCTCATGCTCTGGGGCACCACCCACGAGTCCATGCGCTTCCCGGGATGGCACGCCACCGGCGACGTGGGCCATCTCGACGCGAACGGCCGGCTCTGGGTCGAGGGCCGCGCCGCCCACGTCCTCGCCACGGCCGACGGGCTGTTCACCCCGGTCCGGATCGAGGAGGCCGCCGAGGCGGTGCCGACCGTCCGGCGTGCCGGAGCGGCCGCCGTCGGCCCCCGCGGCACCCAGCAGGTCGTCGTGATCCTCGAGACCGAGGACGACTACCGTCCCGGCCGGGCCGGGCGGCCCCGACCGGCGGAGCCGTCCCTGCAGGAGGCCGTGCGGCGCAGCGTGCACGAGCGGGCGGGCGCCGAGGTGGTCGCGGTGTTCACCACCCGCTGCCTGCCCACCGACATCCGCCACAACTCGAAGATCGACCGCGCGGCCCTGTCGCGCTGGTCCTCGCAGACGCTGCGGGGCGAGCGGGCGGACGCCCTGTGAGTGCGCCGACGATCCTGGTCACCGGTGCCTCGGGGCTGCTGGGCGGTGCAGTGGCGACCACCCTGCGCGACCGCGGCGCCACCGTGCGCGCCTTCCAGCGCCGCCCCGCCGGGATCGAGGGCGTCGAGGACGTGCAGGGCTCCCTGACCGAGGCGGAGGACGTGCGGCGTGCCGTCGCCGGCGCCGATGCGGTCATCCATCTCGCCGCGAAGGTCTCCATCTCCGGCCCCGAGAGCGAGTACCGCGCGATCAACATCGACGGCACCCGGCACGTGCTGGACGCGCTGCGGGTCGGTGGCGGCGGCGCGCTGGTGAACGTGTCCTCGCCGTCGGTCGCCCATCTGGGCCGTGCGATCGTGGGCCTCGACGCCACCCCGGCGGATCCCGAGCGCGCCCGCGGACCGTACTCGCGCACGAAGGCCGCGGCCGAGCTGCTGGCCATGGAGGCCGACGGCACCGACGACCTGCTGGTCACCTCGATCCGACCCCATGTGGTGTGGGGCCCGGGCGACACCCAGCTGGTGGGCCGGATCGTGGACCGGGCGCGCAGCGGCCGGCTGCCGCTGCTGGACCAGGGGATGGCCCTCATCGACACCACCTACGTCACCAATGCCGCCGAGGCGATCGTGGCCGCCTGGGACCGCATCGAGGACGTCCACGGCGAGAGCTTCGTGGTCTCCAACGGTGAGCCGCGCACCGTCCGCGACGTCTTCGGCGGCTGGTGCGACGCCGCGGGGGTGCCGCGGCCGCGCCTGCGGATCCCCGGCAGCGCCGCTCGCCTCGCCGGACGCGCCATCGAGCGCATCTGGGAGCGGCGCCCCGGCCACGACGAGCCGCCGATGACCGAGTTCCTCGCCGAGCAGATGTCCACCGCGCACTGGTTCGACCAGCGCCGCACCCGCGAGCGCCTGCAGTGGACGCCGCGGGTGAGCATGGACGAGGGCAACGCCCGCCTGGCCGCCTGGTTCCGCGAGCATCCCGTCCGCTGACTCCTGCCCGATCCCTCCGCACGGAAGATCACGGTGCCCTGATGAGCGACTCCTCCTCGAACGACGCGACCTCCTCGCCCGAGGAGGAGGCCGCGCTGCTCGCCGAGATCGATGCGGAGATCGCCGCCGAGCGGGCCTCCGTCCGGCGCGCGCCGGCGCGCCTCACGGGGCTCGTGCTGCTCGTGGGCGCGCTGGTGGGCTGGATCGCCGCGCTCGAGCTGCAGGTGGGCAAGGAGTACCTGCTCGCGAATCCGGGCGCCAGCCTCGCGTGCGATGTGAACCCCTTCATCTCCTGCGGCAGCGTGATGATGACCTGGCAGTCCCACGCGCTCGGCATCCCCAACATGGCCATCGGCCTGGCCGGCTTCGCGATCATGGGGGTGGTCGGCGCGCTCATGCTCTCGGGCACTGCGCTGCCCACCTGGTTCCGCTGGGCGCGGCTGGGCGGGATGACCTTCGCCTTCGGCTACGTGCACTTCCTCGCGATCTCCGCGATCTTCGTGATCCGGGCGCTGTGCCCGTGGTGCATGGTGGTCTGGACGGTCACCGCGCCGATGTTCTTCGCGACCCTGGCGCACACCCTCGAGAGCGGGGACCTGACCCTCCCGCGGCCGCTCGCCGCGGTGCTGCGCCGCTGGGTGCTCCTCACCCTCGCCTGGTACCTGCTGGTGCTGCTGGTCATCCTCGCGGCCTTCTGGCGTCAGTGGCTCGTGGTCCTCGGTCTCGGCTGACACCTCGCGTCTCCCGCCACCGTTCCTCCCCAGCGGGCGGTCGTCCCCAGCGCGCGATGCGGCGGTGAGCGCCGCGGCGATGCCCGCCTAGGGTCCCGGACATGGGAGCACGGTCTGGAGCAGCCGGGACGGGACGAGGTCGCAGCGGGCGGCACCGCCGCCGCCCCCTGCCGGCGCCGTCGGCGTCCTCGCTGATCGGGATCGCGGTGCTGGTCCTTCTCGCCCTGGGGGCGCTCCACCTCTCCACCACCGGCTCCGCGGTGCCGCTGGATGCGACGACACCGAGCGCCGCGGAGGAGGCCACGACCGGTCCGCCCCCGGACGATCCCGAGGAGACCGAGAGCCCGGAGCCCCCGAGCGGCGAGCTGGTGGTGCACGTCTCCGGCGCGGTCGCCTCCCCGGGTGTGGTCCGCCTCCCCGCCGGTTCCCGCGTCGACGATGCCCTGCAGGCGGCGGGCGGGGCCACCGAGGAGGCCGACCTGGCGGCGGTGAACCTCGCGCGGCCCCTGGCCGACGGCGAGCAGGTCCACCTCCCGCGTCCCGGCGAGGAGCCGCCGCCCGCGCCGGATCCCTCCGCGCCGGGTGATGCCGGCGGCGAGGGGCCGGAGATCGACCTCAACACCGCCGGCGCCGCCGAGCTCGAGGAGCTCCCCGGGGTGGGCCCCGCGCTCGCCCGGCGCATCATCGAGCACCGCGAGGGGAACGGCCCCTTCACCGCGGTGGACGATCTGCTCGAGGTGTCCGGGATCGGTCCCGCGACCCTCGAGGAGATCCGGGGACGGGCCGTGGTGTGACCCGCGCCGACCTCCGCCTCCTCCCGGCCGCCACCTGCCTGTGGGGTCTCGCCGTGCTCGGGATCACGGCGGGCACCGCCGCGGCCGTTGCCGGCGGTGCCGTGCTGCTCGCCCTCGCCCTCACCGCGGTCACCCTCGCCGCCCGCCCCGGCACCCGTCGCGGGATCCTCGCGCACGTGGGTCTGCTCGCCCTCGCCGGGACGCTCCTGGTCCCCGCCCTCGCACGCCACGGCGCTACCGAGGAGGTGCTCGACCAGGCGATCTCCGAGGATCTCGTGGTCGAGCTCCAGGTCATCGCCGCCGCGGACCCCGCAGCCCCGCGCAGCGGCCCCTCCTGGGCCCGGGACGGGATGTCGATGCGGTCCCGCACCGCGGCCAGCCCCGCCCGGCTGGGCCGGGACCGGGCGGAGCTGCCCGCCTCCCTCTCAGTGCTGGTGCGCGCCGACGGCGACGCCGCGAGCGACCTGGCCCGCGTCCGCGATGGCGACGGAGCGCGAGTGCGCGGCACGCTGGACCGCAGCGGATCCCTGCTCGTCCTGCGCGCCACCGAGGTCCACCTGCTGTCCTCCTCGGACGCCGCCGGCCGCGCGCAGGACGCCCGCCATGCCCTGCGCGAGCAGGCCCGCGACGCCACCTCGCACCTCCCCGCCGACGAGGCCGCACTGGTCCGCGGGATGACCAGCGGCGACACCAGCGGGATGACGGAGCGGACCGAGGAGATCATGCGCCGGGCGGGCCTCACGCATCTCGTCGCCGTCTCCGGGGCGAACATCGCGCTCGTCCTGGCCGCGGTCCTCGGGCCGCTGCTGCTGGCCGGGGTCCGCCGCCGTCCTCGCCTGCTGGCCGGTGCGGCGGCCGTGGCCGGGTACGTGTGGCTGGTGGGCGACGAGCCGAGCGTGCAGCGCGCCGCCACCATGGCGGTGCCGCTGCTGGCCGCCCGCTTCGCCGGGGTGCGCGCCTCACCGGTGGCGGCTCTCGCCCTGACGGTCGCCCTGTGGTCCGTGCTGGACCCGGTGACCGCGGCCTCCGTCGGCTTCCTCCTCAGCGCCCTCGCCACCGCCGCGATCCTGCTGGCCGCACCGCCTCTGGCCACCGCGCTCACCGAGACCAGCGGCGGGCGCCTGGGCCGCACCCCCGCTCTCGTCCTCGCGGTGCCGCTCGTGGCCCAGCTGGCGTGCACCCCGCTGCTGATCCTGCTGGCCCCGGAGGTCTCCCTCTGGGCGGTGCCCGCCAACGTGCTGGTGGCCCCGCTGGTGGGATCGGTGACCGTGCTGGGGCTGCTCGCCCTGCTGCTCGGGATGCTCTGGCCGCCCCTCGCCGTCGCCCTGAACTCGCTGGCCGCCGGAGGAGCGCACCTCGTGCTGCTCGTCGCCCGCACCGCCGATGCGCTCCCGGGGTCCCGCATCGGCGTCCCGACGGGAGCGCTCGGCGCCCTGCTCGCCGTCGCGGTGCTGGTGCTCGCCGCGGCCGCGGTCGCCGCGCGCCGGGTGCGCGCGGTGCGCTGGGCGAGCGCGGCCCTGCTGGTCGTGGCCCTCGCCCCGGGGATCGGGCGGTGGCTGCCGCTGGCGCCGGCGCCGCCCTGGATCCTGGCCGCCTGCGCGGTGGGACAGGGGGACGCGGTGCTGCTGCGACCGGCGGTCGCCTCCGCGTCCCCGCGCGCGGCTCCCACCGTCCTGCTCGACACCGGTCCCGACCCCGCCCTGCTGCGCGAGTGCCTCGACCGGCTGCAGGTGCAGGAGATCGACCTGCTCGTGCTCACCCATCCTCACCGCGACCACACCGGGGGTCGCGCGGCGCTCACCGGCTCCCGCGCACCGTCCCAGCAGTGGATCTGCCCGTTGCCGGGGGCCTCACGGGACGCGCTCGGGGGAGTCCCCGCCGTGGTCGCGTCCACGGGCAGCACCTGGCGGCGCCCCGGGCTCGCCCTCCGCGTGCTGTGGCCGCCCTCCGCCGAGGCCGCGCAGCGCGCGCACGCGGCGGAGCAGAGCGCGGGGGAGGGCGACGGCGCCAACGCCTGCTCGGTCGTCGTCGAGGCCATCTGGGAGGACGGCACGCGCCTGGTCTCCCTCGGCGACCTGGAGCCCGCCGCCCAGGAGGAGGTGACCGCGCTGGGCCCCGGCACGGCGGACATCGTCAAGGTCGCCCATCACGGATCCCGCTTCCAGCACGCCCCGCTCTACCGCCGGCTGGACCCCGGGCTCGCCCTGATCACCGTGGGGCGCGAGAACACCTTCGGCCACCCCACCGACGAGCTGCTGGATCTCCTGGAGGAGACGGGGGCCCAGCAGCTGCGCACCGATGTGCACGGCACGGTGGTGCTGCCCGCCGCGGACCGGGGCACGGCCCGGAGCGTCGGCCCGGCCCGATAGGATCGTCCAGGTCCCCGAGCAGTGAGGAGCTCCCGTGAGCGATGTCGAGTGGCACAGTGTCGCCCTCGCCCCGATCGTGCTCGTCCACGGCACCGAAGGTCTGATCGCCGATCGTGCGGTGCGCCGCCTGCGCACCCTCGCCACGCGGGCCGACCCGACGGTCGCCGTCCACGACCTCTCTGGGGACGCGCTCGGCGCGGGCGCCCTGGCCCAGGTCGCCAGCCCCTCGCTCTTCGGCGAGCCGCGCCTGGTGATCGTCCCCCAGCTGCAGGCCGCACCCGACGTGCTGGTCGCCGAGCTGCTCGACTACGTCGCGAGCCCGGCGCCGGACGTCACCCTGGTGCTCGTCCACCGCGGCGGCAACCGGGGGAAGAAGCTCCTGGACGCGCTGAAGAAGGCCGGGGTGCCGCGCGTGGACGCGAGCCCCGTCAAGCGCGCCGCGGACAAGCAGGCCTTCGTGGCCGCGGAGTTCGCCCGGGCCGAGCGCCGCATCCAGCCGGAGGCCCTCGTCGCCCTGGTCGATGCCTTCGGCACCGACCTCGCCGAGCTCGCGGCGATCAGCCGTCAGCTCATCGAGGACAGCACCCCCGAGGAGGGGCAGGTGCCCGCGCAGGTCACCGTCCAGGACGTGCACGCGCTGACCGCCGGGCGGGTGGAGTCCACGGCCTTCGCCGTCGCCGACGCCGCGATCGCCGGGCGCGAGCAGGAGGCGCTGCAGCTGCTGCAGCAGGCACAACTGGCGGGGGCCGATCCGGTGCCGATCGTCGCCGCCATCGCCTCCAAGATGCGTTCCCTGGCGAAGGTCACCGCGCCCGGAGCGAACGCCCGCACCCTGGGGATGCCGGACTGGATGCTGCGGAACCTCGGCCGCGAGGCCCGCAGCTGGAACGATCGCTCGCTGGCCCGCGCCCTCGAGGCCGTGGCCCGCGCCGACCACGAGGTCAAGGGCGCCGCGCGCGACCCCCGCTGGTCGGTGCAGCGGATGGTGATGGAGATCTGCCGCGCCCGCCGCGCGCGCTGAGCACGAAGGGCCCGGTGCGGATCATTCCGCACCGGGCCCTTCACACACCCCGTCGAGCGGGGCGCAGGGTCAGTCGACCGAGGTCAGGCGCTCACTCCCGCGACCAGCTTCGCGAGACCGGACTTGCGGTTCGCGGCCTGGTTCTGGTGGATGACGCCCTTGGACACGGCCTTGTCGAGCTTCCGGTTCGCCGCCTGGAGGGCCGCGCCGGCGGCCTCGGCGTCACCGGTGGAGACGGCGGCCTTCACCTTGCGGATGTAGGTCTTGAGCTCGGACTTGACGGCACGATTGCGCAGGCGCGCCTTCTCGTTCGTCGTGTTCCGCTTGATCTGGGACTTGATGTTTGCCACGAAGACTCTTCTCTAGTGCTGCTGAGGTGGATCATCCGGGACGGCCGAGGAACGGAGCCGACGGGGACGGCGGTGGGGATTCGCCTGGAGACGTCGGTCCCGGGTCGCTGCCACGGGTACTCGCCCGGGTCGCACGCACCGCTCACCCCTGAGACACGACGGGCGAACAGCAGGCGCACACCGAACGGTATGTCACACATACGGTGCAGGACTTTACCAGAGTCCGGCCTGGTCCACCCAGAGGATGTGCGCCGTGTCTCCCGTGTGTCTGTCCAGGTCAGGGCTCGACGCTCAGCGGTTCCAGCCATGGGCCGCGCGGACCGCGGTCGCCACCCGGTCGAAGACCGGCCTCTCCAGCCGCGCCCCCTCGCGCCGCACGGCCGGGAGCGCGAGCCGCAGCAGGCGGTCCGCGCGCACCTCGGAGGATCGGCCCCGGCGGTCCCAGGCTCCGGCCCCGATGTCCACCCAGGTCGCGCCGTGGGTGTCGACGGCGACCCGGCCGGCCTCGGCGTGATCGCGGGAGGTGAGCATGAGCGCGACGAGCACCCGACCCCGACCGTCGGTCCCGCCCACGGCGGCGTCCTCCTCCGCGAGCACGAGCACGGGCCGGTCCTTGCCCTGCTGCAGATCCTCCTCGTAGGGGACCCAGGCCCAGACGATCTCCCCGGCGTCGGGGCGGCCGTCGTCCCGCGGGGCGTAGGCGAGGGCCAGAGGCGGGGTCGCGCGGCGGTCGGTGAGGGCGAGGGCGGCCCGGGGGTCGGACCCCGGCCGGACCCCGGCGCGGCGGTCTCCTCGCCGCAGGGCCCGCCAGACGCTGCGCAGCGTGGAGGACAGGAGCGCTCTCAGGGACATGGTGCTCGCTTCCCGGACGCTTTGCGCCCCTGGCGGAGGACGGGGGATGCAGGCATGGTAGGCGTGCCGGGGTCCCCGGCGCGCCCGCCGATCACGAAGGGCGGGAACGGCGACGAGGGGCTCTCGGCGACGCCCCGGGACGGAGGCCCCCATGGGGGACGTGCTCGAGCTCGCACCTCCCGGCCGCGGCCGCTGGCTGGTGCAGAACAGCCCGGCCGACCGGGTGCCCAGCCACGGCACCTCCCGCTTCGCGCTCGCGCACTCGATCGATCTGGTCCCCGTCGACGAGCGCGGCCGCAGCGCCCCGCTGCGGCTGTCCTCGCTGCTGCGTCCGGAGCCGCCGGAGGTCTTCCCGGGGTTCGGTCGGCCCCTGCTCAGCCCGGCCCGCGCCGTGGTGGTCGGCGTCCACGACGGCGAGGAGGACCATGCGGCCCATCGCGGGCTGCCCTCGGTCGGCTACGCCCTGACCCAGGGGAGACGCGCCGCGGCCGGCTTCGCCGCGCTGGCGGGGAACCATGTGCTGCTCGCGGTGGACCACGGGGGCGCGACGGTGATCGTGGCGCTGTGCCACCTGCGTCGCGGGAGCATCCGGGTGCGGAGCGGCCAGCAGCTCGCGGCGGGCGAGGAGGTCGCGGCCTGCGGGAACTCCGGCAACAGCACGGAGCCGCACCTGCACCTGCAGGCCATGACCGCCGCGGATCCCACCACGGCGCGCGCCGTGCCCTTCGCCTTCCCGGACGGGCTGCCGCGCGCGGGGCAGATCCTCGAGATCCCCTGAGAGCACCTGTCCACCGGGCGTGCCGCCTGTGAGGTCGGTCCGCGGGAGAAGGTGGACTGTGAGCGCGGGCCGACCCCATGAGACGATGGGTCGATGCCCCGCGCACGTGCGCGGGGGTGCGCTGCGACGAGAGGAACAATGCCGGTGACCCCCAGGATCGCTGCCGATGAGGCCCGGGACATCCTGCCCGCGTCGACACCCCAGGAGCGGCTCCGCAACTTCTGCATCATCGCCCACATCGACCACGGCAAGTCCACCCTGGCCGATCGGATGCTGCAGATCACCGGGATCGTCGACGAGCGCGCCATGCGCGCCCAGTACCTCGATCGCATGGACATCGAGCGCGAGCGCGGCATCACCGTCAAGAGCCAGGCCGTGCGCATGCCGTGGCAGGTCGACGGCACCAACTTCGCGCTGAACATGATCGACACCCCCGGGCATGTGGACTTCACCTACGAGGTCTCCCGCTCGCTGGCCGCCTGCGAAGGGGCGATCCTGCTGGTCGACGCCGCGCAGGGCATCGAGGCCCAGACGCTCGCGAACCTGTACCTGGCGATGGAGAACGACCTCACCATCATCCCGGTGCTCAACAAGATCGACCTCCCCGGCGCGGAGCCGGAGCGCTACGCCGCGGAGATCGGCCAGCTGGTGGGCGTCGAGCCCGACGAGGTGCTGCGCGTCTCCGGCAAGACCGGCCTGGGCGTGCCCGAGCTGCTCGACCACGTGGTGCGCACCCTGCCGCCGCCGCACGGCGAGCCCGAGGCTCCCTGCCGCGCGATGATCTTCGACTCCGTCTACGACACCTACCGCGGCGTGGTCACCTACATCCGCGTGGTCGACGGTCATCTGCGCTCCCGCGACCGGATCGACATGATGTCGACCGGGGCGCACCACGAGCTGCTCGAGATCGGGGTGAGCTCCCCGGAGCCGCACCCCACCAAGGGCATCGGCCCCGGCGAGGTGGGGTACCTCATCACCGGCGTGAAGGACGTGCGCCAGTCCAAGGTGGGCGACACCGTCACCACCTCCGTGCGCGGCGCGACGGAGGCGCTGGACGGCTACTCGGATCCCAAGCCGATGGTCTACTCGGGCCTGTTCCCCATCGACGGCTCGGACTACCCGGTGCTGCGCGACGCGCTGGACAAGCTCAAGCTCAACGACGCGGCCCTGAACTACGAGCCGGAGACGTCCACCGCTCTCGGCTTCGGCTTCCGGGTGGGCTTCCTGGGCCTGCTGCACCTCGAGATCATCCGCGAGCGGCTCGAGCGCGAGTTCGACCTCGACCTCATCTCCACCGCGCCCAGCGTCGTCTACCAGGTGCTCATGGAGGACGGGACCGAGGTCGAGGTCATGAACCCCTCGGACTTCCCCACCGGCAAGATCCAGGAGATCTCGGAGCCGGTCACCAAGGCCACCATCCTGGTGCCCAGCGAGTTCATCGGCGCGGTCATGGAGCTGTGCCAGTCCAAGCGCGGCAACCTGGGCGGCATGGACTACCTCAGCGAGGACCGCGTCGAGCTGCGCTACACGCTGCCGCTGGCCGAGATCGTCTTCGACTTCTTCGACCAGCTGAAGTCCCGCACCCGCGGCTACGCCTCGCTCGACTACGACATCTCCGGCAGCCAGGTCGCGGACCTCGTGAAGGTCGACATGCTGCTGCAGGGCGAGCCGGTCGACGCCTTCAGCGCGATCGTCCACCGCGACAAGGCGTACTCCTACGGCGTGGAGATGGCGGGCAAGCTGAAGAAGCTCATCCCGCGCCAGCAGTTCGAGGTCCCGATCCAGGCCGCCATCGGCGCCCGGATCATCGCCCGCGAGAACATCCGCGCGATGCGCAAGGACGTGCTCTCCAAGTGCTACGGCGGTGACATCTCCCGCAAGCGCAAGCTGCTCGAGAAGCAGAAGGAGGGCAAGAAGCGCATGAAGAACATCGGCAGCGTGGAGGTCCCGCAGGAGGCCTTCATCGCGGCCCTGTCCGCCGACGAGTCCGCGATGCCGAAGGACAAGGACGCGAAGAAGAAGTGAGCACCGCCGCCACCGCGCTCGACGTGGCCATCGACACCTCCCGCGGCGGGCGGATCGGTGCGGTCTGCGCCGTCGCCCAGCTGTTCGAGGTCCCGGAGCGGAGCCTGATGAGCGGGATCGACAAGCGAGCCCTGGACCGTCCGCTGCGCCTGCTCACCCACGGCGCCCTGGGCGACGTCCAGGGCGACCGCGAGAACCACGGCGGCATCTTCAAGGCCGTCTACGCCTACTCGCGCGAGGTCCGCGCGGCCTACGCCGTCGAGAGCGAGCTGGAGCTGCCCGACGGATCCTTCGGCGAGAACCTCGTGACCACCGGTCAGGACACGGACGAGACGGTCATCGGGGAGCGGTGGCGGGTCGGCACCGCGGAGCTCGAGGCGACCACCCCGCGCAACCCCTGCGGCACCTTCGCCGCCTGGATCGGCGATCCGCGCTGGGGCCGGCGCTTCACGGCCGGCGGCCGGGCCGGCGCCTACTTCCGCGTGATGGTGGAGGGGGAGGCCTCCGCCGGCGACGCGATCGAGGTGCTGGACCGCCCTGCGCACGGGATCACCATCGGCGACGCCTTCCGGGGCCTGACCCCCGGCGACGCCCGCGCGTTGCTGGACTGGGCGCAGGAGAGCGGCACGGTGCTCTACGACTCGCTGGTGGGCTCCGCGCAGAACGCGCTGCGCCGTGCGGGGGAGGATCCCGCCTTCCCCGATGCCCTGCGCTCGACGGGCCGCGGGCTGTGAGCGCGGCGCAGGGTCCGCTGTCCGTCTACATCCACGTGCCCTTCTGCGCGGTGCGCTGCGGGTACTGCGACTTCAACACGTACACCGCGACCGAGCTCGGCGGCGGGGGATCGCAGGCCGAGTACCCGGCGAACGCGATGCGGGAGATGGACCTGACGCTCGCGGACGACCGCGCGGCGGGCTACGAGTACGACGCCGTGTCCACGGTCTTCTTCGGCGGCGGCACCCCCACGCTGCTGCCCGCCGACGATCTCGTCGCGATGCTGGAGCACCTGCGCTCGCTGATCCCGCTCGCGGACGGCGCCGAGGTCACCACCGAGGCCAACCCCGATTCCGTCACCCGCGCCTCCCTCTCCCGATTGGCCGACGGCGGCATCACGCGCGTCTCCTTCGGGATGCAGTCCGCGGTCCCCTCGGTGCTGGCCACGCTGGACCGCACCCATGATCCGGAGAAGGTGCCGCAGGCCGTGGCCTGGGCGCGCGAGGCGGGGCTCGAGGTCAGCCTGGACCTCATCTACGGCACACCGGGGGAGACCCTGGGCGACGTCGAGACCTCCGTGCGGGCGGCGCTGGCGTGCGGTGTCGACCACCTGTCCGCGTACTCGCTGATCATCGAGGGCAACACCGCGATGGCCCGGCAGCTGCGCCGCGGCGAGCTCGAGGCCCCGGACGCCGACGACATGGCGGACAAGTACGAGCTGATCGACGATCTGGCCCGCGCCGACGGGCTGTCCTGGTACGAGGTCTCCAACTTCGCCCGCACCCCGGCCCGGCGCTCCCGCCACAATCTCGCCTACTGGCAGGGCGGGGACTGGTGGGGGATCGGGCCCGGCGCCCACCGCCACCGCGACGGGCTGCGCGCCTGGAACCTCAAGCACCCCAGCCGCTATGCCGCGACGCTCGCGGCCGACACCCTGCCGGTGGCGGATTCCGAGCAGCTCTCCGCGGAGGACCGCCTGGTCGAGCGGATCATGCTCGAGCTGCGGATCGCCGACGGCCTCGCGGTGGAGGCGATCCCGGCGCCGAGGCGTCACCAGCTCGCCGTGCATCGCGACCGTGGTCATCTCGAGGCCGCCGCCCTCGAGGACGGCCGCGCGGTGCTCACCCGCGAGGGCCGGCTGCTGGCCGACGCGGTCATCCGCGACCTCGTGCCCTGAGCGCTTCCCCCTGCCGTCCACCCCGGGGCACACTGGTGAGATGACGAAGCCCACCACGGTCGAGGAGTACATCGCGGAGCACGAGGAGCCGGCGGGCGAGGTGCTCCGGGAGCTGAGGGCCCTGAGCCGGGAGGTCGTGCCGGCCGCGGCCGAGGAGCTGAAGTGGGGCTCCCCGGCGATCGTGCACCCCCGCGGCACCATCCTCCTCGTCTACAGCGCGCACCGCCGGCACGCCAACATCACCTTCACCCCCAGCACGCGGGAGGCCTTCGCCGCGGAGCTCACGACGTTCGAGACCGGGAAGGGCAGCGTGAAGCTCTTCTACGACCGGCCCGTGCCGCGCGAGCTGCTGCGGCGGATGATCGCCCACCGCCTGGAGGAGTTCGAGCGGCGCGGCGTGCTGTGGATGTGACCCCGGCCCGCTGACAGGAGGAGCCCCCGGGACCGGTGCGGGTCTCGGGGGCTCCGAGCGTCCCACGGCGTGCCGTGGGACCTGGCGATCACTTCACCAGGCGGATGGAGACCGGGTAGTTCCAGTACTCGCCCTGGTTCGCCTTGACGGCGGCGATGATGGAGAAGATCAGCTGGACGAGTGCCGGCAGGCCCACCAGCGGCATGAGGAAGAACCCGAAGCCGAGGGTGATGATGCCGAAGAGGGTGAGCACGATGCCGAGCACGATCTGCACGATGACCACGGCGATCGCGCCGTTCAGGGCCTCTGCGGCGTGGAAGCGCGTGAAGCGGTTGCGGTCCTTGTAGATCAGGAAGATGATCAGCGGCCCCACCCAGCCCAGGAAGCCCCAGCTGAGCGCATGCCCGAGGATCACCGAGAGCTGGGCGAACATCGCCCACAGCTTCCCGTCGGCGTCGGTGGTCGGCTGGCCGGTCAGGGGCCCCTCGAAGACGCCCTTGGTGCCGGGCGGCGGCACGTCGAGCACCGGGCTGCCCTGCGGCGGTGCGCCGTACTGGGGGCCGGGGGCGCCCTGCGGGTTCTGCGGGGCCGGGGCGGAGTACGGGTCAGAGGCCGGCGGCGCCGCGGCGGCGGGATCGACGGCATAGGGGTCGTGGGGGTGCAGCGCCGGGTCCGAGGTGGGGCTCCCGGCGTCGAGGTCGAAGGGGTCGTCGCGGTCCGTCCGAGGGGGCTGGGGAGCCTGCTCGTCGGCGGGGGCGCCCGGCTCGGACCCGTACGGATCGTGCGGATGCGGAGTCTGGCTCATGGTTCCTTCTTCCCACGGGCCGGCAGCGAGGGCCGGCGGCTGACCTGATGGTTCCAGCCTACCGAGTCGGGGTCGCGCGCGCCGCGCGGCGAACCGCCGGGTCGTGCGGGGGGTATCCCCCAGGAGCGGTGCGCTCAGCCCTGGTCCACCGTCACGAAGTCGATGAGCTCCTCGATGCGGCCCGAGAGCGTGGGCTCCACGTCCGCGTAGGAGCGGACGGTGGACAGGATCCGCTTCCACCCCAGGCCGATGTCGGCCATGTCCTCATGGGGCCAGCCGAGTGCGGCGAGGGTGCCCACCTTGATGTCGGTGCCGCGGGGGATGTGCGGCCATTCCCGGATGCCCACGCGCGCCGGCTTCACGGCCTGCCAGACGTCGACGTACGGGTGCCCCAGCACGGTGACGTTCCCTCGGGCGCCCGGGAGGTTCATCACCTCGGCGGCGATGCGCGACTCCTTCGACCCCGGCACCAGGTGGTCGACGAGGATCCCCAGGCGCCGGCCGGGGGCGGGGCCGAACTCCCGGACGCGCTCGGCGAGGTGGTCGGCCCCCTCGAGCTGCTCGACCACGATGCCCTCGATGCGCAGGTCGTGGCCCCACACCTTCTGCACCAGCTCGGCGTCGTGGGTTCCCTCCACCCAGATCCGGGAGGCACGGGCGGTGCGGGCCTTCGCCCCCTCGACGTACACGGAGCCGGAGGCGGAGCGCTTGCGCGCCGGGGCCGGTGCGGCGGTGGGACGGGTGAGCGCGACGGGGCGGCCGTCGATCATGAAGCCCGGACCCAGCGGGAAGGTGCGGCGGCGGCCGCGGCCGTCCTCGAGCTCCACGACCAGCTCGCCGGCGATCTTCTCCACCCGGGTGATGGCACCGGTGAAGCCGGTGGAGGCCTCCTCGACCACGAGATCCCGCTGGGCGGGGAGCTCGCGGGCGGCGGGGCGACGGCGGTGATGGGCGGGCGGACCGGAGGAGAGCACGTCGGAGCCGTACCGGTCGGGGAAGCGATCGGAGGGTGCAGGCACGCGCGATACGGTACACCGATGGCGCGACACCCGTGGCGAACGCCTCCCGCGGTCCCCGCCGGGGACGCGTAGGATTAGCACCTGGCAGGGTCGAGTGCCAGGCCCCGACCGCACGCGACCCAGGAGGTGAGGACCACGGACGCCCGGAAGCTGCAGATCCTCGGCGCGATCGTCGAGGACTACGTCTCCACGCGGGAGCCCGTCGGATCGAAGTCGCTCCTGGAGCGGCACGAGCTCGGCGTCTCCGCCGCCACGGTGCGCAACGACATGTCCGTCCTCGAGGAGGAGGGGCTGATCCATCAGCCCCACACCTCCGCCGGACGCGTGCCGACCGACAAGGGGTACCGCGCATTCGTCGACCACGTCGCGACCGTCAAGCCCCTGTCCGCCCCCGAGCGCCGGGCGATCCGCCTGCTGCTCGAGGACGCGGGCGACGTCGAGGAGCTCCTGGCCCGCACCGTGCGCCTCATGGCACAGCTCACCCAGCAGGTTGCCATGGTCCAGTACCCGGCGCGCCGGCAGGCGCGCATCCGCCACGTCGAGCTGGTCAAGGTCGCCGACTCCCTGCTGCTCGTGGTGCTCATCACCGAGTCCGGCCGTGTGGACCAGCGCACCGTGCCGGTCGCCGCGGGCCGTCCGGCCGAGTATTACGAGGCCCTGCGGGACCAGCTCAACCGGGCGGTCTCCGGACGGCAGGTCACCGACCTCGCCGTGCCGCTGAGCGACTTCCTGGAGTCGCTGGCGCCGCCGGAGCGTCCGGCCGCCGCCGAGGTGGCCGAGCCGCTCGCGGCCCTGGCCGCCACCCGCGCGGAGGACCGCATCGTCATGGCCGGCACCGCGAATCTCGCCCGCTCCGCGGAGGACTTCTCCCGGGAGGTCGAGCCCCTGCTGGACGTCCTGGAGGAGCAGCTGGTGCTGCTGCGCCTGTTCACCGAGATGCACGCCTCCCCGGGCGACGTCGAGGTGCGCATCGGCTCGGAGCTGCACGATTCTGCCCTCCACTCGGCCGCCCTGGTCGGCGCGGGCTACGGGTCGGGTTCGCACCTCGCGATCCTCGGCCCCAGCCGGATGGACTACGTCGCCGGCATCTCGACCGTCCAGGCCGTCGCCCGCTACGTGTCCCGCTTCCTCGAATGACCCTGCCGGGGCCGGCGTCCGCGCGCCGCCCGGCCCCGCCGCCCCGCTCGCCCCGTGCCGGCCGCCGCCCGCGGCCCGGACACCCCGACACCCTGTAAGGATCCGCCCCAGTGAACGACGACTACTACGAGCTCCTCGGCGTCTCCCGCGACGCCTCGACCGAGGAGATCAAGAAGGCGTACCGGAAGCTCGCCCGGACCCTCCACCCGGACGTCAACCCGGATCCGGAGGCCGCGGAGAAGTTCAAGAAGGTCTCCCAGGCGTACGAGACGCTCTCCCACGCGGACAAGCGCCGCCAGTACGACATGGGCGGCGGCCCGGGCTCCGGCGGCTTCCCGGGCGGGTTCGGGGGCGGCACGGCCGGCTTCGACTTCAACGACATTTTCGACATGTTCGCCGGCGCCGCGGGCGGCCGTGGTCGGGGGCAGGGGCCGGTGCCCCGCCAGCGCCGCGGCGGCGACGTGCTGCGCCGGGTGAAGATCGACCTGCGCGACGTCGTCTTCGGCACCGAGCAGCAGGTCACCTTCCGCACCGCGGTGCTCTGCGAGCGTTGCTCGGGCTCCTGCGCGGAGCCGGGGACCAGCCCCACCCGCTGCACCGCCTGCAACGGGTCCGGGCACGTCCAGCGGGTCGCCCAGTCGCTGCTGGGCCAGATGGTCACCATGGCGCCCTGCCCCACCTGCGAGGGCCACGGCGACGTCATCGAGAGCCCCTGCACCGCCTGCTCCGGGCACGGCCGCACCGCCTCCGAGCGCACCGTCACGGTGCGCATCCCCTCCGGCGTCGAGAACGGCACCCGCATCCAGCTGCGCGGCGAGGGCGAGACCGGCGAGGCCGGCGGCCCCTCCGGGGACCTCTTCGTCGAGCTCTCCGTCACCGACCACGACACCTTCGAGCGCGACGGCGACGACCTGGTCACCACCGTCGCGGTGCCCATGACCACCGCGGCCCTGGGCGCCACGATCCCGTTGGAGACCTTCGACGGGCCGCAGGAGATCGACGTCCGGCCCGGTTCGCAGCCCGGCGAGGAGATCACGCTCAAGGGTCTCGGCGTCACCCCGCTGCGCCGCGAGCGGCGCGGCGACATCCGCGTGGTCCTCGACGTGGACGTGCCCACCTCGCTGAGCGACGAGGAGCGCGATCTGCTCCAGCAGCTCGCCGCGCTGCGCGGTGACGAGACCACGCGGCGCAAGGGCCACGGCCCCTTCGCCAAGCTCCGCGAGCGCCTGCGGGAGCTCTGAGCCGCCATGCCCACCACGCCGCCCGGCTTCCTGATCCTCGACGACGCGCTCTCCCGCGCGCGCAGCGGCGAGGAGCTGACCCTGGACGGCGAGGAGGGCCGGCACGCCGCGAAGGTGGCGCGCATCGGGGTGGGGGAGCAGCTGCTGCTCACCGACGGCCCCGGCCGTCAGGTGCTCGCCGAGGTCACCGCCGCCCGCAAGGAGTCGCTGGTGCTGCGCCTGCTCGCGGACCCGGGCCCGGTCGTGGAGCGGCTGCCGCGGCTGGTGCTGGTCCAGGCCCTCGCCACCGGGGGCCGCGACGAGCAGGCCGTGGAGTCCGCGACCGAGCTCGGCGCGGACGAGGTGGTGCCGTGGATCGCGCGCCGCTCGGTCTCGGTGTGGCGCGGCGAGAAGCTCGCCAAGGGTCGCGCCCGCTGGCAGGGAACCGTCCGCGCGGCCGTCAAGCAGTGCCGCCGTCCGGGCATCCCCGAGGTCGCCGCGCCGGCGACGAGCACGGAGCTCGTCGCCCACCTGCAGGAGCGGGTCGCGCGGGGCGCCCTCGTGCTCGTGCTGCACGAGCAGGAATCCGTGGGCCTGATGAGCCTCGCCCCGCAGCTGCGGGCGGCGAGCGCGGAGGGCCGGGAGGAGATCGTGGTGGTCGTCGGCCCCGAGGGCGGCATCGACCGCGACGAGCTCGAGGCGCTGCGCGGGGCGGGCGCACGCTCGGTGCTGCTGGGCCCTGAGGTGCTGCGCAGCTCCACCGCCGGTCCCGCCGCGCTCGCGGTCCTCAGCGCCCTCGTGGGGCGCTGGGGCTGAGCCGCGGCGGCGGTGTCAGACCTTCGCCGGGACCTCGGCGGTGAAGCGCTCGATGGCGTGCTGCAGCTGCTCCGCCTTGGGCTGCTGCACGCACAGCTCGCCCTCGACCGAGAGGTCCTCGCGGAAGCCCAGGCCGATGGTGTCGACGACGTCGGCGCCCACGCGGCGCATCAGCGCCTCGAGCGGGGGGAGCACCTCGCCCGCCGCGCCCCAGCCGTAGCCGATCAGGAGGGTGGGCAGGCCCTCCCACTCGGCGTAGAGGAAGTCGATCGCGTTCTTCAGGGCGCCCGGGTAGGAGCCGTTGTACTGCGGGGTGAGGATGACCAGGGCGTCCAGCGCCGCGATCCGCTGCGCCCAGGCCTCGGCGTGCGGCGTGGTGCGGGGCTGGCCGGCCTTGGGGGCGTGGGGCTCGTCGAAGGCGGGGAGCGCGAGCTCGCCGAGATCGATGAGGTCCACCTCGACGCCCTCGGGAGCGGCGTCGTGGACCCACTGGGAGACATGCACTCCCACGCGGTTCGGGCGGGCACTGGTCAGGAGGATTCCAAGTCGCGTCATGATGCCGCCCAACGTCTCATATCCCGCCCTCGATGCCACGCTGTGCGGGACGTCATGTGGCGAGTTCCGCTCCCGTAGACTCGCGGGCATGGGAGAGACCACTGCCGCACCGCTGGACCCGGACTGCATCTTCTGCCGGATCGTCGCCGGGGAGATCCCCTCGGACCGCGTGTACGAGGACGACGAGGTGATCGCGTTCCGCGACCTCGCGCCGAAGGCGCCCGTGCACGTGCTCGTCGTCCCGCGGGAGCATTCTCGGGACGTGCGCGCACTGGCCGAGCGGCCTGCGCTGCTCGCCCACGTCACCCGGGTCGCCTCCCAGGTGGCCGCCGAGGAGTCCGACGGCGACTTCCGGCTGCTGTTCAACACCGGCCCCACCGCCGGTCAGACCGTGTTCCATGTGCATGCGCACGTCCTGGCGGGCAGGACGCTCGCAGAAGGAGAGCTGTGACGGACCCCCTCCACCCGGCCCCCGGCCGCACCCCCGAGGTGCGCGAGCGGATGCTGGCCATCCCGGATCATCTGAGCCCTTTCCAGGTGCTCGGGGAGAACGACCAGGCGCTCGCGGCGCTCGAGGATGCGGTGCCGGACACCGATGTGCACGTGCGCGGCCACCAGGTGACCCTGCGCGGCACCGAGGACGCGCTGCGCCGCGGGGAGCACATCATGCGCTCGCTCATCGAGCTCGCCGGCACCGGGCAGGCCGTCACCGCCGAGGCCGTGCAGCGCGCCGCCGCCCTGTACGGCGACGACCGCGCCGCCGGCGGCCGGCTCGAGGAGGTGCTCTCCCGCACGGTCCTGTCCTCCCGGGGGCGGACCATCCGCCCCAAGACCATGGGGCAGAAGACGTACATCGAGGCGATCGAGACCTCGACCATCACCTTCGGGATCGGGCCGGCCGGCACCGGCAAGACCTATCTGGCGGTGGCGATGGCGGTGCAGAAGCTGCTGAGCAAGCAGATCAACCGCATCATCCTCACCCGCCCCGCGGTCGAGGCGGGGGAGCGGCTGGGCTTCCTGCCCGGCAGCCTCAACGAGAAGATCGACCCGTACCTGCGGCCGCTCTACGACGCGCTGCACGACATGCTCGACCCCGAGTCGATCCCGCGCCTGATGGGTGCCGGGACGATCGAGGTCGCCCCGCTGGCGTACATGCGCGGGCGCACTCTCAACGACGCCTTCATCATCCTCGACGAGGCGCAGAACACCACGCCCGAGCAGATGAAGATGTTCCTCACCCGCCTGGGCTTCAACTCCACCATGGTCGTCACCGGGGACGTCACCCAGGTG
The DNA here is from genome assembly GCF_003347015.1 of Brachybacterium sp. YJGR34. Taxonomy (GTDB): domain Bacteria; phylum Actinomycetota; class Actinomycetes; order Actinomycetales; family Dermabacteraceae; genus Brachybacterium. The sequence continues at coordinate 55,094 of NZ_PNFB01000008.1, forward strand.
GACCTGCCCGGCGCCCAGCAGAGCGGCCTGCGCGTGGTGGAGAAGGTGCTCAGCGGCATCGACGACATCTCCTTCTGCCGCCTGTCCTCCCGCGACGTGGTCCGCCACCGCTTGGTCAGCGACATCGTCGAGGCCTATGGCCGCTGGGAGATCCGCCCCGGCGGGAGCCGTGACTCCCGCCACCGCCCGAGCACCGGGAGCTGAGAGATGTCCATCGAGATCCGCAACGAGACCACCGCCGTGGTCGACGAGACCGAGTTCGTCGAGCTCGCCCGCTTCGTGCTCGAGGCGATGCACCTGCACCCCGCCACCGAGATGTCGATCCTGTTCGTCGACGAGGACGCGATGGAGAAGCTCCACGTGCAGTGGCTGGACCTGCCCGGCCCCACCGACGTGATGAGCTTCCCGATGGACGAGCTCACGCCCGGCACCCCGGAGGTGCCCGCCCCGGAGGGGCTGCTGGGCGACGTGGTGCTGTGCCCGAGCGTGGCGGCGGCGCAGGCCGCCGAGGCGGGGCACAGCGCCGTGGAGGAGATGCTGCTGCTCACGGTCCACTCGATCCTCCATCTGCTGGGCTACGACCACATGGAGGAGGACGAGCGCAAGGAGATGTTCGACCTCCAGCGCACGCTCCTGCTGACCTTCCTGGCCTCTCGCCCGGCCCGGTGACACCCGCCGCCATGCCCTCCGGCTCCGTCCCGCCCCGCGAGCTCCCGTGCTGAGCACGGTCCTGCTGGTGCTGATCCCGATCGCTCTCGCGGCGGCGGCTCTGTCCGGTGTGCTGAGCGCGGTCGAGACCGCCCTGCTGTCCGTCTCCCGCGGCGCGCTGGAGAAGGCGGCGGGCGGGCGGCCCGCGGCGGTCCGCGACCGCGTCCTGGCCCAGTACGGCGACGGCGCGCGCACTCTGGCCTCCGTCTCCCTCGGGCGGATGCTCGCCGAGGTCGTGATGGTCGCCGCCGTCACCGGCATCGCCCTGCTCGTCTGGGAGCGCTTCGCCCTGCCCGGTCCCCGGTTCCTGCCGCTGCTGGCCGCCGTGCTCCTCGCCGCCGTGATGGTGCTGGTGGTGCTCGCGATCTCCCCGCGCACGATCGGAGGAAGGCGTCCCGAATCCGTGCTGCTGTCCGCTCGGCTCCCGGTGGCCGCCGTTCGCGTGCTGCTGTGGCCCGCCGCGGGCGCGCTCACCCGGCTCGGGGAGTCCCGGGACGCCCGTCCCGGTCATGGCGACGGGCCCGAGGAGCGGGCGGAGAAGGCCCGCCAGAGCGTGGACCGAGCGCTGGAGGACGAGCACGTCCGGGCCGATGAGCGCGACATGATCCAGGGCGTCTTCGACCTGCGCGGCACCATGGTGCGCGAGCTGATGGTCCCCCGCACCGACATGGTGACGATCCCGGCCGCGGCCTCCGCGGAGAAGGCCCTGCGGCTGTTCGTCCGCTCCGGCTTCTCCCGCATCCCCGTCTACGCGGAGAGCATCGACGACCTGTGCGGGATGCTCTACGTCAAGGACGTCCTGCGGGCCATCCACTCGCCCTGGGACCCGCGACCGGGACGTCCGGTGAGGGAGATCATGCGCGCCGCGCGCTTCGCCCCGGAGTTCGTCGCGGCCGACGACGTGCTCCGCCAGATGCAGACCAGCCACGTGCACATCACCGTGCTCGTGGACGAGTACGGGGGCGTGGCCGGGATCGTCACCATCGAGGACATCCTCGAGGAGATCGTCGGGGAGATCGCCGACGAGCACGATCCGGCCGTCCCCGAGATCGAGCAGCTCGACGACGGCCGTTTCCGGGTCCCCGCTCGGGCGGGGCTGTCCGAGGTGGGGGAGCTCTTCGACCTCGAGATCGACGACGACGACATCGACAGCGTGGGCGGGCTGCTGGGCAAGGTGACCGGACGGGTGCCGATCCCCGGCAGCCGCGCCACGGCCTACGGCCTCGACCTCGAGGCGGAGAGGACCGCCGGGCGGCGGCGGAGGCTGTCGACCGTGCTCGTCGGCCGCGCACCGCAGGAGGACGAGCACGCTGGACCACCCACTGACCAGGAGGACGAGAGATGACCGCTGACCAGGATGATCCCCGCACCGAGGAGCGTGAGCACCGCGCGGGCTTCGTGGCCCTCGTGGGACGCCCCAACGTCGGCAAGTCGACGCTGACCAATGCGCTGGTGGGGGAGAAGGTCGCGATCACCTCGACCAAGCCCCAGACCACCCGACGCGCGATCCGCGGCATCGTCACCCGGGAGGACGCCCAGATCATCCTGGTCGACACCCCCGGAGTGCACCGCCCCCGGACCCTCCTCGGGGAGCGGCTCAACGACCTGGTCCGCGAGACCCTCGGCGAGGTCGACGTGGTGGGCTTCTGCCTGCCCGCGGATCAGAAGATCGGGCCGGGCGACCGCTTCATCGCCCAGGACCTCGTCGAGATGCGCACCGGCCGCCGCGGCCCCCGCGTCGTCGCGATCGTCACCAAGATCGATCTGGTGGGCCGCGACGCCCTCGCCGAGCACCTCATGAGCGTGGACCAGATGATGGACTTCGACGAGATCGTCCCGATCTCCGCCGTCGCCGGCGAGCAGATCGACGTGTTGATGGACGTCGTCGCCGCGCAGCTTCCCGCCGGCCCGCAGCTGTACCCGGACGACCAGCTCACCGAGGAGTCCCGCGACGACCGGATCTCCGAGCTGATCCGCGAGGCCGCCCTCGAGGGCGTGCGGGAGGAGCTGCCGCACTCGATCGCGGTGGTGGTCGAGGAGGTCGTGGAGACCGATCCGGACGGCGATCCCTTCGCCGAGGTCGAGCCCGGCGCCGGCCGCCTGGTGGTCCGTGCCACGCTGTTCGTCGAGCGCGACAGCCAGAAGGGCATCATCATCGGTCGTGGAGGCTCCCGGCTGAAGGACGTCGGCTCCCGGGCCCGCGCCGAGATCAACCAGCTGCTGGGCCGCAAGGTCCATCTGGACCTGCGGGTCAAGGTGGCCAAGGACTGGCAGCGCGATCCCAAGCAGCTGGGCCGCCTGGGCTTCTGAGCCGATGAACGACGGCGTGTCCCTCCCGGTGCCCTCCGAGGCACCGGGATCGGCGACGTCGCCGCGAGGCGTTGAGATCGCCGTGCGCATCGTCGGCGCCGTCCTGGCTCTCTGCGCCGGCGCCCCGTGGCTCCTGCTGTGCCTGATGGTGGTGGGCTCCCGGTTCGGCGGAGGGTCCTTCGACCCGCACGGCTACGTGCTGATCCTCGGGACCGTGCTCGCGCTGCCGCTGGGCCTGCTCACGGCGCTCGGCGCCGTCCTGCTCGCGCCGTCCGCCCGACGGGCCCGCACGACGGCCCTCGCGCTCGCGGTCGCGCTCCTGGTGTGGGCGGGGCTGGCGACGCTGCTCGTCACCGCGCCGTGAGCGATCCGGCGCCGGTGTTCGCATGCTGAGCGCGTCCGACCCCTCGCCGGGAGGGTGCTAGCGTGATCTCCATGCGTGGATCGCTGCTCCTGCTTCGTCGCCGCGACGGGTCCTGACACCGCCGGGAACCCGCCGCGGCTGATGTGCGCTCCGGCGACCGGTACCCCCAGCGAGAAGGATCCCCCACCATGATTCACCCCAGCACCACCGCCGTCGCGCCCTTCGCCGCCGAGCTCGACCCCGCGCTCCCCGTCGTCGGCACCACCGGCGCGGCGCCCCAGCAGCCCTCGGGCATGCCCGTGCACAAGTACCTGCCCTTCCATGAGCAGATCGCCGTCGAGCTCCCCGATCGCACCTGGCCCGCCCGGCGCATCACCCGGGCACCGCGCTGGTGCGCGGTGGACCTGCGCGACGGCAACCAGGCGCTGATCGACCCCATGAACTCCGAGCGCAAGCTGCGCATGTTCGAGCTGCTGGTGCAGATGGGCTACAAGGAGATCGAGGTGGGCTTCCCCTCGGCCTCCCGCACGGACTTCGACTTCGTGCGCTCCCTCATCGAGGAGGACCGCATCCCCGAGGACGTGTCGATCCAGGTCCTCACCCAGTCCCGCGAGCACCTCATCGAGCGGACCTATCAGGCGATCGAGGGCGCGAAGCAGGCGGTGGTGCATCTGTACAACTCCACCTCCGTGGTGCAGCGCGACGTCGTCTTCCGCGCCGACCAGGACGCCGTGCTCGACATCGCCGTGCAGGGCGCTCTGCTGTGCAAGAAGTACGAGGAGACGATCCCGGACACCGAGGTCACCTACCAGTACTCGCCCGAGTCCTACACCGGCACCGAGCTCGAGTACGCGCTGCGGGTGTGCAACGCCGTCATCGACGTCATCAAGCCCACGCCCGAGCACAGGATGATCATCAACCTGCCGGCGACGGTGGAGATGGCCACCCCGAACGTCTACGCCGACTCGATCGAGTGGATGCACCGGAACCTGGACCGCCGCGAGTCGCTGGTGCTCTCCCTGCACCCGCACAACGACCGCGGCACGGGCGTCGCCGCCGCGGAGCTCGGCTACCTGGCCGGCGCCGATCGCATCGAGGGGTGTCTGTTCGGCAACGGGGAGCGCACCGGCAACGTGGACCTGGTGACCCTGGGCCTGAACCTGTTCAGCCAGGGCATCGATCCGCAGATCGACTTCTCGGATCTCGGCGAGGTGCGACGCACCGTCGAGCACTGCAACCAGATGCCGGTGCCCGAGCGCAGCCCCTACGGCGGCGACCTCGTGTTCACCGCCTTCTCCGGCTCCCACCAGGACGCCATCAAGAAGGGCCTGGAGCGCATGGAGACCGACGCCGCCGCGTGCGGGGTCGACGTCGACGACCTGGTCTGGCGGGTGCCCTACCTGCCCGTGGACCCCAAGGACCTGGGCCGCTCCTACGAGGCCGTGATCCGCGTGAATTCCCAGTCCGGCAAGGGCGGGATGGCCTACCTGCTGCGCACCGAGCACGGGCTGGACCTGCCCCGCCGTCTCCAGATCGAGTTCTCCGGCATCGTCCAGCAGAAGACGGACGACGGCGGCGGCGAGGTCAGCCCCGAGCAGCTCTGGGAGGACTTCACCGACGAGTACCTCCCCTCGACCGAGGAGGACCGCCGCTGGGGCCGCTTCAGCGTGCGGGACATCCATCAGGAGTCCACCGGGGACGGTGCCGACCGCATCACGGTCACGCTCGTGGTCGACGGCGAGGAGCGCACGGTCACGGGCATCGGCAACGGCCCGCTCGACGGCTTCGTCAAGGGCCTCGCGGAGCGGAAGGTCGACGTGCGGATCCTCGACTACGCCGAGCACGCCCTGACCGAGGGCGACGACTCGCTCGCCGCCTCCTACATCGAATGCGAGATCGGCGAGAGGATCTTCTGGGGGGTGGGCATCGACGGCTCGATCACCCGTGCCTCCCTCGAGGCGATCATCTCGGCCCTGAACCGCGAGGCCCGCTCGCGGATCTGAGGCCCGCCGGGGCCGGCGGAACAGGGGAGCCCCTCCCGCACCGACGCCGCGGCGGCCCGCCGCTACAGTGGCGGGGACTGGCTGCAGCAATGGTTCGGGAGGTCGGCATGCGCCGGAGGACGAGGTCCGCAGCGACGCTTCCGTGGACCTGGGGGAGCGTCGAGGGGGCCGAGGTCCCCGACGGTCTCGTGGACGATGCGCCCCGGCGCCGGGCGGCCCGTTCGGTGGCGAGCGACGCTGATCCCCGGGTGCTGTACCTGTGGCTGTGCCAGCTGCGCCGTGCCCCGTACAGCTACGACTGGATCGACAACGTCGGCCGGCGAAGCCCGCGCCGCGCGGATCCGACGCTGACGGCGCTCGCGGTGGGCCAGCGGTTCATGACCATCTTCTCGCTGGTCGACGTCGTGCCGGATCGCTCGCTGACGCTGACGATGCGGCCGGGAGCGCCCACCTGGATCTTCGGAGCCATCACGGTGCGCTATGCGATCGTCCCGAGGGGCGATGGGGACGCGCTGCTGCGGGGCGACCTGTGGATGCCGGCCGGCGGTGGGCCGGCCGCTCGGCTGCGCCGGTACCTGCTGGCCTGGGGAGATCTGCTCATGATGAGCAAGCAGCTACGGACACTGCGCGCTCTGGCCGAGCGGGACTCCTCCGCCCCGGCGCCGCCCGCCGCCCGGCCGTAGGAGCGGGACGTCGCCGATCGCACTCCGTCACGCTCGCGACTCCTCGCGCGTGGACATGACCTCGGCGAGGATGTCGGAGAGGGTGACCACGCCGAGGAACCGGCCCTCGTCCAGGACGGCGACGAGCTGCTCGCCGGACCGTCGGATGCGCGTCAGCGCATCGTGCAGGGTGGTCCCGGCCGGGAGCGTCAGCGCATCCCGCGCCAGGTCCTCGACCGGGCGCTCGACGGGCTCCAGCAGCGTGTCGCGCACATGCACCACGCCGGGTGCGCGACCGTCCGTCCGCTCGATGAGGACGCGGAGGTGCCCGCTGCGGTGGGCGGCCGCCTGCAGCTCGGCGACGGTGGCCCCGGACGGGACCGAGGTGGGACGGGCGTCGGGGGCGATGAGTCTCTCGAGGGTGCGGTCCTGCAGGCTCAGCACACCGGAGAGCTGCTGGTGGAATCGACCGTCCAGGGTCCCCGTCGAGGTGGAGTGCTCGACGAGCTGGCGGATGGTCTCGGCGTCCTGCCCGCCGACCGCGGCGCGCTCGACAGGGGTGACGCCGCTGGCGGACACGAGCCGATTGGCGATCTGGTTGACGCCCCGGAGCACGGGGCGCAGCAGCCAGATGTAGGCCCGCGTCGGCAGGGCGGTGGCCTTCGCCGACAGCTCCGGGTGGGCGATCGCCCACGACTTGGGCGCCATCTCACCCACCACGAGGTGGAGAAAGGTGACGATCAGCAGCGACATCACGAAGGCCGCGGTGCCGGCGAGGGCTGACGGGATCCCCCAGCCCGTGAGCACCGGTGCCAGCCAGGCGTCGACCGCCGGCTTGGTGACCGCCCCCAGGGCGAAGGTGCAGACGGTGATGCCCAGCTGGGCGCCGGCGAGCATGACGGTGAGCTCGTTGATGCTGCGCAGCGCCGCGCGCGCGGACCTGCTGCTGCCGGCCTCGGCCTCCAGGCGGTGGCTGCGCGCTCCCAGCAGGGAGAACTCGATGATGACGAACAGGGCGCTCAGCGCGATCAGGGCCACCGTGATGACGATGACCACGAGGGGGTCACTCATCGGTCCTCCTTCGCGGGGTGGTCGTCGGTCCCGTCGGCGTGGACGAGGCGCACGAGCAGCTCGCTGGGCACGTGGCGGGTGAGGGCGGTGACGTCGATCTGCAGGCGTCGCGGGATCGCCTCGCCGGCGGCGAGCTCACGGGGGTCGGCGGGCAGATCCACGAGCACGCTCTGCCCGGCCTCGGGGAAGTCGCCGAGCTCGGCGATGACGAGGCCCGAGACGGTCTCGTAGTCCCCCTCGGGGAGGTCGTGGCCGACGGTCCGCTCCAGCTCGTCGACATGGACGTCACCGGCCATCCGCCAGACGTCGTCCTGCTCGGCGACGATCAGTCGCGGGGGTTCCAGGTCGTGCTCGTCGGTGAGCTCGCCGACGAGCTCCTCGGCCAGGTCCTCGCGGGTGATCACCCCGTCGAAGCCGCCGAACTCGTCGAGCACGCAGGCGAGCTGGTGGCGGGAGCTGCTGAGGGTCTCCATGGCGTCGGGCAGCGGCATCAAGGTCGGCAGCAGCAGGGGCTCGCGCATGATCGAGGTGACCGGATCGCCGGTCCGGACGGCGGGGTCCAGCAGATCCGTCAGGTGCACGACGCCGACGGGCTGCTGATCCGGGGAGATCACGGGGTACCGGGTGTGTCCGCTCGCCATCAGCGTGCGCGCCTCCCCGATCGTCGCCGACTCGTCCACCGTGCCTACCTGGGTCCACGGGATCATGGCGTGCTCCACGGTCTCGTGCGGGAAATCGAGGACGCGGTCGATCAGCATCGAGAGATCCTCCGGGAGGTCGCCGCTGTCGCGGGAGTCGGCGACGATGCGATCGAGGTCCTCCGCCGTCGCCGTGCTGTCGACGTCGTGCACCGGCTCGATCCGCAGCAGTCGGAGCAGGCCGTTGGCCGCCGCGTCGAACACGACGATCAGCCAGCCGAAGACCGCCAGGTAGATCAGGGTGGTGCGGGCCAGCGCCTTGGCCATCGGCTCGGGGATCGCGAGGGCGAGGTTCTTGGGGTACAGCTCCCCGACGACCATCTGCACCCCGGTGGCCAGGGCGAGCGCGAGGACCGTGCCGACGGAGATGCTCAGTGCGGCGGGAATGCCCACCCCGCCCAGCAGGGTCCCCAGGGCCTCACCGACGAGGGGCTCGGCCACGTAGCCGACCAGCAGACCCGTGACCGTGATCCCGAGCTGGGCCCCGGAGAGCATGAACGAGGTGCGGCGGGTGACCTTCAGCGCCCGGGCAGCGGCGGCATCTCCCGCGTCCGCCTGCGCGTGCAGGCGCGAGCGGTCCACCGACATGTAGGCGAACTCCTGGGCCACGAAGTACCCGTTGGCCACGATGATCAGGGCGATCAGGACCAGGCCGAGCGCGAGGAGCCCGATCGCGGCGATCATGCCGGGCCCCCGGGCGATGCGGAGGCTCGATCACCGGCGGGCGTCCGCGGAGTCGAGAAGGGGAGGACGGGTGAGGGGCAACTGTCCCCCGGGTCGTCGGACGACCCGGGGTTCTGCAGAGCGCGGCTCATGGGTGTTCTCGGTGGCTCCGTGGCTCGACGGCGGATGTGTCGCGATGAGTATATGGGGGCGGAGGAGTCGCCTCCCAGGCGATCTGCAGATCCCCGCGACGGTCAGCGGCCCGTCCCGGGCGGCTCGTGCTCCTCGGTCCGGAGGTCCTCCTCGGTGAGCACCGGCATCTCCCCGGTGAGGGTCGAGTGGGTGGGCGTGGGCAGATCCCACCCCGGCGTCTCGTCGACGGGCTGCGGCTCCTCCGGCGCCGTGCCCCGGGCCGTGAGGGTGATCCCCACGCTGGCCCCGACCACGAGCACCGCGGCGAGGACTCTCAGGGCGGTGGCCTGCTGCCCGAGGAGCAGCACGCCGGCGAGCAGCGCGATCACCGGCTCCAGGCTGAGCAGGATGCCGAAGACGTGGCGGGGCAGGCGGCGCAGCGCTGCGAGCTCGAGCGTGTATGGCAGCACGGAGGCGAGCAGGGCGGTGCCGACGGCGAGGGCCAGCAGTCGCACGTCCATCAGCCCGGCGAGCGCGCCGGGAGCTCCCAGCGGCAGCACCACCATCGCACCGACCACCATCGCCACCGCCAGGCCGTCCTGACCGGGCACCAGGCGCCCCACCCGGGCGCTGGTGAGCACGTACAGGCCCCAGAAGACGGCGGCGACCAGGGCGAACAGCACGCCGACCAGATCCAGCTCCGCCGCCCCGGTGAGGGACTCGATCCCGAACAGGCCCACGCCGCCGAGCGCCATCGCCACCCACAGCAGGTCCGTGCGCCGCGTGGAGAGCACCGCGGAGACCGTCAGGGGGCCCAGGAACTCGATCGCGACGGCGGTCCCCAGGGGGATCCGGTCGATCGCCGCGTAGAAGGAGCCGTTCATCGCCCCGATCGCGCCGCCGAACAGCAGCACCGCGATCCACTGCTCGCGGGTGAAGCGGTGCAGCCGCGGCCGGACGACGGCCATCAGCACCAGGGCCGAGATGCCCAGACGCAGTGCGGTGGTGCCCCAGGAGCCGAGCGCCGGGAACAGCTGGGTCGCCAGCGCCGCGCCCACCTGGAGCGAGAGGCAGGAGCCGAGGATGAACAGCACCGGGGTCAGGGGGACCCCGGCGGGTCCGCGCCTCGGAGCGAGGGAGGGCGGAGCGGGGGAGGCGGAGGCGGTCACGCCTCCACTGTGCACGGTGAGTACTGCCTGGTCCAGCGAATGTTCTCGACCAGTATCGTGAAGCAGAACTTCACGAACGGAGGAGCCTCCATGCTGAACCTGCACCGCCTCTTCCTGCTGCACGAACTCCACAGGCTGGAGACGATGTCGGCCGTCGCCCGAACCCACTCGCTGTCCCCGTCGGCAGTCTCCCAGCAGCTCTCCCACCTGGAGCGGGAGACCAAGGTCACCCTCTTCGAGCAGTCCGGACGGCGGGTGGCGCTCACCGACGCGGGGGTGCAGCTCGCCCGCCGCGCCGAGGAGATGCTGGGCCTGCTCGAGACCGCGGAGGCGGAGCTCGCCCACGCCCAGGGTGAGGTGGGCGGGGTGCTGCGGGTCGCGTCCTTCCAGACCCCGATGATCGCGCTCGCGCCCGCGACCGTCAGCGTGCTGGCGCAGCGGCACCCGGACCTCCGCCTGGAGATGGCGCAGCAGGAGGTCGAGGACGCCTACGAGGGGCTCCTCGCCCACGCCTTCGACGTCATCCTCGGCGAGGACTACCCGGGCGGCCAGCAGGTGGTGCGCCGCGGCACCGACCGGGAGGGCGTGCTGCAGGATCCGCTGCTGCTGGTGCTCCCGGACCACGGCCCCTGGGCCGGCGCCCGCTCCCTCGCCGAGCTCGCCGACGCCCCCTGGGCGCTGGACCCGGAGCCCACCCGCACCGGGGTCTGGGAGCGCACCTACCTGCGCGCGGCGGGAGTGGAGCCGCACGTGCGCTTCGGCACCCAGGATCCGCTTCTGCAGGTCCACCTGGTCCGCTCCGGGCACGCCGTGGCCGTGGTCCCCGGCATCATCGCCTCGGAGCATCTCGGAGGGACACGGCCGCTGCGCCTGCCGGGGGATCCCCACCGCACGCTGTACACGGCGGCCCGCGCCGGCGCCGCCGGACACCCCGCGCTGCTCGCCTTCCGGGCCGCGCTCCGCGAGGCGGCCGCGGCCCTCACCGATCTCCAGGGTCTGGACACGCTCGGGGGCGGCATCCGGGGACGGGAGCCCTGAGGTATCTTGATCTCAAGATACCTGTGCGAGGCGAGGAGCACCCATGGAGCACACCTGGAGTCCGGAGCAGTACCTGCGATTCGGGGAGGAGAGGGGCCGCCCCTTCGCGGATCTCACCGCCCGGATCCGCGCCGTGGATCCCGCGCACGTGGTGGACCTCGGGGCCGGCCCCGGGACGCTCACCGCCCTGCTCGCCGCGCGCTGGCCGGAGGCGCAGGTGCTGGCCGTCGACTCGAGCCCGGAGATGGTCGCCCGCGCCGGACAGGTCGAGGGCATCACCGCCGTGCGCGGCGACCTGCGCCGGTGGGAGCCGTCCGCGCCCGTGGACGTGCTGGTCACGAACGCGGCCCTGCAGTGGGTGCCCGGACACCTCCAGCTGCTGCCCCGCCTGGTCGCGATGCTCGCCCCCGGCGGCTGGTTCGCGATGCAGGTCCCCGGGAACTTCGACGAGCCCAGCCACGCGATCCGTCGTGAGCTCGCCGCCCGCGCCCCTTACGCGGAGCACCTGCGCGGCGTCGATCATCCCGACGCCCATGACGCCGGCACCTATCTGGGCGCCCTGCAGGACCTGGGGCTCGAGGTCGAGGCATGGGAGACCACCTATCTCCACGTGCTCACGGGACCGGACCCGGTCTTCGCCTGGGTGAGCGGCACCGGGGCGCGGCCCACCCTCCAGGCCCTGCCGGAGACGCTGCGGCCCGGGTTCGAGCGCACCTTCCGCGCGCGCCTGCGCGCCGCCTACCCGGAGACGGAGCACGGTGTCGTGCTGCCGTTCCGGCGGGTCTTCGCCGTCGGCCGGCGCCCGTGCTGAGCGCGCCCGTCGGCAGCGCGCCCTGTGAGCTGCGCCGTCCGCCGGCCCGGCGCCCGCCCCCGGGTCCGCCCCCGCAGTAGTCTCGGAGCACCATGCAGCAGAAGCTCTACCGCGACCATGCGATCGTCCTGCGCACCCACCCCCTGGGCGAGGCCGACCGCATCATCACGCTGCTCACCCGCCGTCACGGCAAGGTGCGCGCCGTCGCCAAGGGCGTGCGTCGCACCGGCAGCCGCTTCGGCGCCCGGCTCGAGCCCTTTACCCTCGTCGATGTGCAGATGCACGCCGGTCGGAGCCTGCACACCGTCACCCAGGTGGTCACCATCGAGGCCTTCGCCGGCGCGATCGTGGCGGACTACTCGCGGTTCGCGGCCGCGAGCGCGATGCTCGAGACCACCGACCGTCTCACCGACGAGGTCGTGGACCCCAGTCAGCGCGGCTTCCTCATGCTGGTGGGTGCGCTGCGCGCGATGGGGGAGGGGCGCATCGCCCCCACCCTGGTCCTGGACTCCTTCCTGCTGCGCACCCTGGCGATCTCCGGCTGGGCGCCCGAGCTGCGGGTCTGCGCCACCTGCGGCGCCGCGGGCCCGCACCACGCCATGGACGTGCGCGCCGGCGGACTGGTGTGCACCCCGTGCCGGCGCCCCGGTGCGACGGCCGTGCGGCAGGCCACGGTCGAGCACCTGATCTTCCTGCTGGCCGGCGACTGGGACAATGTGGTCACCGCCGACGAGACGGTCATGCAGGAGGCCGGTCGTCTCATCGCCGACACCATGACCTGGCATCTGGAGCGCTCGGTGCGCTCGCTGCACTACGTCGAGCGCTGAACGCCGACCATCGATCACCGGCCCTCCGCCCCCGAGGAGAATCCATGCCCACCGAGCCCTTCGAGCACCCCAGCGGCGCGCGCCCGCCGCAGCTGCCCGCCGCCACCGTCCCGGCCCATGTGGCCGTGGTGATGGACGGCAACGGGCGCTGGGCGAACCGGCAGGGGCTGCCGCGCACCGCCGGACACGAGGCCGGGGAGGCGGCGCTGCTCGACGTCGTCGCCGGTGCCCTGCAGATCGGCGTGACGCACCTGTCCGCCTATGCCTTCTCCACCGAGAACTGGAAGCGCTCCCCGGACGAGGTGCGCTTCCTCATGGGCTTCTCCCGCTCCGTGCTGCGCCGCCAGCGCGACACCCTGAACTCCTGGGGTGTGCGCATCCGCTGGATCGGCCGCGAGCAGCGGCTGTGGGGCAGCGTGATCCGGGAGCTGAAGGAGGCCGAGCACCTCACCCGGCACAACACCCGCATGACGCTGTACATGTGCGTGAACTACGGCGGCCGGGCCGAGATCATCGATGCCGTGCGCGAGATCGCCGCGGAGGCCCGCGCGGGACGGATCAGCGGCCGGGGCATCACCGAGAAGAGCTTCGCCCGTCACCTCCAGGACCCCGACATGCCGGAGGTGGATCTGTTCCTGCGCACCAGCGGGGAGCAGCGCACCTCGAACTTCCTGCTGTGGCAGGCCGCCTACGCCGAGCTGGTCTTCGTCGAGGAGCTGTGGCCGGACGTGGATCGGCGCGTGCTGTGGCGGGCGATCGTGGAGTACGCGCGGCGGGACCGGCGCTACGGCGGCGCGATCGATGTCCCGGACCAGGACTCGGAGGGCTGATCAGCTCTCCACGATGCGCGAGGGCTCCGGGGACCCGGAGCGCTCGCCCCGCTCCATCTCCCGGTGGCGGCGACGGCGCCGCAGCAGCAGGAGGATCGCCATCACGGCGAGCACACCGGCCGCCACGGCCGCCCAGGGCGAGACCAGGAACAGCTCGAGCCAGGCCCGCACGGCCAGCAGGCCCACTGTGGCGTAGACGAGTGCCCAGGCCAGGCCGCCGATCGCGAGAGCCGGGAGGTAGCGCCGGGCGGGCATCGCGGTGAGGCCCGCCGCCGCATTGGCCGCGGTCTGGAAGCCGATGGTCAGGAAGCTCAGCGCCACCACGGGCGCTCCCCACCGGTTGATCAGCTCGGTGGCGCGCTGCACGCCCGGGGATTCGAGCATCCTCGCGACCCGTCCGCGATGGACGGCGCGCCGCGCGCCGCGCCCCAGCAGGTAGGTGCCGCCGGCACGGCACCAGATCACGACGTACAGGAACGCCACCGCGGGCAGTAGCGGCAGATCCTGGACCCACTGCATCATCGCGGCCGGGCCTCGTCCTCCGCCGAGCCTCCGGCGTCCCCGGCGTCGCGGGCCGCGGAGTGCTCGGCGCACAGGCCGAACACCTCGAGGGTGTGGTCGAGATCGGTGAAGCCGTGCTCGCCCGCGATCGCCGTCATCGCGCTCTCCAGCTTCGGGGCCAGGAACTCGACCGTGCGTCCGCACTCGCGGCACACCAGGTGATGATGGTGCCCGGTGTCGGCGCACTGGCGGTACAGGGACTCTCCGTCGCCGGCGACCAGGACATCGAGCCGGCCCGCCTGCGAGAGCGACTGCAGGGTGCGGTACACGGTCGCGAGGCCGACGGTCTCGCCGTCGGCCCGCATCTGCTCGTGGATCTGCTGGGCGCTGCGGAAATCGTCCTGCCGCGAGAGCGTCTCGAGGATCGCGGTGCGCTGGCGGGTGTTCCGTTGCATCGGGCCATTGTCCCTCATCGAGGGGAGGCGTGCGCGGTGCGCTCCGTGCTGTCCTCCGTGCGGCCGGCCGGGGCGGAGCGCGAGGACAGCACGGCCTTCACGGCGAGCGCGACGACGTACACCGCGATGGTGGCCAGCACGATCACGCCGCCGGGCGGCAGGTCGACGTAGACCGTGATCAGCAGCCCGCCCAGTGCGCAGAGGACGGCGATCACCATGGCCGTGCGCATGGTGCGCGCGAAGCCCACCACGAGCTGCTGCGCGGCGGCCACCGGCACGATCATGAGGGCGGAGACCATGAGGGCGCCGACGATCCTCATCGAGAGGGTGACGGTCAGCGCGGCCATCACCGCGATGAGCACGTTCACCGTGCGCACTGGCAGCCCGGAGGCACGGGCGAACTCCTCGTCCCCGGTGACGGCGGCGAGCAGGCCGGACAGGCCCAGGCCGATGCCCAGCACCACGAGGGCGAGTACGAGCGCGATGACGAGATCGGGTCGGGTGACGGTGGACAGCGAGCCGAAGAGGTAGCCCATGAGGTTCTGGGAGGTGCCGCCGGCCAGCTGGATGATGACCACGCCGCCGGCGATGCCGCCGTAGAACAGGATCGCGAGCGCCACGTCGCGGCTGGTGTGGCCGATCTCGCGGACGTACTCGATCGCGATCGCCCCGATCAGTGAGGCGGCCAGAGCGCCGGGGATCGCGAGCAGGTCCGCCGGGGTCGCGGAGACCCATGCGCCGACCAGCCAGCCGACGGCGACGCCGGTCAGGGCGACGTGCCCGAGCCCGTCGCCGAGCAGGGCCAGGCGCTTCTGCACCAGATAGGTGCCGACCACGGGGGCGGTCAGCCCGATGAGCACCGCGATGATCAGCGGGTAGCGCAGCAGGTCCGAGGTGAGGATGTCGAGGGGGGAGATCATGCCGGATGGATCTCCTGTCCGAGGCATTCGTGGGGTGGGAGGCTGTCGAGCGGGTGCTCGTGTCCGGGATCCAGCGGCGGCCGGTCGCGCGCCTGGCCGTCGTGGACCACGCTCCCGTGGTCGAGGACCACCGCGCGCGAGATGTCCCGCTCGAGCATGCCGGTCTCGTGCAGCACCACCAGGAGCGTGGTGCCGCGGGCGGAGAGATCGCGGAAGGTGCCGGCCAGAAGCTGCTGAGTGGCCAGATCCACGCCGGAGAAAGGCTCGTCCAGGACCAGGAACTCGGGGTCGCGGACCAGGGCTCGGGCCAGCATCACCCGGCGACGCTGCCCGCCGGACATGCGGGTGATCGGACGCCCGCCCAGGTCGGGCAGGCCCACGGCGTCGAGCGCCCGCTGCACCCGCGGGTCGCGGTGGCGGGGCCACCAGGAGCGGGAGGTGAGGAGCCCGCTGGCGACCGTCTCGCGCGCGGTGGCGGGGATCGAGCCGGCCTCCGGCGAGTCCTGGGGGACGTAGCCGATCCGGTCGTGGGGGCCCGGGCGGTGCACGTCCTGGCCGAAGAGGCGGGCGGTGCCGGACTCGAGAGGCAGCACGCCCACCACGGCGCGCAGCAGCGTGGACTTGCCGGAGCCGTTGGCGCCCAGGAGGGCGACCATCTCCCCGGAGCGGATCTCGAGGTCGACGTCATGGAGGATGCGGGTGCCGGAGCGCTGGACGCATGCCCGCCGGACCTCGACGACGGGCGTCGAGCCGCTCATGACCAGCTCTCCACCAGCTTGCGGGCGTTCTCTCGCATGACCGCAGGATAGTCGGCGTCCTCCGAGAGCTGGGTCTCGAGGTTGTCGAGCTCCTCGCTGCGGATGCCGACGTTCTCCGCGAGGGTCTGGGCGACCTTCGGGGAGGCGGTGGTCTCGAAGAAGATCGTGGTCACGCCCTCCTCGGTGATGACCTTCTCGAGCTCGAGCAGGCGCTGGGGCGAGGGCTCGCTCTCGGGGTCGACGCCCGCGATGCCCACCTGGTGCAGCGTGTAGCGCTCGGCAAGATATGCGTAGGCGGCGTGGCTGGTGATGAAGGTGCGCTCCCCGTCGACCGCACCGAACTCCTCGGCGAGCTCGGCATCGAGGGCCTCGAGGTCGGTGCGCACCTCCGCCGCAGCGGCCGTGAAGGCCTCGGCGCCGTCGGGGTCGATCTCGCCCAGGCGGGCCGCGAGCGCATCGCCGATCTCCGCCATCCGCTGCGGATCGTGCCAGAGGTGCGGATCGTCGCCGCCGTGCGCGTGCTCGTCCTCGCCGCCGCCGTCGGAGGCCTCGTGCTCATGGGAGTGGCCGTCCGCGGAGATCATCGCGACCACCGAGGAGACGTCCAGCACGTTGTCCCCCGGTCCGGAGGCGATCGCGTCGTCCAGCGCGGTCTGGTAGCCGGGGATCTGCAGGACCAGACCCGCCTCCTGCACCGCCATCACCTGCTGGACGGACAGCTCGAGACCGTGGGCGTCGGCCCCGGGGGTGGCGAGGTCGGTGAGGGAGACGCGCTCTCCGCCGATCCGGGTCACCAGGTAGCTCAACGGATAGTTCGAGGTCACCACCTCGATCCCGGCATCGCCTCCGCCGGATCCTTCCTCGCCGCCGCAGGCCGCGAGCAGCGCGGCGCCCGCGCCGAGCCCGGCGAGGGAGAGGAGGGAGCGGCGGCGGAGCGGAGCGAGGTGCGTCATGACAATCATTCTCACCACGGAGCGGAGGGGTGGGCAAGTCGTCGGGGCCCCGGGAGGACCTGCCCGTGCGCACCGTCACAGACCGCCCCCGGGGCGGGCCTCGCCCCGGAGCGCGTCCGTGCGCGCGTGGCTATGCTGGGCGGGTCCCGATCCCCCGTCTCCAGGAGTCCCCCCGTGGCCAAGGCCCCCGCCAGCACGCTGGACAACGTCATCGCCCTCGCCAAGAAGCGCGGCTTCGTGTTCCCGGCCGGCGAGATCTACGGCGGCACGCGCTCCGCGTGGGACTACGGGCCCCTGGGCGTCGAGCTCAAGGAGAACATCAAGAAGCAGTGGTGGCGCACCTTCGTGCAGTCCCGCGGCGACATGGTGGGCCTGGACTCCTCGATCATCCTCCCGAAGGCGGTGTGGGAGGCCTCGGGCCACGTCGCGACCTTCACCGATCCGTTGGTGGAGTGCAAGAGCTGCCACAACCGCTTCCGCGAGGACCACCTCTTCGAGGCCTTCGTGAGCAAGAAGGGCCGCGAGCCCGAGGGCGGCCTGGCCGAGGTGCCCTGCCCCAACTGCGGCACGCGCGGCGAGTTCACCGAGCCCCAGCAGTTCTCCGGCCTGGTCAAGACCTACCTCGGTCCGGTCGAGAGTGCGAAGGGCATGCATTTCCTGCGGCCCGAGACCGCGCAGGGCATCTTCGTGAACTTCCTCAACGTCGTCGGCGCCACCCGGCAGAAGCCCCCCTTCGGCATCGGCCAGGTCGGCAAGGCGTTCCGCAACGAGATCACGCCCGGCAACTTCATCTTCCGCACGCGCGAGTTCGAGCAGATGGAGATCGAGTACTTCACCCCGCCCGCGGAGGCCGAGGAGCACTTCCGCGCCTGGGTGGAGGCCTGCTGGAACTGGTTCATCGACCTGGGCCTGTCCGCGGAGAACCTGCGCCGCTTCGACGTCCCCGAGGACGAGCGGGCCCACTACAGCGCCGGCACCATCGATCTCGAGTATCGCTTCGGCTTCCAGGGCAGCGAGTGGGGCGAGCTGATGGGCATCGCCAACCGCACCGACTTCGACCTCTCCAGCCATACCGACGCCTCGGGCTCGAAGATGCAGTACTACGACCAGGCCGCCGACGAGCGCTACACCCCCTACGTCATCGAGCCCTCCTTCGGCCTGACCCGCTCGATGATGGCGTTCCTGGTGGACGCCTATCACGAGGACGAGGCGCCCAACACCAAGGGCGGCGTCGACAAGCGCACGGTGCTGCGCCTGGACCCGCGCCTGGCCCCGATCAAGGCGGCGGTCCTGCCGCTGTCCAAGAGCGAGGACCTCGTGCCCCGGGCCACGGAGCTCGCGGACCGGCTGCGCCGGCACTGGAACGTCGACATGGACGTCTCCCAGGCCATCGGCCGCCGCTACCGCCGGCAGGACGAGATCGGCACCCCGTTCTGCCTGACCGTGGACTTCGAGACCCTCGAGGACCAGGCCGTCACCATCCGCGAGCGCGACTCCATGGCGCAGGAGCGGGTGGCGCTGGACCAGGTCGAGTCCTATCTCGCGGCGCGACTGATCGGTGCCTGACACCGCCCCGTCCTGTGCCCCGGCGGGCACGGAGCGGTGCTCGGAGACCTCATGACCGGCGCACTCCCCGCGGGGGCCGCCCTCTCGGGCGCCTACTACGAGCAGGTCGTGGCGCCCCTGCTGGGGCGCCGCGCTCCCGGCGTCGAGCACGCCGCGGCGAGGCTCGGCTCCGGCTCCGACGTGCTCGGCTACGACGACGCCCAGTCCCGCGACCACGACTGGGGCCTGCGCCTCACCCTCCTCGTCGAGGACGGCGGCGCCGCGGAGGTCGATCAGCTCCTGGCCGCGGAGCTGCCCGCGCGATGGCGGGATCTGCCCACCCGCTTCGCGACCACCTGGGACCCCGTGGTGCGGCACCGGGTCGAGGTCGCCTCCGCGGCGGACTTCGCCGCCTCCCGGCTGGGCCTGGACGCCTCCGGGGCGCTGGGGCCGACGGGGCGGCTGAGCCTCGAGGACTGGCGCTCGCTCACGGGGCAGGCCCTGCTCGAGGTGACGGCGGGGCCCGTCTTCCACGACGGTCCCGGCGTCCTCACCGCGCTGCGGGAGCGTCTGGCCTGGTACCCCCACGACCTCTGGCTCTACGCGATCGCGGCGGACTGGCACCGCGTGGGCCAGGAGCTGCCGGACGTGGGCCGTGCGGGCCTGCGCGGGGACGAGGACGGCTCCGCGCTGATCGCCGCCCGCCACGTGCGCACCCTGTTCCACCTCGCTCATCTGCTGCACCGGCGCTGGCCGCCGTACGGCAAGTGGCTCGCGCGCTCGGCGGCAGAGCTGCCCGGCGGGGGAGCGGTGCGCGCCGCAGCCCTGGACGTGCTGGGCTCGCGCGACTGGCGGAGGCGGCAGGCCGCCCTGGGCGACCTTGCCGAGCTGCTGGCCACGGTCCAGGGAGAGGCGGGCCTGCCCACCCTCCTGCCGGCCACCGAGGCCTTCTTCGACCGTCCCCACCTGGGCCTGCGCGGGCTGCCCGAGCAGCTCGCCGCGGCGATCGCGGATCCGGCCGTCCGGGACCTCCCTCCCGGCGTCGGCACGGCGGAGCAGATCAGCGACAACGTCACCGTGCTGGTCGACCCGACGGCACGCCGCCGGCTGGTGGGCTGAGACGCTCCGCCGAGGGCTGATCAGCGCAGGACGGAGAACGGCACCCGGCCCAGCGCGAGCGTCCACGCTGGAGCCATGACCACCCACACCACCCCACCGACCGCCGACGGGCTCGGCACCCTCACCGCCACCCGCCTGCTCCACCATCGCGTGCTCCTGCTGGACCGCGAGCTGGACCAGGACAACGGCGCCCAGCTCTCCGCCCAGCTCCTGCTGCTCGCCGCCGAGGATCCCGCCACCGACATCACCCTGCTCATCAACTCCCCGGGCGGTCTGGTCCCGGCCATGCTCGCCATCGGCGACCTCATCGACCTCGTGCCCTGCGACGTGCGCACCGTCGCCCTCGGCATGGCCTACAGCGCGGGCCAGTTCCTGCTCACCCACGGCACCCCGGGCAAGCGCCTGATCCTGCCGCACGGGAGGGTGCTCATGCATCAGGGGTCCGCCGGCTTCGGCGGCAGCGCCGCGGACATCGAGCTGCAGGCCGAGGACCTGCGTCGTGGCCGCGACCTGCTGATCGCCCTGACCGCCGAGCGGACCGGGCAGAGCATCGAGACCATCGCCCGCGATTCCGAGCGGGACCGCGTGTGGGAGGCGCACGGTGCTGTCGAGTACGGCTTCTGCGACGCCGTGGTCGAGTCCCTGGACCAGATCCTCCCCGCGATCCCCACCATGTCCCGGCCGGTGGCGCTCGGGCAGGGAGGTGGACGATGAGCAGCTACCCCGTCCCCAGCGTCCTCGAGCGCACCCGCGGCGGCGCGGAGCGCAGCGCCGATGTCTACTCCCGCCTGCTCAGCGACCGCATCATCTATGTCGGCACGCCGATCGACGACGTTGTGGCGAACACCGTCATCGCCCAGATCCTGCACCTCGAGAACGAGTCGACCGGCGTCCCCCTCCACCTCTACCTCAACTCCTCCGGCGGCGACGCCCAGGCGGTGCTGGCCATCTACGACACCCTGGCCTACGTGCGCTCACCGGTCGCGGTGACCTGCGTGGGGCAGGTGGTCGCGGCGCCCGTGGTGCTGCTGGCCGCGGGCACGCCGGGCCTGCGTTCGGTGCTGCCGCACACCCGGGTGGTGCTCCATCCGCTGCAGGCGCAGGGGCGCGGCGCGATCCCGGACCTGATCCTCGCCACCGAGGAGGTGGAGCGGATCCGTCGCGCCCTCGAGGCGCTCCTGGCCCGGCACAGCGGGCAGTCGCTCGAGCGGGTCCGCCAGGACCTCGAGCGCGAGCAGGTGCTGGACGCCCAGGCGACGATCGACTACGGGCTGGCCGACGAGATCCTGGTCAGGCGGCCCGCAGCAGGGTGACCCCGGCGGTCCCGCCGGCGCCGGACGGCGCCCGCCGTCCGCGGTGCGCTCCGGGACCGGCGGCGCCGTGCAGCTCGAGGACCGCGGGACGGCCGACGACGGCAGGGCGGGCGGAGGCCGCCCGGTCCTCCGCGGCGCCGTCGGCGATCCGCAGCAGGAGGTCGGGCACGCGGAGACCCAGAGCTCCGGCGATCGCGGCCAGCAGCTCGGAGGACGGATCCTTGCGCCCGCGCTCGACGTCGCTGAGGTGCTGCATGCTGATCCCGGCCGCGCCGGCGACCTGGGAGAGCGTGCGGGCCTGGCGTCGGCGCTCGGCGCGCAGCACGGCGCCGAGCAGCTCGCGCAGCAGCGGCTCGAGCTCGGCGGCCTCCCGGTGTCCGTCCATGGGCCGAGACTACGTGCGCCCGATCCCGATCGCGGCGCACTCCGCTGTGAGCGGAAGCCGGGACGCGTCCCGGCGCCGACGCGCCCTCCCCGCACCGTTCCGATGCACATCACCCCGCCGTGCACTCCCGCCTGACGCACCCGGATGGGACAATCACGGACGATGACCACCCTCGACGCCCCGCTCACCGCCGCTCCGCCCCGTCCGGGCGACCGCTCCGCCTCGGCCCCCGGCGGAGCCGCTCGTCGCACCCTCACGATCGGGCCGCACACGATCGACACGCCCGTGGTGCTCGCGCCGATGGCCGGGATCACCAATATGGCCTTCCGCCTGCTGTGCCGGGAGTTCGGCGCCCTCCACAGCGCGGACGACGGCGGCCTGTACGTCTCCGAGATGGTCACCACCCGGGCCCTGGTCGAGGACCACCGGGAGTCCTGGCGCCTGGTGACCATGGGCGAGCGCGAGACGCCGCGCTCCGTGCAGCTGTACGGCGTCGAGCCGGCCACCGTGCGCCGCGCCGTGGAGATGCTGCGCGAGCGCGACCTGGTCGACCACATCGACCTGAACTTCGGCTGCCCGGTCCCCAAGGTGACGCGTCGGGGCGGCGGCGGGGTGCTGCCGTGGAAGAGCGAGCTGTTCACCCGGATCGTGAGCGCGGCGGTCGAGGCCGCCGGCCCCGAGGTGCCGGTCACCGTCAAGACCCGCATCGGGATCGACGAGGACCACGTCACCTATCGCGACGCCGGGCTGATCGCCCAGGAGGTCGGTGCCGCGGCGATCGCCCTGCACGGCAGGACCGTCGTCCAGCACTACTCCGGCACCGCCCGCTGGGACGCGATCACCGATCTCAAGGAGCTCGTCACCGACATCCCCGTGCTCGGCAACGGCGACATCTGGTCCGCCGAGGACGCGCTGGAGATGATGGAGCAGACCGGCTGCGACGGGGTGGTGGTGGGCCGCGGCTGCCAGGGACGGCCCTGGCTGTTCGCCGATCTCGCGGCGGGCTTCGCCGGACGCCCGGACCGCGTCCGGCCCACCCTGGGGGAGGTCGCCGCAATCCTGCGGCGCCATGCCGAGCTGCTGGTGGAGTTCTTCGAGGACGAGGGGCGCGCGCTGCGTGACCTGCGCAAGCACGTCGCCTGGTACTTCAAGGGGTACCCCGTCGGCGGCGAGATGCGCCACCGTCTGGCCACGATGGAGTCGCTCGCCGACCTCGACGCCAAGATCGCCGAGCTGGACCTCGCCAGTCCCTATCCGGGAGCCGCGGTCGAGGGGCCGCGCGGTCGCGCCGGCACCCCGAAGAGGGCCGTGGTCCCCGAGGGCTGGATGACCTCGCGGGAGCTGACCGCGGAGCACGCCGCCCGCCTCCACGAGGCCGAGCTCGACACCTCGGGAGGCTGAGCCCATGTCCACCACCGGGTCCTCGATCGCCGCCGGCACCGCCCTCGCGCCCCCGCCGGCGGGGTACACCGCGCCGGATCTCGAGCGCTGGGTGCAGGAGCCGCCGAAGTCGCAGACCCGCACGCCCTTCCAGCGCGACCGCGCCCGGGTGCTGCATTCCTCGGCCCTGCGGCGCCTGGGCGCCAAGACCCAGGTGCTCGGCGCGGGCGCGGACGACTTCGTGCGCACCCGCCTCACGCATTCCCTCGAGGTCGCCCAGGTGGGCCGCGACATCGGGACGGAGCTGGGCTGCGACCCCGACATCGTCGACGCCGCCTGCCTCTCCCACGATCTCGGCCACCCGCCCTTCGGCCACAACGGCGAGAAGGTCCTCGACCGGATCGCCGAGGACTTCGGCGGCTTCGAGGGCAATGCGCAGACGCTCCGCCTGCTCACCCGGCTCGAGCCGAAGATCGTGGGGGACGACCGTCCCTACGGCCTGAACCTCACCCGCGCCTGCGTCGACGCCGCGATCAAGTACCCCTGGGCCCGCGGCGAGGGCCCCGATCCTGATTCCCCGAAGTTCGGCGCCTATGCCGACGACCTCGAGGTCTACCGCTGGGCGCGCGAGGGCTCCGTGCCCGGGCGCAAGTGCTTCGAGGCGCAGGTGATGGACCTGGCCGACGACATCGCCTACTCCGTGCACGACATCGAGGACGCCGTCACCGGCCGGGCCCTGGACCTGCGACGGCTGCAGGACCCCATGGAGCGCTCGGCCGCGCTGTTCGTCGTCCAGGACTGGTACATGCCCCACGAGTCACTCGACGCGCTCGACGAGGCGCTCACCCGGCTCGAGGCCGAGCCCTACTGGATGAGCGGCTTCAGCGGCACCTTCCGCGCGGCCGCCGGGCTGAAGGACATGACCAGCCAGCTCATCGGCCGCTTCACCCGCTCCGCCGTGCGCGCCACCCGGGAGGCGCAGGGCGAGGGGCCGCTGTCCCGCTACGCCGGGGACGTGGTGGTCCCCGAGAGCACCCATCTGGAGATCGCCGTGCTCAAGGGGCTGGCCGCCGCGTACGTCATGTCCTCGGCCACCCAGCAGCCCGTCTACGAGGCCCAGGAGGAGGTCATCCGCGACCTCTACTCGCGCCTGTGGAACACCGGCACGCAGTACCTCAGCCCCCTGTTCGCCGAGCTCTGGCGCGCCGCCGCGGACGACACCGCCCGGCGCCGCGTGGTCATCGACCAGATCGCCTCCTACACCGACGTCACCGCGCGTCGTCTGCACGAGGTGCTGTTCGACCGCGACATCACCCACATCACCGCGGCGGACACGCCCCTGCCCGGCCTCGGATCGGAGCTCTGATCGGGTGGCCCAGGGACTGATCCGCCGCGCCGACGTCGACCTCGTGCGGGAGCGCGCCCGCCTGGACGAGGTGGTGTCCGAGCACGTCACCCTGCGCACCGCGGGCATCGGGTCGATGAAGGGGCTGTGCCCCTTCCACGACGAGAAGACCCCCTCCTTCAACATCCGGCCCCAGCTGGGTCACTGGCACTGCTTCGGCTGCGGCGAGGGCGGGGACGTCATCTCCTTCGTCCAGAAGATCAACCACCTCAGCTTCGTGGAGGCGGTGGAGATGCTCGCCGGCCGCTACGGCGTGCAGCTGCAGTACGAGGAGTCCTCCTCGGGCTCCCGGGGAGGCGACCGGCCGGATCCCGGCACGCGGCGCCGCCTCCTGGACGCGCACGCGATCGCCGAGGAGTTCTATCGCGAGCAGCTGGGCACCCCGGCGGCGGAGGTGGGCCGTCGCTTCCTCACCGAGCGCGGCTTCGACCAGGCGGCCGCCGAGCACTTCGGCGTCGGCTTCGCGCCCGAGGGGTGGGACGCGATCACCTCGGAGCTGCGCTCCCGCGGCTTCACCGAGGCGGAGCTGGTGGCCAGCGGGCTGGTCTCCGAGGGACAGCGCGGGGTCTACGACCGCTTCCGCGGGCGCCTGGTCTGGCCCATCCGCGACATCACCGGCGCCACGATCGGCTTCGGCGCGCGCCGCCTGCTGGAGTCCGACAAGGGCCCGAAGTACCTCAACACCCCGGAGACCGCGATCTATCACAAGTCGTCGGTGCTCTACGGCCTGGACATCGCCCGCAAGGCGATCTCCACGCAGCACCGGGTGGTGGTGGTCGAGGGATACACCGACGTGATGGCCGCGCACCTGGCCGGGGTCACCACCGCCGTCGCCTCCTGCGGCACCGCCTTCGGCGCCGACCACGTGAAGATCGTCCGGCGCGTGATGGGGGATTCGAACCCCTCGGCCGGTCTGCGCCTGAACACCGACGGCCGCGGCCTGGGCGGCGAGGTCATCTTCACCTTCGACGGCGACGCGGCCGGCCAGAAGGCCGCGCTGCGCGCCTTCGAGGAGGACCAGCGCTTCGTCGCCCAGACCTACGTCGCCGTCGAGGGCGGCGGCATGGATCCCTGCGAGCTGCGGATCGCCCAGGGCGATCAGGCCGTGCGGGACCTCATCGACTCCCGCACGCCCATGTTCGAGTTCGCGATCCGCTCCGCGATCGCCCAGGTGGATCTCGACACCGTCGAGGGACAGGTGACCGCGCTGCGGATGGCCGCGCCGGTGGTCGCCCGGATCCGCGACCGCGCGATGCGGCCCGAGTACGCACGGCGGCTGTCGGGCTGGCTGGGGATGGACGAGCGCACCGTGCTGCGCGCCGTCCACGACGCGGCCCGGCAGGACCGCCGCGAGGGGCAGCGCGGCGAGGAGCCGCTGCACAGCCAGCGGCCCGCCGCACCGGGCGCCGTGGGGGAGGAGCCGCCCGCCCTCCCGCTGCCGCGCCTGGCCGACGTGGTCAGCCCGCGCGACCCGGTGGGCCAGGTGGAGACCCAGACGCTGGCGGTGATGCTGCAGGCGCCGCAGCTGCTGGACGTGCAGAAGGTGGCCTCGCTCCCGGACGACTCCTTCCACGTGCCCTCGCTGCAGAGCGTGTGGGACGTGATGCTCGCCGCGGGGACGCTGCTCGATGCCGTGGCCGGCGAGCTCCACCCTGCCCGCTACCTCGAGCAGGTCCTGGAGATCGCGGGCGAGACCATCCGTCCGCTGATCGTGGAGATCGCGAACCTGGATCTCCCGGCGCGGACGGAGGAGCACCTGGCCCGCCTGGCCGCCTCGCTGCTGGACCGGCTCTCGGAGCTGTCGATCACCCGTGAGTACTCGGTGCTGAAGCAGCGGCTGCAGCGCACCGACCCCGCGGATGCGGAGCGCTACCAGGAGATCCTCTCCCGGCTCGTGCAGGTGCAGGAGAAGCGCCGCTCGCTGCGGACGCCGGGGGACTGACCCGGGCGCGCCGTCGGGCGCGCATCGCGCGGACGGCCTCCAGCGAGGCCCCGAGGACGAGCGCGAGACCGATGCCGAGCGCCACTCCCAGCAGCGGCTGCTCGTGGAAGGCGAGCCCGCCGATCACACCGATGCCCACGCTGTACGTCGCCCACAGGAGACCGGCGATCGCGGCGAAGCCCACGAAGCGCGCTCGCGGATAGCCGATCACGCCCGAGGCGAGCGTAGTGGCGGTGCGGCCGCCGGGGACGAAGCGCGCGGAGATCAGCAGCATGCCGCCCCGGGTGCGCAGCTCCTGCTCCGCCAAACCCAGCAGGGAATCGGCCCAGCGGCGACGACGGAGCCAGCGGGCCAGGGGACCGGCGCCACGGCCCAGATGGTGCGCGGTGATGTCGCCGATCAGCGCCCCTGCCCAGGCGGCCAGCAGGACCAGCAGCGCGACCGGCTCCCCGGTGACGGCGTAGGCGGCTGCCGAGATGACGACGGTCTCCCCGGGCACGATCGGCAGCACGGCGTCCAGCAGTGCCAGGCCCAGCACGAGGGCGTAGAGCCAGGGGGAGCTCATCAGGCTCTGGGCCAGCTGCAGAACGGCATCCATGGGGTCTCCGAACGGTGGGGGAGGACGACTCCTGCCACGCTAGGGAGACCGGAACCGAGACAGAACCGTGCTGGCCCTCGCCCCGCGGCAGATCCCTGCACCGCCACCCCGCAGGAAACCGCATCTCGGTCCGGGGGTGCGCCCCCTGCTGTGCGCACCACGCCGTTGATAGCGTGCAGCGACCGCACGCCCGTGCCCCCGCCGCACCGCCCCCAGCCCTCGGAGCCCACCCATGCGCCTGCCCGATCTCTCCGGCATCGAGCTGCCGCGCGAACCGCTCCGCCTCGCCCGGCGTGCCGCCCGGCAGGTGGCCGGGACCGCGCTGGGGCTGGTGCTGGGACCGCTGCTCGCGCTGAGCGCCCTGCTGCTGCCGCTGCGGCTGCGGAGGCCTTTCCTCCGTATCCGGACCTGGGAGATGCGGCGCCTGCACCGCCTCTACAGCCTGCGGCTCGACGGCGGCGAGTCGGTTCTCGGCGGCCGGCGCTCCCTGCTGCACGGGCTGATCTCCGGCGTGCTCGGCTACCTGATGTGCTATCTGCTGGTCCTGGTCGGGGCGGTGGTGCTGGGCAGCTTCCTCCAGTCCTTCTACATCTCGCCGGTGGTGTTCCAGTTCGATCTCTGGGCGATCAGCGGCCCGGCCATGGCGGTGCTGCTGATCTTCGGCCCGGCCTGTCTGCTCTCCGCCGCGGTCTTCGCCGAGCTGGCGGTGTGGGCGCAGACGAAGGTGCTGGGCCTGTGGACCACCGTGACCCGCGAGGACGCCCTCGAGGCCCGCATCGGCACCCTGCTGACCACGCGACGCGGCGTGGTGCTCGCCATCGACGACGAGCGCCGACGCATCGAGCGGGACCTGCACGACGGCGTCCAGCAGAACGTGGTCTCGCTGTCGGTGACCCTGGCCCGGGCCCGCCGGGCGAGCGATCCCGAGCGGGCCGCGGAGCTGCTCGCCCAGGCGCATGCGCAGTCCCAGTCGCTCATCGAGGAGGTGCGCCAGGTGGCCTGGCGGATCTACCCCAACGCCCTGGACGAGCACGGCCTGGTCGCGGCTCTCGACCTCGTCGCGGAGACCAGCCCGATCCCCGTGGACGTCGACGTCCGGATCGACGGCGCGCTGCCCAAGGCGGTCGAGTCCGCGGCCTACTTCGTCGCCCGGGAGGCGGTCACCAACGTCCTCAAGCACGCCGAGGCGCGCAGCATCCGCGTGGTGCTGCGGACCGAGGAGCTGCGCGGTCGCCGGACCCTGCATCTGAGCGTCCACGACGACGGTGCCGGAGGCGCCGACCCGGCCGGCGGTGGCCTGCAGGGTCTCGCCCGCCGCGTCGCCGCGCTGGACGGTAGCGTGAGCGTGCACAGCCCGCGCGGCGGGCCCACCCTCATCACCGCGGAGATCCCTGTTGACCGAGACACCTGAGAGCACCGCGCCGCTGACCGTCGTGCTCGCCGACGACGCGGTGCTCCTGCGCGAGGGCGTGCGCAGCCTGCTCGAGGACGAGGGCATCGAGGTGCTCGCCTCGGTCGGAGACGGCGAGGCCCTGCTGGCGGAGGTCGCCCGGCATCGTCCGCGGCTCGCCGTGGTGGACGTGCGCATGCCTCCCACGCACACGAACGAGGGCCTCCTCGCCGCGCTGCGGATCAAGCGCGAGCATCCGGGCATCGGGGTGCTGGTGCTCTCCCAGCACGTGGCGCGCGAGTACGCGAGCGATCTGCTCGCCTCCGAGTCCGCCGGCATCGGTTACCTGCTCAAGGACCGCATCACCGAGATCGACGGCTTCCTCGACGCGGTGCACCGGGTGGCGGACGGCGGCACGGTCATCGACCCGGCGGTGGTGCGGGCGCTGCTGCGCGCTCCGGAGCAGAAGCGGGCGGTCACCCGTCTGACGCCGCGCGAGATCGAGGTGCTCGAGGCGATGGCGGAGGGCCTGTCCAACCGGGGGATCGCCGAGCGCCTGTTCCTCTCGCTCTCCACCGTGGAGAAGGCGGTCAGCGCCGTCTTCGACAAGCTCGAGCTGCCCGGGGACGAGGGCACCAGCCGCCGTGTGCAGGCCGTGCTGCGCTATCTCGACGACGCCTGAGCCCGCGCCGCGCCGTCGGCTCAGAGCATGCCCTGGGCCCGAGCGGTGAGCTCCGTGCGACGCTGCTCCTGGCGGGCCGCGAGCGCTCCCGCGGCGGCCCGGCCGGCCGGGCCGCCGGCGCCGTGCACGGCCCATCGGCGCAGGAAGGACGCGGCGACCACGGCGTCCTGGACGCCTCCGAGGAGATCCTGCAGGTCCCGGGCCTGCTCGAGATGCTGTGCGGCCGAGGGCTCGATCGGCTCGAGCCACTCGGCGGTGTAGCGCCACCGCTTGGCCGCCTTCCGGGCGCCGTGGAGGGCTGCCGCCTCGCCCTGCGCCGCACTGATCCGCGCGCGGACCTCGGAGCGGAGGGACGCCAGGAGTCGGGCGGGGAACGGCGGGCGCGGGACCGGCGGGTCATCGGACCAGCGCTCGAGCAGCTGCGCCGCCTCCGACAGTGAGTTCTGCGCGGCCACAAGCGCTGCCAGAGCCTCCTCCCGCTCCAGCGCCACGGCGTCCTCGAGATCGGCGCGCACGGCCGTGGCGACCGCGCGCGGGAGCGAGACGTCGTCGAGCGCGGGGAGGAGGGTCTCGGCGAGGACGTCGGCATCGCGCACCGCGCCGAGCGGCCCCGCCGCAGCGCGCAGCATCCGCGCCGCGGCCTCGGGCTCCTCGAGGGCATCCGGGGAGGCGCGGACCACGGCGCGCAGTCGCCGCAGCGAGGTCCGCGTGTCATGGACCAGGTCCGCGCTGGGCGGGTCGCTGGTCGGCGGCGGGAGGGTCAGCTGCCGCAGACCGGCCAGGGCGCGCGCCGCATGCTGGGCCACATACTCCGTCGGAAGCTCCTCGACGGTCATCGCGCACCTCCCTCGCCCCGCTCCATCCTCCCACCGCGCGGAGCGCGAGGGGCATCCCGCAAGGGCAGACGCCCCCGCCGAGGATCCGGGGATCCGAGGCGGGGGCGTCGGGTCGAGGTGCTGACCGGAGATCCGGCTCCTGCGATCAGCGCCGGCTCCTCACCCCGTTCTCCGCGCCATGGCGGGCGCAGTTCGCGCAGCAGTACACGGAGGCCTCCTGCTCGACGCCGTGGCCGAGGATCCGGCATCCGCAGTGCGCGCAGACCGGAGCCATCGCCTGGGCGGCGCATTCGAAGCTGTCGAAGACGCCGACCCGGTCGCCCTGGGAGATGCTGAGCGGGGTGTGGTACTCGTTGCCGCAGACGTCGCAGGTCGCTGCGGTGGTCATGGTGTCCCGAGACGCCGGGCGAGCAGGGCCTTGGCCTGTTCGCCGCCCTTGACGCTCTCGTGCTGCGCCCGGGTGAACAGGTCCACGAGCTCGTCGTCGCCGGCGCGCTCGGCATCGGCCCGGTACGTCTCCAGGCGGAGTGCGTTGGACAGGCACTTCTCGGTGAACCAGATCAGGTTGTAGTTCGCATCGACGGTGCCGGTGACCTCTCCGGTCTCTCCCGTGTTCGCCATGGTCGGCTCCTCTCTGGGTGTCCTTCGCGGTCCTGCGGACCGGCCCCGTCCGCTGCGGACGGACGGCGTCCGCGTGACGTCGTTCAGCAGCAGTGGACCGGCTCCGCACTCCTCATTCGACGGCGCCTGCGGTGGGCTGTCAACGGACCGCGGCCGTCTGTGCAGGCCGGCGCACGATCGACCGATCGGATGGTGGCGCCCGGGAGGAGTGCTGGTCCGCGTCCCGAGCACGTTCTGTTCGCCCGCTCGTGCGGCCGGCCTACCGGACGGAAGCATTCCTTCCCCGTGCTGGTGCGGCGGCGTTACGTTGGCGGCGCCCCCGGCCAGCGGAAGGAGCACGTCATGTCACCCAGCACGACCCCGCCCACCCCACCCCCCGGTCGCCCCGGCACCCGGCCCCCCTCGTTCGAGGAGCCGACGGTCCCGACGGGCCCGCTCCCGCCGCCGGCGGATCAGCAGAGCACCCGTCCCCGCACCCCGACCGGCGCGGCACCGGGCGCCGACCCGACCACCACCGCCCAGCAGGGTGAGCACCTGACCACCTCACAGGGAGCGCGGCTGCGGGACACCGACCACTCGCTCACCGCCGGCCGCCGCGGGCCGGTGCTGCTGCAGGACCATCATCTGCGGGAGAAGATCACGCACTTCGACCACGAGCGGATCCCGGAGCGGGTCGTGCACGCCCGCGGCGCGGCGGCGCACGGCGTGTTCGAGGGCTACGGCACGGCGGACACGGTCTGCCGAGCGGGATTCCTCGCCCGAGGGAAGCGCACGGAGGTCTTCACGCGGTTCTCCACCGTCGTCGGCTCCCGCGGCTCGATGGACACCGCCCGCGACACCCGCGGCTTCGCGACGAAGTTCTACACCGAGGAGGGGACCTTCGACCTCGTCGCGAACAACATCCCCGTCTTCTTCATCCAGGACGGCATCAAGTTCCCCGATGTGGTCCATGCCGTGAAGCCGCACCCGGACCGCGAGATCCCGCAGGCGCAGAGCGCCCACGACACGTTCTGGGACTTCGTCTCCCTGCACACCGAGGCCCAGCACCACACCCTGTGGTTCATGGGCGACCGCGGCATCCCCCGCTCGTACCGGATGATGGAGGGGTTCGGCGTCCACACGTTCCGGCTGTCGAACGCGCAGGGGGAGACCTCGCTGGTGAAGTTCCACTGGAAGCCCCAGCTCGGAGTGCACTCGCTGACCTGGGAGGAGGCCCAGCTCCTCGGCGGTGCGGACCCCGACTTCCACCGCCGGGACCTCGCGGATGCGATCGAGTCCGGGGCCCATCCGAGCTGGGAGCTGGGGATTCAGGTGTTCCCGGACACCGCGGAGCAGACCTTCGAGGGCATTGACCTGCTCGACCCCACGAAGTTCGTCCCCGAGGAGCTCGCGCCGGTGCAGCCGATCGGTCGGCTCACGCTGGACCGGAACCCTCGCAACTACTTCGCGGAGACGGAGCAGGTGGCCTTCCATCCGGGCCATCTGGTCCCCGGGATCGACGTCACCGACGATCCCCTCCTGCAGGTCCGCCTGTTCTCGTACGTGGACACCCAGATCACGCGGCTCGGCGGGCCGAACTTCGCCCAGCTGCCGATCAACCGGCCCCACGCCCCGGTCAACGACATGCTGCGCGACGGATACGGTCAGCAGGCCGACCATGCCGGCGTCGCGCCCTACCGGCCGAACTCGCTGGACGGCGGATGCCCCTTCCTGGCCGGCGAGTCCGACGGCGCCGTCACGGACCTTCCCGTGCAGGTGCCCGAGGGGGTCAAGGAGCGGCGGCTCCCGGCGAGCTTCGAGGACCATGTCAGCCAGCCCCGGCTGTTCTGGCGCAGCATGAGCCCGGTGGAGAAGGACCACATCGTCGACGCCTACGCCTTCGAGCTGGGAAAATGCTACGAGCCCGTGATCCGGGAGCGGCAGCTGCACTGCCTGGCCGCCATCGACGGGGAGCTGTGCGCGCGGGTCGCCGAGGCGCTGGGCATGCCGGCCCCGGCCCCGGCGTCCGACGGTGCGGAGACGTCCGACGGCGAGGTGGAGGCCAGCGGCCCGCTCTCGCAGCTCGGCGGTGAGTGGCCGGTCGACGGCCGCCGCCTCGGGATCGTGGTGGATCCCGAGGAGGAGAACCCCGGCCTGGTCGAGCTCCATGAGGCGATCGTCGCCTCCTCGATGACGCCGGTGCTGATCGCGCCGCGCGGCGGCGAGGTCGCCGGGCTGCCGGTCGACCGCACCTTCGCCACGGCGGCGTCAGTCGAGCTGGACGCTCTCCTGCTGGGAGGGAACCCGCTGACGGCGCCGGACTCGTCCCCCTCGATCGACCCGACGGCCGGAACGCCCGGAGCGCCGACGACCGAGCCGCGGGTCGGCATGCTGGTCGACGAGTGCTGGCGGCACGCGAAGATGATCGGCGCCTGGGGAGCGGGCCACGAGGCGCTCCGCTCCCGCACCGTTCCGGAGGCACCCGGGATCGTGGCCGGCGACGATCCGGCGGCCGTGCTCGCCGAGGTCTCCACACTGCTGCGGAGCCATCGCGTGTGGGACCGCTTCCCCGCCCGGTCGTGAGGACGACGGTGGACGGATCCGCGAGAGCACTTGACAGGAAGGCAGGACCATGAGAGCCGTGACCTGGCAGGGCGTCCGGACAGTGAGTGTCGAAGAGGTGCCCGATCCCGGGATCCTCGAACCCACCGACGCCGTCATCCGCGTGACCTCGACCGCGATCTGCGGCTCCGACCTCCACCTGTACGAGGTGCTCGGACCCTTCATGACCCCGGGCGACGTGATCGGCCACGAGCCGATGGGCGTCGTCGAGGAGGTCGGGGCGGGGGTCACCGCCGTCCGGGCCGGTGACCGGGTGGTCGTCCCGTTCACCGTCTCCTGCGGCTCCTGCGCGATGTGCAGCGTGGGACTGCAGTCCCAGTGCGAGACCACCCAGGTCACCGAGCACGGCACGGGGGCCGCCCTGCTCGGCTACTCGGCGCTCTACGGGCAGCTCCCGGGCGGGCAGGCCGAGTACCTGCGTGTGCCCTGCGCGGACTACGGGCTCATGCGGGTGGCGAAGGATCTGCCCGAGGAGAACTACCTCTTCCTCAGCGACATCCTCCCCACCGCCTGGCAGGCGGTCCGGTACGCGGACGTCCCCGAGGGCGGGACGCTCACGGTGCTCGGACTCGGGCCCGTCGGCCAGCTGTGCGCCCGCGTGGGCCGGCACCGAGGGTCCCGGGTCATCGCCGTGGATCCGGTCCCCGAGCGCCGTGCCATGGCCGAGCGCCACGGCATCGAGGTGCTCGATCTGGACGAGGACGTCGCCGGGACGATCCGCGAGCGGACCCAGGGGCGCGGACCGGACGCGGTCGTGGACGCCGTCGGGATGGAGGCTCAGGACAGCCCGGTCGCCGGACTCGCGCAGAAGATCGCCGGGACGCTCCCCGACGGCCTCGCCCGGCCGCTGATGGAGCACGCCGGGGTGGATCGTCTCGCCGCCCTGCACACCGCGATCGACGTCGTCCGCCGCGGCGGCACCCTCTCCCTGGCGGGGGTCTATGGCGGCGCGGCCAGCCCGATGCCGCTGCTGAGGATGTTCGACAAGCAGATCCAGCTGCGCATGGGCCAGTGCAACGTGCGCGCCTGGACCGATGACCTCCTGCCGCTGGTCGAGGACCCCGCGGATCCGCTCGGGGTGGGAGACCTCGTCACGCATCGGCTGCCGCTCGAGGACGCCGCGGCGGGCTACGACCTCTTCCAGCGCAAGCAGGACGGCTGCATCAAGGTCGTCCTGGACCCGACGATCCCTCCGACGCCCCGGCGCGAGGGATGAGCATGGACTCCGGCTACGGGGTGAGGGTCCTGGCGTCGTCGCCGGCGTTGAGCCGATCGTTCTGCGCGACGATCTGCGCGGCGAGATCGCGGAGCTTGGTGTGGTTCTCCTGCGAGAGGCGGCGCAGGACCTCGAAGGACTGATCACGCGTCAGCCCGTACTGACCCATCAGCAGGCCCTGGGCGATGCCGATGACGTTGCGGCTCTCGAGCGCGGTGCGCAGTCCGCCGTTCTGCTCGGCGGCGAACAGCACACCGGAGGCGATGCGGGCATAGGCCGCACCGATGTCGATGGAGTCGTCGGAGAACGCGGCGACCTTCCGGGCGTACAGGTTGAGGCTCCCCAGGACTCGTTCGGGCGTCGCGAGGCGGATGCTGAGGACGGAGGCGATGCCGGCCGCCGCGGCGCGGGGGGACCACGCGGGCCACCGCGTCTCGGCGGCGAGATCGTCCGACAGTCGCACGTTGCCGTCATCCAGCGTGTTCAGGCAGGGCCCGTCGCCGGAGTCGTACTGCCAGTGATCGAGGGCCTCGGCCAGTGCGTCGTTGGCGGCGGGGGTCTCCGCCCTGCGCCCGGCGCTGCGGAGGCTGATGCTCGCCAGGGAGCAGCCGGGCACGTGCGCCACGGCCAGCTCCACCACCCGTTCCGGGGTGATCTCCTCGAACGGCTGGGACATCAGCTCCCGGGTGATCATCGCCAGGCGGCCCTCCGCGGCCGGGTCGGTCGGTGGATGGTCCATGGCGTCCTCGCTGTCCGGCAGGGGAGGGGCAGCACAGTGAGGCGCCCGTGATCGGCATGGTCGGACGGATCAGAATCCAGGATCGGCGCAGGTGGTTGCGCGGATCCCTGTCCCTCTGAGGCCGGTGACGACGCCTGGAGCCCTGATGATGTCACACCCCATCTCCGCGCCTGTGGTCGTCCCTGCGGTCGGCGGTCCGGGCAGGTTCCTGGACGCGAGGCGTGAGTCACAGTACGATAACGGTGCGGTCTAGCAGCAGGCCCGACTCCCTTCGCGTGTGCAGAGGTAGAGCCGACTTGTCTCATCG
The DNA here is from genome assembly GCF_003347015.1 of Brachybacterium sp. YJGR34. GTDB lineage: Bacteria > Actinomycetota > Actinomycetes > Actinomycetales > Dermabacteraceae > Brachybacterium. Next base: position 90,046 of record NZ_PNFB01000008.1, read on the forward strand.
AATCGCCGTGACCGTCCGAGCTGATGCCGTCACCTCCGAGCTGCGACTGCTGGTCGCCGGGTGCGTGACCGAGCAGAGCTATCCCGACCTGCTGCCGCTGATGCGCCGAGCACGTGCCATGGCGCAGTTCCGCATCACCATCGACCTGTCCGGAGCCGATCACATCGACTCCACAGGACTGCTCCTGCTCCGCAAGGACACCGACCGGCTCGAGGACGAGCTGCTCATCGAGCCGGTGGAGCTCGTGGTTCCCGACCGCCTGCCGTCCTGCCTGGCGGTCACTCCTGTCGAGGAAGGAGATCGACCGTGACCGATCGAATCCACATCACGACCCCTCGTCCTGACGCCGAGGCAGCCACCCGTGAGGAGACGGGACCTGCCACGGAGCCTGTGACGCCGCCCTTCTCGCTGGTCTCGTCCCGGCGGAGGCCGGGCGCGGCCTCTGCTCGCGGGAGAGCGCCGGTCACCACGACTCCGCGGCCCGCGCGCCCCTCTCGTCGGGAGGCGATCCTCGACGGCGCGTCCGAGATGTTCGCCGAGCACGGGTACTTCGGGTCGAGCCTGCGCAAGATCGCACAGCACATCGGGATCTCCCACCCGGGGATGCTGCATCACTTCCCCACGAAGGCGGACCTGCTAATCGCCGTGATCGAGCGGCTGGAGGAGCGTGCGCAGGGGGTCCTGGACCATGTCGACGAGCTGTGCCTCAGCAGCGAGGCGCTCCTGGAGGCGCTCGCCACGACCTGGGACCCCTGCTCGCCGTCGATCCGACTGTTCGCGACCCTCGACGCCGAGGCGGTCAGCAGGGAGCATCCCGGACGGTTCCGGCTCGCCCGGCTGCACCGGGTGCACGAGCACGTCCTGGAGCAGTGCTTCCGGGCGATGCGGCGGCACGGCACGCTGCGCGAGGACATCGACCCGGCTTTCGCCGGCCGGTCGATGCTCGCCCTCGTCCTCAGCCACGCCTGCCGGGAGGGGACGGTCCGCACCATGCAGGGCCGCGCCCACGACGATGCCCCGGTCGCCGACCTGCACAAGCTGCTCCAGTCCTATCGGGCACCCTCGGCTCCCGCCTCCACGCTCGTGAGCGGCTCTGCCGTGGGGGCCCCGTGACGGCCCGGGGCGCCGTCGGAGCCTCCACGGAGCACCGGCCATGACCGCGGGGGCGCCGGCACCGGGACCGACCTCCGCCGGTGCGCACGGGATCCGCCGCCGCCTGTCCGAGGGCCCGGCCGCAGACGGCTCCTGGCGCGGCCACGAGGCGTACATCGTCGCCTGTGCATGCGGTGCTCTGATCGGCGCCCGCATCGAGGAGGTCGTCGATGACGAGGACGCGACCGCCGCGCGCCGACTGCTGGCGGAGCAGCGCCACGCGCGTCATGCCGCGGAGAGCGGCGAGTGAGGAGGGACCCGCCATGAGCTCGCTCTGGCTCGATATGCACGAGGGCTCGCAGATGCCCACCGATGCCCTCCCGGGGCGCGCCTCCGTCGACGTGGCGGTCGCCGGCGGCGGGCTCACGGGCCTCGCCACCGCCGTCGCGCTCGCCCGCACCGGCCGGCGCGTGATCGTTCTCGAGGCGCGCACCGTCGGCGCCGTCGCCACCGGCAACACGACGGCGAAGCTGAGCCTCCTGCAGGGCGCGCGGCTCTCCGAGATCCGGCGGCGACATGCGCTCGGCACGGCGGCGGCGTATCTCACGGCGAGCCGTGCGGCGCAGGACTGGCTGCTGGAGCTCTGCCGGACGCACCGGGTCGAGGTGCAGCGCCGGGACGCCGTCAGCTACGCCGTGGGCGAGGCCGGTGCGCGACGCCTGCGGGCCGAGCAGGAGACCGCCCGTGCGCTGGGGCTGCCCGCGCGGTGGGAGGACTCCACCGAGCTGCCGTTCCCCGTCGCCGGGGCGCTGAGCCTCGCCGAGCAGGCCCAGTTCGATCCGATGGAGGTGCTTCTCGCCCTGGCACAGGAGCTGCGAGAGCGCGGCGGGATGATCGTTGACGGGGCCCGGCTGACGGACGTGGCCGGCCGGGATCCCCTGACCGTCTCCACGACCCGGGGGACCGTGCACGCGGACCGTCTCGTCCTGGCCACCGGCGTCCCGGTTCTGGGGCGCGGCGGGCACGCCCTGCGGATGGTGCCGCACCGCTCGTACGCCCTCGCCTACCGGGTGCCGGAGAGCGGGTGGGTGCCCCGCGGGATGCATGTCTCGGTCGATGCTCCGGTGCGCAGCCTGCGCTCGGCGCGATACGGCGACGAGGAGCTCCTGCTCGTGGGCGGCAACGACCACGTGACCGGGCGCGCGGAGCCCGCAGCGGCGGTCCAGGAGCTCGACACGTGGGCGCGCTCCCTCGTCCCGGGGATCGAGCGCACCCACTGGTGGGCGGCTCAGGACTACGAGTCCGCGAGCGGACTGCCTCTGATCGGTGCGCTGCCCGGCAGCGGCGGGAGGATCCTGGCGTCCACGGGATACGCGAAGTGGGGGATGACCTCTGCCGTCGTCGGCGCCCTGGCCGTCACCGGGACGATCGAGGACCGGCCGCCGTCGTGGCTCGGGGCCCTGCGGTCCGCAGGCGGAGGGCTCCCCGCGGTCGCGGCGATGGCGGCGCTCACGGCCGCGGCGGGTCGCGAGGCGATGACGGGCTGGGCGGGGGCCGCACTGCGGCCGCTCCCGTCCCGGCCGCCCTCAGAAGGCGAGGGGGTCGTCGGCCGACGGGGCGCCCGACCGGTGGCCGTCTCGACCGTCGACGGTCGCACCTGCGCGGTCTCCGGGGTGTGCACTCACCTGGCCGGTGTGCTGCGCTGGAACGATGCCGAGCACACCTGGGACTGCCCGCTGCACGGGTCCCGCTTCTCGGCCGAGGGCGCGCTCCTCGAGGGCCCGGCGGTGAAGGACCTGGGGACCGAACCGCTGTGAGCCGGCTCAGCCCCGGTGGAAGGCCTGATGCTCCGGGAGCTCGGCGACCGGGGCGATGACGACGTCGTGCACCTTCCAGTCCAGGTCGTGCAGCGACGCACGCAGGTCCTCGCACATCGCACCGGTGACCACCTCGCCGGACGCGGGGACCACGAACATCTCGACGTGGAACACGTGGCCCTCGTCGCGGACACGGCCCGCGGCATCGAGGACCCACGGCGCCTCCTGGGCCCGCTGCTCGAGCCGGGCGATCAGCGGATGCGGCTCCTCCTCGTCGAAGGTGCGGGCGACGCCATCGGTGAGACCACGGATCGCCGCGCGGAGATTCTTCACCCCGTCACGGGAGATGGAGAGCGCGATGAGGAGCGCCGCGACCGCGTCCGCCCACCACAGGCCCAGCCCGATGCCCATGATCCCGGCGATGCTCGCGAGCGAGGAGGACCAGTCCGCCTTGTTCATGTCGGAGTCGGCGTACAGCACCTTGTCGTGCAGCGGCTCGGCGAGCGCGAGCTTGAGCCGGCCCAGGATCACCGGTGGGATGCAGGCGATCACGAGCACAGCGATCATCAGCCATCCGGACCACACCGCCTGCCCGAACAGGACGGTGAGGCCCACCGGGGGACGCTCCACGGTCACCAGGCTGATCGTGGAGTCCACGAGGAGGAAGACTCCCATGTTCAGCAGCGCCACGGCGGCGACCAGATGCGCGACGCCGATCGACCGATGGTGCCCATAGGGGTAGTCGCGGGTCGGTCCCCGGCGGATACGCCGGGTGGCGACGAGGAAGGCGATCGGCGGGAGGAGAGCGAGCGCGTCCTCGATCCAGGCGGCCTTCATCGCCTGGGACTGGCCGGCGAGCGAGGCCACCATCGTCACCGTCACCGCTGTGCAGGCGATCGAGATCCATTCGAGCCGGATCGCCCGGGACAGCAGCGACCTCTGCTCCTCGGGCAGGGCGTCGCGCCCCGAGTGCGCAGCGAACTCGGGAGCGGGCTCCCCGCGCGCGCTCACAGGTCCCCCGAGGCCCGGGCGAGGTACCGCTCGAGCGCGACCTGGAGGGCGTTCTCGCCGGGCCGGACGCCGAGCACCCTCTTCAGCGTCGAGCCGTCGGGAGCCTGAACGGTCGCATACGGTCTGGTCGGAGAGATCTGGGCGGAGAACGGTGTGTCGCTGGTCAGTCCACCGATGATGACATCCAGGCCGTCGTCCTCCATGGTGCGGGCGAGGACGCTCTCGGCGCCGGGGATCCACTCGATGCGGGCGTCGATCGTGGCGGCGAAGCCCTCGATCAGCTCCGCCTCGGAGCCGTCGACCGCACCGTCGGCGGTGATGTCGACCCATGGCGGGTTCTGCGAGGCGCCCACCCGGAGCGTGCCGCCGGTGGCGCGCCGCAGCGTGCCCTGGGCATCGCGCGGGATGCCGGCGCCGCATCCGGTGACGCCGAGGGCGATGAGGGATCCGGCCAGGACGAGGACGCCTCGCCGGGAAGTGCTGGGACTCATGACGGCCCTCCGAGTGCTGTCGGGACGTGTGGCCCGAGACTATGCCCGTCCCGGTGCCGGGGGACAGCACGACGTCGGCACAGGGCCGCTCCGGCCGTCGCGAGGGCACGCCTGCACCCGGCGAAGGTCCGAGCAGACGTGCACGGACGGCCGTGCCGCGGCCGCCGCACGGTCTCACCTTCCGATCGGTTCATCCCTTGAGGGCCGCGCCGCGAGGGTCATAACGTTCCGGTCACGGGCACGGTGCTCGGCCGGCACAGGCCGGCGGATGAGGAAAGGAGACCCATCATGGCTGATCAGAACAACCCCGGGCAGTTCGGGAACCGGGACGACACGGAGCAGCAGGCGCAGCAGGGCGGCCAGGCCAGCTCGGGAAGCTTCGGTGCGGAGAACTCGGCCGATCCGCGCGAGGCGGGCCGGGAGAGCTCGGGCAGCTTCGGGCAGGAGAACGCCGCCGATCCCGTGGACGCCGGTCGCGAGGGCGGCCGGGAGAGCTCGGGGAGCTTCGGTGAGCAGAACTCGGCCGATCCGCGCGAGGCCGGGCGTCGAGGCGGCTCCGCCTAGCTCGCGGGAGTCGGGCGTCCGCTCGATCGCGAGGCGTCGACGGGGAGGGGAGGCGAACGCGCTCCTCTCCCCGTCCGCTGTCTCGCGGCACCGGATGCGTAGCCCAGGCGGGGCTTGAACCCGCGACCGACGGATTATGAGTCCGCTGCTCTGACCGGCTGAGCTACTGGGCCGTGCCCTGCGCGCAGGACCTCGACGAATCTACCACGGTGGCGCCCTGTGACCTGGACTGATGCCACGGCTCGCGAGGCCGTGGACCTGCCGGGCGCGGGGGTCGCGTGGACGGATTCGCTACTGTTGTCATGCAACACCACGGGCGAGAGGCGCTCGCCCTCGTGCGAGGAGGTCGGACCATGACCACGAGCAGGCAGGACCGGCCCCGGGGGCGCGGGCGTGGGCAGCGCGTGACGATCGTCGACATCGCCGAGCGTGCCGGGGTCACCGCCGCGGCCGTCTCGCTCGCGGTCAACGGCCGACCAGGAGTCTCCGACGCCACCCGCACCCGCATCCTCTCCATCGCGCGGGAGCTCGAGTGGGAGCCGTCCCCGGCAGCCCGGGCACTCGCCGGAGCGCCGGTCCTCACCGCCGGGATGGTGCTGGCCCGTCCCGCGGAACAGCTGGGCAGCGACGCCTTCTTCGGGGCCTTCGTCGCCGGGCTGCAGGAGGTGCTCAGCGCCCGGGACTACTCCCTGCAGATGAAGATCGTCGACTCTCCCGACGCGGAGGTCGAGACCACCCGGCGATGGTTCGCCCAGCGGAAGGTCGACGGCGTGGTGGTCGTGGATCTGCGGGTGGACGATCCGCGCATCCCCGCCCTCGAGGACCTCGGCCAGCCCGCTCTGGTGGTGGGAGGGCCCGGTCACCACGGGGCGCTGCCCGCGGTCTACGTCGACGACGCCCACGCCACGCGCTTGCTGGTGGATCATCTCGCGGACCGTGGACATCGCCGTCTCGCCCGTGTCGCCGGCGACGCGGAGCTGCTCCACATCGCCCTGCGCGACCGCGCCTTCCGGGAGCGGTGCACCGCGCGTGCCGTCACGGGGACGCTGGACCACGCCGGCTTCGGCACCCGGGGCGCGGAGGCCGTCACGGCGGAGCTGCTCGCGCGGAGGGAACCGCCCTCGGCACTCCTCTTCGACACCGACGAGATGGCGCTGGCGGGCGCCCGCGTGCTGCAGGAGGCCGGATGGCGGGTCGGGGAGGACATCGCCGTGGCCAGCTACGAGGACTCTCCGCTGGCCCGGACCCATCGACCACGGATCACCGCCGTCGGCCGCTCCGCCGTCGAGTACGGCCGGCTCGCCGCCACGCGCCTGCTCGAGCTCATCGGGGAGGGCGGTCGGCACGTTCCGGCGGGAACGCCGGAGCACCCGGGCTCGCCGGCAGAGGTCGAGGCCCGGGTGATCGAACCCGAGCTCGTGGTCCGCGGGTCGACGGACCCCGCGGCCGACCGGGCGACCGCCGCCGGGACGGACCCTGCGCACCACGAAGCCCTCGCGAGGTAACCTTCGTCATAGTCCCCGGTGAGGGGCCCGTTCGAGATGCGGAGGGCCGGAGGGGCCTGCTAAAGTAGTCCAGGTTGATCCCGCATAGCTCAACGGCAGAGCATTCGACTGTTAATCGAAGGGTTGTTGGTTCGAATCCAACTGCGGGAGCCCCAGAAGGAGCGCAGCCCCGGATCACTCCGGGGCTGCGTCGTTTCCACCCTCCGCTCAGGTTCCCCACTCTGCTCATGAAGGAGTAGGACGATGCCCGCCCTCCCCGATGACCACTTCGAGCTCCCGGAGGAGGTCGGCCCCGGCAGCGTCTGGGCGGATCGCACCGGGCACCGCACCCTGATGGGCCGCACCCAGCGCGGGGTCGAGATCCCCATCGGACACGGCGACGGCGAGGTCAGCCCCGGCGAGCTGCTGAAGCTCGCGCTGATCGGCTGCGCCGGCATGAGCAGCGACGTGAACCTCGCCCGTCGGCTCGGAGAGGACTTCCCGATGCGGCTGTGGGCCCATGGCCTCTCCGACGAGTCCGAGAACCGCTACCTCACCATCGCCGAGCAGGTGCAGATCCCGCTCGAGGGCCTGAGCGCCCAGGAGATCGCCACCGTGGTGAAGGTCTTCGGCCGCGCCGTCGCCGCCGGCTGCACGGTCGAGCGGAGCATCGCCTCCGGCGTGGAGGTCACCCATCAGATCCTCGGCGCCGAGGGCGACGAGCAGGACGAGGAGACCTCGGCGTGACCGTCCGCCCCATCCGGATCGTCGGCGATCCTGTGCTGCGCACCCCCTGCGATCCCATCACGAAGATCACCGAGGGAACCCGCTCCCTGGTGCGGGACCTGCTGGACACCGTCGACGACGACGGGCGGGCCGGCGTCGCCGCCAACCAGATCGGCGTCGCCCAGCGGGCCTTCTCCTGGCACCTGGTGGAGACCGGCGAGGTGGGCTACATCCTCAACCCCGTCATCGTCGAGCTCTCCGAGGAGCTGCAGCACGACGACGAGGGCTGCCTGTCGGTGCCCCAGCTGTTCTTCCCGCGCACCCGCTCCGCCTACGCCCGCTGCGTGGGGACGAACCTCGAGGGCGAGGACGTGGAGCTCGCGGGGGAGGGGATCGTCGCACGGCTCATCCAGCACGAGGTGGGACACCTCGACGGGGAGCTCTACATCGACGGCCTGGAGCGTTCGGTGCGGAAGCAGGCGTTGCGCCAGATCCGGGAGACCCTCTAAGCTCGGCCACGGCAGGATCCCTGAAGTCCTCCGAACCATTCACGGCACCGATTCGTTGGGGAAGACGCATCGGAGACCGGAAGGATCGAGATGACCCAGGGCGTACTGTACGTTCACTCTGCTCCGCGAGCCCTCACGCCGCACCTCGAATGGGCCGCCAGCGGCGTCCTCGGGATGCCCGCCCGCATCCGGTGGGAGGAGCAGCCGGTGGAGCGCGGCCTCCAGCGCGCCGAGATGACCTGGCGAGGACGCGAGGACACCGGCGCCCAGCTGGTGAGCGCGCTGCGGGGCATGCACGAGGTGCGCTTCGAGGTCACCCAGGAAGCGACCGCGACCGTGGACGGGGCGCGCTGGAGCTGCACCCCGGAGCTCGGCATCCATCACGCTGCGACGGACCACGCCGGCAACACGGTGCTCACCGAGGACCACGTGCGCGGCTGCATGGAGCGGGCGGGGAACGATCCACGAGCACTCCGGCGCGAGCTCGGCATCGCCCTCGGCGAGCCGTGGGACGAGGAGCTGGAGATCTATCGCCACGCCGGAGCCGGCGTGCCGATGCGCTGGCTGCACCGCGTCAGCTGAGACCTCTGCACAGACGACGCCCGCGCCCGTCCGTCACCGGTCCGCCGACGAGAACGGTGCAGTCCTGAACCGGATCAGTGGGGATTCTGGTTCAGGACCGCACCGTACTCGCGGAGGTGCGTCAGGCGGTGGTGAAGGCCACCGCGATGTCGTGGCCGCCGAAGCCGAAGGCGTTGTTCAGCACGGCGAAGTCCCCCTCGGGGAGCGACACCGGGGTGTTCTGCGCGATCGCCATCGGGGTCTCGGGATCGAGGGTCTCGATGTTGATCGTCGGCGGGGCCGTGCGGTGATGCGCGGCGAGCGTCGCGAAGATCGACTCGAGCGCTCCGGCACCGCCCATCAGGTGCCCGGTCATGGACTTCGTAGAGGTCACCACCAGCTGGTCGGTGACGCCGCCCAGGGCATCGGAGACCGCATTGAGCTCGCCGATGTCGCCGAGCGGGGTCGAGGTGCCGTGGGAGTTGACGTGGGCGACGTCCCCCGCGGCGAGCCCGGCGTCCTCGAGGGACTCGCGGATGGCCCGGGCCTGCCCCTCGGCCGAGGGAGCCGAGATGTGGTGGGCGTCGGAGGCCATGCCGCGACCGGCGGCGTAGGCATACACCCGCGCCCCACGGGCCGCGGCGTGCTCCTCGCTCTCGAGCACCAGGATGGCCGCGCCCTCGCCGAGCACGAAGCCGTCGCGGTCGACGTCGTACGGGCGCGAGGCGTGCTCGGGATCGTCGACCCGGCCGGAGAGCGCCCGGATGTTCGCGAAGGCGGCGAGCGTCATCGGGTGGATGCACGCCTCCGTCCCGCCGACGACGACCACGTCGGCGCGACCGTCGCGGATCATCCCCATCCCCAGCGAGACGGCCTCGGCGCCCGAGGCGCAGGCCGAGACCGGGGTGTGCGCACCGGCCCGGGCACCCAGCTCCATGGAGATCTGCGCGCTCGAGGAGTTCGCCATGAGCATCGGCACGGTGAACGGATTGACCCGTCGCGCGCCGCGCTCGCGCACCACGTCCCACTGGTCCAGCGTGGTCCAGATGCCGCCGATGCCGGTGCCGACCACGACGCCGAGGCGGGTGGGCTCGACCTCGGGTGCGCCGGCGTCGGCCCAGGCCTCGCGGGCCGCGACCATCGAGTACTGGCCGGAGGGGTCCAGCTTCTTCGCCTCGGGGCGCGAGAGGGGCTCGAGAGCGCCGGGAGCGAGCTGGCAGGCGAAGTCGACGGACAGACCGTACTGCTCCTTCCAGTCGTTCTCCAGCGTGCGCGCCGTGGAGGTGCCGGCCAGGGCTGCCTCCCAGGTCGAGCCGACATCACCGCCGAGGGGGTTGACGGTGCCGAGGCCGGTCACGGCGACTCGGGAGCGGGGAGCGGACATGCGGACCTCCGGGTCGGGGTGGGCGTGGGACGACGGCGACGCCCGGGACGGCGGAGTCCCGGGCGTCAGGCGGGGCTCAGTTCTGAGCGCCCTGGATGAACCGGACGGCGTCGCCGACGGTCGCGAGGTTCTTGACCTCTTCATCGGGGATGCGGACGTCGAACTTCTCCTCGGCGTTGACCACGATGGTCATCATGGAGATGGAGTCGATGTCGAGGTCGTCGGTGAAGGACTTCTCCAGCTTGACGTCCTCGGTGGCGACACCGGTCTCCTCGTTGACGATCTCTGCGAGGCCCTCGAGGATCTCGTTCTCGGTGTGTGCCATGGGTGCTCCTTCGATCAATGGGTTGGATGGCGCTCACAGACTACCCGCGAGATCGCCGTGTTCCGGGCAGGGAAGAGGATGTCATCCCTGCGCCGTGATGCGGGTGACAGTCCACCCGCGGTCCCGCGCAGGGATCAGGGCAGGATGAGCACCTGACCGGCGTAGGCGAGGCCGGCGCCGAAGCCGAACTGGACCAGCACATCGCCGCTGCGCGCGGCGCCCTCGGCGAGGAGGCGGTGGGTGGCCAGCGGGATCGAGGCCGCGGAGGTGTTGCCGGTGTCGGCGATGTCACGACCGATGACGACGTCCTCCGGCAGCTTCAGCTGCTTGGCGAGCTCGTCGATGATGCGCATGTTCGCCTGGTGGGGGACGAACACGTCGACGTCCTCGACGGTGAGCCCCGAGCGCTCGAGCATCTCGCGGACCTTCTGGGCGGTGTGCCACACCGCCCAACGGAACACCGTGCGGCCGTCCTGCTCGAGAGTGGGCCAGCCGATCTTGCCGTCGCGGAAGTCGAGGGAGGAGCCGGTCATGCGGATGGTGTTCCAGTTGTCGCCGGCGCTGCCCCACACGGTGGGGCCGATGCGCGGGGTGTCGCTGGGGCCGACGACGGCGGCGCCCGCCCCGTCGCCCAGCAGGAAGGAGATCGAGCGGTCGGTGGGGGAGACGAAGTCGGAGAGCTTCTCCGCGCCGATCACCAGCACGTTGCGGGCCGACCCCGAGCGGATCAGCGCATCGGCCTGCCCGATGCCGTAGGCGAAGCCGGCGCAGGCGGCGGAGATGTCGTAGGCGATGACGTCCGGCCGGCCCAGCTCGCCGGCCAGCAGGGTCGCGAGCGACGGAGTCGCGTAGGGGAAGGTGATCGTCGAGACGATGATGGCGTCGAGGGTCTCGAGGTCGATCCCCGAGGTCTCGATCGCCTCCCGGGCCGCGGCGAGGGAGAGGTCCTTGACGCCCACCTCGGCACTGGCGCGAGTGCGCGTGACGATGCCGGTGCGCTGCCGGATCCACTCGTCGGAGGAGTCGATCGGACCCACCAGATCATCGTTCGGGACCACCAGATCACCGCGGGCCGCGCCGTAGGCGAGGACCTGGGAGCCGGCGACCGGTGCCGTGGTGCTGAGGGAGACGGCCATGTCAGTGCTCCTGGTCGGTGGGGCTGGTGCCGGCGTGCTCGCGCATGAGGGCGCGGGCGGCGTCGAGATCGTCGGGGGTGTTGAGGTTCGCCAGGGCGATGCCCTTGAGATCGCGCTTGGCCAGTCCGGTGAGGGTGCCGGCGGGGGCGACCTCGATCAGCGCGGTGACACCACGTGCACGGAAGGTCTCCATGCAGGCCTGCCAGTCCACGGGCGAGGCCACCTGATCGACGATGAGCTCGAGATAGCGGGCACCGGAGGTGACGACCTCGCCGCCGGCGTTCGAGACCAGCGGGACCGCGGGATCGGCGACGGGGAGGGTCGGCGCGAAGGCGGCGAGCTCCTCGCGGGCACCGGCCATGTACGGGGTGTGGAAGGCGCCGGCGACCTGCAGCGGGATCACACGGGCGCGCGCCGGCGCGTCCTCGCCCAGCGCCGCGATCTGCTCGGCGGTGCCGGCGGCGACGACCTGGGCGGCGGAATTGATGTTCGCGGGATGCAGGCCGTGGCGCACGATCGCGGCGAGCACGCCCTCGCGGGTGCCGCCGACGACCGCGGCCATCGAGGTGGGCTCCGCGGCGGCCGCCGCGGCCATCGCTCCGGAGCGCACGGCGACCAGGCGCATCGCGTCCTCGTCGGTGAGCACACGGGCCAGCGCCGCGGCGGTCAGCTCGCCCACGCTGTGCCCCGCCAGGACGTCCGGGGCGGGGAGCGCCGGCTCACCCTCGGCACGCAGCCGGCCGGCGGCCACGATCCCCGCCGCCACCAGCAGCGGCTGGGCGACCGCGGTGTCGCGGATGGTCTCGGCATCGGATGCGGTGCCGTGGTGCAGCAGGTCGACGCCGGCGGCCTCGGAGAGGGAGGACAGCGCCTCGTCGACCCCGGGCAGCTCACGCCAGGGACTCAGGAATCCGGGCTTCTGCGCCCCTTGGCCGGGGCAGACGAACGCGAGCACAGGTACCTCCAGGGAGTGAGGATGAGGGACGGCCCGCTCGCGGTGGGAGACGGGCCGTGCAGAGGGAGACCACCGGGCCGCCGCCGCGAACGGCGAGCGGCCCGGTGTCCGTGATCAGGACTCGCCGCCGAAGGAGCCGGACTGGCCCGCGTTGACGTCGGTCAGCTCGTACTTGTCGATGGCCTGACGCACCACCGACGGGTCGACCTTGCCGTCCTTGGCGAGCAGCTGCAGCGCCTTGACGACCATGGAGTGCGCGTCGATCTTCAGGTGGCGCCGCGCGGCGGGGCGGGTGTCGGAGAAGCCCCAGCCGTCGGCCCCGAGCACGCCGTAGCGACCGGGGATCCACTCGCGGATCATGTCCGGGACCAGGAAGTCGTAGTCGGAGGTCGCGATGAACGGTCCCTCGACGCCGTCGAGGCGCTCGGAGATCCACGGGGTGCGGGGCTCCTCGGGGTGCAGGAGGTTGTGCTTCTCCGCCTCCAGGGCGTCCTTGCGCATCTCCGTCCACGAGGTCACCGACCACACGGTGGAGCGCACGCCCCAGTCCTCGGCGAGCAGCTCGCGGGCGTGCCGCGCCCACGGAACGCCCACGCCGGAGGCCAGCAGCTGGGTCTCGGGGCCCTCGCCCTCGGGCGCGGGCTCGACGACGTACATGCCCTTGAGCAGCCCCTCGACGTCCAGGCCCTCCGGCTCCGCCGGCTGCACCAGCGGCTCGTTGTAGACGGTGATGTAGTAGAAGACCTCCTGCAGGCGGTCGTCCTCGCCGTACATGCGCTGCAGGCCGTCGCGGATGATGTGCCCGAGCTCGTAGCCGTAGGCCGGGTCGTAGATGACCGTGCCGGGGTTGGTGTAGGCCAGGATCGGCGAGTGGCCGTCCATGTGCTGCAGGCCCTCGCCGGCGAGGGTGGTCTTGCCGGCGGTCGCACCGATCACGAAGCCCTTGGCCATCTGGTCGCCGGCTGCCCAGAAGAAGTCGCCGGTGCGCTGGAACCCGAACATCGAGTAGAAGATGTAGAACGGGATCATCGGGAAGTCATGGGTGGCGTACGAGGTGCCCGCCGCGGTGAACGCCGCGGTCGAGCTGATCTCGTTGATGCCCATGTGCTTGATCTGGCCGGAGGTGGACTCCTTGTAGGCCAGCAGCAGGTCCCGATCCACCGAGAGGTAGTTCTGGCCGTCGGGGTTGTAGATCTTCGCCGTCGGGAACAGCGAGTCCATGCCGAAGGTCCGCGCCTCGTCGGGGACGATCGGCACCCAGCGCCGACCGGTCTCCTTGTCGCGCATGAGGTCCTTGAGCAGTCGCACCAGGGCCATCGTGGTGGCGATCTCCTGCTTGCCCGATCCGCGACGGGTGACCTCGTAGGCCTTGTCGCCCGGCAGCTGGAGCGGCTTGTGCTCGGTGCGGCGGGAGGGGACGGGGCCGCCGAGGGCCGAGCGATGCTCCTTGAGGTACTTCATCACCGGGGCATCGGGCTCGGGCAGGTAGAACGGGGCGTCGTAGACGCTGCCGGACTCGAGCTGCTCGTCGGAGACCGGGATGCGCAGGGTGTCGCGCAGCGCCTTGAGGTCCTCGAGCGTGAACTTCTTCATCTGGTGGGTCGCATTGCGGCCCGCGAAGTTCTTGCCCAGGCGGTAGCCCTTGACGGTCTGGGCGAGGATGACGGTCGGCGCGCCCTTGTGCTCGGTGGCGGCCTTGAACGCGGCGTGGATCTTCTTCGCGTCATGGCCGCCCCGGTTGAGCTTCCACCAGATGTCGTCGTCGCTGAGATCCTCGACGAGCGCCTTGGTGCGCGGGTCGCGGCCGAAGAAGTTGTCACGGATGAAAGCGCCGGACTCCGCCCGGTAGGTCTGGTAGTCGCCGTCCGGGGTGGCGTTCATCAGGTCGATGAGCGCACCGTCATTCGAGGCCTCGAGCAGCGGATCCCATCCGGAGCCCCAGATGAGCTTGATGACGTTCCAGCCCGCGCCGCGGAACTGCGCCTCCAGCTCCTGGATGATCTTGCCGTTGCCGCGCACGGGGCCGTCGAGCCGCTGCAGATTGCAGTTGACGACGAAGGTGAGGTTGTCCAGGTGCTCCTTGGCGGCGATGTGCAGCGCGCCGCGGGACTCGACCTCGTCCATCTCGCCGTCCCCGAGGAAGGCCCAGGTGTGCTGGTCGCTGGTGTCCTTGAGATCGCGGTTGTGGAGGTAGCGGTCGAAGGAGGCCTGCTCGATCGCGGCGACCGGGCCGATCCCCATCGAGACCGTGGGGAACTCCCAGAAATCCTCCATCGCGCGCGGGTGCGGATAGGAGGGCATGCCGTGCTCGCTGGAGAACTCCTGGCGGAAGCCGTCGAGATCCTGCTCCGAGAGCCGACCCATCATGTACGCGCGCGCATAGATGCCGGGGGAGGCGTGCCCCTGGAAGAAGACGTGGTCGCCGCCGCCGGGATGATCGTGGCCGCGGAAGAAGTGGTTGAAGCCCACCTCGTACATCGTGGCGATGGAGGCGTAGCTCGAGAGGTGGCCGCCCACGGACACCCCCGGCCGCTGGGCGCGATGGACCACCATCGCCGCGTTCCAGCGGTTGATGTTGCGCAGCTCCTTCTCGAGCTCCACGTCACCGGGGTACTCGGGCTGGTTCTGCACGGAGATCGTGTTGACGTAGTCCGTCATCAGCGTGTCCGGCAGATCGAGATCCTCGTCGCGGGCGTGCTGGACGAGGCTCTGGACGACCTCGGACGCCCGCTCCGGACCGCGGTGCTCGACGAGGCCGTCGAACGACTCCAACCACTCCCGGGTCTCCTCCGGGTCCGGGTCCTGCGCATGGCTCGGCAGGTTGATGCCGATGGGACGAGGGGTCTCGTGCGAAGTCACACTGTCCTTCTCTCTACGGGAGGCGATGGACCGGCCTGGGAGCTGAGGAACGCCGGTGGGCCCGGCTCCGTCGGCCTCGGTGCGAGCAAGCCTACCGTCGCCCTGAGGCTCTGGGATCGCCGTGACCGGCCCCCTGATGTGACACGCAGGACACCTGTTTCCCGGATGCGCCCGGCGCCCCGGGGGCGGGACGGAGGTCCCGACGTGCACGAAGGTGGCGCGTGACATAGAATCGGCCGCGCGCAGCCCGGCCCTGGGCCCGTTCGGGCACCTCCAGGCCTCGCGCGAACGTTTTCGACCCCACCCCTGAGGAGCCCTTTCTTGTCACCGTCGGCCGACGCCCCTTCGTCCAGCACCCTCAAAGAGGTGCTGAACCTCACTTCGGGTCAGATCGTGCAGGAGATCGGCTATGACGACGACGTCGATCTCGACCTCCGCGACGCGATCGAGGACCTCATCGGTGAGGAGCTCGAGGACGAGGACACGCAGGAGATCGTCGATGCCGTGGTGCTGTGGTGGCGCGACGGCGACGGTGACCTCACCGACGCCATGGTGGACACGCTCCGCGCGCTGGCCCCGGGCGCCCCGGTCTGGATCGTCACCCCGAAGGCCGGACGCGACGGCCATGTGCTCCCCGGTGAGATCCAGGAGTGCGCCGGCACCGCGGGCCTGCGCGTGCTGAGCTCTGTGAGCCTGGCCCCGGACTGGACGGGCACGCGCCTGGCCAGCCGCGCCGGCTGATCTCAGCGCTGCGCCCACGCCCGGGCGCAGCAGGGGGAATCCCCGCCAGGGTCGTTAGCTCAGCTGGTCAGAGCGTCTGGTTTACACCCAGAAGGTCGGGGGTTCGAGCCCCTCACGACCCACCGGTACTCGAGAGCCCCTCCCACCGGGCAGCAGGACGGCCCGGGGGAGGGGCTTTCGCGCGTTCACAGAGAGTCCGCGACGAGGGCGCTGCTCGGATCCCCCGCCGTGAGGCGATAGACGTGCCCGGAAGGCGCCATCAGGCGGATCCGCCGCCCGTCGTCCGCGAGCCGGCGGGCGCCCAGACGTTCGTGGCGCTGGATCTCCGATCGCAGATCGCGCACCAGGACGTCCAGGTTCGCCCGGACGCGCGGTGCGTCACCGAGCCGGCGCTGCAGCAGGATCCGCGGCGGACCGGTGGGATCGTCATCGCGGAGGACTGCGCTCTCACCACGTGCGCCGAGCGTCATCGGCAGACCGGTCACGCCGCGCCAGAACTCGAGCTCGACCTCCCAGAACCGCGCGGGGACGGCGAGGCGGACCTGGTCGGCCACCAGGGCGAGCCCGTCCCGCTGCATCCGGGGCCGATGCCCCTCCTCGCCCAGGGTGTGACAGAACAGGACGCCCCCGGGTGAACGCATGACGGCGACGTCGTGATAGGTCCAGGCGCGTGTGGCGCCGAGGTTGCGGCTGGCGGCGATCGCGCCCGGACGGTCAGCGGCGTCCAGGTCGAGGTGCATCCGGGGTGCGGGGGCGTCGATGGCCTGGAGCTTCAACCAGGCGTCGCCGTGCGGCGGGCGCAGGGTGACGAACTGGCCGTTCTCACCGCGACTCGGCGAGACCGCGGTTCCGGTGATCGCCGCCCAGAACCGGACGGCTGCCCGCCACCGGGCGATCGGTGTGTCCAGGAACAGGGTCATCCAGTCGGGCCGGGTCACGGGCGTCACTCACTCAGCTCGGGCAGCTGTCGGGGCCCCCGAGCACGTAGGTGAACTTGCCGTCCTGGACGATGCCGTCCGCGTCGAGGCGGGCGGGGAGCCCGTCGGCGCGGCTCCAGCGCGGCGTGCCGGAGACGTACCGGTTGCTCACCCAGACGACGGAGTTCGAGTCGATCGCGAAGGTTCTGCCGCTGAGACCGGACCCGGTCGAATGCGCGTCCACGATCGTGGCGCCCTGGAGCAGGCTCTGCGGCGGGGTGATGTCGGCGAAGGGCACGCTGTTGGTGAGGTCCGCGGCGTAGAGCCGTCCGCCGTCGACGACGTGGATGATGGTGTTCGTCGTCGCGCCGAGGGAATCGACGGTGCGCAGCAGCTCCAGATCGCCCAACTGCCCGGCGAGCACTCCGCTGAAGTCCCGGTTCTGCGCCCCGCTGGAGTGGAACATGTTGCCGCCCGCGTCCACGAAGGCTGCTCCACTGCCGCCCATGGCCGAGTCCGCATGGTTCTTCGCGAAGTGCGAGAGTGGCGCGACCCAGGCCGCGGACGCATGCCGGCGGTTCGTGAGCACGGAGGGGCGTGCTCCCGTCGTGGCGTTGTTCGAGTAGAGCGCGCCGTCGGCGCCGATCACCCAGACGACCTCCGAGCCGTTCCCGCGCTGGATGAACCAGTCCGTCAGCGGCGTGGGGAACCCGGTGATCTGCGACCACGTCCCCCGTGAGCCGCCGGAGCGCGGGGTCGACCACAGGCGCCCGTCCGCGGTCTCGGCGTAGAAGGTGCCGACGCCGTTGCTCACCCCGATTTGCACGGGCGCGCCGCCGGGAGGGTTCGCGAGGGGAGAGGTGGTGGGCGTCGTGGTCCAGGTGCCGCTGACCGTGACGGTGTGGAGCGCTCCGTCGACCAGGAGGAGGCTGTCGTAGACGTTGGGACTGGAGGAGATGAGAGTCTCGGCGGCGTCGGCGACGAGGCCGGTGCTGTACCAGGTCACCGGCCCGGTGGCCGTTCCGGTGGTCGGGTTCTCGCGCGCCACCCACAAGGTCCCGTCGCCGAGCGTGACGAAGACGGCGCCGTCGGTCGCATGGATGCTCTCGAAGCGGTAACCCGACGGTAGGCCCGTTTCCGGCAGGGCGAGGAAGTGCGGGACGAAGCTCACGTTCCCGGCGTAGAGCCGGGTCCCGACAGGCGGGCCCAGAGCGATCTCGGCAGTGGCCAGCAGCGAGCCGCTGCGGGCCTCCACCACGGCGCCATCGGAGGAGAGCGGGGCCCGGACGGCAGGAAGCACGACCATCCCCTCGGCCTCCACCGTCAACTCGAGCGGGGAGGTGGAGCCATCGACGAACTCGAAGCCCTCCGGCAGGGTGATAGTGATGACCGTCCCCGGCGGCACGTGCTGGGAGCCGTCGGTCGTCGCGTGGATGACGACCTCCTCGAGGGTTCCGCAGCTCGCCATCTCGAACGAGGGGACTTCGAACTCCAGTGTGGGCGTGGCGCCCGAAGCCGCCAGGGCCGGAGCTGCGACCGAGAACGCCGCGGCGGGCGCCGTCCACACGACACCCTTCATCACGGCGCGGCGGCGCAGCGGTGGTGGCGGGGGCTGCTCGGAACGGCGGCTGTCCGGGGTTGCGATGGTGACCTTCTCCAGTGTCGGGGGCATGGCCCCGCGGTGCACGACGGTGTCGCCACGGGGGGGGGAGCTCAAGGCGGTGTCCCGACTGCCGAGGGGATCTCCGTGCGGATCGGCAGGCCCCGCGATCGTAGCCGCCTCTGGGATCGTGGTAAAGAGCCGTGGCGGCCCAGGATCGTCCACCGCCCGGTGCCTCAGCGCGTGAGCAGGTACGCGGCCGCCAGGAAGGCCGGCACCAGAACGATCGCACAGCCCCAGATCACGGCCGTCTGCCGGTCACGGGCCTGCTGCTCGGGGGTGCGCATCTCCTCGGGCGAGTGCCCGGTGCGCTCGGCCTCCTCGCGGTCGCGGCGGCGACGCACGAGCATCTGGCCGATGAGCAGGACGAGCGAGGTCAGGACGGCCACCACGAGGGCGGCCAGGATCAGGGTCTCGATGACGAGTCCTCCTCGAGGGGGCAGGGGGCGGAACTCCGCCGCGATGACTGAGGCCAGGATCTCATGGCCGGTCGGTGCGCCGGGATGGTTCCTATACTGGGAGAACCGTCCTGCACGGCCCGATCGCCCCACCGACGGCGCCGCGGTCCCGTGCGCAGAAGGAGCCGCGCCGGTGAGCACCCCCCGCAGTCCGTTCGACCTCGAGGCGATCCGGGCGGACTTCCCGATCCTGGAACGCCGCCTCGATCCCGAGACGCCCCTGATCTACCTCGACGGCGGCGCCACCTCCCAGCGGCCTCGCCAGGTCATCGACGCCGAGGTCGCCTTCCTCACCCGGGACAACGCCGCCGTCAAGCGCGGTGCCCACCGCCTGGCCTCCGCTGCCACCGATGCCTACGAGGACGCGCGGGAGACGATCGCCGCCTTCCTCGGCGCACCCTCGCCGGACGAGGTCGTCATCACCCGGAGCACCACCGAGGCGCTCAACCTCGTCGCCCACTCCCTGGGCAGCGGGGACGAGACCGTCCCGGACCACCTGCGCGTCCGGGCGGGCGACGAGATCCTCGTGACCGAGATGGAGCATCATGCCAATCTCGTGCCCTGGCAGGAGCTCGCCCGCCGCACCGGCGCCACGCTGCGCTGGATCCCCGTCGCCGAGGACTTCACGCTCGACCTGACGGACCTCGACTCCCTGGTCACCGATCGCACCCGGGTCATCGCCCTCACCCACCAGTCCAATGTGCTGGGCACCGTCACCCCGGTGGAGCGCCTGGTCGAGGCCGCGCGATCCGTCGGAGCGCTGACGGTGCTCGACATGGCGCAGTCCGCCCCGCACATGAGCGTCGACGTCGCCGCGCTCGGCGTCGACTTCGCGGCCGTGTCCGGGCACAAGATGTACGGTCCCACCGGCATCGGGATCCTCTGGGGACGGTACGAGCATCTCGCGGCGATGCCGCCCTTCCTCACCGGTGGCTCGATGATCGAGACGGTCCACATGGACCGCAGCACGTACGCGGAGCCGCCCGCGCGCTTCGAGGCCGGCACCCCACCGATCTCCCAGGCCGTCGGCCTCGCCGCCGCCTGCGACTACCTCACGGCACTGGGGATGGACGCGGTCGCCGCGCACGAGCAGGAGCTGACCCGCCGGGCCCTGCGCGGTCTGACCGCGATCGACGGCGTGCGGGTGATCGGCCCGGCCGACGGGCCCGAGCGCCGCGGCGCGGTCTCCTTCGATCTCGCCGGGCGGCATCCGCACGACGTCGGCCAGGTGCTCGACTCCCTGGGCATCGAGGTGCGGGTGGGGCACCACTGCGCCTGGCCGCTGCACCGCCGGTTCGGCCTGCACGGCACCACCCGCGCCAGCTTCTCCGTGCACACCACGCCCTCCGAGGTCGACGCCCTGATCGCCGGCGTCGCCCGCACCATCGACTTCTTCGGATCCCTCTCATGAGCAACCCCCTGTCCTCGCTGTACACCGAGATCGTCATGGAGCACGACAAGCGACCGCTGCACGCGGGGCTCCGCGAGCCCTTCGACGCCGAGGTCCACCACGTCAATCCCACCTGCGGCGACGAGATCACCCTCCGTCTCCGACTCGGGGCCGACGAGCTCGTCCAGGACGTCTCCTACGAGGCCGTCGGCTGTGCGATGAGCCGGGCGAGCGCCTCGATCATGGCGGACCTGCTGATCGGGCGTCCCGTGCACGAGATCCAGCCGGTCAGCGACCACCTCGAGGCGGCGATGCGCTCCCGCGGCCGCCTCGCGGGGGACGAGGAGCTGCTCGGGGACGGGGTGGCGCTGCTGGGCGCCGCGAAGTTCCCCGCGCGCGTGAAGTGCGTGCTGATGCCCTGGAAGGCCTATCAGGCCGCGCTCGTCGAGGCCCGTACGCTGGGGGCGTGATGTCCCGCAGCGAACACCCCACCGTCGGCGCCGTCACCGGCGTCCTCGAGGAGACCTACCCGCTCGCCTGGGCGGAGCCCTGGGATCGCGTCGGGCTGGTGCTGGGGGAGCGGGCCGCGGAGGTGCACCGGGTGCTGCTGGCCGTGGATCCCACCGTGGCGGTGGCCCGGGAAGCTGTCGAGCGCGACGCCCAGCTGGTCATCACCCACCATCCGCTGCTGCTGCGCGGGGCGAGCTTCCTTCCGGCCGACGACGGCAAGGGAGCGGTGGTCACGGCCCTGCTGCGTCACGGCACCGCGCTGTGGGGCGGGCACACCAACGTGGACCGCTCCTCCCGCGGCACCGTTGGCGCCTGGATCGACCTGCTGGACCTCCAGGGCGTGGCGCCGCTGGTGCCCGGGGCGTCGGAGTCCGACGGAACGGCCGCCGCCCACGGATCCCGCCGGATCGGGCTCGGAGCCGTCGGCACCCTGCCGGCGCCGACGACGATCGGCGATCTGACCGAGGCCCTGTCCCACCTGGTCCCTGCCACCGCTCGCGGCATCCTCCACACCGGCGACCCGGACCGGATGGTGCGCACCCTCGCCGTGTGCCCCGGCGCCGGGGACTCCTTCCTCGGCGCGGCGAGCGCTGCCGGCGTGGACGCCTACATCACCTCCGACCTGCGTCATCACCCGGCCCTCGAGCACCTGGAGTCCGCGGCCGATCCGTCGCGGGTGCCGGCCCTGATCGACGTCCCGCACGCGGCGAGCGAGGCGCTCTGGCTGCCGCTGGCGCAGCAGCTGCTGCACGAGACGATGCCCGAGCTCGAGGTGCTGCGCAGCACCCATCGCAGCGATCCCTGGAACGGTCGCGCCGGCTGATCGACCCGGACGCCGTGCCGGCCGGTCAGTCCACGGGATCGATGACGACCAGCGCGTCGTCCTCGAGCTCGACGCGCAGACCCTCCGGCAGTCCGGCCCGTGCCACATCGACCACCTCGTCCGGCGTGGACGGCACGGTGTCGGCGGCCAGCAGCGCCCTGGTCACCAGGCCGCGGTAGCGCTTGGCGTCGTGCGAGACGACCGTGCGCGCGCCGCCGCGCTCCTGCACGGGAGAGATCGCGAGCACGGGCACGTCCCGCGTGCTGCGCACCGCCATCATCGACCGGTAGCTGCCCGACCGCGCGTCGATCACCAGCGGGGAGGCGCCCTCCGCCTGCTCGCCCAGCAGCTCCGCGGCCACCGGCCGCAGGGAGGCGCGCCACCACGAGCCCACCGAGCCCAGGCGGGACACCGAGGAGCCGGCGGAGAGGCGATACGCCGGGATCCGGTCGGCACCGGCGTCGACCAGCCCCAGCAGGGCGCTCTGGATCAGCACGCGCCGCTCCTCCGTGGGGATCCAGGCCGGGTCCAGCTGGTCGTACAGCACCCCCGAGTACACGCGCAGCGGTGCGGCGGCCGGTTCGGCCTCGAGGTGCAGCATGCGTCCCACCAGCTCCGGGGCGGAGGCGGGCACCCCCAGACGGGTGCCGCCGTCCGCGGCGGCGGCGGTGCGCCGGGCGGCGCGCAGCATCGTCTCGCGCGGCCCGTGCAGCGCCGGGAGCGACAGGTCCTCGAGGGAGAACGGCGGGGATCCGACCTCCGGGGGTCGCGTCTTCGTCTCCGAGGGCGGCAGCAGGATGAGCATCCCTCCATTCTCAGCGGCATCGGGTGGTGGTCCCGGCCGCTGCCCACGAGACCTTCCGCACGTCATGGCCCGGCGGCCCCGGGGCACGCCGGGAAGGGCCGGCGGGCGGCGTAGACTCGGCCCCGGACCAGTCGGCCGGGCAGCCGCGTCCTCGGGGCTCGCCCCGGGGCCGAGGAAAGTCCGGGCTCCATCCGGCACGGTGGTGGGTAACGCCCACCCGGAGTGATCCGCGGGACAGTGCCACAGAGAGCAGACCGCCTCCGCCCCTCGGGGCGGCGGTAAGGGTGAAAGGGTGGTGTAAGAGACCACCGCGGCCTCGGTGACGAGGTCGGCACGGTAAACCCCACCGGGAGCAAGGTCAGACAGGGGACGCATGAGGGCGCCGGCCCGAGTCCCCGGGTGGACCGCTGGAGGTCGTCGGCGACGGCGACCCGAGAGGGATGGCTGCCGATCACAGAACCCGGCTTACAGGCCGGCTGGTCCGCCCCGCGCTCGGCCGCGGGGCCGTCGGGGCCTCAGCGGGAGCGGCGGGCCTTCTGCTCGGCGCGCGCCAGCACGGCGGCACCGATGATGCCCGCCTCGTTGCGCAGCTCCGCGGGCACGATCTCCGTCGTCAGGTCCAGCAGCGGCAGGAACTTCTTGTGCTTCTTCGAGACCCCGCCGCCGACGATGATGCGGGTGGGGCTGAAGAGGAACTCGAGATGCGAGAAGTACTCCTGGAGACGTCCGGCCCAGGTCCCCCAGTCCAGCTCCTCCTTCTCGCGGATGGAGCTGGCCATGTACTTCTCCGCCGAGTCGCCGTGCAGCAGCAGGTGACCCAGCTCGGTGTTCGGCACCAGCTTCCCGTCGACGAAGGTCGCGCTGCCCACGCCGGTGCCCAGGGTGATCACCTGGACCACCCCGGTGGTGCCGCGACCGGCGCCGAACGTCATCTCGGCGATGCCGGCGGCGTCGGCGTCATTGACCACGAAGACGTCGTGGCCGGTGCGCTCGGTGAGCAGGGCGTCCACGTCGGTGCCGATCCAGGCGTCGTCGACGTTCGCGGCGGTGAGGGCCACGCCGTCCTGGATGACCGCGGGGAAGGTGACGCCCACGGGCATCCCGTCCTCGATCTCGAAGGAGGAGACGAGCTCGGCTACCGTGTCCGCCACGGCGTCCGGGGTCGAGGGCTGCGGGGTGGCCAGGCGCAGCCGGTCCGCGGCGAGCTCGCCCTTGCCGAGGTGGACGGGAGCACCCTTGATGCCGCTCCCGCCGATATCGATCCCGAAGGCCTTCTTGCTCATCGCATCTCCTGAGTCCGGGGGCGCCGAACGGGGGATCGCCCGGCGGATCGGCGTGCCCGGCCGGGCCGCTCTCACGGCGGCCCAGCGTACCGGAGCTCTCAGACGACGGTCAGCAGTTCCGGACCCTGGTCGGTGATGAGCATGGTGTGCTCGAACTGGGCGGAGAAGGAGCGGTCCTTGGTGACCACGGTCCAGCCGTCGTCCCACATCTCCCACTCCTGGGAGCCGGCGGTGATCATCGGCTCGATCGTGAAGGTCATGTTCTCGGTGATGACGTCGTCGAACATCGGCGCCGCGTCGTAGTGCGGGATCACCAGGCCGTTGTGGAAGCCCTCGGCCACACCGTGACCGGTGTAGTCGCGCACCGACTCGTACCCGCGGCGCGCGGCGTACTTCTCGATCACGCGGCCGATGACGTTGACCTGGCGTCCCGGCCGTGCCGCCTTGATGCCCCGCATCATCGCCTCGTGCGCCCCCTCGACGAGGTCATGGGCGCGGGGGTGGACCTCGCCCACCTCGAAGGTGGCGTTGCAGTCGCCGTGGACGCCGTCGAGGAAGGCGGTGACGTCGACGTTGAGCAGGTCGCCCGGCTGCATCACGGTGGAGTCCGGGATGCCGTGGCAGATGACCTCGTTGAGGCTCGTGCAGCAGGACTTCGTGAACCCCAGGTATCCCAGCGTGGAGGGGTAGGCGCCGTTCTCGAGGAGCACGTCGTGGACGACGGCGTCGATGTGATCGGTGGTCACGCCGGGGCGCGCCGCCTCCCCGGCGGCCTGCAGGGCGAGGGCGGCCACGCGCGAGGCCTCCCGGACCCGGGCGATGACGTCCGCGCTCTGGACGAAGGGGCCGGTGTCGGAGACGGCCTCGTCCTTGTCGACGTACTCGGGGCGCGTGATCCGGCCCGGCACGCTGCGGCGGGGGCCGACGGTGCCGGGAACGAGCACCGCGCGCCCTTCTGGTCGGGTCCATTCCTGCTCTACAGTCATGTCCACCAGTCTCTCACCGACCGCGAAGGAGTCCGACGTGAGCGAGGGCACGCAGTTCTACTACAACCTCACCACCGGCAGCGTGGAGGAGGGCCGACAGTCCCCGGGCACGGAGCTGATGGGCCCCTACGCCACGCGCGCGGAGGCGGAGCGGGCGCTCGAGACCGCCGCCACGCGCAACGAGCAGTGGGATGCGGACGATGCCGCCTGGGACGGCGAGGAATCGCCGCCCGCGGAGGCCGACGACCCCCGCTGAGCGCCCGCGGACCCGGCGGGCGCCGGGGCCGTCAGTCGAAGGAGTGCTCCGGGCCCGGGTAGGTGCCTGCGACGACCTCCTCGCGATACTCCGCGGCCGCGCGCTGCAGGTCGCCGCGCAGATCCGCGAAGGCCTTCACGAACTTCCCGTGGAAGCCGGAGAGTCCGGCCATGTCCTGCCACACCAGGACCTGGCCGTCGCAGTGGGGCCCCGCGCCGATGCCGATCGTCGGCACCCGCAGCGCCTCGGTGACGCGCGCGGCGACCGCGGCGGGGACCAGCTCGAGCACCACGGCGAAGGCGCCGGCGTCCTGGACCGCGAGGGCGTCGTCCACGAGCTTCTGCGCGGCCTCCTCGTCGCGGCCCTGGACGCGGTGGCCGGAGAGGGCGTTGACCGACTGCGGGGTGAAGCCGAGGTGCCCCATCACCGGGATGCCGGCGGTGACCAGCGTGCGGATCTGCGCGGCGACCTCGGCGCCGCCCTCGAGCTTGACCGCCTCCGCGCCCGCGCGGACCAGCTCGACGCCGTGGCGCAGCGCCTCCGCGGTCCCGGCCTCGTAGGTGCCGAAGGCGAGGTCGGAGACCACCAGCGGGCGGTGCACGCTGCGCGTGACCGCACCGGTGAAGGTGAGCATGTCCTGGTGGGTGGTGGCCGTGGTGGTGGTGTGCCCCAGCACGGTGGAGCCCACGGAGTCGCCCACCAGCAGCACCTCGATGCCGGCCTCCTCGAAGACCTGGGCGGAGAACTGGTCGTAGGCGGTGAGCATCGAGAACGGACGGCCGCGGGTCTTGGCCTCCTGCAGGTGACGCAGACGGATCTTCGCCGGAGCCGGGGGACCGGCGGGGGACGGGGTGCTCACGAGAGGCTCCTGAACAGGGGTGGGACATCGAGGGATCGAGCCCTCAGCCTAGTCCCGTCCGCGCGATGGCCCTGCCGCCGCGGAGGCTCGGTCCGCCCGATCCATGGGCACCTCTCCCCATCGCCGGACGGTCCGCGCTGTGCCAGGATTCTTTCAGCCGGCATCCCAGCCGGCATCACGAGGGAGGACAGAGAGATGACGTCGATCATGCGGAGGACCGTGCGGGGAGTGGCCGCAGGCCTGGGGGCGCTCGCGATCGTCGCCGGTGCGGCGGCCTGCGGGGGGAACGAGGAGGAGCCCACCACCGAGGAGACCGAGGTCGTCGAGGACGAGGGGGCTGCGGCCGACGAAGAGGACGGCGCCTCCGACGAGGGGGCAGAGGAGGACGCCGCCTCGGACGAAGGCGCCGAGGAGGAGCCCGCTGAGGAGGACGGTGCGGACGAAGGGGCCACCGAGGTCACCGAGGACGACCTCACAGCCGCTGAGCAGCAGGCGATCGCGTTCTTCAGCGCCATCGGCGAGCAGGACGCCGAGGCCGCGTGCGGTCTCGTCTACGATCCGGCAGCCGATGCGCCGATCTCCGGTGACGTGCTCGCCGGTTGCGCCGAGGGTCTCGAGTCCACCGGCATGATGGAGTCGTTCACCCCCGAAGTGGTCGCGCTCTTCACCGAAGACACCCTCGAGTCGACGGCCAACGAGGACGGCACGATCACTGTCTCCGCCTCCGGATCGCCGTTCACCATGGTCAAGGCCAGCGACGGCAAGTGGTACCTCTCCCAGGACTTCGGCGGCTGATCTGGCGGTCCCGTTGGTCCAGGCGCCGGCACGACTGAACCTGCCGTCGCTACGGGAACGCAGCGCCCCGCCCTTGGCATAGGAGGCCGGGGCGCTGCGTGGTCCGGACCGGCCAGAAGGGGTCTAGGCCCCGTGCTGTCCCCGTCGGCCGCCCCTGCGGCAGACTGAGCCCATGGAACATCTCCACGACGACGTCATCCGCACCGTCTCGGACCGGGACGTGCGGTTCATCCGCCTGTGGTTCTGCGACATCGCGGGCACGCTGAAGTCCATCGCGATCTCCCCCTCGGACCTCGAGACCGCATTCACCGAGGGGATCGGGATCGACGGCTCGACGATCGAGGGGCTGACCCGCAGCTACGAGTCGGACATGCTCCTGCAGCCCGACCCGGGGACCTTCGAGCTGCTGTCCTGGCGGGGGGAGACCAACGCGACCGGGCGCATGATGTGCGACGTGCTCACCCCGGACGGGGAGCCGGCCGCCTCCGATCCGCGGCGCGTGCTGCGCGACGCGATGGCGCGCGCGGAGGAGAAGGGGCTGGAGTTCTTCGCCCATCCCGAGATCGAGTTCTACCTGTTCGAGCAGCCCTACCGGCAGGGTGAGCCGCTGGTGCCGATCGACCACGCGGGCTACTTCGACCACGTGCACCGCGGCCAGGGTCAGGACTTCCGGCGCACCGCGATCCAGCACCTCGAGGCGATGAACATCCAGGTCGAGTACACCCATCACGAGAACGGGCCCGGCCAGAACGAGATCGATCTGCGCTACGCCGACGCGATGACCACCGCGGACAACATCGTCACCCTCCGCACCGTGGTCAAGGAGGTCGCGCTGTCCATGGGGCAGGTCGCCTCCTTCATGCCCAAGCCGATGATCGACCAGCCCGGATCCGGCATGCACACCCACCTGTCGATGTTCCAGGGCGGGAGGAACGCCTTCCACGAACCGGGCGCGGAGTACGGCCTGTCCCGGATGGGACGCCAGTTCATCGCGGGCCTGCTCCGGCACGCCCCCGAGTACAGCGCCGTCACCAACCAGTGGGTGAACTCCTACAAGCGGCTGTGGGGCGCGCAGGAGGCGCCGAGCTACGTGTGCTGGGGCCACAACAACCGCTCCGCCCTGGTGCGGGTGCCCTTCCACAAGCCCACCAAGGGCACCAGTTCCCGCGTCGAGTTCCGTGGCCTGGACTCCGCCGCCAACCCGTACCTGGCCTTCGCGGTCCTGCTGGCCGCGGGCATGGCCGGCATCGAGGGGGAGTACGAGCTGCCCGAGGGCGCCGAGGACGCCGTCTGGGAGCTCAGCGAGCGGGAGCGCAGGGCGATGGGGATCGAGCCGCTGCCCACGGACCTCTTCCGCGCGCTCCAGGTCTTCGAGGAGTCCGAGCTGATGGCCACGACTCTCGGCGAGCAGGTCTTCGAGTTCTTCCTGCGCGACAAGCAGCAGGAGTGGCAGCGCTACCGCGAGCAGGTGACCGACCACGAGCTCGCCTCCACCTTCGGACGGGTGTGAGGTCACCGGGATGAGCAAGCTGCCCGCGGCGAACGAGCCGCCCACCTCCACCGGCGCACTGGCCCGCCTCGGCTTCAGCCGCACCGACCGGGTCAGCCGCTTCCTCGCCGACCCGGTGCTGTCCGCGCTGGGCCCGGGGGCGGCCCGGGCCCTCGGCCGGACCGCGGACGGGGACGACGCGGTGATCGGCCTGCTGCGCCTGGCCGAGGCCGCGGAGGAGGCCGGGCAGCGCTCCCTGATGCGGGAGTTCCTCGAGGGGGTCGGCACTCCCGGCACGCCGGGGGAGCGGCTGATCCTCCTGTTGGGCACCTCGGTCGCCCTGGGCGACTTCCTCGCCCGCCACCCCGAGCACCTCGAGGACCTCCGGGAGGGCGACGATCATCTCTCCCTCTCCGCGCAGGCGGTGCGCGAGACGCTCCTGCGCGCCGTCGGTGCCGACCCGTCGGCCGCGGTCCCCGTCGCCGCGGAGAACGGCCGCGAGGTGCGCGACGCCCTGCGCATCGCCTATCACGCACGACTCGTCCAGATCGCGGCGGCCGACGTCCGGGCCACCGCCCCGACCGCGCTGCAGCCGCGGGTCTCCGCCGCCATCAGCGACCTCGCCGACGCCGCGCTCGAGGCCGCCTCGGCCATCGCCCGCGCGAGCGTCGAGGGGCACGAGACGGTGCGCTGGTCCGTCATCGCCCTGGGCAAGACCGGCGCCCGCGAGCTCAACTACATCTCCGACGTCGACGTCATGCACGTGATCGCCCCGGTCGAGGAGGACGCGGAGATCGAGGAGGAGGCCATCGCCGTGGGCGGGGCCCTCGCCCGCGAGCTGGCCCGCGCCTGCTCGGAGCGCACCGCCGAGGGCTCTCTGTGGCAGGTCGATGCGAACCTCCGTCCCGAGGGCAAGGACGGCCCGCTGGTGCGGACCCTGGGCTCCTACCGCCGTTACTACACCGAGTGGGCGAAGTCCTGGGAGTTCCAGGCGCTGTTGAAGGCGCGGGCCTCCGCCGGGGACCCCGCCCTGGGCCGCGCCTTCGAGGAGATGGTGGAGCCGTGGGTCTGGACGGCCTCGACCCGAGAGGGCTTCGTGGAGGACACCCGGGCGATGCGGCGCCGCGTGGTGGCGCACATCCCGCGCGCCGAGGTCGAGCGCAACATCAAGCTGGGCCCCGGCGGTCTGCGGGACGTCGAGTTCACCGTCCAGCTGCTGCAGATGGTCCACGGCCGCGTCGACGAGGTGCTGCACGGCCGCTCCACCCTCGACTCGCTCGCCCGCCTCGGTGACGGCGGCTACATCTCCCGCGTGCACGTCGCGGAGATGGACGAGGCCTACCGCTTCCTGCGCTGCGTGGAGCACCGGCTCCAGCTGCACCGGCTGCGCCGCACCCAGGTGCTGCCCACCGCCGCCTCGGACCTGCGCCGCCTCGCGCGCTCGATGAGGCTGGGCCCCGACGACTTCCATCAGCGCTACCACCGCACCCGGCGGCAGGTGCGACGCCTGCACGAGGAGATCTTCTACCGTCCGCTGCTGCTGACCTCCTCCCAGCTCAGCGACGGGGAGATCACCCTCAGCGCCTCGTCCGCCGAGGCGCGCCTGGCGGCGATCGGCTATCGCGACCCCGCGCGCGCCCTCTCCCACATCTCCGCGCTCTCCGTGGGGATCTCGCGCCGCGCGCGGATCCAGCGCCAGCTGCTGCCGGCGATGCTCGAGTGGTTCGCCGAGGGGATCGACCCCGACATGGGGCTGCTCGCCTTCCGGCGGCTCTCGGACACCATCGGCTCGTCCCACTGGTACCTGCGCCTGCTGCGGGACTCCGGGCTCGCCGCCAAGCGCCTCACCGCCGTGCTCGCGGCCAGCCGCTATGTGGGCGAGCAGCTCGAGCAGATCCCCGAGGGCGTGCGCTGGCTGGCCCGCGACGAGCACCTGCGGCCGCTGTCCCGGGACGTCCTGGGGCGGGAGTTCCTGGCCGTGATCTCCCGGGTGGACTCGGTGGACGTGGCCCGCGACGTGCTGCGGCGCACCCGCAGCCGGGAGCTGCTGCGGATCGCGCTCGCCCATCTCACGGGGCTCGTGGGTCCGCTCGACGTCGCCCGCGCGCTCACGGACCTGGCCGAGGCCGTGCTCGAGGCGGGCATGCTCGTGGCGCTCCACGTCGTCGCCCGGGAGCGGAAGGTGGTCGGGGAGGGCGGCGAGACCCTCGACGCCGCGCCGGAGGTCGACGTCGGCACCGCGAAGCGGCTGCGCGAGCGGCGCTCGGACCCCGCGCGAGCCCTCGGCATCGAGATGGCGATCCTCGCCCAGGGGAGCTTCGGGGCGGCGGAGATGGGCTACTCCTCGGACGCCGACGTCCAGTTCCTCGTCCTCGACCGCGGTGCGGGCGGAGCGAGCGTGGAGATCGCGATCGCGGTCGCCACGCAGATGCAGCACATCCTCAACGCCCCGACCGCGCGCTCGGACATGAAGCTCAGCGCCGACCTGCGCCCGGAGGGGCGGGTGGGCCCGCTGGCCCGCAGCCTCGCATCCTGGACCGACTACTACTGCCGGGATGCGGAGACCTGGGAGAAGCAGGCGCTCCTGCGCACGCGCGTGGTGGTCGCCTCCGAGGCGGTCGCCGAGCAGCTGCGGGAGGAGATGGACCGCCACCGCTACCCGGAGGGCGGGCTGCCCGCCACGGCCCGCCGCGAGATCGCACGGATGAAGGCCCGCGTGGAGTCCGAGCGCCTGCCGCGCAATGCGGACCCCTCCCGGCACGTGAAGCTGGGCCGCGGCGGGATGTCCGATGTCGAGTGGAGCGCCCAGGTCCTCGCCCTCGAGCACGGCCACCAGGTGCCGTCCCTGCGCACCACGCACACCCTCAGCCAGCTCGAGGCGGCGATCGAGGCGGAGCTGCTGACCGCCCGCGAGGCGGAGGAGCTCGCCGAGGCGTGGACGCTCGCCTGGCAGATCCGCCGAGGACTGTTCCTGTGGAAGGGCCGCGAGGGTGACGTGCTCCCCTCGGACCGCATCGACCTGCGCGCTCTCGCTCTGCTCATCGACGGCGAGGAGGGCTCCGCCTCCGAGCTCGAGGAGCGCTATCTGCGCCGCACCCGGCGCGCCCGGGCGATCGCCGAACGGGTGATCTTCGAGGCCGACGACTGACCGACCTGCGGCGGTGCGGGGCGCCGTTCCCCTCTGCGCCCCCTCACGGCGTACCGTGAGCGGGTCCCCTCGCCCCGCGCGACCCCCGCATGATCCAGAGGACCCATGACCACGCCCTCCCTGAGCGCCGACACCCCCCGTGGCCGCATGTACCGCCTCGAGCCCGACGGCCCCCTGCTGTACCCCTCGATCACCACGGTCGCCGGCATGCGCGCCAAGGACTTCCTGCAGGGCTGGTACGCCACCATGGCCTCCCAGCGCGCGCTGGACATGTACGCCTGGCTCGAGCGGAATCCCGACCGCGCCACCGCGGAGATCGCCCGGGTGACCCGGGACCGTCGGCGCAGCCAGCAGCGGATCGCGGCCGCCGCGCCCGAGTACACGCGCACCGCGGCGGACTTCGGCACGCTCGTGCACGCCGCCTGCGAGGACTGGGGGACCAGCGGCACCCGGCCCACCCCCGCACGGATCGGCGAGATCGCCGAGCAGATGCGCAGCGAGCAGGGCGCCTTCAGCGCGGAGAAGGATCCCGCGGCGCTCCTCGCCCGCGCCGCGGTGCGCCTGGACGGCTTCGGGCGCTTCCTCGAGGACTACCAGCCGGAGTTCCTCGAGGTCGAGCAGACCGTCGTGAACCACACCGTCGGCTACGCCGGCACCACCGACGCGCTCGTGAGGATCGGCAACACGCTGCTCAGCGCCGACATCAAGACCTCGAAGAAGGTGCGGGGCGACTACGCCCTGCAGGGTGTGGCGGTCTGCCGCGCCGAGGAGCTGCTGGACGCCGACGGCACCACGCGCGAGATGCCGGAGCTGACCGGTGCCTTCGTCATCCATCTCCCGGAGGCCGGCGGGTACCGGAGCGTACCGCTGCGGACCGGGGAGGCCGAGTTCACGGTGTTCCGCGCCCTGCGGGAGGCCTGGTCCTTCGAGCCCGACGAGTGCGCCCTCGAGCCGGCCACCGGCCCCCAGGACCTGCTGCTGTCGCTGCTGCGGAGCAAGAACGGCCTGGACGCGCTGAGCTGACCCCGCGCCGCTGAGGCCCCGCACCGACGGGCAGGGCGGCCCCTCCGTCCGAGCGAGCGCGAGCCGCGACCCCTTGTCTCGGATTGAACACGCGTATAGCGTGGTGAACACCTGTTCAGTCGAGCCGTCGGGAGCGCCATGGATCCCTCACCTCCTGCCGAGGAGCGCATCCTGCAGGCCGCCCTGCGCCGCTTCGCGCTCGACGGTCTCACCGCACCGCTGCGCACGGTCGCCCAGGATGCCGGGGTCAGCGCCGGCCTGATCATCCATCACTACGGCTCCCGCGAGCACCTGCTGGAGCGCTGCGACCGCCGCGCGCTCGAGGTGACGCGGGAGAGCAAGGTCGGCGTGCTGACCGGCGGCGCGGGGGTGCTGCTGTCCCAGCTCGCCGAGGCGGAGCGCTATGCGCCCGTGGTCGGCTACGTGCTGCGCCGGCTCCAGGCCGGCGGCCCGCTGGCCCTCCAGCTGGTCGAGGACTTCGCCGCCCAGGCCGTGGTGTACCTCGCCGAAGGGGAGCGGGCCGGGACCATCTCGTCCAGCCGCGACCCCGAGGCCCGTGCTCACGTGCTCGTCGAGATGGCGCTCGGTTCGCTACTCCTCCAGCTCCCGGCCCAGCGCGACCACCTCGATCTCGCGGAGCTCCCGCGCTGGCTGCGCGCTCACAGCGAGCGCATCGTCCCCCCGCTGCTCGAGATCTACACCTTCCCGCTGCTCACCGACCGCTCCCTGTACGACGCCCTCCTCACCTCCCTCGAGGGGGAGGAGCCACCCTCACCTCCGACCGACGGGACGCACTCATGACCAGCACCCCCACCGCAGACGCCGCGATCGAGGTCCGGGACCTCACCAAGACCTTCGGCTCCTTCACGGCCCTGGACAGCTTCGAGCTGGTGGTCCCCCGCGGCCAGGTGACCGGCTTCCTGGGTCCCAACGGCGCGGGCAAGTCCACCACCATCCGCATCCTGCTGGGCCTGCTGAGGGCCAGCTCCGGGCGGGCCACCGTGCTGGGCCAGGATCCCTGGACCCGGGCCGTCCGGATCCACCACGACCTCGCCTACGTGCCCGGCGACACCAACCTCTGGCCCGGTCTGACCGGTGGCGAGGCCATCGACGTCCTCACGCGCCGGGACCGCTCCGCCGCCCATCGTCGACGCCGCGAGGAGCTCATCGAGCGCTTCGAGCTCGATCCCACCAAGCGCTGCCGCACCTATTCCAAGGGCAACCGGCAGAAGGTCTCCCTCATCGCGGCGCTCTCGCGGGACGTCGAGCTGTACATCATGGACGAGCCCACCTCCGGGCTCGATCCGCTGATGGAGGCGATCTTCACCGACGAGGTGAGCCGCCTGCGCGAGGACGGTCGGACGGTGCTGCTCTCGAGTCACATCCTGGCCGAGGTCGAGAAGCTCTGCGACACCGTCACGATCATCCGCGCGGGGCAGGCGGTCGAGAGCGGCACCCTTCCCGAGCTGCGCCACCTGACCCGCTCCACCGTCGTCGCCACCACCTCCGCCGATCCCGCTCCGCTGCGGGCGCTGGACGGCGTCCACGACCTCGTCGAGGACCGCGGGACGCTCCGCTTCGACGTCGACGACGCGGCCGTGCACGACGTGCTCCCCGTGCTCACCGCCCTCGATGCCACCGCGCTCACCATCACCCCGCCCTCCCTCGAGGACCTCTTCCTGCGCCACTACGGGGACGACCTGACCCAGGACGCGGAGGGGGAGCGATGAGCACCGCCCACCCCCGCACCGCGCAGCCGTCGCATCCCACCCACCGTGCGGACGCGCCTGCGTCCTCCTCGCTGACGGGCCTGGGATCCCAGATCCGGCTGTACGGCCGCCTCACCCGGCGCGCGGTCATCATCTGGACGCTCTCGATCCTGGTGCTGGTGCCCGCGTCGATCGTCGCGATGGAGGACGTCTACCCGGACCAGAACACCCTCGATGCCCGGGCGATGCTCCTGGACAACCCTTCGGCCGTCATGATGACCGGACCATACTTCGCGGCCGATCACTACACCTTCTGGGCGATGGTCGCCAACGAGCTGTTCCTCTACATCCTGCTGCCCGCCGCGATCATGAGCATCCTGCTGATCACCCGCCTCACCCGGGCCGAGGAGGAGGCCGGTCGGCTCGAGATGACACGGGCGCTCGCCACGGGGCGGCTGGCAGCTCCGGCCGCGGCCCTGATCATCGTCGGCCTCGCGAACCTCGCCCTGGGTCTCGCGGTCGCGGTGGGGACGATCGCCACCGGGGGAGCGGTCCCGGACTCCCTCGCCCTGGGGCTGGGCACCACGCTGACCGGCATGGTGTTCGCCGCCATCGCCGCGGTCACCGCGCAGCTCACCGAGCACGCGGGCACCGCCTCCGGGATGGCGCTGGGAGTGCTCGCGATCGCCTTCATGGTGCGCGGCATCGGCGACGTGATGGATCGCCAGGGCTCCTGGCTCTCCTGGTTCTCGCCGCTGGCGTGGGCGCAGCAGACGCGTGTCTACGTGGACCTGCGCTGGTGGCCGCTGCTGGTCTCGCTGGGCGTGACCGTCGTGCTCCTGGTGCTCGCCGGCGCCCTGTCCCGGCGCCGGGACGTGGGTGCGGGTCTGCGGGCCGCCGCGGCGGGACCCGGGACGGCCGCGGCCGCGCTGCTGCGCCCGGGCGGACTCGGGCGGCGCCTGCTGTCCTCGACCATGCTGGCCTGGGGGATCGGACTGCTGTTCTTCGCGATCGCCTTCGGGTCCCTCGCCAGCTCGCTCGACGATTTCGTCGCCGAGACGCCGGAGCTGACCGCCTGGGCGCCGGTGTCGCTCGACGACCTCACCGGCTCGTTCTCCGCCTTCGTGCTCACGATGCTCGCGCTCGGACCGATCGCGCTGGCCGTCTCGGGGATGCTGCGCCTGCGCACCGAGGAGCTGGCCGGGCGCCTCGCCGGCGTGCTGCTCGCGGGGACCTCACGCACGAGCGTGACCGCCTCCTGGGCAGTGGTGGTGCTGATGGAGACGGCGGTGATGATGGTGCTGCTGGGCCTCGGGACCGGACTCGGCGTCTGGGCGGCCACCGACGAGACACGCTGGATCGGCGAGCTGACCGCCGGATCCCTGGTCTACCTCCCGGCGATCGCCCTGTACGGCGCGATCGCATTGTTCCTGTACGGGCTGAGCGTGCGGGCCACCGGTCTGGCCTGGCTCCTCGTGGTCTACTCGACGCTCGTCACCGTGCTCGGGGACATGCTGGGCCTGCCCGACTGGGCGAAGGACCTCTCGCCGCTGCAGCACGTGCCGATGGTGCCCTCCGAGGATCTCGAGGCCGCGCCGCTGGTCCTCATGGGTGCCGCAGCCGTGGTGCTCGCCGGCGCCGGCCTGCTGCTCCTGCGCCGGCGGGACCTCGCGGCAGGGTGAACCCGGAGACGCCGCGCCGGCGTCCGGCCCGCACATATTCCGTGGACAGGGCACGGCCGGCATGGTGGGCTCCGGTGATGGCGACGACCCTCACCACTCCCTCCGCCGGCGAGGTCCCGGCGATGCTCGAGACGCTGCGCAGCTGGCAGCGTGACGACGCCCCGGTGCATCTGCATCCCGGTGACATCGGGTGGCACGGCGGCCGGGGCGCGGAGCGGACGGCGGCGGACCTCCGTATCTGGTCGCTCGCCGGGGGCCCCACGGCGATCGGGATGCTCGACGGACCCGACCTGCTGCGCCTCGCCGTCGATCCGGTCCATGTCCGCGACCGGGACCTGGCCTCCCGGATGGCCGATGATCTCTGCGATCCCTCGGGCGGTGCGCTCCCGGACGGCGAGGTGTTCCTCGAGGCGCGCTCCGCCACAGCGCTGCGCACGGTGCTGGGGGAGCGCGGATGGCAGGAGGACGAACCATGGGTCGTCCTGCGTCGGGATCTCGGCGATCCTGTCGAGGAGTCCGCTCTCTCCCTGGAGGTGGTGGGCGCGGCGGACCCGTCGGACTTCACCGCCGTGCACCGCTCCGCCTTCGCGAGCCCGGCGTGCACGGACGAGCGCTGGCGGACTCTCGCCGCGCAGAGCGCCGCCCGGGACGCGACCGCGCTGCTGGGTCGTGACCGCAGCGGCGCCGCGGTGGCGATCGCGATGGTGTGGCCGGCAGGGCCGGGCCGCCCCGGGCTGATCGAGCCGATGGGCGTGCACGCCGAGCACCGCGGGCGCGGGCACGGACGGGCGATCTGCCGTGCCGCCGCGGCGCGCCTCCGTGCCGACGGCTCCTCGAGCGCCGTGGTCGTCACGCCGCGCTCCCTGACCGGGGCCGTCGCGACCTACGAGGCCGCCGGGTTCCGGGCCGGGACGGACTCCCGCGATCTGCGTCGCCCCGCCGATCAGCGCCGCTGAGGGAGCGCCCCGCGGAGCGCCGCGAGGCTCGGGGACGGCCACGGCCGACCCGGCGCACCCCGCAGGGCGCGGACCGGATCGGCCGTGATGATGCCGAGCGCGTCAGGAGCGCCGGGCGGGCGCGAGCGCCGAGGACATCTCAGATGTCGTAGTAGAGCTCGAACTCGTGCGGGTGCGGGCGGAAGCGGAACGGATCGATCTCCGTGGTGCGCTTGAGCTCGATCCAGGTCGAGATGAGGTCCTCGGGGAACACGTCGCCCTCGGTGAGGAAGTCGTGATCGGCCTCGAGCGCGTCGAGGGCCTCGTCGAGGGACGCGGGCAGCTTGCGGATCTGCGCGTGCTCCTCCGGGGGCAGCTCGTAGAGGTCCTTGTCGATCGGCTCGGGCGGCTCGATGCGGTTGCGGATGCCGTCAATACCGGCCATGAGCTGCGCCGCGAAGGACAGGTACGGGTTCGCCGAGGGGTCCGGCGCGCGGAACTCGACGCGCTTGGCCTTCGGGGAGGAGCCGGTGACCGGGATGCGGATCGCCGCGGAGCGGTTGCGGGCCGAGTAGACCATGTTCACCGGGGCCTCGAAGCCGGGCACGAGGCGCTTGAAGGAGTTCACCGTGGGGTTGGTGAAGGCCGTCAGCGAGGGGGAGTGCTCGATGATGCCGCCGATGTACCAGCGGGCGATGTCCGAGAGGCCGCCGTAGCCGCGCTCGTCGAAGAACAGCGGCTCACCGTCCTTCCACAGCGACTGGTGGGTGTGCATGCCCGAGCCGTTGTCGCCGAACAGGGGCTTGGGCATGAAGGTCGCGGTCTTGCCGGCGTCCCACACGGTGTTCTTCACGACGTACTTGAACTTCATGACGTCGTCCGCGGCCTGCTGCAGCGTGTTGAAGCGGTAGTTGATCTCCTGCTGCCCGGCGGTGCCCACCTCGTGGTGCGCGCGCTCGACCTGCAGGCCGGTCTGCTCCAGGATCGCGCACACCTCGTCGCGCAGATCCGCCATCTGATCGTTCGGCGGGACGGGGAAGTAGCCGCCCTTGAGGCGGGTCTTGTAGCCCTGGTTGCCCCCGAACTGGGACTCGTCGCGGTCGGTGTTCCACACCGCCTCGTCGGAGTCGATGCTGTAGAAGCCGGAGTTCACCGTGGTCTTGAAGCGCACGTCGTCGAAGATGTAGAACTCGGCCTCGGCGGCGAAGAACGCGGTGTCCGCGATGCCGGTCGACTTCAGATACTCCTCGGCCTTCGCGGCGACAGTCCGCGGATCGCGGGAGTAGGGCTCGTCGGTGAACGGGTCCACGATCGCGAAGTTCATGATGAGCGTCTTGCGCTCGCGGAACGGATCGAGGTACGCGGTGGCCAGGTCCGGGACCAGCTTCATGTCCGACTCGTGGATCGCCTGGAAGCCTCGGATCGAGGAGCCGTCGAACAGCTGGCCGGTGGCGATCGCCTCCTCGTCGAAGGAGCTCGCGGGCACGTTGAAGTGCTGCATGACGCCGGGAAGGTCGCAGAAGCGGATGTCGAGGAACTCGACGCCCTCCTCTTCGATGTACTTCACGACCTCGCTGGGATTGTTGAACACGTGTCCTCCATCCGCGCCGCCCGGCGCGTGTAGTGCTGACTGTCCCCGAGAGGCTTCGCCTGTCGGTGTCCGACCGTCTCGTGCGGGCCGGGACTCGGGTGACGCAATCCTAGGCCCCGTGCGGCGGCGCGGGCCGTGAGCGGCTCCGGCTCCTACGGCTCCCAGATCCGCGCACTAGGGTCGGGGCGTGATCGATCGCAAGGACCTCGGCTCGTGGATGGACGGCGCTCCCGAGGAGCCGGGATACGTCAGGGGCTCCTCCCTGGGCCTGCCGCCGACAGGGCCCGGCTCCGCCGCGCCGTTCTGGCGCCGCCCGCTCTCGCTGGTGCTGGACTGGGCGCTCTGCATGGCGGTCTCCGCGCTCGTGTTCGACGGGGCGGCGCTTGCCAACCTGCTGCTGTTCGTCGCGGTGAACCTGCTGTTCCTGACGCTTTTCGGGGCGACCCCGGGGCAGTACGTGCTCCGGTTGAGGGTGCTTCCGGTCCGCGGCCGGTCCCCGATGGTCCTGCGGGCGATCGTGCGCACGGCGCTGATGCTCCTGCTGCTGCCCGCCGTGGTCTGGAACCGGGACCGCCAGCCCCTCCACGATGTGGTGGCGGGGACCGCGGTCGTCACTGCCTGACCCGCGGCCGGAGAGGTCCGCGCACCGCACCGGAGGCGGCGCGGCCGTCGCCGGCCCCTCGCGCGCCCTCCTCCATCACACGCCGCTTCAGCCCTCTGACCTGCATGGATAGATAATGTCACGATCAGGTCACGGCGGTAACGGAATGATAACGACGCGACGTCGCGGATGGGGCCGACGTCGACGGACCCCCTCCCGCCCGAGGGCGGAAGGGGGTCCGTGACGCAGTGGGGAGCCGGTTCAGCGGCCGCGCATCGCCTTGCGGTTGGGGCGGGCGCGCATCGGGTCGACGCCCTTGGGGACCGACTGGCGGATCGAGCGCTGCAGCGCGCTGAGGCGCTTGCTGACCTGTGCGGCCTCGTCCTTGGTCAGGTTCTTCTTCATCCGCTGCATGTAGGTGGGGAGCTTGTGCAGGGCCACCTCGCCCTCGTCGTCGCCGACCACGATCTGGTGGATCGGGACGTTGTCGTGCTGGAGCACGCGGCGGATGTTCCGGCGCTCCTTCTCGAGCAGCTTCATCGAGGTCGCCGAGGAATCCTCGGCGACGATGGCGATGCCGGCGCGGCCGGAGGCCCGGAACAGCATCTTCTGGCTGCGGGGATCGATCTGGACGGGCTCCTCGTCCACGTTCCATCCGCGACGGATCGACTGCATCGCGGCCAGCGCCGCACCGGGCTGCCCCTTGATGCGTCCGAAGGCGGCCCGCTCCGCCTTGCGGGCCAGGATCAGCATCGCGATGAGCACGCCGACGGCGAGGCCCATGAAGATGCCGTACCAGGGGCTGCCGAAGATGAGCAGCGTCAGCACCACGCCCACGGCGATCGAGGCGACCAGCGCCACCAGCATGAGCGGCAGCGTGCTGCGGTCGATCTCCTGGGTGTACTTGTACACCTCGAGCATCTGCTTCAGGCGCCCCGGCTTCTTCGTGCCGTCGGCGTTCTTCTTCTTTTTCTTCGAGCCCTTCTCGGGCGAGGTCTCGGACGTGCGAGCCATGGGGGGTGGGTCCTCTCGGGGCCGGGCGGGCGTCAGCTCGCGGCGGCCTGCTGGGTGCGGGCGACGACGCTCGCAGCTTCCTGACGGGCGGGCTGGTTCGAGTCGAGGTGCCGGAGGTTCTCCGGGATCTCGCGGCCCAGCTTCCTCATCGCCTGCGCCCAGAGCTTCCCGGCGCGGTACGAGGAGCGGACCATCGGCCCGGCCATGACTGCGAGGAATCCCATCTCCTCGGCGGCCACGGACAGGGCGACGAACTGCTGGGGCTTCACCCAGCGATCGATCGGGTGATGCAGCTTCGAGGGCCGCATGTACTGCGTGATGGTGATGATGTCGCAGCCGGCCCCGCGCAGGCGCTCGAGCGAGTCGAGGATCTCGTCGTCGCTCTCGCCCATGCCCAGGATCAGATTCGACTTCGTGATCATCCCGGCCTCCTTGGCCAGGGAGATCACCTCGAGGGAGCGCTCGTAGCGGAACGCTGGGCGGATCTGCTTGAAGATCCTCGGGACGGTCTCGAGATTGTGGGCGAAGACCTCCGGCTGCGCGGCGAACACCTGCTCGAGCGCCTCGCCGTTCCCCTTAATGTCGTCGATCAGCAGCTCGACGCCGGTGCCGGGGTTCATCGCATGGATCTGCTCGCAGGTGCGGGCGAACAGCCCCGCGGCGCCGTCGGGGAGGTCGTCGCGGGCCACGCCCGTGATCGTGGAGTACCGCAGGCCCATCTCCTGGACCGAGCGGGCCACCTTGAACGGCTCCATCGGGTCGACCGGGAGCGGCTTGCCGGTGGCGATGTTGCAGAAGTCGCAGCGACGGGTGCAGGTGTCGCCGCCGATGAGGAAGGTCGCCTCGCGGTCCTCCCAGCACTCGAAGATGTTGGGGCAGCCCGCCTCCTCGCAGACAGTGTGCAGGCCCTGGCCGTGCACGCGCTGCTTCATCGCGCTGTACTCGGGACCCATCACCGCCCGGGTCTTGATCCATTCGGGCTTGCGTTCGATGGGCACCTCGGCGTTGCGTGCCTCGATGCGCAGCAGACGCCGTCCCTCCGGAGCGGTGGTCACCCTGTTGCCTCCTCGATCTCTACGTCCTGGGGAGTCTATCGAGCCCGCCGGGCCGGGGGGTCGCTCACCGCGCCCGGGCCAGGGTGCGCTGCGACACGAGCTCGGTCATCGCCGCCTCGACGGGGTCGATGACGTCCGCCACCGCGATCCGGCGGCCCGTCTCACGGCTGAGGCTGCTCACGCCCGCGTCATCGATCCCGCAGGGGATCACGTTCCGGGCCCAGGAGAGATCGTTCGCGCAGTTCAAGGCGAACCCGTGCATCGTCGTGCGCTTCGAGACCCGCAGACCGATCGCGCAGACCTTCCGCGCCTCCTCGCCCTCGGGAGCGACCCAGACCCCGCTGCGGCCCTCGATCGCGAGCGCCGGCACGCCGTGCTGCCGGCAGACGCCGATCAACGCCTGCTCGAGGGAGCGCACGAAGCCGACGACGTCGATCGGGATCGGAAGGGTCACGATCGGGTATCCGACCAGCTGCTGCGGACCGTGCCAGGTGATCTTCCCGCCCCGATCGATGTCGACGACCTCGGCGCCGTCCCGGGGCCGCTCGTGGTCCTCGGTGAGCTTGCCCGCGGTGTAGACGGGGGCGTGCTCGAGCAGCAGCAGCGAGGCGGGACGCTCGCCGGCGACCACCTCGGCGTGGATCGCCCGCTGGAGGTCCCAGGCCGTGCGGTAGTCGAGCGGCCCCGGGGGCAGGCCGAACTCCTCGTGGCGATCGCCGCCGGGGAGCGGCTCGCTGAATCCGAGGCGGATGACGTCGAGCATCCGCTCAGGCTACTCCGCCTCTCACCTGTGCGTTGTGGATGACCGGCGGAGGAGCGTCCGTCCATGGGGTTCACTGCGGTCATGGACGCGCTGGAGCAGCTGGACGAGTCGGGCGGGGAGCCCGCGGGACGCGGGAGCGCGGCCACCGTGCGGCGTAGCGCCGACGGCGGCCGGGAGGAGGAGCGCAGCGCGCGGCAGGGGCACGAAGCCCTGGTGCGGGTGCGCTGGCTGAGCCCGGCCGGACGGGAGTCCGTGCAGGCCGAGAGGCAGCTGCTCGCCGCGCTCGAGGTGGCGGGAGTCCGTGCCGCCCCCGATCTCCTCGACCTCGAGGACGACGGCTATGTGCGGGAGTCCGCACCGCCCCTGCACCGCCGCAGCGGACGGCGCAGCGGCGACGACCTCGCCCCGCCGACCGCAGAGAGGATCGCCTTGGCTCGCGCGCGGGAGGATCTCGACGCGCTCATCGAGGCGCTGCACGAGCGGGGCTGGGTGCTGGGAGCGATCGGCGAGCAGGGGCTCGGTGTGCGCGCCGACGGCAGCGTCGTGGTCCGCGACCTCTCCGGTCTCCGTCCCGGGACCCGGCTCGCCGCCCAGCGGGCCGATCGACGCTGGGTCGACGCGGTGCTGCAGGACGGGGAGCGGACCCTCCGGCGCCGGGTGCACGGCCGGGCGACCACGAGTGAGGAGGGGACTGCGGAGCAGGGGGCGATGTGGCACCACGGCCGGAGCGGATCACCGCCGGACCCGGCCCGCCGCCGGACCTGGAGGCAGGGCGGCACGACGCCGACCGTGCGCCGCGGGCGGGGACCGATGCGCAGGATGGGGGCCGTCGTCCGCGAGGTGCTCGCCCAGGCCCGCCATCGCCGAACCGCCGCGCTCACCGCGCTCACCGTGCTGCTGCTGGCGGGCACCGCCGCCGTCGTCGTCGGCACGGGCTGGTGGCCGGGCACCACGCGTCCCGGGGCGGCGGAGCCCGCGGCCGCCGCCCGGGCGCCCGGGGAGGAATCCCGGCCGGCGTCGATCGAGCATCCGTGGGAGCTCGCCGCCGAGCTCGCCGGAGCCCGGCACGCGTACGTGACGGGGCTCTCCGCGGAGCCGGTGGCGGTGCCCGGGAGCGAGGCCGCCGCGGTCGACGAGGAGGTGCGCATCGCCTATCAGGATGTCGAGGTGCGTGGGGGCGGGCC
The DNA here is from genome assembly GCF_003347015.1 of Brachybacterium sp. YJGR34. Classification (GTDB taxonomy): domain Bacteria; phylum Actinomycetota; class Actinomycetes; order Actinomycetales; family Dermabacteraceae; genus Brachybacterium. The sequence goes on from NZ_PNFB01000008.1 coordinate 132,637, forward strand.
GATCGTCCACGAGGCGGAGCTGATCCACGGCATGTCCGCGGACGGCACCGCGACTCTCCGCCTCCTCACCTCGACCGAGGAGCACGAGGTCGTCGCGCCGGACGGCAGCTCGCGGACGGTCCCCGCCACCGATCCCGCGGTCGTGGAGCTCGAGCTCCTCTGGGAGGGTGGCCGGTGGTGGGTGCAGCGCGCCGAGGCGATACCGTGAGACGCGGCCGCGTCACGTCGCCGCGTCCCAGGCTCCCACGGAAGGACCGCGGCACGCCCGCCGCAGCGCTGACCCATGCACACTCCCGCACCGCCCCCTCCGGATGACTCCGCACCCTCCCGGCCCCGTGACCCCGCACGGCGGGGCGGGCGGGCCCGTCCGTCCCCGAGTCTGGTCGCCGCCGTGCTGATCGCCCTGGTGGTGCTGGTCTCGATCGTGGTCTTCCTGCTGGTCCGCGGGACGCTGGGCGAGGGGCCGGAGAGTGCCGCCGACGTTCTGCTCCGCACCCTCCCGCCGGGGCCGTGACGACGAAGGACCCCGCCACCTGATGGTGACGGGGTCCTTCGGGAGCCCTCGGAGCAGTCGCTCAGGGCAGGTGGTTCACAGGCCCAGCTCGCCCTCGAACGCACCCTCCTCGAGCCGCTTCTTCATGAAGGTGAGGAAGCGCGCCGCGTCGCCGCCGTCGACCATGCGGTGGTCGTAGGAGAGGAACAGGTACATCATCGAGCGGATGGCGATGGTGTCATCGCCCTCGGCGTTCTGCACGACCACCGGACGCTTGGTGATGGTGCCGGTGCCGAGGATGCCGACCTGCGGAGCGGGCACGATCGGGGTGTCCCAGAGCGCACCGCCGGAGCCGGTGTTGGTGATCGTGAAGGTGGCCCCCGCCAGATCGTCCGGGACCAGCTTGTTGCCCTTGGCGCGACCGCCGAGGTCGCCGATCTGCCGGGCCAGGCCCGCCAGGTTCAGGTCGCCGGCGTTCTTGATCACGGGCACCACCAGGCCGCGCTCGGTGTCCGCGGCCATGCCGATGTTCTCGGAGCCGTGGTAGATGACCTTGTCACCGTCGATGGTGGAGTTCAGCTGCGGATAGGTCTTCAGACCCTCCACCGCGGCCATCATGAGGAACGGCAGGAAGGTGAGCTTGGCCCCCTCGCGAGCGGCGAAGTCGTCCTTGGCGCGGGCGCGCAGCTTCGCGATGCGGGTCAGGTCGACCTCCACCGCGGTGGTCAGCTGAGCCATCCCCTGCAGGGACTCCATCATCCGCTGGCCGATCACCTTGCGGATGCGCGGCATCTTCTCCTCGGTGCCGCGCAGCGACGAGACCTGGACCGCGGGCGCGGACGGCGCGGCGGACGCCGCAGGCGCCGACGCGGCCGGGGCCGCGGACTTCTGCGCCTCGATGGCCTGCTGGACGTCCTGCTTGCGGATGCGACCGCCCAGGCCCGTGCCCTGCACGCTCGCGAGGTCGATGCCGGCCTCGTTCGCGAGCTTCCGCACCAGCGGGGTCACGTAGCCGGAGGACTCGGCACCGGAGACGGAGTCCGCCGCCTTGGGAGCCGGTGCCTGCTCGGCCGCGGCCGGGGCCTGCTCCGCGGGCTCGGGCGCCGACTCCCCTGCCGGAGCCTCCTGAGCCGCCGGTGCCTCCTGAGCCGCCGGTGCGGGCGCGGCCGGCTGCTCGGCGGGTGCCGAGGCGGCAGCGCCGGAGCCGACGATGGCCAGCACGGAACCGACCTCGGCGTCGTCGTCCTCGGAGACGCGGATCTCGAGGACCGTTCCCGCGACGGGCGAGGGGATCTCGGTGTCGACCTTGTCGGTCGAGACCTCGAGCAGCGGCTCGTCGACCTCGACGGTGTCGCCGACGGCCTTGAGCCACCGGGTGACGGTGCCCTCGGTGACGGACTCGCCGAGAGCCGGCATGGTGACCTCCTCGCCGGAGGCAGCCCCACCGGAGGAGTCGGCGGGCTTCTCGGCCTCGCCGGCAGGAGTCTCCTGCTCGGTGGAGGGAGCGGCGGTCTCGTCGGAGGCGAGGTCTTCGCCCTCCGACGCGTCGGCGGCCGGCTCGTCGGCCGCGGCTCCCGCATCGTCGGAGCCGGCATCGGCGCCGGAGGCGCCGGAGCCGTCGCCGATGACGACGAGATCGGCGCCGACCTCGGCGTCGTCGTCCTCCTCGACCAGGATCTTCTCGATGGTGCCCGCGACGGGCGAGGGGATCTCGGTGTCGACCTTGTCGGTCGAGACCTCGAGCAGCGGCTCGTCGACCTCGACGGTGTCGCCGACGGCCTTGAGCCACCGGGTGACGGTGCCCTCGGTGACGGACTCGCCGAG
>NZ_PNFB01000009.1 GCF_003347015.1 Brachybacterium sp. YJGR34
CCCTCACCGGGGACCGGGGCCGGGGCGTCGCCGTTCGTTCGCATGCCGGTCCCGTGACCGTCATGACCGGCCGGTACCGTGAGCCCATGAAGCCCACCGCCACGCTCCTGGTGTCCTCCGAGCTGCCACCCGCCCTCGAGCCCCTGCGCGACCTCGCCCTGAACCTGCGCTGGACCTGGCGGCGTCAGACCGTCGATCTGTTCCGTGCCCTGGATCCGCGCGCCTTCGCCGCGAGCGGGGAGAACCCGATCGCGATGCTCTCCCAGGTGCCCTCCGGCCGGCTCGCCGAGGCGGCGCGCGACGAGACCTTCCTGGCGCAGATGCGCTCGGAGGTCGGCAACCTGCGCACCTACCTCGAGTCCGGGCGCTGGTTCCAGCGCACCGTCCCGGCCGCCGCACAGGAGGAGGGCGGCCCGGCGGTCGCCTACTTCTCCATGGAGTTCGGCATCACGCCCACGCTGCCGATCTACTCCGGCGGGCTGGGGATCCTGGCCGGCGATCACCTGAAGTCCGCCTCCGACCTCGGCGTGCCGATGGTGGCCGTCGGCCTGCTGTACCAGTGGGGCTACTTCTCCCAGTCGCTGGATCGTGACGGCTGGCAGCAGGAGAACTACCGGCACAACGATCCCGCCCACCTCCCCGTCGAGCCCGTCGAGGGGCCGGACGGCGGACGGCTGAGAGTCGCCGTGACCCTGCCGGGCGATCGCGAGGTCACCATCGGCGTGTGGCGGGCGCAGGTGGGCCGGATCCCCCTGCTGCTCCTGGACACCGATCTCGAGGGCAACGACGAGCAGGCCCGCCAGATCACCGACCGCCTCTACGGCGGGGACCACGAGCACCGCATCGTGCAGGAGATCGTGCTGGGCATCGGCGGCGTGAGGGCGGTCGAGGCCTTCGCCGCCGCCACCGGCACCCCGGCCCCCACGGTGTTCCATCTCAACGAGGGCCACGCCGGCTTCTCGGGACTGGAGCGGGTGGGGCGGCTGATGGCCGCCGGCGCCGGCTTCGCCGAGGCCGTCGCGGAGGTGCGCGCCGGCACCGTGTTCACCACCCACACCCCCGTCCCGGCCGGCATCGACCGCTTCGAGGCCGGTCAGCTGCGCGGCTATCTCGAGGCCGACGACGCCGGCATCTCACGGCTGATCCCCGCGCTGCCCGTCGAGCCGGCGCTCGCGCTCGGCATCGAGGAGGGTGGGGACGTCTTCAACATGGCCCACCTGGGCTTCCGCATCGCCCAGCGCTCCAACGGCGTCGCCGCCCTCCACGGCGCCGTCTCCCGCGCCATGTTCCAGGACCTCTACCCGGGCTTCGACGTGCCCGAGGTGCCGATCGGCGCCGTCACCAACGGCGTGCACCGCCGGACCTGGACCTCCGCCCCGATGGACGACCTGTTCACGAAGGCCATGGGCGAGGTCGACATCTCCTCCCTCAGCGACTGGAGCGCTCTGTCGACCCTCACCGATCACGAGCTCACCGAGGCCCGGGACGCGCTGCGCGCGGACCTGGTGACCATGGCGCGGGAGCACGTCCGGGCCTCGTGGCGGCGCCGCGGCGCCGTCGACGCGGAGCTCGCCTGGACCGACACCATCCTCGATCCCGGCGCTCTGACCATCGGCTTCGCCCGCCGGGTCTCGACCTACAAGCGCCTGACCCTGATGCTCCGCGACCCCGAGCGGCTGCGGCGGATCCTGCTGGATCCGGACCGTCCCGTGCAGATCGTGGTGGCCGGGAAGTCCCATCCGGCCGATCGGCCCGGCAAGGAGTTCCTCCAGCAGCTGGTGCGCTTCGCCGACGACCACGGGGTGCGTCACCGCATCGCCTTCCTGCCCGACTACGACATCCGCATGGCCTCGGTGCTGATCGCCGGCGCGGATGTGTGGCTGAACAATCCGATCCGCCCCGAGGAGGCGTCGGGCACCTCCGGGATGAAGGCCGTCCTCAACGGCGGCCTCACCCTGTCGATCTCCGACGGCTGGTGGGACGAGATGAAGGACGAGACAGCGGGCTGGACGATCCCCACCGCCGAGGTCTCCGACCCCTCCGAGCGCGATCGCATCGAGGCCGAGGCCCTCTACGAGATCCTCGAGCAGTCCGTGATCCCACGCTTCTACGAGCGCGACGCGCGCGGGATGCAACGCGCCTGGATGACGACGGTGCGCTCCTCGCTGGTCACGATCGCCCCGCGGATCACCGCCGCCCGCATGGTCCGCGACTACGCCACCGAGCTCTACCTCCCGGCCGCGCGCGCCGCCTCCGCCTTCGCCGCGGACCCGTCCCTGGCCGGGGAGTTCACGCGGTGGACGGAAGGGGTGCGGGCGGCCTGGCCGGAGGTCGCGGTGACCGAGGTGCGCCTCGAGGGCGCCGAGGGCGGCGCCGTCACCACCGGCACCGAGATCACCCTCACGGCCGCCGTCGAGCTGGGCCCGCTGCACGACCGGGACGTGCTGATCGAGGCGGTGCTGGGCCCGATCGGTGACAATGGTGAGATCATCGATGCTCAGCTGATCCCGCTGCAGCGTGAGGAGGACGGCCGCTGGGCCGCCCGCGTCGCGCTGGCCGCACCCGGCGAGGTGGGCTGCACCGTGCGGGTCACCCCGCAGCATCCGGTGCTGGCCTCCCGTGCCGAGCTCGGGCTGGTCGCCACCGCCTGAGACGCCCCGCAGCACCCCGCCCGAAAGGTCCCGACCCCGTGCCGACCCGCCGCCAGCTCCTGCTCTCCTCCGCCGCGCTGGGTCTGGCCGGGGCCGGGACCCTGGCCGGCTGCGGGGGCGATCAGCCCGTCGAGCTCGAGGAGGGCGAGACGCTGCGGATGCGGGTGTGGAGTGAGGCCGCGGCCACCGCCTACGAGGCCTCGCTGCGGGAGTTCACCGCGGACACCGGCCTCGAGGTGGACCTCGAGGTGCTGGGCTGGGACGCCTACTGGGAGCAGCTTCCGCTCGACGTCGCCGCCGAGTCCCTGCCCGACGTGCTGTGGATGAACACCGCGAACCTCGCCCAGGCCCATGCCAGCGGACAGCTGCTCGAGGTGGGCGAGATCGCCGGGGGCGACGCGGGGGCGTGGGAGGCGGCGGCCACCGATCTCTACCGCCTCGAGGACGGCCTGTGGGGTGTGCCCCAGATCTGGGAGCAGACGGTCCTGGTCTCCCACCGGGGACTGGTCGGCGCCGTCGACGGCGATCCGGAGGAGCTCCTCGCGGATCCGGGGGCCGGCAGCGACACGCTCCGTGACCTCGCCCGCGCGCTGACCGTCGACGACGAGGGCCGGCACCCCGGCGACGAGGGCTTCGATCCGGCCGGACGGCTCGTCCACGGATTCAGCGCCCACCCGGACCGCACCGCGCTGCTGGGGCCGTTCATCGCCGGGCAGGGCGGGACCTGGCAGGACGAGGAGGGGGCCTTCACCTTCGGCTCCGCGCAGGGCATCGCCGCCGTGCAGTATCTCGCGGACATGGCCGCCGAGCACCTCGCCCCGTCGGGCGCCGCGACCGTCGGCGACCCGGACCTGTGTCTCGACCTCTTCGCAGGTGGGAAGCTGGGCCTCCTGCAGACCGGCACCTACGACCTCTCCGCGCTGGCCGAGGCCATCGACGGCGCCTTCGAGTGGACCCTGCATCCTCCGGTCGCCGGGCCCGAGGGCTCCCGGCCGCTGGTGCACGCGGTCGCCGCGGTCGGGATCGACCCCGGGGACGACGACCGCCGCGCCGCCGTCGGGGAGCTGCTGTCCTGGCTGGGCGGTGTCGAGGGACAGCGACCGCTGGCCGAGAACCGCCTGGGCATCCCGGGCCATCGGGATCTGCGGGGTGCCTGGGAAGGGAGCTGGTCCGAGGCCGGCGTCGACGTGAGCGTCCTCCGCCCCGCCCCCGAGGACGTCGCCCGGCCCGAGCTCGGCAACCGCTCGGCCGAGGGCACCGGCACCGCTCTGCCGATCATCGCGGAGGTCTTCACCGGCGACGCCACCGCCGAGGACGCCCTGCCGCGTGCCCAGGACGAGGCCAACGGGGTGCTGGGCTGACCGACCACGACCGGGCCCTATACTGGCTCGCGGACACGGGGTGCGCCGCAGGGCGCTGAGATCACACCCGTGGAACCTGATCTAGTTCGAACTAGCGAAGGGATGTCCGCTGTGGCGTCGCTGTACCCTGCCCCTCTTCCCCGCGTGCTGTCGATCGCCGGCACCGACCCGTCCGGAGGCGCCGGAGCCGCCGCGGACCTGAAGTCCATCGCCGCCGCCGGCGGCTACGGGATGAGCGCCGTGACGGCGCTGACCGCCCAGAACACCCTGGGCGTCCGCTCGATCCACGTGCCCCCGGCCGCGTTCCTCGCCGAGCAGCTGCACGCCGTGAGCGATGACGTGCGGATCGACGCCGTCAAGACCGGGATGCTCGCCACGGCCGAGCTCGTCGAGGTGCTCCGCGACTGGCTGGACGCGGTCCGCCCGCCGCTGCTGGTGGTGGACCCGGTGATGGTCGCGACCAGCGGCGACAGCCTGCTGGAGATCGACGCCGAACAGGCGATGGTGGCGCTGTGCGCCCGCGCCGACGTCATCACTCCGAACCTCCCCGAGCTCGCCCGCATCACCGGGGAGTCACCGGCCCGCGACGAGCAGGAGGCGGCCGCGCAGGCCGCGCGCTGGGCCGCGGCGACCGGCACCGCCGTCGTGGCGACCACCGGCCATCTCGACGCCGCCGAGGTGCCGAATCTCTGGGTCGAGCCCGACGGCACGGTGGTCCGGATCCCGCAGGCGCGCCTGGAGACGACCAGCACCCACGGCACCGGCTGCTCCCTCGCCTCCGCCCTGGCCACGCGGCTGGCCGCTGGTCAGACCCCCGCCGACGCGCTCGAGTGGGCCACCCGATGGCTGGGCGAGGCCATCGCCCACGGCGCGGAGCTGCAGGTGGGATCCGGTCACGGGCCCGTGGACCACTCCCACCGCTCCCGCCGCCTCGAGGCCGCCGGGGAGGCCGCCCTCGAGCTCGCCGCGGAGACGGCGCCGTGAGCGCCCCCGCGACCGCCGCGCCCTCCCTCGAGCGCCTGCCCGCGGCCGGGCGCGCCGCGCTGCGCTCGGGCGTGGTCGGGAACTGGATCGACAACATCCACGTCTTCCTGCCCCTGACGGCATTGGCCCCGGCGCTGCTGGTGCTCGCCGGGCCCGGCGCCGCCGTCTCGACCACCTCCCTGATCGTCCTCGCGATGCTGCTGGGCCGTCCGCTGGGCGGGATCATCTTCGGCCGGCTCTCCGACCGCCTGGGCCGCACCCGCACCACCCGGGTCGCGATCGCCGGCACGGCGCTGTGCGCGCTCGCGATCGCCCTGGTGCCCACCCACGAGGTGCTCGGCGCGGGGACCATCGGGGCGATCCTGGTCCTGCGCTTCCTCGGCGGGATCTTCGTGGCGGGGGAGTACTCGGCGGCGATCCCACTGGCCATGGAGTGGTCACGGCCGCGCCGTCGCGGCCTCATGAGCGGGCTGATCCTCTCGATGGCGCCCTGGGCGCAGGCGAGCATCGCCTTCTCGGTCGCGGCGCTGCTGGTGGTCCTGGGCCCGGACGCGTACGCGGCCTGGGGCTGGCGGCTGCTCTTCGTGCTCGGTGCGCTCGCCTCGCTGGGGATGCTCGTCTACTACTCCCGACGCGTCACCGACGCCCCGCTGGTCACGCGGCGCACCGCCACGGCCCGGCACCGTCCGCGCACGGGTCTGCGGGACATGCTCGGCGGGCCGTGGGCCTCCGCCTTCTGGCAGGTCTTCGTCCTCATGTCCGGGCTGTGGCTGCTGACCAACGCGACCGTCATGGTGCTGACGTCCTCTCTCGCGAGCGACGCGGGTCTGCCCGCGACCTCGGTCTCGCTCGTGATCGGCGTCGCGGCGGTGGGGCAGGCGCTGGTGATGGCGCTCGCCGGTCACCTCTCGACCCTCACCGGCCGGCGGCGGCTGTTCCTGCTCTGGGGCGCGACCGCCGCGCTGCTGGGCCCGGTGACCTGGTACCTCGCGGTCACCGCGCCGAGCGTGGGCCGTGCGATGCTGTGCGCGACCGCGCTCCAGATCCTCACCGTCTCCGCCTACGGCCCGGTCTCCGCCTATCTCTCCGAGCGCTTCCCCACGGAGGTCCGTTCGACCGGCTACGGCATGGGCTACAGCCTCTCCCTCGTCATCCCCGCTCTCTACCCCTTCTACCTGCCCGTGCTCGAAGGAGTTCTGGGCCGGTACGGCGCGGTGATGGCGCTGATCGGACTGGGCGGTGGGCTGATCATGCTGGGGGCGGCGCTCGGGCCGCGTCTGGGGCCGCGGGACATCGACGCCGATCTCGACACCGTCGCGGCCGGCGCCTCGGTCGATACCCGGCGTGCACTGGAGGAGGTCCGCCCATGACGACCACCGACCACCACGGGGAGCTCGCGGGCGTCGCGCACGTGCTGCGCGCCGTCCGTGAGCAGCAGCCGCTCGTGCACTGCCTCACCGCGACGGTCTCCATGGGCATCGTCGCCGACGGGCTGCTGGCGGCCGGTGCCCGGCCCATGATGACCGAGACCCTCCAGGAGGCCCCGACCCTGGACTCCGTCGCCGATGCGCTGCTGGTGAACCTCGGGACCCTCAGCACCGACGGCATGGAGGGGATCCCGGCGACGGTCGAGGTCGCCGTGCGTGAGGAGCGCCCCTGGGTGCTGGACCCGACGGCGATCGGCATCGCCCCCGTCCGCACCCCGCTGGCCCGGGACCTCCTCGCCGCGCGCCCCGCGGTGGTGCGCGGCAACGCCTCGGAGATCCTGGCCCTCGACGGGGACGGGACAGGGGGCCGCGGCGCCGACTCCCGAGCCCGACCCGAGGACGCCGAGCAGGCCGCGGCGCGGATCGCGGAGCGCACCGGCGGCGCGGTCGCGGTCTCCGGCGCGGTGGATCTGGTGCTCTCGGTCGGCCGACGCTCCCGCCTCGCGCGCGGCTCCGCGATGCTCACCCGTGTCACGGGGACCGGATGCCTGCTGGGGGCGCTGAGCGCCGCCTGCCGCGCCGTCGAGGACGACCCCCACACCGCTGCGCTCGCCGCGAGCCTCTGGATGGACCTGGCGGGTGAGGCCGCCGCCGCGCGCGCCGCGGGACCCGGATCCTTCCGCGTCCACCTGCTCGATGCCCTGGACGAGGTGGGACGATGAGCCCGGACCTGCGCTGCTACCTGGTCACCTCCGGCACCTCCCGGCGGACGGTCGAGGTCGCCGCCGCGGCCGCGGCGGGCGGCGCCGGCATGATCCAGGTCCGTGCGAAGGAGACCTCGACCGTCGAGCTGCTCGAGCTGGTCTGCGCGGTCGCGGACGCCGTCCACGCCGCGCGGCCCGCCGCGCGGGTGGTGGTCGACGACCGGGCCGATGTGGCGTATGCGGCCCGCCGGCGGGGCGCCGAGGTCCACGGCGTGCACCTCGGACAGGACGACCTCCCCGTCGTCGAGGCGAGAGCGCTGCTGGGCCCGGAGGCGCTCATCGGGCTGACCACCGGGACTCCGGAGCTGGTGCGCGCCGCCGAGGAGCAGCGGGAGCTGCTGGACTACGTGGGCGCCGGTCCCTTCCGACCCACCCCCACCAAGGACTCCGGCCGCGCGCCGCTGGGCGTGGACGGGTACGGGGAGCTGGTCGCGGCCACGCAGCTGCAGATTGTCGCCATCGGCGGCATCACAGTGGCGGACGTCCCGGCGCTCGCACGGACCGGCGTCGCAGGGGTCGCCCTGGTGCGGGAGATCATGGACGCACCGCAGCCCGCGGAGGCGGCGGCGCAGGTGCTCGCCGCCTTCCCCGGGAGGTCTTGACCCGTTCTCGCGGCGGGAGGAGGGTGTCGCCATGACCCGTGCACCCCACCCGCTGCAGGACGAGCTGCTGGACCGGATCCTCGACGCCCTCCCGCCGGGCACGGACGTGCGCGTGGTGGCGATGTTCGGCGGCCGCGCCGTCATGCTCGAGGACGCGATGCTGGTCTCCGCCGGGAAGGACGGCTCCCTCCTGGTGCGCTGCGATCCCGCACGGCACGCCGAGCTGCTGACCCGGCCCGGCGCCCGTCAGGCCGTGATGGGGCGGGACCGGTCGATGGGGGAGGGCTGGCTCGAGGTCGACGCCGGATCCCTCGAGGCGGACACCGCGCTCACGAGCTGGCTCGAGGTCGCGCTCGCGTTCCACGACCGCTGACCCTGCTCAGCCCGCGGCGGGCTTCACGCGGATCATGCCCTCCTGGGTCACGGTCGCCACGAGGTTCCCGGCGCGGTCGAACATCTGGCCGTGGGTGAGGCCGCGGCCGCCGGATGCCGAAGGGGAGCGCTGCACGTACAGCAGCCACTCGTTGGCATCGACGTGCTGGTGCCACCAGATCGCGTGGTTGATCGTCGCCATCCGCAGGCCGGGGGTGATCCAGCTCAGTCCCTGCCGGCGCAGGATCGGTTCGAAGGGCGTGTAGTCGCTGGCGAAGGCGAGGATCGCGTCATGGGCGAGGGGCTCCGCCTGGATCGGAGCGAGGGCGCGCATCCAGACCATCTGCGACTCGCCGCCGGCGGCGTCGGGCTGCAGGTAGATCGGATCAGTGACGTGGCGGATGTCGATCGGCCGCTGCGTGGCCCAGTAGCGGGCCACGGGATGGTCGATGCCCGCGAGCGCCTGCGCGGTGGTGGGCAGCCCCTCGGGATCGGGAGCCTCGGGCGCGCGCTCCTGGTGCTCGAGCCCCTCCTGCTCCTCCTGGAAGGACGCCGTCATCGCGAGGATCGTCCGTTCCCCGCCCTCCTCACGGTCGTCGGGCTGGATCGCCAGCACCCGCCGCACCGAGAAGGAGCCGCCGTCGCGCAGGGCGTCGACCTGGAAGCGGATGGGGTGGTGGGGATCGCCGGGGGCGAGGAAGTAGGAGTACATGGAGTGGATGCGCCGCCCCGGAGGCACCGTGCGGCCGACGGCGGTGACCGCCTGCCCCATCACCTGGCCTCCGAACACGTGCCCGCCCGGCTGCGGGGAGGAGTCGCCCTCGTAGGCGGCGACGGCGGGGGCGTCCCCGACGGGCTCGATCTCGCGCAGATCCAGCAGATCCACGAGAGCTGCCGCGATCGCGGAGGGGTCGGTGCTCGGAGTGCTCATGGGGAAGATCGTACTGGTCATCGGCGTCCTACGATGGACTCCATGGCTGACCCTCTCGACATCGACGTCCCCGTGCGCTGGACCGATCTGGACGCCTACGGGCACGTGAACAACGCGGCGATGGTGCGCCTGCTCGAGGAGGCCCGCATCGCGGCCTTCTGGCAGCCGCCGCCGGAGCAGATCGCCCTCGGCGCCCCGCCGCCTCCCGCGGCGCTGCCGGTCGGCGGTGCCGGGGCGGCGGTGAGCACCGTCATCGCCTCCCAGCGCATCGAGTACGCCCGCTCCCTGGAGCACCGCTTCGACGGGGTGGTGGTGCGGCTGTGGCTCTCCCGGATCGGCGGGGCGAGCCTGAGCGTGGACTACCTCGTGCTCACGCGCGACGACCCGGCCGGGGAGGCCCCCTATGCGAGCGCTCGCACCGTGGTGGTGCTGGTCGATGCGGAGACCGGCGCCCCGGTGCGCCTGCCGGCCGCGAGCCGGGAGCAGCTGGAGCAGCTGCGCGGCGAGCCGCTCAGCTTCCGGGACTGAGGTCCGCGCCCTGTCGGACTCCGCTCAGTCCAGGTGACCCGGCACGCTGCGGCCGGCCGCCGGGGCCTCGCCGCCGTCGACGGTGTTGACCAGCGAGTGCGCGGCCCGCTCGAGGTAGTCCCAGAGGGTCTCCTCGTGCAGCGGTGCCAGCTCGAGGCTCGTCACGGCCTCTCGCATGTGTCGCAGCCATGCGTCCCGCGCGGCGGGGGAGACGGGGAAGACGGCGTGGCGGATCCGCAGCCGGGGGTGACCGCGCTCCGCGCCGTAGGTCTTGGGGCCGCCCCAGTACTGCTCGAGGAAGCTGCACAGGCGGTGCTTGGCGCCCGTGAGGTCCTCCTCGGGGTACATCGGGCGCAGCAGCGGATCCTCGGCGACCCCGGCGTAGAAGCGGTCCACGAGCGCCGCGAAGGTCTCGTGGCCGCCGACGGCCTCGTAGAAGCTCTGCTGCGCGGCGGCGGGCGACGGGGTGGGGGTGCTCATGGGGAGTGCTCTCCGGGGGTCGGTCACGGGATGGTCACTGCGGGGTGGTCTCGACGAAGCGCGGCAGCGCGAAGTCGATGTCGGCCCGGCGGAAGGAGTCCCGGATCCGGGAGCGCAGCTCCCGCTCCACGGTCCACTGGTCGCCGGGATCGGTGCGGATCACCACCCGGCGCTGGTACCGGTTGCCGTCCACGTTCAGCATGCCGGTGATCTCGGCCGGGGAGTGGATGAGGTCGCCGAAGTCCGGGTCGTCGTGCAGCTCGGCGGTGACCTGCTCCAGGACGCGGGTGACCGCGTCGTCGTCGGCCTCGGAGTCGATGTCCAGGAGGACCACGGCGTTGGAGTAGTCGCGGGCGTAGTTGCCCACCCGGACGATCTCGCCGTTGCGGACCGTCCAGAGCACCCCGTCGATGCCGCGCACCTGCGTGACGCGCAGATTGATCGACTCCACCGTGCCCTCGGCGAACTCGAGGTCCACCCAGTCGCCCACGGCGAGGACGTCCTCGAAGAGCATGACGATCCCGGCCACGACGTCCTTGATGACCGTCTGGGCGCCGATGCCGGCGGCCAGGCCGATCACGCCCAGGGAGGCGATCACCGGGGCGATGTTCACCCCGATCTCGGAGAGCACCATCATCAGGGCGATCGCCCAGATCACGGTGTGCACCACGTTGCGCGAGACGTTGGACAGCGTCTCCGCACGCTGCGCCCGCCGGGCGTCCGCGGCCCGGGCCGATTTCGGATCGCGTTTGACGACCGCGCCCGCGACGCTCGACAGCTTCGCGCTCGAATCCGCCATGGTGCGGAAGAACCGACGCAGCACCCAGGCCACGGCGAGACCCGTGAGGCTCGCGGTGACCAGGATGATGATGATCTTCACCCCGCTGGTCAGCGCCCAGCGGAGCAGGGAGTCCATGACGGACAGCGCCTCGGCGGTGGTGGGATCGGCGAGCAGCGGTCCGTTCTCGAGGGGGAGCACAGGCATGCTCCGACCCTAGCGCGGGCCCCGGCGCGCCGTCTGCGGGCGGGCGGCGCGAGGATGGTCATCGCGGTGACACTCCTCGCGCCGCCGACGCTCAGCGGAGCCTCAGGGGATGTCCGCCTCGCGGACCCGCTCCTGCCGCGCCACGGTGTCGCGGCCCTCGATGATGATGCGGCGCAGGCCGAAGGGAGCCTCCTCGGCGTCGGCCAGCCACTGGTCGGCGGCGTCGATCACGCCCTGGCCGCCGTAGGAGTGCGGGAAGTAGCCGGCCACCAGGCGCGTGGCGATCTCGGTGGAGCGCTCCTCCCACACCTGCGAGATCACCGAGAAGTACCGCTGGCGGTACGGGGCCAGGAGCGTCTCGTCGACCACGCGGCGGAAGCCCAGGATCACGGCGGTGACGGACTCGTTGGCCAGCGTGTCCTTCTCGATCGTGCGCCGCCACGCCTTGGCCTTGGAGGCCTCCGTGGGCAGGGCCGCGCGCGCGGTCAGGGCGCTCTTGCGGCCCGACTGGGTGTCGTCGGCCGCGAGCTGCTCGTCGATCCCCGCCGCGTCGATCCCGCCGAGCACCGCCAGGGAGATCACGAGCTTCCAGCGCAGGTCGGTGTCGATCTCGCGGCCGGGCAGGGTGATGCTGCCGCCCAGCAGCCCCTCGAGGGTATGACGGTGCTCCGGGGTGCGGGCCAGCCGCGCGAAGGTCTCGAGGTACTGCAGCTGCTGGTCGGATCCCCCCGCGGCCTCGGTCGCGAGCACCCAGACCGCGCTCGCGGCGTCCTCGGTGCGCTGCGCGCGCTGCTCCGGGGCAGCGTACGGCCCGGCGACGGTCTCGAGCTGCTGCAGCAGGGTGCGGATCACGGAGGAGGACTCGACGGTGAGGTGGGCGAGCACCAGCTGCTGATAGCGGCGGCTGGGCAGCTCGCCGTCGCGCACCATGTCCCAGGCCGCGGACCACAGCAGGGTGCGGGCCAGCGAGTCGTCGAGCGTGCTGAGGTGCTCGACGGCGACAGCGAGGGAGGCATCGTCGAGGCGGACCTTGGCATAGGCGAGATCGCCGTCGTTGACCAGCCAGAGGTCGGCCCGGCGGCCGGAGAGCTCGGGCACCTCGGTGAGCTCCCCGTCGACGTCGAGCTCGACGGACTCGGTGCGCACCAGGGCGCCGTCCTGCAGGCGGAAGCCGCCCACCCGCAACCGGTGCGGGCGCAGGGTGGGGTGCTCCTCGGGGGCGGCCTGCGCGATCGCGAAGCGGGTCACGGTGCCGTCGGCGCCGCGCTCGATGACGGGACGCAGCGTGTTCACGCCGGAGGTCTGCAGCCACGTCCGCGCCCAGCTGCTCAGATCGCGGCCGCTGGTGGCCTCGAGCTCGACGAGCAGGTCGGCGAGCTCCGTGTTCCCCCAGGCGTGCTTGGCGAAGTAGGAGCGCACCCCGGCGAAGAACTCCTCACGGCCCACGTAGGCCACCAGCTGGCGCAGCACCGAGGCGCCCTTGGCGTAGGTGATCCCGTCGAAGTTGGTCTCGACCGCCTCGAGATCGACCATGTCCGCCACGATCGGGTGGGTCGAGGGCAGCTGATCCTGCTGGTAGGCCCAGCCCTTCTCGGAGAGGGCGAAGGTGGTCCAGGACTCCGTCCAGCGGGTGCGCTCGGCGCTGGCGAGGGTGGAGGCGTACTCGGCGAAGGACTCGTTCAGCCACAGATCGTCCCACCAGCGCATGGTGACCAGATCGCCGAACCACATGTGGGCCAGCTCGTGGAGGATCGTGAGGTCTCGACGCTCGCGGATCGCGTCGGAGACCTCGGAGCGGAAGACGTAGGACTCCACGTAGGTGACCGCGCCGGGGTTCTCCATCGCGCCCATGTTGTACTCCGGCACGAACACCTGGTCGTACTTGCGGAAGGGGAAGTCCTGGTCGAAGGACTCCTCGTAGAAGGCGATGCCCGTCGCGGTGACGTCGATGATGTCCTGGGCGTCGAGGTGCTCGGCGAGCGAGGCGCGGGCGAAGACTCCCATGGGGACGGTGCGGCCGTCGCGGGTGGTGACCTCCCCGGTCCCGCCCTGGTAGTTGCCGGCGATGAGCGCGACGAGATACGTGGAGATCCGCTCGGTGGGCTCGAAGGCCCAGGTCGCGACGTCGCCGCGGTGCTCGAGCGGGATCGGCGCCGGGGTGGGGGCGTTGGAGATGACCCGCCAGTGGTCCGGGGCGGTGACGGTGAGGCGGAAGGTGGCCTTGAGGTCCGGCTGCTCGAAGCAGGCGAACATGCGGCGGGCGTCGGAGACCTCGAACTGCGTGTAGAGGTAGACCTCGTCATCGACCGGATCCACGAAGCGGTGCAGGCCCTCGCCGGTGTTCATGTACCGGCCCTCGGCGACGATCCGCACCACGTTCTCGCCCTCGAGGAGCTCGGGCAGCTGCACGCGGGCGCCGTCGAAGTGCGAGGAGGGCTCGGGCAGGAGCTCGCCGTTCAGCTCGATCTCGGAGACCGAGCGGGCGATGAGGTCGACGAAGGTCCCCTGCGCGGCGGTCGAGGTGAAGCGGATGGTGGTCTCGGTCGCGAAGGTCTCCTCGCCCGTGGTGAGGTCCAGGCGGATGTCATAGGAGTCGGTGGAGAGGAACGAGGCGCGTCGGCGGGCCTCGTCACGGGTGAGGTTCTCTGATGCCATGCGGGCCATCTTGCCACCGTCCGGCGGCAGGACCGCGGCAACGGCCGCCGTTGCCGGACAACCGGACAGAAACTGCCCGGTGCGAGAGGTGATCGGCGACGCGAGGTGACCTGCAGATCTCGCCCGGGGAGGCCGCGCCCGTGCACGGGCGGGCCCGTCTCCCGCATCGGCGGCGCGGGCGGTGCGGAAAGGCGGCGACAGCGCCCGGGCTCCTCGGTAGGGTCGCGGCATGCCCGCCCGGAACCGCCACGACGCCCCGCGTCGTGCCGTCGGTCTGCGCCGGGTCCTCGCCGGGGTGTGGTGGTCGCTCGAGCTGGCGGTGCGGCGCGCGCCGGCATGGTTCCTGCTGACCGTGGCCACCTCGGTGGTCCTCGCCCTCGTGCCCGCCGCGCAGGTGCGGGCGGTCGCGCAGCTCGTGACGGCCTCGGAGCAGGACGGGCTGCGAGCGGCCGTGCTCCCCCTGCTGGCGCTGACCCTGCTGGTGGGCCTCGGGCAGCTCGCCGCGAGCGCCGAGAACCTCATCGGCCAGCGCATCTCCCTGCGCCTCATGCTCGGTCTCAACGCGCGCCTGGCACGGATCGCGGCGTCCCTCCCTCCCGGGCGGCTGAAGGACCCGCAGGTCCACGCTCTGCTCGACGGGACGCGCAGCAGCACCTTCGCCCTCTCCCGCAGCCCCGGCTCCGTGATCTCCGCGCTCTCCTCCCTGCTGGCGGCCCTCGCTCTCGGCGCGGCGATCTGGCCCTTCTCCCCGCTGGCGGCCGGGCTCGTGGTGCTGGCGCTGATCCCGAGCCTGGTGAACTACGCGTGGTCGGCAGGGATCCAGGACGCGCGCTTCGAGGAGGCCGCCGCGCACGGCGTCCGGTTCCGGTACCTGCTCGACCAGCTCGTCGACGCCCGCACCGGCACCGAGCTGGCGACCCTCGGCACCGGCCCCGCGCTCGCCGCCGCTGCGGAGGAGGCGCACTCCCGGATGTCCCGCATCCAGGATCGTCTGTACTCCCTGCTGCTGCGCGGGGATCTGATCGGGGGACTGATCACCTCGGTGCTGCTCGGCGCCGCCCTGATCGCGGTGCTCGCCGAGGGCGGGGGTGCGGCCGGTGTCAGCGCGGGCGTCCTGGGCGTGGTCGCCGGGCTCCAGGCCACCCGCGGAGCCGGCTTCGCCGTCGGCGACGTGATCTCGGCCGGCCCGCTGATCGCTCGCTTCCGGGAGGTGGCGGAGCTGGCGGAGGAGGTCGCTCCGCAGGAGATCGTCCGCACCGCGGAACGGCTGGAGGTGATCGGGGGGAGCGTCACCTACCCCGGCTCCGCGCGCCCCGCGCTCCGGCACGCCTCGGTGCAGGTCCGGGCCGACGAGATGATCGCCCTGGTGGGCGTCAACGGCGCCGGGAAGACCACCCTGGTCGATGCCATGCTGGGCATCGTCGCCCTCGACGAGGGACGGATCGAGATCGACGGGGTGGACGCGAGCACCCTGACCTTCGCTCAGCGCTTCGCGCACTTCGGCCTGGTCACCCAGGAGTTCGGCCGCTACGAGCTGAGCGTGCGGGACGCGGTCGCGCTGGGCACGCCGCGCACCGACGTGCGCGATGCGGAGATCTGGGCGGCGCTCGCCGCCGCGCGGGCCGAGTCCCTGGTGCACTCCTTCCCCGACGGGCTGGACACGATGCTCGGCCCGCAGTTCGGGGGCGTCGGCCTCTCGGGCGGGCAGTGGCAGCGGATCGCGCTGGCGAGGATCCACCTGCGCGGCGCCGCCATCCGCGTGCTGGACGAGCCCACCTCCGCGATCGACGCGGAGGCGGAGCAGGAGGTCTTCGCCCACCTGCGGGAGACGGCCGCCGGGCAGCTGACGATCATCGTCTCCCACCGCGCGTGGACGCTGCGGGGGATGGACCGCATCTACGTCCTGGACCGGGGAGAGATCCTCGAGAGCGGCAGCTTCGAGGAGCTGCGGGCCCCGGGGACCCGGTTCAGCGCGCTGTTCGCGCAGCAGCTCAGCGGCGGGTGAGGTCCAGGTCCCAGGTGTAGTGCTCGGGGAGGCGGGGCAGCGGCCAGGTGGGGTCCGGGAAGAAGTACTCGTAGCCGGCGGAGAAGGGGTAGGCCCAGTCTGCGATGTGCGCCTCCGCCTCGCGCCCGGCCGCACGGATCATCTCGACCTCCTCGGCGCTGAAGTAGCCGGTGCGCTCGGCCCCCTCGAGCTCGTCCTCGTCCTTGTAGTGCCAGTCGCGGCGCGGCAGCACCACCAGGTCCAGCACCAGATCCCGCGTGCGCAGGCCCTCCTCGGTGCGCTCGTAGGGCGTCTCGAGGTTCACGTAGTAGCAGCCCAGCGAGCCGTCGTCCTTGTAGAACAGCCAGATCGAGTAGGGCTTGTCCGGCAGGCCGATCATGAGGATCCCGTTGCCGGTCCACAGCTGCTTGGACTGCACCCGGGGGGCGGTGAACATGCCCTCGTCGCCCGCACGGCGCAGCGCCGCGCCGGAGGCGAGCACGGGCAGCAGCACCTCGGTGCCGGGGGCGATCCAGACCACCACCCCACGGTCGTCGTCCAGCACGACGGTGCCGGGGCGGACGGTGCGGGTGGGGTGCTGGTGGGTGTAGTAGGTCCAGGTCACCTGGTCGCCGGGCGACCAGAGCGGGGTCGAAGACATGGTGGTGATCCCGGCCGGGTCGGCCTCCACGAACGCCCCGTACCGACCGGCCACCGAGCCGGGGCTGCGCTGCCCGTGAAGGGGTAGGCGTATGGGGCGACCATACCGCCTCGCCCGGCGCACCGCGGGCGGCGCGCCGGGGCCCGTCCCCGGAGCTCAGACCGCCGGGGCGCCGCGCAGCTGGGAGGCCAGCGGGCACTCCATCGGGTCCGCGTGCCCCAGGCCCACGTCGTTGAGGTAGCGCACGATGATCCGGTAGGAGGCCGGCAGGGAGGTCTCGGTGTAGGTGATGCCGCGCTCGGCGCAGAACTCCTGCACGAGGGGGCGCACCTTGCGCAGGTGGCCGGAGGGCATCCGCGGGAACAGGTGATGCTCGATCTGGAGGTCGAGCCCGCCCATCGCCCAGTTCATGAGCCGCCCGCCGGAGATGTTGCGGCTGGTGAGCACCTGGCGGCGGAGGAAGTCGACCTCGTAGTCCTTCGGGATCAGCGCCATGCCCTTGTGGTTGGGGGCGAAGGAGCCGCCCATGTAGACGCCGAAGACGGCCAGCTGCACGGCGAGGAAGGCGGCGCCGAGGCCCGGGCCGAGCGTCGCGATGACCAGCACGGGGAAGCCGACGATGCGCACCAGCGCCAGGATCAGCTCGACCCAGCGGTGCTTCATCGTCGGGTTGCGCAGCACCGTGGAGATGGCCTCGTAGTGCAGCACGAAGGCGAACAGGGTCAGCAGCGGGAAGAAGGCGTAGCCCTGGCGGCGGGCCAGCCATCCCATGAAGCCGGTGCGCTCCTTCTCGTCGCCGGGCACGAACACGAGCACGCCGCCGGAGATGTCCCCGTCCTTGCCGATCGTGTTGGGGTGGGCATGGTGCCGGTTGTGCTTGCGGGTCCACCACGCCAGGCTCAGCCCCACCACGAGGTTGCCCAGGATCCGGGAGTACCACTGGTTGCGGCGCCCGCTGCTGAAGACCTGCTGGTGCGCGCCGTCGTGCGCGAGGAAGGCGGCCTGGGTGAACAGGATCCCGAACAGGGCCGCGACGGCGAGCTGCCACCAGGTCTGGCCCAGGGTGAGCAGCAGGACGAAGGCGCCGACGAGCGCGGCGCCCAGCAGGATCGTGCGCAGCACGTAGGTGGGGACGTCGCGGTCCATCAGCCCGGCGTCCTTCGCGCGCTGGGAGAGCTCGAAGTAGTCCCGGGTGTGGTCCGCGGCCCGGTAGTCGGCGGGGCGGGCCGGTGCAGTGGTCGTCATGCCGTGGACGCTAGGGCCGCGACGGCACCGGCCGCGTCACCCGGGGGAGCGAATCCCCACCCCCTACTGCGGTAGGGGGTCCGTGTGCGGGATCCTCGCGCTGACCAGGAAGCCGCCCTCGGCCGTGGGGCCGCTGTCCACGGTCCCGCCGAGCGCCGCGACCCGCTCCCGCGTGCCGGCCAGACCCAGCCCCGAGCCGGGGAGCGGCTCCTGGGCGGTCGCCGGCGCGGCGTTGGACACCTCGACCAGCAGCGTCCCGTCCTCGGCGGTGAGGCGCACGTCGATCGCCGCGCCGCGGGCATGGCGCAGGGCGTTGGCGAGCGCCTCCTGCACCACGCGATAGGCGGTCAGACCCACCGTCGGCGGCACCTCGACGGGGGCGATCTCGACGGTGATGGCGGCGCCGGAGGCGCGACTGGCCGCGACCAGCTCCTCGATGTCGGCGAGCTCCGGCATCGGCATCTCGTCGAGGGAGTCGTCGGTGCGCAGGACGGCCAGCAGGGACCGCATCTCGCCGAGGGCCTGCCGGGAGGAGGCGGCGATCTCCTCGAACTCGGCGGCCGCGCGGGCGTCCAGCCCGGGCAGGCGGAACGTCGCGGTCCCGGCCTGCACCGTGATGACGGACATCGAGTGGGCGACCACGTCGTGCAGCTCGCGGGCGATCCGGCTGCGCTCCTCGAGCTCGTAGCGGCGGCGGACCTCCTCGGCGCTGACGGTCTGCGCCTGCTCCACCTGGTCGCTCGCGATCAGCCACTGGCGCACCGTGAGCCCCAGCAGCACCGTCCCGCCGCTGATCGCGACCAGCACCACGCCGTTGGTGGTGACGTCGCGCAGGGTCTCCTCGGACAGCGTGCGCGGCTCGACGACCAGGAGGGCGATCCCGGTCAGGAGCGCCCCGCCGGACCAGGCGGAGACCGCCCAGTACCAGCGGTGCAGCACCGCCAGCACGGTCAGCGTGAGGCAGTGGGCGAGCAGCGCGGTCACCGGCCAGGGCCAGGGAGGACCGGCCGCCGCCGGTGAGGTCGCCAGGATCGACCCCGCTGCCGCCAGGACGCTCAGCGCCAGCCCCGCCCACGGCCAGCGCACCGCGAGCAGCGCCGCGGCCGCGATGGCGATCGAGGTCACCATCGCCACGGCCGGCGGGACGGCGTAGAGGGAGGCGGTGACCGGCCAGGCGACGACCACCAGCACGAAGGCGAGGAAGGCGACGGTCATCCGCACCCAGGCGTTCTCGGCCAGGCCCATCCCGGCGGCGACCGGGTCACCGCCCGGGCGCACGCGGTCACGGCGTCCGCCGGGGACCGCACCGCCCAGCAGCGGGGCGCTGACGATCGCGTCGAGCCGGGCCAGTGCATGGACCATCGCCGGCAGCGACAGGGCCATGACCAGGCCGATCACCAGGACCAGCGCCCACTGCCCGGGCAGGCGCGGGGCGTCCTGCGGTGGGAGGAACCGGCCCCACAGCCAGTAGGTGAGACCGCCCACGGCCACGGCCGCCCACAGCAGCGTGACAGCCGCGGTGACCAGGCGCACCGGCAGGGCGATGAGCGCCTCGAAGGCGAGGTCGAGCCAGCGGCGGGCATCGGTGACCAGGCGCAGCATCCCGGTGACGCCGTGGCCGCGGGGACGATAGCGCGGGACGTTCACCTCGAGCCCCCAGCGGCGCAGCCGGTCGCGGTCCCACCGGGCGAAGCCCGAGGCGAGGGTGAGGGACAGGGGGAGCAGGAGCACCCCGATCCAGAGGACCGCGAGCGCGCTCGAGAGCACGGCGAGGGGCAGCAGCACGAGCGCGGCGAGCAGCGTCAGAGCCAGACCCGACAGGACCAGGGCCAGGTCGTGGCGCAGCCGGCGCAGGCTGCGGCGGTCAGGCACCAGGACCATGGAGAATCCTCTCCGGCAGGGGCGGATATCGTGGCGCCATGGGTACCCCGCCTCCGTCCAGCATCCGCGTCCTGATCGTCGACGACCAGTCGATGATCCGCGGCGGCTTCGAGGCGCTACTGGATGCGCAGGACGGCATCGAGGTGGTCGGCACCGCGGCCGACGGCGCCGGGATCACCGGGACCGTCCGGCACCTGCGGCCGGACGTGGTGCTCATGGACATCCGGATGCCGCACGTCGGCGGGCTCGATGCGACCCGCGAGGTGCTCGCGATGCCCGGGACCCCTCCGAAGATCATCATGCTGACCACCTTCGATGCCGACGAGTACGTGTTCGCCGCCCTGCGGGCCGGGGCGAGCGGGTTCCTGCTCAAGGATTCCACACCGGAGGATCTGGTCCACGCGGTGCGCGTGGTGGCCGACGGCGACTCGCTCCTGGCCCCGCGGGTCACCCGGGCGCTGATCGCCGACTTCGTGGCCCGCCCCGAGCGGTCCGCCCGTCCGGATCCGTCCCTCAGCGCGCTCACCGAGCGGGAGCTGGACGTGCTGCGCCTGGTGGCGCAGGGGCGGTCGAACCGGGAGATCGCCGAGGAGCTGGTGATGGCCGAGCAGACCGTGAAGTCGCACGTCTCGCGGATGCTCTCGAAGCTGGGCCTGCGCGATCGCACCCAGCTGGTGGTCGCCGCCTACGAGTCGGGACTGGTGCGTCCCGGGCAGTGAGCCCGCGGCGCGGCACCGCTCAGGACAGCGCGAGCCACAGCAGGGCGCCGGCGCCGAGCAGGCTCAGCAGCGAGATCACCAGCAGCAGCATCCCGATCCATCGCCCTGTGCGCTGCGAGGGGCTCGTCGGAGCCGGCGTCGGCGCCGGCTCCTGCGGGGCGCGGCGCGTCTCCTCGGCGACGAGGTGCTCGGTGGGACCCGAGCGCGGGACGGTCGCGTCGTCGCTCGGATCGGGGCTGGTCCCCGGCCCGGGAGAGGCGGCGCTGCCGCCGCTGCTGAGCGCGGTGAGGCGCTCGTGCAGCCCCGGGGCGAGCCCCGCGAGGGTCGCCGGCCCCTCGAGCGGGACCTCGCTCAGGCCGTCGGGCGAGGGCACCTGGTCGGGGACCAGGAAGGGGGTGCCGGCGGCGGTGCGCGCCCACTGCGCCGGCGGTCCCTCGGGCCGGGGGATCGCCTCGCGGGCGCCGGCGGCCGAGGGGCGCCGTGCCGGGTCGAGGTCGAGCAGGGAGCGCAGCAGGTGCTCGAGGCCGGCGGCGGCGGGATCCGCGCTGCCGGCGAGGGTCCGGGACGCCCGGTCGGGGAGCTCCTCGGGGGCGGGCCGCTCGCGCGGCGGCAGCGGGTCCAGCGCCTCGAGGGCGCAGGCCCCGGCCGCCCACACGTCCTGGGCGAAGGAGGTCCCGGCCCCCTCGAGCAGCTCGGGGGCCATGAACCCCGGCGTGCCGTGGACGAAGCCGGTCTCGGTCAGGCGCACGTCGGTCTCGTGGAGCGCGATCCCGAAATCGGCGAGCAGCAGGTGCGGCGGGCCGTCCCCGGTGCTGTCCAGCAGGAGATTGGCGGGCTTCACGTCGCGATGCACCCAGTGCGAGGCGTGCATCGCGGACAGCGCGTCGAGCAGCTGCCGCAGCAGCTGCGCGGTCAGCGCAGGGGAGAGCGCGCCGTGCTCCGCGATCGCGCCGGCGAGCGTCCCGCCGTGCACCAGCGGCATCACCAGCACGATGGTGTCGTCCTCGGCGACCCAGGTGTACGGCGGCAGCAGGTGGGGGTGCCGGCCGAGGCCCTGGGCGGAGCCGACGGTCTGCTCGCGCACGAAGCGCAGCACGTCGGCCCCGTCGCGCTGGCGCATCACCTTCGCGGCGCAGACGACGCCATAGCGCCGGTCGATCGCGCGCCACAGGGACCCCGAGGCGCCCCGGGCGAGGGGATCGAGCAGCTCGATGCGGCCGGCGATGACATCGGACATGATGGGGGTCATGCTAGGGCACCTCCTCGATCCTCCGCCGCCGCTCGCCGGTCCTGCCGCGCGCCGGCGGCTCGGGCCGGTCCTCGTGCTCGCCCCGCTGCTGGTGCTGGCGCTGCTGCTGGGCGGCGCCGCCCCGGCGGACGCGGAGCCGACGGAGGAGGCGGTGCCCGAGCACGCCTACACCGCCGAGGGACCCGAGGTCAGCGGCGGGTCCTCCCTGGCCCAGGCACCGCTCGTCGTCCCCGGGATCCACCGGGACTCCTTCGCCCGCGGCGCACAGGACGAGGCCGACGACAGCGGCACCACGAAGTACTACCGGGTCGCCGCCGCGAGCGGGCAGCGGGTGCACGCCGCGGCCACCATCTCCGCGCCGCCGTACGCCGACGGCGTGCCGGAGGAGTGGACACCGCTCGGGGTCGACGTCTCGGTCGTCACCGCGGCCGGTGACTCCTGCGAGGAGTCCACCACCGACGACGTCGGCGCCGCGATGACCGGGGAGGGGCCGGTCACCTCGGTCGCGGTCTCCGGGACGACGGGCTGGGAGGGATGCGCGGGCGAGGAGCTGTTCCTGCGCGTCACCCGCACCGGGACCCGCTCCGCCGACCTCCCGCTGCCGGTCGAGATCCAGGTGGCGATCGAGCCGGCCGGGATCGGCGGCGGCAGCCCTGCGGTCGACGAGGAGATCGAGGACGAGGGCGCCTCCCCGGTGCCGCCCGCGCAGGAGGAGCCGTTCGTGGGCGGGCGATCCTTCGCGACGGCCCCCGAGGTCGAGCCCGGCTCCTCCGTCATCGAGCTGGTGCCCGGCGAGGTCTCGACGATGCGGATCGAGGTCCAGGAGGGGCAGCGCCTGCGGTGGCGCACCGAGGTCACCGAGCAGCCCGAGGACGCCGGCTCGCTCTCGCTGAACGTCGCCGACGCCACCCGCGGCCAGGTCACCGTGGGCGGCGGCGACTGGACCATGAGCAGCACGAGCCCCGTGAACGGGGGCGGCATGCGGGCGCCGGTGGACCTGGGCAATCGCGGCTCGGACACCGCGTCGATCGCCTCGGCCTGGCTGCCGGGCGATCAGACCGTGACCCTCCAGCGGCTCCAGCTGCCCGCCGGGGCGGAACCCGCCGCGGCCGAGCCCGTCACCGTGGTGCTCACCCTCGAGGTCGAGGGCGAGGTCGCCGAGGACGCCGCCGAGGGCACGGTGCTCGAGCTCGGCGAGACCACCGTGAGCTCCGGCCCGCTCGACGGCTCCCTGGGCCGGATCGCCCTGGTCGTCGGGGCCGGGATGCTCACCCTCCTGGCACTGGTCACGGGTGTCGCCGGCGTGCTCGTGCTCCGGCTCCGGCGGGCCTGAGCCTCAGCGGCTCAGCCGCTCCACGCCGACCACAGCCGCGCGTACTCGCCGCCGCGCGCGACGAGCTGCTCGTGCGTGCCCTGCTCGACCACCGCGCCGTCGGCCATCATGAGGATCCGATCGGCGACCATCGCCTGGGACAGGCGGTGGGCGACGATCACCGTGGTGCGGCCGCGCGCCACCTCGAGCGCCGCGTGCTCGAGCACCCGCGCCCCCGAGGAGCCCTCGTCGGCCGTGGCCTCGTCGAGCACCAGCACCGCCGGATCCTGCAGCGCGATGCGCGCCAGGGCCAGCTGCTGGGACTGCTCGGCGGTGAGCCGCTCGCCCTTCTCCCCGACCTCGGTGTCGAGGCCGCGAGGCAGTCGCCGCGCCCAGACCTCGGCGTCGACGCGGCGCAGCGCCGCCCACAGCTCCTCGTCCTCCGCCCCGGGCGCGGCCAGGTGCAGGTCCTCGCGGAGGGTGCCGCGGAAGACGTGCACGTCCTGGCTGACGATGGAGGAGTGCGCGCGCATCGCCTCGAGGTCCGCCCGGGCGAGGTCCGCCCCGCCGTGGAGCACCCGGCCGTGGCGGGGCTCGAGGGTCCCGGCGATGATCGAGGCCAGGGTCGACTTCCCGGCGCCCGAGGCGCCGACCAGGGAGACGGTCTCGCCGGCGGCGATGTCCAGGTCGATCGGGCGCAGCACGATCCGCTCCTCGCCGCTCTCGTCGGTGCCGTAGGCGTGGGAGACGTTCTCGAGCCGGATCGTGGCGCTCTCCGGGTGCTGCTCCCCGGGGGAGGCGGCGGGGTCGATCGACTCGATGACCCCGACCATGCGGGTCAGGCTCGCCGCCGCGGACTGCACGTCGTCGAGGGAGAAGATGAGGTTCTGCATCGGCCACAGCAGGCTCACCAGGTACAGGGCCGCGGCGGTCACCAGGCCGATCGGCGCCCCGCCCACGTGGACCATCCCGTAGCCGAGCACGAGCACGAGGGCGATCGCGAGGGACTCGGGCCACATGAGGATCTTCACCAGGCGCGTCACCAACGTCATCACCCGCATGCCCAGCACCGCCGCGGTCTCGGAGAGCACGGCGACGTGCCGGGTCTCGCGGCGCTCGATGCCGTAGGCGTGGACGGTGGGGATGCCGTGGATGGCCGAGAGCAGGCCCTGGGCGCGGGCGCCCATCGCCACGCGCTCGCGACGGTAGATCGGACCCGTCCGGCGGAGGAACCAGAGCGTCGCGGCCACGTACATGGGCAGCACGACCGCCAGCATGATGAGCAGCCAGGGGGAGAGCAGGACGATCCCGATCAGCGTCATCGTGACGTAGAAGACCATCTGGATGAGGTTGGGCACCACGTTGTTCACGGCGCGCGCGGTGACGTCGACGTCGTCGGCCACCCGGGAGAGGGCATCGCCGATGCCCGTGACCTCCATGGTCTGGGCCGGGAGGTCCAGGGCGCGGTCGATGACGTCCTCGCGCATCCCCGCCAGCACGCGCTGACCGAGCCCGCTGACCAGCGCCCAGCCGAGCGCGGCGAGCACGGCCTGGAGCAGGCCGGCGAGCATGATGAGGCCGCCCTGGCGCCAGATCGCCGCGGAGGCGGCGCCGTCCTGGACCAGGTCCACGGTGCCGCCGATCAGCCGCGGCAGCACCGCCGCGGCGACCGCCCCGCCGGTCACCACCAGCAGGGTCAGCAGCGCCATCACCGGGAAGCGGCGGACCCGCCCCCACAGGTGGCGTCCGGCGGCGCCGCCGCTCGCGATGGGGAGGATCTGGGCGTGCTCGTCGAGCTGCCGACGCGCGGTCGCATCGGCCTCGAGCAGGTCCTCGGTCTCGGCGTCCCAGGTGATGAGTCGCAGGTCGGCGATCATCGCTGCACCAGCTTCCGGTAGTCCTCGCGGTCCATGAGCTCCTCGTGCGTCGCCCGGGCGGCGAGGCGGCCGTCGCGGACCAGGGCCACCTCGTCGGCCGCACGCAGCAGGGCGGGGGAGCGGGTCACCAGCAGGGTGGCCCGGTCGGGATCGTGCCGAGCGGCGATCAGCGCCTCGGCGATGCGCTGCTCGGTCACGGCGTCGACGGCGGTGGTGGGGTCGTGCAGCACGAGCACCGGGGAATCGGCCGCCACGGCGCGGGCCAGGGCGATGCGCTGACGCTGCCCGCCCGAGAGGTTCGCGCCGCGATCGAGGATGCGGGTGTCATAGCCCTCGGGCAGGATCCGCAGCAGGTCGTCGGCCCCGGCGGCGTGCAGGGCGGCGTCGGCCCAGGCGTCGGGGGCGCCGCCCTCGCTCGGCGCCTCGAGGGCGGAGGTGGGCGCACGAGTGGCGAGCTGCTCGCGCAGCGTGCCGTCGAACAGGTCCACCACATGCGGCTCGAGCAGGAGATCGGCGCGGGCGGTGAAGCGGGTGGACGCGGTGAGCTCCTCCCCGCCGAGGTACACGCCCGGATGCTCCTCACGGCCGGAGAGCGCATCGATCACGGACTCCGCATCGAGCACCTCGGTGCAGGCCAGCGCGATGACGCGACCGTCGGGGACGGTGAGGTCGAGCCCGTTCAGGCTCCCCGTGGCCACGCCGCGCAGCTCCAGACCGCCGGTGCCGGGGCGGCGCTCGCCGGCGCTGGTCTCGCCGCGCTCGTCCCGGGCGGTGGCCAGGCGGTCCAGAGCGAGCTCCGGATCGTCGATGTCGCGTCCGAAGTCCGCGAGCAGGTTCCGCACGCGCCGCGCGGAGGTGGACATGCTCGCCCACCACACGGGGATCCCGGAGAGGCCCTGCAGCATGCCCATGTTGTTGCGGGCCACGCCCACCACCGCGATCAGGGTGCCGATCGCCATGTCGCCCGCGACGGTGCGCTGGGCGGCGATGACCGCGACGGCCGCCATCATGGCGGCGGTGACCAGGGTGGTCAGGCCGCTCGAGATGCCGGAGAAGCGCGCGTTGACCAGGGCGGCGTCCAGGGCGACGCGGGAGTGGCGACGGTACTGCGCGCGGGCCCGGCTCTGGACCCCGAGGCCCTGCAGCACTCGCAGGCCGTGGACGAGGTCGGTCGCGGTCGCGGCGGCGTCGGCGGCCTTGGACTGCTGGGCGTCGTAGCGCGCGGACAGCACCGGGCTGATCACCCGCACCACGATCACCATGACGATGATCCCGAGGAAGGTGGCCAGTCCCAGCCAGAGGTCGAGCACGGTGAGCCACACCCCGGCGCCGAGCACCACCACCGAGGCGGGGAACACCCACGGCAGCATGTCCATCACGTCCGAGGCCTTGTCCGCGTCCGAGGTGGCGATCGAGAGCACCTCGCCGGCCGGACGCTCCACGGCCTTCGAGCGAGGATCCAGCACGGCGGAGGTGACGGCGACCCGCAGGCGGTGCCGCTCGAACATGCGGGCGCGCTGGCTGGCCGCGAACATGATCGTCCACGCCCAGGTGCTCAGCACCCGCAGCACCACGATCCCGACGGAGCCGCCGACGGTCAGCCACAGGTTCCCCTGCACGATCCCGACGTCGATGATCAGCCCGATGAGGATCGGGATCAGCATCTCCACGCCCTCCGTGACCGTGGACAGCGCCATGATCCACGGGAGCGAGCGGCGGTGGTTGCGCACGATGGAGCGCATCACCCCGCGGGGCGGCCGGGCCGCGGTCACGGGGTTCTGGGCAGGGGAGCCGACGGCGGAGCGATCCGCCGTCTCGGAGAGGAGGGGCACCTGGTCAATCCAACTCCTCTCCCGGCTCGGCTGCAACGGGTTTTCCCGGCCGTCTCTCACCCCGTGCGCAGGATCACCGCGAGGACGGAGGCGATGACACAATGGCGCCGGACCGCCATCGACCCCAGGAGCTGCCATGAGCGATCGCACCGTCGAGCTGTTCGTCGACCCCGCCTGCCCCTACGCCTGGATGACCAGCCGCTGGCTGCACCATGCCGCCGAGGTCCGGGAGGTCACCCTCCGCTTCTCGGTGATGTCCCTGTTCGTCCTCAACGAGGGCCGCGAGCTGGACCCTGACTATCGGCGCAGCATCGACAAGTCGCCGGGCGCCGCTCGCCTCGCGATCGCCATCACCCGCGCCGAGGGCCCGGAGGCCTTCTCCGCCTGGTACACGGCCTGGGGCGAGCGCTACCACGTGGGCGGGGACAAGGACCGCCGCGCAGTGGCCGAGCAGGCCCTCGAGGCCGCCGGTCTGCCCGCCGCGCTGATCGAGGCCTACGAGCCCGTGCCCGGGGACGAGATCGACGAGGCGCTGCGCGCCTCCCACGCCCGGGCGATCTCCCTGGTCGGCGAGGACGTCGGCACCCCGGTGATCAGCTTCGGCGAGGGGACCGGCTACTTCGGACCGGTGGTCTCCCCGGCGCCGCGCGGCGAGGAGGCCGGTCGCCTGCTCGACGGGCTGCAGGCCCTCGCCCACGTCGAGGGCTTCTACGAGCTCAAGCGCACCCGCACCGGCGGCGTCGACCTCCGCTGACCCTTCCCACCACCCCTCACCCCCGAAAGCGAGACCCTCCTCCATGCGCGTCCACATCGGCACCGATCACGCCGGCTTCGAGCTCAAGAATCGGCTGGTCGACCAGCTGCGGAACAAGGGGCACGAGGTCACCGACCACGGCGCCCACGCGTACGACGCCCTCGACGACTACCCGCCGTTCTGCACCGACGTGGGCGAGGCCGTGGTCGCGGACCCCGAGGCGCTGGGCGTGGTGATCGGCGGCTCCGGCAACGGCGAGCAGATCGCGGCGAACAAGGTGGACGGGGTGCGCGCCGCCCTGGTGTGGAACGAGGACACCGCCCGCCTCGCCCGCCAGCACAACGACGCGAACGTCATCTCCATCGGCGCACGCCAGCACAGCGAGGAGGAGCTCGAGGCCCTCATCGACCTGTTCCTCGCCGAGCCCTTCTCCGGCGAGGAGCGCCACCAGCGCCGCATCGACCTCGTGGCGCAGTACGAGCGCACCGGCGGCTACGGCGCCCCCGCCGGCGCGTAATGCCGGAGGGGCACACGGTCCACCGGCTCGCCGCCGCGATCGCCCGCGGGTTCGGCGGCCGGCGGGTGCGGGTCTCGAGCCCGCAGGGGCGCTTCGCCGAGGCCGCGCAGCTGGATCAGATGGTGCTGCTGGGCGCCGAGGCGGCCGGCAAGCACCTGTTCCTCTCCTTCGCGCCCTCGGAGGACGTGGACCGCGGCTCGCCGGTGGTCCGCCACGTCCATGTCCACCTGGGTCTGTACGGCTCCTGGACCTTCGCGGGCGACCCCGGCGTCTTCGACGCCCACGCCATCGGGGCCCCGCGCCGGCGCCTCGGCGAGCAGGAGACCGCTCTCGACGGCGGTGAGGACTGGCGGCGCCTGGTCCCGCGGCCGACGGTCCGGCTGCGCCTGGCCGGGGAGCACGGGCTCGCGGATCTCACCGGACCGACGGCCTGCGAGATCCTCGACGCCGAGGAGCGTCGGGCGATCCTCGATCGTCTGGGTCCGGACCCGCTGCGCGAGGACGCCTCGGCCCGGCGCTTCGTCGAGGCGGTGCGGCGCTCCCGCACCACGATCGGGGCGCTGCTGATGAACCAGAAGGTGGTCGCCGGGATCGGGAACATCTACCGGGCCGAGCTGCTGTTCCGGGCCCGTCTGGATCCCCTGGTGCCGGGTAGGGACCTCAGCGCCGGGATGCTCGAGGAGATGTGGGAGGACCTGGTGGCGCTCATGACCTACGGCGCCCGCACCGGCCGCATCGTCACCACGCAGCCCGAGCACCGCGAGATCGAGGCGCGGATCGTGGAGCGCTCCCGGGGCACGCGTCAGAACACCGACGAGGAGGCGGACGCGGTCCCGCGCGAGCAGTCCTTCTACGTCTACCACCGCCAGACGCTGCCCTGCCGGCTGTGCGGCACGGAGATCCGCTCCGGCGATCTGGCGGGCCGCACCGTGTTCTGGTGCCCGAGCTGCCAGAGCGTCCGCAGCCGCCGCGCGCCCTGGTCCCGCGAGCATCCGGCGGCGCCCTGGGCGTTGGACGGCCCGAGCGGGCAGCGGGTCGCCTGACCCGTGCGCATTCCGCCGCTGGCTCGGGCATCCTCGGGGCGGCCCGACGCGGGGCCGGCGCCATCCCGCGCACCTCAGTAGAGCATCCCCATCGCGGCGCGTGTCTCCTCGAGCGTCTCTCCCGCGATCTGACGCGCGGCGTCGTTGCCTGAGCACAGCGCCTCTGCCGCGTCGGCCGCCACCAGCGCTGCCCGGCGCTGCCGCAGCTCGCGCAGATGCTCGTTCACCGCCTCGGTGGTCAGAGCCTTCAAGGCGCCGCTGCCCTGAGAGCCGACCTCGTCGGCGATGTCCTGCGGGGTTCGCCCCGAGCAGACGGAAGCGGTGTCGAGCAGGGCGGACACACCGGGTCGGGAGTCGGGATCGTAGGTGATGGTCCGCTCGGAGTCCGTCGGGGCCTTGCGGATCCGCTGGGCGGTCTCGTCCTCGTTCATCGCCAGGGTGATCGTGTTCCCGTAGCTCTTGGACATCGTCCTCCCGTCGAGGCCGGGAAGCTCTGGAGTCTCCGTGATCAGAGCCTCGGGCTCGGGGAACACCTCGCCGTACTTCTCGTTGAAGCGGCGCGCGATGGTGCGGGTCACCTCGACGTGGGGCAGGTTGTCCTTGCCGACGGGCACCAGGTTGCCCTTGCAGAACAGGATGTCAGCGGCCTGGTGGACCGGATAGGTCAGCAGCAGCCCGTTCAGCGCCCGCCCGGAGGCGAGCAGCTCGGCCTTGACGGTCGGGTTGCGGTGGAGCTCGGCCTCCGTGACAAGGCTCAGGAACGGGAGGAACAGCTGGTTGAGCTCCGGGATGGCCGAGTGGGTGAAGATCGTCGACCGGCCCGGATCGATCCCGGCGGCGAGATAGTCCAGGACCGCGCTGTACACGTTCTCGCGGAATGCGCCGGCCGTGTCGCGGTCCGTGATCACCTGGTAGTCGGCGATGATCACGAGCGTCTCGACGCCGGCGTCCTGCAGGCGGACGCGTTCACGGATCGTGCCGACGTAGTGGCCCAGATGCAGCTGTCCTGTGGGGCGCTCACCGGTCAGGATGCGGTATCGGCTCGGATCCGAGCTGATCGAGGACCGCAGGGCGGGCATGCGCTCGGAGAGAGCGGAGAACGAGTCCATGGAGTGCTCCTTCGAAGGAAGTGAGCTGCACGGACAGAGGTGCCACGGGGTCGCGGGCTGCCGCGCAGCCCGCGATTGATTGCGTC
Organism: Brachybacterium sp. YJGR34; assembly: GCF_003347015.1. Lineage (GTDB taxonomy): Bacteria > Actinomycetota > Actinomycetes > Actinomycetales > Dermabacteraceae > Brachybacterium. Next base: position 30,010 of record NZ_PNFB01000009.1, read on the forward strand.
ACGGCTGCAGGAGCAGCCGCCACCAGGAGGAACCGGAAAGACGCATGAGCCGAGCGTAACCCAGTCCAGTGGCTTGCGAGACAATGTGGGCGAGGGACGGCATCAGGTCTCTTGCGGGAACACTGCTCGTCCATGCCCTCTGGACCGTCGCTGTGGTCGGAGTGCCACCCTTGTTGCTGGACGCCGTCGGCATCGTCCCCGGCTAGTGCGCCTCGTCCATCAACCCGTCGAGCTGGGCGAGACGGTCCCGCGCCTGCTGGAGCCGCTCCTCCTCGGGTCGTTCCCACCACGCTGCCCCACGCTCTCCCAGCCCCTCCTTCGCGAGCTGGACCTGCGCTCGGGCGGCACGGAGCGCTGCATCATCGTCTGCGCGCTTGGCGCGGCCGACGGCCGAACGAGCCCGGCCCAGATGGCGCGTGAGAGCACGGACGACGTCCTCGCCGAGGGCGGGATCGGTGCTCCGCCACCGCCGGCCGTGGAAGACCCGGTAGCGGCCGTCCTCGGTGAGCGAGCCCTCGTCGGGATCGTCGCCCACATCGGGCCGGCTGACGCCGCGGTCGTCCATGAGAAGCTCCTCCATCGATCGCGGTGCACGGGCGCGTGGGAGGGACGCTACCCGGGCTCTCGTGAAGGCGCCCTAGGATCTTTCGCATGACCACTCCGCCCGCCACCACCGCCTCGGGCCGCCTCGCCGTCGGCGACGGCCACGAGATCCACTGGGAGGAGGCCGGCGCTCCCGACGGCGTCCCCGCCCTCTACCTGCACGGAGGGCCGGGAGGGCGCCTCACCCCCGGGTACCGCCGCAACGCCCCGGCGGACCGCGCGAGGATCATCGGCCTCTCCCAGCGCGGCGCCGGGGCCTCCACGCCGTCGGCCGGTGCCCCAGGGCCCGTGGACCTCTCCGCGCAGACCACCGCGCACCTGGTCGCGGACCTCGAGGCCCTGCGCGAGCACCTCGGCATCGCGGCGTGGATCGTGCAGGGCGCCTCCTGGGGCAGCACCCTGGCGCTGGCCTACGCGCAGGCGCACCCCGCGCGGGTGCTGGGCGTGGTGCTGTTCGCGGTGACCTCCACCTCCCGCCGGGAGGTGGACTGGATCACGGAGGGCGTCGGCGCCCTGTACCCCGAGGCCTGGGACGACTTCGCCGCCCTCGCCGAGGAGGCCACCGCGTATCGCCGTGGCGGGCCGCTGCGCCTGGTCGAGGCGTACCGGCAGATGATCGCCTCCCCGGACCCCGTTCTCGCGGACCGGGCGGTGCGGGCCTGGAACCGCTGGGAGGACGCGCACATCACCATCGGCGGCGGGGGAGCGGCCCACGCTCCGGAGGAGGACGCGGAGGTCACCGTGCAGGAGCGCACCTTCGCCCGCCTGGTCACCCACTACTGGGCCCAGGACGGCTTCGTCGCCGACTGGGCGGTGCCCTGGGATGCCGAGCCCGGAACGGGGCTGCTCGGGGGCATGGACCGGCTCGCCGGGATCCCCGGGGTGCTGATCCACGGCCGCCGCGACGTCTCCGGCCCGGCGCTGACCGCCTGGGAGCTGCACCGGGCCTGGCCCGGCAGCGAGCTGGTGATCGTCGAGGAGGAGGGCCACGGCGGCCCGCGCATGGCGGAGCACTGGGGCACGGCCCTGTCGGCGATGGTGGAGAAGGCTCGATATCCTGGCGACCATGCCTGATCTCGCCCTCCGCCATGCCCCGCTGGCCGCTCTGGACCCCGTGACCCTCTACCGGCTGCTGCAGCTGCGGCAGGACGTCTTCCTCGTGGAGCAGAAGGTCACCGATCCGGACCTCGACGGCCGCGAGCTCGAGCCCACCACCACTCTGATGTGGCTCGAGACCGCCGACGGCGATCCCGTCGCGCACGTGCGGCTGCTGCGGGAGGCCGACGGGTCGGCACGCATCGGCCGGGTCGCGGTCCGCGCGGACCACCGCCGCGGCGGGCACGGCCGGCGCCTCATGCTCGCCGCCCTCGAGCGCGCCGGCGAGATCGCTCCCGGCGCGGAGGTCCACATCGACGCCCAGGCCCATCTCGAGCACTGGTACGGCGCGATGGGCTTCGAGACCGTCAGCGGCCTCTTCCTCGAGGCCGGCATCGAGCACGTGGCGATGGTGCGCCGGGCCTGAGCTCAGGCCCCCGGGGCGTCCGGCCCCTCCAGCAGCGCGAGGATCTCGGCCCGCTCGAAGTACTGCGCGGTCTCCCGTGCGCTGGGTGTGCCCGCCTGCGGATCCGCCCCGGCCGCGAGCAGCGCCGCGGCCACGTCGGTGTATCCCTTGAAGGCGGCACCGGCCAGCGGGGTCTGACCGCGGTCGTTGGCGAGGTCGACATCGGCCCCGCGGTCCGCGAGGGCCCGCACCAGGTCCGCGTGCCCGTGATATGCGGCGAGCATGAGCGGGGTGTTCCCCGCCCCGTCGCGGAGGTTCACGGGGGCGCCCTGGTCCACGAGCCCCAGCAGAGTGGTGGAGTCGCCCTGCCGGGCGGCGTCGAGCAGGCTGTTCGCCAGGGCGATCAGGGCCTCGTCCTCGGAGGCCTCGGCGGGATGGTCGGCAGTCGCGTCGTCGTTCACGGCACCAGGGTAGCGACCCTCAGGCCACGAGCAGCTGGGCGAGGGCCGGCCAGATCAGCAGCAGCACGCCGATCGCGGCGCCCAGCAGGTCGGCGGCGCGCAGGGGGCTGGGCTCCGCCCAGGTGCGATGGTGGGCGGTCGCGAAGCCGCGGGAGTCCATCGCCAGCGCCTGCTGCTCGGCGCCGCGCAGGGTGTCCACGAGCAGGGCGAGAGTGGCGCCGGCCAGCAGACGCGGGGAGCGTGCGGTGCCGAGCCCGCGCCGGACCCGGGTGCTGGTGATGGTCTCCCACTGCCGGCCCAGGTGCCCCACCCGCACCAGCGCGATGACCGAGGCGGCCACGGGACGGGCGGGCAGGTGCAGACGCTGCCCGAGCGCGTCCCCGAGCGGGGTGGGCCGCACGCTGCCCAGGGCCAGCACCCCGGGCGCCACGAAAGCGGTGACCCGCGCCGCCTCCTGCAGGCCCAGCATCCACGCCGCGCCGGAGAGGGCCGGGGCCTCGCCGAGCAGCGCGGTGGTCCAGGCCAGTCCCGCGGCGGAGAGCAGGATCGGCATCATGCGCAGCGCCCCGCCGCGCAGCGTGCGCACCGCGAGCGGCGCCAGCAGCGCCGTCGGCAGGAGCGCCAGCAGCCCGCCCTGCCAGCTCTGCACCGCGAAGGAGCCGATCGCCGCCAGGATCCCGATCAGGCAGAGCGTCAGGGGGTTCAGGGCGTCGGCGGGCAGACGCCGGGGCCGCGGGGCGGGCGGCGGGTCCGAGGGCGGCAGCTCGACGCGATGGTCCGCCGCGGCGACGAGGACCGGATCGTGGCTCGCGACCAGCACCGCGGCGCCGCGGTCCCGTGCCTCCAGCAGCAGCTCGAGCACGTCGTCGCGGCGCCGGGCGTCCAGTCCCACGGTGGGCTCGTCGAGGACGAGCAGCGCGGGGTCCTGGGCGAGCGCGGCGGCGATCGCGGTGCGGCGCTGCTCGCCGCCGGAGAGCCGGTGGGGATGCGCCCCCGCGAGCTGCGCGAGGCCGGCGCGCTCGAGCAGCGCCTCGGCGCGCTCGGGATCGTCGGCCCATGGGGAGGCCAGCAGCTCCTCGCGCACGGTCGCGGCGACGAAGGAGTGCTCGGGGTTCTGCGGCACGGCGGCGATCCGTGCCCCCTCGGGTCGCCGCACGGTGCCGATGTCCGGCTCCCCGGGTCCCAGCAGCGTGTGCAGGACGGTGGTCTTCCCCGCCCCGCTGGGCCCCGTGAGGACGGTGAGCCGCCCGGTGCGGACCTCGAGCTCGAGGTCCCGCAGCCCCCGCGAGGGGACGCTCACCCCGTGCAGCGCGGCGATCACCGGTGCCGGCCCGTCCACCGGTCCCTGGTGCCGTCCGCGATCCTCGATGACCCCCTCCTGCACCAGCAGCGCTCGCTGGTCGCGCAGCACCTCCCGCGGCGGTCCGTCGGCGAGGATCCGCGCCTGCGGCCCCAGCACCACCAGACGGTCCATCTCCTCCAGCCAGGGCTCGATCCGGTGCTCGGCGAGGACCAGGGTGCGGCCCTCGGCGGCCTCGAGCACCGCCGCGCGGACCTGCGCGGCGGTGGCGGCATCGAGCATGCTGGTGGGTTCGTCGAGCAGCAGCAGGTCCGGGCCGAGGGCGAGCGATCCGGCGAGGGCGAGGCGCTGCTGCTGGCCGCCGGAGGCGTCGAGCGGAGCGCGGTCCGGTGCGAGGTCCACCCGGGCGGCGGCGAGGGCCTCCGCGGCCCGGGCGCGGATCACGGGGACGGGCAGCGCCGCGTTCTCGGGCCCGAAGGCGGCGTCCCGGGCGACGGTCGCCGCGACCAGGGCATGGGAGGGGGTCTGCAGCAGCAGGCCGCGCTCACCGGGCCGCTCCGGGGGCGGGAGCAGCCCCGCGCCCTCGCCGTCCTCGGGATCGAGGAGGCCGGCGAGGGCGCGCAGCACGGTGGACTTCCCGCTGCCGCTGGCCCCGGCCAGCAGCACCTTCTGCCCGGCGGGGACCTCGAGGTCCAGGCCCGCGATCGTCGGGGTGCTGCGGGTCAGGGGGCGCCAGCTGAGCCCCTCGAGCGCGGGAGGCAGGTCAGGCCTCCGCGACGCGCGCGTGGTCACGGCCGGCGGCCAGGGAGTCCACGGCCCCGGTGGCGACCAGGGCTCGCATGGCCGCCCAGCCCAGCACCCCGCACAGCAGGGCTCCGGAGAGGACGAAGAAGACCAGCATCATGCCGGAGAACGGCCAGCTCATCGCCGGGTAGTAGGCGATCTTCTCCCAGCCCCACTCGAGCACCGCGGAGAGCATGCCGCCGAGGATCGCGACCGGCAGGGTGAAGCGCCGGTAGCGGGTCAGCAGGAAGGCCAGCTCGACGCCGCCGCCCTGCATCAGGCCGGAGACCGCGGTGCCCCAGCCCCACTGGCTGCCCAGCAGCATCGAGACCACCGCGGCGATCATCTCCGCCAGCAGCGCGGCGCCGGGCCGGCGCACGATGAGGCCCGCGAGCATCGCCGGCAGGAACCAGATCCCCGCCAGCAGCCCCTCGGCCGGTTTGAACGCCGCCGTGAGCGGACCGATGAGGGTGTACAGCTGCCCGTACCCCAGGAACGCGACCCCGAAGGCCGCTCCGATCAGGACGGTGACCAGAAGATCGACCGTGCGCAGTCGTGCCATCACTTCTCCTTCCTCCTGCGGAAGGGGCGGCCGGTGCCTCGTTCGCGAAGGCGCCGCCCGGATATCCCGACTCCCTACGCCGGTACGGACCGGATCAGGTTCGAGGGTCTGCGCCGTGCGCACTCTCAGCACCGCGGTGGTGCTCCCCTGTCAGCGGATGACCACGGAAGTCTACCCCGCTCAGCGCCGCGAGCGGATCGCCTGGTCCACTGCTGCGGCGGTCGCCTCGGGGTCGACGGGGGACAGGAGGTAGCAGGTCGACCCGCGGCCGATGATCTCGACCATGGTGCCGGGCCGCGTCACCAGCGACCGGTAGGGCTGCTGCGGATCGCTCGGGGAGTAGATCTTCCGCGAGCCGACGGGACGCAGGTCCTCGGCCCCGGCGCTCATCGCCCGGGTACGACGCCAGCCGTATCCGCCGAGGGTCGCGCCCACGCGCTCGCCGGGCAGCTCCCGCAGCTGGACGGTGCGGAAGTCGGCCAGCGGCCACGGGCGGCGCGGCAGGAAGCCGCCGAGGCTCACGGTGACGCCGTGGGCGTCGACGATGAACCGCGTCCACAGCAGCATCCAGGTCCACAGCGCGATCCCGCCGAAGAGCGCCGCCACCCCGAGGGTCGTGATCGGCGTGGCGCGCTGCGCCATGATCACGGTGAGGACCGCCCCGACCACCAGGGTGATCCCGATCCGCGTCCACCCCACGGCCGAGGGCCGCGTCGCGCCGACGTAGAACGGCGGATCGGGCCTCACCAGATGCTCACCCGCTCCTCGGGGGCGCGCCACATGCCGTCGCCCTCGACCACGCCGAAGGCGGTGTGGAACTCCTCGAGGTGGCCGGCGACGGTGTTGCAGCGGAACTCCATCGGCGCGTGCGGGTCGATGGCGAGGCGGCGGACCGACTCCTGGTCGCGGTGACGGCCCCGCCACACCGCCGCCCAGGACAGGAACACGCGCTGCAGACCGGTGAAGCCGTCGAGCTCCTCCTCCAGCTCCTGCGCGGAGCGGCTGGCACGGTAGGCCTTCACCGCGATCGAGAGACCGCCCAGGTCGCCGATGTTCTCGCCGATGGTGAGGGCGCCGTTGACGTGGTGGCTCTCGTCGAGCTCCCGCGGGGTCAGGGCGGAGTACTGCTCGATGAGTGCGGCGGTGCGCTCCTCGAAGGCGGCGCGGTCCTCGGGCGTCCACCAGGAGACGAGATTGCCGTCCCCGTCGTACTTCGAGCCCTGGTCGTCGAAGCCGTGGCCGACCTCGTGGCCGATCACCGCGCCGATCCCGCCGAAGTTCACGGCGTCGTCCGCCTCCGCGTCGAAGAACGGCGGCTGCAGGATCGCGGCGGGGAAGACGATCTCGTTGCGGCCGGGGTTGTAGTACGCGTTGACCGTCTGCGGGGTCATGTGCCACTCGAACTCGTCGATCGGACCGCCCACCTTGGCGTACTCGAAGTCCGCCTCGAAGCGTCGGGAGGCGCGGACGGTGGCCACCAGGTCGCCGGGGACGATCTCGAGCCCCTCGTAGCTGCGCCACCGGTCCGGGTAGCCGATCTTCGGGGTGAACTTCTCGAGCTTGGCCAGGGCCTTCTCGCGGGTGGCGGGCGTCATCCACTCCAGCTCGGAGATCGACGTGCGGTAGGCGTCCATGAGCGCGTCGACCAGGGCGGTCATGCGCTCCTTGTGGGAAGCCGGGAAGTGGCGCTCCACGTACACCCGGCCCAGATCGAAGCCGACCACCCCTTCGACGAAGCCCACGCCGCGCTTCCAGCGCTCGCGCAGCTCCTCGGCGCCGGAGAGCACCGTGCCGGAGAAGGCGAAGTCCTCCTCCACCAGCGCGGCCGGGAGGTAGGGGGCGTAGGAGGAGACCGCGTGCAGCGCGAGCCACGCCCGCAGCACCGAGAGGTCCTCGGCGGCGAGCAGCTCCGCCGCCGCCGGCACGAACTCGGGCTGGCTCACGGAGACCACCTCGAGGGCGGCCGACGGGGCACCGGTGCCCTCGGCGAAGGCGTCCCAGTCGAAGGAGGGCGCGAGGTCGCGGAGCTGGGCGGCGTCCATCGGGTTGTAGGACTTCTCGCGGTCGCGCAGGCGGACCACATCCACGTGGCACGCGGCCAGACGGGTCTCGAAGTCCATCACGAGCCGGCCGATCTCCGCGGCGTCGCCCGCGGGCAGCCCCGCACGGCCCGGGAGCTCGGCGAGGCGGGCGAGGTTCGCCAGATGCGTCGTGTACGCCTCGCGGATCGCGGCGTAGCTCTCCTCGCGGTAGTAGGACTCGTCCGGCAGGCCCAGCCCGCCCTGGTGCAGCTTGACCTGGTAGCTCGTGGAGTCGTGGTCATCGGTCCACACGTACGGCAGCAGGACCGAGGCGCCGGAGTCGGGCGTGGCCATGACGCGGGTGATCGCCGCGAGGTCCGCGGCGCCGGTGATGGAGCCCAGCAGGTCCTCGAGCACGCCCAGCCCGGCCTCCTCGATGGCGTCCTCGTCCATGAACATCCGGTACAGGACGCCGATGCGGGCACGGTCGGTGCTCGGCTCGGCATCGGCCGCGCCCTCCGCCTCGGCCGCCGCCTCCTCGACGATCTCCCGCACCCGCTCCTCGGAGAGGTCCCGCAGCGCGTGGAAGGCGCCGTCGCTCGACCGGTCCGCGGGCATCTCGTGCTCGGTCAGCCAGCGTCCGTTGACGTGGCCGAACAGATCGTCCTGCAGGCGGGTCGCGGGGTCCGCGTGGTCCAGGACCAGGCCGGAGGGGCGCACAGCGGGGGTGGGGTCAGCGGTCATCGTCGGCTCCTGACAGTGGGGGTGGGTGGTGGTGGGCTCAGAGCGAGATGAGACCCAGGGAGGCGAGGGCCAGGGTGAGCAGGCCCAGGGCGAGCGGGGCATAGGCCCAGGGGCTCCTCGAGCGCTCGGCCGGGGCGCGGCGCTGGAGGACGAGGGTGGACAGGCCGCTGCCCACGGAGAGCACCGCGGTGCCGATCACGAGGACGGGCGAGAGGATCACCAGGACGGTCGCGCCGACCTGGAAGGCGACGGCGCCGATCACGTCCAGCAGGCGCATCACCACGGTGGAACGGGCGCCGACGCGATGGGCGAGCAGGGTGCCGATGGCCTCCTCGGACCAGTCACCGGGGCGCGCGATGCGGCGCCGCGTGGCGACGGTCTGGGCGGTGGCCAGGGTCAGCCACACCAGCGCGCAGCCGGCACCCACCCACACACCGAGCTCCGCGCGGATGTCCCCGGGCCACAGCAGCAGCGCCAGCAGCACGGCGGCGACGCGCAGCAGCTCGTCGACGACGCTGCGCACCGCCAGCAGGGCGGGGTTCACCGCGAGCTGCGTGCGGGTGCGGGCCACGAACAGGCTCGTGGCGACCAGGGAGGCGAGCTGCGCGGCGCCGAGCAGGAGACCCAGCAGCAGCGGCACCGGGGTCGAGGGCGCGACGGGCAGGATCGCCAGCAGCAGGAGCACGGCGATCACCGGGATCAGCAGTGCTTGGATCGACAGGCCCTTGACGAGGTCCCGGACCAGATCGGCGCCGGTGGGCGGATGGTCGTGTCCCGTGTGGTCGTGAGGATCGTCGCAGTGCGGATCGGCCGCCGCGGGGGTGTCGGTCATGGGGCTCCTTCTCGGTCCCCACCAGGGTAGCGGTGTCGGGAGACGTTACTGTCTACGGGGAAGCTTGAGCGCGGGAGGACGGAAGCGACGATGACGACCGAAGAGGGACTGTCCCCGACGCAGCGCCAGCGCGCCATCGGCGCCGTGGTCGCGGCCGCCGCGGGCGACGCCCTCGGCGCCCCCTACGAGTTCCAGGCCCCGGTGGTCGACTCCGAGGACATCGCCATGATCGGCGGCGGCGTGCTCGGCTGGCAGCCGGGGGAGTGGACCGACGAGACGGCGATGGCGATCGTGGTGCTGGAGGCCGCGATGACCACCTCGCACCACCATGACCTCAGGATCGAGACGGCGCAGGATCACATCGCCCGCGAGTGGTACTCCTGGTCGCTGGGCACCCCGGACATCGGCACCCTCACCGCCCATGTGATGCGGCGCGCCGCGGACAGCGCCCGCGAGAGCGGTCACTACGTGCCCCGGGCCCGGGACTTCCGCGCCGCCGCCGTGGCCGTGCACGAGGAGCTCCCGGCCAACGCGGGCAACGGCTCCCTGATGCGTGCGCACGTCTCGGTGCTGCCGTACCTGCTCTCCGCGGAGGACGACGCGGCCGAGGGGATCGACGCCGTGTGCCGTCTGACACATGTGCATCCGGACACCACCGAGGCCTGCATGCTGTGGGGCCTGGCCGTGCGCCACGCGATCCTCAGCGGCGAGGTCGACGTGCGGGTGGGGCTGCACCGGCTGAGCGACGAGCGCCGCACGCTGTGGACCGAGCGGATCGAGGAGGCGGAGGCGTCCGCCCCGGTGGCGTTCCGCCGCAACGGCTGGGTGGTCAGCTCCTTCCAGGCCGCCTGGTCGGCGATCACGGCCGCGGGGCCGATCCCGGAGGGGAAGTTCGACCAGCGCGACGCCCTGGTCTCCACGCTCGAGCTCGGCATCCGCGCCGGCTACGACACGGACACCATCGCCTGCATCGCCGGCTCCCTGATGGGCGCGGCGCTGGGCCCCAAGGCGGTGCCGCCAGAGTGGCGGCGCGAGCTGTTCGGCTGGCCGGGCTACGAGGTCGACGAGCTGAAGAAGCTCGCCGGCCGCGTGGTCGAGCCGATGGTCGCGAGCGGCGAGCCGGGCGCGGGCGAGGCCCGATGAGCACGCTGCGGATCGTGTCCTGGAACCTCTGGGAGCTGCGGGGCGACCTGGCCGCGCTGGTCGAGGCGGTGCAGGACCTTGCCCCCGATGTGCTGCTGGTCCAGGAGGCGCCGCGCCTGGTGCTGCCGACGACGCGCCTGGCCTGGTTCGCGCGTCAGGTGGGGCTGAGCGTGCTGGTGTCCCACCGGGGGCTCGCGATCCTCGCCACCGAGGCGGTCGCCGCCCAGGTGATCCGGCGGGGAGCGCATCCGGTCGCCCAGGTGATCACGGACCTGAACGCGACCTATCCCCGCGGTGTCGCCGCGGTGCGCCTGTCCATCCCCGGCGGCGGGGCGGTGGTGGTCGGTGCGACGCACCTCGCGCTGCAGGAGGGCAACCGCCTCCACCACGCCGAGCACCTGTCGGCGCTGGTGCGCGGGGCGGGGGCTCCGGTGATCCTCGGCGGGGACCTCAACGAGACGGCCGAGGGCTCCGCCCGGACCTTCCTCGCGCCGCTGCTCACCGATCCGGCCGAGCAGACGGAGCACACCTTCCCCGCCGCGGCGCCGACCCGCCGGATCGACGCGATCCTCGTGACCGAGGGGATCGCGGTGCGCGGCGCGCGGGCGGTGCGGTCCACCTCCCGGGTGGCCGAGGAGCGGCTCGCCGGGGCCTCGGACCACCTGCCCACGGTGCTGGACGTCAGCCTCTGAGACTCACTCCCGGCGGCGCAGCCCCGTCCGCAGCGCGACCACGTCGTCCTGCCCGCCCACGTGGCGGATCGCGATGCCGCCGGGGACGTCCTCGAGCACGGTGAGCTGGGTGCGATAGGCCCCGATCGCGCGGCGCACCGCCGCGCGAGTCTCCGGATGATCGCGCCGGACGAAGCCCCCGTCGGCCCCGTCCGAGCTGGCGACCTCGATCCTCGGCGTGCCGGTGCGGGCACAGGCGGCGGCCGTCACCTCGTGGGCGCGGACGTGGTCGGGATGGCCGTAGGTGCCCTCGTCGTCGTACCCGAGCACGACGTCCGGCCGGACCTGCGCGATGAGCGCCGCGAGGTCGGCGACGGCGTCCTCCAGGGGCCGACGGGTGAAGCTGTCGGGCCCGGCGCCGTCCGAAGGGCCCGCCAGACCGGGTCGCACCCACTGCATGCCCGAGTCCCGGTAGTCCCGCGGGGCGGCGTCGGCGGCGAGGGCCGGTGCGGTCCCCAGCCAGTGCCGCGCCGCCAGGCCCAGGGCCGCGGAGGCGGCGTCGATCTCCGCCTCCCGGATCTCCTCGAGCGGTCGGGGGTCACCGGGATCGACGGCGCCGGGCACGATCTCGCCCTCCTCGCCGCGGGTGGCGGTCACCAGCTCGACCCGGGTGCCGGCGGCGGACAGCTCCGCGAGCAGGGCGCCGCTGGACAGCGACTCGTCGTCCGGATGGGCATGGACGGCCAGCACGGTCCGGGCCCGGCCGAGCAGCTGCCAGGGGTCGCCGGTCACAGCTCCGCCCCCGCCGCCGTGTGGCGGTCGATGATCTGCGCGTAGAGCGCGGCGAGGGTCTCCGCGGAGGCCGTCCAGGTGCGGGACTCGGCGAAGGTGCGCGCGGACTCCACGGAGCGGCGATAGCCCTCGGCGTCGCCGAGCATGCTCTGCACCGCCTCCGCCCAGACGTCGGGATCGCGGCTGGCGAGGACCTGTCCGTGCGGGGCGACGGCCTCCCGCACACCGCCCGCGCAGCGCCACGCCACCACGGGGGTGCCGCTCGCCTGCGCCTCGAGGGCGACCAGCCCGAAGGTCTCCGACCAGCTGGTCAGCAGCAGCGCGCCCGCGCAGCGCATGGCCTCGGCGAGGGCGTCGCGGTCCAGGGAGCCGACGAACTCCACCCGGTCCGCGATGCCCAGCTCGCCGGCGAGATGCTCGAGCTCGGCCCGGTAGTCCGCGAAGTCCTGGGACACCCCGCCGGCGAGCACCAGGCGCGCCTCGAGCGAGGGGTCCAGGTGGGCGAGGATCTCGAGCGCGAGGTCCGGCGCCTTGAGGGGCTGCAGCCGGGCGGTGAACAGCAGGGTGGGCCGCTCCCGGCGCTCGGCGACGTCGGAGCAGGGGTGGAATCGGTCTACGTCCACCCCCGGGCGGACCACGGCGAGGCGATGGCCGGGCACGCCGTAGCGCTCGCCGATGGTGCGGGCCTCCGCCTCGGAGACCGCGACGACGAGGTCGGAGCCGGTGGCGACGAACTGCTCGCCCGGGATGCGCCCGTCGGACTCCGCCGGTTCGCCGGCATCCAGGGTGGAGGAGCCGTCCGGTGCGGCGACCGAGTGGAAGGACTGCAGGTGCGGGATGCCGAGCTCGCGGGCGAGGGGGAGCGCGGCGACGCCGCTGAACCAGTGGTGGGAGTGCACGAGGTCGAAGCGCTCGGCCGTGAGCACCTCGTGGAGCGAGCGGCGGAAGGGGGCGATGGCCTGCTCCATGTCGCTCTTGGCGAGCGGCGTCGGCGGGCCGGCGTCCAGATGGTGGAGGCGGATCCCCGCGGCCACCTCCACCGTGGCGGGGGTGTCCGGCGAGCTGCGGCGGGTGAACAGCTCGACCTGGTGGCCCAGGCGGGCCAGGGCCAGGGACTGCTCGAGCACCACCACGTTCATACCCCCGGCGTCCGCGCCGCCGGGCTCGTCGAGCGGCGAGGTGTGCAGGGAGATCGCGGCGATGCGAAGAGGCGTGTCCGACATGCTCGTCATCCTAAGTGCGATGCGCGGACGGTGGGCGTTCCGGCGATGCGGGCACCGGTGGCCGACAGTGCAGGATGACACGCTGTTCGCCCGTGACGAAACTCGAGGCGGTTTGCGTCACGGCAAGTTGAAAAGGTCCTATACATGATAGAGCCTGAAACGCATGGACACGGCGGAGAAGGTTGATTGGGCGACGCTGAACGCGCACGCGGCGGGGCGTCCTGCCCGCCGCCTGGTCGCCAAGGCGATCGCAGCGGCCGGGGGCGACCGACGTCCGGGGGTGGTGCTGGACATCGGCGCAGGGGCCGGGGCGGATTCCCTGCAGTTCGCGCGGCGCGGTTGGACCGTGCACGCCTATGACAGCGATGACACCCTCGCGGCACGGCTCGTCGAGAACGAGCGGATGCCCGGAGCGGTGCATTTCCATCATGGCGACATCGCCGAGATCGAGCAGTTCCCTCCCGCGCAGATCGTCTATTCGACCTACACGCTGGGCCTGCTCGGTCCCCAGGCGCTCCCGGAGGTCTGGGCGAAGCTGGTCGATGCTCTGCCGCGCGGCGGCGTGATGGCGACCGACGTCTTCGGCACGAACGACTCCTGGGCCGCCCGCTCCGACGTCGCGACGCTCCCGCTCGAGGAGATCGACGCGATGTTCCGCGGCTTCCAGGTGATCGACCGGTCCGTGCGGGACGAGGACGGCCGCTTCCTGGCCGACAAGAAGCACTGGCACGTCATCACGACGCTCGCGCGGAAGCTGGGCTGAGAGTCCCGAGGCTCCGCAGCAGGCGATCGCGCGCCGAGGCTCCGCGCGCGGTCATGGCGAGGGACATCATCGCCGAGGAGGCCAGGCGCCAGCTCTGATCGGGGAGGGTGCGCACCAGCGCGTAGGAGCGCAGCGCGTGCCGCACCCGCTGCTCCGGGCCGCCGCCGGCCGCGCGGAGCGCCTCCGCGAGAGCGCCGACGTCCTGCAGCGCCGTGTTCGCGCCGTGCCCGAGGTTCGGCGCCATGGCATGGGCGGCGTCCCCGAGCAGCGCCACGTGCTCCTTGACGGGCACGACCGGCGGGACGGTGTGGATGCCGTGCACGAGGGTCTGCTCGGGGGTGGCGGCGGCGAGCACGGCATCGATCTCCGGGCGGCGCCCGCCCAGCACCTCGCGCAGATGCGCGAGGTCCCCGGCGACCGACCCTGTCCGGTGCTCCCCGATGCAGGCGAACCAGTTGGTCCCGCCGCCGGCCAGCGGCGTCATCCCGAACAGCCAGCCGCGACCCCAGGTCTCGGAGACATCCGGCGGGTCCAGCGGCGCGGTCCCGCGCAGCACGGTGACGCCGTGCGAGCGGGCTGCGGCGCGGGAGCCCCAGCCGGATCGCCGCACCAGGGAGTGCACGCCGTCCGCCCCGAGCAGGAGGTCCGCGCCCCGGCGCAGCGGTCGCACGTCGTCGACACGACGGCGGACCTGCTGCACCGAGCCCGGGACGGCGTCCTGGAGGTGGCGCACGAGGTCCGATCGGGCCGCCAGGAGCACGTCGCCGGCCGGGGCGGTGGCCAGGAGGGCGCCGTCCCCGGAGCGCAGACTCCCGGCGCGGGGAGCGGCGGAGCGGCGGCGCACCGCATCGAGCACGCCCAGGTCCTCGAGGACCCGCTGCGCCGAGCCGAACAGGCCGATCGAGGTCCCGACCGCGGGGATGTCGAAGCTCTCGTCGATGAGCTCGACATGGTGACCGTCCCGGGCAAGTGCGATCGCCGCCGCGAGACCGGACACACCGGCTCCCAGGATGCGGATGGTGAGGGTGGGATGCATGTCGTCTCCAGAGAAGCGGTCGCCAGGGGTGATGCCGAGCCTAGGGGTGCCGCCCTGCTTGCGCCACTGTGACAGAAGCTGTCATAGTGTCACGCATGATCGACAGCGATGCACGGCGCGACGCGCTCCTGGACGCCGGGGCCCGCCTGCTCCTCGAGCGGGGATACGACAAGACCTCCATGTCCGACGTCGCCGAGGCGGCCGACCTGAGCCGGACCATCGTCTATCGCCACTTCTCGTCGAAGGCGGATCTCGTCGATGCGCTCCTGGCCCGCACCCTCCGCCGGTATCTCGGCACATGGCGGCAGGCGCTGGCGGACGATCCGTCTCCGGGCACGGTCCCCAGCATCTATCGCGCCACCGTCCGGACGGTGGTGGCGGACCGGCTGCTCACCGCGGTCTACACGCGGGACGAGACGGTGTGGGGGCGCTATCTCCGGCGGGACGATCATCAGCTGCCCCGACTCGGGGGCGACAGCCCCACCCACTCCTTCCTGCTGGCAATGCGGCGGGCGGGCACCGTTCGCGACGGGGTGGACCTGGCGTCGGTCGCGGTCGTCATGGACTCGACCACGCCGGCGCTTCTCCGCCACCTCGCCCCGGTGCCGGGCGGCGACCAGGCGGAGCTGACCGAACTGCTCGGCACGGTGGCCGAGATGCTCGACCGGATGCTCACGCCGCCCGAACCCGACACGGACGCCGCTCTGCGGTCGATCGACGCCCTCCTGGCAGGCGTGACCGATCCCGCGGACGTCCGGGCCACCGATGCCGGGACAGGAGTCTGAGCCATGCGGATCACCATCTTCTCCATGGGGTCGCGCGGCGACGTCGAACCACTGCTCGCGCTCGCCTCCCGATTCCTCGCTGTCGGGCACCATCCGGTGGTGGTCAGCTCGCCCGACCATGCCGAGCTGGCCGCCCACTACGGCGTCGACTTCGCTCCGTTCGGACCTCCGCTCTCCTCTCTCATGAGCGAAGAGGTGATCGAGCTGGTCGAGTCGGGGGACATGATCAAGCTGATGCGCGTCACCGCGGCTCAGCGGAAGGAGGCGGTGCGCGCCGCCATCCCGGAGACCTGGCGGCTGGGGCGGGACAGCGATGCGGTGATCTTCAAGGGGCCGGCGGCGCTGTTCGGATACAGCATCGCGGAGAAGCTCCGCGTCCCGTGCGCCGAGGTCCAGTTCTTCCCGGTCACGCCGACGCATGCCTTCCCACCCTTCCTGCTCGGGGACGGGCAGCGCCGGAGCGGACTCGGCGACCGGATGCGCTGGTGGGCGGCCGAGCGGATCACCTGGCAGTTCATGCAGAGGGCGACCACGAACGCCCAGCGACGTACGGTGCTCGACATGCCACGGATCTCGCTGTCCGGCGTCCGGAGGCAGCAGGAGCGGGAGGGGATGCCGCTGTTCTACGCCTACAGCCCGCACGTCCTGCCCCGGCCGTCCGACTGGCCCGGCCGCATCCACGTCACGGGCTACTACCCGACGTCGGCTCCGCCGGAATGGAGTCCGCCCGACGGCCTGCGCGCCTTCGTCGAGGCCGGTGACCCGCCGGTGTCCTTCGGTCTCGGCAGCGTGCCGGTCGCCGGCAAGGCCCGGCTCGTCGAGGCGTTTCTCACCGCCCTCGAACGCACCGGCCGGCGAGGCATCCTGGTGAGCGGATGGACCGGACTGGGGCGCGATGTCGACCTTCCCGACCACGTCCACCGGGTCGAGAGCGTCCCGTACGAGTGGCTCTTCCCGCGCGTCGCCGCGGCCGTGCACCACGGCGGCGCCGGGACGACCGCGGCCGGTCTGCGGGCCGGCGTGCCGACCGTCGTCACACCGGTCTCGGGCGATCAGCCGAGCTGGGGACGACGCGTCGCGGAGCTCGGTGCGGGGCCCGACCCGATCCCGATCAAGCAGGTCGATGCCGACCGGCTCACCACGGCCATCGAGACGGCGACGACGGACGGTGCGATGAGCGATCGGGCGAGGGAGCTCGGTGCGCTCCTGCGTGCCGAGGACGGGGTCGGGCGCACCGTCGAGCTGTTCGAGCAGCATGTTCGACGCTGGCGGCCACCTGCGCGGTAGGGGAGCCCCAGGGCAACTCCGGCGGGTGCTCGTCGATCCGCCGTATGGTGCGTGACCTGCTGGGGTCTGTGGTCGGCGACGTCGGCCCGTCTCAAGATCGGAACGACGCCCGGGTGGAGGCATGCCCGGTCCGGTCAGGGTGGGTCGTTGCCGGGGGAGTCGTGGTGGCGGGTGGCGCGGGAGCGTCGGGATCGGTTCGTGAACAGGGGTGGGGTGGTGGAGGTGCCTCGGGCGCCGTGGGGGCTGGTCCAACGCCAGGCCGCCGGCGGAGTGGTGCTAGGCGGCGTCTCGTCACTGTTGGTGGTCGCCTCCGACGCCGGGTCTCCGGTGAGGGGTGCGAGGGTCCAGAGGCCGTGTTCTTTGAGGTAGTTGCAGCGGGCACACAGTCCCTGGCCGTTGGCGTAGCTGGTGGTCCCGCCGGCGTGGGCGGGGGTGGCGTGGTCGGTGTGGCGGATCCTGGCGTTGCACCACGGCGTCCGGCAGGTCTCGTCCCGCCACCGGATCATCCGCGCCAACCCGGTCGTGAACGCACGAGCGCGGGATTCCATCGCGACCAGCTGCCCACTGGACGGACAGGAGTACAGACGGCGGAACACCGCCGAGACCTCCCGATCCGGATGAGCCTCCCCACGACGAGGGAGGTGGCCGGGCGGGCGCCCCAGCAGGGTGTCGCTGACGATATGGGCGGGCAGCGCTCCGTACCCCTCGAGCTTCGCGCACTGGCCGTCGTCGCGATCGAGGAGAGCGGTGTCGGTAATGACGATCCCGACATCCAGCCCCGGCCCCGCACTGTGCTGATCGTCCGTGCCGGTCAGGACTGCGTCGACGAGCGCATCGGCCTCCAGCGCGGGCACGGAGTCCTTCGCTCCCGCGGCCCGGGCCGCTTCGGCGCGGGTGTGGAGGGTCTTCATCATGGCGGTGGCCTCGATCGCGCGCAGCACCGCCGACACCCGCGCCATCCCATCCGCCAGCGGCGTCATGGTCACGTGGCGGGCGCGGGCGGCCCGCTCAGCCCTCGCGCGGGAGGTGCCGGGCTCGAGCTGCTGGATCAGCTGCTGGATGTCCGAGCGCAGGCGTCCGCGGCTCTTGCCGTGCAGCGCCTCGGGGTGCTCGCCGATCATCCGGTCGATCTCCCCGCACGTCTCCGGCGACGCCGCGTCGAGTGACCGGGCCACGGTCTGGGCCTGCAGGGTCGTGACGGCCCCGGTCTGGAGGGCGTCGAGCAGCTCCGGCATCGAGCGGACCATCCGCCGCGCCGCGGCCAGGGAGAACGACGAGGCGGCCGGAGAGATACGGCGGGCCAGGGCGATCTCCTGCGCCGCGCCCTTCCCCTGCGACCGGGCCGGCACGCCGGCCTCGCGGTCGGTGTGGTGGATCCGCTGCTGGGTCGCGACCTGCCAGCGGGCATCCAAAGCGCTCAGCGCGGCGCTGAGGTGGTCGATCCCCGCCACCACCGCCAGGCCCTCCGCGGGACTGTCCGGCGCGGTATCCGGCAACGGGTCACGCACCGAGCTGGTGGTGGTGAAGGCCGTGACCACCGCTGCCGTCACCTCTGCCAGCAGCAGCCGTGCCGAATCGCTGGCCTCCACCCCGGCCAGGCGCTCCGCGACCGCCGTGAGAGCGTCCTGCCGCGCGCCACCACCGGGACGGGGCGCGTCCCCGTCACCGGTGTGGCTGCTGTGCGCAGAACGGAACTCATCCATACCCACCACCCTACGAACACCCCCGACAATCGAACAGAGTGGTGGCGATTCTGTGGATAACCAGGGGGTGTGGAGGAACGGTCACGGGGGGCGCCTCGACCGCGACGATGTTCCGTGCAGGCCGTGCTGAGAGCGCCGCAGGTGACGGTGGGCGATCCGTACGTGGGACGAGGCGGAGGCGGGATCGTCCTCGTCGGTGCAGTGCATGGGCGCGGCGAGGTCCGCCCCGTGGAGATCAGTACGCGAGCGGATGCGAAGCATCGCCCACACCGGAGCACGTGTCCGCGCGAGGCCTCTCTGTCGGTGAGGAAGGAGCGAGTTGCTGCGGATCTCTCCGCTCAGCCCTTCCGGCCACCCTGGCAGGATATTCGTGATCGATAGTCCGTGGTGAGGTCTCGGTGAGAACGTCGCGAGGAATGCGCCGAACAGAGATATCGAGACCTGCCCGGCACGGGACGGCAGCGGAGTCCGCCGGCCGCGGTGCGGCCCACGGCCCGGCCGAGCTTCGTGAACAGCATAAATCCTGCGAGATGGTTGGAACGCTCGATAGAGGCTGTCTCGAGATGCGGATCCGGCGATCAGCTCCCCGCGCCGTCGGCTCCGCCCGCGGCGGCCTCGGCGAGAGCCCGGGCACCGTCCCACAAGGTCAGGCAGAACGGGTGTCCGGCGGGGTCGGCGAAGACCAGGCAGTGCTCGGCGTTGGGCTGGGCCGCGAACCTCGTCGCCCCCGCCGCGAGGACGCGCTCCTCGGCACCCGCGAGGTCCTGCACCAGGAGGTCGAGGTGGATGTGCATCGGCGGATTCCCCGTCGGCCACTGCGGAGGCCGGAAGTCCGCGACCTGCTGCACGTCGATCTCACCGGCGGAGCTGGTGACGACGGCGAACCGGGAATCGCCCCGAACCGTGCCGCGGAGGATCTCGGCGTAGAAGCGCGCCAGGGTGAGGGCGTCCGGCGCGTTCAGCGTCACGCTGCCCAGGGTGATCGGGGCCGTCATCACTCCACGTCCCGGCGCTGGTACTCGGGTATCAGGACGGTCCATCGCTCGCGCCAGACGGACGCTCCGCCCACGAGCGATCGGGCGAGGTCCTCGAGGTGGGCCTGCCAGCCTGCTCCGTGCGCGGGCAGGTCATCGAGAGGGAGGCCGCGCTCCTCGACCACCAGCAGGGTCTGCTCGTCCTGCGTGCGGAGCCATGCCTCGACCCGTGTCTCCGCCTCGGTCCCGGGGTCCAGCGTGAGCGCGAGGTGGCGGGGCGGCTCGCACACGTCGATCCTGCCGGAGCCGGCCCAGCCGCTGACCCAGGAGGCCCGGAACTCCCCGCCGGGCCGGAGGTCTCCTGTGACCTCGCCGATCCATCGCGCGAGCCGCTCGGGCCTCGTGCAGGCGGACCACAGGTCCTCGACATCGGTGTCGTAGACGTCCTCGACCCGGACGGCGCCGCGGGTGTCGTCGAGCTGTCGCATGCTGCTGAGGATGCTCATCTCCGTGCCTTCTTCCCTCGGGTGATCTCGGTGTGGAGAGCGTCGAGCCGGTGCTCCCAGTGGGCGCGATAGGTCTCGAGCCACTCGTCGACCTCGACCAGGGGCTCGGGGCGCAGGCGGTAGATCCGCCGCTGGGCGTCCTGCTCGACCTCGACCAGTCCGGCCTCGCGCAGCACCCGCAGGTGGCGGGAGACGCCGGGGCGAGCGATCGGGAGCGCGCCGGCCAGCTCACCGGCGGTCGCCGGCCGCTCACGGAGGATCTCGAGCACCGTGCGCCGGTTTCCGTCGGCCAGGGCCTGCATCACCGCGTCCATGACAGCAACGTACCCGTATGGTTACGTAACCGCAAGGGTACGCAATAGGGCATGCCGTCGTCCCGGGGCTCAGCGCCCCAGCAGGGTCAGCACCGCGGTCACCCGGCGGTGCACGCTCGCGTCCTCGGTGAGACCGAGCTTCGCGAACAGCCGCTGGGTGTGCTTCTCGACGGCGCCGCCGCTGATGGTGAGCCTCTCCGCGATGCCGGCGTTGGTCAGTCCCTCGCCCATCAGCTCGAGCACGTCGCGCTCGCGCGGGGTGAGGTCGTCCAGCGGCGTGCGTCGACGGGAGGCGAGCACCTGTCCCACGACGTCCGGGTCGATCGCGACACCACCGGCGGCCACCCGCTCGATGGACTCGAGGAAGGCGCGGATGTCGAAGATGCGGTCCTTGAGCAGGTAGCCCGTGGCCTGCGCGCCGGACTCGATGAGCTCGGTCGCGTAGCCGACCGCCACGTACTGGCTCAGCAGCAGGATCGGCGCCTCCGGCCAGGTGTGGCGGATCTCCTGGGCGGCGCGCAGGCCCTCGTCGGTATGGCCGGGTGGCATCCGGATGTCGGAGACGATCAGGTCCGGTCGCAGGTCGAGGGCCCGCACCACCAGTTCGGTGCCGGTCGCGGCGGTGCCGACCACCTCGTGGTCGTTCTCCTCCAGCAGCAGCCGCAGCCCTTCGCGGAGCAGCGCGGAGTCATCGGCGATCAGGACGCGCACGGGATCACCGCCTCCACCCGGGTGCCCTCGCCGGCGGGGGAGCGGACCTCGAACCGTCCCTCGAGGGAGGCGACGCGTCCGGCCAGTCCGGCCAGGCCGCCGCCGGTGCTCAGCGCGGCGCCGCCGCGGCCGTCGTCCTCGATCCTCACCCGTGCATCATCCCCGATCCGGGCGACCTCCACCTGGACCTGCGCGGCGCCGGAGTGCTTCGCCGCGTTGGTCAGCGCCTCGGAGACCACGTAGTAGATCCCGATCTCGACATGCTCGGGCAGGTCGAGATCCGGGCACGAGACGGTGGTCCGCAGCGGAGAGGTCGCGGCCAGCTCGGCGAGGGCGGCGGCCAGGCCGCGGTCCACGAGGACCGGTGGGGCGATGCCGCGCGAGAGGCGGCGCAGATCATCGAGTGCCTGGGAGAGCTGGACCCGCGCCTCCGCCAGCACCGCCTGTGCCCGCTCGGGGTCCTTGGCGGAGAGCGCCTCGGCACGGGCGAGGTCCATCGACGTGCGGACCAGCCGCTGCTGCGGTCCGTCGTGCAGGTCCCGTTCGAGGCGGCGCAGTCCGACGGACTCCGCGGTCCGCCCCGCGGCGCGCGACCTCTCGGCCCGGACCAGACGCTGCTGCTCCTCGTAGCGCGAGCTCAGCAGGCCGCGAGCCAGGCCCTGGTGCAGGGCGGTCAGGCCCCTCACCACCGGGCCGAGGGTGAGGAGGAAGACGAGCCCGCCGGCGGCGACCAGCAGCAGGTCGACGGCGAAGGCGGGGGCCGCGGGCACGCCCAGCAGGTCGGCGAGACCGCCGACCTCCGCGCCCGGCAGCACCTCGCGCAGGATGAGCATGGCCGCGGGTCCGCCGACGGTGGCCAGCGCCATCGCCGTCCACGTGAGCGCCAGCGGCCACGTGATCAGCACGAGCACGAAGTTCAGCACGATCCACAGCGCATCCAGCCAGCGCTGCGGGTCGGTGAGCGGGGTGACCAGGCGGCGCAGCCACCCGGCACCCGCGGGCGGAGCCTTCGGCGCGGGCTCGGGGAGGTCGGTGCCCAGGAGCGAGGACTGGACCGCCCGCTCGGCCAGCGCGGCGCCGCGCGCCACCAGGAGCCCGGCGATCAGGATCGGCAGTCCGATCCAGAGGACCACGGTGCTCGCGCCAGCGGCCAGCAGCGCGATGACCAGGCTGAACCCGATCGCGCCGAGAACGGACGCGGTGAGGCCGTAGGCGAGGAAGCGGCCGATCCGCGACGCCCATCGGCCGATGGAACGGCGTGGAGCGCCTTCGACGGCGACAGGTGCGGTCATCGTGGTCATGCCTCCACTGTTCCGTTCGCGCGCCGCTCCTCCCATCCGGTCACCCGGCGGGTCAGCGTCGGGCTGGCCCGACGTCCCCGCCGTCCTCCTCGCACAGCCGCTTCAGCGCGGCGAGATCCGCGCTCACGGCGGCGGCGTCCTCCGCGAACTCCTCCTCGCTCATGACGCCGCGCCGCAGCGTGAACACCACTTCGCAGCGCTGCTCGTCCAGCGGCAGCACCCGCAGCGGGTTCAGGACGGACTCCCCGGAGGGGAGCGTCACCGTATGGTCCGCGACGCCGTACTCGTTGTCCGGGACGAAGCTGACGAGCACCCGACCCATGGGGGAGGGCATCGACCACTGCGTGACCTCTCGGCGCACCTCGCCGCCGGCGAGCCCGGCCGCCCAGCGTGGCAGGGAGCGCGGGTCGCTGACGATCGCGTACACCGTGCGCCAGGGGCGCTCGATGACCACGTCGAGATGGCGGGAGGCTCCCGTGCGCATGTCGTGTTCGCTCATGCCGGGCACGCTAGCAGGGACCCCCGACGTCACGGCACGCGCTCAGGGCGCGACCGTCGTGGCCGTTGTGGAGCCCTCCGTGCCGGCGCGCGCCCGGGCGGCATCGACTGCCTCCGCGGTGACCCGCACCGACTCCTCCCAGGGCGTCGGGGCGAGGCCCTCCTGGGTGGAGAGGACCCCGGGGCGCAGCACGCACGGCCGGTACCAGAGGTCGCCGATGCCGTGCAGCTCCCGCGCGAGGGTGCTCACCGGGGCGAGGAGGCGCAGCGCGAGCCGTGGGATCCGCAGCGGACGGCGCTCGCGGATGCCGCGCAGGGCGCTCGCGGCGGCGATCAGCTCCGACTGCGAGCGGGCGGGGGCCGAGGGGGCGTGCAGCACGGCGTCCCCGTCCGGAGCGAGGTGCTCGGCGCGGCGCGCGGCGTGCAGCATCGCGACGGCCAGGTCCGGGATCGAGGTCAGGGAGTGCGGAGCCGCGGGGTCGCCGATGGCGATCGGCCGGGACCCCGCGCCGAGCCGCTCGAGGATCATCGTGCACACCACGGCGGCGCCCGTGCCCACGGCGGAGGGGCCGATGAGGTCGGCGGCGACCAGGCTCAGCGTGCGCGCGCGGTGATCGCGGCGCTGCGCGAGCAGGGTGGTGCGCACCGCCCCCTTGGGATCCCGCGGGGTGGGCTCCGCCCCCTCGACGAGATCGGCGGCCTCCCCCTGGAATCCGTACATCGACTCCGGGAACACCACGGGGATCCCGCGGTCGGCGGCGGCGTCGAGCACGGCGAGCTCGCGCGGAGGCAGGTCACGGGCCCAGAGCCGCGCGTCGTAGGGCGCGTGGAAGCAGGCCTGGACGGCATCGGCACCGGTGATCGCCTCGGCGAGCGCCGCGGGGTCCAGCACGTCCCCGCTGACCCGGCGGATCCCGGGGGAGGACGGCACGGAGGTGCGGCGCAGCACCGTCACCTCGTCGCCGTCCGCGAGGGCGCGCTCGATGATCGCGCGACCGATCTGTCCTTCTCCGATGACGAGGTGATGCATGAGGACCTCCTTGATGTGAGCACTGCTCTCGGTTGATGGAAAACAGTGAACACCGCTCTCGCTCCGGAGTCAAGAGCACTGCTCTCGGTATGGCAGGATGCCGCCATGGAGGACGAGGAGATGCCGAGGAGCAGGCCGACCACCCCGCGGGCACGCGCCCGCGAGCGCACCATGGCGCGGATCGTGGAGCTCGGCAACGCCCAGCTGCTCGAGCACGGTGCCTCCGAGCTCAGCCTGCGCCAGGTCGCCCGTGACCTGGGCAAGGTCTCTTCCGCGATCTACCGGTACGTGGCCAGCCGTGACGAGCTGCTCACCCTGCTCATCGTCGACGCCTACGTCGACCTCGCGGAGTCGGTCGACCGCGCGCTCGAGCAGGCGGGGCCCGCGCCGCGCGAACGCTTCCTGGTGCTCGCCGCCGCCATGCGGCGCTGGGCGCTCGCGCACCCCGAGCGCTGGACCCTGCTCTACGGCACGCCGGTGCGCGGCTACGAGGCGCCGGCGGAGTCCACCACCCGGGACGGGATCCGCGTGGCCGTGCGGGTGCTCGAGATCGCGGTCGACGCCGACGCGCCGCGGGAGGGCGTCGCGCCGGCGCCCCCCGCGACAGCGCTCCCGGAGGGGGTCTCGGCCCTCGTCGAGGAGCTCCTCGACGAGCTGGACCTCGCCCTGGATCCCGCCGTCGCGGTGCGCGCCGTCACGGCCTGGAGCGCGCTGATCGGCGTGATCAGCGCCCACGTGTTCGGGCAGCTCGGGGACGATGCCGTCGCGCTCGGGGACCATCTGCTCGCGGTGCAGTGCCGCCATCTGGCGGATCTCATCGTGCCGGCCTGATCCGGGGCCGGGTCAGGGGCGGCGTCGTGCCGACGGCGGGGCGGCCGGCAGGGCGTCGAGCGCTGCCCGCGCCACCGCGGGCAGCGACGGAGGCTCGCGCAGCCGGGCGCCGTCGGCCTCCGGGACCGCCACCACCCACCGCACGGCGCCGCGGCGCCGCATCCGGCCGATCTCGATGCTGCCGCCTCGCGCCAGCGGGATCACCAGTGCTCCGCTGGGCCCCGTGACCAGCTGGCCGGCCAGGTCGGGGCGATGCTCCAGCAGCAAAGCACGGAGCTGATCGCGCTCGGTCCGGGCGGTGCTGCCCGGGGAGCGGAGTGCGGTGCTCGATCGTGAAGGGGTCATGCCGGGAGGCTAGGAGTGGGGTCGGACACGCGAGGGCACGCCTGGTGCTCTCCGCGCCGGGCACCTAGAGTGGACGCACCGTATGAGCTGCGTCACTCGGAGGCCTGTATGCCGCTGTACGAATTCCGCTGTGCGAACGCCCACCGGCACGAGCTGCTGCTGCCGATGTCCGCCACGGAGCGCAGCGCCGACTGCCCCCACTGCGGGGCTCCCGCGGCCCGGCTGATCAGCGCGCCGGCTCTGGGCCGCCTCGGCTCCGAGCGCGCCCGGCTGATCGAGAGCACCGCCGCGAGCGCCCACGCCCCGGCCGTCGTGGACCGCGTGCCCGGCGCCCGCTCCGCGCCCCGTCCCGCGCCGGACCCGCGCCACGCGCGACTGCCGCGCCCCTGAGCCCCTGGCCCCGCCGGGACTCGGCGGGACCGCTGTGGAAGGAGAGACCATGCCCACCACCGTCTTCCCGCTGGATTCCGCCAGGCCCTTCACCGAGCAGGAGCTCCTGGGGCACAACCGCTGGCACCCGGACATCCCGCCCGTGGCGAGCGTCCGCCCCGGGGACACCTTCCGGGTCGACTGCCGCGAATGGTTCGACGGCTACATCCGCGACGACGACTCCGCCGAGGACATCGCCACCGCCCCGCTGAACACCGTCCACGCCCTGTCCGGCCCCTTCCGGATCGAGGGAGCCCGTCCCGGGGACCTGCTCGTGGTGGACCTGCTCGACGTCGGCCCGATCCCGCAGGAGGACGAGGGGCCGCTGGCCGGTCAGGGCTGGGGCTACACCGGCATCTTCGCCCGGCGCAACGGCGGCAGCTTCCTCACCGACCAGTTCCCCGATGCCTACAAGGCCATCTGGGACTTCCGCGGCGACCGCGCCACCTCCCGTCATGTCCCGGGCGTGGAGTTCACCGGCATGATCCACCCGGGGCTCATGGGCACGGCCCCCTCCCCGGAGCTGCTGCGGCGATGGAACGACCGCGAGGCGGCGCTCATCGCGACCGATCCGCAGCGCGTGCCGGCCCTCGCCCTGCCGCCGGAGCCGGACGGTGCCATCCTCGGCGGCGTCCCGGAGGGTGATCGCGACCGCGTGGCAGGGGAGGCGGCCCGCACCGCGCCGCCGCGGGAGAACGGGGGCAACCAGGACATCAAGAACCTCACCAAGGGCACCCGGATCTTCTACCCCGTGTTCGTCGACGGCGCGAACTTCTCCGTGGGAGACCTCCACTTCTCCCAGGGCGACGGCGAGATCACCTTCTGCGGCGGCATCGAGATGGGGGGATTCCTGGACCTCCACGTCGACGTCATCCCCGGCGGCATGGAGAAGTACGGCGTCAGCGAGAACGCGATCTTCATGCCCGGGGACACCGCGCCCCAGCACAGCCGGTGGCTGTCCTTCTCCGGCACCTCGGTCACGCTCGACGGCGAGCAGCGCTACCTCGACTCCCATCTCGCCTATCAGCGGGCCTGCCTGCACGCGATCGACTACCTGTCGACCTTCGGCTGGTCGACGGAGCAGGCCTACCTGCTGCTGGGCGCCGCGCCGATCGAGGGCCGCTTCTCCGGGGTGGTGGACATCCCCAACGCCTGCGCGACGGTGTATCTGCCGCTGGACATCTTCGAGATCGACATCCGTCCGGGCGTCGGCGAGGTGCCGAGGATCGATCCGGGGATCGGAGCGCCCCGGGCGAGCATCAGCTGAGATCTACGCGCGCAGCGCCGAGGTCCACAGCGCCTCGTGCTCCGCGACGTACGCGCCGACGCGGCGCCAGTGCTCGCCGTGCCCCTGGACGTGCATCGTCCCCCAGGGCTCGCGGCCGGCGGCGTGCGCGGAGCGCAGCAGCTCGAGCATCGCCGCGGTCCGCTCGGCCATCGCGCGAGGGAGCTGTGCGCGCAGGCCGGGATCCGCCCCGTAGCCCTCGATCAGGGCGGTGAGATCCGCTGCGGCGGCGCGCGGCTCCCGCGAGGCGTCGTTGAGCGTGAAGGCCTGGGCGGAGTAGGCGAGGTCCCAGAGCAGGGTGCTGGGTCCCGCGCCGTCCCAGTCGATGAACACCCAGCGCTCGCCGAGGATCAGGTTCCACGGGGTGAGGTCGCCGTGGCAGATCAGCTCCGCCGCGCCGCCGGGCGCCGGCAGCAGCGGCTCCCAGGGAGCGGGGGCCGACGGGACGAAGCCCGCGCTCGCCTCGTGGAAAGCGCGGAGCATCCCTCCCACGCGGATCAAGTCCTCGCGGGTCAGGGGAGGGGAGTGCAGGGCGAGCTCACCGGGCACGTGCTCGAGGATCTGCCGCCCCCGGTCGTCGCGGCCGAGCACCGCGGGAACCTCCACGCCGGCGGCCGCCACGTGGGCCATGAACTCGTGCACGGCCGGGGTGGTCGGCTCCCACGGCTTGCGCACCGTGTCCCCGATGCGCACCACGCCGGCGGTCGCATTGCCGCCGTCCAGGGTGTGCTCGGCGGCGTCCTCGCGATTGTCCATGCCGCAGGAGACTACAGCGCCCGCCACAGGCTGGCCACGGCCTGCCCGCCGCCGATGCACATCGTGGCCAGACCCAGCTCACGGCCGGTCACCCGGAGGTTCTCGAGGGTGCGGGCGCTGATGATGGTGCCGGTGGCGCCGATCGGGTGGCCCCAGGCGATCGCGCCGCCGAGCGGGTTGACGAGCGCCGGGTCGAGGTCGAGATCGCGGACGATCGGCACCACCTGCGCGGCGAAGGCCTCGTTGAGCTCGATCCATCCGAGGTCCGAGGTCGTCAGCCCGTTGCGGGTCACGATCCTCTCGATCGCGGGCTTCGGTGCGTAGCCCATGACCGTCGGGTCGATCCCCACCTTGGTGACGTCGACCAGCTCGGCGAGCGGGGTCAGGCCGCGCTGCTTCGCGATCGAGGCCCGGGTGAGGACCATCGCGGCGCCGGCGTCGTTGATGCCGGAGGCATTGCCGGCGGTGACGGTGCCGCCCTCGCGCCGGAACACGGTCCTCATCGCGGCGAGCTTCTCCGGGGTGACCTCCCGCGGGTGCTCGTCGGTGTCGACCACCGTGTCGCCGCGTCGGCCGCTGATCGTCACCGGCGTGATCTCCGCGGCGACGGCACCGCTCGCCAGGGCGGCCTGGGCGCGGCGCTGGGACTCCAGCGCGTAGGCGTCCTGCTCCTCGCGCGTCACCCCGTACTGCTCGGCGACGTTCTCCGCGGTCACCCCCATCGGCACCTCGTCGAAGGGGTCGGTGATCAGGGCGGAGGTGCCGTCCACCAGGGTCCGGTCGCCGAGGGTCCAGCCGCTGCGGGCGGAGTAGTCCAGGAAGGGCTGGGCGGACATGTTCTCGGTGCCGCCGGCGACCACGATGTCGGACTCGCCGATGATCAGCTCGGCAGCGGCGAGAGCGATCGCCTGCATGCCGGATCCGCACAGCCGGTTCACGGTCAGCGCGGTCGAGGAGGTCGTGCCACCTGCTGCGAGCGCGACGCGGCGGGAGATGTAGGCGTCGCGGCCGGTGCTTCCCACGCAGCCGATGATCCACTCCTCCACCTCCTCGGCGGCGACGCCGGCGCGCTCGAGGGCGGCCTCGGCGGCGGTCGCGCCCAGGACATGGGCGGGGACGCCGGCGAGCGACTTCCCGAAGGATCCGACGGGGGTGCGGGCGTGCCCGAGGACGACGACCGGGTCTTCGGTGGTGCGCATGGGGGCCCTCTCAGGAGGTGGGGGTCAGGGCGAGCGTGACGTCGGGCTCGGTGAGGGCGCGGACCTCGTCCACGGTGACGCCGGGAGCGAGCTGGGTGAGGACCAGGCCGTCGCGGGTGACGTCGAGGACGGCCAGCTCGGTGATGATCCGGTCGACCACGCCCACGCCGGTCAGCGGCAGAGAGCACTCGTGGACGATCTTCGCGGAGCCGTCCTTGGCGGCGTGCTGCATCATCACCACCACGCGGCGGGCGCCGGCGACGAGGTCCATCGCCCCGCCCATGCCTTTGACGAGTTTGCCGGGGATCTGCCAGTTGGCGATGTCACCGGTGGCGGTGACCTGCATGGCGCCGAGGATCGCGGTGGCCATCGTGCCGCCGCGGATCATCGCGAAGGAGGTCGCGGAATCGAAGATCGTCGCGCCCGGGAGCAGGGTGATGGTCTGCTTGCCGGCATTGATGAGGTCCGGGTCCTCGTCGCCGTCGTACGGCCACGGGCCCATGCCCATCACCCCGTTCTCGCTCTGCAGGGTGATGTTCACGCCCGCGGGGAGGGTGTTGGCCACCAGCGTCGGCATGCCGATGCCGAGGTTCACGTAGTCGCCGTCGTGCAGCTCGGCGGCGGCGATGGCCGCCATCTCGTCGCGGGTCCAGGCCATGTCAGGCCACCTCCTGCATCTCGGGGCGGGGACGGACGGTGCGCTGCTCGATGTCCTTCGGGGCGGAGGCCTGCATCAGATGGTGCACGAACGCGCCGGGGGTGTGGACGTCGTCGGGGGCGATCTGCCCGGGCTCGACGAGGTGCTCCGCCTCGGCGAAGGTCGTCCTCCCGCACATCGCCGCGACCGGGTTGAAGTTGCGAGCGGTCAGCCGATAGCGGAGGTTCCCGGACAGGTCCGCGGTGTGCGCATGGACCAGGGCGAGGTCGGCGGTGATGGCGCGCTCGAGCACGTAGGACCGGCCGTCGAACTCGGCGGTCGGCTTCCCCTCGGCGATCGGCGTGCCGTAGCCGGTGGGGGTGTAGAAGGCGGGGATGCCGCTGCCGCCGGCGCGCATCCGTTCGGCGAGGGTGCCCTGGGGGACGAACTCCACGTCGAGCAGGCCGTCGATGTACTGCTGCATGAACAGCTTGTTCTCCCCGACGTAGCTGGCGAGGACCGTGGAGATCTGTCCGTTCTCCAGCAGCAGGCCGAGCCCCTTGCCGTCGACCCCGAGGTTGTTCGAGGCGATCGTCAGGTCCCGGACGCCGCTGTCGCGGACGATGGTGATGAGATCGGTGGGGATCCCGCACAGCCCGAAACCGCCGACCGCGATGGTCATGCCGTCCCGCAGGACGTCCGTGAGCTGGGCTGCTGCGTCATCAGAGACTTTCGACATCGCTGTCCCTCCTGGTAGCGCGACGGGTCGGTGTCGAGCCTAGGCAGGCGGCGGGTGGGGAGCCAGGGAGGATTCGACAGCCTTCCTCCGGGCTGTGTTGTCCGGTTCTACAACGGGCTGTTGTCGGGCTGCACGGAGGGCGAGCTATGCCTCGTGCGCGTCGGGGTGGCCGAGCTCGATCGCGCAGCGTGCGCCGTGCAGGTCGTCGGGGTCGGAGAGATCGGTCCCGGTGAGCTCCTGGAACCGGCGCAGTCGGTAGCGGACGGTGTTGGGGTGGACGACGAGGGCTGCGGCGGCGCGGGGGATCGACTGCCCGGTCTCCGCCCAGGCCCGCACGGCGGCGAGGAGCTCGTCGCCGAAGTCGCCCTGTGACGCGAGGGGTGTCAGGAAGCGTTCGGCGTCGTGCCGCCAGACGTCGGGTCGGGAGGCGGCGGCCAGGCGCCAGCCCAGGGTCTCGAGCGACTGGACGCCGCTGCGGCCCAGCCGGCGCGCGAGGTGCAGGGCGTCGGTGGCGGTGCGGTCGGAGACGGGGAGCTGGGCCGGGGTCCCGAAGGGTCCGCGGCCGGCGGGGGCGCCGGGGTCCGTGGGTGTCGTGGAGACGGCCCCGAAGCAGGTCCGGCCGTCGGTGACGATGATCGCCGGTGCTCCGGGCAGCGATCCGGTGTCCGCGAGTCGGCGGCGCATCTGCTCGGGGTGGGCGCCCGGTGGCACTTCGCAGCGCAGCGCGGCGTAGAGGACGCCGGGGACGAGAGCGGGAGCGCCGGTTCCCTGTGGGGCCTGTCCGGCCAGGAGGGCGCCGACGGCGGTGACGCGACGCTGCGCGTCGCGCACGGCGGCCTCGAGCTCGAGGTCGTGGTACTCGGTGATGATGCGGGTGGTGAAGGAGTCGGCGACGCCCCACATGATCCGGACCCCGGCCACGGACTCCTCGGCCGGCAGCCTCCGTGAGATGGCGAGGTCGACGAAGCGCTCGTGGATGAGGGCGATGGAGATGCGGAAGCCCCGCACGATCTCCTCGACCGGCACCTTCGCTGCGAAGCGCTCGCGGGCGGTCTGTGCGGCCTCGGTGAGCTCGGGCGGTTCCGGGACGCGGGACTCGCGCAGGGCGGTCAGCGCCGTGCGCAGGTTCCGGCCCACGGCCTCGCCGAGATCCGCCTCGTCCACGTGTGCGTAGGAGGAGAGCTGACCGTGGATCCGCGCACAGGTGAGGTCCACCAGCTCCTCGTGGGCGCGGCCCAGCGCGTCGAGGACCTCGCGCAGGACGGGATCGGTCGCATCGGACACGGGCGGAACCTCCAGGACGGGCGAAAGGTCCAGTGAACACTGCTCGGCGCGGACGTGCCTGCCGGGTCCGCCGTCCCGACCGTGTCCCGGCGCCGCGGGACCGGTCTTCCGACGTTCGTCGCGGGGCGGCCCCCCGCCGTTCACATCCGGGTCACCGCCGCGCCCTACCGTGCACGGAACCCTCGACCCGACCAGGAGCCCCCATGTCGACCACGGCCCCGCCCGCCCCTCTCAGCCGCCGCCGGCTGCTCCAGCTCGGCGGTGCCTCCGCCACCGCGATCGCGCTGGGGATCGATGCACCCGCCGCACAGGCCGAGCCGCTGCCGCACCGCGAGGGCCTGTTCTCGCTGGGGGTCGCGAGCGGGGCGCCGCGCCCGGACGGCGCCGTGCTGTGGACCCGACTGGCCCCCGAGCCGCTCGCGGAGGACGGCCACGCGGACATGCCGCTGCGCCCGGTGAGCGTGCGCTGGGAGGTGGCCACCGACGAGGAGTTCGGGCAGATCGCGGCGCGCGGGACGGCCCTCGCCCAGCCCGAGCTCGCCCACGCTGTGCACCCCCGGGTGGAGGGCCTCGATCCCGCCACCGCCCACTTCTACCGCTTCCGCGTGGGCCCGCAGACCAGCCCCGTCGGCCGCTTCCGCACCCTGCCCGCCGAGGGCACCGCGCCGGACGCGTTCTCGATCGGCGTCGTCTCCTGCCAGGCCTGGTACCACGGCCACTTCACCGCCCACCGCCACCTCGCCGCCGAGGAGGAGCTGGACCTGGTGGTCTTCGTGGGCGACTACATCTACGAGTACGGCATCACCTCCGCGAACCTCAGGCGGCAGGGCGCCGAGGTGGGACCGGCGCACGAGGTCGAGACCGAGACGCTCGAGCAGTACCGGCTGCGGTACTCGCTGTTCAAGTCCGACCCGCACCTGCAGGCCCTGCACGCCCGGGTCCCCGCGGTCGCGGTGTGGGACGACCACGAGGTCCAGAACGACTACGCGGGGGAGACCTCCAGCACCGGGATCAGCGCGGAGATGTTCGTGCACCGCATCGCGGTCGCCTATCGCGCCTTCTACGAGAACATGCCGCTGGACCTCACCGCGCTGCCCGAGGGACCGGATGCGGACATCACCGCAGGCTTCGACGTGGGCTCCCTGGCCCGCATCTCCCTGCTGGACACCCGCCAGTTCCGCGACCCCGCCCCCGCCACCGAGGAGGAGCAGCAGGCGCAGGAGCGCACCATGCTCGGCGCGGAGCAGGAGCGGTGGATCGCCGAGCGGCTCACGGACTCCCCGGCCACCTGGAACGTCATGGCGCACGGCGTGGTGCTGGTGCCGATCACCGAGGATCGGGTGGACATGTGGGACGGCTACCCCGCCGCCCGGCGCCGGATGCTCGCAGCGATGGCCGAGGCGGACAATCCCGTGATGCTCACCGGCGACATCCACCGGCACGTCGCCGCGGAGATCCCCTCCGACCCCGCGGATCCGGGCTCGGACCCGCTGGGCGTGGAGCTGGTGTGCACCTCGGTCGCCTCCGACGGCGACGGCGCCCCGACCGACGGCTACACCGAGGACTGGGTGCAGCACGACTACGTGAAGCTCTACGACGGCCGACGCGGCTACCTGCACGTGCGGCTCAGCGCGGAGGAGATGGTCTCCAGCTTCTGGGTGGTCGACTGGATCGAGGCCGACGACACCGCGCCCAAGCAGCTCCGGGCCCGCTTCACCACCCCGGCGGGCGATCCCCGCCTGATCCCGGCCTGAGCCCCTCGACCCCGGACCCCAAGGACCTGCCATGAGCCCCCGCCCTGCCGTCGTCACCGGCCTCGCCGCCGAGCCCGCCCTCGCCACGATCACCCTGACCTGGGACTCCCTCGGATTCGATCCGTTGATCGACCACTACCGGATCTACGCCGTGGAGGGCGAGGCCGCGCCCGCCCGGCCCGAGGAGTCCTCCCTGCTGGCGAAGACCGTCTATCCGCGTCTCGTGCACGACGGTCTCGCCCCCGCGGGAGAGACCTGGTCCTACCGGATCCTCGCCGTCTCCGACGGCGGCACGCGCGGTGAGCCCTCCGCCCCGATCACCGCCGCCTCGCAGCCCTCGGTCACCGCGACCGGCGTCCCCGTCGCCACGATCGGGGAGTTCGACGGCCGCACCCTCGAGCACCGTTTCGCCCCCAGCTCCTACTCGCGCATCCCCGAGGAGCATCCCGAGGCGCTGATCGAGTACCGCGACGGCGCCGACGAGCCCGGCACCGCCTGGCCGTACCTGCTGCCCGGGCCGGGCGACGCCTGGGCGGGCCGGACGGCCTACCGCGCCCGGTGGAGCCTCACCCTCGAGGCCGCCCCGGCCGATGACCACGACCTCGCCGTGTGGCTCGTGGACACCACCCGTCTGGGCGGCATCCTGCGGATCAGCGCGAACGGCGAGCACGTCACCGACCTCGAGCTCCCGGCAGGGGCGACCCGCGGCTCCCGGGAGGGCGACGCGACGGTGCCCGGCTCCACCCTGCGACGCTGCTTCTTCGAGCCCGCGATCCCGGCCGGACTGCTGCAGGCGGGGGAGAACACGATCGAGCTCGAGCTCGCCGAGGGCGGCTGGGCGGCGTGGGACGCGGTGGGCCTGTACGCGCGGGGGTGAGCGTCGGGCACCGGGGCCCTCGCTAGGCTGACCGGCATGGCGCCCACCCTCCTGCTGCTCAACGGCGCTCCCGGCAGCGGCAAGTCCACCCTCGCCGCGCGGCTCGCCGCCCAGCGGCCCCTCGCCCTGGCCCTGGACATCGACGTGATCAAGCATGCCCTCGGCGACTGGGATCGGGACCTGCAGGCCTCGGGCCTCCAGGCGCGGCGCCTCGCGATCGCGATGGCGCGCCGGCATCTGGTCGACGGGCATGACGTCGTGATCGGCCAGTACCTCGCCCGCACCGCCTTCCTCGAGGAGCTCGAGGCCCTGGCGGGGGAGTGCGGGGCGCGGTTCGTCGAGGCGGCGCTCGTGCTCGACCCGTCGGCCCTCGCCCGCCGGCTGACCGCGCGGCGGCGGGCGCCGGAACGGCCGGAGCAGGCGGCCAACGACCGCTTCGTCGGCCCCGAGGACGCCGTGGCGCTGGCGGCGTCGATCGAGGAGGTGCTGACCCGTCGGCCCCGCGCGCACCGCATCGACGCCGACGGCACCGTCGACGACTGCCTCCTCCGTATCAACACGGCGTTGACAACGTGGTGTTGAGGCGCCAGGCTGTGTCCTATGAGCGATCCTGAGAGGGCCCGAGACCACCTCCGCGCCGCCGGCGCGGACGAGCTGCCCACCGCGCCCTGGCGGCACCCGGCCCAGGCCCCCGAGGACCAGACCCTGCTGCGCTTCGCGCTGTGGCGGGCGAACCGGGATCCCGGCGCCGCCTCGGCCGAGGACCTGCGGGCCGCGCTGCGCCTGATCGAGACCGCCCGCGCGGATCTCGACACCCTCGAGTCGGCTCTGCTGCTCACCGCCCGCGCCGAGGGCCTGACCTGGGCGCAGATCGCGGAGGACCTCTCCCTGCGCTCCCCGCAGGCCGCGCAGCAGCGCACCCAGCGCCTCGCGCAGCGACCGGCGGCGCGGTCATGAGATCCGATGCCGAGCTGCTCACCCTCCAGGCCCTGCGCCTGGCCGGCTACGCCGACGAGGAGGGCGTGGCGGACCGTGCCCTGCTGCGCGCGGCGGACCTGCGCGCCGTGCTCGCCGCCGCCCGGGACGCCGGCCACGTGGAGTCGATGAGCGTCGGGGGATCCTCCGGCTGGCTGCCCACCGAGCACGGGCTCGAGCACCTGCGCGGCCTGCTCGCGGCCGAGGCGGACCGGGACGGGGGACGCCCCGTGCTCGACACCGCCGCCGCGCGGTTCGAGGAGATCAACGGTCCCTTCGTCGAGACCGTCTCCCGGTGGCAGCTGCGCTCCACCGCGGCCGGCTCCGCCGAGGACGCGCCCGAGGAGCTGCTCGCCCCGCTCGGCGAGCACGGGGCGGCGCTGCGGAGCGTGCTCGCGGACCTGGTGGCGATCCGTCCCCGCTTCGGCCGCTACCCGGCCCAGTACGACCTCGCCCTGCGCCGTGCCCGCACCGAGGGGCTGGGCTGGGTCACGGGCGTCGGGATCCTCTCCTGCCACGTGGTCTGGGCGGAGCTGCATCAGGACCTGCTCTCGAGCCGAGGGTGTTCACGATGACCCGGCGCACCCTCTACGTCGCCCGGCACGGTGAGGCCGATGCCTGGGGAGTGCTCACCGAACGCGGGCGGGAGCAGTCACGGCGGCTCGGCCGGCGTCTCGCCGCGCTGCCGATCGACGTGGTGTGGCATTCTCCGCTCCCGCGCGCCGCCGACTCCGCGGCGGAGATCGCGGGCACGTGGCCGGGGGTCCTCGTCGACGAGGCGCCCGAGCTCGTTGACCACGTCCCCCAGGTCCCCGATCTCGACCGTCTCTCCCCGGTCCGTCGGGCGTTCTTCGACGGTGTCGGGGCGGCGGAGATCGCGGAGGGCGGGCAGCGGGCCGCGCAGCTGCTGGCCCGGTTCGCCGTCCCGAACCCTCCCGGTGCGCGGGCGAGCCACGAGGTGCTCGTGACCCACGCGTACCAGGTGGCGTGGCTGGTGCGCGCCGCGCTCGGCGCCCCGCCCGAACGCTGGATGTCCCTCGCGGAGATCGACAGCACCGGTCTGACGATCCTCGAGCTCGAGCGGGACGAGCCGCCGCGGATCCGGTGTCTCAACGAGCTCTCCCACCTGGCGGGGGTCGCGGGATGAGGATCCGGAGCCTGTCCGCGGCCCGCGCCGAGGACGGCGGCAAGGCCGCGACCCTGGGGCGGCTGCTGCGGGCCGGGTTCCCCGTCCCCGACGGCGTCGTGGTGCCGGCGGCCCGCTTCCGCCGCCATCTGGCGGGCCGAGGACTCGACCCCGCCCGCCAGACGCCCGAGGTGCTGCGCCGGGAGATCCTGCGCGGCCCGCTCGCGGCGGAGCTGCTGGTCGAGCTGGACGCCGTGCTCGGGCCGGGAGAGCACGCCGTGCGCTCCTCGGCCACCACGGAGGACGGGGCGGGTGCCTCGGCCGCCGGTCAGCACGAGAGCATCCTCCCGGTGCACGGCACCGAGGCCGTGGGGGCGGCGATCCTGCGCTGCTGGGCCTCGCTGTACTCGGACCGCGCCGTCGCCTATCGCGCCGGGGGCCCGTCGGAGATGGCCGTGCTGATCCAGCACCATCTCGACGCCGAGGTCTCCGGAGTGCTGTTCACCGGGGAGGAGCGGATCCTCGAGGCCGCCCCCGGACCGGGGGAGCGGCTCGTGGGCGGGCAGGTCAACCCGGAGTCCTGGCGGATCGACGCCCGCGGGATCCGCGCGTCGCGTGCGGCGGGGACGCCGTGCCTGTCCCGGGAGCGGGTGCGGGAGATCGACGCCCTCGGCCGACGGGTCGAGAGCCTCCTCGGCGCCCCGGTCGATGTCGAGTGGGTGCTCGCCGGCGGGGCGGTCCACCTCGTCCAGGCGCGTCCGATCACCGCCGCGGTGCCGGCGCCGGTTCTCCCCAGGGGATCCGAGCCGGGCGTCCTGCGGGGCACCCCGGGCAGCGGCGGCACCGCGACGGGGAGGGTGCGGCGTCTGCGCGGCCCGCAGGACTTCCGGGCCGTCCAGGCCGGTGACGTGCTGGTGTGCCGGGCGACCGACCCGGCGTGGACACCGCTGTTCGCCCTCGCCGGCGCCGTGGTGACGTGCACCGGTGGAGCGCTCTCGCACGCCGCGATCGTCGCGCGGGAGGTGGGGATCCCGGCCGTGCTCGCCGTGCCCGGCGCCTGGGAGGAGCTGCGCGACGGCGAGATCGTCGCCGTCGACGGGAGCGCGGGGGAGGTGCGCGCGGGGCTCAGCCCCCGAGGATCGCGCCGCGTGACGCGGACCTGACCAGCTGCACGTACTTGGCCAGCACGCCCTTGGTGACCGTCGGCGGCAGCGGCTCCCAGCCCTCCCGGCGCGCGGCCAGCTCCTCCTCGTCCACCAGCAGATCCAGCGCGCCCGATCCCACGTCCAGCCGGATCCGGTCCCCGTCGCGAACGAACGCGATGGGCCCGGCGTCCACCGCCTCCGGAGCGATGTGGCCGACGCACAGCCCGGTGGTGCCGCCGGAGAAGCGTCCGTCGGTCATCAGCAGCACGTCCTTGCCGAGCCCCGCGCCTTTGATCGCGCCGGTGATGGCGAGCATCTCGCGCATGCCGGGCCCGCCCTTGGGGCCCTCGTAGCGGATGACCACCACGTCGCCGTGGGTGATGGTGCCGTCGTTCAGGGCGTCCAGCGCCTGCTGCTCCCGCTCGAAGACCCGGGCGGTGCCCTCGAAGACCTCGGCCTCGAAGCCTGCGGACTTCACGACCGCGCCCTCCGGGGCGAGCGTGCCGTGGAGGATCGTGATGCCGCCGGTGGGGGCGAGGGGCGCGGAGGCGGGGCGCAGCACCGTGCCGTCGGCCGGGCGCGGGGCGAGGACCTCGAGGTTCTCCCCGATCGTGCGGCCGGTGACGGTGAGGCAGTCGCCGTCCAGCAGCCCCTCGTCCAGCAGCGTCTTCATGACCACCTGGATCCCGCCCACGTGGTCGACGTCGTTCATGACGTAGCGGCCGTAGGGCTTGAGATCGGCGAGATGGGGGACCGTCGCGCCGATCCGGGCGAAGTCCTCGAGCGTGAGGTCGACATCGGCCTCATGGGCGATGGCCAGCAGGTGGAGGACCGCGTTGGTGGAGCCGCCGAAGGCCTGCACCACCGCGATCGCGTTCTCGAAGGCGGCCTTGGTCATGATGTCGCCGGAGGTGATGCCCGCGCGGAGCATCCCCACCACCGCCTCGCCGGCGCGGCGGGCGTCGGCATCGCGGCGGCGGTCGGCCGAGGGCGGCGTCGCCGAGCCGGGGATCGACATGCCGATCGCCTCGGCGACCGTGGCCATGGTGTTCGCGGTGTAGAACCCGCCGCAGGCGCCCTCTCCCGGGCAGATCGAGCGCTCGATGCGGCCCACGTCCTCGCGGCTCATCCGCCCGCGGGCGCAGGCGCCGACGGCCTCGAAGCCGTCGATGATCGTCACGTCCTTCTCGGTGCCGTCGGTGAGGGTGACCCGGCCGGGCATGATCGTCCCGGCGTAGACGAACACGCTGGCCAGGTCCAGGCGCGCGGCAGCCATGAGCATCCCGGGCAGGGACTTGTCGCAGCCGGCCAGCAGCACCGAGCCGTCCAGGCGCTCGGCCTGCATGACGGTCTCGACGGAGTCGGCGATGAGGTCGCGGGAGACCAGCGAGTAGTGCATGCCCTCGTGGCCCATCGAGATGCCGTCGGAGACGGAGATGGTGCCGAACTGCAGGGGATAGCCGCCGCCGGCGTGCACGCCCTCCTTCGCGGCGCGGGCGAGCCGGTCCAGGGACAGGTTGCAGGGGGTGATCTCGTTCCAGGAGCTGGCGATGCCGATCTGCGGCTTGTCCCAGTCCTCGTCGCCCATCCCCACGGCGCGGAGCATGCCGCGCGAGGTGGTCGCCGCCAGCCCGTCGGTGACCTGTCGGCTGCGGGGCTTGATATCCGGTGCGGCATCGTCGGCGCTCATGGACCGAGCCTAGGACCCGCGCGGAGGGATGTACATGGAGCAGCCGGCGCCCTCACGCCCCGGGCACGGACCGCTCCTCGGGCCCCTCGTACAGCGCGAGCGGGCGGATCAGGGAGTTCGCGGCGCGCTGCTCCATGATGTGCGCGGTCCAGCCGGTGATGCGGGCGGCGACGAACAGCGGGGTGAACATCTCGGTGTCGAAGCCCATGAGGTGGTACATCGGCCCGCCCGGGTAGTCGACGTTGGGCCGGATGCCCTTGGCCTCCTCCATCGCCTGCTCGAGCCCGTCGTACAGGCCCAGCAGCTCGGGCCGCTCGTAGTGGGCGATCATCGCGTCCAGCGCCGCCTTCATGGTGGGCACGCGCGAGTCGCCGTGCGTGTACACCCGGTGGCCGAAGCCCATGATCTTCCGCTTCTGCGCCAGGGCCTCCTCCAGCCAGGCCTGCGCCCGGGCCTTCGCCTCCTGCGCGCTCTCCCCGGGGCGGATGCCGATCTCGTCGAAGGTGTGCAGCACCGCCTCGTTCGCCCCGCCGTGCAGGGGCCCCTTGAGCGCGCCGATGGCGCCGGCCACCGCCGAATGCAGGTCCGAGAGGGTGGAGGTGATGACGCGGGCGGTGAAGGTCGAGGCGTTGAAGGAGTGCTCGGCGTACATCACCATCGAGATCCGGAAGGCGTCGACCACCTCGTCGGCGGCGTCCTCGCCGAAGGTCATCCACAGCATGTTCTGCGCGTAGTCGAGGTCCCCGCGCGGCGGGATCGGCTCCGTGGGGCCGCCGGCGCGGCGGCGCCGCTGCTCGTAGGCGATCACCGCCGGCAGCTGGGCGAACAGGGTGCGCGCCTTCTCGAGCTCCGCCGCGCGGGAGGAGTCGTGTGCGGCCGGGTCCAGACCTCCCAGCACGGAGACGGCGGTGCGCAGCGAGTCCATCGGATGACAGGTGACGGGCAGCGCGTCCAGCACGGTCCTGACCTCGGGGGCGAGCTCGCGGTGGCCGCGCTCGTGCGCGGTGGCGGCGGCCAGCTCCTCCTGGTCCGGCAGCTCACCGTGCCAGAGCAGATGCGCGACGGCCTCGACGCTCTGGGTGGCGGCGAGCTCGGGTGCCGGGTAGCCGCGGTAGAGCAGCGAGTTCGTCTCGGGGTTGACCTTGGAGATCGCGGAGACGTCGGCGATCACCCCGTTCAGTCCCTTGTGGATCTCGCTGCCGGCGGTGGACTGGTTCATGACGGGCTCCTGGGATCGACAACGGTGTCGGTGTGCGGAGTAGGGGTGGTGGGCGGTTCGGCGCCGGCGATCGCGGCGTCGAAGCGGGTGTACCCCTCATAATCCACCAGTTCGTACAGTCGCGCACGGGTCAGCATCTCCGGGACGTGCGAGGCCTGGGAGCCCTCGGCCCGGAGGGTCTCGAGCACGCGCTCGGCCGCCCCCATCGCCGCGCGCAGCAGGGTGACCGGATAGATCGCCATCGCCACCCCGGCCTCGGCCAGCTGTGCGCGGGTGAACAGCGGGGTCCGGCCGAACTCCGTCATATTGGCCAGCACCGGGACGTCCAGGGCGGTGCAGACCTGCTCGAACTCGGCCAGGCTCTCCAGCGCCTCCGGGAAGACCGCCTCGGCGCCGGCGTCCACCAGGGCCCTCAGCCGGTCGACGGCGGCGTCCACGCCCTCGGCGGCGCGCACGTCGGTGCGGGCCATGACGAGGAAGTCCGGATCCCGGCGGGCGTCGGCCGCGGCGCGGATCCGACGCATGGCCGTCTCCCGGTCCACCGTCGCCTTCCCGTCGAGGTGCCCGCATCGCTTGGGGTTGACCTGGTCCTCGATGTGGCAGCCGGCCAGCCCCGCGTCCTCGAGCAGCTGGACGGTGCGCGCGGCGTTCAGCGGCTCGCCGAAGCCGGTGTCGGCATCGATCAGGCACGGCAGGTCGGTGGAGCGCGCGATCTGGCCGCCGCGCGCGGCGACCTCGCTCAGGGTGGTCAGCCCGATGTCCGGCAGGCCCAGCTCCGCGGCGATCACGGCCCCGGAGAGGTACACCCCGGGAAAGCACTTCTCCTCGATGAGCTGCGCGGACAGCGGCGTGAACGCGCCGGGGAAGGGGTGCGCGGCGCCCGGGACCAGCAGGGCGCGCAGGTCCTGGCGCTTCTGGGAGGCGGTCCTGGTGGCGTGCAGCATCACAGCAGTCCTTCCGGCCCGGAGGTGCTCTCGAGGATCCCCTCGGCGGCGGTGAGGGTGAGCTGTCCGAGCTCGCCGGGTCCCAGCGCGGGGAGGGCCTCGGCGGCGGCCAGGAAGCGCTCCAGCTCCTCCGGGGCGACCAGCCCCTCGCTCAGCGTGCGGAGCTTCTCGACGTACTGCGGCCGGGCGAAGGGCCGGGCGCCGAGGGGGTGCGCATCGGCCACGGCGATCTGGTCCTCGAGGACGGTGCCGTCGGCCAGCGTGATCGTCACCGCGCCGCCGAAGGCCTTCTCGGCGAGATCGGGGGAGTGGTAGCGGCGGGTCCACGCCGGGTCCTCCTCGGTGGTGATCCGCTGCCACAGCGCCACCGTGTCCGCCCGGGCGGCGCGCTGCGGGGTGTAGGAGTCCACGTGGTGCCAGCGCCCGTCCTGCAGGGCGACGGCGACGATGTAGGGCAGCGAATGGTCGAGGGTCTCCCGCGACGCGCCCGGATCGTACTTCTGCGGGTCCTGCGCCCCGGAGCCGATGACGCGGTGGGTGTGGTGCGAGGTGCGGATCCGGATCGAGACCACCTTCGTGGGGTCTGCGACCTCGGGGTGCTCGCGGTGCAGCCTCCGCGCCAGGTCGATCCAGGCCTGGGCCTGGTACTCCGCGGAGTGCTCCTTGGTGTACGTGTCGAGGATGGCGCGCTTGGGCTCCCCGGGCTCCGGCAGGGGGACGACGTAGCGGGCCTCGGGACCGTCCAGCAGCCAGGCGATCACCCCGTCCTCGCCCTCGTAGATCGGCACCGGGGAGGTCTGCCCGCGCATCGCGCGGTCCACCGACTCCACCGCCATCTTCCCGGCGAAGGCGGGGGCGTGCGCCTTCCAGGTGGAGATCTCGCCCTTGCGGGACTGCCGGGTGGCGGTGGTGGTGTGCAGGGCCTGGCCGATGGCCTGGAAGATCGTCTCCGTGCCCAGTCCCAGCACGGTGCCGATGCCGGCGGCGGCCGACGGGCCGAGGTGCGCGACGTGGTCGATCCTGTGGGCGTGCAGGGAGATGGCCCGTGCGAGATTCACCTGCAGCTCGTAGCCGGTGGCGAGGCCGCGGAGCAGCTGGGCGCCATCGGCTCCGGCGTGCTCCGCCGCGGCGAGGATCGGCGGGATGTTGTCCGCGGGATGGGAGTACTCGGCGGCCAGGAAGGTGTCGTGGAAGTCCAGCTCGCGCACCGCGACCCCGTTCGCCCAGGCCGCCCACTCCGCGGAGCGGCGCTCGCCGAGGCCGAGGATGGTGGCGCCGCGACCGCCGGTGGAGACCGGATGGCTGCGGGCCTGGGCGCGGGCGGAGGCGACGGGGCCGCGCCGCACGGCGGCGATCGCGACCGCGGCGTTGTCGATGATCCGGTTGATGATCATCTCCCGGACCGCGGGCTCGACCTCCACCGGGTCCGCGGCGACCTCGGCCATCACCCAGGCCAGCTGCTGAGCCCGGGGCAGGTCCTCCGCGGAGCGGTGGACGCGGACGGCGTGCTCTCTCATGCGGTCGACTCCTCGATGAGCGGCGGAGCGGGAGGATGCGCCCCGTCCCCGACGCTACCGGTCGGCTCCGCCGCGTGGTACCCGGATCACCGCGGACCGGTGCGATCGGCGAAGGCCGCGAGGGTCTGGGCCGGGTCGAGCACCGCGCCGGGATGCGGCCCGTCCCGCTCCCAGCCCGCCCGCCAGTCCTCGACCTCGGGGGAGGAGAGGGCGCCGCCCGCGAGCAGCACCATGTTCCCGTCGGCCGGATGCTCCAGCAGCGCGGCATGGGTCAGCGTCCACACGCCCGAGAGCCCT
Source organism: Brachybacterium sp. YJGR34 (assembly GCF_003347015.1). Lineage (GTDB taxonomy): Bacteria > Actinomycetota > Actinomycetes > Actinomycetales > Dermabacteraceae > Brachybacterium. The sequence goes on from NZ_PNFB01000009.1 coordinate 72,603, forward strand.
GCCTCCGCGGCGGCGTCCTCGAGCGCGCGCACCTGCGCGGCCAGGAAGCGCTGGCCGGCGTCGTCGCCGACGTTGACCAGCAGCAGCCCGTCGGGCACCAGATGCGTCAGCGCCTCGCGGTAGAAGCCCTGCGACGCCAGGTGCGCGGGGCTCTCCTGCCCGGAGAAGACGTCGAGCACGATCGCGTCGAAGCACCGGCCCTCCTGCGCCGCGAGCTGGTCGCGCGCATCGCCGATGACGACCTCGAGGTCGGTGCCCTCGGGCATCGGCAGCGCCGTGGTGACCAGCGTGGGCAGCTCCCGCTCGATCTCGATCACCAGCTGCGCCGAGCCGGGGCGCGTGGCCTGCACATAGCGGGCCAGGGTGAGCGCCCCCGCGCCCAGGTGCGCGATCCGCAGGGGCCGGCGCCGCGGCCACGCCCGATCCAGCACGTTGGCCATGCGGCGGAGGTACTCGTGGACGATGCGGGTGGGATCCTCGAGATCGACGTGGGACTGCTCGATGCCGCCGATCTGCAGCACCCAGCCGCCGAGCACCTCGCTCGCGACGATCCGCGCCGGCTGGTCGGAGCTGCTCAGGAAGGCGCTGCGCGGCGCGCCGGGTGGGAGGTCCGCGGTGCTCATGGGCTCATTGTGCGCCCGCTGGGCGGTGCTCATCGTCTCCGCGGCCCGGCGTGGATGTGGACGTGGAGGTGCTTCGAGTCCTGGTAGGCGCCGAGGTTCGTGAGCACCGCGGCCGCGCCGTGCTCCCGCTCCACCTGCCGCGCCACCTCGCGGAACACGGTCAGCAGGGCGAGCAGGTCCTCCTCGTCCTGTGCGGAAGTCTCGGTGAGGGAGGGGAGGTGACGCGTGGGGACCACGACGACGTGGGTCTCCCAGAAGGGACGCGTGTGGTGGAAGGCGAGGACCCGCTCGTCATGGTGGACCACCTCCAGCGCGCCTGGATCCGGGATCGCGACATCGCAGTAGAAATCGGAGCCGGTGTACGGCGGCGGGGCATCCGTCATCGGACCAGTATCCCGAGTGGCGAGCGGCGGCGGCGCAGTACCCTGATCCGATCGTTCGATGGAGGGAACCGGTATGACCCAGACCCAGCAGGGGGACCCCGCGGCGCTCGCGGCGGAGCGGGACGCGCTAGCCGTGGAGATCGCCGCGCTCGAGGATCCGCGGATCCGAGCGGTCAACGAAAAGCGCGGCGACACCCACGCCGTGAACCTCACCGCGCTCCGCGCGATCGCCAAGCGGCTGAAGAGCCGGCCGGACCTCGCCCCGGTGCTCTGGGCGAGCGGGAACGTGACCCTGCGCCTGCTGGCCCTGCTGGTGTCCCGGCCCAGACAGTACTCGGCGGCGGAGCTCGATGCCATGCTCCGCGAGGCGGGCACCCCGAAGGTCCACGACTGGCTGGTCAGCTACATCGTGAAGAAGAGCCCGCACCGCGAGGAGCTGCGCACGGCGTGGTTCACCGATCCCGACCCCGTCGTGGCGAGCGCCGGCTGGGCGCTGACCAGCGACCGTGTGGTCAAGGATCCCGACGGCCTGGACCTGGACGCCCTGCTGGACCGGATCGAGGCCCAGATGAAGGACGCCGCGCCGCGCCTGCAGTGGGCGATGAACGACTGCCTCGCCCAGATCGGCATCCATCACCGCGCCCTCCGCGAGCGGGCACGGGACATCGGCGTGCGGCTCGAGGTGCTCAAGGACTACCCCACGCCGCCGAACTGCACCTCGCCCTTCGCTCCGACCTGGATCGACGAGATGGTGCGCCGCGGCGTCGGGGGCTGATCAGGCGGCCCGTCGGCCCCGGAGCTGCCGGATCACTGAAGGCGCGCGTAGGCCCTCACGGGGAACGACGGCAGCGTGCGGAACGGCAGCGGGGCGGCGGTGAACGTCGCGCCGCGGGCCGGCAGAGCCTCGAGCCCGGTCAGGTTCTCGACGATCAGGATCCCGGCACGCAGCAGGGTCGAGTGGATGGGGCGCTCGCCGTCCTCGGTCCCGTCGACGTTCACGGCGTCGATGCCGACGAGCGCCGCGCCCCGGGAGGCGAGCAGGCGGGCGGTCTCGACGTGGAGATGCGGGTGCTCAGGGGATCCATACCGGGGCGTCCCCCAGTGCGCGCTCCATCCGGTCCGGAACAGCACGGCGCAGCCCGTGACGTCGTCCGGGAGGAGCTCGCCGCCGATCTCGCCCTCGGCGGGGGCATCGAGGACGAGCAGCGGGAGCTCCACGCAGCGCTCCAGCGCCACCTCGGCCACGTCCTCGCCGTCCCGGTAGCGATGCCGCGGAGCGTCGAGATAGGTGCCGGTGCTGGTCACCATCGAGGCCCGGGAGATCAGGAACTCCGTGCCCTCGGCGTAGACGGACGCGGAGTCCTCGTAGGAGAGATGCTCGTCCACCTCGGGGGCGGGCAGGCCGGGAGCGGTCACCATGCCTGCTCGGAGGTCATGGCTCAGATCGATGATGGGCATCGGCCCATTGTTGACGAGAGCGGGCGATCACGCGTTCGGGTCCGGCTCCTCCGCGGCGAGGAAGGCCGCGGGATCCACGGGCCGCTGCGCGCGGGGCAGGCCCTCGACCACCAGCAGGTACGAGTCGGTCACCAGCTCGCGCACGAACGTCTCGTCGAGCTCCCCGCCCGGATGCAGCGTGATCCAGTGCCGCTTGTTCATGTGATAGCCGGGCGTGATGTCCCGGTGCGCCGCGCGCAGCACCTCGGAGTCCCTCGGATCGGCCTTGATCACCACGACGGGCTCGCCGGGCACGTCGGTCAGCAGCAGGAACATCTTGCCGAGCACCTTGGCGACGTCGTACTCGGGACCGAAGGGGTGGGTGATCGCCGCCGCCGGCAGCTCCTCGGCCCGGGCGCGGGCGATGTCCTGCAGGGCGCGGCCGTCCATGGTGCTCCTTCGTTCGGGGGGGGCTGGTGGTTCACGGTACTCGGGCCCGGGTGATGTCTCGAGCGGTGAGTCGTGGGGGCCGCGTCAGCGTCCGGGACTGTCCGGGCCGGCGTTCACTAATTTGCGTATGCGCGAATAAGCGAACGCCGAGACCCCCTTCACCGTGGAACGAGGCGTCGCCCTCCTCCGCAGCGCACGGCCCGCCCGGTCCCCTCGTCGAGCCCGGGGCGCGCAGCAGTCGGAGACGCCGGGTGGCACGATCAGCCTCACGACGATCGCAGACGAGGAGGACACGGATGCCGACGCTGTTCCTGACCGTCGGGCTGCCGGGAACCGGCAAGACGACGCTGGCCCGCCGCATCGAGCAGCAGGAGGGTGCGCTGCGCCTGACGAAGGACGAGTGGATCAAGGCGCTCTACGGACACGAGAACCCTGAGGAGGCCTCCGATGTGATCGAGGGGAGGCTCATCGAGATCGGGCTGCGCGCCCTGGCGCTCGGCACGGATGTCGTCCTCGACTTCGGGCTCTGGAGCCGCGAGGAGCGCTCCGCCCTCCGGCAGGCGGCCGCCGATCTCGGGGCCGACGTCGACCTGCGCCACCTCGCCCTCGACCGCGCCGAGCAGCGCCGGAGGCTGGACCGTCGCCAGGCCGAGCAGCCGCACACCACCTGGCCGATCTCCGACGAGGAGCTCGGTGAGTGGGAGGCGCTCTTCACCGCCCCGACACCGGACGAGCTAGGCGGCGGCGCTGCGATCGATGCGCCGCCGCCGGGATACGGGAGCTGGGCCGCCTGGCGGAGGGAGCGCTGGCCGGCGACGGTCGCTCAGGCGCGGGAGTCGGGTCCTACCGACACAGGGGCGCGGGCGGAGGGGCCCCGGTGATGCGCGCGTGCCCGTGCATGTCGTGCCACCCGTCAGCGTGCAGGGCGCCGTCGCGGCGCGTACCCTCGGCGGTGAAGCCGGTGCGCTCGGCGACGCGGCAGGACGCGGGATTGCGCGTCGAGTGCTCGAGCTGGATGCGGCGGAAGCCGGCCGAAGCGGCCCACTCGGCAGTCGCGAGGAGCGCACTGCTCGCGACCCCGTGACCTCGATGCGCGGCGCGTGTCCAGTACGCCGCGTCGGCGCAGCCCTCGGGCAGGTCCAGCCGGAGCGTGATGCGACCTGCCAGCTCGTCGGCCACCTCGACGGCCCAGCTCGCCGTCGTCTCCGCACGCCATGCCGCGTTCGCCTCCGCGACCCAGGCCTCCGCCTCCGCGGGCGTCATGGAGCGGGCATGCCACTGCTGGATGTCGGGCTCGCCGTAGGCCGCGACCAGGGCCGGGACGTCGTCGGTGGCCCATGGGCGCAGAGTGACGTGCTCCCGGACGAGGACGGGCTGCTTCCAGGCGGCCAGGGAACCCGGTGCGATGGCCGGGGTGACGAGGGAGGGCACGAGAGGAGCCTATGGGGCTGTTCGACGTCCGGGCCGGACGTCAGGCGGGTTCGACCTGGTGCCCGGGGCGCCGACGGTGGGGCCCCTGCTCAGTCCGCGGCGGCGCGGTGGATGCGCGCCCAGAGCTCGAACTCCTCCTGGACCTCGTCGAAGAACGCCGTCTTCGCACGGGTGTAGTCGTCGAAGTCCGCCTTGCCCGCATTCTCCTGGCTGAGATGCCGTTTCATCGCCTCGTACCGGTCGCGCTGGTCGGGATGGGCTCGCAGCCAGTCCCGGAACCACACGGTGTACCGCCCCCACGGCGAGTCCGAGCGGCGCACGTGCAGGATGACGCGACCGGATCGATGCACGAAGATCGCTTTCTCCCAGACGGCGTCGTCGACGATCTCCGATCCGCGGGGGATGTCCCGGTGCACGCCCGGGGAGTCCGGACGTGCTCCGCGCGCTCGCCGGTAGCCGATCGGTCCGAGCCGTTCGGCCACGGCCTCGTCCGTCGGCAGCGGAAGGATGCGGATCTGGAGATCGATGAACGGCTTGGCGGCGAGGCCGGGCACGGAGGTGGAGCCGATGTGGTCGTAGCGGGCGTCGGCAGCACCGGGAAGATCTGCCAGTCGCTCGCGGATCTCCTCGAGGCGGTGCTGGGCCTGGTGCGACCAGGCGGGGTCGTGCTCGTGCAGTGCGGCGGGGTTCGGCTGCTCTGGTGCCACAGCAGCAAGGTATCCGCGCCGACGGCCGGCACCGCCACCTTGCCGACACCCCTCGTCACGCCGGATCATCGTGAGGAGATCATCGCTGAGGACTTCTCGAGGGTGGAGGTCGAGCAACTCGTGAGCACGCTGTCACCTCGTCTGGCGGAGATCGTCGCGGCGCTCCCGCTCGAGCCGGGCCTGCGCGTCCTGGAGATCGGCGGCGCTCCGGGTGCCGCCGCTCGTGCCGTCTGCGAGCGGATCGCCCCGAACGGTCACATCCTCGTGATCGACCGCTCCGCGAAGGGCGTCGAGCTCATCGAGCGCAACGCCCGGAGCGAGATGTCGGCCGGCCTCCTCAGCGTTCGGCACGTCGCCGCCGAGGACTTCGCGCTCGCCGTCGGCGAGGAGCGGTTCGACCTCGCGTTCGGGATCCGCGTCGGTGCGCTCGACGGACGCCACCCCCGGGCCGGGATCGCAGCGCGGGCACGGATCCGCGCGGCGCTGCGACCGGGCGGGCACCTCTATGTCGACGGTGGTTCACCCCTGCGCCTCAGCGCGCTGGACTGACCGGCGACATCCGTGGCCGTGCGACGCACCCCGGATGTGCCCCTCGCCACACCGCTGATGTGCGGGAATGAACCCACATCCGCCGTAGTTGAGTCAGGTGTACTCAAGTTTGGTGCTCCGCAGATTGACAACGATCGGGCAGGGTCCTCTACTTGAGTCCGTACAGCTCATGTTGTGCCGTCGGCCCCGCGGCCGTCGGCGCCGCACGGCGGGGAGCCGGTCCCTCCGGCCCTCGCCCGCGGCAGGCACGAACCCGTGCGGCGCACCGCCGCAGAAAGGCAGGCCCCCATGTCCCGTGTCGTCGGAATCGACCTCGGTACCACCAACTCCGCCGTCGCCGTCCTCGAGGGCGGTCAGCCCGCGGTGATCGCCAACGCGGAGGGCGCGCGCACCACGCCCTCGGTCGTCGCCTTCTCCAAGCAGGGCGAGGTGCTGGTCGGCGAGGTCGCCAAGCGCCAGGCCGTCACGAACGTCGACCGCACCATCACCTCCGTCAAGCGCCACATGGGCACCGACTGGAGCACCGAGATCGACGAGAAGAAGTACACCGCGCAGGAGATCTCCGCGCGCGTGCTCGGCAAGCTCAAGAAGGACGCCGAGTCCTACCTGGGCGAGGCGGTCACCGACGCCGTGATCACCGTCCCCGCGTACTTCAGCGACTCCGAGCGCCAGGCCACCAAGGACGCCGGCACCATCGCCGGCCTCAACGTCCTGCGCATCATCAACGAGCCCACCGCCGCGGCCCTCGCCTACGGCCTCGAGAAGGGCAAGGACGACGAGCAGATCCTGGTCTTCGACCTCGGCGGCGGCACCTTCGACGTCTCCCTGCTCGAGGTGAGCAAGGACGAGGAGGGCTCCACCATCCAGGTCCAGGCCACCGCCGGCGACAACCGCCTGGGCGGCGACGACTGGGACCAGAAGGTCGTCGACTGGCTGATCTCGCAGGTGAAGAACAAGGAGGGTGTGGACCTGGGCAAGGACCGCATCGCCCTGCAGCGCCTCAAGGAGGCCGCCGAGCAGGCCAAGAAGGAGCTGAGCTCCTCGACCTCCACCAACATCTCCCTGCAGTACCTCTCCATGACCGAGAACGGTCCGCTGCACCTGGACGAGAAGCTCTCCCGGGCTCAGTTCGAGGACATGACCAGCGATCTGCTCGAGCGCACCAAGGCGCCCTTCCACCAGGTCATCAAGGACGCGGGCATCTCCATCTCCGAGATCGACCACGTGGTGCTGGTGGGCGGCTCGACCCGCATGCCGGCCGTCTCCGAGGTCGTGACCTCGCTGACCGGCGGCAAGGAGCCCAACAAGAGCGTCAACCCCGATGAGGTCGTCGCCGTGGGCGCCGCGCTGCAGGCCGCCGTCATCAAGGGCGAGCGCAAGGACGTCCTGCTCATGGACGTCACCCCGCTCAGCCTCGGCATCGAGACCAAGGGCGGCGTGATGACCAAGCTCATCGAGCGCAACGCGGCCATCCCGACCAAGACCTCCGAGGTGTTCTCCACCGCCGAGGACAACCAGCCCTCGGTCGCCATCCAGGTCTTCCAGGGCGAGCGCCAGTTCACCCGTGACAACAAGCTGCTCGGCACCTTCGAGCTGACCGGCATCGCCCCGGCGCCCCGCGGCATGCCGCAGGTCGAGGTCACCTTCGACATCGACTCCAACGGCATCGTGCACGTGACCGCGAAGGACCGCGGCACCGGCAACGAGCAGTCCATCCAGATCACCGGCGGCTCCGCCCTGTCCGACGAGGACATCGACCGCATGGTCAAGGACGCCGAGGCCCACGCGGCCGAGGACGAGGAGCGTCGCAAGAACGCCGATGCCCGCAACACCCTCGAGCAGCTCGTCTACCAGGGCGAGAAGCTGCTCAAGGACAACGCGGACAAGATCGAGGACGCGGACAGGACCAAGTCCGAGGACGCGATCAAGGAGGCCAAGGACGCCCTGGCCGCCGAGGACACCTCCACCGAGGACCTCGAGGCCAAGCGCGATGCGCTCAACGAGGCGCTCCAGGCCGTCGGCACCGCCATCTACTCGCAGGCCCAGGAGGCCCCCGAGGGCGCCCCCGAGGGCGGCGAGCAGGCGTCGTCGGACGATGACGACGTGGTCGACGCCGAGATCGTGGACGAGGACGAGGAGAAGAAGTGATGACCGAGAACCAGGGCACCCCCGACGACGCACAGCGCCCCGAGGGTGAGCCGACGTTCTCCTTCACCGACAAGCGCAAGGTGAACCCGGAGGACGGCACCGTCCGTCCCTCCGGGGACACCCCCGCCGAGGAGCAGGCGCCGGTGGACCCGATCGACGCCGAGGCCGCCTCGCTCTTCGAGCAGGCCGCGCAGTCCGAGCAGGCGGGGGACGAGCAGTCCCTCCCGGCCGATGCCGGACGGGTCGCCGAGCTCGAGGGCCAGGTCACCCAGCTCACCGAGCAGCTCAAGCGCGACCAGGCCGAGTACGTCAACTCGCGTCGGCGCATCGAGGCCGCGGCGGAGCAGGGCAAGGAGGCCGCCGTGGGCCGCGTCCTGACCTCTCTCCTCGGCGTGCTCGACGACGTGGAGCTGGGCCGCCAGCACGGCGACATCGCCGAGGGCACCCCGTTCCACGCGATCGCGCAGAAGCTCGAGGAGACCCTCGGACAGCACGGGCTGACGCGCTTCGGCGCGGTGGGGGAGGAGTTCGATCCCACCCTCCACGAGGCCCTCATGCACGAGGACGCCGACGACGTCGAGGTCGCCACGATCTCGATGGTCATCCAGCCCGGCTACTCCCTGGGCGAGCGCGTGCTGCGGCCCGCACGCGTCGGCACCCGCGGACCCGCCTGAGCCGGACCGCCCGTGATGCGGGGCGGGGCGGTCGGCCTCGGCCGGTCCGCCCCGCCCCGCATCGCCACGAACCACACCACCCCATGACCCCACGACGTCCCTGACGCTCCCGGAAGGAGAGGCACATGTCCGGACAGGACTGGCTCGACAAGGACTTCTACGCGGTCCTCGGCGTCTCCAAGGACGCGAGCGCGCAGGAGATCAAGAAGGCCTACCGCACGCAGGCCAAGAAGCACCACCCCGACCGTCACCCCGATGACCCCGCGGCCGAGGAGAGGTTCAAGGAGATCGGCGAGGCCTACTCCGTCCTCAACGACGACGAGCAGCGCCAGCAGTACGACGCGATCCGGGCCATGGGCTCGGGCGGCGCCCGCTTCTCCGCCGGCCAGGGCGGCCCCGGCGGTGCCGGCTTCGACGACATCTTCTCCTCGATGTTCGGCGGCGGTGCCACCGGCGGCTTCAGCGGTCCCCCGCCCGGCGCGGGCGCCGGGGCGAATCCCGACATCGAGGACCTGCTGCGCATGTTCGGCGGCCAGGGCGGCGGCTTCGCGGGCGCCGGCGGCCCGGCGGGCTTCCAGGGCGGCGGCGCACCGGCCAAGGGCGCGGACCTCACCGCCCGCACCCGTGTCTCCTTCCGCGATGCGGCCCAGGGCTGCGAGCTCACGCTCACCGTGGAGGGCCGATCGATCACCGCCCGCATCCCCGCGGGGGTGCACGACGGGCAGAAGATCCGCCTGCGCGGCAAGGGGCGGCCCGGTCCCGGCGGCGCGCCGGCCGGCGATCTCCTGCTCACGCTCGACGTGGAGCAGCACCCGGTCTGGAGCGCGGACGGCACCACCTTGCGGATCACCGTCCCGGTCTCCTTCGACGAGGCCGTGCTCGGCACCACCGTGGCGGTCCCCCTGCTGGACGGCGGCACCGTCTCGGTGAAGATCCCGCCGGGCACCCCCTCGGGCCGCACCCTCCGCGTGCGCGGCAAGGGGATCACGACGAAGAAGGCCACCGGCGATCTCCTGGTCACCGTCGAGGTCGCGGTGCCCACGCACCTCGAGGGCGCGGCGAAGAAGGCGCTGGAGGACCTCCGCGACGCCCTCGCGGGGGAGGACCCGCGCTCCGGCCTCGCCGAGGCCGCCGCCCGCTGACTCCGGCGCCGACGGGCGGGTCCGCGGACCGGCCCGTCGGCCGCCCACCCCGTCCCTCCCACCCGGAAGGAGCATCATGGTGAGCTCGCACGGCCTCGACGACCGCGCCCCCGTCTTCGTGATCTCCGTGGCGGCGGAGCTGTCCGGGATGCACCCCCAGACCCTCCGGCAGTACGACCGGCTGGGACTGGTCAGCCCCCGCCGCACGCGCGGCCGGGGGCGCCGCTACAGCACGCGCGACATCGAGCGCCTGCGCGAGATCCAGGCCCTCTCCCAGGAGCAGGGCATCAACCTCGCCGGGATCAAGCGGATCCTCGAGCTGCAGGACCAGGTGAGCGCGCTGCACGAGCAGCTCGACGCCGTCCGCGAGAACCTCGGGACGATGACCCCCGCGCAGCGCCGCGTGTTCGCCGCCGATCGCGACGGCGAGATCAGCGCCCTGCGCCGCGGGGAGCGCCCGCGGCGCCGCACCACCGGCAGCGGCAGCGCGATGGTGGTCTGGCGGCCTACGCGCCGCCCCTGACCGGTGCCGCGGCCGCGTGCGCGCGGACCCCGGTCTCGTCGTAGATCTCCTGCAGCATCAGCGCCACCCGGCTGAGGTCCACCTCCTCGGCGGCGCGGCGCCCTGCCTCGGTGAGGTCCTCCAGCTCCCCGGCGAGCAGCGCCGTGAGCGTGCGGGCGACCTCCTGGGCGAAGCGCGGATGGTCCGGCGCCACCTGGTGGGTGAGCACGCCGTCCGGCATCGCGTCGCGGTACAGGGGGATGCCGCGCACCAGCGCGGGCACGCCGCAGGCCAGCGCCTCCCACAGCACGATCCCCTCGGTCTCCTCCTGGGTGAGGAAGCAGAAGGCGTCGGCGCCGCAGTAGGCCTCACGCAGCTGCTCGGGCTGCACGTAGCCCGGGAACAGCGCATTGGAGGGGGCGCCGTCCAGCGCCCGCACCACCGCGGCGGTCATCAGCCGCTCATCGGTGTGGCCGAACCAGACGAAGGTGACCTCGGGCATCTGCCGGGCCACCTCCACCCAGTCCAGCAGGCCCTTGCGCACGGTCTGCATCCCCACGCTGACCACCACCTGCGCGTCCGGCGCGAGGCCCAGGGAGTCCCGCAGCCGCTGCCGCGCCGAGGGGTCCGGGCGGAAGTAGCCGGTGTCCACGCCGTTGGAGAGAACGTGGATCGGGGCGGTGATGGCGTACTTCGGCGCGGAGATCAGCGCCTTGGAGTAGCTGCTGGGCGTGACCACCGCATCGCCCAGGCGGTAGAGGTGCGCGATCCAGCGGCGGAACAGCGGCGCGAGCCGGTTGGAGCCGGTGAAGGAGTCGCGGAAGTCGTCCTCCGTGGAGTGCGCCCACATCAGCACCGGCCGCCGCCGCAGATGCGCGAAGCGCGCCAGCAGCGGCGTGTCCGGGAAGGGGGTGTTGAGGTGGACGACGTCGAAGGGTCGCAGCGGGTTGGTGACCACCTCGTGCCCGAGGGAGCGGACCGCGGAGCGCTGGTGGCGGATGGCGGCACCGATCCCGGACTCGCCGGCGATGCGGGCGAGTCCGCGGGGCATGAGCACCCGCAGGGGTGCGTCAGCTGCCGGGGCCTGCCGGGGGCGGCGGGCGGCGCGGGATCTCATGAGCACGGCTGTCCTCCTCTCACCAGGGCAGGAAGCGCAGCAGCAGGGCGCTGACGCCCAGCCCGTACGCGATCAGGGCCCAGGGCTTGGCCAGCAGGATGATCGCGACGTACGTCCGCCACCGCATGCGGGTGGTGCCGGCGAGGTAGCACAGCAGGTCGTCCGGAGCGACGGGCAGGGCGATCGCGGTGGCGAAGGCGCGGGTGAAGTGGCGGCCGCGGGTCCACCCCAGGACCTTCTCGATGCTCTTGGTCCCGAAGAGGCGCTCGATGAGGTCCAGGCCCACGTGCCGGGCGATGAGGAAGTTCAGCAGGGAGCCCGCGCACACGCCCAGGTAGTTCAGGATCGTGCCCTCGACCGCGCCGAACAGCACCGGCCCGGCGATGACCAGCAGGCCGCCGGGCACCACCGGGACCACCACCGAGGCGATCGAGACCACGACGAAGGCGATCGGCCCCCAGTGCCCGAGCGAGCCGATGAAGGCCTGCAGATTGTCCAGGGACTGCAGCACTCCGGTCTGCAGCCCCGCCCAGACCAGGCCGATGCTCAGCGCGAGCCCCAGCAGCGGGGCGAGGCGGACGGCGAGGCGCACGGGGTCGCGGCGCGGGCGGGCGGGGCGCAGGGCCGGGGCCGGCGCCGTCGGCGTCAGCGCGGCGCGCAGTCCCGGGGCCGACGGGCGGGCCGGCAGGCTCGGGGCGGTCAGGACGGGGAGGGAGCCGGTGCTGGTGCTCATGCCGCCGCCGCCTGCGGGGCGCTGAGGCGCGCGGTGCGGCGCCGGCGCGCCTGCTGGTACACCTCGAGCACGGCGCGGCCGAACTCCTGCGCCCCGCAGGTGGCCCGGGCGTGCTCGAGCGCGGCGGCGGACATCCGCGCCCGCCGCGCGGGATCGTCCAGCAGCTCGTCCAGGTGCGCGGAGAACTGCGCGGTCTCCTCGTACTGCCACCCGGTGCGCCCCTCGAGCACGACGCTCGCGAGCGAGGGGTCACGGTGGCACAGCAGGGGCAGGCCGCAGGCGAGGGCCTCGATGAAGGTCAGGCCCTGGGTCTCGCTGAGGGAGGCGCTGACGAAGACGTCGCCCGCGCGATACCAGCGCGGCACCTCGGCGGGATCCACCTGTCCCGTGAAGCGGACGCGGTCGGTGACGCCGAGCGTGGCGGCGCGGTCCTCGAGCTCGTCCCGGTACGGCCCGTCGCCGACGAGCACGAGCACCAGATCCTGCCGGGGGGAGGCCGCGAGCATCTCGAGCACCTCCTCGAGGTTCTTCTCCTTGGCCAGCCGGCTCACCGACAGCAGCACCTTCTGGTCCGCCCCGATGCCCAGGCTCTCGCGCAGCGCGAGGACGTCGTCCCGCTCCGCGGCGGTCTCGGCGGGGCGGAAGCGCTGCAGGTCCAGACCCGTGGGGACCACGTGCACCGGGCGGCGCACCCCGTACCCCCGCAGCAGGCGCGCCACCTTCGCGGTGGGCACGATGACGGCGTCCGTCCCGGCCAGCACGCGGCGGGAGAAGGAGCCGACGACCTTGCGGCCGACGGTGCGGCTGGGGGAGTAGTAGTGCGTGTAGTCCTCGTAGATGGTGTGGTACGTGTGCACCAGCGGGACCGAGAGGGTCTTCGCGATGCGCCGGGCCCAGACGTAGGTGGAGAACTCGGCCTGGGAGTGGATGACGTCGGGTCGCCAGCGCAGGATGTCGCGCAGCACGTGGCGGCTCGCGGGCATGCCGATGCGGGCGCGGTCGTAGACCACCGCGGCGGAGACCGAGCCGATCCGGTACACCCCGGGCTCGTTGCGGGCGCGGATCCCCTGGGAGAGGGTGAGCACGCGGACGTCGCAGCCCAGCGCGAGGAGCTCGCGGCGCAGGGTCTGCACGCTCGCGACCACCCCGTTGACCACGGGCTCCCACCAGTCGGTGGTGATGAGCACGCGCAGGGGGCGCTGCTGGTCGTCGGCGGGCCGCTCGGCGGGTCGCATCCTGATCACGTTCACCCCTCGACCCTCGCACGTCGGCCGGGCCGTGGCATCCGTCGAGGGGACGAGAGAGGTCAGACCGGAGTCTGATTCCTCCGGCGTCCGCCCGCTGCGGGAAGTCCTCGCGATCATGTTTCGAGCCTACGACCGCCCTGCGACCTGCGGTACGGGGCACGCCCGACCCGTCTCGGAGAATTTCCCCCTAGTGTTTCAGCTCGTCACCTGGTAATGGGCGGTGAACGAGGCGGAGGCGAGCTGGGAGGAGAAGATCTGGAAGCGGGCCTGGATGTGGGGCACCCCCGCCTCGAGGCCGAGGCTCGGCACGGGCAGGGCGTGCACGGTGAAGATGTAGCGGTGCGGAGGACCCGCCGGCGGCTCGGGGCCGTCGTAGCCCGGACGCCCGAAGTCGTTGACGGCCTGGACCATCGACGTCTCGTCCCGGGCCACGCCCAGCGGCAGCGAGGTGGCCGTGGCCGGCAGGTCCCAGGCGATCCAGTGCCAGAAGCCCGAGCCCGTCGGCGCATCGGGATCGAAGCAGGTCACCGCGAAGGACTCGGTGCCGGCGGGGGCGCCGGACCAGCGCAGGTCGGGGGAGAGGTTCTCCCCGCCGAGGCTCTCGACCAGCTGCTGGGGCGCCACCACGGAGCCGTCGGGCGTCGCGGAGGAGGTCAGGGTGAAGGCGGTCTCGCTCATGACTTCACCCTAGGAGGCGGCGCGGCGCCGTGGGGGCGCCGGCTCAGAATCCGTCGGCCGACGGGCGGGGATAGTGCTGGAGGAACTTCTTGATCTGGTTCGCGGTGGCGGCGAGCACGTAGAGGCGGCGCCGCCAACCCTCGACCTCGTAGCTCAGCGGATGCACCGTGCGCCGCCTGCCGATCTCGCGCACGCGGGCGCGCAGGTCCGGGTCGATGATGTAACGCCGCAGGAGGCGCCAGGGGACGATCGAGTAGAGGATCTCCTGGCGCGGGACCGCGCGGGGGAGCTCGCGCTCCTCGACGAGGTCCGCCACCACCGGCTCGGCGACGTTCGCCCCGGCTGCGGTCATGTAGTAGTTGTTCCGGCCGATGCGGGGATTGACCTCGAAGAACTTCGCCACGCCGTCGCGCGGGTCGATCTTCACGTCGAAGTTCGCGTAGCCGCGGTACCCGGTGTGCTCGAGGAAGCGCACGGACTGGTCGAACACCTCGGGCAGATCGGTGGTGAACATGGCCGCGGGGTTCCCCAGCGCGCCCGGCGTGTGCTCCTCGAGCAGGACCTGCGCGCCGCCCAGCAGGGTCACGGTGCCGCGGGAGTCGACGTAGGCGGTCACCGAGAGCATCGCGGTGTCGTCCCCGGGGATCATCTCCTGGAGCACGAAGCGGTCTCGGTAGCCGGCCGCGGTGAGGCGTCCCACGAGGTCCGTCAGCTGGGCGCGGTCGGCGATCTCGAAGACCTTCCGCTTGCCGGGGAAGGAGACCGCGTTGTAGGCGGAGGAGCGGGAGGCCTTGGCGACCAGGGGCCAGCCCAGGTCCAGCTCGGGCACGGCCGGGGCGGTGCCGTGCGCGAAGTCGAGCACCACGGTGCGGGGGGTGGGCACGCCGATCGCGGTGCAGGTCTGCGAGAAGGTCGCCTTGTCCGCCACGTCGCGCAGCACCTCGTCGCCCAGCAGCGGCAGGTGGAAGTACGCTCCCAGCTCCTCGCGGTGCTCGGCGAGCAGCGCGACGAGGAAGTCGGCGTTGGCCAGCAGCACCGGCCGGACGGCGCCCGGGCGCGAGGCCTTCTCCGCGCCCACCGTCAGCAGCGCGCGGATCATCTCCTCCTCGCTCGCCGCCGGCCCGAGCTCGACGGTGCGCAGGATCGAGGAGTCCGCGACGGGGCCGGCGACCTTGCGGGTCACGACCGTCGAGATCGTCCCGTACTTCTCGTGGAAGGCGCGGGCCAGCGCGTAGATGCCGATGTCACCGCCCAGCAGCACCAGGTCGACCTCATCGGTCGGCGCGGCGGCGTAGGGGTGCGGCGGGGTGTCGGGCATCGGGCAGGGTCCTTCCGGGGATCAGAATCCGGTGTCGGTGGGGCGGGGGTAGACGGCGCGGTACTTGCGCACGAAGTTCAGTCCGGAGACCAGCGAGTAGGCCCTCATCCACAGACCCTCGGGACGGTACCGGAAGGGGTTGCGCAGCCCGCGGCGCGCCACGCGGCGCACGCGCTCGTGCAGGGCGGGATCGCGCACATAGCGCAGCACCAGGCGCAGCGGCAGGATCGTGTAGAGCACCGGCGAGGTCACGACCACCTGGTCGAGATCGCGCCCGTGGACCCGGTCCTCGACCACGTGGCGCGCCACGGGCTCCCCCGCGGCGGTGACGTAGTAGTTGTTGCGGCCGATGCGCGGATTGATCTCGAAGAAGCACTCGCGCCCGGTGCGCGGGTCGACCTTGACGTCGAAGTTCGCGAAGCCCACGTAGTCCACCGCGTCGAGGAACCTCTCGGCCGCGGCGGTGAGGGTGGGGTGCTCGCCCACCACCATCGCCGCCGGGCGGCCCAGGGCGTCGGGGGTGTGCTCGCCCAGCAGCACCTGGGCGGCGCACAGCAGGGTGACCCGCCCGCGGCTGCTGCGGTAGGCCGTGATCGAGCGCTGGGCGGTGTCGTCCCCCTCGATCAGCTCCTGGAAGAGGAAGCGGCCGGTGAAGCCGGCGGCGCGCAGGTCCGCCACCAGCGCCTGCTGCTGCGCGGGCGTCTCGAGGAAGAACACCTTCTTCTTCCCGGGGAAGTCGACGTGGTGGTACTCGGCGGTGTTGGCGGCCTTGCCCACCACCGGGTAGGACCAGGGCAGCTCCGCGGCGCCGTTCCAGTCCGGCTCCTCGGCGCGGGAGAAGTCGACGATCACGGTGGGCACCGTGGCGATGTCCAGCTCCTCGCAGATCTCGGCGAACTCCGCCTTGTCCGCCAGGCGGGCGAGCAGGGCGCCGTCGACCTGGGCGAGCAGGTAGTGGGGCTCGAGATCGTCGCGGAAGCGGTCGATGAAGGCGATCAGCGAGTCCGCATTGGTCAGCAGCAGGGCGGGGCGACCCGCCGGGCGGCGCGCGGCGAGGTCCACGAGCGCGTCGCGCATCTCCTCGTCGCTCGACTCGGCGCCCAGGACCAGCAGGTCCGAGGTCGCGGTGTGCTCGTTCATCGCCACCGGGACCCTCACCACGGTGGTGCAGCGCATCCCGTACTGCTGATGGAACGCGATGGTGAGGTTCAGGGAGTTCAGGCCGGCCCCGAGCACGACGACGTCGAATCCGGGGTCGACCGGCGTGGAGCGCGATCGCATGGGCCGATCCTAGCGATCGGAGCGTCCCGAGCCGCACCGCCACACGGCGGCGCGGCCCAGGTCACGCTCTCAGGCGCTGCGCAGCCAGAGGGTGCTCTGTGCGGGCAGCACCGTGGCAGGCGCACCGGGAGCGACCGCCGCCGTCCCCGCGACCGAGGACAGCAGCGCCTCGGCCCCCTCGTACGCGCTGTCCGCGGGCAGCGTGACGTCCTCCGCTCCGGTGGTGACCAGCACGGTGAGCTCTCCGCGGCGCACGGCGAGCACGCCCGCGGGCGCATCGCCCGGGAACTCGACGGGCGCCGCGGAGCGACCCAGTTCGAACTCGCGGCGCAGGCGGAGGCCCGCCCGGTACATCTCGAGGGTGGAGCCGGGCACCCCGTCCTGCGCGTCGACGGACAGCGGACCGAACTCCTCCGGCTGCGGCAGCCAGGACGCGCCGGACGGGGAGAAGCCGTAGGCGGGCGCGTGCTGCTCCCAGGGGATCGGCACCCGGCAGCCGTCGCGGCCGGGCACCCCGGCGCGATGATGGGAGGGGTCCTCGCGCAGCGCGTCGGGGATCTCCCGCACCTCCGGCAGGCCCAGCTCCTCGCCCTGGTACAGGTAGGCGGAGCCGGGCAGGGCCAGCATCAGCAGGCTCGCGGCCCGGGCGCGGCGCAGGCCCTGCTGAGCATCGGGCACCTCGTCGCGGCGCAGGCCCTCCCCGAAGCGGTAGTCGGCGTCGAAGCCGTAGCGGGAGGCGTGGCGGATGACGTCGTGGTTCGAGAGCACCCAGGTGGTGGGCGCGCCCACGGCGTCCGCGAGGGCCAGGGGCTCCTCGATCGCCTTCCGCAGGGTCTCCACGCCCCAGCGGGCCTGGAGGAAGCCGAAGTTGAAGGACTGATGGGCCTCCGCCGGACCGATGTAGCGCGGCACCCGGTGCTCGGGGATCCACGCCTCGAGCACCATCATGCGCTCGCCCTCGTAGGCGTCGAGGATCGGCCGCCACTCGCGGTAGATCTCCAGCACCCCGTCGTTGTCGAAGTACGGCGGCAGCTCGCCCTCGGGGATGTCGATCAGGCCCTCGGCGTTGGTCTCCGCATCCGGCAGCCCCTCGGGCTTGACCATGCCGTGGGCGACGTCGACCCGGAAGCCGTCGGCCCCGCGGTCCAGCCAGAAGCGCAGCACGTCGCGGAACAGGGCGTGGACGTCCTCGTGGTCCCAGTTCCAGTCCGGCTGGGAGGTGTCGAAGATGTGCAGGTACCACTGGCCGGGCGTGCCGTCGGGCTCGGTGACACGGGTCCAGGCGGGGCCGTGGAAGATCGAGGTCCAGTTGTTCGGCGGCAGCTCGCCG
Organism: Brachybacterium sp. YJGR34; assembly: GCF_003347015.1. Classification (GTDB taxonomy): domain Bacteria; phylum Actinomycetota; class Actinomycetes; order Actinomycetales; family Dermabacteraceae; genus Brachybacterium. Next base: position 90,353 of record NZ_PNFB01000009.1, read on the forward strand.
TCCTCGCCGCGGCCGTCGCGGAAGACGTACAGCTCGCGCTCGGGGGAGCCGGGACCGGCGGCCAGGGCCCGCTGGAAGAGCACGTGCTGATCGGAGGAATGGTTGGGGACGATGTCCACGATCACCTTGAGCCCCAGCTCGTGGGAGCGGGTGATGAGCGCGTCGGCGTCGGCGAGGGAGCCGAAGCGCGGGTCGACGTCGGTGTAGTCGGCCACGTCGTAGCCGGCGTCCTTCTGCGGCGAGGTGTAGAAGGGCGAGAGCCACAGGGCGTCCACGCCCAGGTCGCGCAGGTGCTCCAGGCGCCGGGTGATACCGGGCAGGTCGCCCATGCCGTCGCCGTCCGCGTCGGCGAAGGAGCGGGGGTAGACCTGGTAGACGACGGCGTCGCGCCACCACTGCTCGTGCTGCTGGTCGGTCGGGGTCATGCGGATCCTTCCGGGGGAGGGGTCGAGGTCAGGACGACGGCGCCGGGGCCGTCGGCCCGGAGGGTCAGGGCGGTGCCGGTGCGGTGCGCGGCGAGGGGGCCGACGCGATGCCGGAGGTGCCGCACGCCGGGGGCGTCGAGACCGGGGACGGCGAGATCCAGGGAGATCTCCTCGTGGGCGGCCCGCGCGAGGTGCACCACGGTATCCCCGGCGGGGTGGGTGCGCGCGAAGGTGATCGCCTCGGGCCCCACGTGCAGCCAGCGCAGCCCGCCGCGGCGCAGCGAGACCTCCGCGCGGCGCAGCCCCAGCAGGGCCCGGGTCCGGGCGAGGACCTCGCGGTCGACGGGGCCGGCGGGCTCGGCGCGCGCGGGATCGAGCGCCGCCCAGGGCATCGGGGTGCGGGAGTGCTCCCCGGTGGTCCCCTCGGCGCCCAGCTCGTCGCCCGCGAACACCGTGGGCACCCCCGGCAGCGTCGCGAGCGCCGCGATCGCCACCAGCTGCCGCTCCCGGCTGCCCACCACCGTGCGGGTGCGCGGGGTGTCGTGGCTGGCCAGCTGGTTCTGGGAGTGGAGCCGGGCCGGCCAGGGCAGCTGGGCGTTGTAGTCGCGCAGCGTCCGCCAGATCGCCCCGCCGTCCAGGCGCGGGATCGTCAGCGGCAGGCCCAGCCAGTTCAGGTCCGTCTCCTCCGCGGCGAGCCAGGCCCACAGCGGGCGGGTGAAGCCGGAGTAGTTCATGGTCCCGTGCCAGCCGTCGCCGGCCAGGTCGCCGCTGGCGTCGTGGCCGTGCTCGGCCAGCAGCCAGGTCCCGCGTCCCGTGCGCCGGGCGACCTCCCGCTGGGTGGCGCGCAGATCGCGGGCCACGCGGTGGGCGAGGTCCGTCGCGCCGTGGCGGCCGGTCATGTTCGCCACGTCGATGCGCCAGCCGTCGGCGGCGAACGGCTCGGCGAGGTACCGGCCCACCACGCTGTCCGCCCCGCGCAGCAGGCGGGAGCGCAGCGTCTCGTCGCGGTGGTCGAGCTTGGGCAGGGAGGGGACGTCGAGCCAGCTGACGTAGGAGTCGGGATGACCCCCGGTGCCGTCCGGGCCGTCCTCGAACAGGTAGAAGCCCGCCTCCTCGCCGCCGGCATCGGCGCGGGCGGCGCGGAACCACTCGTGGCCGTCCCCGGTGTGGTTCGTGGTGAGGTCCAGCAGCAGGCGCATGCCGCGCGCGTGCAGCGCGCGGGAGAGCCGCACGAGCGCCTCGTCCCCGCCCAGCAGCGGGTCGACCCGCTCGAAGGTCGAGGCGTCGTAGCGGTGCACGGAGCCCGCCGGGAACACGGGGGTGAGGTACACGGTGTCCGCGCCGAGGGAGGCGATGTGGTCGAGGTGCTCGATGACGCCGTCGAGATCACCGCCGTAGTGCTGCCGGCCCGTGAGCTCGCCGTGCACCGCCGGCTCCTCGTCCCAGGCCATGGGGATCGCCCAGTCGGGCAGGGCGGCGCCGCCGGGGCCCGTCGGCCGTCCGTCCGGGTCCGTCGCGGCGGCGGCGGAGCGGGCGAAGCGATCCGGGAAGACCTGGTAGACGATCGCGTCGGCCACCCAGTCCGGCGCCGGCTCGTGCGCGACGAGGCGGAAGTCCGTGGCGTCGGCGACGTCCCAGGGCACCAGGCCCGCCGCCGTCAGCCACGCGTAGGCGGGCGCCTGGGCGCCCGAGGCCGTGCGGGCGCCCGGCGCGGCGAGCACGCAGAAGCGGTAGGGCACGACGGGGGAGTCCGCGGCGAGGGTCGTGGTGAGCCAGCGCCCGCGGTCGTCATCGGCCTCTCCGCCGGGCTCCTCGACCTCGAGGGTCCGGGTGAGGATCTCGCCGTCGACGACCGCGCGCAGCGCCACCGTGCGGGCGGGATAGGCGGCCGGCACATGCACCCGCAGGCGCACGCGCTCGCCGAGGGGGACCGTCGCCGAGGGCGTCACATGGACCGGCCCGCCGTCGTGGTGGGGCTGCTCGAGCAGGGGGACGGCCGTGTGATCCGGAGCGGGCGTGGGGCGGGGCGCCGTCATCCCTTCACCGCCCCGGAGGTGGAGCCGCCGATGATGAAGCGCTGCAGGAACTGGTACAGCACGATCACCGGGATCATGATCATCACAGAGCCCGCGGCGAAGACGCCGAGGTTGTTCGACCGGTCGCCGCTGAGCAGCCCGTACAGGCCCACGGCGAGGGTCTTGGTGTCGTTCGAGGTGAGGAAGATCGAGCCCAGCAGGAACTCGCTGAGCACGCCCACCAGCGCCAGCAGGGCGGTGGTGGCGAGGATCGGTGTGAGCGTGGGCAGCAGGATCCTGGTGAAGACCTGCCAGTGGGTGCAGCCGTCGATGATCCCTGCCTCGTCCAGCTCCTTGGGCACGGTGTCGAAGAAGCCCTTGATCAGCCACACCTGGCCCAGCGAGCCGCCCAGCAGCACCACGATGTAGCCCGGCAGGGAGTCCAGACCCAGGATCGGCACGATGTCGCCCAGGCCCGCGATCATCGTGTACACGGCGATCATGGCGAGGAACGCCGGGAACATCATCACCAGCAGCAGGGCCAGCAGCCCCACGCGCCGGCCGGTGAAGCGGAAGCGGCTGAAGGCGTAGGCCGCCAGGGTCGAGAGGAACACCTGGGTGCCCGCGACCACGGTGCAGACCACGACGGTGTTGAGGTACCAGCGCAGGAAGGGGCCGCGGGCGCCGCTGAGCAGCTCCTGGTAGTGCACGAGGCTGAACGCCCGCGGCAGCAGACCCGAGGAGGACACCGTCCCCAGCGGGTTCAGCGAGGCGGAGACGACGAACAGGATCGGGAAGGCCGCGAAGGCCACGGCGAGCAGGCCCACGAGGTGGCGCCAGCCGATCTCGCCCATCCAGCGGCGCAGCGGCATGCGCCGCGGGGCGGCGGCGGGGGAGGGGTGCAGGTCGGTGGTGCTCATGATGTCCTTCGGGTCAGTTGACGTCTTCGAGGACGTTCGTGAAGCGGAACTGGATCATCGCGAGCACGCCGGTGATCGCGAACAGGACCACGGACACGGCTGAGGCGAAGCCGAAGTCGGCTCCGGAGCCGCCGAAGGCGATGCGGTAGATCATCGAGATGAGGATGTCCGTGCCGCCGCGCGTGTACTCGCCCGGCAGGAAGGGCCCGCCCTCGGTGAGCAGCTGGATCGCGTTGAAGTTGTTGAAGTTGAAGGCGAAGGAGGCGACCAGCAGCGGGGCCACGGCCACCAGCAGCAGCGGGGTGACCACCTTCGCGGTGGTCTGCAGGCGGCTCGCGCCGTCGATCCGGGCGGCCTCCATGACGTCGCCGGGGATGGCCTGCAGCGCCCCGGTGGAGACGATGAACATGTAGGGGAAGCCCATCCACAGGTTCGTCAGCAGCACGGCGACCTTCGCGAGCGTGGGATCCCCGAGCCAGTTCAGGTCCAGCCCCAGGGTCTGGTTGATGAGGCCGAAGTCGCGGTTGTAGAAGTTCGACCACACCAGCAGCGAGATGAAGCCGGGCACGGCGTAGGGCATCAGCAGGATCGAGCGGTACGCCCGGCGCCCGCGCAGGCGCGGATCGTTGAGGACCAGGGCCAGGGCGAAGCCGACCACGAAGGTGAGCCCCACCGATCCCAGCGCGAAGGCGAGGGTCCAGACGAAGGCGCCGGCGAACTGCTGGGCGATCTTTCCGTCGGTGACCAGGCGCTCGTAGTTGCCCAGGCCCACGCCCTGCAGCCAGGACTGGCTGAAGGCCCGCTCGCCCTCGGCGTCCACGAAGTACTCCGAGTCGCCGACGGTGCCGACGGTGTAGACCTCGCCGGTGGAGGTGTCGGTGAGCGTGTCGGCGGCCGCGTCGTAGGTGATGACCGTGGTGCCCTCGAAGGCCTGGTCCGGTCCCTGCAGGCGCACCGCCGAGGAGTCGTCCACGGGCACGGCGAGCTCCTGCAGCGTGTCGTAGGCGGCGTTGACCTCGCGGGCGTCGAGGATCTCGTAGCCCGCGGCGTCGGTGACGGCGCCGCCGGCCACGGTCACCGCGGAGGGATCGACGGCCTCCAGGGGCTCGTCGGCCGCGCCGCGCAGCACCGTGCCGTCGGCCGGATCCACCAGGAACAGGGTGAAGGGGCCCTCGGTGGCGTCGCCGGTGGTGGCGACGCTCGCGGTGTACCAGGTGGAGTCCTCGCTCTGCTGCACGGAGCTCGCGACGATGGTGTCGACGGCCTCCTGCTTGGTGCCGCGGGTGCCGTCGCCGAAGTTCGTGAAGGAGTAGCCGACGGTCAGGATGATCGGCGTGACCAGGAAGACGGCCAGCAGGGCCGTGCCCGGGAACAGGTACTTGCCGGGGATGAAGCGCCGGGTCGAGTAGAGCACGAAGATCCCGGCCGCGGCGCCGAGGATGACGATCAGCCACATCCACTGCTGCTGCGCGATGGTGATCGGCACGGTGAAGGCCGTGACGGCCAGGACGGTGCCGAGGAGCACCACGCGGGCGAGCACGGCGGGGATCGAGGTGGAGCGCTCGCGGGCTGCGGGCGCCGAGGAGCTGGGCATGGCGACGTCGCCTTTCACGGGAGGGGTCGAGGAGGGCAGGAGCGGCCCGGGCCCCGCGACGGGGCCCGGGCGCGCGCTCAGCTCCCGATCTGCGCGGTGATCTCCTCGCCGGCGGACGTCATGGTCGGCTCCGGGTCGGCGCCGCCGACGATGTTCGCCTGGGCCTGGCCCAGGGGCTGCCAGATGGCGGCCATCTCGGGGATGGCGGGCATCGGGTCGGCGTCCTCGGCGAGCTCGGCGATCTGCACCAGCTCGGGGTAGTCGGCGGCGAGCTTCTCCTGCAGCTCGAGGTTCACCGGCGGCAGCTCGTTGTGCGGGAACATCTGCTCGGCGATGTCCGGGGAGGAGGCGACGGCGCTCGCGAACTGCTGGGCGAAGGCCGGGTTCGCGCCCTGCGAGGCGACGAAGAAGGCGTTGACCCCGGCGAAGGGAACGGCCGGATCGAGGCCGTCGAAGCCGGGCACGGCGCTCATCGTGACGTCGATGCCCGCGGTGCGGATGTCGGCCAGCGCCCACGGTCCGGAGACCAGGTAGGCGGCCTTGCCGTCGGTGAACAGGGAGATCGCGTTGTCGCCCGTGATCGAGGTCTTGAGCACCCCGTCGGCACCGAGCGCACCGATCTTCTCGCCCGCGGAGACCGAGCCCTCGCCGCCCACGCCCACATCGGAGGGATCGGGATCGCCCTCGGCGGTGGTGCCGAAGAGGTAGCCGCCGCCGGAGGTGTACAGGGGCTCCATGTGGTACGCATCGCCCTGCTCGCCGACCGGCAGCGAGAGCACGTTCTCGGCGCCGCCGGCCCTCCCGGCCTCGACCAGCTCCTCGACGGTGGCCGGTGCGGGGACGGAGGTGAGGTCGTTGTTGGCGTACAGCACGAGGGTCTCCACGGCGTAGGGCACGCCGTAGACCTGGCCGTCGTAGGTCACGGCCGTCATGCCGATGGGAGCGATCGTCTCCTCGGTGCCCGGCGGCAGCTGCACGGGGGAGAGGGACCCGTTCTGCACCAGGTTCCCGATCCAGTCGTGGGCGGCCACGATCATGTCCGGACCGTTGCCGGAGGCGTTGGCGGTGATGAAGTTCGGCTGCAGCTGGTCGGCCACGGTCTGCACGGCGACGGTGAGCCCGTTGGCCTCGCCCCAGGCGGCGGCGGGCCCCTCGAGCGCCCCGGCCTTGACCTCGTCGGCCCAGATCACGAGGTCCGCGTCGGCGCGCTCGGGCGCCGCGCCCTCCTCGCCACCGCCGTCGGAGGCGGCTCCTGCGGCATCGGAGGCGTCGGTGGAGCTCTCGGCGTCTCCGCCGCAGGCGGCGAGAGCGGCGGCGCCGACGGTCAGGCCGCCCAGGGTGAGAAAGTTCTTGCGACGGATCTGCATGGGGTTCTCCTTTGAATCGCGGCCGTGACCGGCCGGTTGCAGGCGTGTCCGGTGAGAAGAACCGTAAGCGGCGCATCGCGGACGTGCAAGCTGATGCAAGTTCTTTCATGCAACGATACGATGACGGCCGCGACCCCGATCGCTGTCGAGGACCAGCGCAGAGCGAGGAGTGCGAGGAGAGCCATGTCAGCGCGACTGATCGACATCGCCCGCGCCGCCGGGGTCAGCGAGGCCACGGTCTCCCGGGTCCTCAACGGCCGCCCGGGGGTCAACGAGGAGACCCGCCGGACCGTCATCGAGACGGCGCGCGGCCTGGGTCGGGGCGTGGGGGTCGAGGCGGCCCGCAGCGGCCCGCTCGTCGGTGTGCTCGTCCCGGACCTGGACAACCAGGTCTTCGCCACCTGGACCGACCGGATCGAGGCCGAGCTCTTCGAGCGCGGGGCCTCCGCGCTCGTGGCCATGCGGGCGCGGACCGTCGAGCGCGAGCGCGAGATCCTGCAGCGCTTCCTGTCCTGCGGGGTCGACGCGATCATCGTGGTCTCCGGCTTCCATGCCCAGGAGTCCGCCACCGCGGAGCACTATCGCGAGGTCGTCGGGGTGGGCGTCCCGCTGGTGCTCGTCAACGGCGTGCGCGAGGACGTCGACGCCGCGTTCCTCTCCACCGATGACGAGCACGCCATGCGCCTCGTGCTCACCCATCTGCAGGACCTGGGGCATCGCCGCATCGGCCTCGCGGTGGGCGACGAGCAGACCTGGCCGGTGCGCGAGAAGCTGCGGGTCTTCGAGGAGGTGCGCGACCAGCTGCCGGGGCGGAAGTGGCCCACCGCCTTCACCGACTTCTCCTACGCCGGCGGCTACGAGGCCGCGCGCGACCTCGTGGTCCGCGAGGCGACGGCGATCGTCTGCGGCTCCGACGTGATGGCGGTCGGGGCGCTCGAGGGGCTGCGCTCCCAGGGGCTGTCCGTGCCGCGGGACGTCTCCGTGGTGGGCTACGACGACGTCTTCTGGGCCGGCCTCACCGATCCGCCCCTGACCACGGTGCGGCAGGCCGTCGGCTCCATGGCGCGCGCGGCGGTGCGCACGGCGCTCGGCGGCGGCGGGGAGTCTCGCCGTCCCGCCCGCACCGAGGTGGTGGTGCGCCCGCAGCTCCTCGTGCGCGGCACCACCGCGGCCGCGCCCGCGGGTGCCGCTAGCATGGTGGGGTGACCGCAACGCACCGCACCGACGCCAGCACGCCCGCCCCCACCAGCTATGACACCGCGCAGCAGCGCAGTGACGCGATCTGGCGGAAGATCTCCTCCGATCCCGCGGGGCTGCGCATGCTCACCGGTGACCGGCCCACGGGCGCGCTGCACATCGGGCACTACTTCGGCTCGCTGCGCAACCGGGTGCGGCTGCAGGAGCTCGGCGTGGAGTCGTGGGTGCTGGTGGCCGATTACCAGGTCATCACCGACCGCGACGTCGTCGGCGACATCCAGGGGTCGGTGCGCGAGCTGCTGACCGACTACCTCGCCGTGGGCATCGACCCGGAGCGGGCCACGATCTTCTGCCACTCCGCCGTCCCCGCCCTGAACCAGCTGATGCTGCCCTTCCTGTCCCTGGTGACGCAGCCGGAGCTCGAGCGCAACCCCACCGTCAAGGCGGAGCTCGCCGCCGCCGGCAAGTCCGCGATGGGCGGGCTCCTGCTCACCTATCCCGTGCATCAGGCGGCGGACATCCTCTTCTGCCACGGCAACCTGGTGCCCGTGGGCAAGGACCAGCTGCCCCACATCGAGCAGACCCGTGTGGTGGCCCGGCGCTTCAACGAGCGCTTCGCCGGCGGTGAGGAGTACTTCCCCGAGCCCGATGCCCTGCTCTCCGAGTCCCCCACGATCCTGGGCCTGGACGGCGGGAGCAAGATGAGCAAGTCGCTCGGCAACACCGTCATGCTGCGGATGAGCCCCGAGGAGACGCTCAAGAAGATCAAGAAGGCCAAGACGGACGCCGAGCGGCGGATCACCTTCGACCCGGAGGGTCGGCCCGAGGTGTCGAACCTGCTCACGATCGCCGCTCAGGCCACGGGGCGCACCCCGGAGGACATCGCCGCGGAGATCGGCGACGGCGGGTCCGGGACCCTGAAGATCTTCACCGCCGAGGCGCTCAACGAGCATCTCGCGCCGATCCGCGCCCGCCGTGCCGAGCTCGAGCAGGACCCCGGATACCTCCTCGGCGTGCTGCGGGCGGGCAACGAGCGGGCGAACGCGGTGGCCGACGAGACCCTGGCCCGGGTGCGCGAGTTCATGGGGATGGTCTACTGACCACCGGGTGAGGGGAGGACGGCTCCGGCCGCCGGGTCCGTGTGCGGGGCGTGTTCGCCGTGGCATCTGCGCGATGCTCCACGGCGAGCGCGCCCCGCAGTCGTGTCCGCGACCTCGACGCCCCGGGTCCATGTGTCGGACCGGTCACGTCCGGCGGACGGTCCAGGTTATGATCGGCCCAAGTGCACCTTAGAGCCTCGCGCTGCGAGCCTCTCTCACCGATCGAGGAGAAGCATGCCTGTCTACGAGAACGTCTCCGAGCTGGTCGGCGGCACGCCGCTGGTGAAGCTCAACCGCCTGGGCGACGAGGTCAAGGCCACCGTGCTCGCCAAGCTCGAGTTCTACAACCCCGCCAACTCCGTCAAGGACCGCATCGGCGTGGCCATGATCGACGCCGCCGAGGCCTCCGGCCAGCTGCAGGACGGCGGCACCATCGTCGAGGCCACCAGCGGCAACACCGGCATCGCGCTGGCGATGATCGGCGGCTCCCGCGGCTACAAGGTGGTCCTGACGATGCCCGAGTCGATGTCCAAGGAGCGCCGGATGCTGCTGCGCGCCTTCGGGGCGGAGCTGGTCCTCACCGAGGCGGCCAAGGGCATGAAGGGTGCCGTCGAGCGGGCCGAGGAGATCGCCGCCGAGACCGGCGCGGTCCAGGTCAAGCAGTTCGACAACCCCGCCAATGTGGACATCCACCGCCGCACCACCGCCGAGGAGATCTGGAACGACACCGAAGGCGGCGTGGACGCGGTGGTCGCCGGCATCGGCACCGGCGGCACCATCTCCGGCGTGGGCCAGGTCCTCAAGGAGCGCAAGCCCGACGTGAAGATCATCGCCGTCGAGCCCGAGGAGTCCGCGATCCTCAACGGCGGAGCGCCCGGCCCGCACAAGATCCAGGGGATCGGCGCGAACTTCGTGCCCACCATCCTGGACCGCGAGATCTACGACGAGGTCCTCGACATCGATGCCGAGACCGCCATGACCCGCGCCCGCGACGTGGCCCGCCGCGAGGGTCTGCTGGTGGGCATCTCCTCCGGCGCGGCCATCGAGGCCGCGGCCCGCGTCGGCGCTCGCGAGGAGTTCGCCGGGAAGACCATCGTCGTGGTGGTCCCGTCCTTCGGCGAGCGCTATCTCTCCACCCCGCTGTTCGCCGAGTACGCGGACTGAGGTCCCGGCCATGCCGCGCCCGCTCGATGCGGTGATGGGCGTCGTCGCGACGGTCCGGGAGGACCTCGCGGCGGCGCACCGCCGCGACCCCGCCGCGCGCGACGACCTCACCATCCTGCTGACCTCACCGGGCCTGCACGCGATCTGGACGCACCGGGTGGCGAACCGGCTGTGGCGGCGCGGGGCGACGCTCCCGGCGATGGTGCTGGCGCAGGGCGCCCGCTCGATCACGGGCGTGGAGATCCATCCCGGCGCGACCATCGGGCGGCGCTTCGTCATCGACCACGGGATGGGCGTGGTGGTGGGGGAGACCGCGGAGGTGGGCGATGACGTGATGCTCTATCACGGCGTCACCCTGGGCGGCCGCTCGATGGAGCGGGTCAAGCGTCACCCCACGGTGGAGGACGGCGTGACCATCGGTGCCGGGGCACGGGTGCTGGGGCCGATCGAGCTCGGCGAGGGAGCCCAGATCGGGGCGAACGCGGTGGTGGTCAAGGACGTCCCGGCGCAGGCCACCGCCATCGGGGTCCCGGCGACCGTGCGCGCCGGCGCCGCGCATCCCGAGGTGCAGACGGACCCCGCGATCTGGATCTGAGCGCGGCGCCGTCGCCGTCCCGCCCGCCGCGGTCCGCAGGTGTCAGGTGGGGAAGGGATCCAGGAACGAGGTCCCGCCCACCCGATGGATCCTCCGCTCCCAGTCCGGGAGCACGTCATGGGCGTCCTCGGCGAGCACATGGTCGAAGGTCGCTCCCGCGCCCGGGGGCGGGTCGAGGTCGACGAGCACCGTGGTCGCGCCGTGCGAGCGGGCCAGGGGCGCCAGCTGCGCCGCGGGGAAGACCGTCCCGCTGGTGCCCACGGCCACGAACAGGTCAGCCTCCCGGGCCAGGCGCATCGCCAGCTCGAGCGCGTCCTCGGGCAGCTGCTCGTCGAAGAGCACCACGTCGGGCCGGGTGGGCCGCCCGCAGCGCGGGCACTGCGCGGGGACGCCGTGGTCCTCGGCCCGTTCGCCCTCGCCGGGCTCGAGCTCGACCCGCCAGGTGCAGGTGCGGTCCAGGCACACCGCGTGCAGGGCGCTGCCGTGCAGCTCTGCGACCACCTCCGTGCCGGCCGCCTGATGCAGCCCGTCGATGTTCTGGGTGATCACCGGGGTGCCGAGCCGTGCGATGGCCCGATGGCCGGGGGTGGGGCCGTGGGCGAGCGCGCGGCGCGCCATCCGCCCCCACACCTGCCACAGCAGCGGCAGGGAGCCCGGGAGCAGCGCGGCGTGCATCGCCTGCTCGGTCTCGGGCTCGAGCGCCCACAGCCCGTCCGGTCCCCGGAAGGTGCCCAGGCCCGTGCGGGCGCTGAGCCCGGAGCCCGTGAGGACGACGATCCGCCGGTGCTCCGGGCCGGGGACGAAGCGGGCGGCGCCGCTCACCACTCCTCGTGCTCGCGAGAGTCCCAGGCCGCCTCCTCGCCGAGGTCCAGGGTCGTCAGCAGCTCCCGGTCGGCGTCGTCGAGAGCGATGTGGTCCAGGCTCGCGTTGTCGCGCTGGCGCTGGGGGTCCGAGGACTTCGGGATCACCACGATGTCCCGGTCCACCGCCCACCGCAGCGCGATCTGCGAGGGGGTCGCGCCGTGCTTCTCGGCCACCCGGCGCAGCGCGAACTGCTCACCGAGGCCCTCGCGGCCGCCCAGCGGGCCCCATGCCTCGGTGACGATGCCGTGCTCGCGGTGGAAGTCGACGGTCCCCCGGCGCTGGAGCGCGGGGGAGAGCTGGATCTGGTTGACCTCGGGCACGACCCCCGTGGCGTCGATCAGCTCCCGGGTCTGCTCGGGCCGGAAGTTGGAGACGCCGATGTGCTGGGCCAGGCCCTCCTCCTTGAGGTCGATGAGGGTGCGCCAGGTCTCCAGCGCGAGTCCGCGCGAGGGATTGGGCCAGTGGATGAGCACGAGCCCCGCCCGGGGCAGGCCGAGGCGGCGCAGGGACTCGAGGTATCCGGCGCGGGCGGCCTCGCGGCCCTGGTCCCCGCCGGCGATCTTCGTGGTCACCAGGACCTCGTCGGGGTCGATGCCGCTGATGCGGAGCGCTTCGCCGACGGCCGCCTCGTTGCCGTACTGGGCGGCGGTGTCGAGGAGCCGGTAGCCGGAGCGCAGCGCCGCGGCGATGCCCTCGACGGCGCCGGTCCCGCGCATGCTGCTGGTGCCGAAGCCGATCAGGGGGAAGGGGGTGCCGTCGGCGAGCGACGTGCTGGGGATGGACAGCGCGGACATGGGGCCTCCTGCGGTCGCGGGGACGGACGCCACCAGGGTAGCCATGAGCGGCACGGCGCGCGCGGCCCGGCCCGCGGCGGAGGTCAGCGCCGGGTGGGCGGCGGCGGATCGGCCGCGGACTGGAGCGGCTGCTCCGGGGCCGGCAGCGGTTCGCGCAGCGAGCGCTCGAGCAGGAGCTGCTGGGTGCCGAACTCCTCGAGGCCCTTGCGGACCGTGAAGCCGAGCTTGCGCAGCAGGGCGACGCTGCGCTTGTTGCGGGTCTGGCTCACCGCGATGATGTGGTCGTCCTCGAGCGCCTCCTGCGCCCAGCCCATCACGGCCAGGCACGACTCGGCCGCGAAGCCCTGACCGGTGAACTCCGGCAGCAGGGCGTAGGAGAGCTCGAGCTCGCCGCGGTCGTGATCCAGCGTGATCGACCCCATCATGGTGTCGTCCTCGTGCCTCGCCAGCACCCAGCGCCCCCAGGTCAGCCCCAGGGGGGAGAGCTCGAGAGCCTGCCGGGAGGCGTAGTCCACGGCGCCGCCGAGGTACTCGCGCGTCACGGGATCGGTCATCAGCCGGATCATCCGTTCGCGATCGCCGTCGCCCGGGGGACGGATCACCAGGCGCGGGCTGCGCAGGAGAACCGGCCAGTCGGACGTGCCTTCCTTCGTCACGGCCCCCACGGTACAGGGGCGCCCGGCCCTCTGCGCCCTTCCCGCTCACCGGCCACGACAGTCCGCGACGGGCGATAGGGTGACCCTGCGGCACAGCGACGTGGCGCATGCCCACGGCGCAGGAGCCCTGTGCCGTGCCAGGCAGTGGACGGCGGGCACCCGCCCTGGAGGAGAAGGAGCACGATGGGCGATCAGGACCTGCGCAGCACCCCGCTCGAGGCGGTCCACGAGGCACTCGGGGCCACCTTCACCGACTTCGCCGGCTGGCGGATGCCGGTGCGGTACGACTCCGATCTCGCCGAGCACCGGGCGGTGCGCGAGAGCGCCGGGATCTTCGACCTCAGCCACATGGGAGAGGTCCATCTGCGCGGCCCCCAGGCGGGGGAGGCGCTCGACCACGCGCTGGCCGGGAAGCTGTCCACGATGTCGGTGGGGCGCGCGAAGTACTCGCTGCTGCTCGCCGAGGACGGCGGCATCCTCGACGACCTCATCACCTATCGCCTGGCCGAGGACCACTTCCTGGTGATCCCCAATGCCGCCGGGGTGGCCGAGGACCTCGCCGCGCTCACCGAGCGCGCCGCCGGCTTCGCGGTCGAGATCGAGGACGCCTCGGCGACCACCGCGCTGATCGCGGTGCAGGGCCCGGAGAGCGAGCGGATCCTCCTCGACGCGCTGACCGGCGCGGACAGCGGCGTCGACGGGATCGCCGCGGAGGACCTGGTCGCGATGCGGTACTACCGCGCGGCCGGGGGGACCTACCGCGGAGCGCCCCTGCTGATCGCCCGCACCGGGTACACCGGCGAGGACGGCTTCGAGCTCTACGTCCGCTCCGACCTGGCCGTCGCACTGTGGGACCAGGTGACCGCCGCGGCCGGAGACCGTCTCACCCCCTGCGGCCTCGCCAGCCGCGACACCCTCCGCCTGGAGGCCGGGATGCCGCTGTACGGCAACGAGCTGGGACGGGACCTGCTCCCCGCCCAGGCCGGCCTCGGGCGGACCGTCGCCCTGGCCACCAAGGGCGACTTCGTCGGCCGCGCCGCGGTGGAGGATGCCGACCTCACGGGCCGCCCGGTCCTCGTGGGCCTCGCCGCCGAGGGGCGGCGCGCCGCCCGCGCCGGGGCCGAGGTGCGCGACGCCGAGGGAACCGCGGTGGGCGTCGTGACCTCCGGCGTGCTCTCCCCGACCCTCGGCCACCCCATCGCGATGGCCTACGTCTCCCCGTCCCTCGCCGACCCGGGCACCGATCTGGTGGTGGACGTGCGCGGCCGGGACCTCCCCGTGCGCGTCGTCCCCCTGCCGTTCCTCCGGCGCGACTGACCTGCCCCCGACCCCTCCACCCGTCTCCCCTCCAGGAAGGACCACCCCATGTCCGCAGAGCTCCGTTACAGCAAGGACCACGAGTGGGTCCGCGTCGAGTCCGACGGCGTCGCCGTCATCGGCGTCACCGACTACGCCGCCGAGCAGCTCGGGGACGTCGTCTACGTCGACCTGCCCGAGGACGGCGCCGAGATCTCCGCCGGCACCGAGATGGGGGAGATCGAGTCCACCAAGTCCGTCTCCGATCTCTTCTCCCCGATCGACGGGGTCGTCACCGAGATCAACCAGGCCGTGGTGGACAGCCCCGAGCTCGTGAACTCCTCTCCCTTCGGCGAGGGATGGCTGCTCAAGGCCCGTTTCGAGCAGCTGCCCGAGGATCTGCTCTCCGCGGAGGACTACGCGGCCCTCCTCCGGTCCTGAGGCGTCCGGGGCTCCCGCCGCCACCGGCGCGAGGGCCCCGGCGCCGCCGCGCCGACCATCTCGAACCGCTCGCGACCACCAGGGGCACTCCGCCATGACCGCATCGACCGCGCCCGATCACGACTCCTTCGTCCGCCGCCACGTCGGCACCGACACCGACGCGCAGCGTCACATGCTCGAGGTCCTGGGCTACGAGTCCCTGGACGAGATGCTCCGCGCGGCCGTGCCGCGCACGATCCTGCTGGAGGACGGGGACGGCGATCCCGCGTCCTCCGTGCCGCCGGGGATCTCCGAGCCCGCGGCGCTCGAGGAGCTGCGCGCCCTGGCCGAGCGCAACACCGTGCGCCGCTCCCTGATCGGGACGGGCTATCACGGCACCCACACCCCCGCCGTGATCCAGCGCAACGTGCTCGAGAACCCCGCCTGGTACACGGCCTACACCCCGTACCAGCCCGAGATCTCCCAGGGCCGCCTCGAGGCGCTGCTGACCTTCCAGACCATGATCTGCGACCTCACGGGGATGGACGTCTCCAACGCCTCCACCCTCGACGAGGCGACCTCCGCGGCCGAGGCGCTCATGCTCGCCCGCCGCACCGCCAAGCGCAACGGCTCCGTGTTCCTCGTGGACGCCGACGCCCTGCCCGCCACCAAGGAGGTGCTGCGCGGACGGGCCGAGGGGCTCGGGATCGAGCTGCGCGAGGTCGACTTCCGGACCGAGGGCGTCCCGGACGGGCCGTACTTCGGCGCCCTGATCCAGTATCCGGGCGCCTCCGGGCGGGTGTGGGACCCGCGGGAGGTGATCGCCGAGGTGAAGTCCACGAAGGCGGTCGCGATCGTCGCCGCGGACCTGCTGGCCCTGACCCTGCTCGAGTCCCCGGGATCGCTCGGGGCCGACGTCACCGTCGGCACCTCCCAGCGCTTCGGGATCCCGCTCGGCTTCGGCGGCCCCCATGCCGGCTTCGTCGCCGTCCGCCGGGGACTCGAGCGGCAGCTGCCCGGCCGTCTCGTCGGCGTCTCGGTCGATGCCGACGGCACTCCCGCCTACCGCCTCTCGCTCCAGACCCGCGAGCAGCACATCCGGCGCGAGAAGGCCACCAGCGCGATCACGACCGCGCAGGTCCTGCTGGCCGTGATGGCGGCGATGTACGCCGTCTACCACGGCCCCGAGGGGCTGACGCGGATCGGACGCACGGTCGCCGATCGCACCGCCTCGCTCGCCGACCTCCTGCGCCGCAGCGGTTTCGAGCTGCTCTCGGACAGCTTCTTCGACACCCTCGAGGTGCGCGCGACCGGCACCGCCCACGATCTGGCGGCCGCGCTCGGCGAGGCCGGGTACCTGGTCCGCACCGTGGGCGACGACCTCGTGCACCTCTCGCTCGACGAGACCGTCACCCCCGCGGACCTGGTGGCGATCGCCGCGGCCTTCGCCCCGTACGCCCCGGCGCCCGGCGCGGAGCTCGGGGAGGTCCCCTCGGGTGACGGCTGGGGACCTCTCCTGCGGCAGGACCCCTTCCTGCGGCATCCGGTGTTCTCCTCCTTCCGGTCCGAGACCGCGATGATGCGCTACCTGCGGCGCCTCGCGGACCGTGACTTCGCCCTGGATCGGGGCATGATCCCGCTGGGCTCGTGCACCATGAAGCTCAACTCCGCCACCGAGATGGCCGGGGTCACCTGGGCGGGCTTCAGCGCGCTCCACCCCTTCGCGCCGCGCGCGGACGTCGAGGGGTATCTCGAGCTCATCACGCAGCTGGAGAGCTGGCTGGCGGACCTCACCGGCTACGACACCGTCTCGCTCCAGCCCAACGCCGGCTCCCAGGGCGAGTACGCCGGTCTGCTCGCGATCCGCGCCTACCACGCCTCGCGCGGCGAGTCGGGCCGCGAGGTGTGCCTGGTGCCCAGCTCGGCGCACGGCACCAACGCCGCCTCGGCGGTCAACGCGGGCCTGCGGGTGGTGGTCGTGGCCTCGGACGCGCAAGGCAACATCGACCTCGACGACCTGAAGCAGAAGATCAAGGATCACGGCGAGGAGCTCGCCGCGATCATGATCACCTACCCCTCGACCCACGGCGTGTACGAGGAGGAGGTGCGCACCGTCTGCCAGCTGGTCCACGACGCGGGCGGCCAGGTCTACGTCGACGGTGCGAATCTCAACGCGCTGCTGCAGGTGGCACGGCCCGGCGAGTTCGGCGGCGACGTCTCCCACCTGAACCTCCACAAGACCTTCTGCATCCCCCACGGCGGCGGCGGGCCCGGCGTCGGCCCGGTCGCGGCCAAGGCGCACCTGGCGCCCTTCCTGCCGGGCCATCCGGCGATGCAGCAGAGCGCGCATCCCGTGGTCGGCGCCGCGGACCGCTCCCATGACGGCGCCCCGGTCTCGCAGGCGCCCTACGGCTCCCCGTCGATCCTCCCGATCACCTGGACCTACATCCGCCTGATGGGACCGGAGGGGCTGCGCCACGCGACCGCCTCCGCGGTGCTCGCGGCCAACTACATGGCCCACCGCCTCGCGGAGGCCTTCGAGACCCTCTACACGGGGGAGAACGGCCTGGTCGCCCACGAGTGCATCGTGGACCTGCGGCCGTTCACCGCGCGCACCGGCATCACGGTCGACGACGTCGCCAAGCGGCTCATCGACTACGGATTCCACGCCCCGACGATGTCCTTCCCGGTCGCCGGCACGCTGATGGTCGAGCCGACGGAGTCGGAGGACCTCGCGGAGATCGACCGCTTCGTCGACGCGATGCTGCGGATCGCCGAGGAGGCCGAGGAGGTCGTCGCCGGCACCTGGCCGGCCGACGACAACCCGCTGGTGAATGCCCCGCACACCGCGGCGTCGATCGCGACGGGGGAGTGGAGCCACCCCTATTCCCGCGAGGTCGCCGTCTACCCCGGCAGCTGGACCGCCCTCGAGGACGACTCGGTGCACGACAGCGTCCCCATGCGGATCCAGTCGAAGTACTGGCCGCCGGTGCGCCGCATCGACCAGGCCTTCGGCGACCGCAATCTCGTGCCCACCTGGCCGCGGGACTGACCCCTGCTCACCCGCCCCCGGAGCACTCGGGGGCGGGTGAGCTGTGTGAACGGGGATGACCCCGCAATTCCTCCGCGCCCGCGGGCGGCGCTTAGGGTCGGTCCCATGACCGAGATCCTCACCACCACCGCAGGCTCCCTGCCCCGCACCCCCGAGCTGCTGGCCGCGAACGCCGCCCGCCCCGTCGCGGAGGACGGGCTCACCCCGCTGCCGTCGGCCGAGTTCGATGCGGCGCTGGCCGCCGCGGTCGAATCGGTCGTGGCGCGCCAGAAGCAGATCGGCATCACCGTCCCGGGCGACGGCGAGTACGGCAAGTCCATGACCTCGACCTACAACTACGGCGCCTGGTGGAGCTACATCTTCCATCGCACCGCGGGCCTCGAGATCGTCGAGGGCGACACCTTCTTCGCCGAGCCGCCCACGGCGGACAACGCCGAGGGCCTGACGCTGACCTCCTTCGGCAACCGCCGCGACCGCCAGCGCTTCCCCGACGTGTACGCCTCGGACGTCGAGGTCAACAAGGCCACCCCGGAGGCGGGCGCACTCGTCTTCCCGGTCGCCTCCGGCGCGCTGTCCTACACCGGCGGCGAGCTCATCGCCTCCGACGTCTCCAACTTCTCCCGCGCGCTGAGCGCGCAGGGCATCGAGCAGGGCTTCCTCACCTCGCTCTCCCCGGGCTCCGGAGCTCGCATCCAGGACCGCCACTACGGCTCGGAGGACGCCTTCCTCGAGGCCTGGGCGGAGGCGCTGAAGGTCGAGTACAAGGCCATCACCGACGCGGGCCTCATCGTCCAGATCGACGATCCCTCGATCGCGGAGAACTTCGACCAGATCTCCCCCGAGCCCAGCATCGAGGACTATCTGCGCTTCACCGCCAAGCGCGTCGAGGCGCTCAACCACGCCCTCGAGGGCCTGCCGAAGGAGCAGCTGCGCTTCCACCTGTGCTGGGGCTCCTGGCACGGCCCGCACGTCACCGACATCGAGTTCCGCCACCTCGTGCGGCTGATGCTCGACATCGACGTCACCTACTACTCCTTCGAGGGCGCCAATGCGCGCCACGAGCACGAGTACGTGGTCTGGGACGAGGTCACCCTGCCGGACGACAAGATCATCGTCCCGGGCGTGGTGGGCCACTCGACCAATGTCGTCGAGCACCCGGAGCTGGTCGCCCAGCGCATCTCCCGCTACGCCGAGCGCGTGGGCGCCGAGCGCGTCATCGCCTCGACCGACTGCGGCCTGGGCGGACGCATCCACCCCGACATCGCCTGGGCGAAGCTCGAGTCGCTGGCCGAGGGCGCGCGGATCGCCTCGCAGCGCCTCTGAGCGCCGCGGCCCGGTCCCCGCGGTCCTCCGGGACGGCGGGGACCGGGCCCCGCGGAGCCGCCGGCACGGGGCAAGAGTTCACCTTCGCGTCGTCGGCCCGTCACGCCGGCGTGGCCCGGAGGCAGGACGGGAGGCGGATCCTCGAGAGCGTGAGGATCCTCTTCGTCGCCGAGTCCTTCCTGCCGCACATGAACGGAGTCACCAATTCGGTGCTCCGCGTCGTCGACCACTTCGCCGCCGCCGGCGATGACCTCGGGATCATCGCCCCGCAGTGGCCGCGGGCCTCGACCTCCCTGCGCACCTCCTGCGGGCGCCGGGTCCGGGTCCGTCGCGTCGCCTCCGCTCCGATGCCCGGGTACTCCGCGGTGCGGATCGCCGCCGCCAGCGCGACGGTGCTGCGCCGCCGCATCGACGAGTTCCAGCCCGACGTCCTCCACCTCGCCTCGCCCATGATCCTGGGCGGGCGCGCCGTGGTGGCGGCGCAGAAGCTGGGCGTCCCCTCGGTCGCCGTGTACCAGACGGACATCCCCGGATACACGGCGCGCTACGGCATGCCCTTCCTCGAGAACGCCACCTGGCAGCTGCTGCGCGACGTCCACAACCGGGCCACCGTGAACCTCGCCCCGTCGACCTCGAGCCGCGACGAGCTGGTCTCCCACGGCGTCGAGAACGTCGAGCTGTGGCGCCGCGGGGTGGACACCTCCCTGTTCTCCCCCTCGCTGCGCAGCGAGACGCTGCGCGCGAAGTACGCCGCACCCGGCGAGAAGCTCGTCGTCTACGTGGGGCGCCTCGCCGCCGAGAAGCAGGTCGCGGATCTCAAGGTCATCCACGACATGCCCGGAGTGCGGCTGCTGATCGTGGGCGACGGCCCCGAGCGGGACGCCCTGCGGCGCGAGATGCCGCGGGCACGCTTCGCGGGCTTCCGCTCCGGCACCGATCTGGCCACCCACCTCGCCTCGGCGGACCTGTTCATCCACCCCGGCGAGCTCGAGACCTTCGGGCAGACGATCCAGGAGGCGATGGCCTCGGGCCTGCCGGTGATCGCGCCCCGACGCGGCGGTCCGATCGACCTGATCTCCCCGAGCCGCACCGGCTGGCTGTACACCCCGGGGATGCTCGACGAGCTGCGGGAGCGGGCCAGCGACCTCCTGTTCGACGACGCCAAGCGACTCGCCGTCGGCCGGGCCGCTCTCGAGTCCGTGCGCAAGCGCACCTGGCCGGTGCTCGCGGAGCAGCTGCGCGGCCACTACCGCCAGGCGATCGCGATGCAGCAGGGAGCGGTCGGCGCCGCGCGCTGAACCGCCTCCGCGCGCCCGGCCGTCACACTCCGCCACAGTCCTCGCGCCGTCGCGCCCCCGCGCGATGGACTGGGGTCCGTCGCCAGGAGGCGGCACGGACTCTCGCGGAAAGGACAACATCATGGCGCAGCGCACTCGTCGCCCGCTCATCGGCGTGACCGCAGGGGTCCGCACCATGATGTCCGGCGCCTGGGAGGGTCATGACGCCGTCGCCGTCAACGAGTCCTACGTCCGCGCCCTGCGCGCGGCCGGCGCCCGTCCCGTGATCATCGCCCCGCAGGACGAGTGGAGCGACGAGGAGATCGCCGAGCTGGACGGGCTGGTCCTCACCGGCGGCACCGACCTCGACCCGGCCGCCTGGGGCGAGGAGGCGCTCGCCACCGACATGACCCCCGACCCGGCGCGCGACGCCTTCGAGACCGCGCTGTACCGCGCCGCCCGCCGCGCCGACGTCCCGGTGCTCGGCATCTGCCGCGGCCTGCAGATCATCGTGATCGCCGAGGGCGGCGAGCTGCACCGTCACCTGCCGGCCGATCTGCCCGAGCATCCCGCGACCGGCCTGCGCCCCACCCGCGTCGAGGCCACCGTGGACGCGGCCAGCGATCTCGCCCTCGCTCTCGGCACCTGCGCCGAGGTCACGGCCTTCCACCACCAGGGCGTGCGGGCCGTGCGCGGGGACCTGCGGATCGTCGCGCGCCACGACAGCGGGCTGCCGCTCGCCGTCGAGGCCGCGAGCGGATCGAGCGTCCTGGGCGTGCAGTGGCACCCCGAGATCGACGGCGCGGACGGCCTCGCCGTCTTCGAGAGCCTGCTCACGGCCGTCCACCACCGCGGGGAGACCGCGGACCTCCGCTCCCTGGTCTAGGATGGACCGTGGCGGTCCGCCCCGTGCAGGACGCCGCACCCGTGACGCAGAGGAAGAGGCAGCATGAGCAACCAGCACGTCGCGAACGCGACCGGCGCGCAGGCGAGCGAGGACACGAACGTGACCTCGAAGGGCAACAACCCCGTCCTCTCGGTGGTGCTGTTCGTGGTGCTCTTCGCCCTCTTCGGCGCCGGGCTGTACGTCATGAGCCTGGTCTCGATGGACCAGCCCTCCGTGGGCGTCTTCCTGGGCGGCCTGGGCATGTGCCTGCTCGCGCTGTACTGCACCTTCGACCTGGTGCCCCGCTTCCTCACTCGCTGACGTCCCCGCAGGACGTCCCCGTGCCCGGCGCCTCATGGCGACCGGGCACGTCGCGTTCCGGGGCTTCCCGGGCGGCGCCGGCCTCATGGACAATGGTCCATCGTGAACGCTCACTCCGCGACCGCCCCGCCCTCCGTGCCCCTCGAGGTGCGCCGTGCCCGCTGGGCAGTCTCCCTGATCTTCCTGCTCAACGGCGCCTCCTTCTGCGCGATCCTGCCGCGCTACCCGGAGCTGGTCGAGACCATCGGACTGTCCAACACGGCCTTCGGGCTGGCGGTGGGCATCGGTCCCCTGGGCGGGCTGGCCGCGGGGCTCTTCGCCGCGCGCCTCATGACCCGTTTCGGCACCGCTCGGCTGAGCGTCGTCGTCCAGATCATCGCCTCCACCTCGCACCTGCTGGTCTATGTGGCCGGTTCGTGGCTGTGGCTCGCCGGCTCGCTGGTGCTCGCGATGGCGGCCGATGCGATCACCGACGTCTCCATGAACGCCCACGGGATGCGGGTGGAGCGGCGCTATCGCCGCTCGATCATGAACAGCTTCCACGGCTGGTGGTCGCTCGGCGCGGTGGTGGGCGGGCTGCTGGGCTCCGCCTGCGCGCAGCTCGGGGTGCCGCTGTGGGGTCAGGGAGTGGCCGGTCTGGTGGTCTTCGGTCTGCTCGCGGCCGGCGCGCTGCGCTTCCTGCTGCCCGGTCATGACGGCACCGAGCGCACCCCGGTCGCCGGACCGTCGGCCGCCTCCGCCGCCGAGGTGCCCGCGCCCGCGCCGCGGGGCGGGCTGCGCATCGCCGGGATGACCATGCGGTCGCTGGGGCTGCTGGTGGCGCTGGGGATGATCCTCGTGTTCGCGGGATCCACCGAGGACGCCGGCAACACCTGGGGCGCGCTCTTCATGAACTCCACCTTCGAGGTCAGCGCCTTCGTCGCCGGCATGGCCTTCGTCGCCCTGCAGGGCGCCCAGACGATCGGGCGCTTCACCGGCGACGCGATCGTCAACCGGCTGGGCGACCGCGCCACCGCCCGGCTGGGCGCGGCGATCTCCGCGACCGGGATGGGCCTGGCCCTGCTGTTCCCCACCCCCGTCACGGCGCTGATCGGCTTCGCCGCCGCCGGCTGGGGCGTGGCCACCCTGTTCCCCGCCGCGTACCGCGCGGCGGACGAGCTGCCGGGTGTGCCGCAGGGCGTGGGCATGACGGTGGTGGGCTGGTTCGCCCGCCTGGGCTTCTTCGTCACCCCGCCGCTGGTCGGCGTCCTCGCCGACGCCCTCACGCTGCGCTACGCGCTGTGGATGGTGCCGATGTACGCCCTCGGCATCCTCGTGTTCTCCGGGGTGCTCGAGCCGCGGCGCGCCGCGCAGGCTGCCGCGGCCGACGCGGCGGGCTGAGCCGCTCTCAGAAGCGAGCGGCGTCCCCGGCCCCCTCGCGCACGATCTCCAGCCCGTCGCCGGAGAGGTCGACGACGGTGGTGGGCTCGATGCCCACCTCACCGGAGTCGATGATCGCGTCCAGCTGATCATCCAGCAGGTCCTGGACCACCCAGCCCTCCGAGGGCGGGTCCTCCTGCCCCGGCAGCAGCAGCGTCGAGGAGACGATCGGCTCGCCGAGCGCCTCCACCAGCGCATGCGCGACCCGGTGATCGGGGATGCGCACGCCCACGGTGAGCTTCTTGGGGTGCGACATGCGGCGGGGCACCTCCTTCGTGGCGGGGAGGATGAAGGTGTACGGCCCCGGAGTGCTGTTCTTGACCAGCCGGAAGGTGGGGTTGGAGACCAGCACGAACTGCCCCAGCTGGGCGAAGTCCGCGCACACCAGCGTGAAGTGGTGGTTCTTGTCGACCTGCCGGATGCGGCGGATCCGCTCGAGCCCCTGGGCGGAATCCAGGGTGCAGCCCAGGGCGTAGCAGGAATCCGTGGGGTAGGCGATGAGACCGCCCTCCCGCAGCACCGAGACCGCCTGCTCGACGAGCCGGGGCTGTGGGTCGACGGGGTGGATGTCGAGGTAGCGCGCGGAGTGTCGGGATCTGGCCATGTCCGATGGTACGTCCGCGCCGCGGGCGCGGGGAATCCTCAGGCTGCGCCGGATGCCTGGTCTGCTGCCGGCTCGTCCCTCGCCAGCACGTCGATCAGGCTGTGCCTACTGCCTGGTCTGCTGCCGGCTCGTGCCTCGCCAGCACGTCGATCAGGCGACGACCACGAACTCGCGGCCGATCCACTTCGTCCGGCGCAGGCGCAGCACGGCGCTCACAGGGAGCGGGCCCTTGATGTGCGGATAGCCGCGTCCCTTGCCGTCGACATCGGCCTCGATGTCCACGGCGATGCCGGCGGCCTCCACGCGCCCCGCGTCGATCTCCAGGATCACCAGGTCCGAGGGGCGATCGGGGTAGACCCGCTTGGCGACCTTGGAGACCTGCTCCGGCCAGGAGGCGTGGAGGAAGCCCTCCTGCTCGAGGGTGCGTCCGCGGGTCGCCTGGGTGTAGCTGCCCGACGGGACGGCCGCCTCCCAGGCGGACAGCTCGGTGATGTGCCAGATGAGAGGCGCAGGCATGACCGGCAGTGTACCGTGACCGGCATGGATGAGACCTCCGCCGATCAGGGCGCGGTGCGCCTGGTCCACGACGACGACCGCGACCGCTTCGAGGCCCTGCGGGGTGAGGAGGTGGTCGCCGTCCTCGGCTACGGCGACGAGGAGAGCGCCGTCGCGGGCGGGGCCACGGTCCGCGACCTGCGATCGACCGTGGTGGCCCCCGAGCACTCCGGCCGCGGCATCGGCTCCGCCATCGTCCGCTTCGCGCTGGAGGACGCCCGCACCCGGGGCCTGCAGGTGACGGCCACCTGCTGGTTCGCGCGCGGATGGCTCGAGCGCCACCGAGAGTATGCGGACCTGCTCGCCCCGGGCCGGGCCGGGAGCGATGACGGTCCTGCCGAGGGGCCGACGAAGGAGACGCGATGACCTACCGCATCCTCACCGTCTGCACGGGCAACATCTGCCGTTCGCCGATGGCCGAGTACGCACTGCGCGCGGCCCTCGAGGCGGGAGGCCTGGACGATCGGGTCGAGATCGCCTCCGTCGGCACCTCCGGCTGGGAGATCGGCAACCCGGTCGATCCGCGCGCGGGAGCCCTGCTGCGCCGCCACGGGATCGACGCCTCCGCGCACCGGGCCCGGCAGATGGACGACGAGGAGCTCCGCCGCGCCGATCTGGTGCTCGCCCTCGATCACGATCACGTGGACCCGCTGCGACGCTCCCTGGGGCCGGACCGGGCGGAGGCCGTGGTGCGCATGGTGCGGGACTTCGCCCCGCGCCCGGTGGCCGACACCGGCATCCGCGACCCCTGGTACGGCGACGAGAGCGACTTCGAGACGGCCTGGGAGCAGATCGACGAGGCCGCGGCGGGCATCGTCGCGCACGTCCGTGAGGCGCTGGGCACCGCCGAGGCCCGCGAAGGCAGCCGGTGAGTGCCGGACCGGGCGTGCCGCCGGAGCGCGTGGACGAGGCTCCGCTCGGCGCGCTCGAGACCGCGGCCGCACTGCGCCGCGGTGCGCTGGACGTCCGCGAGCTCACCGAGCAGACCCTCACCGCCGCCCGGGGGACCGGCGCCGTGGTGGGCGCCTTCGCGCACGTCCTCGAGGAGCTCTCCCGGGAGCAGGCCGGGGCCGCCGCCGAGCAGCTGTCGCGGGCGCGCCGTGCGGGCGGCGCCGCGGAGCTCGCCGCGATGCGTCCGCTGCTGGGGGTGCCGCTGCCGATCAAGGACCTCACCCGGATCGCGGGAGCGCCCTTCGAGGCAGGCAGCACCGCGCTGCGCGGGACGATCGCACCGGTCACCGACGGCGTCGCCCAGAGCATCCTCGATGCCGGCACCGTCACGATCGGCAAGACCACCACCCCCGAGTTCGGGATGCCCTGCTACACGGAGCCCGCCACCGGTGCGCCCGCGCGGACGCCCTGGGACCTGCGGCGCACCGCCGGCGGCTCCAGCGGCGGGGCGGCCGCGGCGGTCGCGAGCGGGGTGGTGCCGATCGCGCACGGCTCCGACGGCGGCGGCTCGGTGCGGATCCCCGCCGCATGCTGCGGGATCGTCGGGATCAAGCCGACCCGGGGCCTGGTCTCGCCCGGGCCGCACGGCAGCGAGGGCATGGGGCTGGTGGTCGACGGCATGCTCGCGCGCAGCGTCCGCGACGTCGCCGCCGGGCTCGATGCGATCGCCGGGCCCCGGCCCGGCGACTTCGCGCCGCGGCTCCGCCCGGAGACGTCCTTCCTCGAGCAGCTCGCTGCCGAGGCCGGCGACGGCTCCCCGGCGAGGGGGCCCTTGCGGCTGGCCGTGCTCAGCGAGCCGCTGGCCGCGGAGACCGAGGTCCATCCCGCGGCCCTGCGGGGGCTCGAGCGCGCCGTGGAGGTGCTGGGTGCGCTCGGCCACGAGATCACCGTGATCCCTGCGCCCTTCACCCCCGCGGACTGGAGGGCGTTCATGCCGCTGTGGACCGTGGGCGCCGCGACGATCCCCCTCGCCCCGGAGCAGGAGGAGCAGCTCCTCGAGCTCACCCGCTGGCTGCGCGCACAGGGCCGGGCCACCAGCGGCGTGGATCTCGCGCGCGCGGTCACCGGGGTCCAGACCCTGGCGCGCCGCACCCTCGAGGGGCTCGCCCCCTTCGACGCAGTGCTCACCCCGACCCTGGCCGCGCCGCCGGCCTTCCCCGAGCAGCTGCAGCTGCCCGACGGCGCCGCGGACTTCGATGCCCAGTGCGCCTTCACCCCGTGGACCTCCACCTGGAACATGCTCGGGACCGCCGCCCTGTCCGTGCCGCTGCACCGGGAGGAGGTCGACGGTGTCGAGCTGCCCTTCGGCGTGCAGCTGGGAGCCACCCGCCCCGGCGACGACGCCCTGCTGCTGTCCGTGGCGGCCCAGCTCGAGGCCCACGACCCGTGGCCGCTGGTGCGGACCCCGGCGCCGGCATGAGCGCTGCGGACCCTGCCCCCGGACCGGCCTCCGTGCGCCTGGACGTGTGGCTGTGGAGCGCGCGATTGATGCCCACCCGGTCCGCGGCCACCGCGGCCTGCCGCGCCGGACACGTGCGGCGCAACGGGGAGAGCGCGAAGGCGGCCCAGCGGATCGTGGTGGGGGACGAGCTGCGGGTGCGCTCGCCGGGCCATGAGCGCATCGTGCTCGTCACGCGGATCCTCACCAAGCGGGTGGGGGCGCCGATCGCGCGTGAGGCCTACGAGGACCACAGTCCCGAGCCCGCACCGCAGCTCGCGGCCGCGCCTCCGCGCCGGGAGCGGGGCACCGGGCGCCCCACGAAACGGGAGCGCCGGGCGTTCGAGCGCCTGCGCGGCCGTGACCAGCTGCTGCGGGCGCGGGATCAGGAGTGGGACGAGGACGACGACCGCTGAGCGTCCTCAGTGCGCGTGCGCCAGCAGCTCCTGCCGGTTGGTGGTGAGCCGGTTCAGCAGCCGCCGCTCGGTCTGGACCACCTTCGGGTTCGCGCCGTCGGCCAGCAGTCGCTGGCGGATCGAGGCGAGATCCGCGCTCTCCCGGATGAACCGCTTCATCACCGGTCGGGCGCCGATCTGGGAGGCCCAGCGCTTGCCCTCGCGCCGTCCCTTCCAGGTCGCGAGCATGTCGACCTCCTCGTGCGTGAGCCATCCCTGATTGGCGTAGTCGCCGAGGCGGATCCTGGTCAGTCGCGACTCGTCCCAGATGAGGATCACGATCGCGATCAGCCAGCACAGGGAGATGAGCATCTTCGCGCCGTACATGACCAGCAGGGCGAGGGCGGAGGTGCTGAGGGTGGCGGCGAGGTTCCAGGCCCCGTGCAGCAGCATGCCGGGGATGAGTGCCGGGAGGAAGACCACGAAGCCCATGATGGTGCCCCACTTGCGGGCCACGAAGCCCACCGTGATGCCGGTCAGCGAGGTGTAGATCGCGTGGCCGAAGATGTTCAGAACTCCGCGCATGATGAAGCTGAACAGCACGCCGCCGGCGCCCATGTCCTCGAGCCCGCGGGTGTAGTAGATGATGTTCTCGGTGAAGGCGAAGCCGCCGCCGATGAGGGAGCCGTAGATGAGGCCGTCGAGCGGCCCGTTGAAGTAGCGCCGAGCCAGGATCATCAGCAGCAGCAGCCCCAGCCCCTTGGTGGTCTCCTCCACGAGCGGGGCGCTGAGGACGGGACCGGCGAAGTTCGCGGCCGCCTCGCTGCCGGTGACGACGTAGACGAGGAGGCTGTTGAGGGTGTTGAGCCAGTAGCTGCCGAAGGCCGCCACCGCGGCGCCCCAGAACACGGCGATGATCAGCAGCGGGAGCGGCTGCGGGTCCCAGCGGTCGGCCAGGAACATGACCCCCGCGATGACGAGCAGGGAGATCGAGGCGATGAAGGCGGTGACCGGCCACCACACGGGGTTCGAGCTCGCCGTGAGCACGAACTGGAGGAAGAAGAACCCCAGCACCAGCAGCAGTCCCAGGCCCAGCAGGAGCAGCGCGATCCACACCGCGATGCTCACGGCCGGGATCTTCGTGGCCTCCTGCGAGACCTCCTGGGCGCGCCGAGCCTGCGTGGACCAGGCCGAGACGGGCTGGGCCTGGTCGGGCCGCTGGATCTGCGCCGGGGCGTAGCGGGCCGCGGTGAGTCCCGAGGCCGGCCGCACGGAGGTGTCGTAGGCCCGGGGATTGCCGTAGTCGACGTAGCGGGGCTGCGCCTGGAACGAGGGTGCGTCGGGCGCGGACTGCGGGGCCCCCGGTCGCGGTCTCCCGTTGGGCATGAACTGACCCTGCGGCGGCGGATAGGGGGGCTGGGACATGGTGGCCTCGGTTTCGGCGGCGGAGAGGTCAGGGAGAGGAGGGGAGCCCGGCACGTCGCCGTCGGTTCCCCCGGGACGGACGCGGCACGGTTCGGTGCGATGCTACAGGGGAGCACGCCGCGGGGAGCGGGGCGGGGCGCCGCTGTGGACGACCCGGATCGCGGCGGCGGGCGCTCCGCGGCGGACCGGCACCTCCATGGGTTGAGCGGAATAGACTCAACTTTGGAGTCGTTGCACCGGATGTCCCCACGCCCGCACATGCACATCGGAGAGGAGCATCGTGGAGTTCCAGTTCACCACCCGCGCGCAGGAGGCCGTCACCGCCGCCGCCGAGCATGCCGTCACCCTCGGCAATCCCCAGATCAGCTCCCTGCACCTGCTGGCGGCGCTGGTCGGCCAGCGCGACGGCATCGCCCGTGCCGCGCTCGAGCGGACCGGGGCCGATCCGCTCGACGTCGCCGCGCGCGCCGAGCAGGCGATCGAGGCCCTGCCGCGGGTCAGCGGCGGCGGCACCTCCTCGCCGACCTTCGTCGGAACGGGCTTCGACGCGCTCGAGGCCGCCCGTCACGAGGCCGATGCCCAGAAGCGCACCTACCTGTCCACCGAGCATCTGATGATCGGCATCGCGCTCGGCACGGACGATGCCGCCCGGCTGCTCGCCGCCGCCGGCGCGACCCCTCGAGCCCTCCGCGATGCCGTGACCACTCTGCTGCCAGGAGATGACCGCATGAACCAGATGGATTCCCAGAACCCCGAGGGCACCTTCCAGAGCCTGGAGAAGTTCGGGGTGGACCTCACCGAGATGGCCCGCGAGGGCCGGCTGGACCCGGTGATCGGCCGCGACGCCGAGATCCGCCGCGTGGTGCAGGTGCTCTCGCGCCGCACCAAGAACAACCCGGTGCTGATCGGCGAGCCCGGGGTGGGCAAGACCGCCGTCGTGGAGGGGCTCGCCCAGCGCATCGTCGCCGGGGACGTCCCCGATTCGCTGCGCGGCAAGACGCTCGTCTCCCTCGACCTGTCCTCGATGGTCGCCGGCTCGAAGTACCGCGGAGAGTTCGAGGAGCGGATGAAGGCCGTGCTCGACGAGATCCGCTCCTCGAACGGCCAGATCATCACCTTCATCGACGAGCTGCACACGGTGGTGGGCGCGGGAGGCTCCGGGGACGGCTCGATGGACGCGGGCAACATGCTCAAGCCCATGCTGGCCCGCGGCGAGCTGCGCATGGTCGGCGCGACGACGCTCGACGAGTATCGGGAGAACATCGAGAAGGACCCCGCGCTCGAGCGCCGCTTCCAGCAGGTGCTGGTGGGGGAGCCGAGCGTCGAGGACACGGTGACGATCCTGCGCGGGCTCAAGGACAAGTACGAGGCGCACCACAAGGTGACCATCACCGATGCCGCCCTGGTCGCCGCGGCCTCGCTGTCCTCGCGGTACATCTCCGGTCGGCAGCTGCCGGACAAGGCGATCGACCTGGTCGACGAGGCCGCCTCCCGCCAGCGCATGGAGCTGGACTCCTCCCCGGAGGAGCTGGACATCCTGCGGCGGCAGGTGGACCGGCTGAAGATGGAGGAGCTGGCCCTCGACGGCAGCGACGACCCCGGCAGCATCGCGCAGCTGGAGTCGGTGCGCGCCCAGCTGGCCGACCGCACCGAGCAGCGCAACGAGCTCGCTGCCCGCTGGGAGCGGGAGAAAGCCGGGCTGAACCTGGTCGGCGATCTCAAGGCGCAGCTCGAGCAGCTGCGCATGCAGGCGGACAGGGCACAGCGCGAGGGCGACCTCACCGCGGCCTCGAAGATCCTCTACGGTGACATCCCCGCTCTCAAGGAGCAGCTGCGTGCGGCCGAGGAGCAGGAGTCCGCGCCCGGTGTCGAGGACGAGGGTCCGATGGTCGCCGATCACGTCGGCCCCGACGACATCGCCGACGTCGTCGCGGCGTGGACCGGCATCCCGGCCGGGCGGCTGCTCCAGGGGGAGAGCGAGAAGCTCCTGCACATGGAGGAGCTCCTGGGGCGGCGGCTGATCGGGCAGCAGCGCGCGGTCACCGAGGTCTCCGATGCGGTGCGCCGGTCCCGTGCGGGCATCGCCGATCCGGATCGGCCCACCGGCTCGTTCCTGTTCCTGGGGCCGACGGGGGTGGGCAAGACCGAGCTGGCCAAGGCGCTCGCGGAGTTCCTCTTCGACGACGAGCGGGCCATGATCCGCATCGACATGTCGGAGTACGGGGAGAAGCACACGGTCTCCCGGCTGGTCGGCTCCCCGCCCGGGTACGTCGGCTACGACGAGGGCGGGCAGCTCACCGAGGCCGTGCGCCGTCGGCCCTACTCGGTGGTGCTGCTCGACGAGATCGAGAAGGCCCACCCCGACGTCTTCGACGTGCTGCTGCAGGTGCTCGACGACGGCCGGCTCACCGACGGGCAGGGACGCACCGTGGACTTCCGCTCCACGATCATGATCCTCACCTCCAACCTCGGTGCCCACGCCCTGCAGGACGCCGTGCTGTCCGAGGCGGAGAAGCACGAGAAGGTGATGCAGGTGGTGCGGGCCTCCTTCAAGCCCGAGTTCCTCAATCGCCTGGACGACATCGTCATGTTCGACGCCCTGACCCGCGAGCAGCTCTCGCGCATCGTGACCCTGCAGATCGCGGAGGTCTCGGACCGGCTCGCCCAGCGGCGCATCACCCTGGACGTGGACGAGGCCGCCACCCGCTGGCTCGCCGATGCCGGCTTCGATCCGATGTACGGGGCGCGCCCGCTCAAGCGCCTGGTGCAGAAGGAGATCGGCGACGGCCTGGCCCGCCTCATCCTGCGCGGTCAGGTGCAGGACGGGCAGCAGGTCCAGGTGCGGATGCGCGAGGACGGTGGGGGCCTCGCGCTCGCGCCCGCGGAGCACGCACCGGAGGAGGCCGCGCCGGAGGGGACCGTGTGAGGCTCTCCGCCGCTCACCGCGGATCCCAGGGCAGCGGGACCGCCCGGCGCCGGGCGTCGTAGACGTCCTCGGAGTCCAGGACGTCCTCCCGGACGTTCTCGACGCCCTCCGCCAGGCCGCGCACGGACTGCTCGGCCCGGCGGAGGGGCTCCGCGGCGCCGGGGTGGACCGCCTCGACCGCGTCTCCCGCATGGCCCAGCATCTCCGCGCTGGTCGCAGGGAGCTGTGCGAACGAGGGCGCGGTCGCCAGCTCGATCACGCCGTCAACGTGCCGATAGATCCCGCGCTCGCCGGCACGGATCGCTCCGGCGAGGTCGCCCCGTCCCAGGGCCTCGGTGATCTCGGCGCGGGTCTGCCCGGCATTCGCCCACAGATGCTCGGCCGAGGAGATCACCTGGCTGGCCGCCGAGCGCTCGCCGAACACCAGCGAGGAGGCCTCGTGGGGAATCCGCCCGATCGAGACCAGCGGCGTGAGCTCCTCGAGGCCGCTGTCGACGAGAGTGCGCTCCGCGCGGTCCAGGCTCGCGCCCCAGGTCTCGTGCGCGTCGAGCACCCCTTGGGCGAGTCGCGTGGCCGGATGCACGGCCAAGGCGGAGCGGCGGGCCTCCTCGGCGTTCTCGAGATGCTCGGGCTCCAGCGCATAGCTCTCGCCCGCCGGCAGGGGATCGCGCGCGCGGCGGACCGGGTCGATCGGATGCTGGAAGGGGCCCCCGATCCAGGGCCCCGGATCCTGGGGGATGCTCGGCCTGACCAGCCTCCCCGCCCGTGAGCCCAGCTCCTTCACCGCGCGTCCCCAGGGCAGCTCGGAGCGCAGCGCCCGCAGCGGATCGGCGGAGCGCTCGGCGGCGCCGGCTCCGCCGGCGGGATCGGGGCGGGAGGCCGCCTCCTGCTGGTCGGCCTCCTGCCGCAGCTGGTCGGCGTGCGTCCGCAGCTGTGCTCCCACCTGGGTGATGCTCTGATGCACGGCGTCGGTGCGCGCGGAGTGCTCCTGGGCGTCCGGGCCGGTCCAGTCGGTCCCGCGGACGACCTCGAGGATCCTCCCGCCGGTCTCGATGATCTCGAGCGCACGCTCGGCGATCCGCTCGGAGAGGGTGTGCAGCGCCTCGGGTTCGCATCCGATGAAGGAGTTCATGCCGGGAGAGTAGGCGGGCCGGGACGTGGTCGACCGCGACGGGCCCCGCGGTGTGGACGACGGAGCATTGTGGAGGAACGATGAGAGGCCCCCGGGACCCACAGGGTCTCGGGGGCCTCTCCGCCCGCGGCGGTGCTCAGACCACGATGTTCACGATCTTCGGCGCGCGCACGATCACCTTGCGGATCGTCTGTCCCGCGAGCAGCTCCTGGACGCGCTCCTCGGCCATGACCCGCGCCTCCAGCTCCTCGGCGGAGATCTCGGGATCCACCTCGAGGCGGTGGCGCACCTTGCCCTTGACCTGGACCACGCAGGTGACCGCGTCGGCCTTGACCAGCTCCGGGTCCGCCTGCGGGTAAGCGGCGCGGGCCAGGGAGTCCGCATGGCCCAGTCGGGACCACAGCTCCTCCGCCAGGTGCGGAGCCAGCGGCGAGACCATCAGCACCAGCGGCTCCACCGCCTCGCGGGGCGTGGTGCCCGTCGCGGTCAGCCCCTTGGTCAGGTGGTTCACCAGCTCGATCAGCTTCGCGATCGCGGTGTTGAAGTGCATCTGGGCCATGTCCCGACCCACGCCCTCGATGGTGCGGTGGACGGCCTGGCGGGTGGCGAGATCAGCGGGCTCGTCGGAGACGGTCAGCGCACCCGTCTCCTCGTCGACGGCCAGGCGCCACAGCCGCTGCAGGAAGCGCTGCGAGCCGACCACCGCGCGGGTCTCCCAGGGGCGCGAGAGGTCCAGCGGACCCATCGACATCTCGTAGACGCGCAGCGTGTCCGCGCCGTACTGCTCGTACATGTCGTCCGGGGCCACCGCGTTCTTCAGCGACTTGCCCATCTTCCCGTACTCCTGGGTGACCGGCTGACCCTGGTACGTGAAGGTGCCGTCGGCCTCGGCGACCACCTCCTCGGCGGGGACGTGCATGCCGCGGGCGTCGGTGTAGGCGTAGGCCTGGATGTAGCCCTGGTTGAACAGCCGGTGGAAGGGCTCCTGGCTGGAGACGTCGCCGCGGTCGAAGAGCACCTTGTGCCAGAACCGCGCGTACAGCAGGTGCAGCACCGCGTGCTCCACGCCGCCGACGTACAGGTCCACGCCGCCCACGCCGCCGTCCTCGCGCGCGCCCAGCCAGTAGCG
Source organism: Brachybacterium sp. YJGR34 (assembly GCF_003347015.1). Classification (GTDB taxonomy): domain Bacteria; phylum Actinomycetota; class Actinomycetes; order Actinomycetales; family Dermabacteraceae; genus Brachybacterium. The sequence continues at coordinate 123,593 of NZ_PNFB01000009.1, forward strand.
CTCGTTCTCGGGGCGCACCAGGACCTCGTCCTCGGTGGGGTCGATGTAGCGCAGGTGGTACCAGGACGATCCCGCCCACTGCGGCATCGTGTTGGTCTCGCGCAGGTAGCGCTTCGGGCCCTCGCCGAGGTCCAGCTCCACCGCCACCCAGTCCTCGGCGCGAGACAGCGGGGTCTGCGGCTCGGTGTCCGCGTCCAGCGGGTCGAAGGTCTTCGGGGAGAAGTCGGAGACCTCGGGAAGCTCCACCGGCAGCATCGACTCCGGCAGCGGGATCGGGACCTCGGGGCGGGCGGGGTCGTAGACCACCGGGAAGGGCTCGCCCCAGTAGCGCTGGCGGGAGAACAGCCAGTCGCGCAGGCGGAAGGTGGTGCGCGCGCGGCCGAAGCCCTTCTCCTGAGCGAAGGCCGTGGCCCGCTCCTTGGCCTCGTCCTTGTCCAGCCCGTTCAGGTCCAGCTCGGCGCTCGCGGAGTTGATCTTCTCCCCGTCGCCGGTCCAGGCTCCGCCCTCGAAGTCCTCCGGGGGGCGCACGGTGCGGATCACGGGCAGCTCGAAGCGCTCGGCGAAGGCGAAATCGCGCGCGTCCTCCGCCGGCACCGCCATGATCGCGCCGGTGCCGTAGCCGGTCAGCACGTAGTCCGCGGTGAAGACGGGCAGCTCGCGGCCGTCCATCGGGTTGACCGCGACCATCCCGGTGAACACGCCGGTCTTCTCCCGGTCCTCCAGGGTGCGCTCGTCCTCGCCGAGGGCGGCGGCGCGGGCCTGGTAGGCCGCGACGGCCTCGCGCGGCCCGGCGGCCCCGCCCATCCAGGCTTCCTTCGTGCCCTCGGGCCAGGTCTCGGGCAGGGCGGAGGGATCCCGCAGCAGCTCGTGCTCGGGCGAGAGCACGCAGAAGGTCGCCCCGAACAGGGTGTCGGCCCGGGTGGTGAAGACGTCGAAGCTCGCCTCCGGCCGATCGGACAGGCCGGTGGCCGGGAAGGTGATCTGCGCGCCGTGGCTGCGGCCGATCCAATTGCGCTGCATGGTGCGGATCGAGTCCGGCCAGTCCACCCGCTCCAGATCGTCCACCAGACGATCGCCGTAGGCGGTGATGCGCATGTTCCACTGCCGCAGGCGGCGCGTGAAGACCGGGAAGTTGCCGCGCTCGGAGCGGCCTTCGGGGGTGACCTCCTCGTTGGCCAGCACCGTGCCCAGCCCGGGGCACCAGTTCACGGGGGTCTCGGAGATGTAGGTCAGGCGGAAGGCATCGGCCAGCTCCGCGATCTCGGCGTCGGAGGCCTGCGGGACGTCGGCGGGGGAGCGGTCCGACCAGGCGGCGGGCAGGTCGATGCCCTGGCGGTCGGCCAGAGCGAAGGGATCGACCGCGCCGGCGCGCAGCTCCGCCCGCAGCTCGGCGATCGGCCGGGCGCGCCCGATGATCCCGTCCGCGTTCGGGGCCTCCGGGTCGTACCAGGAGTCGAAGATGCGCAGGAAGATCCACTGGGTCCACTTCATGAACTCGGGATCGGTGGTCGCCAGGGAGCGACGGGGATCATGGGACAGACCGAGCCGGTGCAGCTGGCGGCGCATGTTCGCGATGTTGGACTCGGTGGTGGTGCGCGGATGGGTGCCGGTCTGGACCGCGTACTGCTCCGCGGGCAGGCCGAAGGCGTCGTAGCCCATCGTGTACAGCACGTTCTTCCCCATCATCCGCTGGTGGCGGGCGACGACGTCCGTCGCGATGTAGCCCAGCGGATGACCCACGTGCAGGCCCGACCCCGAGGGGTACGGGAACATGTCCATGATGTACGTCTTCTCGGGGGCGGCGGCGCTCGCCGCCTGCTCCAGCGACTCAACGGAGCCGCGGAGGGCGCCGACGGGGTTGTCGGCGCGGAAGGTGCCGTCCTCGTCCCAGCGCTGCTGCCAGCGCTGCTCGATATCGTCCGCCACCTCGGCGGTATAGCGGTGCGGGGCCTCGCTCATGGGTGGATCGTCCTCCAGGATCGGTGCGGCAGGTGCTGCCGGGCGTCTCGTGACATGAAAAAACCCTCGCGCAGGCGAGGGGAGCCGCGTCGGTGCCTCACGTGCGCACCGGATGCGCTGTCAGGAGCGCGGGGCGGGCGCGGGCTTCGTCCGACGCGGCTGCCGAAGCAGGAGCCGTCGAGTCACCGCCCCATAGTAGCGCGCCCCCGGCACGACCCGTTCGGGGTCGTGCCG